>NZ_JAIMBY010000001.1 GCF_026191915.1 Acidiphilium sp. PA
ACCACCCGTCCCGCCCTGGCACCACCCCTTCGTGCCCTCGTTCGACGCCAAAAAAATGTGGCGCAAAGGCCCGCGGGGCTGATGCACGCCTAATTCGTTACGATAACGAAACAATATACCCAAAAAAGCAAGGGAAGCCCTTCTTTTTTGTGAACAAAAAAGAAGCAAAAAAAACTTTGTTAATTTGGGTCTGCGGCTGTGAAAACGCCCGTGACCCAGATTAAAAAACTTTGTTAATCTGGGTCCGTGCCGGTGAAAACGCCCGTGACCCAGATTAAAGAAAGTTTTTTGCTTCTTTTTTTCAAAAAAGAAGCCTTCCCTTCCGCAAAACCCCAAAGGATCTTCAGCATGCCCGGATTTATCATACCCTCATGCCCGATCAGCGGCGTCGCCCGGCCTGACGCGCCCGGTCAAGCGTGGTGCAGATCGCGCAGGCGCGTCATATCGCCTCGCGCCGCAGCGGCCGCTCGCAGGTCAAAAGTGTCAGGAAATTTTACACATTGGAAGACACGCTTTGCATGATATCCTGTATCTATTTGAATTAATTATATAATTTTTTTTGGCATGAAACATGCATATTTTTCACCAGCAGTTAGTAACCCTGCGTCAATTATCTCGATCATGGAGTCCAGCATGTCATTCAAAACTTTCCTCCTCACCGGCTCGGTCGCCGCAGCGCTACTATCCTTTGGCACAGCCCACGCGTCGCCCATTAATCTGGTCCAGAACGGCACGTTCGGCACGGGCGATTTCACCGGCTGGAACATGGGCACCGTCCCACCAGTCAACAGCGCCGAACAGGTCATCGCGACCGATAACGTTGCTCGCAACTACCCGCAGGGCGCCTACGGCCAGGCCGTCGCGAGAGATATGCTGACCTCTGGCAGTCCGGATGCCAGCAGCGGTTACGCTGCCTATTTCTCGACGGATACGGGCACCGAGACCCTCTCGCAGACCATTGCTCTGAACGCCGGCACCTACAGCATCGGGTTCGACGTCTACGTCCCGGCCAACGGCTATGCCAACCCGAACGATGCGACCTTCAGCGGCAGCGTCGTCGGTACCAACCTGATCTCCTCCGCCAGTGTCGCCGCAATCGGTGCGGCCGATGGCACCAACACATGGACGCTGGTTTACGGTACAGCCGACATCGCAACCGCCGGCTCATACAAAGTCAATTTCAGCTTCACCGGCGGCGGCGTCACTGCCAAAGATATCCTGGTTGATCGGATCTTCGTCGTCCCCGGCACTGTCAGCGTGCCGGAACCCGGCTCGCTCGCTCTGTTCGGCACCGCGCTGATCGGCCTCGGCCTCGTTCTGCGTCGCCGCAACCGCGCCTGAAACCGCAATCCGGCTAAAAATGGGTGGGGACCCAACGCCTCCGGTTCGCCGGAGGCGTTTTCGTTTCCACCACATTGACGACCGCGCGGCCGCCCGATAGCCCCGCTCCATGAACCCCGCCGAACCGCCCAGCTTTACGATCCGCGCCGCCCGAAAGGACGATGCTCTCGCGATCACCGCGTTGCGAAACATGCCCGGCGTCCGGCACGGCACCCTCGCAGTGCCATTCGGCCAGACAGCCGCCAGCATCGCCTACCTCGAAAAGCTCGGACCAGATAATCATCTCCTCGTGGCCGAAGCGGGCACCGAACTGGTCGGTACCGCAAGTCTGAACCGCCATACGGGCCGCCGCGCGCATGTCGCGGGCCTTGGCATCAGCATCGCCGATCCCTGGCAAGGAAAGGGCGCCGGCACCGCACTGATGTCCGCGCTGATCGACCTGGCCGACAACTGGCTGGGCCTAGTGCGGATCGAACTCAACGTGTTCACCGATAACCGCCGCGCCATCGCACTCTATGAGAAGTTCGGCTTCATGATCGAAGGGCGCCAGCGCGCCTATGCGCTGCGCGATGGTGTGCTGATCGATTCCCTTTCAATGGCCCGAATCCATCCCGCCCCATCGCCATGAAAGCGGCCGCACGGCACGCCGGGCCGCTCATCGGCCTCATCGCCCTGCCCTGCCTTGCGAACCTGTTGCTGATCCTGGGCGTCATGCATGCCGACCCCGCGCTGTTCTATCGCGGTCTCACCGTCGATCTGCGCACCGGCCCGTTCCCCGCACCCGGCTCACCAACCTGGGCGGACCCGACGATCGGCCTGATCACCCAGGCGCAGGGCATGCTGAGCGCGAAGGACTGGCTTGCCGGCATCATCCCCTGGTGGAACCCCTATACCGGGGTCGGTATGCCGCTCGCGGCCGAAATGCAGACCTTGTCGTTCTTTCTGCCCTTCGTCCTGCTGCTCCGCCTCGCCCATGGCTGGCTGATCCTGCGGCTGGTGCTGCAAAGCCTCAGCGGCGCCGCGCTCTATGCTCTGCTGCTCGACCTCGGCACCACGCGGTTCGCCGCTTTCATCGCTGGTGCGCTCTATGGGCTGAGCGGCATTTTCTTCCTCGTGCCCCACGCCGCCGGCCCGCTGCCGTTCATGCCGCTGCTGCTGCTCGGCATCGAACGCGCGACACGCGCCGCCCGAAGCGGCACCCCGTGCGGCTGGGGTCTGATCGCCGCGGCCACCGCCGCGATGATCTATGCGGGCTACCCGGAAACCGCCTATTTCGGCGGCCTGCTCGCCGCCGCGTGGACGCTGCGCGCCCTCGCCCTAGCCGGTGCGGCGCGCATCCGCCTCGCGGGCAAGATCATGCTCGGGCTGATCCTCGCGCCCGCCCTCGCCGCCCCGTTGCTGATCCCCTTCGCCGATTACGTCCGGGTGTCCTACTACGGCCCGCACGATGGATATTTTTCGCTGATCGCATGGCCCGCCTCGGCCATGCTGTCGGTGTTGCCCTTCATCGTCGGCCCGATCGCGGGGCCGATCCCGCCCGCGCTCGCCGCCGCCGCAGCGGGCCCGATCGACAATGCCTGGTGGCAGACCGGCACCTGGTTCGGCATCATCGCCATCGCCATCGCGCTGATGGCGGTCATTGCGCGCCATCGTGAACGCGGCCGCGCCATCCTGCTCGGCTGCATCATCACATTCGGAATGCTGCGGATCGAGGGGATCAATCGTGCGCGCGAAGCGTTCAATCTGATCCCCTTCGTCGGCACCACGGATGCGATCCGCTTCGTCACCCCCGCGCTCGACCTCGCACTGCTGATCATGGTCGGCCTCGCGCTCGATCACTGGCAGCGCCGCGGTGCCCTGCCCCGCCGCGCCGCGGCGATCGCCGGGGCGACTTGCCTCGGCCTGATCCTGATCGTGACCCTGCCCCACCGCGCGCAACTGCGCGCCTGGTACCGCGCGAGCCCATTCGATCACCACGTCGTCCTGATCGCCTGCGGCACCGAACTCGCCGCCGCACTGGCCTGCCTCGCGCTCCTGACCGGGCGACCAGGCCGGCTTGCCACAACCATGCTCGCATGCCTCGCCCTGGGCGATGCCACGGCGACCATGGCATCCGGTCAGGCTGCCGCCGCGTGGTCGGGCGAACAGGCGACCGGCGGCATCCGCTTTCTGCAGACACATCAAAAACTAGGGCGGTTCTTCACGCTGGGACCCTTCGGCCCGGATTACCCCGCCGCCGATCGCCTCGCCTCGATCAACACCAACCAGTTGCCGGTCGCCGCCTCCTGGATCGGCTTCGGCAATACCGCACTCGGCCTGCAACCCACCGCACCGCTTGCCGGCCAGGCCGCAGCCCTGCGCGACCACCTCGCTGGCTTCCGCGCGGTGGGCGTCACCACCATCCTGACCCCGCCGGGCCTCGATCCCTTTCGCGACAGCACGAGCCTGACGCTCGATGCCAGCGCGCCCGGTGTCTCGCTCCAGGGCAGCGCGACAATCCAGGGCAGCCTGCCGGCATCCACCCCCCTCCCCCGGCGGATCAGCGCCATCGGCGTCCGGATCGGCACCTATGACGGCGCCTCGACCGGCCGGTTGAACGTAACGCTCTGCGCCGGCAGCGATTGCGCGACCGGCCAGGCCAGCCTGGATCACGCCGCCGATGACGCGAGCCTGCCTATCACCCTGACCCACCCGCTGCGCATCCCGCCCCACGCGGCGCTGCATTACAAATTCAGCCACCACGCCGGCAACGCCGTGATGATCTGGAGGGGCCGGATCGCCGGCACCACCATCATCGCGCCGTACCTGCGCTTCGATGGGCCGAAACCAACCCCGGCGCCGCGCCTGATCTATCGCGATCGCGCCATGTGGATCTACCACCTGCCGGGGGCCGCGCCCTTCTACACCGCACCCGGCTGCACGATATCGAACGCCAGCCTGAACCGCGTCATTACAGATTGCGCGGCACCCGCAACACTGATCCGCCGCGAAGCGTGGTTCGGCGGATGGCACGCGGTCATCGGCGATCGCGCCGTCGTCATCGCCCGGCACGGTCCGCTGTTCCAGGCGATCGCGCTGCCCGCAGGGCGCAGCCGCATCCGGTTTTTCTACCGCCCGCGCCACACCCGCCTCGCCTGCCTGCTCGCCCTTGCCGCCCTCGGTCTCGCGGTTGTGCTGCAAACACGGGGCCGGCTTGGCGGCGGCGCGGGCGCACGCCTATAAACCCGCATGTCGCATAACAGCTTCGGCCATCTGTTCCGTGTCACCACCTGGGGCGAGAGCCACGGCCCCGCGATCGGCTGCGTGGTCGATGGCGTGCCGCCCCGCATCGCCCTGTCCGAGGCCGATATCCAGCCGTTTCTCGATCGCCGCCGCCCCGGCCAGTCGCGCTTCACCACCCAGCGCCGCGAGCCTGACACCGTGAAAATCCTCTCCGGCGTCTATCAGGGCCAGACCACCGGCACGCCGATCGCGCTGATGATCGAAAACACCGATCAGCGGAGCAAGGACTACGCCAACATCGCCGACCGGTTCCGTCCCGGCCATGCCGATATCGCCTATCACTGGAAATACGGTATCCGCGACCCGCGCGGCGGCGGACGATCCTCGGCGCGCGAGACCGCCATGCGCGTCGCCGCCGGTGCCATCGCCCGCAAGATCCTCGGTGATGGCATCATCATCCGCGGCGCTTTGGTGCAGATGGGACCCCACGCCATCGACCGCAGCCGCTTCGACGATGCCGAGATCGATCGCAACGATTTCTTCTGCCCGGACCCGCTCGCCGCCCGTCTGTGGGAGACCGAACTCGATGCCGTCCGCAAATCCGGCTCCTCGGTCGGTGCGGTGGTCGAAATCACCGCGCGCGGTGCGCCGCCCGGCCTCGGCGCGCCGGTCTATGCCAAACTCGATGCCGATCTGGCGGGTGCGATGATGAGCATCAACGCCGTCAAGGCGGTCGAGATCGGCGATGGGTTCGCCGCCGCCGCCCTGCGCGGCGAAGAGAACGCGGACGAGATGCGCATGAACCCTGATGGCACGGTGCGTTTCCTCGCGAACCACGCCGGCGGCGTGCTGGGCGGCATTTCGACCGGCCAGCCGATCGTGGTGCGCTTCGCGGTCAAGCCGACCAGTTCGATCCTGACCGAGGTCGCGAGCGTCGATGCCGAAGGCGCCGAGGTCGATATCCAGACCAAAGGCCGGCACGACCCCTGCGTCGGCATCCGGGCCGTGCCGGTCGGCGAGGCGATGATGGCCTGCGTCCTCGCCGATCATTGGCTGCGCCACCGCGCCCAATGCGGCGCATTCGTACCGGCGCGGTTACCTATCACAACAATGTGATAGCAGGACGACCGTCCGACCTGTAGTATGCGCGTATCATGAATATGACACGCACGCCGACCCAGCGCACCAAGGACATCAAGTCGATCATTTCGGTCGCCGGTCGAAAATTCTGGGCCGATCGGCTGGTGGCATTGCAGGCCAAAGTCGGGGCCGGCGCGCGCTATGGCAAGCTGGTTGCCAAACGCTATGCCGCTGAATTCGCGGCAGAAAAATGCCGCCTCGGGCGGGAGATGTCGCCGCTTGAAACCAGCCTCGCCAGCCGCGTCGCCGGGCTTTCCGCGCTCGATGCAAGGCTGAATGCCGCCGGCAAGGTCCGGTTCCGCGCCGCGCTCACCGCCGCACTGACCGGCGAGGCGACGCTGATACCATTACTACATCTTCATCGCACCGCCATCTTGCACGAAGCCGCCGGTTTCGAGGTTCAGTTCGCCGGATTCGAGGATGGCGCCCCGTTCGACCTGCTGATCACGCGCGACGGCGTCACCGCCGAGATCGCCTGCGACACGCTCTCGGCCGAAGAGGGCCGGCTGGTCCATCAATCCGCCTGGATGCGCCTGATGGACCGGATCGACCCCGACCTGCAGACCTGGCTTTCCGCCCACCCCGGCCGCTACCTCCTGAAAATGACGCTGCCGCAGGGTTTGCGCGATGCCGCGGCAGCCGATGGCACCAACGCTCTCGCCGCGCTGCATGAGCGCATCAACACCATGCTCTCGACCGCCAAACGCTCCGATCATGACGAAGCGGCGGTGCTGCGCCTCGACCCGCTGATGCTCGCGGCCGCGCAGGCGGGCGAGAACGGGCTGATGAACAAGCTGCGCCGCGAGTTCGGCCCGGAAGCTAATCTCGCGGTCACCGGCGCCGGCAACGGCATTTTCGTGCTCGCCGCGCGGGCCGGCAGCGAGAATGAAATCGCGGTCGCCATGCGCAAACGCCTCGCCGCCCTGGCGCCGGCCCGGCTGACCGGCACCCGGCCAGGCATTCTGGCCATGTTCATCGAAGACACCGATCGCCTGGAATGGACCCTGCTGCGCGACCATCTGACCCTGGAAGGTGAGGCACGGCAGTTCCTGACGTTCCCGGAAGCCCGCATCGTCGTCGCGGTCACCTGCGCCTCGCGGTTCGAGCTGTATGCCGAAATCGGTGCCGACAGTGCCATGCGCTTTCGCAATCCATCGCACCCCGCCGCCAAGCTGCCAGCGCTCGCACCGGCGATCCTCTCGACGATGTAAGGACGGTTACGCGCCGATCTGCCCGGTCACGACCGCGCCGTGGCGCATTTCAGCCGGCAGGCTCATCGCGATCAGGCGCGCCGCGGCCATGTCCGACGAGAGCATCGCCGGGTCGAACAGATTGACCCGTAGCCGGGTGCGCGCGACTTCCGCTGCCCAGGACAAAACCAGAGCACGCCGCGCCGCCATCGATGCGCTGACCACGCCCGCATAGGCGGCTGGCGCGCCCTTGCGGATCAACACCACCGCCCGCCCATAGGGCGCATCGCGCAGCAAACCGCCGCAGGCGCGGATCAAGCGCCATGTCGCGGTTGCATTGATGCCGAACGCGGGCTCCCAGTCGCTCTGCTCGACCTGGCCGACCGGCATCGACCGGCCGACCGTCGCGGCGGCGTGGACCAGAATATCCAGCCGGCCGAACCGCTCATACAGGCTGATGCCGATCTGATCGGTCACGTCGCCCTTGGTCAGATCCGCCGGCAGCAGCGTCGCTTCGCCGCCCTGCGCACGGATCGCGTCATCGGTGGCGGCGAGCCCGGCGTCGTCGCGCGCCGCGATCACGACATGGGCACCAAGCCGGGCGAGGCCGGCCGCCGTGGCCGCACCGATCCCGCGGCTGGCCCCGGTCACCAGCGCGACGGTGCCGCTCAATATCTGTGTGCTCGGTTCATCCATCGCCCGATTATGGGTCAGCGCATGTCGATGAACAAGCCAATTGTCAGCCCGAGTCCGACCAGAACCACGCCCGCGCGCAGGATGCGCTCGTTGATCCGGCGCAGCAGGAACACACCCGCCTGCCCGCCCAGCACCGCCGCGATCGCCACGTAAAGCACCAGCCCCCATGCGATGTGGGCACGGGCCAGAAACACCACGACGGCGGCCGCGTTCATCACCCCGGCCAGCACGTTCTTGGTCGCCCCGGCCTGGCGCACCGCAACACCCGTCGCGGTCAGCGCCGCGAGCATCAGAATACCGATGCCGCCGCCGAAATATCCGCCGTAGATCGAGATCAGGAACTGCGCCGCCGCAGCACCCCGCACGCCGAGCCGTGCCGCCATCGCCGTATCCGGGCGCCGGCCGAAACTGCCCCAGGCGAACACGCTCGTCGCGAACAGCACCAGAAACGGCACCATGTGCGCGAACACGCCGGCCGGCGTGGTCAGCAGCAGCACCGCCCCGAGCGCGCCGCCGATGAGGCTGATGCCGAACAACGTGGCAAATCCCAATCCCGCCGCGCCGGTTACCAGATTGCGCCCGGCGATGCCGGTGGTGACCTGCCCCGGGAACAGCGCGATGGTGGAGGTGATGTTCGCGGCCCGCGGATCGAGTCCGGCGAGCAGCAGCGCCGGAAAGGTCAGGAACGAGCCGCCGCCGGCCAGCGCATTCTGCGCACCGGCGACGAACGACACGGCCACGAGCACGAGGTCACGCCAGTTCATTCCGCGCCACCCGCCTCCGGCGGCGCAATGTGCAATTCGACCCCGAGGGAAGCGAGCAGCGCGATCATCGCCGCCGGCGGCGGCTGATCGGTATAGAGGGCCGAGATCTGCGCCAGCGTACCCACCCGCATCAACGCCGGGCGACCGAACTTGGTATGATCCGTCACCAAAAGAACACGGCGGGCGTTGCGGATGATCGCTTGCGAACAAATCACCTCATCCATATCGTAATCATACAAACCGCCATCGGCATCGATTCCGGAAATGCCGATGATGCCGATATCGGCGCGGAACTGGTCCAGCATGTCCCGAGTCGCCTGCCCGGTGATGCCGCCGTCGCCGTTCCGCACCATGCCGCCGGTCAGCACGATGCGAAAATCGGTGTTCTCGCTCAGGATGCGCGCGACGTTCAGATTGTTGGTGATGATGCGCAGATGCTGGTGATCGAGCAGCGCGCGCGCCACCTGCTCGGTGGTCGAACCGATGTTGATGAACAGCGACGCGCGCTCGGGCACATCCGCCGCCACCCTGATCGCGATCCGCCGCTTGGCGGCCAGATTGACCACTTTGCGCCGGGCATATTCCATGTTCTCGATGCTCGACGGCAGGCCGGCGCCGCCGCGATAGCGGCTGATCCGCCCCTCGGCGGCCAGGGTGTTCAGGTCGCGCCGGATGGTCTGCACCGTCACATCGAAATGCTGGGCCAAGGCGTCGATCGTCTGAAAACCGCGCGACCCGACCAAGGCGACGATCTCGCTCAGCCGGTTCGAAGTGGTCGGTCGGTCGGACAGTGTCGTCTCCTGCGATCAACGGCGGCACACGACCGCCGGAAGGGCGACAGATGCCGCGCCCGCACCGTCTTGGCAAACCGGCGCGGGTTTGATGGCCGTACAAAGCGCGTCGCCAGTCACCGATCCCGGTGTTTTTTTCGCTTGCGAACATTGCACGGGCCTGATAGGAGCAATTCAACAATAACCTTGAGGAAATGGTTCGCACATGGTGAATTCCATGACACATTCCGAATGTTTCATTGTTCGACCCGGCGGCGTGCGCCCATGAGCACCCCGGTCGATCTGCTGATCATCGGCGGGGGCATCAACGGGACCGGCATCGCGCGCGATGCCGCCGGACGGGGCTTGTCGGTCCTGCTGGTCGAACAGGACGATCTCGCATCCCACACGTCCTCGGCCAGCACCAAGCTGATCCACGGCGGGCTGCGTTACCTCGAATACTACGAGTTCCGCCTGGTCCGCGAAGCGCTGATGGAGCGCGAACGCCTGCTCGGCATCGCCCCGCACATCATCTGGCCGCTCGAATTCGTCCTGCCCCACTCGGCCGACCAGCGCCCCGCCTGGATGATCCGCGCCGGCCTATTCCTGTATGATCATCTGGCCAGCCGCAAACGCCTGCCGGCGTCGCGCGCCGTCACGTTCGGCCCGCATCCGGCCGCCGCCGTGCTGAAACCGCAGAACCGCCGGGGCTTCACCTATGCCGATTGCTGGGTCGAAGACAGCCGCCTCGTCGTGCTCAACGCGATGGACGCCGCCGAACGCGGCGCCGATGTTCGAACCCGAACAAAACTGATCACCGCCCGCCCGGATGGTGCGCTCTGGCGCGCCGAAATCGAAGACGGTGCCACCGGCGCGCGCGAGTCGATCACCGCGCACGCCATGGTCAACGCCGCCGGCCCCTGGGTGGGCGAGGTGCTGAGCGCCAAGCTCGGCCGCAACACCCAGAAAACCGTGCGGATGATCAAGGGCAGCCACATCATCACCCGCAAACTCTACGATGGCGAGTTCGCTTTCATTCTGCAGAACCCGGACAAGCGCATCATCTTCGCGGTGCCTTACGAGCACGATTTCACGCTGATCGGCACGACCGACATCCCCTACGAGGCCGATCCGTCCAAGGTCGAGATCACCCCGGCCGAGACCGATTATCTCTGCGAAAGCATCTCGCGCTATTTCCGCACCCAAATCACCGCGGCGGATGTCGTGCGCAGCTATTCCGGTGTGCGCCCGCTGTATGATGATCACGCCGAGAATGCCTCCGCCGTGACGCGCGACTACGTGCTCGATGTCGAAGGCGGGGACGGTAAACCGGCGTTGCTCTCGGTGTTCGGCGGCAAGATCACCACCTACCGCAGGCTCGCGGAACACGCGCTCGAAAAACTCCTGCCCGCGATGGGCCGCCCGATCGGCACCGGCTGGACCGCCGGCGCCGCGCTGCCGGGCGGCGACATGCCGGGCGCGAATTTCGATGCCTATCTCGCGAGTCTTGCGCGAAAATATCCCGCCCTGCCGGCGCCCCTGCTCCACCGCCTCGCCCGCGCCTACGGCACCCGCGCCGAGCGCGTGCTGGGCAACGCAACCACCATCGCCGATCTCGGCACCGATTTCGGCGGCGGCCTCACCGCGGCCGAGCTTGATTACCTCGTCGCCCACGAATGGGTGCGCGCGGTTGAAGATGTTCTCTGGCGGCGCTCGAAGCTCGCGTTGCACGTGCCCGAAGACACGGCAACGCGGGTCGCCGCCTATCTGCAGAGAACGAAAGTCAAGGAAAGCGCCTCTTTGCTGTAAAAGAGACGCAAAAGACTTTTATTGATTTGGGTCCCCGGGAAACCGGGAGACCGTACACAATACAATAATTTTTACTTCTTTTTTCTTGAAAAAGAAGACCGTGCTTCCCGAGGAAATGCAACAAAGGAGGAAATCATAATGTCACGATACGTCGGTGCCATCGACCAGGGCACCACCAGTTCACGCTTCATCGTGTTCGACAAAGGCGGCAACATCGTCTCCGTCGCGCAGAAGGAACACAGGCAGATCTATCCCAAGCCCGGCTGGGTCGAGCACGATCCGCTGGAAATCATGGCCAATACCAACGAAGTCATCGGCGCCGCCCTCGCCCGCGCCAACCTCACCGCGACCGATCTGGTCGCGGTCGGCATCACCAACCAGCGCGAAACCACCTTGCTGTGGGACAGGAAAACCGGCCAGCCGCTCTGCAACGCTCTGGTCTGGATGGACACCCGTACCGACCAGCTGGTCCAGCGCTTCACCCGGGATGGCGGGCAGGACCGGTTCCGCGCCAAGACCGGCCTGCCGCTCGCGACCTACTTTTCGGGCCTGAAACTGCTCTGGATTCTCGAAAACGTCGAAGGCGCGCGCGCCAAGGCGGAAGCGGGTGACGCGCTGTTCGGCACGATCGACAGCTGGATGGCCTGGAACCTCACCGGCGGCGTCAATGGTGGCATCCACCTCACCGATGTCACCAACGCCAGCCGCACCATGCTGATCGACCTCGCCACCTGCGACTGGGACGAGACGATGCTCGGGCATTTCAACATCCCTCGTGCCTGCCTGCCGAAAATCGTACCCTCCTCGGCGGTCTATGGCGAAATCCACACGGCCCCGCTGCGCGGCACCAGCCTTGCCGGCATTCTCGGCGATCAACAGGCCGCCCTGGTCGGGCAGACCTGTTTTTCGCCCGGCGAAGCCAAAAACACCTACGGCACGGGCTCGTTCATGCTGATGAACACCGGCACCGAGCCGGTTCAGTCCAAGGCCGGGCTGCTCACCACGCTCGCCTATCAATTCGGCGATGAAAAGCCGCATTACGCGCTCGAAGGCGCCATCGCCATCACCGGCGCCCTAGTGCAATGGCTGCGCGACAATCTGAAACTATTCGATGTCGCGCCGCAAATCGAACCGCTCGCCGCCAGTGTCGAGGAGAATGGCGATGTCTATATCGTGCCCGCCTTTTCGGGGCTTTATGCACCATATTGGAAGGACGATGCCCGCGGTGTCATCGCCGGCCTTACCCGCTATGCCACCCGCGCCCATCTTGCCCGTGCCGCCCTCGAATCCACCGCCTATCAGGTGCGCGACGTGGTCGAGGCGATGCAGGCCGACAGCGGCATCACCCTCGCGGCGCTGAAGACCGATGGCGGCATGGTCGCCAACGAACTGCTGATGCAGTTCCAGTCCGACATTCTCGATGCGCCGGTGGTGCGCCCGAAAATGACCGAAACCACCGCGCTCGGCGCCGCCTACGCCGCGGGTCTCGCGGTCGGATACTGGGCCAATGTCGAGGATCTCCGCGCCAACTGGGGGATCGACAAGACCTGGGAGCCGAAAATGAGCGGCGAACGCCGCGACCATCACTATAAATCCTGGAAAAAAGCCGTTCAGCGCTCGTTCGCCTGGGTCGACTGAGCGCAATATTGGGGGAAATTGAACGATGTCCAACACATCCGAATATACATCTCAAGTCATCACGCCATCGCGCTCGCCCGCACGCATGGGCGTCAAATCCGGCTGGCGTGCCACATCGATCTATGCGGAAATGATCGCCGAGTTCCTCGGCTGCATCGTGCTGATCGCATTCGGTGCCGGCGTGGTTGCCGTCGCCGTGGTCGGCCTTACGGAATCGGGCCGCACCGCCGTCATTTTCAACGGCGCGGGCGGCTGGCTGTTGATCACCTGGGGCTGGGCGTTTGCGGTCACGCTCGCGGTCTATGTCGCCGGCGGCGTCACCGGCGCGCATCTCAACCCGGCGGTCAGCCTGGCCTTCGCGGTCAAGGGCGACTTTCCCTGGCGCAAGGTGCTGCCCTATTGGGTCGCCCAGATCGCGGGGTGCTTCGTCGGCGCCGCGCTGGTCTATGCCGACTACTTCCGCGCAATCGATGCGTGGAACGCCGCACACCACGTCGCCTCCTACGCGGCCAAGGGCGGGCTGACGACGTTCAGCATCTTCGCCACCTTCCCCGCCTCCTACCTCGGCGCGCATATGGGTCTGGCCCTGCTCGACCAGATCATCGGCACGTTCTTCCTGCTTTTGTTCATTCTCGCGATCTCGGACAATCTGAACCTCAGCCCGCAGTCGAATATGGGTCCGTTCCTGGTCGGCATCGCGGTCGCCGCCATCGGCATGTCGTACGGTGTCGACGCCGGGTATGCAATCAACCCGGCCCGCGACTTCGGCCCGCGGCTGTTCACCTGGGTCGCCGGCTGGGGCCCGAACGCTTTCCCGGGTCCGCACGGCTATTGGTGGGTGCCGGTCCTGGGCCCCATGATCGGTGCGGTGCTCGCGGTCTATGTCTACAAATGGGCGATCGGCCTCACCCTGGTCGCGCGCAACGAGCTGCTGAAATCCGAGCACCCGATGCCGCCGCAGGAAGGCATCGGCTACAGTCTTGAACAGCTGCAGGCCGCCCTCGACAAAGCCAAGAAAGCGCACGCACCCAGCCTGAACTGACATCGGGTTCGCAGCGACATGGAAAAGGCCGGTCACACCTGACCGGCCTTTTTTTCACGATCCGACCGGCAGCGACCCGGTTATGCCATACCAGACAATCAGGCGCTCTTTTTGCCCCGTGTGGCGGGGGTGGCGGGCGCCGGTGCGGCGGCGGCGGCCGGCTTGGTGCCGAGGCCGATTTTCTTCGCCAGGTTCGAGCGCTGCTTGGCATAGCTCGGGGCGACCATCGGGTATTCGGCCGGCAGCTGCCAACGCTCACGATACTGTTCCGGCGTCAGATTATACGCCGATTTCAAATGACGGCGCAGCATTTTCAGTTTCTTGCCGTCTTCAAGACAGATGATGTAGTCGTTGAACACCGACTTCTTCGGATTGACCGCAGGTTCCGGCGGCGGGCTGACCTCGGCAACCGGGGTTTCGGTGCCGCTCAGGCTCTGGTAGACTTCACGAATGAGCGTTGGCAGCATATCCGTCGTGACCGAATTATGCGAAACATGTGCCGCAATAATCTGCGCGGTCAGTTGCAGTAGCTGGCTGTTGGATTGTGACTCAGACATCATTAGTCCTTCGGAAATCGTTGTTGCAGGATGACTATCGACCCATTTGACCGATTTTTGGGACGATTGCAACAAACGGCATGAAAAAACCAGGGGCACGTCAGACGATATCATGCGACAATTGGTCAAAACTCCGGCCATGATTGGAAAGCTTCAATGCAGGACATGAAAATCCTAGACCTGCCCGCGCACGACCGCGCGATCGATATTACTGCCGAAACCTGCCCGATGACTTTCGTCCGCACCCGACTCGCACTCGATTCGCTGCCGGCGGGCGCGGTTCTATTGGTGCGGCTGAAAGGAGACGATCCGCGCGCGAATGTGCCGCGCGCCGCGGCCGATCAGGGGCATGATCTGCTCGACATGTTCGACCTCGACGATGGCAGTGCGATACTGGTCATTCGCAAAGCGGGCGCTTGAGCAGGAGCGCATCGCGGCCGCGCCCGTAGTAATCGCGGCGGATAGCGCAATCCGCGAACCCAAAGGCGCGATAGAGACAAAGCGCCGGCTCGTTGTCGGCGGCGACTTCCAGAAACAGCGTCGCCGCGCCCCGCCGCCCCGCCTCGGCCGCCGCCAGCCCGAGCAACCGCCGGGCCAGGCCCTGCCGGCGCGCCGCCGGAACCACGCCGATCGTCAAGATCTCGGCCTCGTCAGCCACCGCGCGCGCCAGAACCATCCCCCCGGGTTCGAGGGCGTAGCCGAATACCAGCCCGGTTGTGAACAACGCCGCGATGCTGGCGGCCGACCATGCCGCGGGGCCGAAACATGCCCGATGCACCCCGGCCAGGAGATCGGCACAGAGGGGCGATGCGGTGATCACCGGCGCGGTCAAATCGGTGCGGGACGCAACCCGCCCGCCGGCAGTTTCGCTTCCGGCGGGTCGACGTACAGCGGCATCGCCGGCCGCACCGGCAGCCCTGCCGCCACGCGGCGGCGCAGCGCTGCCGCAATCGCCGTGCCCGAACAATAGCGCGCATCGGTCAGCATCACATTCGCACCCCGGGCAGCCAGCCTTGCCGCGACGGCACCGGCCTGTTCACCGGCCAGGGCGATCGGGCCTGCCGGTTGCGGCAGATCCGCCTCATCGAAACCGGCGGCAACGCCATCCCGCTCCAGGAAAACCCGGCCGCGCCGCGCCGTCAGCGCAACCCAGAGCGGCCGCTGCAGCAGCGGCAGCGCCGCCCCGAACGCTTCACCCATCGAAATGCCGTGCACCGGCACATCGGCGGCCAGCCCCACCCCCTGCGCGAGCGCGATCGAGGCGCGCAGGCCGGTAAAACTGCCCGGCCCGATCGTCACGCCGATCGCATCGAGCGCGCCGGGTTCGATGGCAGCCTCGGTGAGGCATTCGCTGACCCAGACCGCCAGGAGCTCGGCAAGCCCCGTCTCCGGCGCACCGGCCCGCGCGGCCAAAACCGCACCATCATCCAGCAGCGTGACCGACGCATGGCGCTGCGCGGCATCGATCGCCAGAATCCGGTGGGGCATCACGCCAGGACGCACGCCTCCTCGAACGTCAGGCGCGGCGACCGCTCGAACGGGTCGGCCGCCACCCCGTGACCCAGATTGACCAGGAAATTCGACCGCCAGCCCTGCTCGGACAGAAACAGCTGATCCACCTTGTGCCGGTCGAACCCGGACATCGGGCCACAATCCAGCCCCAGGGCGCGGGCCGCGATCATGAGATAGGCGCCTTGCAGCGTGCCGTTGCGCATCGCCGTCTCATCGGCCAGATCGGGATTGCCGGAAAACCAGGACCGCGCATCGGCATGCGGAAACAAAACCGGCAGTTTCTCGTAGAACTGCGGATCGTAGGCGACGATCACGGTCACCGGCGCGGTCATGGTCTTGTCGATATTGCCGGGGTTCAGCGCCGGCTTGAGCTTTTCCCGCGCCTCCGGCGTGCGCAGAAACACGAACCGCGCCGGCGAGCAATTGGCCGAGGTCGGGCCGAATTTCAGAACCTCGTACAACGCCTGCAACACATCGTCGCCAACGGGCTCGTCGGTCCATGCGTTCTTGGTCCGTGCGGTGCGGAACAGAACATCGAGCGCCGCGTCATCCACGGGAGACCGGCTCACGCGGCGACCTGCTCGACCGACGTGACCTCCGGCACATAATGCCGCAACAGGTTCTCGATGCCCATTTTCAACGTCGCGGTCGAAGACGGGCACCCCGAGCAGGCACCCTGCATATGCAGCGTCACCACACCGGCGCGGAAACCGCGGAACACGATGTCACCGCCATCGCCGGCGACGGCCGGGCGCACCCGCGCATCGAGCAATTCCTTGATCTGATCTGCAATTTCACGATCGGCAGGATCGACGTCCTCATCGGCGAGCCGGGCATCGCTCGCCATCACCGGCCGGCCCGACAGGAAATGCTCCATGATCGCGCCGAGCACCTGCGGCTTCAGCGCGGGCCAGTCCATCGCGTCGCTCTTGGTCACGGAGATGAAATCGGTGCCGAGAAACACGCGCTCGACCGCCGGCAGCTCAAACAGGGCCGCGGCGAGCGGGCTGATCGATGCCGCCTCGGCACGATCAAAATCGGCCGACCCCTGCTCCAGCACCGTCCGGCCCGGCAGAAACTTCAGGGTTGCGGGGTTGGGCGTGACATCCGTCTCGATGAACATGGCAGAACTCCTCAGGAAAATGAGTACCCTTAAACCGGACAACTCCGGTCCGCTCTACACCATCGTGATCGCGATCGCAAAACACAACCGCCGGATCACGCGGCGCTGTCGCGCGCATTAAACAACCGTAGGCCATGATTCCGACACCGCCCCGCCAGTATCCCGTCATCGCGCAAACCGTATAAGACGGCAGCGATCTGCCCGACCACCTGTAACGGAGACCACACATGCCTTCGATGTTCCATCGCAAACCCACCCTGGCCGCCCTGGCTCTGACCACCGGCCTCGGCCTGGCCGCCATCGGTGCCACCCACGCCGCCACCACCACGACGGCGGCACCCGGCGCAACCGCCAGCACCACCACCGCGATGACCCCGGCGCAAAAAGCCATCATCGCTCATGTCGATGCCCGGCTCGCCACGCTGAAGAAATCGATCGGCATCACCACGGCCGAGGAATCGAGCTGGCACGGCTTCACCCAGGTGTCGCGCGCTAATGCGCTCAACCTTTCGGCGATGTATGAACAGCGCGCCAAGACGCTCTCGACCATGAATGCCGTGCAGAACATGGAATCCTACGCGGCCATCTCGGCCAAGAACGCGGACGACATGAACGCCTTGTCCGCCGCCTTTCAGACCCTGTACGCCAAGCTCTCACCGGCCCAGCAGAAAAAGATCGACGCCGCGTTTCGCGCCAAGGCCGAGGCCATGACCAAAAAGCACCTCAAGAAACTCAAACATAGCTGATCCCGCCGCCGTCAGCGGGATTCCGCAAACACCAGCCGCCGGCGTCCCCGCATCAGCGGGATCACGCCGGCGACATCCTTGATCGCCTCGGCCAGCACGACCCCGCCGAGCTGCGGCACCGCGCGCCGGCCGATCCGCTCGAGCAGATCGGCCGTGCTCAGATCCTTGCCCAGACCCAGGGGCGGCATCAGCAAAGCCATATCCCGCCGCTCCACCCGAAACATCGAGCCTGCCAGCACCCGGCCCAGCTGTGCCGCGCTGTAGGGCTGGCCATGACCGAACGGCGTGCGCTCCAGATACGCCCAGGGCGATGCCCGGTTCGGCACCACCACGATCATCCGCCCTTCCGGCCGCAGGACGCGCCACGCCTCGCGCAACATGCGCCGGGCCGTCTCGGCGTGTTCCAGCCCATGGATCATCAGCAACCGGTCGATGCTGACATCGGCCAGCGGCAGACTGTCCTCCTCCGCCGTCGCGCTCAGGTTGAGCCGCGATGCCGGCCATCGTGTCACGCCCATCTGCGCCGGCGTGATCACGACACAGCGCGCCGCCTGCTCGCGCCACACCCGCAGGTAGGGCGCCGGATAGCCCACGCCCAGCACCTCCATGCCCGTCAGATCCGGCCAGAGTGAAGCAAGGCGCGCGCGAATCTGCCGGGCTGCCATCACACCGTGCCGCGTGGCATAGAAATCGGCCATCGCCGTCGCATCTATAGTCATCCACGCTCTATAGCACTTCTGAAGGATCGATCATGTCCATCGCCTACGCCGGCTTCACCATCACCCGCGTGCCCATGCTGACCGATAACTACGCCTGGTTCGTCGCGCACGACGGCGCCACCGCCTTCATCGATCCGGCCGATGCCGAAGCCGCCATTTTCGCGGTCGACCGCGAAGGCTCGAAGCTCGACTATGTCCTGCTCACCCACCATCACGACGATCATATCGCCGGCGCCCGCGCCCTCGCTGCCCGGTTCGATGCCAAGATCGTCGGCAACGCGGCCGATGCCAGCCGCCTGCCGCCGCTCGACATCGCGTTGAAAGACAACGAAACCGTCGATTTCGGTGGTGCCAGGCTGAAAATGATCACGACACCCGGCCACACCACCGGCCATGTCACCTACCTGTTCGGCGATGAAATCGCCGCCGTCGGCGATACGCTGTTCAGCCTCGGCTGCGGGCGCATGTTCGAGGGCACGGCGGAGGCGTTCCACACCAGCCTGCACCGGATCGCGACGCTGTCACCCGACACCATGCTGCTGTGCGGCCATGAATATACCCTGTCCAACGCCCGCTTCGCCCGCAGCGTCGACCCCGACAACGAGGCGCTGATGGCCCGCGCCAACGAGGTCGAACGCCTTCGCGCCGAGGGCCAGGCCACCCTGCCGGTGCGCCTGGCCGATGAGCTGCTGACCAACCCGTTCCTGCGCGCCCAGACGCCGGAAGAATTCGCCCGCCTGCGCACGGCCAAGGATAATTTCTGATGTCACGCGCATGTCATGAATAAATCTTTCTCACCCCCCCGGCTTCGCGCTACCTGAACTCGGCACGAAACACGACTTTAAATAGAGGGTTGCATGAGCAAACATCACCACGGCAAGGCGCACCAGTTCGGTGCGCCGATGGCGGAACACCACGGCGTCCATTCGCAGATGGCGCCGCTGAGCAAGGGCTCCGGCTTTCAGCCCCTGCCCGCGCCGACCGGCCCGTACCCCTACCGGCTCGACCTTGCGAGCATCATCCCCGATCAGGTCGCGGCGATGAAATTGGCCGGCGGCATGAGCATGCACCTGATCGCCGATACCGGCGGCGTGCTCGACCCGACGCCGCAGGAACTCGTCGCCGCCGGCATGATCACCGATGCCGGCCTCGCCGGCCCTTACGGCAAACCGGCCTTTGCCTATCACTGCGGCGACGTGATCTATTTCGATGGCCAGGCGAGCCGGTATTACGCCCAGTTCTACCTGCCCTACGAGTTCTACCCGATCCCGATTCTCGGCATCCCCGGCAATCACGACGGCGACATCTACGACAACGGCACACTGGTCGATACCGTCCCCTCGCTCACCGCCTTCGTCAATAATTTCTGCGCCGCCCAACCCGGCACGCACACGCCCGAAGCGATGGACATTCCCCGCACCGCGATGACCCAGCCCAACGTCTATTTCACGCTGGAAACGCCCTTCGCGACCTTCATCGGCCTCTACACCAACGTCCCCGAAGGCGGCGAGGTCCATCAGGACCAGCGCGACTGGTTCGCCGCCGAGCTCAAAGCCGCCGACCCGGCGAAACCGATCATCGTCTGCATGCACCACCCGATCCACTCGCTCGATGCATACCATTCCGGCAGCAAGACCATGGCCGCCGTCCTCACCGAAGCCGAAACCACCGCGGGCGTCGCCGCCCACATGGTGTTCGCCGGGCATGTTCATAACTACCAGCGGTTCACCGAGACCGATGACGCCGGCAATCAGAAACCCTTCTTCGTCGCCGGTTTCGGCGGCTACCATAATCTGCACCGCATGGAGACAAACGGCGGCCAGGACATCGTCGCCCCGTTCACCCCGCCCGACCAGCCCAATGTCACGCTGGAGAGTTTCGTCGACGATCGGTTCGGCTTCCTCCGCCTCGAAATCGACGAGACCACGATCACCGTGAAAACCTACTCCGTCCCCCGCCCGCAGGAGTCATACCGCGCGCCACCCCGCCTGCGCGATACCATGAAACTCGACTGGAAGAACCGCCGCCTGGTCGCGTGAACACACAGACGAGCGCGAGCGATCTGACGGTCCGACCCCGTCTGACCGGTCGCGCTGGTCATCTGGGTATCCGCAATCGATCCACCCTCATGTCGTCTCGCGCCCCGGTCATCGTGCTCGAAGGCACACTCAGCCCTGAACGGCCCTGCGTGCCCCCCCGGCGCCGGACGCCTCGCGGTCAGCTTCGAAGAGTTCCTGCAACTCGGTGACACTCTGCTGCAGACCGGCGATGACCCGCGGCTCATCGCCGGCAAAGCCGAGCGTCTCGCTCAGCAGCGCCTCATCACGCGCGGCGAATTCCGCAACGGTTCGCGCCGCATCGTCGGGCTCGATCGCAAGCGCCGTCAGCGCCATCTCGCCCAGTTTCAGGCTCGACAACAGCGTCTCGCGCACGATCAGCGTGACGCCCAGATCCATCAGCAGCTGGGCATGCCGCCGATTGCGGGCGCGTGCCAGGATCACAAGGTGCGGCAGATGCCGCAGTGCGAGTTCGGCCAGTTTCAGCGCCGCCTCGGCATCGTCGAGCGCGATGACCAGCACCTTGGCCGACTCCGCCCCGGCCGCGCGCAACACCGTGATCCGCGTCGGGTCGCCGAAATAGGCGCGCGCGCCAAACCGGCGCACGAAGGCGACATGCTCGGCATTCTGATCGAGCGCCGTGAAAGCGATACGCCGCACCGACAGCAGCCGCCCCACGATCTGCCCGACCCGGCCGAACCCGCAGATCAGCACCGGCGTCGGCCGGTCTGGCGCGATCGCCACCGAAGCGACCTGACGCTTGTTCATCCGCGGGATGGCGAACCGCTCGATCCCGGCGAACAGCAGCGGCACCACCAGCATCGACAGCGCCACGGTCAGCGTCGCCAACCCCGCCTGGGTTTTCGATAGCGCCCCCGCCGTCACCGCGGCCCCGAACAGCACGAAACTGAACTCGCTGCCCTCCGGCAGCGCCACCGCGAACCGCAGCGCCGTCGCGGCACTCCGCCGCTTGATGAATGAGACGACGAACCCGACCACGATCTTCACGGCCAGCGTCGCCGCGACCGCCGCCACAATGGTCAAGGGCTGGGCCAGCAGCAATGAAAAATCGACCGACATGCCGACCGAGATGAAAAAGAACCCGAGCAGCAACCCCTCGAACGGCTCGACATCGGCCTGAATCGCATGGCGAAACTCGGAATCCGACAGCAGCGCCCCGGCCATGAACGCCCCCAGCGAGGCGGACAGCCCGGCCCAATGCGCGAGCGCTGCCGTGCCGACCACGATCAGCAGCGTCATCGCGGTGAACACTTCCGGCGTACGCGTGCCCCCGACCAGGCGAAAAATCCGCTCCACCAGATAGATCCCGCCAGCCAGGATCGCGACCACCGCGATCAACGCCCGGCCTACCGCGAACCACGGCACATGGCTGGGCAGATGGTTCGGCAGGTGCCCGCTCGCGAACAGCGGCACCAGTGCTACCAGGGGAATGAACGCCATGTCCTGAAACAGCAGCACCGCGAACGCATCGCGCCCGGACGCCGCACTCAGCAAACTCCGCTCGCCCAGCATCGGCAGCACGATGGCGGTCGAAGACAGCGCGAGACCCAGCCCGACCAGCGCCGCCGCCGTCCAGCTCAACCCGGCCCAATGGGCCAGCACCGCCAGCAATGCCGCACTCGGCACCATCTGACCAAAGCCGAGCCCCAGGATGGTCTTGCGCAGAATCCACAGCCGATGCGGCCTGATTTCCAACCCGATCAGGAACAGCAGCATGATGACGCCGAGTTCCGATATGTTCTGGATCTGCGAAACCCCGGTGACCAGCCGCAACCCGTCCGGCCCGATCGCGAGACCGGCCACCAGATAGCCGACGATGCTGCCGACACCGAGGCGCCGGGCAATCGGCACCATGATCACCGTCGCGGCCAGCAAGGCCACCAGCGTCTCTATCATCGGTCGATGTCCTGTTTGTGAAGGACCACACGACCAGCCCCGGCCCGCGCCTGTCAAGCGGATTGCGCCGGATGGACAGATCGTCATCTCAACCACCCTGCTATCGCAGCGTCGGCGTTCCAACATCGGCTCAGATCATCAAGGAGTTTGAGAATGCGTAAAATAGCCGTCATCACGGGCGCCGGTGCCGGCGTGGGCCGCGCCACCGCCCAACAATTCGCGCACGCCGGCTGCGATATCGGCCTGATCGGCCGCGATCGCGACCGGTTGGAAACCGCCGCCGCCGAGCTGCGCACACTCGGAATCCGCGCCTGCGTCGCCCCGGCCGACATGGCCGATGCCGAGGCGGTCGACCGCGCCGCCGACACGATCGAGGCCGCGCTGGGCCCGATCGATATCTGGGTCAACAACGCGATGGCGACGATTTTCGCGCCGGTTTCCGAGATCACGCCGGCCGAATTCAAGCGCGCGACCGAGGCGACCTACCTCGGCACCGTGCACGGCGTCATGACCGCCCTGCGCGCCATGAAGCGGCGCGATCAGGGAACCATCATCAATGTCGGCTCCGCCCTCGCCTACCGCTCGGTGCCCCTGCAATCGCCCTATTGCGGCGCGAAAGCCGCGATCAAGGGGTTTACCGACAGTCTGCGCAGCGAGCTCATCCACGACCGCAGCGCGATCAAACTGAGCATGGTCCACCTGCCGGCGGTGAACACGCCGCAATTCGATTGGGCGCTCAACAAAATGGGCCGCCGCGCCCAGCCGGTGCCTCCGATCTACGACCCCGAGGTTCCGGCCAAGGCAATCGTGTTCGCCGCCTTTCACCACCGCCGCGAAATCTGGGTCGGCATGCCGACCGTGGTCGCCATCATGGCCAACCGTATCGCGCCTGGTTTTGCAGACCGATACCTCGCCACCCATGGCTATTCGACCCAGATGTCGAACCAGCCGCTCCCGCCCGACGCGCCCGCCAATCTGTTCGAGCCGGTGCCCGGCCGGCGCGGTGCCCGTGGCCGATTCACGGACCGCTCGCGTCGCGGCAGCCTGGAAATGTTCACCGACCGTCATAAAGCCACCGCCCTTACCCTCCTTGCGGTTGCCGGCGCCGCAGCGATCACCGGGTTGCATCAGCTCGCCAAGAAGTATGATTTCTAGGCGGCAATAGTTAAGGAAGGCCTACTTTCCTGCAAAAAGGACGCAGAAAACGCCCGGTCGCTTAGGGTGCGGGTGCGGGACACGCCCGTACAGATTATTGGCCGCCGTGCATCATGGTTTATTTCATTCCTGCCGCTCCCATGCGAAACACAGTGTTAAGTTTTCAGGAGCATTGTGTTCGCATGACCTTTGATTTCGACCTGTTCGTGATCGGCGGCGGTTCGGCCGGTGTCCGCCTGGCACGGATCGCCGCCGGGCATGGCGCGAAAGTCGCCATCGCCGAAGATCGGTTCTGGGGCGGAACCTGCGTCAACATCGGCTGCGTGCCGAAAAAACTGATGGTGATGGCCGCGGAATACGGCCTCGCCGCCGATGACGCCACCGGGTTCGGCTGGCGCATGGCCAGGGGCACGCATGACTGGCCCGGCTTCATCCGCGCCAAGAATGCCGAAATCGCCCGGCTCAACGGAGCCTACACCGGGCTGCTGGAACGCGCCGGTGCGACGATCTTCAACGCCCGCGCCACCATGCTCGACGCCCATACGATCGATGTCGGCGGCACCAACCATACCGCAGCCCGCATCGCCATCGCGACCGGCGGCCATCCGATCCGCCCGGACATCCCCGGTGGCGAACTCGGCATCATTTCCGACGATGCGTTCTATCTGCCCGAACGCCCCAACCGCGTCGTCATGATCGGCGGCGGCTATATCGGCGTCGAATTCGCCGGTATTTTCAATGGACTCGGCGCAAAGGTCGATCTGGTCTATCGCCAGCCGCTGCCGCTGCGCGGTTTCGATGCCGATCTGCGCTACAGTCTGGCCGAAGCGCTCGATGCCAACGGCATCACCCTGCATCCGGGCCACGCGCCGCTGCGGATCGAGGATCGGGGCGACGCCCGGCGGCTGCATCTCTCGAACGGACAGCATATCGATGCGGATTGCATCTTTTTCGCGACCGGCCGCGCCCCCAACACCGCGGGCCTTGGCCTCGAACGGGCCGGCGTCGCCCTGGCACCGAGCGGCGCTATCCCGATCGATGAGGGGTTTCATACCAATATCCCGCATATTTTCGCCCTCGGCGACGTCACCGACCGGCTGAACCTCACCCCCGTCGCCACCGCCGAAGGCCATGCGCTGGCCGACACGTTGTTCGGCAACAAACCACGCGCGGTCTCGCTGAACAACGTCGCGAGCGCCGTGTTCTCGATCCCGCCGCTCGCGACCATCGGCGTCACCGAGGACGAGGCCCCGCCGGGGTCGCGCATTTTCCTGACGCGGTTCACCGCCATGCGCCACGCGCTCAGCGGCCGGGCGCGCAAGACGCTGATGAAACTGATCGTCGATGCCACGACCGACCGGGTGATCGGCGCGCATATGCTGGGCGAAGATGCCGCCGAGATCATGCAGGGCATCGCGATTGCCATCACCGCCGGCGCGACCAAGGCGGATTTCGACCGGACCATCGGCATCCACCCGACCGCCGCCGAGGAATTCGTCACCCTGCGGACCCAGACCCGCCTGACCGGCACGGCCGATGCGAAAGCAGCGGAGTAGCATGTTGCGGCGTTTCCGGATTATAGCGATGCCTTCGAGGAGATCGCCATGCCAGCAACGACCGTGACTCAAACCGCTCTTGCACCGTGGACGCCGGAGTCCTGGCGCGCGAAACCGATTTTGCAGGTTCCGAGCTATCCGGACCAGGATAAGCTCGCCGCGATGGAAGCACGGCTGCACCGGTTTCCGCCCCTGGTGTTCGCGGGCGAAGCGCGCCGGCTGAAAACCGCCCTCGGCCTCGCCGCCGAAGGCCGCGCCTTCGTGCTGCACGGCGGCGATTGCGCGGAAAGCTTCGGCGATTTCACCGCCAACATCATCCGCGACACGTTCCGCGTCCTGCTGCAGATGGCCGTGGTGCTGACCTATGGTGGATCGGTGCCGGTGGTGAAACTCGGCCGCATGGCCGGGCAATTCGCCAAGCCGCGCAGTTCCGATACCGAGACGATCGGCGGTGTCACCCTGCCATCTTACCGGGGCGACATCGTCAACGGGCCGGATTTCAGCCCGCAAGCCCGCATCCCCGACCCGGCGCGGATGGAGTTCGGCTATTTCCAATCCGCCGGCACGCTCAACCTGCTGCGCGCCTTCGCCTCCGGCGGCTATGCCGATCTGCATCAGGTGCATCGCTGGAACCTCGATTTCGTGCGCCGCTCGCCGCTGGCGGAGCGTTACCGCGATCTGTCCTCGCGCATCGATGAAACCCTGCAATTCATGGCCGCCTGCGGCATGACCAGCCAATCCACACCGCAGATCCACGAGACCGAATTCTACACCAGCCACGAATCCCTGCTGCTGCCCTATGAGCAGGCGTTGACCCGGATCGATTCCACCACCGGCGATTATTATGCCTGTTCGGCGCATTTCCTGTGGATCGGCGATCGCACCCGGCAACTCGATGGCGCGCATGTCGAATTCATGCGCGGCGTGAAAAATCCCATCGGCATGAAAATCGGGCCGAGCATGGAGGAGGACGACATGCTCCGCCTGATCGACCGGCTCGACCCTGACAATGAACCAGGCCGGCTGACCCTGATCGCCCGCATGGGCGTCGATCATGTCGCGGCGAAACTGCCGAAACTGCTGCGCGCCGCCAAGCGCGAGGGGCGGCGCAACGCCTGGCTGTGCGACCCGATGCACGGCAACACGATCACCACCGCCGGGCGGATCAAGACCAGGCGTTTCGATGCGATCCTGTCCGAAGTGCGCGGGTTTTTCGACATTCACGAGGCGGAGGGCACCATCCCCGGCGGCGTGCATGTCGAAATGACCGGCCAGGACGTCACGGAATGCGTCGGCGGCGCGCGCCAGCTGTCGGAGGCCGATTTGTCTTCGCGCTATGAAACCTTCTGCGATCCCCGGCTGAACGCCGAGCAATCGCTCGAACTCGCCTTCCTGATCGCGGCCGAGTTGAAAGCCCGCCGGGCGCCGCGCAGCACCGAGATCGCCGCGGAATAATGAGCCGGGTCATCCGCCGGAGCGCTGCTGGCACCGGCACGCGGGCCGCGCTCGATGCCACGATCGCAGCGCGCACCGATGCGTATTTCAACCGCACCAAAGCGATCGTCGAGAAATTCGGCGACAGCCGGGTGACCTACGCCTATTTTCTGCGCCGCCCGGTGGTCTCCGCCCCGGCGTTGATGCTGCGCTGGTTGAACGAGGTCGTGGCCGCCCGGGGCGAGCGGATCGACATCGAACTGCCGCACCCCGAAGGCGCCTGGGTCGGCGCGGGCGAACCGATCGCCTACATCACCGGCAGTTTCATCACGCTGGTCGATCTCGAGACCATTCTGCTGCAGAAACTCGGCCCCGCCTGTGTCGCCGCCCATAACGCCTACCAGATGTGCGCCGCGCTGCCGAAATCCGCCTTTCTCGCAATGGAGGCGCGCCATTGCGCCGGGGCGGAGATGCAGGACATGATGGCCTATGCCGCCGCGGTCGGCTCGCGCGCGGCGCAGGCCGAAGGCGCGCGTGGCTTTATCGGTAACGCCAATGACGCGACGGCGCATTATTTCGGCGCGCCGCACGGCTACGGCACCATGCCGCACGCCCTGATCGGCTATGCCGGCTCGACGCTGCGCGCCGCCGAAATGTTCCGCGACACCTTCCCCGACACCGATCTGACCGTGCTGACCGATTATTTCGGCATGGAAATCACCGATGCGCTGGCGGTCTGCCAGCGTTTTCCCGATCTGGCGGCGGCCGGCAGGCTCTCAGTGCGACTCGACACCCATGGCGGTCGGTTCCTCGAAGGGCTCGATCCGCAGGCTAGCTACGCTGTCATGGAACGCCACGCGCCGGGGGCGATCCGCCGCTATCGCAGCCATAACGAGCTGCGCTACCTGATCGGCACCGGCGTATCGGCCGCGGCGATCTGGCGGATGCGCGAGGCGCTCGACGAGGCCGGGTTCATCCGGGTGAAAATCGTGGCGTCATCGGGGTTCGGCGTCGAGAAATGCAGCGTGCTGGCCGATGCCCATACGCCGATCGACGTGGTCGGCACCGGCAGCTTCATCCCCGAGACCTGGGGCGAGACCTACGCGACCGCCGACATCGTCGCCTATGACGGGGCGCCGCGGGTAAAGATCGGCCGGGAATTCCTGCTGCGCGACCGGGTCTGATCGAGCGGCCCGTTCTCCGCGGCGCGGCCTGATCGTGCGATCAAGGTTCACGAAATTGTCAGAAAATTTTACACTTGGCAGATGTCGAACGGGTTAAGTTATTGAAATTACGGGTTGGCATCGGTTTTGCATGTTCAAACGGCGATCGCGTAATGACCATGCAACATCCGGAGATGATCCATGAAAACGCCATTTGTCCCGCTGCTCCTGATCACCGCCCTCAGTCTTCCGGTGGCGGCATCGGCCAGTGTCGTAATCCGGTTCTATCCCACGGTGCCATCGACCAACACCACCGCGACCATCAGTTACAGCGGCAGTTACATTACCCCCTCACCGGCGACGGCGCCTTTCGCCGCCTCACCATTCTCATTCACGGCCACGCTGCCCGCGCAATCCTACGCGCCTGACGGTATCGGCACCGGGCTGGCCTTTTCCGGCGTAAGCGGCACCTATACCAACAATGGCGTCACGACTGACTACAGCAACGCGACGCTCGAACTGCTTGGACAGTATATCCAGACCTTCTCGAACGGTCGGGTCGTGCAGCAGACCGAACAGACGCAGTTCTTCCTCACGATCGGTTCATTGCTGCAGAGCGGCGACCACTACGCGCTGTCCATGATCGCCAATCAGTTTCTATACACCGAGAGCGATCCCCTGGTGGCCAATCCGCTGACCGCCCCTCCCAGGCCCTGCAGTTACTGCACACCTGCGATCGTGACGATGCTGCCGGGGCCGTTTTCGGTTCTGTCCGGCGGCATCGCCAGTTACACGCCCCCGTCGCTGCCCGACCCTCAGGCGAACGTTAACGCCGGCGGTAGCGGCAGCATCGCATCGCCGCTGGTCGCGGTGCCTGAGCCGGGCAGCCTGATCCTGCTCGGCGGCGGCGTTCTGATGTTTGCGCTGATCAACTGGTGGCTCCGCCGCCGGGCGGCGCGCTCCTTGATTTTAAGGCTGCGGTAAGGCGTCGCTGCGCCGGTTCAGGGGCGCAGACGCACGCCCCAGTCCCGCAGCGCCGCGACCTGCTGGCCGATGAACTGCCGCGTCGTCGCATCGGTCAGCATGCCGGCGCCGTCGAATTTCTGGGCGGCGCCGCCGATCATGATTTCCGGCTTGTTCAGCACATGCGCATCGAGAAAGACGAATACTTTCCGCAGATCGTACTGGGCCCGCGCGGTGCCGATCATGCCGGGGCTCGCGCCCATAATAGCAACCGGCTTGCCGCGGAAGGGCTGCGGCTCGCAGCGGGACAGCCAGTCGATGGTGTTTTTGAGCACGCCGGGGATCGAGTAATTATATTCCGGCGTCGCGATCAGCACCGCATCCGCCGCGGCGATCCGGCCGGCGAGCGCCAGGACCGGGTCGGGCATGCCGATCACGCGGACATCATCATTATAGAGAGGAATGTCGCCGATGCCGGCAATGTCGATCGCGACACCCTCGGGCACCAGATCGGCCGCCGCGCGGAGCGCGGCCATATTGAACGATCCGTGCCTCAGACTGCCACACAGACCCACGATATTGAACGCGGCCACGCGCGTTACGATCCGTCCGGCGTCGCCTGATCGACCGCCGCCGGCAGGTGTTGCGCCAGCAGGCTGGCCGCCGTGGTGGGATCGATGCCGAATCGCGCGGCGATCGAGGCGATGACCGGGCTGCCGAGCGCCTGCTGCACCTGATCGGCCGAAATCGGCAGGTTCTGGCCGTCGCCGATCCACGAGGCGACATGGGCACCCATGCCCGATTGCTCGAATTGCTGCATCACGCCGGACACGCCATCGATGCCATGCTGCTGCAACACGCTCATCACCTGGGCCTGGACATCGCCACCCTGGACACCGCCACCCTGGACATCACCGCCGCCGAGCGCGGAACTGACCATGCCGGAAATCTGATCGAACAAGCCCATAACCCCCCCCCATGAATGAAATCGCGACCGGATCAGACAGGGAAATCCGGTCGCGAGTCAACAAAATCGGCCGCCGTCGTGCTTAATTCTTCGCGGCGTGCAGATGATCTTCCATCGCCGCTTTTTCGCAGACATAGGCGCCGTGCTTCGTCTTGCCGAAATATTTCGATTTCGCAGTATGATAGGCCTTGCTGCCGGTGGCGTGCCACACGACACCGCCCATGCCGCAGGCAGTCTTGGCCTCGGCTTCGGTCTTGTAGCCCGGCAGCTTGCTGTGGCTCATGTGGCTCTCGGTGGTCTTTTTCTTGGTGCTGGCATGGGCGGTGCCGATCGCGCTCATGCTGAAAGCGAGTGCCAGAGCGGGGACCGCCGCGCACATCATTTTGGTCATCGTCATAGGGATCATCTCCGTGAATTGCAGGTAGCCGGGCAGGATTGCACGCCGCGCCCGCGGATCGGTGGGACCTCACAGGCGCGTGAGCCGCATTAGCGCCGGGTTGCGGCCAAAACAAGGCGGGTCCCCGCCGCCGCCCATGACGGAAGGCGCGTTTCACCCTATCATCGTCGCATGACCGAAACGCTCACCATTGCGATCGCCCAGCTCGACCTGCATGTCGGCTCGATCGATAAAAATCTCGCCGCGATCCGGGCGGCCCGCGCGCAAGCCGCAGCGGCCGGGGCCGATCTGCTGGTGACGCCCGAACTCAGCATCGCCGGCTATCCGCCGGAGGATCTGGTGCTCAAACCGGCGTTCGTCGCCGCCTGTCAGGCGGCGGCCGAGGCGCTGGCGGCCGATACCGCCGATGGCGGTCCGGGCATCGTGGCCGGCCTGCCCTGGCGGACCGATGGAAGCCTGCACAACGCGGCCTTCGTGATGGATGGCGGGGCGATCATCGCCCGGCGGGCCAAGCACGAACTGCCGAATTACGGCGTGTTCGACGAGAAACGCGTCTTCGTCGCCGGCCCGGCGCCGGGCCCCGTGCCGTTTCGCGGCTTTCGGCTCGGCCTGCTGATCTGCGAGGATTGGTGGTTTCCCGCCGTGCCGGAGACCCTGGCGGAATCCGGGGCGGAAATCCTGATTTCGACCAACGCCTCACCATTCGAGGACGGCAAGCAGGGCCGCCGGATCCAGCTGGCGCTGAACCGGGTGGTCGAGACCGGGTTGCCGTTCATCTTTGCGGCCTTGACGGGCGGGCAGGACGAGATCGTGTTCGACGGCGCTTCGTTCGCGCTCAATGCCGATCGCTCGATCGCGCTGCGGATGGCGCATTTCGAGACCGGCCTGGCGGTGACGCAATGGCGGCGCGGCAATGCCGGGCTCGCGTGTACGCCGCAGCCTATACCGCCCGACCCCGAACGGCTCGACCTGGTCTACCGGGCGATGGTGATGGGGCTTGCGGATTATGTGAACAAGAACGCCTTTCCGGGCGTGATCCTGGGCCTCTCCGGCGGGATCGACAGCGCCTTGTCCGCGGCCGTCGCGGTCGATGCGCTGGGGGCGGACCGGGTGCGGGCCGTGATGATGCCGAGCCGCTACACCAGCGCGCATAGTCTGGAGGATGCGGCCGCCTGCGCCGCGCTGCTCGGAATCCGCTGCGATACCGTGCCGATCAGCGCGGCGACCGGCGCGTTCGAAGCCGCGCTCGCACCGTTGTTCGAGGGGCGGGCGCCGGATATCACCGAGGAGAACATCCAGTCACGCGCGCGCGGACTGATCCTGATGGCCTTGTCGAACAAGCTGGGCGCGATGGTGCTGACCACGGGCAACAAATCGGAAATGTCGGTCGGCTACGCCACGCTGTATGGCGACATGTGCGGCGGGTATTCCGTGCTCAAGGATGTCTACAAGACCACCGTGTTCGATTTGTGCCGCTGGCGGAACGCGCATCTGCCGGATAACGCGCGCGGGCCGGCCGGGCCGGTGATGCCCGAACGGGTGATCAGCAAACCGCCGAGTGCGGAATTGCGCGACAACCAGACCGACCAGGACAGCCTGCCCCCCTACGAGGTGCTCGATGCGATACTGGCGGCGCTGATCGAGGGTGAAGCGGCGATCGAGGATGTCGTCGCGGCCGGCCACGACGAGGCAACGGTCGCGCGCGTCTGGCGCCTGCTCGACCGCGCCGAATACAAGCGCCGCCAGGCACCGCCGGGCGTCAAGATAACGCCCAGAGCGTTCGGCCGCGACCGGCGCTATCCGATCACCAACGGATTCACCACGCTGGTGACCTGATCGCGCTGGTCGTCGCTCATTCCAACAGGCCGAGCCGGCGCAGCGCGGTCATCTGGCGAACCATGACCAGATCAGCGACGCGGGCGGCATCGCGCTCCGCCGCCGGATCGGCGGCATAGGTCGCAAGCGCGTTCAGGCGGATGATCAGCGCCTGGCCGCCTTCGAGCAGGCTGGCGGGAACCAGCGCCTCGCCGTTGGTCCAGCGGTGGGTTTCCTCATCGTCATGCCAGCCCGCCCGCAAGCGCGGCTCGCCGAGCCCGATGGTCCGGCTGCCGCCCATGGTCTCGACTTCAAGCGACGCGATGTCGAGACCCAGCCGGCGGCGATCGCGCGAGGCCGCGTCGTATTCCGCGGGCACCATCGCGTTGGAGACCAGCATGACGTTGGCCGACGGATGGATCAGATCGATCCGGTAGGTCAGGCTGTCGATCACAGTAATCGGCAGGGCGCCTTGATCGGTCAAAGCGCGCAGGCGGCAATCATGCGTCTGGCGCAGTTTTGGCAGGCGCTCGATCAGGCGGGCGCGCACCCGTGTCACGATATCGCCCGACTCAACGAAGGGCGCGCACCCCTCCGCCTCGCGTTTAGCCTGCGCCATATGCGGATGCAGAACCAGCGGGGCGCCGCCGTTTTCAAAGAAGCTGCGATTCCCGGTTTCAAGGTATGATTCCACGGGCAGAGATTCCGCGAGCAGGATATCGTGGCTTTCGAGTTCGACGTGGAAATAGCTGATCCGGTCCCGCGGTTCCTGCACGATCGACCGCCCGTTCACCAATATTTTCGCGGGAATCAGGCAACCATCGATGAACAGGGCGTGGTCGGGCGACACATACAGCGTGCGTTCCGGCAGGCCATGGTCGATCGCGCCGGCTTCGATCCGGATCGGCCAGACGGTTTCCGGCCGCGGGTGGCGGGTGGCGTCGATCGTGCGGTGGCCGACCCATTTGACCGGCCGCATCGCGCCGCTGTCGGTGATCAGCCGATCACCGGGTTCCATCTCCTCGACCGCGATATCGCCGTGCAGGCCGAGCAGACGGGTCCCCTCGAGGAAACAGACCGTGAGATCGACGCCCCCGTTCGGATCGGCAGCGACCTGAAAGGCGTTGGAGGCGAAGGTGCCGGTGGAGAGGTCGATGGAACCCGCCAACGTGCCGTTATCGAACAGCTTGACCACGCCGCCCGGGGCCGGCGATCCCAGCAGGCCGGTGTTCTGGGTGAAGGTCGCGGAAGTGGCGGTCACACCTTTCAATTCGATCTGGTCGCCCGCGCCGAACCCGTTGAGCGCGCCCAACAGATTGATGTTAAGGCCCGGGTCGACCACCAATTTATTGCCGGTGCCGTCGAAATTGATGGTGTCGAGCAGACCGAGGCCGATCGAGGACCCCAGTTCCAGTGTCCCGTTGCCGACCGCCGATCCCTGACCGTTGGCGCCGATATTGAAATCAGACAACGCCGAGACACCGACCAGCCCCGTCAGAACTTCATCGGCGTTGGCGATGTTTGTCGTGGTCAACGCACTGATCCCGGCGATGGATTCACTGACGTTCGCGAGGATCGGGGCCGCTCCGGGGGTGCCCTGGATGTCAAGCGTATCGCCCACACCGACACCCAGATCGACCGAGACATCATAGGTTCCTGATGTCGTTATCGAACCGGTACCGAGTGCTGCGATCGTGATTAAAGTGGTCCCGCTCATGGCGCGCTCCTGAAGTATGTTTAACCGTATCAGGAATACGTACGAGGAACGGGAAACGGTTTCAATCTTTTTAATTTTTGTTAATAACCAAATAAAGCAAATAATATTTTTTTAGAGATGACCGTACAAAACTTTATATCGTTATCGCACCGATAATCAGTGAGCAAACTAATCGCGATAAAAATAAATCAGATCAATCAGTTGCCGACGCCGTTGATTTCATTGCCACGCCGACTGACCCGATCAGCCGCGCAATCATCTCAGGTTAAAGATCGGACCGATCAAAAACCGGACCGAATGTTAGGGTACGATCAGGCAGCGTGGCAACCCCTGGCGCGCCTTGAAGGCTCCGCGCGATGCTCACCCTAATCTTTCCTCGATCAATTTCACGCGACGATGCCCCCACCGCCACGCATACGGAACCAGGCCCCCGCGGGATCTTCCGATTGCCCCCCATCTTGACGCCCGATCTTGACGACCCGCCTTGACGCCCCATCTTGACGCCCCGCCTTGACGCCCCGTCAGTAACAGGAAGTCCATGCGTGATCCAAACAACCCGCAACCCGGTATGCGACGCCGGCCGCCACGGCGGCGGGGGTCTCAACGGCGCCGGTCCAGCGCCGGATCTCATCGCCGCGGTGGAGCGATCCCCGGTCGCACCGCGACGGCATCGCCCCGCGGGTCGAACGCACCGGGCGTCTCCGCGCCGAAAACCCCACGGCCGCAACCGCACGACCGCGCAACATCCAACCATAACAGGGGGGGGGTCGCCTTGCGTTTCTGACACGCCGCTATAACGGGCCCGTCAGTCGGTGAAGTCACATCTTGTCAGTCTCTCCGCGCGCCCCGAATGACGGGTGCCGCAGAGCGACCCGTCATCCCGCTCGCGGCCGATTCAAACCATTTTCTTCAGCGAGGGCGATGCCTTGAAACGCACCGTCTTGCCGGCCTTGACCTTGATTTCCTCGCCGGTGCGCGGATTGACGCCCTTGCGCGCCTTGGTTTTGCGCACCGTGAACGTGCCGAAGCTCGGCAAGGTGAATTTGCCGTTCTTTTTCAGTTCCTTGACGATCGCCTCCATCAGGTCGGTCGCCGCCCGGTTGGAGGCAACGCCGGTGATCTCGGCCGATTTCTGAATGACTTCCGCGAGAAACGCTTTCGACATGGTCGAAGCCTCTTTCCTGTTCTTGATCGGTCCCAGCGCGATGACGGGCGAACCGATGCCGGCGCTTCCGGCAGGTTGAAGATTCTGACGCGCCGATCAACAACGAATCGGCGTGCCGCGATTCTTCTAGCGATTCACGGCAAGGTTGAACAGGGGGTTTATGGCGCGCGCTGCAAAATAGGCGCAAGCACGCACCGCGATCTCGGTCAGAGGAACGCCATCACGCCGATGCCGCCAACGAACGCGAGCGCACCAAGGCCGATGGCGGCGAAGCCGAAGGCGACGATTTCGGTCACGACCGAAACCGAGGCGAGCACGATGGCGATCTGCAGCGCGCCCACCGCGATTTCCAGAAAATGATAGCGTTCCAGCTGGTGGTCGCGCGCTTCGGTCTGGCGCAGCGCCTGTTGCTTGAGCTGCGCCTTGCCTTCCCGGCCGGCGGGGTCGGATGCCTCCTTGGCGGCACGGGCTTCCGCCGCGCGCGCCAGCGCCTGCGCCGTCGCATCGCTGCCATGGGTCGCGAGCGCGGACAATGTGGCGGCCTGGCTCGACGCGATATCCGCCTTGATCGATTTCGCCTGGTAGAATGCCCAGGTATCGCTGACCGCGATCTGTTTGGCGATGTAATCGTTCTGCGCGGATTTTTCGCCCATTTCGCAGATCGCAAGGGCGGCCGCGAGAATGCCGATCACCAGCGCCATCCGCCGGGCATGATGCGCTTCGGGGTGTTCCTTCAGATGCTGGTGCCGTTCCAGACTGTCCGTCGCGGTTTCAATTCCGTCCATGAGGTTTCGCCCTGTCAGACCAAGCCGGGTTAGGAGGAAAATGGTGCCCAGGGGCGGAATCGAACCACCGACACTGCGATTTTCAGTCGCATGCTCTACCAACTGAGCTACCTGGGCCGCGCGTGAAGAGGGGTCTAGCCGATGCGGGGTTTGGCATCAAGAGCAAGGCGGGATGTGTTGCCGTTTTATGGCAGTGACGCGAAAAACACTTATGAATCAGTTTTTTAAGGCGACCGCTTCAGGCATTTCGATGTCGATTTCGAGGGTGGAGATCGTACCGTCGCGGTCGAGTTTGACTTTGACCTTCTCGCGGTCGATCGCAATGTGCTTGGCAATGACCGCCAGAATCTCCTCCTGCAGGATCGCCGCGAGGTCGGACTTGCCGGACAGCGCGCGTTCGTGGGCCAGCAGCAGCTGCAGGCGCTCGCGCGCCACCGGTGCGGTGCGCGTGCGCGTGAAGAACCCGAAAATGCTCATGCGACACTCCGGCCGAACCACCGGCTCATCAAACTCTTTTTCTCGACCGGCATGGTGACCGCGATGGTCTCGCCCAGCAGGCGCCGGGCGGCTTCGGCATAGGCGCGGGCCGGGCCGGAGAGCGGGTTGTGCAGCGTGACCGGGCAGCCGACGTTGGAGGCTTTCAGCACGTCCTCGCTGTCGGGGATGATGCCGAGCAGCGGGATCGCCAGGATTTCCAGGACGTCCTCAACCTTGAGCATCTCACCGCGTGCGGCACGGGTGGCATCGTAGCGGGTGAGCAGAAGATGTTTTTCGATCGTCTCGCCGGCTTCGGCGCGGGCGGTCTTGGAATCGAGCAGGCCGATGATACGATCGGAGTCGCGGACCGAGGAGACTTCGGGGTTGGTCACCACCACGGCCATATCGGCATGGCGCATCGCGAGTGTCGCGCCACGCTCGATGCCGGCCGGGCTGTCACACACGATCCAGTCGAATTTTTCCCGCAATTCATCGATCACCCGCTCCACCCCTTCGGGGGTCAGGGCGTCCTTGTCGCGGGTCTGCGAGGCGGGCAGCAGCGAAAGGGTTTCAACCCGCTTGTCGCGGATCAGGGCCTGGGCGAGTTTGGCGTCGCCCTGCACGACATTGACCAGATCGAACACGACGCGCCGCTCCGCCCCCATGATGAGGTCGAGGTTGCGCAGACCGACGTCGAAATCGACGACGACGACGTTTTTGCCGGCCTGGGCGAGCGCTGCACCCAGTGCGGCCGACGAGGTGGTTTTACCGACCCCGCCCTTGCCCGATGTAACGACCAGAACCTTCGACATGTATTCTCTTCCTTCAATCCCGCCCCGCAGGGCGCAAACAGTCCAGTATGATGCCGCAGGGCGCGGGCATCCTATTCGAGGGCCGCGAGACGCAGTTCCTTGTCGTCGAGCCAGACCTGGACCGGCTTGCCTTGCAGGCCGTGGCCCCAATGGTCCGCGGTACGGTATAGCCCATCGATCGCGAGAAGCTCGGCGGCGAGCCTGGTGCAGAAAATGCGCGCCTCGGCACCACCCAGCAGCCCGGCCACGGCGCGGCCGCGCAGGGTGCCATAAATATGGATCGAGCCGCCGGCGATGATTTCCGCCCCCGACGAGACCGGCCCGATCACCGTGACATCACCCTCCTCGAACACGATCGACTGGCCGGAGCGGACCGGCCGGTTGATCAGCAGCGAAGGGCGGCGGACGGGTTCGGGCGGTGGCGGTTCGGGCGGGGTTGGCGCGGCGGCTTCCGGGAGGTCGATGAATTTGTCCGGCTTGCCTTCGCGGCCAGGCGCGGCGAGCGTGGCGCCGAACCAGGGTGTGCCGCGCAGGGCGGCCATATCGACACCTTCAACGCCGATAATCCGGAGGTCGCGCGCTTCGAGGGCGGCGAGCACCTGGGCGGGATCGTCATCGGCTTCGGCCATGGCAGACAGGTTGACCACCACCGGCCGGTCGACGAAAAAGCCGGCGGACCGGGCCATCTGTTGGTCAAGCGCCGTCAACCAGGCCTCGAACGGCGGTTCGGGGACTACGATCAGCGCCATGAACGACCGGCCACGAATCCGGATCGCCGGTAAGGGGACTGTAGTGTTCGACACGATCAGCACCTAGCGGTCCGTGCTCGACCGCGTCAACCGATGATTGCGGTCGGGCGGTGGATCTGGCGAATTCGCTTGCGGATTCAGCACTGTTGGCAAGCGGCCATTACAGTGCCGTGATGGTGAGACAGTTGGTGCGACTCGGATCTGACCGGCCACGCGCCGATACTGTCACGAACCGGCCGGGCGCAGTCGCCAGTGTAGCGCCGGCAGCGATCCCGCGTCCAAAAGCGCGATGCCCATCAGCCGCCCCAAGCCCGCACCGTCCCCGCAAGCGCAACACCGCAATCCACCCCAACCAACCCCCAAACAAAGAATCTAACAAACCCCCTAACAAACCCCTTTCTCACCCCCCACCCCGCATGGTTTATATGCGGTCATGATCGCAAACGCGCCGTTCATGCCTGCCGACCCGACCGAGCGCTTCGCGGTGATCTTCCGTGCCCTGCAGCGCTCGGTCGCCGACAACGGCTACCGCCTCAAAATCCACGGCCCGCTCATCGTCCTGATCTGGAACTACCTCGCCCGCCAGATCGCCCGCTTCGCCCGCATCGCATCCCGCCCACCCCAATCCCCCCGCATCCGCACCCGCGCTCCCAAACCGGTCGAGCGCGAACCCGCCACCGCCACCCCCAATCCCAAACCCAAACCACCCCTCACGCTCCCGCGCGGCTTCGCCTGGCTCATCCGCCTGCTCCCCAACGGCCCCGCCACCGTCGTCGGCGGTGCCGCCGCCCGCGCCGATCTCCAGCTTTTCATGGAAGACCCCATCGTGCTGGACCTGCTCGCCACCCACCCCAGCCTCGGCCGCATCCTCCGCCCCCTCCACACCATGCTCGGCCTGCGTCCCCCCCAAATCATCAAACGCCCCAGAAAACCCCGGCGCGAACCCACAGGCGAACCAAAACCCCGCCCCAAACGCCCCCGCCCCAAGCGCCAGCCCGACTTCATGGCCCAATACAAAGTCAACCCCGACGGCAGCATCGACTTCACCCCCGAACAACTCCGCGACATCCTCGGCCCACCCCCACCACCCGTCCCGCCCTGGCACCACCCTTTCGTGCCCTCCTTCGACGCCAAAAAAATGTGGCGCAAAGGCCCGCGCGGCTGATGCACGCCTAAATCGTTACGAAAACGAAACAATACACCCAAAAACCAAGGGAAGTTCTTCTTTTTTGTGAACAAAAAAGAAGCAAAAAAAACTTTGTTCATTTGGGTCTGCGCTTTTGAAAACACCTGGGTATCGGGCGTCGATCAAGCTTTGGGTCGGTTGGTATCGGTTGGTCTTTTGGGGTCCCGCCGAAACGCCGCATGGTGTCGTTCAGTCACGGTAAAATCAACCTGCCGGCACAGCGCGGGCCAGGCGATGGCGTCTTGCGGGGTGGGTGGGGCGCTGAAGATCAGCAGATTGCCGAAGAAGAAGCCGGGGTTGGTTGGGGTGCGGATGACGAGGTAGTCGGCGCGTTCGATCACCTGGCCGTCGAAGCGGTGGAACAGGAGGTCGGTTCTGATGCCAAGGGATCGATCGTTTCGCAGCATAGGGTCCTTCCCATGAAGTATGTGGGCGCCGCCGGCACGGACCAGATCGACCAGAGTTTTTTGCTTCTTTTTTTGCAAAAAAAGAAGTGCTTCGCCTGCCTTGAACCATGAACGCCGTCGGTCAGGCGGCGTCGTGGAAGATGATGCCGAGGGTGTGGCGCTGGCCGGCGCGGATGGTGCTGACGCCGTGGCGGAGGATGACCCGGTGATCGCCGCGGCTGCCGCGGACCGGGCGGCTGTTGACCGCGAAGACGACCGCATCGCCCCTTCCGAGCGGAACGACGCCAGCCCGGGATTGCCGGCGGGGGCGTTGTTCGGTGAGGACGAATTCGCCGCCTTCGAAATCGGTGCCCGGCGTCGAGAGCAGGGTTGCGACCTGGAGCGGAAAGATTTGAGGGCCGTAGATGTCCTGGTGGAGGCAGTTGTAGTCGCCGGCACGGTATTGCAGCAGCAGCGGGGTTGGTTTGGTCTGGCCGGCGGCGTGGCAGTTCGCGATGAAATCGGCATGGTCGGCGGGGAAGCGGGTTTCGATGGCGAGGCGCTCGTGCCAGCGGTTGGCGAGCGGGGCCAGGGCTGCGTAAAGGCTGCGGCGCAGGCGGGCGACCAAGGGGGGCAGTTGGTAGGCGAAGTAGCGGTATTCGCCTTCGCCATAGCCGTGGCGGCCCATGACGACGTGTTTGCGGAAATGCGACGGGTCGCTGTAAAGCGCGACGGTTTCGGTGCATTCGTCCGCGCTGAGCAGGCGCGGCAGGACGGCCCAGCCTTGCTCGTCGAGCGATGCGATAGTGGCTTGCCAATCGATTGCGGCGGTCATGCGGTGGTTTCCTGTTCGAGCAGGCGGCGTTTGCGTTCGATGCCCCAGCGGTAGCCGGACAGAGTGCCATCCGTGCGGATGACGCGATGGCAGGGGATGGCGATCGCGATGGTATTCGCGGCGCAGGCCCCGGCGACCGCGCGGGTGGCGCTGGGGGTGCCGATGGCGCGGGCGATCTCGGCATAGGTTGCGGTCTGGCCTGGCGGGATGGCGCGCAGGGCCTGCCAGACGCGCTGCTGGAAGGCGGTGCCGCGGATATCGAGCGCGAGGTCGGCTGGCTGGCGCGGGGTTTCAATCAGGCCGACGACGCGGGCGATGAGGGATTGGTATGCGGGATCATCGCCGATAAGGGTGGCGTTGGGAAACCGGGTTTCAAGGTCGTGGATCAGCGCCTCGGGCTCGTCCCCGAGCAGGATGGCGACGACGCCCTGGGTGCTGGAGGCGACCAGGATGGCACCGAGGCTGCATTGGCCGACGGCGAAGCGGATGGTCTCGCTGGCGCCGCCAGCGCGGTAGCGGGTGGGGGTCATGCCGAGCAGGGCGGTGGATCGGGCGTAGAAACGACCGCTGGATTGGAAACCGGACTCGTAGATCGCCTCGGTCACGCCACCGGCATTGGGCAAGGCGGCGCGCAGGCGGCCGGCGCGCCGGGCTTCGGCGTAGTGTTTCGGGGTGAGGCCGGTGATCGCCTTGAAACTGCGATGGAAATGCCCGGGGCTGAGGCCGGCGGCGGCGGCGAGCCGGGTGAGGCTGGGCGGTTCGGCGGCGGATTCGATCTGGCGGCAGGCGGCCTCGATACGGGCGACGAGGGCGGATCGGGGGCCGGGGTCGTCCGGCCGGCAGCGCAGGCAGGGGCGAAAGCCGGCGGCGCGGGCGGCGGATGGGGAGGCATGGAGGGCGATGTTGGCGGGGTTGGCGTGGCGCGACGGGCACGACGGGCGGCAATAGACGCCGGTGGTGGCGACGGAATACCAGAAAGTGCCATCGGCGGTGCGGTCACGCACGGTGATCTGGGCGAGGCGGGGATCTTGTACGATACGGTTGAAGTGGGTCGGCATGGTATTTGTCCTGGAGATCGGGGCGATGAGGTAGGTGAGGACAAGGAAGTCTTCTTTTTTGTGAACAAAAAAGAAGCAAAAAAAACTTTGTTAATTTGGGACTGAGCGCGTGAAAACGCCCGTGCCCCAGATTCAAAAAGTTTTTTGCTTCTTTTTTTCAAAAAAGAAGTCCTCCCTTGCCTTGCGCTCACTTAACCAGACCGGCGCCACGCTGAAACTCCGTTCCCTGCTTTCGAATCCAGATTTCAGCGGATCAACCCGGAGGCGACGGCGCGGGCGCGGCTTGCGGTGATCGAGGCGGCGACGGCGATGGCGGCTTCGAGGGCGCGGCGGCCGGCGGCGGCGTCGACCAGGACGGGGGCGCCGTCGAGGCAGGCGGCGTGGAAGGCGGCGTGTTCGGCGGCGAGGGCGTCGTGCTCGTCCCAGCTTGCGGTTTCGATGCCGAATTCCTCAAAGCCGGGGAGTGCGATGCCGCGGTCGCGGCCGATCAGGGTGAGTTTTTTGGTGGCGAAATCGACGGTCAGGTAGCCGGATTCGGCGAAGATGCGCATTTTTCGTTCGGTTTTCAGCGAGATGCGGCTGGCGGTGATGGTGGCGACGCAGCCATCGGCGAAGTGGACGCGGGCGTTGGCGATATCGTCGTGCGCGCTGGCGACGGCGGCGCCGACGGCATCGACGCTGTCGATTTTCTGACCGACCAGGGCGAGCACGAGGTCGAGGTCGTGGATCATGAGGTCGAGGATGACCGAGACATCGGTGCCGCGGGGTTTGAAGGGGGCGACGCGGACGGCTTCGATATAGAGCGGGCGGCCCATGCGGGCGGCGACGGCGCCGTGGGCGGCGGAGAATCGCTCGAGGTGGCCGACCTGAAGGACAAGGCCGCGGGCGGTGGCGGCGGCGGCGAGTTGATCGGCCTCCTGAAGTGTCGCCGCGATCGGTTTTTCGATCAGGACGTGGCGGCCGGCCGCGAGGGATTGCATGGCGAGGGGGAAATGGGCATCGGCCGGAGCGGCGATGATCAGGGCGTCGGCGGCTGCGATCAGGGCATCGAGCGGCAGGGCGGGGCAGTTGGCCTCGGCCGCGACGAGGGTGGCGCGGGCGGCATCGGGATCGTGCAGGCCGACCAGGACGGCGCGTTCGGCCGCCGCCGTTTTCAGGGCGTGGAACCGCCCGAAATGTCCTGCACCGATCACACCGACCTTGAGCCTGTCCACCGCAATCCTCCCGAATTGGGGCCACACTTGCACGCGCAAGCCGGCCCCGCCATACCACCCCCGCCCGCCCGCCCACTGTCGCGGCACGTTCAAGGACCCACTGCCGACCATGCTTTATTTCACGCGCCTGAAAACCACCATGATCCTGCTGTTCTGCGCCATCGGGGTGCTGCTGGCGGTGCCGAACCTGATCAAGCGGCCGCTGCCGGGGGTGCCGTGGCCGCAGATCCATCTGGGGCTCGATTTGCGCGGCGGGTCGTATCTGCTGATGCAGGTGGATATGAACGCGGTGGTGAAGGAGCAGTTGACCGGGCTGACCGACGACGTGCGCCAGGCGCTGCTGAAGGCGGATATCGGGTATACCGATCTTGGCGCGAATGTCGCGGCGAAGCGGGTGCAGTTCAATCTGTTGAAACCCTCCGATGCGGCGGCGGCGAAGCCGATCCTGCAAAAGCTGATCAGCCCGGTTGCGGCGGCGGGCGGGGCGCCGGATATCGATGTGCGGATCGATCCTTCGGGGGCGGCGACGCTCACCTTGTCGCGCGCGGGGCTGATTGCCAAGCAGAGCCAGGCGATCGCGCAGTCGATCACGATCATCGGGCGGCGCATCGATGGGTCGGGCGTGGTCGATCCGCAGATTGCGCGGCAGGGCAGCGACAAGATCGTGATCCAGTTGCCGGGGGTTTCGGACCCGAACCGGATCAAGCGGTTGCTGGGCAAGACCGCGCACATGACGTTTCATATGGTGGCGCAGAATGTGAACCCGGAGACCAAGACGCCGCCGCCGGGGGTCGAGATTCTGCCGATGCTGAACGATCCGGCGCAGTTGATGGCGATCCGCTCGCGGGTGGCGGTGGATGGCGCGGACCTGACCAATGCGCAGGCCGGGCAGGACCCGCAGACCGGCGGCTGGGTGGTGAATTTTACGTTCAACGGCACCGGGGCGCGCAAATTCGCCGAGATCACCACCAAGAACGTGGGCAAATTGTTCGCGATCGAGCTGGATCACAAGATTATCGAGGCGCCGGTGATCCAGACGCCGATCATTGGTGGTCAGGGGCAGATTACCGGTGGGTTCACCGCGCAATCGGCGACGGATCTGGCGTTGCTGCTGCGGGCGGGCGCGCTGCCGGCGCCGCTGCGGGTGGTGGAGCAGCAGAGCGTCGGGCCGGAATTGGGCGCGGATGCGATAAGGGCGGGGATTTTGTCGCTCGCGGTCGGGTTCGTGCTGGTCATTCTGTTCATGGCGAGTTTTTACGGGCTGTTCGGCTGGTTCGCGAACATCGCGCTGGTGGTCAATCTGCTGCTGCTGGTGGCTGTGCTGTCGGTGATGGGGGCGACGCTGACCTTGCCGGGCATGGCGGGGATTTTGCTGACGCTGGGCATGGCGGTGGACGCCAACGTGCTGATCAACGAGCGTGTGCGCGAGGAGGTGAAGCTGGGGCGCAAGCCGCTGGCGGCGCTGGAAGCGGGGTATAAGCGGGCGTATGGCACGATCATCGATTCCAACGTGACGACGCTGCTGGCTCATATCATGCTGTTCATTTTCGGCTCGCCGCCTGTGCGCGGGTTTGCCGTGACGATCTGCGTGGGCATTGTGACGACGCTGTTCACCTCGACCGTGCTGGTCCGGTTGATCACCGCGCGCTGGTACATTGCCCGCCGTCCTGCCGCTTTGCCGGTTTTTTGAGGCTCATCCGATGAAATTCATCACCACTCCCGCGTTCCGCCTGGTGCCGGACGGCACGCGCATCCGCTTCATGAAGGGGCGGTTCATCGGCCTGATGGTGTCGGCCGTGCTGTCGACCGCGTCGATCATTCTGTTTTTCCATCCGGGATTGAACCTGGGGTTGGATTTCAAGGGCGGCGTGGTGATCCAGGTGGCGACGCCGAGCAAGCCGGATTTCAGCAAGCTGCGGAGCGGGTTGGATGCGGCGCATTTGCAGGGGGCGGCGCTGCAGGGGTTCGGCAATGGCAAGGGCGTGCTGATCAGCCTGGAATCCAAGGCCAATGCCAACGCGACCCAGCGATCGCTCACGGCGGCGGAGGGCGTGGTGAAGGCGACGATTCCGGGGGCGACGATCGAATCGACCCAGGCGATCGGGGCTTCGGTGTCGAATACGCTGTTCCAGCAGGGGTTGGTGGCGCTCGGGCTGAGCTTTCTGATGATTTTGGTCTATATCTGGTTCCGGTTCGAATGGCAGTTCGCGGTGGGCGCGGTGGCGACGCTGGTGCTGGATGTGACCAAGACGGTCGGGTTCATGGTGATCACGCAGATTCCATTCGACCTGGTGACGATTGCGGCGATTCTGACAGTGATCGGCTATTCGACCAACGACAAGGTGGTGGTTTACGACCGGATGCGGGAGAATTTGCGCAAGTATAAGACGATGCCGCTGCGCGAGTTGATCGACCTTTCGATCAATGAGACGCTGAACCGGACGTTGGGGACATCGAGCACGGTGTTTCTGGCGGCGCTGCCGCTGGCGCTGTTCGGCGGGGCTTCGCTGTCGGGGTTTGCGTGGATCATGCTGTTCGGCATCGTGGTTGGCACGTCGTCGAGCATTTATATCGCGGCACCCATTCTGCTGCTGCTCGGCGAGCACCGGTTGCGGCGGGGGCCGAAGACGAACGAGGACCCGACGGTGGCGAAGGCGCAAGTGCGAGGTCGGTAAGGGAAGGTCTGCTTTTTTGTAAAAAAGCAGCAAAAAACTTTCGGTCATTGAGTCGCCGGCTTTTCAACGGTGAAAACCCAGCGAACAAAAGTTTTTTTGCTTCTTTTTTTACAAAAAAAGAAGTGCTTGCCTTCCTTAACCCAGGATTGCAACCGCGCAATCCGTGACCTATCTCAAGGCGCCGTTCGTTCTTTTAGTGAGGAATATCATGAGTTCGACAACTGACACGACCCGTCCGTTCGATGCCGAAGTGGGCCGCCTGCTCGATCTGGTGGTGCATTCGTTGTACTCCGAGCGGGAGATTTTTCTCCGTGAGCTGGTCGCCAACGCGGCCGATGCGATCGATCGCCGGCGGTTTCTGGCGCTGTCCGATGAGAGCCTGGCGCTGCCGGAGGATGCCTCGATCCGCATCAGCGTCGACAAGGCGGCGCGGACGATTACGATTGCCGATGACGGGATTGGCATGACCGCCGAGGATCTGGCGAGCCATTTGGGCACGATTGCGCGCTCGGGCACCCGCGCGTTTACCGAGACGCTGGCGGATGCGAAGCCGGAGGAGCGGCCCAGCCTGATCGGGCAGTTCGGCGTCGGGTTCTATTCGGCGTTCATGGTGGCCGATACGGTCGAGATGATTTCGCGCCGGGCCGGGACCGAGATTGCGCATAAATGGTCATCGGACGGGCGGGGCGGCTACCGGATCAGCGAGGCGACGCGCGAGACGCCGGGTTCGGACGTGGTGCTGCATATCAAGGCCGACGCCGATGAATATCTTGAGCCGGTGCGGCTCGAGACGATTTTGCGGAAATGGGCCGATCATATTTCGGTGCCGATCAAGATCGAGCGGGATGGCAGTTTCCAGGCCGCCAACGAGGGTACCGCGCTGTGGCGCAAGCGGAAATCGGATGTCTCCGAGCAGGATTATACCGAGTTCTATCGCCACCTCGGCCATATGTTCGACCAGCCCTGGGCGACGATCCATTGGAGTGCGGAGGGTTCGATCGCGTTTTCGGCCCTGTTGTTCATCCCCGGCCGGTCACCGTTTCCGGTAACCGAGGATGACCGTGAAAGCCATGTGCGGCTGCATGTGCGCCGGATGTTCATTACCGATGACGCCAAATTGCTGCCGGGGTGGCTGCGCTTCATTGAAGGCGTGGTCGATACCGAGGATCTGCCGCTGAACGTGTCGCGGGAGATGCTGCAGGCAACACCGGTGCTGGCGCGCATTCGCAAGGCGCTGGTCAACCGGGTGATCACGGAGTTGAAGACCCGTGCGAAGGATGCCGAGGCGTATAAACCCTTCATCGAGCAGTTCGGGCCGGTGCTGAAGGAAGGGATCTACGACGACAGCGAGCACCGGACCGAGATTGCCGGGCTTGCGCGGTTCCGTTCGACCCATGGCGATGAACTCACCTCGCTCGATGAGTATGTGGCGCGGATGCCCGAAGGGCAGAAGGATATTTACTACATCACCGGTGAGGATGCCGAGCGTATCCGCACGTCACCGCAGATCGAAGGGTTGCGCGCCAAGGGGTTCGAGGTGCTGCTGCTGTCCGACCAGATCGATTTTTTCTGGCCCGAGCGGCTCGCGACCTATGCCGAGAAAAAACTGGTCCACGCCGGGGCTGCGAACGACGTGTTCGAAACCGCCGCGATGCCGGCGGCGATGAGCACGCTGGCCGCGGCGCTGAAATCGGCGCTGAGCGAACAGGTTTCGGACGTGGTGGCATCATCGCGGCTGACCGATAGCCCCGCCGCGCTCGCCGCCGCCGGTGGGCAACCCGACCTTGCACTGCAACGGCTGATGCGCCGGGCCGGGCGGCAGAGCTACGCGCCGAAACCGGCGCTCGAACTCAACCCTTCGCACAAGCTGATCGAGAGCCTGATACCGCGCGCCGATGCCGGTGAGGATATGACGGATTGGGCGGCGTTGCTGCTCGATCTCGCGCGCATTCAGGACGGTGAGGCGCCGATCGACCCGGCACGGTTCGCGCGGCTGGTGGCGGAGAAGGTTGCGGGCTGAGGGGTAGGCGAGGCCAGGGGGCGCCGACCCCCCTGGCCTCGTTAAAAAAGCAGCAAAGAAGCGCCCTCAATTGAGCGCGTGAATACCAAACCGCCCGCGCCCCCGATTCAAAAAAGTTTTTTGCTGCTTTTTTACAAAAAAGCAGCGCTTCCCTTCCCTGCCCTACACGCTGACGTCTTCGGCGATCCGCAGCAGCCGCAGGAAATTGCCGCCCCAGATTTTGGCGAGGGCGGGTTCGTCGTAGCCGCGTTTGATCAGTTCCTCGGTGAGGCTGGGGGTCTGGCCGGCGTGCATGTAGCCGGCGACGCCGCCGCCGCCGTCGAAATCGGTGCCGATGCCGACATGGTCGATGCCGATGCGTTGGGCCACGTAGTCGACGTGATCGGCGATGGCGGCGACGCCGATATCGGAAGGTTTGGCGCTGCGTTTGAGGAAGGCGGAGACCATGGTGATCTGGATCAGGCCGCCGGTGTCGCGCAGGGCGGCGAGTTGTTCATCATCGAGGTTGCGGGGGTGATCGCACAGGGCGCGCACGCAGGAATGGGTGGCGACGATAGGGGTGCGTGACAGGCCGACCGCCTGCATCATGCTGGATTTGGAGGCATGGCTGACGTCGATCAGGATGCCGAGGTCGTTCATGCGGGCGATGGCAGCGCGGCCAAGGGCGGACAGGCCGCCATGTTCGGTGGGGGCATCGCCGAGGTCGGCGCGGGGGATGGCGGCATCGGCCAAGGCATTGTGGCCGTTGTGGGTCAGGGTGATGTAGCGGACGCCGCGGGCGGCGAAATCGTCGAGCACGGCGAGGTCGCCGCCGAGGGCGGTGCCGTTTTCGACCGCGGGGATGACCGCGACCTGGCCGGCGCGGTGGGCGGCCTCGATCGCGGCGGCGGTGTGGGCGGGTACGGCGCCGGCGGCGCGGCCCATGGCGGCGATGGTATCGAGCATGGCCAGCGCGCGGGTGCGGGCTTCGGTGTTGCCGGCATCATCGCGCCTGCCCTGGGGCACGTAGGCCGCGAAGCAGATGGCGCCGACGCCGCCGCGGCGGATTTTCGGCAGGTCGACGCAACGCGGGCCATCGGTGGTGAAATCGGGGCCGTTCGGCCAGGGGATGTCGACATGCGTGTCGAGAATCAGGAGTCGGTCGTGCAGTTCATGTGCCATGCGCAACCCTCGCCGCTGCGGGGGCTCGCGGTCAAGGGGGCGGGCTCAGGACAGGCCGAGGGCGTCGAACAGGCGCAGCGAGGGCGGCCAGATGCGGCTGATCGGGCCGTGCAGGGCCAGGATGAGAGCGATCAGGGCGATCAACAGGACGATCGAGCCGATCCACAGGGTGCGGGCACTGGGCGAGCCGGCCGGCGGCGCGGGTGGGGAGCGTGGCGCCGGTTGTCTGATCGGGGGTTCGATCCGCGTTTCGACGGGCGGGGGCGGTTCGGGCGGCGCGGGCGGGATGGTTTCGGATTCGGATTTGGATTCAGATTCGGGCTCGGACTCGGACTCGGACTCGGATGCGGGGGACTGGATTGGTTTGAATTCGAAATCGTCGTCGGCGCCGGGCGATGCGACGGGTTCGGCCGGGGGCGGTGGTTCGACTTGCCATTCGGTGCCGCACTGGGCGCAGCGGACGCGCCGGGGCAGGCGAGCCAGGGCCTGGGGCGGCAATTCATACTGCGCAGCGCATTCCGGGCAGGTTATTCGCATGAGGGAGCGAATGACATTTTCATTGGCCGGGTGCAACCTGCGTGACGTTCGGGACGGCGGATGGCGTTTTTTAGGGTGCGAACCGGATTTGTGTCGCGCCGGGTCGTGCTTGCGCTATCGGGACGGTGTGGCACCGCGCACGACATTCCAACCCGTATTCGCGACGGCGATGCACATGTCGTGCATCCGTCCGGCGCGCTGGTCCGCCGCGTTGCCGGCGAGGGAACGGGCGTAGACCCCTTCGACGATCGCGGCGGAGCGGAACAGCGAGAAACCCATGAAGAATTGCCAGTGTTCGATCGCCGCGCGCCCGGTCAGGCGGGCGTAGAGGGCGAGCGCCTCGGCCTCGCTCATCAGGCCCATCGCCGCGACATCGATGCCCTGGTACCCGGCCATTGCGGGACCCGATCCGGGCGGCAGATGGTAGGACATGCAGCAATAGGCGAGATCGGCGAGCGGATGGCCGAGGGTGGACAATTCCCAGTCGAGCACGGCGACGATGCGGGGCTCGTCCTGATGGATGACCATGTTGCCGAGCCGGAAATCGCCGTGCACGATGGCGGTTTCGTCGCGCGCGGGGATGTTGGCGCGCAGCCAGGCGATCAGATTGGTCATGGCCGGGAGGTCTTCGGTTTTCGAGGCCTCGTACTGGCGGGTCCAGCGATCGATCTGGCGGGCGACGTAGTGATCGGGCCGGCCGAAGGTTTCGAGCCCGACCGCGCGATAGTCGACGCTGTGCAGCGCGGCGATGGCCTCGATCAGGTTGCGCTGGACCGCGCCGCGATCGGGCGGGCTGACGCCGGGCATCATGACATCGTGGAAGACGCGGCCTGCGACATGGGCCATGAGGTAGAAGCTGGTGCCGATGATCGTTGCGTCTTCGCAGTAGTGCAGCATCGGTGCGACCGGCACGGCGGTGGCGGCGAGCGCGCTCTGGATGCGGTATTCACGGTCGATCTGGTGGGCCGAGGGCAGCAGCGTGCCGGGCGGTTTTTTGCGCAGCACGTAGCGCTGGCCCGACGCCTCGATCAGGTAGGTGGGGTTGGATTGGCCGCCCTGGAACTGGCGGATGACGGCGGGCGGGGTGAAACCGGGGATGTGGCGGGCGAGGTATTCGATCAGCCGCGCCTCATCGAGGCGATGGTGCGGCAGAACCTCAACCAGTTTTGGTGCCGATGCGTCGTTCATCCCGAATTTCCCCCACTCGGGGCGGAGCATCCTGATCGCGCCGGGGCCTGTCAAGCGGCGGGCCGATGCCGCAAGGGGGACTTGCGTAACGCATGGGCAAGCCGCACAATCGGGCAAAATCGCACGATGATAAGGGAAATGCCGCCATGGACTTCGCCTATTCCACCAAGACCGAGGCCTTGCGCGCGCGCGTCGCGGATTTCATGGCGGCGCATATCTATCCCAACGAACAGGCGCTGTTTCACACCGCGCACACCCAGGCGGACCGCTGGCAGCCGCTCGCTCTGTTAGGCGAGATCAAGCAGAAGGCGAAAGCCGAGGGGTTGTGGAATCTGTTTCTGCCGCAGTCCGAGCATGGCGCGGGGCTGACCAATATGGAATACGCGCCGCTTGCCGAAATCATGGGACGCAGCCCGTTCGGGCCAGAGGCGTTCAATTGTTCGGCGCCGGATACCGGCAATATGGAAGTCCTGACGCGCTATGCGGCGGCGGAGCACAAGGAGCGGTGGCTGAAGCCGCTGCTGGCCGGGGAAATCCGTTCGGCTTTCGCGATGACCGAGCCGCGTGTGGCATCGTCCGATGCGACCAATATCGAGACCGAGATCCGGCGCGATGGCGATGAGTATGTGATCAACGGCCATAAATGGTGGATTTCCGGCGCGCCCGATCCGCGCTGCCGCGTGCTGATCGTGATGGGAAAATCCGACCCCGCCAACCCGGATCGGCACAAGCAGCAATCGATGATCCTGGTGCCGTTTCCCCATCCCGGTGTCACGATGAAGCGTGCGCTGCCGGTATTCGGCGATGACGATGCGCCGCACGGGCATGCGGAGCTGATTTTCGACAATGTGCGCGTGCCGGCCGCCAACATTCTGTTAGGGGAAGGGCGCGGCTTCGAAATTGCCCAGGGCCGGCTTGGGCCGGGACGGATTCACCACTGCATGCGCTCGATCGGCGTTGCCGAACGGGCGCTGGAACGCATGGTCCGCCGGTTGGAATCGCGCACCGCGTTCGGCAAGCCGGTGGTTGAGCAGAGCGTATGGCGCGAGCGGATTGCGGAATCGCGCATCATGATCGATCAGGCGCGGCTGCTGACGCTCAAGGCCGCATCGATGATGGATACGGTCGGCAACAAGGGCGCGCGGGCCGAGATTGCGATGATCAAGGTGGTGGCACCAAATGTCGCGTGCAAGATTGTGGATTGGGCGATCCAGGCGTTCGGCGGCGGTGGCGTGGCGGATACCTGGCTGTCGAGTTCCTACGCGCATCAGCGCACGCTGCGGCTCGCCGATGGACCGGATGAAGTCCATCGCGATCAACTGGCCCGGCTTGAGCAGCGGCGCTACCAGAATAGCGATCCGGCACGGTCGGGCGGGTATCCGAACGTGATGATCGCGGATGGACTATCCGAACCGGGGTTGCCGGTCTGATGCGGGCCATCGTCTGCGCGGCGTGGGGCGGGCCGGAGACGCTGCAGCACCGCGAGATTGCCGATCCGGTCGCGCGCGAGGGTGAGGTCGTCATCAGAATTCATGCCGCGGGCGTGAATTTTCCCGATGTGCTGATCATTCAGAAAAAATATCAGGTCCAGCCGATCCTGCCGTTCACCCCGGGTGCGGAGGTGGCGGGCGAGATCGAGGCGGTGGGCGACGGCGTGACCGACTTCAAGATCGGCGACCGGGTTCTGGCCTTGTGCTCGACCGGCGGGTTTGCCGAGAAGATCGCGCTCAATGCGCATCTGTGCGTGCCGATTCCCGACCATGTGCCCTATGATGTTGCCGCGGGGTTCATTCTGGCGTTCGGCACGTCGCACCATGCGCTGATCGATCGGGGCGGCGTCAAGCAGGGCGATACCGTGCTGGTCCTGGGTGCGGCCGGGGGCGTGGGGCTGGCGGCGGTCGAGATCGCGAAGGCACGCGGTGCGAAGGTGATCGCGGCGGCTTCGAGCGATGCCAAATTGGTGATCTGCCGTGAGCGCGGCGCCGATGCGACGATCAACTACAGCACCGAGGATCTGCGCGCCGCGATCAAGACTCATACCGAGGGGCGCGGGCCCGATGTTATTTTCGACCCGGTCGGCGGGCGATTTGCCGAGCCGGCGTTTCGGTCGATTGCCTGGCGCGGGCGCTATCTGGTGATCGGCTTCGCGGATGGTGAGATCCCCAGCCTGCCGCTCAATTTGCCGTTGCTCAAAGGGGCTGCGGTGGTGGGTGTGTTCTGGGGCGAGTTCGCCCGGCGCGAGCCCGGGAACCAGATTGCGATGATGCAGGATCTGTTTGCGATGTTGCAGAACGGCCAGATCCGTCCGCTGATTTCGAAAGCCTATCCGCTGGCCGAGACGGCGCAGGCGCTGCAGGACATGGCGGACCGCAAGGTGACCGGAAAGATCGTGGTGGTGCCATGAAGGTTTTCAAGGATCGTATCGCCGTCATCACCGGTGCGGGCAGCGGGTTCGGGCGCGAGTTTGCCCGGATTGCGGCGGCGCGGGGGATGAAACTGGCGTTGGCGGACATCCAGCAGGACGCGCTCGATGCGGTCATCGCCGAGCTTGCAGCCACGGGTGCCGAGGTGATCGGGCACCGGCTCGATGTTAGTGACGCCGGGGCGATGGATGGGTTTGCCGACAGGGTGTTTGCGACGTTCGGCGATGTGCACCTGCTGTTCAACAATGCCGGCGTCGGTACCGGCGGCTTGATCTGGGAGCATTCGGTTGCGGATTGGCAATGGGTGCTCGGCGTTAATCTGTGGGGTGTGATCCACGGTGTGCGCTGCTTCGTGCCGCGGATGATCGCGAGTAAGCAGGAAGGTCATATCATCAATACCGCCTCGGTCGCGGGATTGCTTTCGGCGCAGACGATGGGGCCGTACAATGTTTCGAAACATGGCGTGGTCACGCTGTCCGAAACGCTGTTTCATGATTTGCGGATCACCGGTTCGACGCTCGGCGTCACGGTGCTGTGCCCGGCCTTCGTCGATACCGGCATCAAGGATGCGGGGCGCAACCGGCCGGCCGATCTGACCAACCCGACGCCCGCGACCGAGAGCCAGCGGCTTGCCGAGGAGCAGACGCGCAAGGCGGTGACGTCCGGGCGGCTGAGTGCCGCAGATGTCGCGGCAAGGACCTTTGCGGCGATCGAGGCGGAGCAGTTCTACTGCCTGACGCATCCGCGGATTCTGGGTTCGGTCGAGTTGCGGCTCGCGGATATCCTCGCGCAGCGCAACCCGACCGATCCGTTTTCGCTGAAGAAAGACGTGGCGTTTACCGCACCGGCGTGAACCGGCTCAGAAATGCCGCCAGCCCTGCCGGGCGAATTGTAGCGGGGTGCCCGAGGCATCGTTGATGCGGATAGCGCGGTGCGCGTCCGTCATGATGCCGATGCGGGTGAGCGGGACGGTGCCGCAGGCCGCCCGCAGCGCGGGCTCGGCGGCGGCGGGTGCGGCCAGGATCAGCTCGTAATCATCGCCGCCGGTCAGCCGGGTTTCGAGCCAGGCATTGCCGGCGGCGCGCGCGGCGGGTGAGTGCGGCACCCGCGCCGCCTCGATCACCGCGCCGAGTCCCGCGTTGGTGCAGAGATGGCCGAGGTCCTGGATCAGACCGTCCGATACATCGATGGCGGCATGAGCGAGGCCCGCGAGCGGCAAGCCCACCCGGGGTTCGGGCAGCAGGCGGCGGGTGGAAAAAAACCCGCCCGGATCGGCGATGTTGCCACGGGCCGCCTCCAGCCCCAGTGCCGCATCGCCGATCGTGCCGGTCACGAAGATCGCATCACCGGGCCGGGCCCCGGTGCGCAGCAGCGCCGCGCCGGGTGCTACGTGCCCGATCATGGTGACCGATGTCATGATGGGGCCGGTGGTCGAGGTGCTGTCACCGCCGAACAGCGTGATGTCATACCTGCGCTGATCCTGCGCCAGACCGGCGGCAAACTCAGCGAGCCACGCCTGCGGTGTTGCCGTGCGCAGCGCCGTGGTCAGCAGATAGCCGATCGGCGTGGCACCCATCGCGGCGAGATCGGACAGGTTGCGGCGGAGCAGTTTGCGGGCGACGCAATCGGGCGGGTCGTCGGGCAGGAAATGGATGCCTTCGATCATCTGATCGACGGTGAGCACGAGTTGGCGGCCGGGGGGCGGCGACCAAACCGCCGCGTCATCGGTCAGTCCGAGTGCCGCCTGGTTCGCCAGGGGTGCGAAATAACGCGCGATCCGGTCGAACTCACCGCCGCTCACCCGGCTTCGGCGAAATCGTTCGGGCGCAGCATGCGGGCCATGCGGTCGAGCACGGCGTTGCCGAGCTGCACGGCGTCCTCCTTCAGGAATCCGTGGGCGACATCGAGATATTCATTGATCACGACGCGGGGCGGCGGCCCGTCGGTCATCCACAACTCGGCGCCGCCGGCGCGCAGCAGGGCGCGCAGCACCGGGTCGAGCCGCGCCATCGGCCAGGCTTCGGGCAGGAGGCTGACGATCATCGGGTCGATCACATCCTGCTGTTCGGTCGCGACGCGCACGATGCGGCTGAACAGCGGCGCGTGCGCTTCCGGCACCCGGCCATCGGCCACGCCAGGCTTGCCGGGCAGCGCGCCGATGCGGTGGCGGATGAATTGTCCGATGACGGTTTCAGCGGTTTCGCCGTTCTGCTCGCATTGGTACAAAGCCTGCACCGCGGCGACACGCGCCAGTGTGCGCGGCCGCACGCCCTTGCCGGGTGCGGCTGTCATGCCGCCCCCAATTGGCGCGCGAGCGCGATCTGCCTGAGGCAGGCGGCGGCGGCTTCCGCACCTTTGTTAGAGCCGGTCTCGGCCGACCGCGCCTCGGCCTGGGCGATGGTATCGACCGTGAGCAGCGCGGTGCCGAGGCAGATGCCGTATTGCAGGGCGACGTTCATCAGCCCGTTCATGGCCGTGCTGCAGATGTAATCGTAATGATCGGTCTCGCCGCGCACGACGCAGCCGAGGACGACGAAACCATCGAAGGTTTGTTTGCCGCGCAGCGCGATGCGCAGGGCCTGGGGAAGTTCGTAGGCGCCGGCGACGTCGATGGTCTCGACGGTAGCGTTGGCCTCGGCCAGCAGGAGCGCGGCCGCCGTGGTCATGCCGTCAACGATATCGCGGTAATACGGCGCGCGGATCACCAGCACGCGCGGTGCGCTGCCCGGCACGACCGGCACAATGGGTGCCATTGCATCGGCGGTGCTCATGGGATTGCCTTGCCCTCGATCGGCAGTTGATCGACGATGTTCAACCCGTAGCCCTCCAGCCCGATAACGGCGCGTTTGTGGTTCGATAGCAGGATCATGTCGTGCACGCCGAGATCGGTCAGAATCTGTGCGCCGATGCCGTAGTCGCGCAGCACGGTGCCGGTGCGCGCGCCGCCCATGATCTGGGCGAGGCGGGTCGAGATCGCATCGGGCCTTGCCTCGCGGATCAGCACGACGACCCCCCTGCCCGCCTCGGCGATCTGTGCCATCGCGCGGCGCAGATCGCGAATATGTTCGCCGCCCAGAATATCGTCGATCGTGCTGATGGCGTGCATGCGGACCAACACCGGCTCGTTGGCCGCGACATCGCCCTTCACCAGGGCGAGATGCTCGACATGATCGATGGTGTTTTCGAAACTGACCATGCGCCATTGCTGGCCGGCACCATCGGTCAGCGCGCCGTCGCCGGTCCGGCGGACCAGTTTTTCGACCCGCCGGCGATAGCCGATCAGATCGGCGATCGTGCCGAGTTTGAGGTTGTGGTATTGGGCGAAGCTCACGAGGTCGGGCAGCCGCGCCATCGTGCCGTCCTCGTTCATGATCTCGCAGATCACGCCGGCCGGGGTGAGGCCGGCGAGCCGCGCGATATCGACCGCGGCTTCGGTGTGGCCCGTGCGCACCAGGGTACCGCCGTCCCGCGCCATCAGGGGGAAGATATGGCCCGGTGTCGTGATATCGGCGGCGCTGGATTCCGGATTGATCGCGACCGCGATGGTGCGCGCCCGGTCAGCCGCCGAGATGCCGGTGGTGACACCCTCGCGCGCCTCGATCGAGACGGTGAAGGCGGTTTCGTGGCGCGAACCGTTCGATTGCGCCATCATTTTCAGCCCTAGCGTCTCGCAGCGCGCCTTGGTCAAGGCGAGGCAGATCAGGCCGCGGGCATGTTTGGCCATGAAATTCACCGCATCCGGCGTCGCGAACTGGGCGGGGATCACGAGATCGCCTTCGTTTTCGCGATCTTCGTCGTCCACCAGGATGAACATGCGCCCGGCGCGCGCTTCATCGATGATTTCAGCGGCCGAGGACAAATAGGTCTGCAGCGATGCGGTCTGCATTGCGTTCATCTTGCTCTGATCCATCACGAAACCTCCGCCAGCCGCGCGACATAGCGGGCCAGCATGTCTATTTCGACATTCACCGCATCGCCTACCGCCAGCGTGCCGAAATTGGTGACACGTTCGGTATGCGGGATGATATTGACGCCGAAGGTGTTGCCCTCAACCTCGTTGACGGTGAGTGACACGCCATTGATCGCAACGCTACCCTTGGGGGCAATGAACCGCGCGAGCGCCTGCGGCACGCTGAACCGCCAGCGGGTCGAGCCGTGTTCCGGCGTCGTCGATATGACGGTGCCCAGACCATCGACATGGCCGGATACCACGTGACCGCCGAGCTCATCGCCCATCCTCAGGGCGCGCTCCAGATTGATCGGGCTCTGTTCGGTCCAGGCGCCGAGGGTGGTCTTCGACAGGGTCTCGCCGGAGACATCGACCGCGAACCAGTCGCTGCCGGCCTCGACCACGGTGAGGCAGCAGCCCGAGCAATTGATCGAGGCACCGAGCGCGATCCGGTCGAGATCGGCCCAGGCGGCATTGCGATCCGGCACGCCGATCACGAAACGGGCGTCGCGCTCGCCGGTCGGCGGGGATTTGCTGGTCAGCCGCCCGACGGCGGTGATGATCCCGGTAAACATCAGTCCTGTCTCCGATAGGTTGCCAGGCGGTCCGCACCGCTGGCGTTTGCGCTCAGCATGGTCAGTCGTTTCGCGGCCGCGAGCGCCGCGACGCCGAACCCGGCGATCGCGGCAATGCCGTCGCCGCCGATCACGAGCGGGGCGGTGAACCAGGCGATCTGGTCGACCAGATCGGCACGCAGCAACGAGGCCGCAAGGCTGCCGCCGCCTTCGACCAGCAACCGCGTGATGCCCGCGGCGCCGAGTGCGCGCAGGGCGGCGAGCGGATCGACGCCGGTTTCGGCGGCGGGCACCGCGAACAGGCGGGCGCCGAGCGCGGCGAAAGCATCGTGCCGGGCGGGATCGGCGCCGTCGCGATGGATGATCCACAGCGGATGGGTATCGGCGCCGCGCGCGAGGCGGCTGTTCAGGGGCAGGCGCAGATGTGAATCGACCACGATGCGGATCAATGGTGCGGCACGAAACCCATCGATCCGGCAGGTCAGTTCGGGATCGTCGGCCAGGGCGGTGCCGACGCCGATCATCACGGCGTCATGCGCGCCGCGCAGCGCGTGGGCGGTGCGGCGGGAGGCATCGCCGGTGATCCATTGGCTGTCGCCGGTGCGTGTCGCGATGCGGCCATCGAGCGAGGTGGCGAGTTTGAGCGTGACTGCGGGCCGGCCATGCTCGATCAGGGAGACGAACCCGGCATTCACCGCCAGCGCCGCCGGCAAGCCGATCCCCTCGGTCACTGCGATGCCGGCGGCGCGCAGCATGGCGAGTCCGGCCCCGTTCACCCGGGGATTGGGGTCGCGCATCGCAACGACCACGCGCGCCACCCCGGCATCGATCAGGGCTTGCGCGCAGGGCGGCGTGCGGCCGTGATGCGCGCAGGGTTCGAGCGTGACATGAACGGTCGCCCCCCGCGCGGCGGCTCCGGCCATGGCGAGCGCCTGCGTCTCGGCATGCGGCCGGCCGCCCGGCGCCGTGCGGCCACGCCCCACGACAATGCCGGCGTTGACGACGACGCAGCCGACGCTGGGGTTGGGTGCCGTCTCGCCCAGGCCGCGCCTTGCCAGGCCGATGGCCGCGGCCATGCAATCGGCATCGGTCATTTCGGCGGGTCCATTGCGCCGAGGAAGGTCTTGAAATCCTTGGCTTCACGGAAATCGCGATAGACCGAGGCGAAGCGGACATAGGCGACCGCATCGACCTCCTTGAGCGTGTCCATCACCAGTTCGCCGATCGCGGTGGAGGCAATCTCGGCATCGCCGGAGGCTTCGAGCTTGCGCACGATGCCGTTGACGATCCGCTCGATCCGTTCGTCCTCGACCGGACGTTTGCGCAGGGCGATCCGTACCGAACGGGCCAGCTTGTCGCGGTCGAAAGCGACGCGGCGCTGATCGGCCTTGACCACGACCAGTTCGCGCAGCTGCACGCGTTCGACCGTGGTGAAGCGCTGGCTGCATTGCGGGCAGAACCGCCGCCGGCGAATGGCGCTGCCGTCTTCGCTCGGGCGGCTATCCTTGACCTGCGTATCGGCCTCGCCACAGAACGGGCAGCGCATCGGGCCTTACCGATAGATCGGGAAACGCTTGCAGAGGTCCAGCACTTTCGCACCGACGGCGGCTTCGACCGCGCTGTTCGCGCCGTCGTTCGAGGCCGACAGACCATCGAGGACCTCGACGATATATTGGCCGACCAGGCGGAATTCGGCGGCACCGAAGCCGCGCGTGGTCGCGGCGGGCGTGCCGAGACGAATGCCGGAGGTCACGGCGGGTTTGGCCGGATCGAACGGAATGGCGTTTTTGTTCGCGGTCATGTGCGCGCGCTCGAGCGAGGCTTCGGCGGCCTTGCCGGTGACGTTTTTCGGCCGCAGATCGACCAGCATCAGATGCGAATCGGTGCCACCAGTGACGATGTCGACACCGCCCTCGACCAGCGTTGCGGCGAGCACCTTGGCGTTTTCAGCGAGGGCTTTCTGATAGGCGCGGAACTCGGGACGCAGCGCTTCACCGAAGGCGACCGCTTTCGCCGCGATCACGTGCATCAGCGGGCCGCCCTGCAGGCCGGGGAATACGGCCGCGTTGAACTTTTTGCCGAGCTCGAGGTCGTTGCTCAGGATCATGCCGCCGCGCGGGCCGCGCAGGGTCTTGTGGGTCGTGGTGGTGACGACATGCGCGTGCGGCAGCGGCGAGGGAAACACACCGGCCGCGACGAGGCCGGCGAAATGGGCCATGTCGACCATGAAATAGGCGCCGACCTCATCGGCCACCTTGCGGATGCGGGCGAAGTCGATCACGCGGGGATAGGCGGAGCCGCCGGCGATGATGATGCGCGGCTTGTGTTCGCGCGCCAGGCGTTCGAGCTCTTCGTAGTCGAGCACGCCGTCTTCGCGGCGTACGCCGTATTGCACCGGCTTGAACCATTTGCCGGACAGGTTGGGCGCCGCGCCGTGGGTAAGGTGGCCGCCGGCCGCGAGCGACATGCCGAGAATGGTGTCGCCCGCGTTCAGCAGCGCGAGGAACACCGCCTGGTTGGCCTGCGCGCCGGAATGGGGCTGGACGTTCGCGTATTCGCACCCGAACAATTGCTTGGCCCGGTCGATCGCGAGTTGTTCGGCGATGTCGACCGCGGCACAGCCGCCGTAGTAGCGCTTGCCGGGATAGCCTTCGGCATATTTGTTGGTCAGCACGGAGCCCTGGGCTTCGAGCACGGCGCGCGAGACGATGTTTTCCGAGGCGATCAGTTCAATGCCGTCCTGCTGGCGCGCCAGTTCCTGCGCGATGGCGGCGGCGAGATCGGGGTCGGTTTCCGCGAGCGATGCGTTGAAAAACCGGTCCATGCTTGCAATCGGGGTCTGCTGGTTCATCGGGTCCGCTCCGGGTTGAGTTTTGCGAGCCGCAGATCGTGCCGCCCGCCTTGATAATCGGTCGAAAGGAAGGCGTGCAGCGCGTCGAGCGCCACGACCTCACCGGTGATGCGCGCACCGAGGGCGAGTATATTGGCGTTGTTGTGCGAGCGTGACAACCGCGCTTCGGTCGCGTCATGCGCCTGGGCGCAGCGGATGCCGGGGTGGCGGTTGGCGGCGATCGCCATGCCGATGCCCGAGCCGCAGACCAGCAGGCCGAGGTTTGCCTCGCCCGCTTCGATCCGGTCGCTCACCGCGTGGGCGATATCGGGGTAATCGACGCTGGCGGGGTCGTTGGTGCCGCAGTCGATCACGATCCAGCCGGCGTCGCGGGCCGCCTTGGCGAGCGTGTCTTTCAGGGCATAGCCGGCGTGGTCGGCGCCGACGATCAGGGTTTTCGCAATGCTCATCGCGCGGCTTTAGCACGCGGACCGTGCGGGATGAAACATGCCTTATCGCGCGGTCAGATGTGACAGGATGAGCGGCCGGAGCCGGAGGGAACTTGCGCAATCCGCCGCTTCGCGCGATGGCGTGATCACGCCCAGAGATGAGGAGTTCCAGCATGATCACCGGCAGTTTCCCGACCACACGCCTCAGGCGCAACCGCATCGATGCCTGGACCCGGCGGATGGTGGCCGAAACCAGCCTGTCGGTCGATCATCTGATCTGGCCGATCTTCGTGCGCGAGGGCGATGGCGAACCGACGCCGGTGAATTCGATGCCCGGTGTGGTGCGGGTCGGGCTCGATCGGCTCGCCGCGCATGTGGAGGAAGCGGCGACGCTCGGCATTCCGGCGATCGCGCTGTTTCCCGCCACACCGCCGGCGTTGAAGGACGCGGAAGGCACCGAGGCGCTCAATCCCGACAATCTGATCTGCCGGGCGGCGAGGCTGCTGAAGGCGGCGTTTCCCGACCTCGGGTTGATCGGCGATGTGGCGCTCGATCCTTATACCGATCATGGCCATGACGGTGTGTTGCGGGATAATTATGTCGCGAATGACGAATCGGTCGCGATTCTCGAGCGTCAGGCCGTCAACCAGGCGCTGGCGGGGATTGATATCATCGCGCCGTCGGACATGATGGACGGGCGGATCGGCACTATTCGCGCGGCCCTCGATTCAGAAGGGCTGATCCATACCAGGATCATGAGCTATGCGGCCAAATATGCGTCGGCGTTCTATGGACCGTTTCGCGAGGCACTCGGGTCGAACGCGGCGCTGCGGGGCGACAAGAAGACCTACCAGATGAACCCGGCGAATTCGGACGAGGCGCTGCGCGAAGTCGCGATGGATCTCGACGAGGGGGCCGATATGGTCATGGTCAAGCCCGGCATGCCGTATCTTGATATCGTGCGGCGCGTGCACGATGCGTTTCATGTGCCGGTGTTCGCGTATCAGGTGTCGGGCGAGTACGCGATGCTCGCCTCGGCGATGGAACTGGGTCTGATCGATCGCGAGCGGGGCATATTGGAAACCCTGCTCGGCTTTCGCCGCGCAGGGGCTTCAGGTGTGTTGACGTATTTCGCGGTCGAGGCGGCGCGGCTGCTGAAGGCCTAGGCTTGCGCTGCGCGCGAACCACCCAGGGGCATGGCCCCTGGATTTCCGTTCAGATCCGCCGGCGGCCACCGACCAGGGCGTGGTAGATCACCAGGACCACCACCGCGCCGATCACCGCGACGATCAGACTGTATATGTTGAAGCCGGTGACGCCGACGCTGCCGAAGGCGTTGAAGATGAAGCCGCCGACGATCGCGCCGATGATGCCGAGCACCATGTCGAGCACGATGCCCTCACCCTGCTTGTTGACCAGCTTGCTGGCGATGAAGCCGGCGATCAGGCCGAGAACGAGCCACGCGATAATACCCATGTGAAGTCATCCCTTTGTGAGGTGGAAATACGGCCACCGACCGGCGGGGGCCGGCGGCTGGCCGGCACTCGGAAAAGACGAGGTCAGCGCTTGACGGCGTCGCGGACCTTGTCCTTGGCTTCGCCGACCTTGCCCTGGGCTTTGCCGGCCACCTGCTCGGCCTTACCCTGGGCTTCGGTCTGCCGGTTGCCGGTCACCTTGCCGACGGCTTCCTTGACACTGCCCTTGACCTGCTTGGCGGCGCCTTCAACGCGATTGTGATCGACCATTGCTTCGCTCCTCGTCTGTGTTGTGCGGCGGCCGGATCGGACCGGCCTTTCGTGCATCACAGATAGGCGAGCGCGCAACCGGATCGAGAGTGGATCATCGCAATTCCGGTAATATTACCAAAACAACATGAACCGTTCAGACCATGCCGAGCGCGCGGCGATAGACATCGATCAGCATTTCCTGTTCCTCGACCTCGGCGGGTTCCTGTTTGCGCATGCGGATCAACTGGCGCAGGACCTTGACGTCGAACCCGGCGGACTTGGCCTCGGAATAGATATCCTTGATGTCGGAGGCCAGCGCCTTGCGTTCTTCTTCGAGGCGCTCGATTCGCTCGACGATGCTTTTCAGCCGATCGGCGGCGATATTGCCGGTGGTTGCATGGTCTGCGGTGGCGTGGTCAGCGGTATCGAATGCCATCGGGGGTCTCCAGCCTGAGGGGAGCGGGCGGGATAGAGCCGCGCCGCCACCCGGTCAATGGCCGGACTTGTCCGCCGCGGCGAACGCGGCCTGCTGCTCCGGGGATGCGCTTTTCTGGTGCAGTGCCTGCCAATCCTTGTAAGGCATGCCATACACGATTTCGCGCGCGGCCGGATCGGCGATCGTGATGCCGCGCTCGGCCGCCGCCTCGCGATACCAGCGGGAGAGGCAGTTGCGGCAGAACCCGGCGAGGTTCATCAGGTCGATATTCTGTACGTCGGTCCGCTCGCGCAGATGCGCGACGAGGCGGCGAAAGGCGGCGGCTTCGAGCGCGGTGCGGGTTGCATCGTCGATTGTGGTCATGTCCATAACGTCCATCTCCTTACCGGTGCGGCGTGTGGCCAGCGCGGCACTTGTTTGCCATACGGTGGTTTAGCAGAACCAGCGCTCCAGCGCGACCAAAGGGGACAAAAATGGCATCTCGGCTCAGGCGGCACCGGCGCACGAAAATCATCGCGACCCTCGGCCCGGCAAGCTCCACGCTCGAAATGCTCGGGCAGTTGTTCGAGGCGGGAGCCGATGTGTTCCGGCTCAATTTCAGCCACGGCAGCCATGAGGATCATGCCGCACGGATCGAGATGATCCGTGCGCTGGAGCATAAATTCGACCGGCCGATCGGGATTCTGGCGGATATTCAGGGCCCGAAGCTACGCGTCGGCCAGTTCCGCGGCGGGCGCATCCAGTTGCAGACCGGTTCGGAGTTTCAGCTCGACCTCAACCCGGCACCCGGCGATACGCGGCGTGTCAATCTGCCACATCCCGAGATCATCGCGGCGGCGAGCATCGGGGCGACGCTGCTGCTCGATGACGGCAAGCTGCGCCTGCGGGTGCTGCGCAAACGCGAGGATCATCTGCTGACCGAAGTGGTCAACGGCGGGCCGCTGTCGGATCGCAAAGGGGTCAATGTGCCGGATGTGGTGCTGCCGATTCCGGCGCTGACCGCAAAGGATCGGATCGATCTGGAATTCGCGTTGCAGCATGGTGTCGAATACATCGGCCTGTCCTTCGTGCAGCGCGCCGAAGACGTGCTGGAAGCCAAGGCGATCGCGGCGGGGCGCGCCTTGATCATGACCAAGATGGAAAAACCGCAGGCGCTTGATAATCTGGACGCGATCATGGACGCGTCGGACGCGGTGATGGTAGCGCGCGGCGACCTGGGTGTGGAGTTGCCGCCCGAGGAGGTGCCGATCGCCCAGAAGCGGATCATCCGCGCGGCGCGCACACGCGGCCTGCCGGTTGTGGTGGCGACGCAGATGCTGGAGAGCATGATTTCGGCCCCCGCGCCGACCCGCGCCGAAGCCTCGGACGTTGCGACGGCGGTGTTCGACGGGGCGGATGCCGTGATGCTGTCGGCCGAAAGCGCCGCGGGTCAGTATCCGCGGGAAGCGGTCAACATGATGGATCGGATCATAGCACGGGTGGAGCGCGACGAGGACTGGCGCCTTGGCATCGATGCCAAACGCCCGGATCTGGAACATTCATCGGCCGATGCCATCGCCCGCGCGGCCGACCAGGTGGCGCATACCATCGGCGCTCGGGTGATCGCGGCATTCACCAATTCCGGGGCGAGCGGGCTGCGGGTGGCGCGCGAGCGGCCGCACTGCCCGGTGATCGGGCTGACACCCTCGATCGACACCGCGCGGCGGCTCGCGCTGGTGTGGGGGATACACGCGCTGGTGACCGATCAGGTGTTTTCGATGACCGAGGCCGTCAATCTTTCGGTGCGGCTGGCGCGCCAGGAGGGTTTCGTGCAGGCCGGCGAAGAGCTGGTGGTGGTGGCGGGCGTGCCGTTCGGCCAGAGCGGCAGCACGAACGCGTTGCGGGTGGCCAAAGTCTAGCGCCCGGCTTGCATCGGTTTCAAGCGCACGGCAGTATGGTGCAAACTTAACGAGGGAACCACCATGATCACGATTGCAGTGCTGTATCCACAAACGGCCGACTCCAGGTTCGACATGGGCTATTATCATGCCACCCATATGAAGATGGTCCATGACCTGTGGGGCTCGATGGGGCTGCACAGCGCCCGGGTGATGAAGGGCGTGCCGGGTCCGGATGGCGCCGCGCCGCAGTTCGGTGTGATCACGCTGCTCGAATTCGAGAGCATGGCGGCGTTCGGCAAGGCTGCGGCGGCGCACGGCGCTGCGATTATGGGTGACGTGCCAAATTTCACCAATGTCACACCGGTACTGCAGTTCAACGAGGCTGCGGCCTGAGCGCCATAATTTACTTTACTTTTCGATAGTTCCAAGACTAAGTGAAGATGGTCGGATCACGGTCCGACCGCTTCGGTTCATTGTGTGGGGATTTTCATGCGCCGTATCGCCAGCCGCATCGCTTTCGGCCTTGTCGCCGCGACCTTCATGGGCGGCAACGCCCTGGCCTGCATGGTGCCCAGCACGCAGCAGGCGCTCGACGTCATTGGGCTGAAAAGCACGTTGATGGTCAGCGCCCTCACCTGCGACCAGCGCAGCGATTACGATACGTTCATGAACAAGTTTCACGCGCATATTCTGGACGAGCAACATTCGGTGGATGCCTACTTCCGCGAGGAGCATGGCCGGCTGTTTCATACCTATGAGGATAGTTACGTCACCAGCCTGGCGAATGTGCAATCCTCGGCGGGGATTCATGAAGGCAGCGAATTTTGCGACCAGAGCAAGACGTTGTTCGATCACGTCCTTGCATTGAAGTCGCAATCCGAATTGGACGATTTTGCGCGCCAGACTCCGGCGATCCAGCCGATCGTGGTGCTCGAATGCGGCATCGTCGAAAGCAGCGCCTTCCGCCGGATGGAGCGTCTCGCGCCGAAACCGTGAGTTTGCTGGCCGGCGCTCCTAATTTTCGTGCTGTCGATCCCTTGCCGGCGGGCGGCGGGCGGCGGCTGCGACCGGGCCTTATCTATCGATCGGGTGCGCTTGCGTCACTGACGCGGGATGATACCGCGGCGATCGAACCGCTCGGCATCAAACTTATTTGCGATTTGCGCAGCGCGTCTGAGCGGCGGCGGTTTCCGACGGTCTGGCCCGCGCTGGCACCGGCTCGGACCATCGCGATGCCGGCCGAAAGCGACCGGGAAGCGGGCATGCAGCCCCTGATAGACCGGTTGGCGCGCGAGCCTGGGCCGGATGGTGCGCGGCGGGCGATGCTGGACCTTTACGGATCATTGCCGCGTCTGCTTGCGCCGGTGCTCCAAGCGGCGCTTGCGGCCGCCGCGAGCGGATGGGGTATCCCAATCCTGCTGCATTGCCACGTCGGTAAGGACCGGACCGGCGTTGCGGTTGCGTTGATTCTGACCGCGCTGGGGATCGAGCGTGCAGCGATCACCACCGATTATCAGGAAACCGCGAACCGCATCGACATCGCGGTTGAAACCCGACATTTCGCGCGGACCTTGGGCATGGTGCTGGGGCGCGCGATCGACCCCGGCACGCTCGATCAGTTGGGCCGCACAGATCCGGCCTATCTTGCCGCTGCTTTCGGTGCGATCGACCAGATCTGGGGCGGACCCGCGGGATATTTCGACGCCATCGGTATCAGCGCCAGCGGCCGCGAACGTCTGCAGGCGCTGTTCCTGGATTAAAAAACCCCGGCCGAGGCCGGGGTTTGTCGCAGTCGATCGTGTGGCAATCAGTGGAGGATGATTTCCACGCGGCGGTTCTGCGGCTCGCGCACGCCGGGACCCGTGGGTACCAGCAGATGCGTCTCGCCGTAGCCCTTGATGACGATGTCACTCTTCGGCACGCCATCGGTCACCAGCTGGGCAGCGACGTTGTCGGCGCGGCGATACGAGAGCTTCTCGTTATAGGCCGAGGTCCCCGACGTGTCGGTGTAGCCATTCACGTTCAGGCTGGTCACATGCGTCGTCTGCGATGCCTGTGCCGCCTCGGCCACGATCTGGGTGGCGCGCGGGGTCAGATTGGCCTTGTTCCAGTTGAAGAACACCAGATAGGTCCGCGCCGGTGCCGGCGCCGGTGCTGCAACCGGGGTCGGGGCCGGAGCGGGCGGCGCGGGGGGCATGGGCACGAACAAATCGTAGTTCAGGCCGAGCAGGACCATGTTGTTGGAATCCGGCCCGACCCTGAATGTCGCCGGAACGCCGTCTTGGGTGCCTTTGTAATGCTCGTTGCCGACCGTCGCGAGATACCGGTACTGGACGGTTGCGGAAAGACCGATCGCCCCGGGGATCGGGAACGATAGGCCGACAATGGCCTGATAGGCGAATGCACCCGGTGTGCTGGTGATGGAAGCGCCGTCTGCCGGGGTTTTCACGTTGCGCAGATCCAGAAACTGGTAGCCTACGCCCGCGCCGATAAAGGGGTAGATGTAAGGGCTGCTGATATCGAAATCGTATAATCCGTTCAGCATCGCGCCGTATTTGCGTTCGGTTCCGCTTGCGGGAACCTGCCCGATTGCACTGTCGACCTTATGGGCCTGGTTATCGAAATAATCGCCTTCGAGTTCGACGCGAAATCCATTGCCAAAGCCGTAACCCACCGACGCCTCGCCGGTGAAGCCATGTTTGAAGACCGTGCGCTGATGCAGATTGGTCTCGATCCCGTCGATTGCGTAGCCTTTGGTCTCGCGGCTGTTCATGACATTGTATCCGACGCCCGCGCTCACGTAAGGGCCGGTGACCGGTTGCGCTTTGGCGGCAATCGGCACGAGGGACAGGCCCGCGACAACACTGCTACCCATCAATATTTTGCGCAACTTCATTCGCGGTCTCCTGTTTCGTATCGCGGCCCGACGCCGGGGCGCCGCCCGATTGTGCTCCGATAGATAGCATCTGGCCCGCGTCAAATCAGGGATTGCCGGGCGCTCCTGCCGTATTTGAGACTTGCGTTGCAACCAAGCCACAGGCGCTGCACAGACGCATTGATCGCCCACAAAAAAACCCCGGCCGAGGCCGGGGTTTTTCGCAGTCGATCGTGTGGCGATCAGTGGAGGATGATTTCCACGCGGCGGTTCTGCGGCTCGCGCACGCCGGGACCCGTGGGTACCAGCAGATGCGTCTCGCCGTAGCCCTTGATCACGATGTCGCTCTTCGGCACGCCATCGGTCACCAGCTGGGCGGCGACGTTGTCGGCACGGCGATACGAGAGTTTCTCGTTATACGCCGGGGTCCCCGACGTGTCGGTGTAGCCATTCACGTTCAGGCTGGTCACATGCGTCGTCTGCGATGCCTGCGCTGCCTCGGCCACGATCTGGGTGGCGCGCGGGGTCAGATTGGCCTTGTTCCAGTTGAAGAACACCAGATAGGTCCGTGCCGGTGCCGGCGCCGGTGCTGCAACCGGGGTCGGGGCCGGAGCAGGCGGCGCGGGCGGTGCCGGCGGGAACAATTCGTAGCTCATTCCAACCAGGATCATGTTGTTCGAGTCGCGGCCAACCTTGAAAGTCGCGGGAATGCCGTCCTGGATTCCCTTGTAGTGCTGACTGCCGATGGTCGACATATAGCGATACTGAACATTGGCCGAGAGGCCAGGTGCGCCCGGGATCGGGAACGACAGGCCGGCGATGCCCTGGTATGCGAATGAGCCGGGCGTGCCATTGATGTAGCTGCCGGTCCCCGGAATGTTCACGTTGCGCCAGTCGAGAAACTGATAGCCAGCGCCAACACCGACGAACGGATAGACGTAGGGAACGCCGACGTCAAAATCGTAGAGGGCGTTGACCATGGCGCCGAACTTTTTCTCATTGCCGCTGGCAACGAATTGCGACGGGCCGACATCGAGCTTCTTGACTTGATTGTTGAAGTAATCGCCTTCGAGTTCAACGCGGAAACCGTTGCCGAAACCATAACCAACCGACGCTTCACCAGTGAAGCCGTTGCTGAACAAGGCTTTTGCGCCGAGGTTGGTGCTGATGCCATCGATCGCGACGCTCTTGACCTTGCGGCTGTTGAGCATGTTGTAGCCGAGACCAGCACTGATATAGGGGCCGGTGACCGGCTGCGCCTTGGCCGCGATCGGCAGCAAGGCCGGACCAGCAATAAAGCTGGCGGCAAGCAGGGTTGTGCGTAATTTCATCTGTTGTCTCCTCGTGCGCCCGGACCCGTGTTGAAACATTCGAACAGGCAATACCAAACGACAGCCGCTACTTAGCACCGGGAACCGCGCTGGAGGAGGTGCAACAGGCCGGGTTCTACGGCAGATCGCCTGATTTCAACAGGCTGTGGCGCACAAGTCACATAATTGGAGCACACCGTGCCAAATATGACAGAATGGTAACCGGCGCAACCGCCGCCCACAAAAAACCCCGGCCGAGGCCGGGGTTTTTCGCAGTCGATCGTGTGGCGATCAGTGGAGGATGATTTCCACGCGGCGGTTCTGCGGCTCGCGCACGCCGGGACCCGTGGGTACCAGCAGATGCGTCTCGCCGTAGCCCTTGATCACGATGTCGCTCTTCGGCACGCCATCGGTCACCAGCTGGGCGGCGACGTTGTCGGCACGGCGATACGAGAGTTTCTCGTTATACGCCGGGGTCCCCGACGTGTCGGTGTAGCCATTCACGTTCAGGCTGGTCACATGCGTCGTCTGCGATGCCTGTGCCGCCTCGGCCACGATCTGGGTGGCGCGCGGGGTCAGATTGGCCTTGTTCCAGTTGAAGAACACCAGATAGGTCCGTGCCGGTGCCGGCGCCGGTGCTGCAACCGGGGTCGGGGCCGGAGCAGGCGGCGGCGGAGGCGCGGGCGGGAACAGCTCGTAACGGGCGCCGAGCAGGATTTCGTGGTTGCCCGAGTGACCAACGCCGATGAAGGTATTCGGCACGGCGGTGTCGTTGTATTTACGCTGATGCGTCAGCTCGGTGTACTGATACTGAGCGGTCAGCGCGAGGCCGGGAACCTGCGGAATGTTGTATGCAACGCCCGCACCGACATCGAACGCGAAGCTGCCGTAGGTGCCGCTATAGCTGTCGCCATAAGGGGCCGGAACGCCAATGTGCTGGAACTTCTGCCATTCGTAGCCGACACCGCCGCCGACGAAGGGAACGAAATTCGTGCCGGTCGGAATGTCGTAATAGCCGTTCAGCAATACGCCGTAGGTGTTGACGCCGCCGTGCACACGATTGTTGCCGTTGACGTTATCATCGGCCTTCACGGCGCTGTTGCGGAAAAAATTGCCATCGAGCTCGACGCGGAAGCCGTTGTCGAGGCCATAACCGACGCCGATCTGACCCGCATAGTCAGGGCGGAATACGAAGTGACCGGTCTGGCCACTGTTCGGCTGGGCATAGGTGTACTTCTGGGTCTGCATCAGATTGGTGCCGAGGCCGAGATCCACATACGGACCGGTCACCGGCGCCGGGCCACCCGCCATCTGCGCATGCGCCATCGGCGCGGCCGCAACGATAGCTGCACCGCAGGTTGCGGCAAACAGTATTGAGCGATAATTCATAAAGCCTCCATTCGTTAACATCGTTCGGCAGGAAATTGGAACGTCCAGCGCAAGATACAATAATCTGATCTACTTCTGATACGCCCTTGTCAATTAAGATCTTGTCACATCAGCGGTATTTACAGTTTGATGCATTGGAGACACCGTCGGTCAGCTGCTGCCGCAGCCGATCAACCGGAATGTCACTGCCGCATCACCGACCACCGTGGCACCCGGTTCGGAGCGGATCAGCCATCCTCGAAACAGAGGGGTATCACCTGTTGACGATCCGTTTCCCTGCACAGGTTTCGACGTGACTGTGAGAAACGTTGCCGCATCCGCCGTCATGTCCTTCGGCCTGACGACACATGCGCCCACTTCGATCGACAATCTGCCTTCGGAGGCGCTCGATCCCACCGGCACGTCGATCCTGTGAACGGCCCCATCCTCCTTGTCGAGGACGTCGAGCAGAACCGTACGGCGCGGCTTCCAGATGGGCTTGACCTGCGCGGGCGCGCCGCCTTCCGCGGTCGACGGCGTACCGCCGACCACCGCGGATTGACCCGGGGTGGTCAGGGGCGGTGGCGGCATCGTCAGGGTGCCAGCCGGCAGGTTCGGTGCTGGCAAATCGGGCGCGGGCAGTGACTTCGATTGAGCTGGGGCCGGTAATGAGGGAGCCGGTGCCGGCAAAGGCGCGTTCGGCACGGCCATGATCGAGGGTGACAGCGGCACGGGCGCCAGGCTGGTGGGTTGACTGGTCTGCGCAGCCGCCCACGGCATCAGCCCCAGGGACAGTGCTGCCACGCCGTGAACGATTTTGCCGATCACGGTGTTTTATTGCCTGGGGTTAACCCGGGTAGGTTCGGTTTCGCACCCGCGTTCTGCGCGTTCGCGCCTGACTGACCGGGCTTGCCCTTGGCCGCAGTGCTCGCGAAGTTAGCTGCGCTGAACACGAATTTGCCGAGCAGTGATTCAATGTTGATCGCTGATTGCGTCACAACGATCGCGCCGCCCGGCTTGAGCATGGTATCCGACCCACCCGGCGCGATCGACAGGTAGTCACCGCCCAGCAATGATGCGCTTTCGATTGCGGCGCTGCTGTCTTTGGGGATTTTTACACCTGAATTGATATCGAAATCGACGATCGCCGCGTATGTCGTCTGATTGAGCGTCGTCGCGGCGACCTTGCCGACCGTCACACCCGCGATCTTCACCGGCGAACCGACTTTCAGGGGGCCGATGCTGCCGAACTGGGCGTGCAGCATGTACCCGTCCCTCGTTTGGGTGTGTGTGCGGGAGAAAGCGAAAACCAGGAAGGCAGCGACGGCGACAAGGACGACCAGACCGGCGATTATTTCGGAAAAACGACTCTGCATCTGCTACTTTCTGGCTGGCGGGCTTACGATGGGGTCTGCGGACGAGATCACGGGAAACCCGGCGCCTGCTGCTTCAGGCGTCCGGCGTCCATGGTTCGTAATCGGCGGAGACATGGGGACGTATCCCGCCGGCGTAATCGTGCCCTTTCGGACGGTAGGCGAACGGCGTGCCCGTCATGTTCGGTTCGTGGGGCCGTTGCCAAGGACGGCGATTGGCGTCGGACAGCGGTGCGTCGGTCGTGAAATGCAGCCATGCGTGCCATTCGGGCGGCACCAGCGAGGCATCGCGCGCCCGACCGGCGTAGACCACCCAGCGGCGCGCCCGGCCGTCCGGCCGGGTCGGCCGGCGTTCCTCGAAATAGCGGTTGCCCAGCGCGTCCTGGCCGACGGCCCCGCCATGGCGCAGCGTATCGAGGATGAGGCCGGGATTGTTGATCAGCGCCCGCCAGCCGCCCAACGAAGCCAAGCTGGGCGCCTCCGGCCGCAACGCCTGGTTTCTGCCATCGTGCCGCGCGCCTTCGCCCGCCACAGTGTCGTCGGTTGCGTTCATGCTTGTCTCTATAAAGGAACCGGTCCGATCGGTCCATCCATGCCGCACTGCACCAGACCGTACGGTTATCCACAACATTTTGTGGAGATGGCCTTCGATATCCACAACATCACGCGGAATCACGCTGGAAACGGCGCTACGAAGGGACTAGGGTCGCGCCATGCTCAAAGATCGCGCCGGCCCGTACCGCTCCCACCCGCCGCTGCCCTGGCGGGGCATTCGCATGCGGCGTTTGGAAATCGGAGCCGACCCGGATGCGGCGCCGGAACCGGCGATCATCCCGGTGGTCTGGCCTGAGCAGGCGGCTGGCGGCCTGGTTGCGCTGCGGGCATCGCCCCGCTTGATCGAGGCACCGGCGACGGCATCCGCCTGGATCGATCCGATCGCGGCGCGCGCCGCGGCGGCCGGGATCGAGCATGATATCACGCATGTGCTGCATACGCTGCTGATCGGCCAGCGTGGCGCGCCCTCCCCCGGCATCTGGCGCGGCGCGGCGGAACCGATCCCCGGCTTCATTTTCAACGTGTCGCAGTTTCTCGACGATGCGCAGCAGTTCGATACCGACGGGTTTGGCGCGGCGGTTCGCACCGCGGTGATCGCGCTGAGCCTCGGTAACCCATCGGCCCAGCGCCTCGCGCTCGGCATGGCCGACCTGGCCATGCTGCTGGCGCGGCTCGACCTCGATTACGACAGCGAGGCCGCGCGATCGCTTGCGGCGACCCTTGCCGCCCTGCTCGCGGCGGAGGCCGATATCGCCTCCGCCGCGCTTCTCGCGCGCGGCATGGCGCCCGGTTGCCCGATCAGCACCGCGCCGCTGCCGCGAACCTGCCCGGTCGAGTCCGTCCGCGCAGCGGCGGCGCGCGCGCAGGGGCAGGCCCAAGCCCTCGGCCTGCGCCAGCACCTGAGCCTGACCGGCCTGTTACCGCCGGGGCCGGTCGAGGCGCTGCTCGGGGTGGAGACGATCGGCATCGCGGCACCGCTGTCGGCGCTGAACGGCGAGGGGAAGCTGGCCGCCTGGTCGCGCGCCCGTCTGGCGGCATCCGGCCGCACCGCCGAGGATGCGCTGGCGGTCAGCATGGGCGGCGCCGATCCGTTCGGCATCGCGGATCGGGCCGGGCTGCAGGCGATGCATGATGCCATCGCGCCGTTCTGCACGATCCTGCCGCCGTTGCAGACCAGCCTGCCGGTTCGCACCACGGCGCGGGGCACTACTGCCCGCGGCAAACTGCCCGCCCGGCGTGGGGGCTATACGCAGAAAGTCAGCATCGCCGGTCACAAGGTATTTCTGCGCACCGGCGAGTATCCGGATGGCCGGCTGGGTGAGATATTCCTGACCTTGCCGCGCGAATCCGCGGCGTTTCGCGGGCTGGCCGAGGCGTTTGCCATCGCCGTCAGCCTTGGCTTGCAGCACGGCGTGCCGCTCGATGAGTTCGTCGATGAATTCGCGTTCACCCGGTTCGGCAACGCCGGCGCGGTTGAGGGCGATGCTGAGATTACCCAGGCGAGTTCGCTGATCGACTACGTGTTCCGCCATCTGGCGTCGAATTATCTCGATCGCCACGATCTTGCGACGGCAACCAATGACGATGCGGCGGCAGCGTCCCGTGAGGCCCCGGACGCACCGTTACTGCCGCTCGATCTGCCGGCAAGTGAGGGCAGCCGGCCGCGGCGCCAGCGCCCCGTCCTGAAACTGGTGAGTTGAGAATGAGCCCCACTGAGCGCCTGGCCGAACTCGGCATCGTGCTTCCGACCCCCGCCAAAGCCGTTGCCAATTATGTGCCGGTGGTGATCGCGGGCGGGTTCGCCATTGTCAGCGGTCAGTTGCCGTATGAGAACGGTCAGGTCGCCGTGACCGGCAAACTGGGCCAGGAGGTCGATATTGCCGAGGGCGTGCGCGCGGCACAGCTCTGCATGATCAATGTGCTCGCTCAGTTGCAGGCGAGCCTGCCCGAAGGGCTGGGCTCGGTGGCGCAGGTGGTGCGGCTGGGCGGCTTCATCGCGGCGACGCCGTTTTTCACCGATGCGGCCAAGGTTATGAACGGCGCCTCGGATCTCGCGGTCGCGGTGTTCGGCGATGCCGGGCGGCATGCGCGCTCAACCATCGGCGTTGCTTCCCTGCCGCTCGATGGTGCGGTCGAGGTCGAGGGCATGTTCCTGCTCCGGTAATTGCGCGCCCTCCCCGCTTGTCGTATTTCCCGCACGTCTTGCGCCGGGCGCCGCATTTGCCCGGGCCTTAACCAGTGGGAGCCGCCATGAGCGCCATCGCCGATATCGTCGCACGCGAAATTCTGGACAGCCGGGGGAACCCCACCGTCGAAGTCGACGTGATGCTCGATTCGGGTGCCATGGGCCGGGCCGCTGTGCCCTCCGGTGCTTCGACCGGCGCGCATGAAGCGGTTGAGCTGCGCGATGGTGATAAATCGCGCTATGGCGGCAAGGGTGTGACCAAGGCGGTCGCGGCGGTCGAGCGCGAGATTTTCGATGCGATCGGCGGCATGGATGCATCCGAGCAGGTCATGATCGACGCGTTGATGATCGAGCTGGACGGCACGCCGAACAAATCCCGTCTTGGCGCCAATGCAATTCTCGGCGTGTCGCTCGCAGTGGCCAAAGCCGCGGCGGATGATCTCGGTGTGCCGCTCTACCGGTATGTCGGGGGCAGTTTCGCGCGCACGCTGCCGGTGCCGATGATGAATATCATCAACGGCGGCCAACATGCCGATAACCCGATCGACATCCAGGAGTTCATGATCCAGCCGGTTGGTGCCGCAAGCGTGGCCGACGCGGTGCGGATGGGCGCTGAAGTGTTTCACACGCTGAAGAAAATCCTGCATGATGCCGGGCACAACACCAATGTCGGCGATGAGGGCGGCTTTGCCCCCGGCCTGAAATCGGCCGAAGAGGCGCTCGGCTTCATCAGCAAGGCGGTCGAACAGGCGGGCTACAAACCTGGCGAAGACATCGCTTTCGCGCTCGACTGCGCGGCGACCGAGTTCTTTAGGGACAGTAAATACCACCTGGAAGGCGAGGGCAAAGTGCTCGATGCCGCCGGCATGACCGATTACATCGCTTCTCTCGCCAAAAAATTCCCGATCATCTCAGTCGAGGATCCGCTGGCCGAGGATGATTGGGAAGGCTGGGCGCATTTCACCAGCGTACTCGGCGGTACCATGCAGGTGGTCGGCGATGATCTGTTCGTCACCAACCCGGCCCGGCTGCGCCGGGGTATCGAGGCGCGATCGGCTAACGCGATCCTGGTGAAGGTCAACCAGATCGGCACATTGTCCGAGACGCTCGAGGCCATCGAGCTCGCCCATCGTGCCGGCATGGCGACCATCATCAGCCACCGTTCGGGCGAGACCGAGGACGCGACGATCGCGGATATCGCGGTTGCGGTGAACGCGGGGCAGATCAAGACCGGCAGCCTCGCGCGCAGCGACCGCACCGCGAAATATAACCAGCTGATGCGGATCGAAGCGGAGCTGGGCACCGCCGGCCGCTTCGCCGGCCGCACCATCCTGCGCCGCTGAGCGATGTCATGGTCCCCAATTCACGAAAATTTTCAGCGTCTTTTTCATAGAGACGCAGCGTTTGCTTTGACTGACGCGACAGCGGCCCGTTAGCCTGCGTCAAACGCAGGAGGGGCATAATGTCTGGAGGATACGCGGCACCGTTCATCGCCGCCGAGGCGCTGGGCAAGCAGTTCGGCACGCGGATTGCGCTGGCCGACGTGACGTTCACCGTCGGGCCCGGTGAAATCGTCGGTCTGCTCGGTCCGAACGGTGCGGGCAAGACCACGTTGATCGGCTGCCTGCTCGGGTTTCTGCTGCCCTCCGCCGGCTCGATCAGACTGTTTGGCGAAACGGCAGCCGAATTGTCGCCGGCGCTGCGCGGCCGCACCGGCTTCGTGCCGCAGACCATGAGCGGATTCGGCTGGTTCCGGGTGGGCGAGCTGATCGCCTATCTCGGCAAATTCTACGCGCAGGAGCCGGGAACGCCGCCGGCCTGGCTGCTCGACTGGGCCGGGCTCGACCTGAACGCGCGGGTCAAATCCCTCTCCGGCGGCCAGAAACAGCGCCTCGCGATCGTGCTGGCGATGCGCCATGCGCCGGATCTGTTGATCCTGGATGAGCCGGTCGCGAGCCTCGACCCGCAGGCGCGCCGCGATTTCATGGCGCTGCTGACCAAGTTTTGCGCGCAGGAGGGGCGCAGCGTGCTGATTTCCTCGCATATTCTCTCCGACCTCGAAAAAATCGCGACCCGCGCGATTTTCATGCGGCACGGCCGGATCATCCACGATACGCCGATGGCGCGGTTCCGCACCTCGGCGCGCTGGGTGGCCGCGCCACGCGACGCGTTGCCGCAACACGTCTCGTGCCTTGCGGAAGATCGTGACACGGGCGACTTGCTGGTCGATGGCTGGGACGATGCGAGCGCCGCCGCGCTGGCCGCGACGCTCGGGGCGGCACCCGACGTGCGCATCCCCGATCTGGAGACGGCATTTCTGGAAATGACCCGATGAAGCCACGCCTGGCCGCGGCCGCGCTACGCAACTACGCTTCACCGGTGTTCGTGCGCGAGAACCCGATGCTGGCCTCCGCCAGTTGCATGCTGGCCGCGGGTGCGATGAGCGCGCCGAAGGCGGCGGCGACCGTGGCGATTGGCGGTATTGAGGCGCTGTTCCTGCATCGCTCGATGTTCCTGTTTTTCTGGTGGTATGTCGCATTCTACGTGCCGGCCTGTTTTATGGTGCATTATTGGCGGCAGGTGCGGTCCAATCTTGCAACCGCCATCCCCGATCTGAAATTGGCCGAGTTCAGCGCGGTTGCCATCATCCTGGTGATCCTGACTGCCCTGTTCGCGACCCCGTTGATAGGGTTCGGCGCACCCATTGCCGGCGCCCTCGCGCTGGCCGCGCTCGCCATGGCGACTGGCGGCGCGTTCAGCAGTGCGGGGGCGACCGGACAGGCCAAGGGGATCGCGAGGCTTCGGGGACTCCTGTTTCTGCCCGTCATGTTCATCGGATCACAGCCGCATTATCTCTCATACGTGGTCTTTGCGCCGGTCCCGGTCGCGTTGCTGATCGCCGGCCTTGCCGTTTCGCTTGCCGTGTCGGGCCTGCGCTATTTTCCGGCGCGGGCGGCGCGCGAGGACGAAGCGCAAGCGGATCGCGCCGATCGTGCCGCCGCCGCGCCGCGAGCCGGCGCTCTGCGCATGATCCTGCGGCCAATCGGACAGATCATGACCTGGAAACCCGGCTTCATGCCGGTGCAGCCGGTGCCTGCCATGCTCGGCATCGCGCTCGGCCCGATCGGCCTGCTGATCGTCACCTGCATTCAAATCGGTGTGCTGCTGCTTTATATCCCGGCCTTCGCCTGGATCACCGGCCACGGGTTCATGGCCGCGCTGATCAAGCAGGCACCGCTATCGATCGGGTTCGGCGTGGCGCTCGGGTTGTTTGGCAGCGGCCAATGGCTGATCAGCCGTGGTGACTGGCCCGCGCTTTATATGGCGGGGCGTTATGGCGGCCGCAGCGGTTTCGCCGCCGCCATGGTGCGGGCGTTTCGCACCAATACGATCGAAATCGGCCTGATCAACGCGATTGTCGTCACCGTGGTGGCCTTGTCGCTCGGGATTGTGAAGCCGATCCAGGCAATTCCGGTGGCGCTTTGCACCTTCGGCGCGATGTTTGGTGCCAGCCACTTGCCGTCAATACCGCTGCTCTGGCGGGAACTCGGCGGCAAGGGCGTGACGCTTTTGTTCGCGATGGTGGGGGCGTTCGCCGTCATGGCGCTGCTGGGGTTTGGCGTGCTCGACCACGGCCCGGCGCTCTGGGCGGGTGGGTGCGCGGCGGTGTTGTTCGGTCTCGGCATCATCATGTCGCGGCTGGCACCAGGCCGGCTCGCCGCGATGGACTGGCCGATCGAAACCGACCCGGCCGGCTAGGCGCTCTGGCGCCGCATCGCCAGTTCGGGCACGATAGCGCAGCGACATACACGGAGGTTGCATGACACGGCATCGGCGGATCAGGGCAGGCATCGCCTGGGTATGTCTTGCATGCAGCGCGGCGCCTGCGATCAATGGTACCGCTCTGGCCGGGGACCTGATCCGCGCACCGGCCGTGCCGCAACCCACCGGCCCGGGCGACCTGGTCGGTGTGGTGCTGGAGAACACCCTGACCCACGCGATTACGCCGCGCTACATCACCTTCGGCACCGTGTTCGGGCGCGGGCAACTGCCCAAAGGCGAGGCGATCACCGCAATCGTCGGCGGCAAGCCCGAACCGGCCCAGATCGATGTCAAGAATCGCTATCCTGATGGTTCGGTGTTGTTCGGCGTGGTGACGCTGCGTGCCCCGGCGATGGCCGGCGGGGCCGATGCATCGATCATGCTGCGTAAGGGTGCACCGACCCCGGGCAGCGTCGCGATCCTGCCCGCGCTGAAAAAACACGATATCACGATCACCCTCGCGCTGAACGACCCTGGCATGCCGACGCGCTACGTGACCGTGTACGCCGCCAAGCTGCTCGCCAAGGCCAAGGCCACCGGGCAGACTTCGCCCTGGCTCGCCGGCCCGCTGGTATCGGAGACGCGGGTCTCGCGGCATATCCAGGGTTCGCTGCGGCTGGTGCTGGATATCCGCGCATACGCGAGCGGCGGCGTGGCCGCGGATGTGCAACTGAACAACGACATCGCGATGAGCCCGAAAGGGGGTACCGAAACCTACGGCATCATCATCGCCCAGAACGGCAAACCGGTCTTTGCCGTGCCGCACATCCACCAGTTCCAGTACCAGGACTGGCACACCATCATCCGCTCCGGCGGCCGCGCCCCGATCAACGTGGTGCACGATGTCGCGGCGATGGAGCGGATCGGCATTGTGCCGGCGTATCAGTTGAACGTCGGAATGACGCGCGGCACACTCGTTAGCGAGTTGAAATCGATCACGGCACCGGGATGGGATGCACCATTGGCGGTGAACGGCGTCACGCAATACATGCCGGGAGTGGGCGGTCGTGGCGACATCGGCCCGACCAACGCAGCCAACACGATCTGGTTGATCACCCAGAACCCGGTTGCCGCGGAATATGCGATGGGCCAGGCGGATACCGCTGGTGCGGTGCCGTGGCATTTTTTCTATCCCAAAACAGGCGAATTTGTGACCACAGCGGATATCCCCAATCTGTGGGTCGATGGTCGCGGCGGTCCTCGTTCCTCGACGGTCGGACTGACCCAACAGGTCAGCGGCAAAACCGGGTGGCACGCCGACGTCGCTCATGAACCAGATTTGAGCTTCATTCCCTATCTGATGACGGGACGCCGTTACTTCCTCGATCAGCAGAATGCCGAAGCTGACTATTCAGAAGTCGGCCAATGGCCGGCGGCGCAAGCACGCAACGGCGGTCAGGGGATCATCGTTGGCCCCAGTGAGCAGGTGCGCGGTGCTGCCTGGAGCCTGCGTGAAGTTGCCGATGCGGCGTACATCGACCCCGATGGATCACCGATGCGGGGCTATTTCAAACAAATGATTGCCAACAACATGGCGTATCTGAAAAACCATATCCCGGTCTGGACCGTGCAGGAGGGCGCACCGTATGGCTACATTATCGGTACCTACGGCAGCGGTTCGGCCGCCATCGCGCCATGGCAACAGGATTATTTCGCGACGACAATGGCAACAATGACTGATCAGGGTGTTCCGGGAGCACGGCAGGTGCTCGATTGGGAAACTCATTTCCTCGCAGGTAGCCTGCTGCCTCAGGGACCCGGCTACAACCGACGAAACGGCATCGCCTATAATTTGTTCATTCAGAATCCGAAAACAAAACAACCGGTAATGACTTGGGCTGAACTCGATGAAGCCACCCGTGCCGGCGGTCAATCGAACGGAACCGGATGGGCGCACAGCGCCGGAGATTACGGACTGACACGCCTAGCCGCGCTTGCCAGCATTTACAATACGACCCATTCAAGCAAGGCCTTGCAAGCCTATGATTGGTTGCTACACAGCGGCGCTCCGTTCCTCGACATGCAAGGCTACGAAACCACCGAACAATTCTGGATTGTCCCACTCTCGCCGCGCAAGGCTCGCTGACGACCGTGGGCGGGCTGTTTATCACTGCTGATCCGACCCTGGCACGGCGTCAAACCCTGGCCGGCCTCGCTCGCCCGCTTTTCGCGCGTGCCGGGCTGACCGACCCGGTGACCATCGAGACCGATCACCTGCTGATCGACGTCTACCCGAAGTATCGCCGATCGGCACCGACCATCCTGCACTTCGAAAATCGCGATTTCGCACTCGCCGTCGGCACGTTTCTGTTCCAAGGTAAAACCGGAATCGAGGCTCTGCGCGCGTACTGCATGCATCCCGAGCCGCCTTTGGATCGATGCCGCGGCGCCTATCTTTTGCTGATCAGCCGAGAGGGACGAACCACACTTCATGCCGACCCGCACGGCACGTACGAACTCTATATCGACGACCGCCGCACCCTGTTCAGTACGGCGTTTCTGGCGCTTGCCGCTTGTCTGCCGCGCCGCAGCATCCGTGCCGCCGAATGTCTCGAATACGTCATCGGCGGCGTCACCCTCGGCACCGGCACGCCGGTCACCGAAATCGACCGGCTCGACCTCGGTGAAACTATTGACTTCGCCGATACCAACCGCCGACACATCGCCCGTCCCCGCCTGATCGAGCCCGAACGCCCGGCGCCGATCGGGGAGTTGATCGAACGCAGCCTCGCCAGCCTGCGCGCCACGATGCGCGATTATGCCTCGGCGTTCGATAATCGCATCCGCATCAGTTTCTCCGGTGGGTACGACAGCCGCCTCCTGCTCGCCCTCGCGCGCGACTGTGGCGTCGATCCGCATCTCTTCGTTTATGGCGCAGAAGACGCACCGGACGTCCGCCACGCCGCTGCGCTGGCCCGCGCGGAAGGTGTCAGCTTCGAACATATCGACAAGACCCGCATCCGCCCGGTCACCCTCGAAACCTTTCCCGAAATGCTGCGGGCCAGTGCCGAAATGAACGATGGGTTTTCCCAATACTGGATGTTCTGCTCAGATTCCGAAAACTACGCCCGGATCGACCGTTGCGCCGGCGACGGCGTTATCATGAATGGCGGCGGCGGTGAGGTATTTCGTAATTTCTTCAAATTCCGCGGCCAATCCATGAGCGTGAAAAGCTTCGTCCGCGCGTTCTTCAGCGGCTATGACCCCGCCATTCTGGTCGATCCGCGACTCCAGGCCGAATATGAAATCAACCTCAGCCGGAAAATCATCACCTTGTTCGACCTCGAACGTCCGCACCTTACCTGCGCGCATGTTCAGAGCCTGTACCCCCATCTGCGCTGCCGCTCCTGGTTCGGACGCGACACCAGCCTCGACAATCGCTTCGGCTATCGCGCAACCCCGTACCTGGAGCCCTCGATCGTAAGCACGGCGCTGCAGGTGCCGCTGGCCTGGAAGCATTTCGGCGTGTTTCAGGGACGCTTGATCAATGAACTGTCGCCCACAATGGCGGCGCATATGTCGTCCCATGGTTATGCATTCGACCGCGATCCGCCGTGGCGGCGGCGATCGGGCGATTTAAGACTTCTCATGCAGCCAATTGTAGCCAGACCGTATAATTTTAAAATGAAGGCTTTTTTAGCGAAATGGGGGCAATTTCCGATAGAAATATCTGACCAATATCTTGCGGCAACAATCAAACTGAACTCGTCTACTCTGCGTTGTTTTGTTCAGCCGGAAAAAATCAAAGATCCATCTCAATTTCAAAGGTTGTGTGTTTTAGAATATGTTTTCGGTTTGATGGAATCCGGGACCGACACTATGCTGGCGGCGAATTGATATTGAGTTCTAGACATGCAAAATAGTAGAACGAGGTTTAAATAGGATTGGGTTTTTTCAGTTAAATTTATGACAAAGAATTCGAAACCGGTCGCATTGGTCATCCTTTCGGGTGGTGGGTTTACCTTCGAAACGAAATGCCTTTTGCGGGAAATCGGACCTGATTTTCGTTTCGTTTACCTAACAACCAGATTCGGCGGCGAACCGGGTGAGCCCGGTATCCCGTCTGGCGTGCGCTACGAAGTACCCTCGTTTTCCTCGATGACCCAGCGCTCATATATTCGAAGCATTGCCGCATTCAGAAAGACTTTCATGACGACGCACCGCGCGCTCCGCACCGAAGCGATCGATGTTATCATCGCAATCGGCTGTAGCCACGCTGTGCCAATGCTGCTCGCCGGCCGATTGATGGGCTGCAAATCCATCTACATCGAGAGTATCACGCGCGTCGATAAACTCTCGAACACCGGCCGCCTGGTTTATCACCTTCGCCTGTCGTCACGCTTTCTCGTGCAATGGCCCAGGCTGCAGGAACGCTATCCCGCCGGTGAATTGGGCAGTATTTTATGATCTTTGTGACAGTCGGCACCACCATGCCGTTCGACGAGTTATTGCGTGAGATCGACCGGCTCGCCGGTGAAGGTCAGCTCGGCGAGCCGCTGGTCTGCCAAGCCGGACAGTCTAAATATCAACTTGTGAACGGCGAGCAGTTTATCGGGCGCCCCAGTATTGCCGACCTGATCGATCAGGCAACATTAGTCGTGTCGCATGGGGGTGCGACAGTGATTCAGCTTTTGATCGCGCGAAAACCCTTTGTCGCGTTTCCCAATCCGCGCGGCGCGGGTGATCATCAAACCAGTTTTCTGCGCGAAATCGCTCGAGTCAGTGATATATCATGGAGCCCCGACGTTGCCGATCTCGAGTCGTTGATTGGTGAACGCCGCAAGAAAGGACCCGCAACGATGCGGGCGGATTTTCCACGCGCGGGCGACATCATTCGTCAGTTCACCGCGTTGCGGTAACCACCGAATTGATCAAGGCCTGAGCGACTACTCCATTCCTACGGGCGCTCTAAACATCCAGCTCCCCCGCTCCCGCCGCCCGATCCTGAATGAACCGGAACCGTAACTCCGGCTTGCGCCCCATCAGGCTCTCGACCATATCGGCCGTCTCCGCCCGCGCCTCCGGCAGCGTCATTACCCGCAGCAGCACCCGCCGTTTGGGGTCCATCGTGGTCTCTTTCAGCATCGCTGGCGGCATTTCGCCGAGGCCTTTGAAGCGGCTGATCTCGACCTTTGCACTGCCCTTGAAAGCGGTTTTCAGCAACCGGTCCCGCTCCGCATCGTCCATTGCATAGACCGATTTACTGCCCTGCGTCAGGCGGAACAAGGGCGGCTGCGCCAGAAACACATGGCCGGCACGGATCAACTCCGGCAGTTCGCGGTAAAAGAACGTCATCAACAGCGATGCGATATGCGCCCCATCGACATCGGCATCCGTCATGATGATGATGCGGCCGTAGCGCAGCTGGTCGAGCCGGAACCGCTCGCCCACACCGCAACCCAGCGCCTCGATCAGGTCCTTCAGCTCCTGATTCTGCCGCAGCTTTTCGGTCGATGCCGAAGCGACGTTCAGGATCTTGCCCCGCAGTGGCAACACGGCCTGAGTCTCACGGTTGCGCGCCTGCTTGGCCGAGCCGCCGGCGGAGTCGCCTTCGACGAGGAAAATCTCGGTGTCCTCGCGCGATTCCCGCGTGCAATCGGTCAGCTTGCCCGGCAGACGCAACCGCCTGGTCGCCGATTTCCGCGGCGTATCCTTTGCTTCGCGGCGCCGGATGCGCTCTTCGGCGCGCTCGATCACATAGGCCAGCAGATTGTCGGCACTCGCAGGATCGCCAGCGAGGAAATGCTCGAACCGGTCGCGCAGCGCGGCCTCGGTGACCTTCTGGGCTTCCGGCGAGGTGAGTTTTTCCTTGGTCTGGCCCTGAAACTGCGGATCGCGGATGAACAGCGAAAGCTTGGCCGACAGGGTGCCCGTGACATCCTCGCCGGTGATCACGCTGGTGCGCTTGTTGCCGCGCTGCTCGCCGAAGCCGCGCAACCCCTTCAGCAGCGCCGCCCGAAACCCCGCCTCATGCGTGCCGCCCTGCGGCGTCGGGATGGTGTTGCAATAGGTATCGAGCGCGGCATCGCCGTTATCCAGCCAGGCGCATGCCCATTCGATCCGCCCGGCTGCATCCGGTAGATCGGCCAGCCCGGCCCAGACGGGCACGACCAGTTTGGATGCACTACCGAGTTCCTCGGCTAGCGAATCGGCAAGGCCGCCGGGAAAATGCAGTTCGGCCTGGGAAGGGATGTCGCTGCCCGGCGGGATCAGCGCCGGATCGCACGACCAACGGATGCGTACGCCGCGGAACAGGTAGGCTTTTGAACGGCATAAGCGATACAGCCGTGTCGCACTCAGCCGCAGCGTGCCGAAAATTTCAGGGTCAGGCGTGAAGCGGATCAGCGTGCCGCGCCGATTCGCCATCGGGCCGGCATTGATCAGCGGCGTCAGCGGCTTGCCGCGGGCGTAATCCTGCTTCCATAGGACGCGGTCGCGCACAACTTCGACCTCCAGGCGCTCGGACAACGCATTGACGACCGAACTGCCCACACCGTGCAACCCGCCCGACGTCGCGTAGGCTTTACCGGAGAACTTGGCGCCGGAGTGCAGCGTGGTCAGAATGACTTCGAGGGCGGATTTGTCCTTGAATTTCGGATGGGGATCGATCGGGTAGCCACGGCCGTTGTCGCGCACGCTCAGCCAGTTGCCGGCAGCGAGACTCATTTCGATCATCGAGGCATGCCCCGCGACCGCCTCGTCCATCGCGTTGTCGAGCAGTTCGGCGGCGAGGTGATGCAGCGCGCCTTCATCGGTGCCACCGATGTACATGCCAGGGCGCCGGCGGACCGGCTCCAGTCCTTCCAGAACCTCGATGTCCTTGGCGGTATATGCCGCCGATGCGGCGGATTGGTCGAACAGATCAGTCACGTGCCGGCCTCGATTCGTTGGATTGCGCTACCCTTCTGCCACAGAAGCCCAAACAACGGGTTATACTTTCGCCAAGGCCTGATTGACCCATGCCGCGGCGGCGGCGAAGGCGTGGTCGGCATCGAGCGTGCTGGTATCGAGCACATGGGCATCGTCCGCCGGGCGCAACGGGGCGGCGGCGCGTGTCCGGTCGGCCTCGTCACGGGCTGCGAGGTCGGCACGCACTGCATCGAGCGTCGCGGCAAGACCCTGCGCCTGGCGCTCGGCGAACCGGCGTTGGGCGCGCACGTCGAGCGAGGCGGTGACGAAAAGTTTTACCGCGGCCTGCGGGAACACGATGGTGCCAATGTCGCGCCCATCGAGGACGGCGCCGGCGTTGGCGGCGAAATTGCGCTGAAAATCGAGCAGGGCGGCGCGCACGGTGGCGATCGAGGCGACCGCACTAGCCGCCAGATCGACCTCTGGCGTGCGCAGATCATCGCGCCCGAGGTCGAGACGACCGAGTCCGCGCGCCTGAGCCGTGGCGATGTCGGGATCGGTCGGATTGCCGCCGTGGTCGAGCACGCGGCGGCCGACCACACGATAGAGCAGGCCGGTGTCGAGATAGGGCAGGTTGAAGGCTGCCGCCAGGCGCCGGGCCAACGTGCCCTTGCCAGATGCCGCCGGACCATCGATGGCGATGACGATCGGTTTCATGCAGCCTCCGCCTCAGCCTTGATTGCGGCACCCAGGCTTTGCATCAGGCCCATAAAGCCGGGGAAACTGGTGTCGATGAAGCGGGCATCGTCGATCGTCACCGGCGCCTCCGCGGCCATGCCCAGCACCAGGGCGCTCATCGCGAGGCGATGGTCCATCTGCGTCAGCACGGTGCCGCCGCCCAGCCGGTTGGCGCCACCGGCGATGATCATGTCATCGCCCTCGACCTCGACATGCGCGCCGTTGACCCGCAGCATCGCAAGCGTTGCGGCCAGGCGGTCGCTTTCCTTGACCCGCAATTCGCCGAGTCCGCGCAGCCGTGACGGGCCACGCGCCAGGGCGCAGGCCACCGCCAGAATCGGATACTCATCGATCATCGAGGGGGCGCGCGCGGCTGGCACGTCGATGCCGCGCAGCGTCGAGGCAACAACGATCAGATCGCCGACCGGCTCACCACCGGCCTCGCGCTTGTTGGTGATCGTGATATCGGCGCCCATTTCGAGCAGAGTGGTGAACAGGCCGGTGCGCAACGGGTTCAAATTGACCCCTGCGATCGTAATGCGCGAGCCGGGGACCAGCAGCGCGGCCACGATGGGAAACGCCGCCGAGGATGGATCGCCGGGCACAGTGATATCGGCTGCCATCAACTCGGGCTGGCCCTGCAGGCGGATCAGCTTGCCCGCGCCGTGCGGCACGACGCTGAGCACGGCGCCGAAATGACGCAGCATGTTTTCGGAATGATCGCGCGTCGGCTCCGGCTCTTCGACCTCAGTGATGCCGCGCGCGTTCAACCCGGCAAGCAGCAGCGCCGATTTCACCTGCGCGGAGGCCACGGGCAGGCGATAGCTCAACGGCTGTGCATCGGCCGCACCGGTTACAGCGAGCGGCAGGCGACCGCCCTCGCGCGCGGCGAATACCGCACCGCACGCCGCCAGCGGATCGATGACGCGGCGCATCGGCCGGCGGCGCAGCGAGGCATCGCCGGTCATCACCGCGAAAATGTCATGGCTGGCCAGAACGCCGCAGAGCAGCCGTGCGGCGGTGCCGGAATTGCCCATGTCGAGCACATCATCCGGGCTATGCAACCCGCCGATGCCAGTGCCGGCGACAACCCACGCGCCATCCGCATCGCGCCGCACGGTCGCGCCTAGGGCACGCATGGCGGCGGCGGTGCGGAGCACGTCCTCACCTTCGAGCAAGCCGGTGATGCGGGTTTCACCGATCGCGAGGCCGGCGAACATCAACGCGCGATGGGAGATCGACTTATCGCCCGGCACGGTGATTGAACCGCTCAGCCGCGCGGCGGGTCGGTGGGAACGGTAGGCGTGCGGGGTTTCGGAGCTCATGGCGCGGCGCTTAGCATGATGTGGCGCGTTTGACATAGCGGACGATGGGTGGCATGGCGCGCGCCCTGAAGCGACCATTTCCTTATATGCACGAGGGGCTCATGCCGAAGCCGGAACTTGGCGATAAACATACCTGCGTCTCCTGTGGCGCGCGGTTTTTCGATCTCGGCAAATCGCCGGCCGTCTGCCCGAAATGCGGTACCGAGCAGCCGATCGAGCAGCCGAAGCTCAAGCGTAATGCGCCAATCCCCGATGATGCCAAAAAATCCCCGAAAGCGGCACTGGTGCCGGGCGACGATGTCGAAGTCGACGCGGTGGACGATGGGGCCGATGAGGACATTCTCGAGGATGCAGACGATCTGGAAGATGACGCCGACGCTATCGAGACCGATATCGAGGTGGAGCGCGACGCCGACGAAAATGAACGCTGAACCGCAACGGAAAGTTATTTTCGTGTGTGATCCTTTTTGTTAACCGAAACGTAATTTCGGCGTGGTGTGTTGGGGTCAGCCAAAAAGGCTGGTCTGTCAAAAGGAAAAACCCACGATGTCCGATTATGCGACGGCGAAAATCGCCGACCATCATACCCCGATCGTCAGCCCTCTAATTCTGACCGATCGGCTTATCTCACTTGCCCAGGATGCCGAACGAGCCGGTTTGCCCATTGTGGCAAACCGGCTCGTTCGCTTGGCGCTGCGCACATGTGCGCCTCTGCCACGGCACCGTCTGCGCGGCTGAAAACAGCCGCCGCAGAGGCATGTGGTTGGGTCGCACGGCAAGGGAAGCATTATTTGTCGAACCAGGCGTAGGGTCGTTGTCGTAGGCCGACGCCAAGGCAATCGACATCTGGTTGCCAAGTCTCGTCGGAAATTGAAGTGCTTCTCTTGCGCGTGTCCCGTCCGCTCTTTCGCCCGATGGCCAAGCCGTTTTGACCTTGAACGAGGCGGTCCGCTATGCCGACACTCCCACTCTCGGAGGTCGTTCATGTCGCACGTCAATTCCACCCAGGCACCGAAGCCATCAGGGCCGCTGGCCGGCCTGACCGTATTCGATCTGACCCGTGTGCTGGCCGGGCCAACCTGCGTGCAGATGCTGGCCGATCTGGGTGCCTCGGTCATCAAGGTCGAGAAACCCGGCAGCGGCGACGACACCAGGGGATTCGTGCCGCCGGCGATGCCTGGCACCGATCAGAGCGCCTATTTCGCGGGGGCGAACCGAAACAAGCGATCGGTCACCATCGATATCGCCAAACCGGCGGGCCAGAAACTCGCGCGTGATCTAGTCGCGCAGTGCGAAATATTGGTCGAAAACTTCAAAGTCGGCACGCTGGCTCGCTACGGGCTTGGCTATGAGCAACTCGGCAAGCTGCATCCCGGTTTGATTTATTGCTCGATCACTGGCTTTGGCCAGACCGGACCCTATGCGGAACGGCCGGGTTATGACAGCCTGATCCAGGCGATGGGCGGGGTGATGTCCTTGACCGGCGAGCCCGATGGGCAGCCGATGAAAGTGGGCGTGCCGGTGGCGGACCTGTTTGCCGGGCTTTACGGCGCCATCGGCGTGCTTGCCGCCCTGCGTCACCGGGAAGCGACAGGTCTGGGGCAGCAGGTCGATATCGGCATGCTCGATACCAATGTGGCGTGGCTCGCGAACCAGGGCATGAACTATCTGGCTTCCGGCCAGAACCCGCCCCGCTTGGGCAATCAACACCCCAACATCGTGCCCTATCAGGTTTTCGCGACGGCCGATGGCCATATCGTGCTGTCGATCGGCAATGATGCGACCTTCGCGCGCTTCTGCCAGCGATTTGGTCTCGACCATCTGCTCACCGACGCCCGGTTCGTAACGAACGCAGCGCGAGTGGCCAATCGCGCGTTTGTGACTGAAACCCTCGCCAATGTGCTGGCCGCCCACGACTCGGCGTGGTGGCTTACCGAACTGGAAGCGATCAAAGTCGGCTGCGGTCCGATCAACACACTCGAACAAGTGTTCGCCGATCCGCATGTCGTTGCGCGCGGCAATCTGATTGAGATCGCGGGGAAAGACGGCAATCCGGTGAAGCTGGTCGCAAATCCGGTGCGTTTGTCGGCAACACCGGTGGATTATCGGTTGCCGCCCCCCATGTTGGGTGAGCACACCGATGAGGTTTTGACCGACATGCTTGGACTGAATGCCTCCGAACGCGCGGCATTGCGCCGCGACCAGATCATTTGACGCTTCGCGCGCATGGCACGGCAGGCCGCGATTCCGTATCTTTTAGGCGCTGATTTTCACCGCCTGGCGTTTGTCGAATTCGGCAATCCGGCAGCGCCAGCGGTTGTCTGCGTCCATGGATTGACGCGGAACGGGCGGGATTTCGACACCCTGGCCGAGGCGCTGGCCGAGGATTATCACGTGATCTGCCCCGATCTGCCGGGTCGAGGCCGATCCGACTGGCTGGCCGACGCGAGCCAGTATCAGCCACCGAGCTATGTCGTGGCGCTGGCGCATCTGCTGGCCTATCTGAACAAGCCGGTCGCCTGGGTGGGTACTTCGCTCGGCGGTATTTGCGGCATGATGGTCGCCGCCGCGCCGCATACCCCGGTCACGCGGCTCGTTCTGAACGATATCGGCCCGTTGATCCCGGCGGCGGCGCTGACGCGGATCCGTGACTACATGATCAAGGTCCCTGACACCTTTGTCGACATCGGCGCGCTCGAAGCGCATCTGCGGCTCGTTCATGCGCCATTCGGCCAGCTGAGCGATGCCCAATGGCGGCATCTGGCACGGTATTCGGCCCGCCCTGCCGCTGGTGGCAGGTTTGCCCTGCACTATGACCCCGCAATCGCCGATCCGATCCGCGCCTCGGTGCCGATGGATGCCGATCTGTCCGCGATCTGGCAGGCGATCCGTGTGCCGGTGATGGCGATCAGGGGCGAACACAGCGATCTGCTTACCGAAGCGACATTTGGCAGCATGGCGAGCGCCGGGGCCACGACGCTCACGGTGCCGGACGCGGGCCACGCACCGGCCTTGATGGATACTCCCACGATCGATGCCATCAGGAAATTTCTGGCGAGGGGCTCTTGAAGGCGCGGGTCGATGCGTCTTTGTGGTGGAACGGCCTGAAAACCGCCGTGATGTCGCTGCTGAGCGGCGAGATGTCGCTGGTGGCGGCCGGTTGCGCGTTCTATGCAACGCTCGCGTTGTTTCCCGCGATCACGACGCTGATTTCATTGTACGGTCTGGCGTTCAACCCGATCACGGTCGAACCGCAACTGCTCTATCTGAAGCATCTGATGCCGCCGGCGGCGTTTCAATTGATTGCGGGACGAATCCAGCAACTGGTCTCCGGCGGCAAGACCAGCCTGGGTATCGGGCTCGCCATTTCGTTGGTGTTTACCCTGTATTCTACCGCCTCCGGCACCAAGGCGCTGATCTATGCGCTGAACGTGATCCACAAGCGCGACGAGTCACGCGGCATCATCCGGTTTCAGCTGGTGACGCTGGGTATGACGCTGGTTGCGATCCTAGCCGCGGTCATCGCGATCGGCGTGCTGGTGGGCTTGCCGCTGCTGTTCACATTTTTCGGCCTGGGCAAAGAGTCGGCCATTCTTGCCATCGTGATCGGGTTTTTGCTGATGATGGCGTTCATGGCCGTCGCCCTCGGCCTGCTGTATCGCTATGGCCCGGCGTTCCGGCGTGACCTTGGTCATACCGTGATCCCGGGCGTTGCCGTCGCCATTCTGCTGTGGCTGATCCTGTCCTATGGGTTTGCCGTCTACGTCGGGCAGTTTGCCGCCTACAGCCACACCTATGGCCCCTTGGCCACCATCATCGGGTTGATGATGTGGTTTTATCTCACCGCCTATACGCTGTTACTCGGGGCCCTGTTCAACGCCTCGCTCGACCGGCTGATTGTGGCAAGAACGCCATAGTTGGAAAACTTGCTGTGTGGTGCCGGGCGCAACGCTGCCTCAGCGTTGTCGGCGCGCCACATTGGCGGTATGTCGAACCGATTGAACAGATCAGCTGACGCGTGGGGCGACACTGTGAACCAAACCCAGAGGCTCTGGTTTCTGGACGGCGCGATCGCCATGCAATCCGTCGATCGGAACCCCAACGAAGGCACGCCGTCGGCATGACACGAAGACCCGTAAAGCCCGGATACGGCACGCCCGAGCCAGGCTTGCCCAGCGCGGCCGTGCTGCGCCAGTTTTTGAGCGAGGCGGGCACCAGGCTCGGCAAGGGCGATATTGCGCGCGCGTTCGGCCTGACGCCGGACCAGAAACCTGCGTTGCGCGCGCTACTACGCACGCTCGAGCGTGATGGCGCCCTGGTACGCGCGGGCGGCAAGCAGGTGCGCGGGGCCGAAGTGTTGCCCGAGCGCTGCGTGGTCGAGATCACCGGCACCGATCGCGATGGCGACCCGCTGGCGCGACCGGTCGGCTGGGACCAGAACGGACGGCCACCGATCATTTTCATGCAACCCGAACAGCGCGGCCAACCCGCACTCGCGCCCGGCGCACGGGTACTGGCACGGCTGCGGCGAATCGACGGCGATCGGTACGAGGGGCGTACGCTCAAGCGCCTCGATGACGAGCCGGCGACCATCATCGGTGTGTTCCGGGCAGCGAAGTCCAATGAAACACAAGGTGGCTGGATCGAGCCGGTCGAGCGCAAAAGCCGCTCGGAATGGATGGTGCCGGTGGGTGAAACCAACGGCGCGGCCAGCGGCGATGTCGTGCGCGCGACCCCCCTGCCCGCCTTCGGCCATGGGGCCAAGCCGGCCCGGATCATTGAGCATCTCGGCAAGATGGGCGATGCGCGTTCGATCAGTCTGATCGCGATCGCCTCGCTCGGCATTCCGGTCGATTTCCCGCAGGCCGCGATCGACGAAGCCGAGTCCGCCAGGGCGACCCGTTTGGGCAAGCGGACCGATCTGCGGGGCGTGCCGCTGATCACGATCGATGGGGCCGATGCGCGTGATTTCGACGATGCGGTGTTCGCCGAGCCCGATGGATCGGGGTTCCGCCTGATCGTCGCGATTGCCGATGTCGCGCATTATGTCCGGCCGGGCAAAACGCTCGACCGCGAAGCCCGGCTGCGCGGCAATTCCGTGTATTTCCCGGATCGGGTCGTGCCGATGCTGCCGGAGGCCCTGTCGAACGGCTGGTGCAGCCTCCGGCCGAACGAGGATCGCGGGTGCCTGTTCGTTGAGATGACGATCGATGCCGAGGGGCGCAAACAGTGGCATCGGTTCGGCCGCGGCCTCATGCGCAGCTTCGCGCGCATGACCTATGAGGCGGTACAGACGGCGCATGATGCGGGATCGAGCGCCGATCTGCCCAAGGGTACGCTCGATCATTTGTATGCCGCTTACCGGGCGTTGTTCGCGGCGCGGCAGGCGCGCGGCACGCTCGATCTGGATTTGCCGGAGCGCCAGATCACCCTGACCGAGGACGGGAGGGTCGCGAGCGTGGTGCCGCGCGCCCGGCTGGACAGTCACCGCTTGATCGAGGAGTTCATGATCCTCGCCAATGTCTCGGCGGCGGAGGAGCTGGAGCGGCTGCGCCAGCCCTGCATGTACCGCATCCACGCGCCGCCCTCGCCCGAAAAACTCGATGCGCTGCGCTCGCTGCTGGCGACGTTCGATATTTCGCTCAAGCAGAGCGACCAGCTGATCCCGCGCGATCTGGACCATATCCTCAAGCTGGTCGCCGGGACCGATGCCGCACCGCTGGTCAATGAAACCGTGCTGCGCAGCCAGTCGCAGGCGGAATATTCGCCCGAAAATATCGGGCATTTCGGCCTCGCGCTGAAATCCTACGCGCATTTCACCTCACCGATCCGCCGGTATGCGGATTTGCTGGTGCATCGCGCGCTGATCGCCGGGTTGAAGCTGGGCAGCGACGGGCTGACCGCCGAAGCCGGTGCCGAGTTTTCGGCGATCGCCCAGGGCATCACGATCACGGAACGCCGCGCGACGGATGCCGAGCGGCAATCGACCGATCGGTATCTGGCGGCGTATCTGACCGAGCGGATCGGTGAGGATTTCGCCGCGCGGATCGCCGGGGTGACTCGGTTTGGCCTGTTCGTGACGCTGAACGAGACCGGCGCTTCAGGCTTTATCCCGATGGCACTGCTGGCAGATGATTTCTGGCATTTCGACGAGGCGACCAGCACGCTGTCGGGCAAACGCAGCCGGGTAGTGTTTCATCTGGCCGATCCGGTCACGGTGCGCCTGCGCGAGGCCAAGCCGGTGACCGGCGGATTGCTGTTTTCAATGATAGAGGGCGGCCGGGCGCGCCCCGACCGGCCGGAAGCCGGACGATTTTCCGGCAAGGAAGGCAGAAACCCCCGCGGCAAGCGGAACAAATCGCCCGGCCGCGCGCCGAAATCAGTCAAGCGCAAGCAGCGATGAGCAAACGCAAGGCACGATCGTTCTGGCGGGCAGTCTCGCTGCTCTGCGTCGTGCTGCCATTGTGCGGCGCGTATGCGGCTGCACCGGCGTTCGATCAGGCGCGCGCGGGCGCCGTGTGGGGTGCGGCGCTTGCATTCATCGCACCGCGCACGCTCGAACCGCTGAGCATTCCGCAAATGGCGGTCTGGGGGTTGTCGGGTATCACCGCGCTCGATCCGGACCTGACGGTGCAGAAACAAGCGGGTAAATTGCTGCTTTATGGCCCGAATCGCGTGCTGTTCGCGGCCAATGCCCCACCGCCGGCGGATGCCGCTGCGTGGGGCGATGCCTGTGCCGCTGTGGCGGCGCATGCGTTCACCGCCTCGCCCGCACTGGCGCGGGCCGGCACCGAAGGCGTGATTCGAAGTTTTTTCGACGAGTTGTTCAATCATTTCGACCCGTATTCGCGCTACGAGGCACCGCACGAGGCCGCTGAAGATCGGGCGATGCGGCTTGGTCATGCCGGACTCGGACTGACGCTGGGCCGCCAGGGAAGCGCGATCCTGATCGCGCGGGTGGCCCCGTCCGGCCCGGCCGACCAGGCCGGAATGGCGCCCGGCATGGCTGTTCTCGCGATCGACGGTCAGACGACGGCGGGACAACATCTCGCCGCGCTGCAGGGGCGTTTGACCGGCAAGCTCGGCTCGACGATCCGGATAACGGTGCGCCCGCCCAAGAGCCTGCCTCAGACCATCCGCCTGACCCGGGGGCTGGTACCGATCCAGAGCGTCTTCGGCGCGATGGACAATGGGATCGCGGTGATCCGGGTCATCGGCTTCGACCACGACACCGGCGAACAATTTGCGGCAGCCCTGGGTGCGCTGGTTTCGGCAACACCGGAGCCAAAAGGGATCGTGATCGATCTGCGCGGCAATCGTGGTGGGGTGTTGCGGCAGTCGGTGCTCAGTATCGACACGTTGCTCAGCCATGGCACGATCATTCGCACGATCGGCCGCGATCCGGCGGCGGATAAATTATTTCATGCCGAGGGGGCGGATCTCGCGCGCGGTCTGCCGGTCATCATTCTCGTCGATGGAGCCACAGCGAGCGCGGCCGAGGTGTTTTCGGCAGCGCTCGCTGATAACGACCGCGCCGTCGTGGTCGGCAGCGCGACATTGGGCAAAGGCCTGGTGCAGAGCCTGACCACTTTACCGGGCGGCGGCGAACTATATGTAACGTGGAGCCGGATGATCGCACCCCGCGGTTGGCCGCTGCAGGGGTTGGGGGTGTTTCCACAGGTGTGCGTCAGTTTGGGCACCAACGTGCTCGACCAGCAGCTCGCCACGCTGCAGGCGGGCGATAACATGCTTGCGAAACCGCTGGCGGAAACACGTGCCGCAAGGGCGCCGATACCGCTGGCCGAAATCCTGGCGTTACGGGATTCCTGCCCTGCCGCAGTGGGTGCGAACGGTTATTTCGCGGCAGCCACCGCCTTGATCGACGATCCGGTTGCGTATCATGCCGCCTTGGTCCGGCCGCTGCTGGCGGCATCGGGAACTCCGCCACCCAGCCCCTCCGCGCACGGGACTTGACCGGGACGGTCGCGTCCCTCATATCCCCCGCATCGGAGAACACTCATGGCCAAATCAAGCACTGTCCAGATCAAACTGATTTCCACCGCCGACACCGGCTTTTTCTATGTGACGCGCAAGAATGCGAAGGCACAGACGGGCAAGCTCGAGTTCCGGAAATACGACCCGGTGGTGCGCAAGCACGTGGCTTTCAAGGAAGCCAAGATCAAGTAATCTGGGCGAAACTGCCCCGACCGGGGCATGCGTTATGCGACTTTTTCTTTGCCAATCTTGCGGTGCCCGGCTTTATTTTGAAAACCGGTACTGCCAATCCTGCCATCATTGGCTCGGCTATCTGCCTGATGCAGATACGCTGAGCGCATTGGTGTGTCTGGATAATGAGGCGGGCGCGTCCGGGCTGTGGCAACCGCTGGCGACGCCTGAGCGGCGCGTCCGGTTCTGCGCGAACGCTTTGTATGATGCGTGCAACTGGGTGGTGCCTGCCGAGTTGGGTGACGGTGCGGCGCTGTGCGAGGCATGCCGGTTCAACCGGATCGTGCCGGATCTCGACGATACGACGAATTTGGCGCGGTTCCGCAAGATAGAGGCAGCGGAACATTGGCTGATTTACACGTTGCGTCGACTCGGCTTACCGATTCCGGACCGTATCGAAGATCCGGCCCATGGTTTGGAGTTCCGCTTCCTCGCGCCCGTCGCGGGCAAGCCGAAGCCGTTGACCGGCCATGACGAGGGCGTGATCGTCCTGAATATCGAGGAGGCGGAAGACGCAATTCGCGAGCGCAACCGCGCCGCGATGGGTGAACCCTACCGGACCCTGCTGGGCCATTTCCGCCACGAAATTGGTCATTTCTACTGGGACATCCTGGTGCGCGACGGCGACAAACTCGCCGAATGCCGTGCCTTGTTCGGCGATGACCGGCAAGATTATGCCGAAGCGCTGAAGCGCCACTACGCCGAAGGCGCGCCACCGGACTGGCAGGACCATTATATCAGCGCCTATGCCACGGCGCATCCGTGGGAGGATTTCGCGGAGACCTGGGCGCAATATCTGCACATCGTCGATACGATCGAAACGGCGACCGCTTTCGGCCTGCGGGTTCAGCCGCCCGGTGAAGCCGCCGGTACGGCGCCGTTGGCGGCCGATTTCGACCCGTATCGCGCGACGTCCATCGAGGAGATGGTGGCGATGTGGCTACCGCTGACATTCGCCATGAACAGCCTGGCGCGCAGCATGGGACACGGTGACCTCTATCCGTTCATCCTCTCGCCCGCGGTGATCGAAAAGCTTGGCTTTATCAACGATCTTGTCCGCCGGCGGTAGAGGTCCCGTCTGATCGTCCCGATCGCACCGGCCCGATCGGGACCGGGGCGGGCGGGTACACCATCACGCCTGAAGGGGCGATAAACGCGAATTCCAGCCCCCGTCCCTCTCCACCGCTTGTCAGCAACCGCGTCTCGGCACACAGTATCGCGAGGAAGCGCTGGGCACACATAACAAGGGGGCAATTATGAAACCATTTCAATGGCTTGCTGTCGTTCCGTGCGTTTTGATGTTGGCAGGGCCGGTTGTGCATAACCACGTATACCCGCTGATTCTGGGTATGCCGTTCCCGCTCGGATGGATCTCGGTCTGGATCGTACTGCTCGCGATCGTCATGGGTATCGTCTACGCGATCGATCCCGCCAACCGGGGAGACGCGCGATGACCATCGCCCTCGTTCTGCTCGGCCTCACGGCTGTATTGGCATTGTTGCTCGGCATCGGCGCACGGAGCGGCCACGCCATGGGACTCGAGGAATGGACCGTCGGCAATCGCGGCTTCGGATTCGTTCTGGTGTTTCTGCTATTGGCCGGCGAAATCTATACCACGTTCACCTTCCTCGGCGCCTCGGGGTTCGCCTACGGTCAGGGAGCACCGGCCTATTACATCCTCGCCTACGGCACGATCGCCTATGTGCTCGGCTATTTCATGCTGCCGAAGGTCTGGACTTACGCCAAGCAGCATCATCTGGTTTCCCAGCCGGATTTCTTTGCACATAAGTACGATAGTCCGGCACTTGGCATCATCGTCGCTCTGGTCGACATCGTCGCCCTCATCCCCTACCTGGTCCTTCAGCTCACTGGCCTTGGCATCATCGTCGTCGCCGCGGGCTATGGCGGCGTATCCAACACCGTGGCCGTTCTGATCGGCGCCGCCGTGGTCACGGTTTATGTCATCATCTCGGGAGTACGCGGCTCGGCATGGACCGCCGTCGCGAAGGACATCATGATCCTGTCGGTCGTGCTGTTCCTGGGTATTTATCTGCCAATCCATCTGTACGGCGGCGTTGGTGCGATGTTTACGGAAATCGCCAAGGCCAGGCCCGGCTTCCTCACCTTCGCGCCCAAGGGCCAGTCGGTCTGGTGGTTCGTCTCGACCGTGCTGCTGACCGCATTGGGCTTCTTCATGTGGCCGCATTCGCTGGCGAGCTGCTACACCGCCCGCGAGGCAAAGGTGTTCCGCAAGAACGCGATGGTCTTGCCGATTTATCAGCTGATCCTGTTATTCGTCTATTTCGTCGGCTTCGCTGCGGTCCTGAAACTACCAACCCTTAAAGGCGCCGCCAGCAATCTCGCGCTGTTCAAGCTGGTGGTCGCGACCTTGCCACCATGGGCGGTCGGCGTCATCGGCGCCGCCGGCGTGCTCACCGCCCTGGTCCCCGGTTCGATGATCACGATGACCGCGGCCACGCTGACCGCACGGAATCTCTACGGTGCCTACAACAAGAACGCGACCGATGATCAGATCGTGTTTCTGGCAAAATGTCTGGTGCCGGTGGTGATGGCGATTGCCGTCTTCTTCACGCTGACCGGCAACTCGACCATCGTGACGCTCCTGCTGGTCGGCTACAGTTTCGTGACACAGATGTTCCCGGCCCTGGTGGCCAGCCTGTTTCCCAATTCCGGCGCAACCCGCCAGGGGGCGATGGCGGGGATCGTGGTCGGCGTCGGCGTCGCGGCCTGGCTCACGTTCAGCCATGCCTCGGTCGGCAGCCTGATGCCGTTTCTGCCGCAGGCGATCAAGGATTTGAACGTCGGCATCATCGCGTTGATCGCTAATATCGTGGTGCTCGCCGTGGTGAGCGCCGCAACGCGGCGCAGCGCGATGGTGGCTGCTGAATAAGACGACGAAACCGTCTTCGGCAATGCTGTCCAATCGGCGGGGGATGTGGAATAGACCCGCCGTATGGACCATGCAAACACACCAACTCTGACGCCAGCGGACCGGATCATCGGTGCGCTGGCGTTCGCCGCCGGCAGCGCCGACGTGTTCGCCTTCCTCAAGCTGCACGATGTGTTCACCTCGGCGATGACCGGGAACACCGCACTGCTGGGTCTGGCGCTCGGCAGAGGCCATCTGCTCGATGCTGCCCGATCGCTGGCAGCCCTTGTGGGCTTCGCGATCGGCAGTGGCAGCGCGACGGTGCTGCATGACAAGATCGCATCATCCGCAACACAGGTTCACCGGTTGTTGCTGATCGAATCGGTTTGTCTCGTCGGTGTCGCGGTGCTGTGGGCGGTGCTGCCGCACCCGGTATATCATGCACCGTTGTTCGTGCTGATCCTGTTGGCGGCGGGTGCGATGGGTATTCAGAGCGTTGCGGCGCGCGCGATCGATCTGCCAGGAATCCCGACCGTGGTGTTCACCACGACGTTGACGATGATCATGATGGGTGTGATCCGCGCACTTCGCCCTGGAATGCAGAGCGGCGGGCTGAAGCCGATCACCTGGCGTCAGATCGGCGCGATGTCATTGTATCTGACGGGGGCCGCAACGGCGGCCGCGTTGACGGCGTGGTGGCAGGCGGTGATCGCGTTGCCGCCCTTGCTAGCCGTGCTGCTCGCCCTGCGGGCCGCGCGGCTGGTACGCTCGCGCGCCTGAAGATTTGACCAGGGCGGTTGACATCGCCCGCGGCGACCGATCGTTCACCGCTTCAGCAGGCGGCGCACCGAAAGCAGCAGATCGGCTTCTGCCCCATCGGGCCGGCCGCTGAACAACCAGAGGCTTGCAACGGTCAGGCCGTAACTTGCGACCCCGAGTGCGATGGCCCCTACCATGTGCATGGCCAAAATCGGGTTGCGTCCGGCCCAGGGGCCCCAGCCGAGATGCGCCGCCAGCAGCACGGTCGTCATCACGCCAGCGCCAATCAGCGTGCGCCAGATGCGTGCGAAAATCGCGATCACGCCGACGCGCAGCCGTCGTGTCATCACCATGAAATAGGCCGTCTGGGCGACCACATCGACGGTCGAGACAGAGACCGCCGCGCCGATCAGCCCGTAGCGTGGCACCAATATGAGCAACAGGCCGACGCGCAGGATGGTGAGCCCGATATCGAGTTTCAGGCTGGCCTTGAGCCAGGCTTGCACCGCGAACAAGGTGCCCGCGATCGAGCCAAAGATCGTCACGGTCGTGGCAATCCCGAAAATCTCCAGAATCGGCACCGCGCCGAGCCATTTCGCGCCGAAGCCGAGCTTGATGATCGGGTAGGCGATCAGCGACAGGCCGAAACCGGCGGGTACGGTGATCAGGGCCATCAGCCCCAGCAGACGCAGCATCATCACGGCACCGTTGTCGCCGCCCTGCCGCGCCTCGGAAAAACCGGCGAAAGCGGCGCGGCAGAGCGGGCCGATCAGTTCCGAACTCGGCAGGCCGGAAATTTCGGTCCCCACGCCGTAGACGCCGACATCAGCGGTGCCGGAAACCCGCCCGATCACAATGTTGCTGGTCGCACCCTGCACGACACCGACCAGATTGATCAACCAGATCATGCTGGAATAGCCCGAAATCCGCCGCCAGCCGGACAGGGTCAAGCTTGGGCGGTAAGGGTGGATCCAGTAACTGATCGCCACCGTCGCGACCTGGTTGATCAGGATTGCAAACACCAAGGCCCAGTAATTGCGCAACCAGAAGGCGAGCGCGATGCCGGAAATCACCGATATGATCCGCGGCACCAATTTGTATTGGAATTCCTTGTCGAACGCGATGAAGCGGACGAAGTCGACCACGCCGATGTTTTCGAGCGCGCTGACGCAGCTACCGATCGCTACGACATAGAGCACGTCGACCATATCCGGATTGTGAAAAAACCCGGCAATCGGGACGGCGAACGCCGCAATGATGATGCCGGTGGCGAAACCACGGATCGCGTTGATGGTGAAGCCGGTATCGTATAGTTCGCGGTCTGGGCGTTCGTTGCGGATGATCGCGCCCTGGATGCCGACCTCGGACAACTGGGCAAGGCTGAACATCAAATTCATCGAGAGGGCTACGATCCCGAATGCGGAGGGGGCGAGCAGCCGCACCAGAATCAACGTGCTCATCAGCCCGAGAATGCGGTTGATGAACCGCCAGCCAACGATCCAGCCTGCACCGCGCGCCGTGCGCGAGAGGACGGAGCCTTCACGGGCGAGGCTTTTCAGCCCGGCGTCGGCCGGGAGATCGATCGGATCGGTCATGTAGTCAGGCGACCAGAACGGGGGTGGCGTCCGGCATGGGGGCGCCGGTGTGGCGGGCCAGAAACCCTTCCAGCACCAGCAGGTGCCAGAGTTTCCAGCCATGATCGTGCTGCCCCGCTTCGTGCTGGTCGATCATGCGGCCGATCGCCGTACCGTCGAACCAGCCCGTATCGAGCATCGCGGGACCGAGCAGGGTGCCGCGCAGGCGCGGTGCCACGCGGCGCAATTCGGCGGAGATCGGCGCGACGAACCCTTGTTTGGGCCGATCGAGCACAGCGCGCGGCAGCAGCGGTGAAACGGCTGTTCGCAGCACCGATTTGCCCTGGCCGGCGCGCAGCTTGAGCGCCGATGGCAAACCCATGCCCCAGGCGAGCAGCGCGGGATCGAGCAGCGGCGAACGGACTTCGACGCCGCTGCGCATGCTGGTGCGGTCGACTTTCACCAGAATATCGCCCGGCAGATAGGTTGCGAGATCGACCATCTGGGCGGCGCGCAGGGGATCGGCGTCAGTATCGAGGGCGGCGACGATGCCGGCGGCAGGGTCGTGACCATCGAGCATGGATCGTAATGCGGGCGACATCAGGCCGCGCCGTTCGGCATCCTGCAGTTTGCAAATTGTCCGGTAGTAGCCGTGGGCGGAATCGAGGCTGATTTCGGTGAGCGTGGTTTTTGCGCGCAGCCAGGCTGGCGCGCGGTCGAGCTTGGGATACGCGGCGGCGATCGGGGCGAGCAAAGCGCGCCGGGCGCGATCGGGCAACAGGCGGCGGGCCTGATCGGCGATGGCATGCCAGCGATAACGGCGGTAGCCACCGAACACCTCATCGCCCCCGTCGCCGGACAGGGCGACCTTGACGCCGGTGCGCGCCAGCCTGGCGACGGCAAGACTGGGAACGGAGGAATGATCACCGAAAGGTTCGCCGAACACCTCGGCCTGGTGGCGGGCGGCGTCGATCACGTCGGTCGGTGCGACCACTTCGGATGTGTGGACCACGCCGCAATGCGCCGCCATGGCGGCGGCTGTGGCGCGTTCATCGGTCGCGCCGGGAAATCCGATCGTGAAGCTTTGCAGCGGCGATTTGGCATGACGCGCAGCCAGGGCGACGATGGCGCTGGAATCGACCCCGCCCGACAGAAACGCGCCGAGTGGCACATCAGCGATCATCCGGGCGGCGACCGCCTTGTCGAGCCTGGTACGCAACTCGGCCGCGGCATCAGCGAGGCCTGCGGGCGGCGTGGTGGGTTGCGGCAGGGTCCAGTAGCGGCGGGGCGGCGGCAGCGGGGTGCCCGCCTCGATCAGCATGAAATGCGCGGGCGGCAGTTTGCGGATGCGCTGATAGATCGAGGCCGGGTCCGGGACGTAGCCGAAGGCCAGATAATCTTCGAGCGCAACGGGATCGAGCCGGTCGGTCAGGCCGGGAACCGGCGTCAGAGCGGCGAGTTCCGAGCCGAAGGCCAATGTACCGTCCGGCGCGGTGCCATAGTAGAGTGGTTTTTTGCCGAGCCGGTCACGGGCCAGCAGTAGTGTTGCCTGCTGGCGGTCCCATAATGCGAAGGCAAAGAAACCGTCCAGCCGGTCGAGTACGGCGAGGCCCCAGCTTTCCCAGCCGTGGATGATCACCTCGGTATCGCAATGCGTCGCGAAGACATGGCCGAGACCGAGCAACTCGTCGCGCAGGGACTGAAAATTATAAATCTCGCCGTTGAAGGCAATGATGACCGTTCCGTCCTCGTTGGCCATCGGCTGATGACCGGCCGCCAGATCGATGATGGCGAGGCGGCGAAACCCGAGCCCGATTCCTGGTTCGGTGTAAAATCCCTCGTCGTCCGGACCACGATGAGCGATGGCCGCTGTCATGCGATGCAGCAGCGCTGGATCGATAGCGCGCGCGTTGGGCCGCGCGGTTCGCGGGGCAAACAATCCGGTGAAGCCACACATGTGCTCAAATCTCCCTATACGTCGCGTTCTACCGCCAGATTAATTGGCGTCCGACGTCAAAACGCTAATAATAGCAGGAAGATACCACGAAACGGGGCTGCCCGATACGCAAACAACGAAGGCTCAGGTCAGTCGCCCTTCTTTTTCCTCAAAACAATTAACTACGTGTTAACATATTTTTAATATAAACAATCAAGACGAAACTTAAAAATGGTGTAATAGTCATTTTTTGGGAAAAACTTCATGGATATTGGCATTGTCTATCGTTCCACCGGAGTGCTCATCTATCGTTCCTTGTCGCACGTCATGACGAAGCGCCCCCATAGCGCGGGTGGCTTTGGCGAACAGACCCGCCGGCGCGGCTGGGCGCTTGGTTCGCGCCGACGGACCGTCTTCGTACGGCCCGATCGTCGAACCTGGGATCAGTACGAAGGTGAGGTCCAGCCTGGACTTGGAACGGGCGATCATGAGCGGCTTAGTTTGCGCATCGCAATTCCGGTGATGATTGCTCTGGCGCTCATGTTCTGGTGGGCGATCATCGAGATCGGAATGCGAATTTTCTAGAGGCTGTCGCGCTGCTCGATGGAATCGTTTGGTATCATGAGCGCTTCCCATCGCGCGGCCATCACACTGAAATCGAAATGCTGTTCAGCGTGACCACGGTTCGCAAAACCGATCACAGCCTGCCGTGCCGGGTCCGCCAGCAGGGCGACCATGGCCGCGGCCAGCGCCTGCGGATCGCGCGGTGTCAGAAAATCGAGGTTATCCGGTGCGACCATGCGCGCGATATCGCCCACGCGCGTCGCGGCGATGGGCAGTCCGGACGCCATCGCCTCCATCACCGAAAGAGGCATCTGCTCGGTGTCCGAGCTCAAGGCGAACATCGAAAAATCGCGATAAACCGGTGCGGGATCGGCTAGCGCGCCCAGGAAGCGCACCGGCAGGCTCAGCTCGCGCGCCATGGTTTCCAGCGCTGCGCGATCCGGCCCATCCCCCACCAGCACCAGATCGAATGCGTGGTGGCGCCGCGCGATTGCGGCGGCTTGCAGCAAGCGAGCCAGATTTTTCTCCGGCCGCAGGGCGGCGACACAACCGATCACGGCAGGGCCGCCGACCGGTCGCCCGGCGGGGACAAATTTGGCGAGATCGATGCCGTTGGGGATGTAATGAAGGGTCCGGGCAGGCAGCCGCCATACGGTCGCCGCCGTGTTCAACAAAGTCTGCGAGGGAACGATTGTGGTGCTCGCGCGGAGAAACAGCCGGCGCGTCCAAACCCGGCGGCGCAACTGACGGTCACGCTCGTCACGGCCGAAGCCATCTTCGGTGTGGATATGGCGGATGCGGGGACCAAGCTGGTTGGCGATCGCCCATTCGATCGCGCCCCAGTTGCTGGTCACCAGCAGATCAGGCTGGTGAGCGCGGATGGCGGCGGCGATCGTACGGAGGCGCTGTGGCAGCGGCTGACTCACAGACGGTACGGCGGGAAATACGACGTCAAGAGCCGGCTCCAGCCGGTCGCTGCAACCCGTGTCGTTATCGAGCGCGATGATCGTGTGAGTGAAGCGTGCACCGAAATGATTGGCAAGTGCCGCCATGCGCATCTGTGCGCCACCGGCGGCGAAACTCGGAAAGATATGCAGGATGCGTTGCTTACGGCTCATGACGGCAGCGATGCGATAACCCGGCGCGCGTTACCGGCCCAGGTGTAGTCACGGCCGATCACCTCGGCGCGTGCGGCCTGCCCGAGGCGGGTCCGCAGTGCGGGATCGGCTGCAAGACGAGCGATACAGGCCCAGAGCGCGGCCCAGTTTTCCGGCTCGAACAACAGAGCGGTCTCGCCGTCCACCAGGATCTCACGGAGATTGGGTTGATCCGGCGCCACGATGGCGCAGCCGGCCGCCATATATTCGAACAGTTTGAGCGGCGAGGCATAGTCGACCGCACGGGGTTGCAGCGCGATATCGATACCGGCAAGGAAGGCGGGCACCGCCTCGCGCGCGACCAGACCGGCGAAGCTGACGTGAGCGGCGAGGCCCGCCGATGCAACCATGGATTCGAGGATCGGCCGGGCGGGACCTTCGCCGGCAATGACGAAATCGAATTTGTCGGGACTTTCGGCCAGCGCGGTGATCACCGGTTCGATACCGTGCCAGGGTCGGACGAAACCAATGAAGCCGAGCACCGCGCGGCGACCCGTGGTTGGGGGGCGGGGCGGGAAACGGTCGAGGTTGATGCCGTTGGGCGTGATGACGAGGTTGGAGGGATCGACGCCGACTGCGGTGATACGCGCGCCGAGCACCTTAGTGACGGCGAACACACGGGTCGCGGCGCGCCACACCGCACGCTCCGTCCAACGGGCCAAACCGTGCAGTTTCAGCCCCCCATGGGCGATGCGTTCTTCGGCGAGCGGTGAATTGACTTCGACCAGAAACGGGATTTTGCGCTCACGCGCGAGCCACATGCCGGCGAGGTAGAACAAATTATAACGTTCGTAGATGAGATCAGGGTTGAAGGCGGCCGCCGCTCCGCGCAGCCGCCACCAGGCGGGGATGTTGTAAGCCAGTTCGGCCAGTTCCCCGATTGCGCCAGGCAGGGCGGCGCGCAGCCTGGCGACCCAGGTGGTTTCGGCGCCGAAACCGGTCGACTCGTAAAATGAGGGGCCGACCACCAGAACCTCATGGCCCGCGGCACGGAAAGCCGCGACGAGGTCTTCGACATGGACCGATTGGCCATCGCGCGACTGGATCCGGTGGCTGTAGAGAATACGCATGCAGAATGGGTCCTGGTTCGGCAGAAGGGGTAGGGAAGTACTGCCTTTTTGGAAGAAAGCAGCAAAAAAATTTTCTTAATCCGGGACACGGGCGTTGGCACCGGCACAGCCCTATAGGACCAAAAGTTTTTTGCTTCTTTTTTAAAAAAGAAGCGCTTGCTTAAGTCTTGTCCTTCCGTTTTCTGAGCCGACGTCTTAACGCACCAACCTGACCGCGCACCAGTGCGAGCACGCCCGCCGGTCGGCGCGGATTGATCAGCAGGGCGCCGATTCGTTCGTGCCGCTGATCGACCCAGAGGCGTTTATAGGGATCATCGCCACGACCGAAATCGAGCCTGGCGGGGCGGTCCCGGGCCAGAATGGCGGCGAGCATTTGCGCGGTCAGGACGGTTCCAGGGGATAAGGCGGTATGGGCTTCGTCATGCGCGAGTTTCAACAGCATGGCGCTGCCGCCGGACACCGCCCAGTATTGCGCGGCGATCGGGCCCGATGGTGTCGCGAGAATGCCAAGACGCAACAGACCGGCGTCGGCAAGGCTGCGCATGCAGGCGGCGTTGAACGCAGCGAAGGGTTCAGCTTGTTTCCAGGACATGGCGTAGACCTGTTCGAAGGCGCTGATGCCGGCAGCAAGGCCCGCATCGGAGTCGATGAAACTGAACGATGTGACACCCCGCGCGCGTTTGAGTTTGCGAGTGATGGTGCTGCGCAAGCGGCCCGGGCGGGTGGCGAGCCAGGCGTCGAACTCGGCGGTTTCGACCGGGGCATGCCAATTACCGAAATGGCTGAAGCGCTGGACGATGATGCCGCTGGCTGCAACCGCATCGAGGAATGGGGCGAGCCCCGGTTGTGCGGCATCGAGGGCATCGAGCCGGAGTGTACCGTGGCGGCGGGCGATGCGGGCAAAAGCGCCGCCGACAGTAGCCGGTGCGGTGCCGAGCGGCGGAGTGAAGACGAGCGAATAGGGGCTCGACAGGCCGCCAACCACCCTCCCCCGCCGGCACCAGACCGGAATTACCGCATCGGCGATGGCGACGCATCCGGGCGCGAGGCCGGGCGGCGCGGCGGCGCGGGCCAGCAGATCAAACCAGAGGTGGCTTGCGAACAGGTCGACCGTGGGGTGAACGAAGCGGGCGATCGTCCCTGCATCGAGCGCGGACCAGGCGAGGAAGCGCGCCGGACCGGCCGTGCTGTCATCCGCCGTCATGCTGGGTCACCCGGAACGAGGGCCGGGCGCGCGGTCGAGGCAGGCAGCGACGAAGTCACGCGCCTTGACCTGCCAGTCCGCGGCTTGGGCGCAGGCAAGTCCCTGGGCGGCGATACGGGCGCGCAGGGCGGGATCATCGTGTAGCCGGCGCATCGCGTCTTCGATCGTCGGGATGGCGTGGCCGTCGACGACGAGGCCGTTGACCCCATCCGTCACAGCATCGACGCTGCCGCCATCGCGTCCGGCGATCACCGGCAGGCCCGCGGCATTGGCTTCCAGGAACACCAGGCCGAAGCCTTCGGTATCGCCCGAGGGCAGCGCGCGGTTGGGCATTACGAACACATCGCCCAGCGCATAATGGTCCGCCAGATCGACATCCGCGACAGCGCCGGCGAAGATGACCGCATCGGCCACACCGGATTCGGCGGCGATGGCACGCAGATTATCGGCATAGGGGCCGGCGCCAACAACCAGAAACCGGCATTCCCGGTGATCGGCCCAGACCAAGGCGAAGGCGCGGATCGCATGGTCGATGCCCTTTTTTTCGAGCAGGCGGCACACCGAGACATAGACGAATTTATCCTCCAGACCGTAGTGCGCGACCAGGTCAGGGCGCCGCGCGCTCGATGAGAAGCGGCGGAAATCGACGCCGTTTTCGATCAGGACGATTGGCGGCGCCGGCGTACCGGCGAGCAGGGTGCGGACCGCTTCGGCGGTGAAGCGGCTGACCACGATGATGGCATCGGCGGCCGCAAGGCTGCGGCGGCGGCGGGACCAATCGGGGTCGTAATCGTCGCGCGTGGTAATTTCCTCGCCATGGATATAGACAATGCGCCGCACGCCGGGCCAGCGGCGCAGCACGGCGAACAGCCAACCCGAAGGCACAAGTTCGCCGATGCAGACCGCCCGGATTCGCCCGGAACTGAGCATGGCGCGAAGCGCCCCAAGAATACGCAACCGGATCATCAAATCTCGGACGATGAAGCGCAGCCGCCCCACACCGCCGCGCTGCGGACCGCCGATCGGGGTGCGCAGCAGGCCGAGCCGTTGAACGCGGTAGCCGGGCGCACCGGATCGGGGTTGCGCAGCAGCACGGTCGTGTTCACGCCAGCCGATCAAAGGCAGGCCATCGGTATAGCTGACGCGCGGTGCCAGCACGCTGACCACTGGCGCCGCTTCGCGGGCGAGCGCGCCGTAGACGACCGCCGAGCCACCTTGCACGGGTGGAAAGTTATTCGCGATCAGAATGATGCCGTCGGGCGCGCTCATTACCGGCAACCCGGGTCGAGGGGTTGATCGAGTAAGGCGAGGATATCGGTGGTGGCGGCGAAGCGGCAGGCGAAATCATCGGACAGGATGCAGAGGATCGACGAGAGGTCGTCGTAGAAACGGTGCAGATCGGCGCGCGAACGGACATAAGGATTGCGGCCGGGAGCCACCGAGGAGCTATGGAAACTGAGCGGCAGAATACTCTGGTCGCGGTTGAGCAGGCCCCTGACCAGGCGGATCATGGCCCGCGGGTCATTGCCCTCCGGTGAGAGGGTGATACGTTCAGCGCAGCCGATCCGCGCGAGCAAGCCGGCGAGCGGTGCCCAGGCGCCGTTCGAACGGATCAAGGCTCGGTAGAGCCGGCTGCCGACACTGCCGCCCCAGCCGACGATGGCGCGGCCGAGCGGCAGCTCGAGGATCGGCCGCCGGGCACCGAACCAGAACGGGGAAAAATCGATCCGGCTGTAGTCGGGGCCGGCTTCATCGAGCATCGAGGTTCGCGGCGCGATGCTGGTATCGATCAGGATGCCAGCCTGCTCGATCAGGGTAGCGGTCTGACGGCTGAGGCCGTAGCGGCCGGCGCGGAACACCAGCGGCGCGGCACCAAAACAGGCGGTGAAGCGCGTGCCCAGTGCGGCGAGCTTGCGGGCTTCGACCTCCGGCGCGAGATTGCCGCCGAAGGATTGCGCGGGAGTGCCATACCCTTCGAACGGCGGCGTCACCCAAGGGTGGAGCTGGATGCCCAGCGCCGCTTCACCGCGATCGCGGTAGCGGGCGAACAGGCGCACGAGATCGGGATTTTCGAGGATGGGGTAGGTGACCAGATAGGTCGGCACCACGCCGTGCGCCGTGAAGATCGGCTGCAGATCCGCGATGCGGGTCAGGTAGGCGGTGGCGTAGTCCGTGCCTTCGGTGGGGTCCGCCCAATCAAAATCTTCCTCCGTATCGATCAGCACGGTGGCGACCCTGATGGGCTTGCGCATGCTCACGGGGCGGGGGTTAGGCAGGATATCCGGGAACATTGCGGCTTTCGGCAATTCCAATACGATGACACGATGACATGGATGGCCGGGTCGAACAAGCGATGGACAACCGGCGGCGGGATGGTGGCGACGCTTCGCCCAGCTGGGGACGGGCAGCAATTGGGGGATCTGTGGCGGCGGGTCGAGGCCGAGGCCGATGGTTCGGTGTTCCAATCGTGGTTATGGCTGGGCTGCCGGTTCGATGAGCGGTTTCGCCGCGCGCTGGTACTGACGATCGAGGCGGAGGGACGGATCGTTGCGATCGGGCTGCTCGGGCATGGCCAACGGCGATTCGGGCTGAGCCAGTATTGTCTCGCCGAAACAGGAGTCGCGGATGAAGACAACGTTTTCATCGAACATAACGGGCCCCTGGTGGTGCGGGACCGGCCGGCGGCGCGGGCGGCGTGGTTCGAAGCTGCGTTGCGGCCGCACGCCGGGTTAGGCTCGATGTTGCGCCTGTCAGGTGTGGGCCCCGATGATGCGGCGGCGGCGCAGCGCGCCGGCGTCACGGATGGCGGGATGCAGCGCGTGGCACCCTGGCGTGACCTTGCGCGGTTGCGCGCGACCGGCGCCGACTGCCTCGATCTTGTTTCGGCCAATACCCGCCAGCAGATCAATCGGGCGTGGCGGCGGTATGAGGTCAGCGGTCCGATCATTGTGGCGCGGGCTGCAACGGTAGGGCAGGCCGATGCTTGGCTGGCGGCGTTGGCGGATTGGCACCGGCAGACGTGGGAGGCGCGCGGCAAAGCAGGGGCGTTCGCGGCGCGCGGATTTGAGCGGTTTCACACGGCGCTGGTGGCACGCGGTGTTGCGTGCGGCGTGGTGGATGTGTTGCGGGTGGCGGCAGGGGCGCGCGTCATCGGGTATCTGTATAATTTCGTCTGGCGCGGCCGTGTCAGCGCCTATCAGAGCGGGTTTGCGTACAATCCCGCGCAACCCCACGAAAAGCCCGGGCTGGTATGCCACGTCGCGGCGATGCGGCATTATCAGGCGCGTGGGCTGGACGGTTATGATTTTCTGGCGGGGGATGACCGGTACAAGACCAGCCTCGCCGATCGCAGTGTGACGATGCACTGGATCACCGCGGCCCCGCGCTGGAGCATGGCCGCGGCGATCCTGGCGACACGCGCCAGGATCGCGCGTTGGCGCGGCTGATCAGGCGCGATTACGGTTACGGCGGCGCAAGGCGAGGCCCAGGCCGAGCAGACCGGTGCCAAGCAGCGCAAGGGAACCAGGTTCGGGGACGTTCACAGACCCGTCAAGACTCACAGACGTGTCGCCAGAGACGTTCGGCGTGATGGTGATGGCCTGCGTGATGGAGTAAAGATCAGTCCCGGTATTGTATGCGCCATCATAAACGTTGGCGACGTTGAGACCGGAGATGGTTTTGCTGCCGAGCACCGTACCGCTGTAAATCGCGTTGGTCGAAGAGCCGTAAAGCGTATATTCGAGCGACGCTGCGGCAGGCGTGTTGTTTGTATTATTTGTCAATTGACCGGAAATTGATTGAATTTCTGCGCCCGTAAGACCACTCTCCGTCAGGTAGACCGTTACCGGCGCCGTGATGGACCCACCCCCATCGATATTAAGATCAAAATTGACGAACTGGCCGAAGTTGGTTTGACCGGTAACGGTGGCCTGCACAACGGCGTTGCTAATTGATCCCGTCGTTACGATACCATAACCTGACGCCAGAGTGGTAATTGATCCGCCGTTGATCGAATAACCCAGGGTCAGCAACGGTGCGATTGGACCAGCCAGGGCGGCCGATGCAAAACCGGCGATGGAAGCGACACTGAATACGGAAGCGAGCAAAAGTCTTTTCATCGGAATGTCCTATAGAAGGTTAAGCCTGACATTCCTAAGCAAACTTCGTGCCAAATAATTAATGTTTATTTTTCAAACTCTTAATCGTTTCATATCTGGATAGATGTAAGAAATACTGACAGAAATTTCTACATCGTTACTTAAATAATAAAATTTTGTCTAATTATTATAACTTATTCCGGAATACCAACTCTAAACGCTTTTATTGTCATTGAAATCAGCCCGTAGTAGCCGAGCACACCGACCAGGTCGACCACGCCACGGTCGCCGATTGCGTGGCGGGCTATTGCATAGGTCTCGTCGGATATCGCGCGAGTGTGGAGCAGTTCGCGCGCAAAATCGTGGACCGCCTGGGCGTCAGGTTCGGTGAAGATCGGTTGATCGCCCGCCTTGACGGCCGCGATGATCGCAGGTGCAATCCCGGCCGCCTCGGCGATCGGGGCATGGACGTGCCATTCGAACCCGGCTTGCCAGAAGGCACCCATGACCAGGATGGCGAGTTCGGACAGGCGCGGCGGCAGGGAGGAGCCGAAGCGGCAGTATTCGCCAAGCGCTTGGGCGCGGTTGGCGAGCTCGGCGCTGTGCAGCCAGACCGCAAGCGGGCCCTCGACCTTGCCGCGCGGGCCGGCGGCGATGGCATCATGGGCGGCGCGCTGGGCTTCGCTCATGCGGGCCGGATCAGGCAGGCCGAGGCGCTGGGGACCCGTTGCCTCGCCGAAAATCTTGCCGGGGGGGTGCGGGCTCAATGGCGGAAATGCCGCATACCGGTGAAGACCATCGCGATGCCGGCTGCATCGGCCGCGGCGATCACCTCCGCATCGCGGATCGACCCACCGGGCTGAATGACGGCGGTCGCCCCCGCTTCGATCGCTGCGATCAGGCCATCGGCAAAGGGGAAAAACGCATCGGAGGCGACAACCGAGCCGGCAATGCTCTCCCCCCCTTTCAGGACGGCGATACGTGAGGAATCCACTCGGCTCATCTGACCGGCACCGATCCCTGTGGTGGCACCGGCGCGCGCATAGATGATCGCGTTTGATTTGACGTGCTTCGCCACGCGGAACGCGAACAGAAGATCGTCGAACTCCGCATTGCTCGGCGCGCGCTGGGTCACGATTTTCAGGTCATCGCGCGCGATGCGGCCGGCATCACGGGTCTGCACCAAATAACCGCCTGCGACGCTACGAAATGTCAGCCCATCGGAACTGGGGTCCGGCACGGCCCCGGCGATCAGGAGGCGGAGGTTTTTCTTACGGGCAAGCAGGGCGATCGCTTCGGGTTCAGCGTCGGGTGCGATGATCACTTCGGAGAAAATACTAGCCATTTTTTCAGCTGATACGGCATCGAGACGGCGGTTGACGGCGATGATGCCGCCAAAGGCGCTGACCGGATCGCAGGCGAGGGCACGATCCCAGGCTTGCGCGAGGTCGGCACCTGTCGCCACACCACAAGGGTTCGCGTGCTTGACGATGACGACGGCCGGACGCTCGAACTCGGCGACACATTCATAGGCAGCATCGGTATCGTTAATATTGTTGTAGGACAATTCCTTGCCCTGCAACTGCCGCGCGGTCGCCACGCCAGGACGGTCGCCGGTCTTGTAGAAGGCGGCGACCTGATGGGGGTTTTCGCCGTAGCGCAGCGCCTGGTGCTTGAGCCCGGCGATCGCAAGGCGCGCAGGAAAAATCTCGCCGGTCTGCGGCGGCACGGTTTCCGTCACGCGCAGATCGGGGTCGGCATCGCCGTTGCGGGCGGTGAACCAGGTGGCGATCGCTGCGTCGTAGGTGGCGGTGCGGGTGTAGGCGGCGGCGGCGTAATGGCGGCGCTGGGTCAGGGTGGTGCCCCCGGCGGCGAGGGCGGCGGTCAGATCGGGGTATTGGGCCGGATCGGTGATGACGGTGACGGAATCGTGGTTTTTTGCCGCCGCGCGGATCAGCGCCGGGCCGCCGATATCGATATTTTCGACGCATTCGTCGAACGCGGCCCCTTTGGCGACGGTCTGCTCGAACGGGTAGAGGTTGACGACCAGCAGATCGATCGGCGGGATGCCGTGCTCGGCCATCTGGGCGACATGGGCCGGCAGGTCGCGCCGTCCGAGCAGGCCGCCGTGCAGTTTCGGCACGAGGGTTTTGACCCTACCATCGAGCATTTCGGGCACGCCGGTGTAGTCGGCGACTTCGATGACGGGAATGCCAGCGTCGCGCAAGGTTTTCGCCGAGCCGCCGGTGGACAGGATTTCGACGCCGCAGCCGGCCAGGGCGCGGCCGAGATCGAGCAGACCGGTCTTGTCGGACACCGAGATCAGCGCCCGCTGGATCGTGATTTTATCGTGCATACAGAGCCTTCAAATCGGCGGAAACGGTTTCAACGGCACAGAACGAAAGGACAGAAGTTTTTTGTTTTTTTTAAAAGGTGTTGGCTTGCCTTGATCTTTTATCAGCCTCCGCTGACCGGCACGGCGGATACCGCATTAGCCGGCGAGCCGTGGATGATTTTCGTGCTGATCAGCATATAGACCACCGCCTTGTGATCGGGGTCGACCAGGCGATAGAGGTTGAAGTGCTTGACGAGGAACGAGGCAGAGATCGCCGCGATCTGTTTTTTTGCCGGCAGCCCGGTCGGTAGCGTGACCGGGCCGGTGGCGATGCAGGAGAGTGCGAATCGCGACGGGTCGGTCGCGACGCCGAGGCTGCCCTTGACGCCGCCGGTTTTGGCGAAGCTGGCGTAACAGGCGACGTTGGGGAGTTTCGGATCTTCCAGCCGTTCGACGACGACCTTGTCGTCGGCCCCCAGGAGCCGGAAATTGGTCGAAACCGCGCCGATCCGTGTTTCGGCGTGCGCAATGCCGATGGTGGCTGCCATCGGCCGTGCCGCGAGGCCGATCAGCGCCGCTACGGCGATCAGGCGTCCGACAGAAAATTTCATCGCCCTGCTCCTTGTGTGATAGCGCGTTCATAGACCGTGAGCGTCTCGGCGCAAATAACCGGCTCGGCATAAAGCTGCGCCGCCCGTGCGCGCCCGGCCTGACCCAGCGTTGCACGCAGCGACGGATCGGCGATCAGACGCGCGAGGGCGGCGGCGAGGGCCGGTGCATCGCGCGGTGGCACCAGCAGGCCGGTCCGGTCCGCGGCCACCGCGTCGCGGCAGCCGGTTACATCGGTCGCAACGCACGGCAGGCCGCACGCCATGGCTTCCAGCAGGAATTTCGGCAAGCCTTCGCGGTACGAAGGCAGACAGGCGATGTGGCAGGTCGCGAACAGGGCCGCCATGTCATCGCAACGGCCAATCCAGGTCACATGGCGAGCGGCGCGCAGATCGGCTTCGGCCAGCGAGGCGGGATTGCCGGGGTCCGGCATGCCGGCAAGAATGAATTCCGCCCCCTGCCCGTGCAGAATCGCCGCGGCCTCGATGAATTCGCGGATGCCTTTGTCGCGCAGCATACGGGCACCCAGCACGATGCGGATGGGCGCGGCGTTCGGCACGTGGGGCCTGAACCGCACGAGATCGACGCCGGCGCCACGGATCAGAGCGGTATGATCGGCGCGGATGGCACCGGCTGAGATCATCGCGCGGCGATCTTCCTCGTTTTCGAACACCGCAATGGCACCGCGCGCACCGATGGTCGCCCGCAGGGCCGTGCTGACGAACGGCCGCAGCAGGCGTGCCTTGGCGCTGCGCGAGGCGAACACGAATCCCTGCCCGACCGGGGCGTTGATGATGGCCGGAACGCCCGCGATGCGGGCGGCGATGCTGCCGAGCAGAATGGGTTTGAGGGCGACATGGTGGACCAGATCGGGGCGGAGTTCTCGGTAGAGTGCGGCGATGCGCCGGGCCAGGCCAAATTCCGCGATCGGGTCGAGCCGGGCGCGCTTGAAATCGACGCCGTGGATATCGAAGCCCTCGGCGCGCAAGCCAGAAGCTGCGGCGCCGGTGCGGGTAATGACCGAGACGTGCCACCCGGCCGCGCGGGCGGCGCGGGCGCGGGCATAGAAATGCGAAGCGAAAAACCAGTCCTCGCCGATCAGATAGACGAGGTGGCGGGAGCGCATAGCAAGGTCACGGTAATGGGGGCGCGCGGACGCATGGCGCTCACGCGGACTGGTTGGTCAGGGCGATTTTGCTCTGCCAGCGCCAAGCGTCTCGGCACATGTCTTCGATGCCACGGGTCGCGCGCCAGCCGAGCAGAGCCTCAGCCCGCGCAGGGTCGGCGTAGCAGGCACCGACGTCGCCGGGGCGGCGCGGGGCGATTTTGTACGGAACCTTGATACCGGTCGCCGCCTCGAATGCGCTGATCATGTCGAATACCGAGTAACCGGTGCCGGTGCCGAGGTTGACGGTGAAATCGCCGTCATGGGCGAGCACGCGGCGCAGTGCGGCTTCATGGGCCTCGGCGAGGTCCATGATATGGATGAAGTCACGCACGCCCGAGCCATCATGCGTCGGGTAGTCGTTGCCGAATACATTCAAATGCGGCCGCCGGCCTTCGGCGGTCTGGCAGAGATAGGGCATCAGATTGGCCGGCACGCCGCTGGGATCTTCGCCGATCACGCCGGAAGGATGCGCGCCGACCGGGTTGAAATAACGAAGCACCGCCGCCGCCTGCAACGTGCCGGTCCGCACCAGATCGGTGATCATGCCTTCCATCACCAACTTGGTGCGGCCATAGACATTCGTGACGCGCAGGACCGCACCTTCGGTGATTGGGCAGACATCCGGCTCGCCGTAGACAGTGGCGGAGGATGAGAACACAATGCGCCCGATGCCGGCCCGGTGCATCGCGGCCAGCAGGCGCACGGTGCCGACGATGTTGGCATCGTAATAGAGAAGAGGATCGGCCTCGCTCTCGCCAACCGCTTTTTTCGCCGCGAAATGAATGACCGCATCGATCGGGAATGCGGCCAGGGCGGCGGCCATTGCCGCTTCGTCGCGAATATCCGCCTCGATCAGGGGCACCGAAACACCGGTGATCCGGTGCAGGCGGGACGGCACATCGCGCGCGGCGTTCGAGAAATCGTCGAGCAACACGACATCGTAGCCGCGCTCGAGCAGTACGACCGCCGTATGCGAGCCAATGAAGCCGGCGCCCCCGGTCAAAAGAATGCGTGCCATGCGATCAGCCCATTTTGGTCAGAGCCCATTTAACCTGTTGCAGGCCATCCTGGGTACTGGTGAGAACGATCTGTTCGGCACGGCGCGGCTCGGTGCCGCCGAAATAGATGGATTCCTCCACGGTAAGGGCAGCACCACCCGCGCGCAGCCGCCATCCCTGACCCGATGGCAGGCGGAGCAGCGCGGCTTCGTTATCCTGCTGAATGCTCGCGGTGACGTTGGGGTGAAGGTGAAACCGCAGCGTGAAGGGCTGCGGCTGGCCGGCTTCGACACTGTCTTCGCCGCGCAGATCTTCGCCGCTTTCGGACAGATAAAGCCGGCGGCGATGAATGGCGTCGAACGGTTTTTTCCAACCATCGTGACTCGCCTCTAGCCAATGGGCCCCGTTTGCCTCGTGGCGCGTGAGCTCGACACTACTCGGTCTGCGCCCGAGGCCCTCAGGTCTGATTTCGGAAGAGGAGACATCGGCGATGATCAGCGTGGAGTGAGCCGCGGTGGCACGTAGCGCATCGCACCAATCGGTGGCGGAAGCAGGCGCCGCTCCGCAATTTACGATCAGCCGTTCGCGTCCCACCGAGAATTCGAACGCCAGCGTTCCGGCGTGGGCGAACCGGTCCATCCCCTGGCCGGGCGGCGCGCCGGCATCGATGATGATGGTCGTCTTGCCCGCACTGAGGCGATGAAAACCCGACTGGGCGAGCGATACATTGCTGCGCCCGGTGCGGCCGGCCTGGCTCAGCACAAGGTCGATCAAATTGGGCCAGTCTTCCGCGGTGCCATTGAACAGTGCGAGGCCGCCATCAGCATGGCGGAGTGCGCGCAGCGCCACAGCCATCCGCTCGATCGTGCCCGGCAGCTGCGGCGGAGCCTCCGCGCGGGCGGATTGCAGCAAGGCGCGAATCTCGGTGAGGTCCTGCAACGCAGCAAGGTGGGCGGCGGGGCTGCGTTCGGCGTGTGAGCCATCCGGCAGGATCTGGCGAGTAATTTCCGGCACCAGAAATTTCAGGGCGCGCGGCAGAAAGGCCGCATGTTCGGGCAAGGCGACCGAGGCGGCGATCAGCCCCTTGATGGCGGTAAACGCGCGCCCGTCGCGTGCTTCTACCGGCAGGGCAGCGGCCAGGTGCCGTGCATCGTGCACCAGGCGGCCCATCAGCATCTGGCGGAAATCGTCATCGGCGGAGGCCGCGAAGAAATCGTAATGGCCGAGCCAGGCCGTGAGACGGGCACCGCTGACCGGCGGCGCGGTTACAAGGGCGGGGAGTTGATCGCAGCCGATCCAATCCGTGATCAGCGCGCGGGCGCGCGAGCGGGCAGCATCGGTGCCGAGGGCGCGCAGATCGCGCAGCCAACTAAAGCCGTGAATATGCGCGAGCATCAAAGGTGAAGCATCGCTTGCCGTAAAACCGCCCGGGCGCAACGGGCGCAGCGCGCCGCGATACTCGAGTTCACCCTTGATGATCCGCGCCCCGCGGCCAGGCTCGCCGGGCCAGGGATCGCGCACGGGCAAGGCCGGCGCGTCCGGCACACCGCCGCCACGCAGCGTGGCGAGTTTGGCCATCCATTGCCGGGCGCCGCGCATCATCGGGCCACCCTCACTCATGACCGGGCGCTCGTCATGAAGACTTGAGCGCCGCGATGGCGGTGGCATAGTCGGGCTTGCCGAAAATGGCGCTACCGGCGATCAGCACATCGGCACCGGCCTCAACCGCCTGCAAGGCCGTGACCGGGTCTATGCCGCCATCCGTTTCGATGTGGATGGCGCGGCCAGTCTGGCGGATCATCGCGCGCAGAGCCGCAATTTTCGGCAACTGGCTGGCGAGGAATTTCTGACCGCCGAAACCCGGATTGACGGTCATGACATTAATAATGTCGATCAGGTCGAGCACGTTGGCCACCGCATCGACCGGGGTGGCGGGGTTGAGCGCAACACCGGCTTTCTTGCCCAGCGCGCGAATCGCCTGCAGCGAGCGATGCAGATGGGGCCCGGCCTCGGCGTGAATTGTGATGTGATCGGCGCCGGCCGCGGCAAACTCGGCAAGATAGGCGTCGACCGGGGCGATCATCAGATGCAGGTCAAACACGAGCTTGGTATGCGGGCGGAGCGCCTTGATGACCAGGGGACCGAAACTGATGTTCGGAACGAAATGCCCGTCCATGACATCAAGATGAAGCCAATCGGCCCCTGCCCGCCCGATGGCCGCGACTTCGTCGTTCAGGCGACCGAAATCGGCGGCAAGCAGGCTGGGTGCGATGATCGGTGCCGCTTTGGGTTGTTCCCTCATGCCTATGCTTGTAGCGAAGTGTGTCACGCCTTCACAAGCACGGAACCGCTTTAATGTTCAGGCTTTAATATCGATGCGCCGAATGACCCCGGTCCACGCGCCATTTCGGACCCCACCGCAAGATTTTAAACGCCGGCTGCGAATTGTCGCAATCATGCGACGCTAAAACGTCTGCCAACGGCATGACGTGCCGGCGCCCTCGCCTTATTCGGACGGAAACGTGTCGGACGGGGCAAGCGACTTGATCAGATCGAACATCCGTTTCCGGACCGTGGGTTCGGCAATGCGGTAATACGCGCGGACCAGTTCGAGCGTTTCACGCTTGGTCATATGATCGTCGAGGCCGACACCAAACGGCTCCTGTGTCTCAGCGAAGCCGTGGCTGCGACCACGTGGGCCGGACATCGGCGTCGCATCCATCCCCTCGGGCATATCATCAAAAAAGAAACTGATCGGCACATCGAGCACGCGGGAGATGTCGAACAAGCGTGATGCACCTACACGATTGACGCCGCGCTCGTATTTCTGAACCTGCTGGAAGGTCAGCCCGAGAGCATCACCCAACTTCTCCTGCGACATCCCCAGGAGCGTACGCCGTAGCCGGATGCGTGAACCGACATGGACATCGATCGGACTTGGACGCCCATCCCGCTCGCTACGGTCACTCATCTCATTTGCCAACCTGGTCACTTCTGGCTCTCCGAGCGTCGGGCCGCCAAGGGCACCGCTGCCAAATCGATTGTAATCTTTGATCATAACACCGTCATGGTGCCGCTTACGTCATTCTTACGCTGCGGCCTGAAAAGCCGGAACCAGCGAGCTATCCCAAATTTTTAGCCTTCACTCTGCCTTAGTATCGTCAAAACATATTACCTTGTCTATATTTTAAGAAAAAAATACATCATGAGGCTAATTCTACCACAGATCGCCATTACAGGACGGACCTGACAATCTGCAATAGCAGTTCCTTCAAAATTCTGCAAGCTCGATCAAATTTTAAGACATTTTTTTTCTGTCACATTAACCTAAGGCGTTATAGAGAATATAAGCATAACAAACGCTAGAGCCACTGAATAAAATGCAATGATCCCAGCCATCGTTAGCCCGAATTTGGCATAGGGTGTTGGCGCCAATGCAACCGGAAGTCGATGAACCAGGACACCCCGGCGATCAAGGCCCAGCCGGGCCAGAATGCGGCCATGCGGCCCGATCACGGCGGAAATTCCCGAGTTGGTATCAACCACGAGGGGCAGCCCTTCCTCGACCGCGCGCAACCGCGTTGTCGCGAAGTTCTGGCGCGGGCCGGTGCTGTCGCCAAACCAGGCGTTGTCGCTGATATTAAGCAGCCAGCCTGGGCGATCAGCCGCGTCGACGATCTGGCCGGAAAAGATCGACTCGTAGCAAATCAGCGGGCCAACCGCCGGTATCCCGGGCACATGCAGCGTGCGCGGGCCCGGGCCAGCCGCAAAACCGCCGCCCGGCGTTATTTTGAATGGAATGACCGCCGGCGTGTATTCGCCGAAGGGTACCAGTTTCCACTTGTCATACCAGGCGACCGCCGGACCTGGACCATCGACGGCGATAAGCGAATTATAGACCTTACCGGTCCGACCGTAACGAAACGACCCGGCAAGCACAGGCGTCGCCCCGGTAATGGCGGCGATCGCGGCGCGCGCCGATGCATCGGTCTGCAATAGCGCGGGGCTCGCGGTCTCCGGCCAGACGATGACTTTCGGGCCGGTACCCGCCTGCTGCATGGCCTGCTGCGTCATGTGAAGGTCGCGCCGCCAGCGCGCCTCGAGCGCGGGCCGCGTGAAACTGCCCGGCACCGGGAAGCGCGGCTGGATCATCGCAACTGTCAGCGTACGGTCCGGCGCCGGGCCGGCGCCGGTACGGATGAGGCCGAAGCTGATCCAGCATACCATGAGTATTGCGCTCGCGACCCAGCCGCGCCGGCCGAGCAGCGGCAAACCCGCGGCAATACAGGTGAGCAAAGTGAGGAGGTAAATACCGCCCCAGGCGGCCGGCTGCATCATAATCACGCCGATCTCGCCGGGAATCGCCCAGTCCGCACCCCAGAAATTCCAGGGAAACCCCGTGAACAGAAATTGTTGGGCCAGATTGGCCATCACCATGACGCCCGCGAACATCAGAACCATCGCCACGGCGGCAGCCTGGTTGCGGAACGGCCGAACCCAGTACACCGCGACGGCGGGGAGCATGAAATAGCAGGCCGTGGCCGCGGCCAAACCGGGTGCCGCGATTGGCACCGCCCACCAGAATTGCTGTGCCATGATCAGCATGGGTTCGGTGACCCAGAACAGACCGAACAGGTTGAAGCCAAAGCCGAAGCACCAGCCGATCCAGATCGCGCGGCGCCAGCCGCCTGCCCGGGCGAGGCTGCGCAGCAAGCCGGGGACTACCAACCATAGCAGTGGCACCAGATAAAAAGGCGGCAATGCCAGGGCCGCGAGCAGCCCGAGGCCGAAGGCGCGCCATGGGTCCGTCTTGAGTCGTGCGGGCAGCGTTGCCGTCCACCGGCGTTGGGTCAGCGTTGACATCGAGCAGCCTCCGTTATTGCGGCTGGGATAGGCCGAATTGCCGGGCGACGCTGGTCAAATTCGCGGCATGAGGGTGCGTCGTACCGGCGAGGGTCCCATCTGCCGGACGGACCAGCTGGCAGACCGCAAACCCGGCCGCTGCCGCCGCGGTGAGTTCAGCGTCCACATCGGACAGAAACAAAATGCTCCCGGCGGGCGCCGCAAGGCTGCGGGCGATCGCGGCGTAGCTGGCAGCCTCCCGTTTCGGGCCCATCCTGGTGTCGAAAAATTCACTGATCAGGCTGAGTCGATCACCGGCAGGACTATGGCGGAACAGCAGGCGCTGGGCCTGTTCGGAACCGGATGAATAGACCGCAAGGGTGGTGCCGGCGTCATGCCAGGCTTGCAGGGTGGGCAGCACATCGGCGTAGAAATCGCTGGTCAACGCGCCATCGGCGAAGCCCTGCGCCCAGATCCGACCCTGGATATGTTTGAGCGGCGCGAGTTTCGCATCGCGGTCCATCAACGCCAGTAACGTTTCCAGTGGCGGCGCGCCTGGCGTGATCCGATCAAGTTCGGCCAAAGCCGCCACAATGTCGGGCTCACTCGCGTGGCTTGCCAGGAAACGGGCAAGACGCACGCGCGCGTAGGGAAACAGCACGTCATGCACGAAGCTGATCGGTGCGATCGTGCCCTCGATATCGAGCAGCACGACCGCCGGCGGCGCGGTGTCAGGCATTAGTCGATGTCAGCCGGTATCAGGTGACGGGAAAGCGCGCGCTGATCGCATCGCCGGTGAAATGCGCAACCCAGCCCGACGGATCGGTAAAGATGCGCAAGGCGATGAAATCAGGTCGTTCGCCGGCGTCGAACCAGTGCCGGATGTTAGCGGGCACCGAAATCAGATCGCCCTTGGTGCACAGAGCATCGAACACCTTGCCCTCGGTGTGCATCACGAAGTGGCCGGCGCCACTGACGAAGAACCGGACCTCGTCCTCGGTGTGACTGTGCTCGTTGAGGAATTTTTCACGCAGCGCGCCGGCTTGTGGGTGATCGGGCGTCATTTTGATGACATCTGCAGTGCCAGCACCCGTTTCACCCATCAGCCGGTCGAGATAGGGGCGATAGGCTTCAAGGATCGCATCCGCCTCCGCATCGGCGGGCAGGGTCACCGGACTGTCCCAACGTTCGAACCGCACACCGATAGTCGCGAGATGGGCTGCGATCTCAGTGGCATCATCGGTGTCGAGCACCGGTGCGCCGGGGGCGTTATCGTCGAAAATCCGCAGGCCGCTCATCGCATCAGTCTCCGTTCGCACTCGCAGGATATCAGGAATTCCAGGGCTTCAAGCCGCCAGAAACAACGCTCGATGTCCGGACCCCAGGCATAAACGCCATGGCCGCGCAGAATATAGCCGATCGGTGCCGCCTCGAGTGAGGGCGCGATCACGTCAGCCAGACGCGCGATATCCTGATCATTGTCGAACACCGGCACGCTCGCCACGGTCTGATGCGTCGTGATACCCGGGAAAGCCTTGAGAATCTCATAGTCCTGCAGGATCAGAGACTCCTCGTGGGTAACCATCGAAAGTGCGGTCGCCGCGACCGAGTGGCCGTGCAAGACGGCGCCGACCGCGGGGAAATGACGATAGAGCTGACAGTGCAACAGGGTTTCGGCGCTCGGTTTGTCGGCGGTACGGCGGGGTACGCCATCGAAATCGACCTCGATAATATCGGCCTCGGTCAGGCGACCTTTGTGAACGCCGCTGCGCGTGATCGCCATGCGCTGATCATCCAGCCGCGCCGACAGATTACCCGACGAAGCCGGAACCCAGCCGCGCGCATCCATACGCGCGCCGATGGCGATCAGGCCATGCGCCGCCTGCAGCAGGCTTTTGTGCATCAGCGTCGGTGTGGTCAAAGACGCGTCTGATCCGACGCCCTGACCGGATCAGGTTGACGAACCGGCGTTTCAGCGGGTGGAGCGCCCTCGGCGACACGGGTCTGCACCTGCGGAGCCGGTGGATTGATCGTCGCGGCCGGCTTGGCGGGGTCGTGATCGGACACGTTCTGTTTGAACGCCTTGATGCCCTTACCGACCTCCCCCATCAGGTTGCCAACGCGGGAACCGCCGAACAAAAGGGCGATGACGCCGATAACGATGATCCAATGAACGGGAGAATCGAAGCCCATGAGATTACCTCAGACCTTTGTGCGATCGGTGCTGGTCGTCTGCACCGGCGGTGCAGGCACGTGCTGCTCCAACATGGAAGCATCTTTCGGCTGGTCATCGGCCAGATTGTTTTTGAATGACCTCATCCCCCTGCCGAGTTCGCCCATCAGGTTGCCGACCCGCCCGGAGCCGAACAGGATCAGCACGACCGCGAGAACGATCAGCCAATGCCATATGCTCAAACCACCCATAATCCTGATCCTTCCTCGATGGGAATCACGTCGACATCACATCGGCACGATGCGGCCGACCCGCAATGCCCATAAGCCTAGCCTCACTTTATAGCCCAACCGTCCCCCGACGCCAATGCCGGCGCCGATGGCCCGCGGTGTCACGATTTGGTCGCGCATGCCAGCAAGCCAGTCACGCAAGCTTACGGATGGCATCATCGGGTTGCCGGAAGGTCGCCATTCAATGCCTGTGACGGCGGTTATGGACGTCAGCTATTGGAAGTGCGCGCGGCAATAATCATATCCTGATCGTCAAAACGTGAATGGAAACCGACATGCGTCTGCTACTCATTATTCTCCTGATTCTCCTTGTGCTGGGCGGCGGATTTGGTCTGCATGGCGGTTTGTTCATCGGCGCCAATGGTCTTTATTACGGAGGTGGACTGGGTTTGGTGATCGTGGTTGTGCTGATTTTGCTGATTATTTAGGCGGTAGGGTATCGGTAAGACGATAACCGATGCCAGCCTCGGTGATCACGGAAAATCCGGTGTCGGTCAGCTTGCGGCGCAACTGGCTGACGTAAATCCTGAGGTAAGCAATATCCTCGCTGTGCGCCGGCCCCCAAACCGCGGTCAGCACTTGCCGATGTGTCAACACTCGGCCGTAATTGCGAACGAACAGGGCCAGCAGCGTGTACTGGATCCGTGTGAGACCAAGATCGGTCGGATAGCCCTCGACCAGCAGGCTGGCGGCACGGCGGTCAGGATCGAGCGTCAGGTTGCGGAGCGTCAGTCCAGGGATCGGGTCGCCGGCATGCGACGACGGACGCAAGGCCGCCCGAATTCGAGCCAGCAACTCACCCAGCGCAAAAGGTTTCTCGACATAATCGTGCGCCCCGCTGTCGAGCGCTGCGATTTTTTCATCCTCGCGGTCGCGCGCGGAGAGCACGATGACCGGCACGGGACAAAATGCGCGCAAGCGGCCAAGCACGGCCTGACCGTCGATATCAGGCAAGCCCAGATCGAGCAGAATGAGATCCGGCGCGGCCGAGGCCGCCATACGGAGCGCGTCCTCAGCGGTTTCGGCGCGTAATGCGGTGAAGCCGGCCGCTTCCAGGGCTGGTTTGAGGAAGCGGTGTATCTGCGGCTCGTCGTCGACGACCAGGATATTGCCGGTCATCATCGAATTGGCGGGACCGGGATAACCGGAGCGAGTGCTTCTTTTTTATAAAAAAGACGCAAAAAACTTTCTTTCAGGCCGGGTCGGTGCCGTGGGATCGGCCGGGTACCCCGATCGAGGGCTGGTCGAACACCGGCTTTGTCAGCCGATCAAGGTGGTCCGTGCGTCGCCCCCGCCCCATCAAACCGTCAGGATGCGTTTCAGCAGATCCACATCCTGTGCGAAATCAGCGTCGGCTGCGATCAGTTCGGTCACCTTGGCGACCGCATGCATCACGGTGGTATGGTCGCGATTGCCGAATTTGCGCCCGATCTCGGGCAGTGATCGGCTGGTGAGTTGCTTGGCAAGATACATGGCGACCTGGCGCGGTCGGGCGATATTCCGCGCACGGCGGACCGAGGACATTTCACTGATACGGATGTTGTAATGATCGGCCACCTGTTTCTGAATTTCTTCGATGGTGATTTTACGATCATAGGCCCGCAGCAGATCGTGCAGTACCTCGTTCGCGGCTTCGAGTGTGACCGGGCGATCAAACAAATGCGCATGCGCGATCAGGCGGTTGAGTGCGCCTTCGAGTTCGCGGACGTTCGCGGTGATTTTCTGGGCCAGAAACTCCATGACCCGGCCGGGCACCGGCACGCCGGCGCGGGCAGCTTTTGCTTCCAGAATGGCGAGGCGCAATTCATAGGTAGTCGCATGAACATCGGCCACCATGCCGCAGCCTAGGCGGGTGCGCAGCCGATCTTCGATGCCGGACAGATCCGACGGTGATTTATCAGCCGAGACGATGATCTGCTTGCCACTGTCGACCAAGGCGTTGAACGTGTGGAAGAACTCTTCCTGCGTGCCGTCCTTGCCGATGAGGAACTGCAGATCATCCACCATCAGCACATCGACACTGCGCAGCTCATTCTTGAATTCGATGGTCGATTGCCGACGCAGCGCGCTCACGAACCGATGCATGAACTTCTCGGCCGACATATAGGCGACCGTAACCTCGTCGGCCCGCTGCGAGAGCTCCCACGCGATCGCGTGCATCAGATGGGTTTTGCCAAGCCCGACGCCGCCATACAAAAACAGCGGGTTGAAGCCGGGACTGGCATGGCCATCCGCAACGCGACGGGCGCAGGCATAGGCAAACTCGTTCGGTTTTCCGACTACGAACGTATCAAACGTAAACCGCGGATCGAGCGGAGCTGCCGTTTCCGACCGGTCTTCGGCATCCCGGCGGGTGGGCTGGGTCGATTTGCCAGGAACGGCGCTCGGCTCCGCCAGATTGGGCACCGCGGTACTCCCGCCGGCCGGGCGCGTGCGAATATCGACCCGACGAACAGCAGGGTTTTCCGACTGCCACAGGCTGGTCAACAGCGCGCCATATTCCTTGTTGACCCAATCGCGCAGAAAGCGCGTTGGCATCATCACCGTAATCTCATCGCCGTCCAGCCCGTGAAGAGCGGCCTGACGGAGCCAGTTGCGATACTCGACTTCACCGATTTCATCCTGCAGCCGGGCGCGAACGCGGCTCCATTGCAGCGCCAGCGCCGAATCCAGCCGGCCCTCACCCGATAAATCGCGCGGGCTACCGGCATCCAGGGTGCTGTCTGTGTCGTAAACCTGCTGTGCCTGCGCTTCCAACAGCATCGCCTCCCCTATTTCCACCGTGCCCCGAGCCTTCCATGCCACACCTGCCACGCCATAAATCCACTACACGCTATGGTTGTGTCAACCATGCGTGCATTCAGCGTCCGACTGCGGGAACCTTGTCTAGGACCAGGAAACTAAGCCAATAGACGGTGCGGACGCAAGAGATGTTGTGTTCGAAAAAACCTAGGCCGGAAGTCGAGGTTTCGAAATCTCTCCATAAAATCAGGCGATTGATACGGGTTTTTGAACCGCAAAAAAATCCAGTCAGGGCAATGGCCGCGCCAGGGCCGTGAAGCCGGAACTTCGCGCAACAGAAGTAAGCGGCCCCGACGGGGGCCGCCTCAGAATCTGAAAAAAACTTATTTTTTAGGACTTTGCATGCCCTACGTCTGGAAGGATCGGCTGTTCAAGCGCCGAAAGAGCCGCTAGGTCGGTGGTCAGACCGCCAGAGCCTTGACGCGCGCCGACAGACGCGAGATCCGCCGTGACACCGTATTCAATTTCAGGACGCCTTTTGTCACCGCACGCTGCATCTCTGGCTGTGCCGCAACGAAAGCAGCCCGCGCCTGTGCATGATCCCCGCTGGCGATCGCCTCCTCCAGTTTCCGGACGAAACTATGAACCCGTGACCGGCGCGCCTTGTTGCGGGCGGTGCGAACCACGGTTTGACGGATGCGCTTCTGGGCGGATGCGATGTTTGCCATGAACTCAGGTATCTCTTTTGGAAAACGGGATAGAAAAAAATCGGACCACGGCCCGAAAGCCTGAAGGTCCGATTGGCGTCCGCCAGCACATATCGCCCCTGCGATACGCCGTCAAGCGACCGGCAATCCGACATGGCAGCGGACTTTACCGGCCCGCCATGCACAGACAGCAAAATTCGCTGTTCAAGGCCCGGCGCGATATGTATAAAGTTTTAGCCAAAAATCGTTTTAAGTCGCTATGAGATCAAAAACAGGGACACGGCAATGCCGGCTTATATCGATCGACCCCGCAGCATTGTCGATTCTGAGATTGTAGAGGTCACGGGCTGGGTTGCAGGGCCGGCTCCCACTGCCGCGATGGTAACAGTTAACGGCATGGCGATCGCCCATGAATCGTACGAGCGCCCCGATGTCCGTGACGCAATGCCGCAGTTTCCGTTCACGTCCGGCCTGACCGCAATAGCTGACCTGCGTGCGCTCCCCCCCTCACGCACGCTCGATATCATCGTGTCGATCAATCAGGATCGCGAACGCCACCGCGTCGAGGTATCAGACGCTCTCCATGACCGGTGGCTTGACGAGGCGGCAAAGCGGGCGGCCAACCGGGCCTTTTGCAAAATCCATCTCCGCTGCCCGGCCTGCGGCGCCACCGGGCTCGAGATCACCTCTGCGGCGGTTACATGTAAGGCCTGCCGTGTGGCGTTTCCACAGCGTGGGCACGCGCTCGACATGATCTCGGTCCCGCTGGCGATCGAGGCCAATCTCGCCATCACCGCCAATGTGTCAGCCAATCCGTACACGCCGGCAGCGCTCGCACTGATCGATCGGGTCACCGCCAGGGGGGGCGTGGTGCTCGATTGCGGTGCCGGCTCGCGACCACAACGCACTGCCAGCGTAATAAATGTCGAGATCGTCGATTACCCATCGACCGATGTGCTCGCGATCGGCGAAGCGTTACCGTTCGCAGACCACACCTTCGATGCCGCAGTATCCCTCGCGGTGCTCGAACACGTGCGCGATCCGTTCAAATGCGCGCAGGAACTGCTGCGCGTCGTCAAGCCGGGTGGCGAGTTACTGATCGATGTCCCGTTTTTGCAGCCGGTCCACGGCTTTCCTCACCATTATTACAACATGACCGCACAGGGACTGACCAATTTGTTTGCAGGGCGCGCCGAGGTGCTCAGTTGCACGGTGCCCCCGCATGGCCATCCGATTTTTGCCGTGCAGTGGCTGTTACGCGACTATCTCGCAGGCTTACCCCGCGACGCCGCGACCACGTTTGGCGCGATGACAGTCGACGAGCTCGTCGCACTCAACGCGGCTGCGTTTCTCGGTGATCCCCGCGCTCAGGGCTTGAGCCAGGAAACGCAATCGCCGATCGCATGTCTGAACACGCTGCACATCCAGCGCCTCTGACGCGCGCGGACCTGCTCGGCCGGACCTGGCAGTTCCGTCGCAGCGACGGCCCGGTGTTCGCCGAACGGCTCCGATTGATCAGCGACGGCGCGATTGCCGGTCATAACGGCGCGTTCGAGGCGCTGTGGACCCTCGATGATGGCATCGTGACGTTTCATGCGTTGAACGGGGTCGCAACCACGCGGTTTACCGATGTTGCGCGCCACGACAACGGCCAAATCGTCCTCGCGGGTGATTTTATGATGGCACCGGAACTCAAACTGCGCTTCGTCCTCGACTCGGTGCGCGGCAGCACCACAGCCCCGCCAGCCCCGCAACGGCTGAATATTACAATGAGCCTGGGCGGCCCCCGCGACGCTCTGCTGATACTGTTCAACTCCATCGGCAGACCGTTCGATGGACTGGATACGCGTTGGGAGTTTTACGATCTGCCGCGCCGTCTGGGACTTGACCATGTACGCTTCGCCGAACGCACCGACCCGGCCCGCTGGTATGTCGATCAGGCCGGTGCGATCTGCGCGATGCTGACGCCGATCATCGAGCGCGGGTATCGGCGGGTCTTCCTGGCCGGGTTGAGCTCCGGTGGTTTCGCGAGCCTGCTGATCGGCACCATGCTGGCCCGCGCGTTTCCTCAACTCGTGCTCGACAGCTTTACGATCAATCCCCAAACCGGTCATGCGCCGACGCACCGGGCGGTGATGGCCGATTTGCCTGCGGCAATACCGCCGGCAGTCATGGATGAGGCGACTTATATCGCGCTCGGTCATCAGGCGAACGAGATTGCCGACTTACTCGAAGCCCTGCCCGGCACCACCCGGCTGACCCATCATGTGTTCTACGATCACGACAATCCTGCCGAGCGATATTACGTCGACCTGATCCGCCGGTTTCACGTCGTGGCGCCCACCGCTTACAGGTTCGGCGTCGGCCACTTGTCGGGCTGCCTCGCGCTGATGGAACGAGGCGTGGTCCACGATGCGATCACGGATATGCTGGCGGCCGATCAGGCGGCGGCAGGGACATCGAGATCGGTGTTCAAAAACAGATAGGGCAGACGGCCAACTTTCAGCAGCGGATCCTCCATGCGTTTCTGCATCAGATAGAAGTTGAACAGCCGCTCGGCGAAATGCCCGACCAGACGTGGATAGACCGTGATATGGCTGGCGATGAACCCGACCGCTTCGTGCCAGAACTTCATGTAGTCATCAAAAATCTCGGCACGCAGAATATACATGTTGCAATAGGCCGGCTGGTTCATCGCAAAGTCGATCTCCACCGACCGGTTCTTGAAGTATGAATTACTGATCACCGACCCGACCAGCACCGGCCAGTATTCGGCCATATGGGTGGTCGCCCACTGCGTATCGATCGGGTCGGGCAGGATCGCCCGCAGTACAATGACGTCGTGCGCGCCGATCCATTGCTTGAGCCGCCCGATTGCGCCGGAATCGAAATCGCGCCGCATATCAAGATAACGGTCGAACATCAAAGACCCCGCATCATGGCGGCAGGCGGCCTGGTCGCTCAGCAGGCGTTGGCGGATCGGCCGCAAATCCGGGTAGCGGCTTGCGATCTCGGAGCCAGGCAACGGATCGAGCCAGAACAGCCGGCGGTAGTGCTCAAAGCCGACATAGTCGTATTTCCAGAGATGATCCTTCCAGACATGGTATTGCTGGCGCATCTCCGAATGTTCCAGCTGATGGGCGATATTCGAACCATCGAGATCACCCCGATACCGCCCCGCAGCATCGGAGTGCAGGCCGGACACCAGCGTTGTGAACGGGCCGGTTGTCAATGGACGATCGGGCACCGCGTGGTGGCAGTTGAAAATCTGCAGGCGCATCAGGCTGCCGCCCTCTGTTCGCCGGTCTGCACGCCATCGATTGCCATCAGGCGCAACGCCAGGAAACTGATCGCGGTCTCGCGATCATCATCACCATGGCCCGTTCTGCGCGGCGATAGGCAGACCGGGTGGATGAACACGATATCAAGCCACTCGTGGCCCGCGAGACACGCGGGCGGCAGCACCAGGGCGATGGTACTGAACGAATCAACCACGGCCCCGCCGACCGGCACACCGTTCACTACGACATCGAGCGGGCGTCCGACCAGACCACGGTCGAGCACGAGGGCAACCACATCGAGTTCGAGCACGATACCGCTGTTGTCGTGTGGCTTTGGCAGTCGCATCGTGCTGAACGGTCCAACCGCCCAGGTATGAGTGGCCTCGGGATGCGACCAGCCAAACCGCGTGTAATCAGCCGCATTGCCCGCCGTCCCGAACACCACATCCATCAGTTTGCCGCCCAACCGCCTGGGCAGGGTCGCACCGGCAAGCTCGATCATCCCCGAGCGTCCCACAACGGCCGGTGCCTGCTCAAGATGCTCGATCGCCGCGACGATATCAGACTCAATGGCCATGAACGGCGCATCGCGCTGCAGACCCTCACCCCCCCACAGCGTGGGACCCCGCAAATCGGCGTGCCACCCTTCGCGCGCCTGGATCAGCGGATGAAAATACGAATCCGGCCACGCGCCAGGCGCCATCGAAATCACCCTGACACCTTGCGGCGCGAAAATCAGATTGATCAGACCCGAGCCCTGCACGCCGAAAATCATCTCGGCATCGAGGAACAGGCCGACCTGCTCGCTAAATGACAGACTTTCAATCGAGGGCCGATGAAACCGCCTTTCGGACAACAATCGCTCGACGGCGTCGCTGTTGGAAAACCGCCGGGTCTGGTTCCCGCGCCTCAGAATCGCAAGACGCTGGTGCCCGGCGGGCACAATGCTGTTGCGCATCGCTCCGCGCATGACATCCATCACGACCGGGTTCATCCCCGCCATGGACCAGATGCCACTGACCGCGTGCAGCGATTTGAACCGATAATGACGATCCGGCCGGATCTGCAGAACACGATCGTTTCCGATGCCGAACGCCGCCAGCGACTCGAGGATTGCCGTCGCATAGCTGCGCGCTGCCGACATCGTCGTGATCGCCTGGCCGACCACGAACCGAAACCGGCCGGGATGGGCACGTTCCGCCATGATCGCCCGCGGCAGGATTTCGCCGACCCAGTGGCCCCAGGTGACGTCGCCATAGCGGGCTACGAGCAGGCAAGGCTCGTCGATGGTCTCCGTCTCGAACGGCATCGCATTCAGCTCTTCGAACGATTGCGGCCAATTGCCAACCAACGGATTGATCTGGTCACTGACCAGGAACGCCTCGTGCCAGATCCAGTAGGAATCGCCCCCCAGCATCGTCGTGCCAGACGGCAGCTTGCCCAGCACGACCGGATCAAACGGCGCGAGACGCGAGCGATATGTGCTATTCACCATCCGGCGCTCGAACGCATCAAACCCAATCCGGGCCGCATTGGTGAACACGACCGAAGCGGGCAGTACGGCCTCAAATGGTTGGGCCAGCGTTTCGCACGTGGTAAACAAGGCCGGTAACTGGGCCAGCGATTTCGGCGTCGCTGCGCTGCGGTTCGGTGTGGCGCGTTTGGTCATGGGCAATCCTGTTCGTATCCGACCGGTCACCGGAGCGATCGGCTTTCAGTTTCGATGCGCAACAATAGTCACCATCGGCGGTTGATCTGCCATGGCTCTCGGTGAATGGAGCGTAACAACCTGATTGGCGAAACCAAGCCGTTTCAGCATGATTTCAAAAGCGCTGGCCGAATAGTTCCACCAATGGATGTGGCCGATCGGCGGGGCGGAGGTGCCAATCTGCATCAGGCCAGGCAGCTGCGGGATCGGCGGCAGAGACACGAGGTCAGTGATAATCATGGTATCGCGGGTCAACGCGGCGGCCTCGCGCAGCGCCTGGAACGGATTTGAAAGGTGAACCAGGATCGCACCGAAGATCGCGATGTCATACATGCCGAGATCATCGGGCTGATGGAAAATATCGGCATAGACGGCGCGCGCCTCGAATCCAAATGCACGCTTGACATACCACCAACTGTTGCGGAGCCGGCCCGCCGAATACGCCCCGCTGATCGCAGCCTCGCCGACGGTGATGTCGCCAAACGGCATGATTTCCGGCCCATGGCCGATCGGCAGGTCGAATACCGTGAGCTCGCCTCCAGCCTGCACGATGGCGCGTGAAAGAAAGCCGCTGGCGGGACCATATTCGAGCACGCTCTTGCCGGCGAGCGGAACGCCGCCGAGATAATCTGCCTCGTGTCCGCGTAAATCCCACGCACCGTTCATCACACGCCCGTCCGGCAGCGTAATGCTGTGATAGAACTCGCAATCCCGTTCCTCGATATCGTTGTGATAAGCGGCCAACGCGTGTTGGAACGAAGGGGTCAGTTGTCCGCCGTAGGGGCGACGGCGTACGGCCTCCTTGCGAAAGTAACTGGCGAGATCGAATGCGTGCTGATCCATCAATTGCAACCTTTCAGAGTCTGTCGCCGCGTCGATGCAGGCAGAAGTGTTAAATAAAACATTGGCCTCGTCTCGGAAAATAGACTAACAGGCGGACGTGGGTGAAGGAGATGAAAATGAACACCAACTTCAGGATCTTGCACGATATTTTCACGACCGAGCTGGCCGACCCCACGCTCCACCTGACGCCGGAAACCGCTTTGGCGGATATCCCGGGGTGGGATTCGGTCAATCTCTCGTGCGTCATTCTCAGCGTCGAAACGAAATTCGGTGTCGTGTTCACACCCACGCAGATGGATCAGCTCCAATCCGTCGGCGATTTTCTGCCGATCATAACGGCGGGTGCCGCAACACCGACGTGAACCGATCCTCACGGCGTGCCTCCGGGCAGCGCCCGCTCGGCCTGGCGGCAGATCGCGAGCCAGCAGTCGAGCGATAGATCCGCCGCATTATCATAAGGCGCGAAACGATCGATATAGCCGCGAGCAAGGTCCGGCATCAGCACTTCGACCGTTCCGGGCGGATTGTGGTCATCGGTTGGAACGACGTACAGGAGCCGGTTCGGACCGTATCGCCGTAGCAGCAGAAATACCGCGATCACGTCTTCTTCCCGCAGCGTGGCGTTGTGTTTCAGCACATAAATGCGGCGCGCCGATCGCAGGTCATCGAGCATGCGGCGACGCAACAGCGTGAGTTTCTGCGCTTCGCGGTGGCGTACGCGCGATGCCGGCATCTGATCGGCATACATGAAGGTGTGGTACGTCAGATTATATCGTTTCTCTGTCAGAATATACTCTTGCGGGTCACCACGCAGATCCAGCTCGATATTTCCCGGCTCTCCGATACTGTCCAGCTCATGCAGCAACATATCCACCAGCGACGCCAACGGTGTCGCGGTAAACCGGAGCAAGCCCAGCGACTCGCTGCCACTCAACCGCTGTGCGATACCAAATTCGCAATTATCACCAAGGCTCTCGAAACCGCCAAGCAGCATGGCAGGTGTCGCAGCAACGGCAGGCGGCGATGGTTGCACTTTCGCCGGCCGCCGGTTGACCGACCATAGGTGGAGCGTGCGACAGGCAAACGCCAGTCGGCGCTTGTCGTCGACCTCACCGACCGCCGCTGGGGACAGCGCATCGGGGTGATCGAGACTGATACTGACCGGCTGGCCGAGCGCATCGTCTGGGATAAAAAATGCGATCAAGCCCGGACGACTCAACGACGTTTCGCATTGAAGAATTCCGTTCACCCATACCGATACGCGCTGCGAGGCTCGAGGGTTCTGACCCAGATACGGTGCACCCTCGATCACGCCAAGCACCCGGCAATCGGCGGTGCTATGCCCGGTCTCGGACATCATGACGATCATATCGCTGCTGGTGCCGAGCGACCAGCGCATGGACCCCTCGGGAAATCCCCACCCTTCACCGAGACGCATCGCAGCGGTCGGTGCAGCAAACTCGAAACGGTCAAGCAGAACCGGCGGACTTTGGTCAATCGCGCCAGCCGGCCAGCCCGGTTGGCGCAGCGGGATCGGTGCCGGACTCATGCTGGCATCGCCTGGAAGGCCGGCCGCGCAGCGACATAGCGGGCCAAGTTCTCCGCCCGCGATATCTTGCCGCTGGTCGTCTTGACCAACCAGCCCGGCGGCACAATCATCGCCTCATACAGCGATGCGGCAAACTCGGCATTGACCGCCGATCTGATGGATTGAGCGAGCGCACGCTGAGCACCAAGGTCGCTGGAATCCGCCTCGGCAACGACGACAAGCGATTGACTCCCCGTTGCCGGATTGAAAGGCCCGATCGCAACGGTGCGGCCCGGCTTCACGTCGCAATGAGTATTGACGCAGAACTCCACGTCATGGGCATAAATATTCTTGCCATGAATAATCAGCAGATCATCGGAGCGGCCGGTGATGAACAACTCGCCCGCATCGATGAACCCGCGGTCACCCGTGTGATACCAGCCGGCCTCCAGCTTGCCAGGCGGCATCGGCAAGCGGAAATAACCCTCGAACAAGGTATCGCTCGCCACCACGACAGCGCCGACCTGCCGATCCGGGCACGGTGCGCCATCGGCATCAAGAATGCGCAAACGCACACCCCGCATCGGCAGACCACACGATAGAATTGCCCGCACGGCGCGCGGATTGTTCGCCATGACGGCAATCCCGTCACGATCCAATCGTTCCGCATCAATCGCCAGACTGCGGGGTATGCTGCCTAATGGCGTTTGCGTGACCAGAAAAACCGCCTCGGCCATTGCGTAGGATACCTGCAGTGCGACCGGATCAAGCCCATGTGCCGCAAATCGTGACCGAAACGCAGCGAGCGTCGATGGTTTGCAAGGCTCTGAACAATCGATGATCGCACGAAGCGACGAGAGATCGTAAGAGACACGATTATCCGCCATGCGCATGATGTGGTGGAAAGCAAAATTGGGCAGCCAGCAGAGCGTCGCACGAAAATCGGCAATCGCATCCAAAAGGCTTGCCGGTCGCCGCACCCACGCGAACGGGTCGAGCGTCACGACCGGGATTCCAAGCAAGGCGGGTACCATGAAACAGGCGATCAGCCCCATGTCATGATAGACCGGCAGCCAGGACGCAATGACGTCGCGCTCGGTCAGCGCAAGACATTCGCCCATCGCCGCGACGTGGTCGAGCACCATGCCGTGGCTCAACGCGACGCCTTTTTTAAGACCGGTCGTCCCCGAGCTATGTTGCAAAAACGCAATGTCATGCCGGTCGCCCTGAAACTGCAAGCCAGGGTCGGCGCCCGGCAGGTCAGTTTCGATGTCGAGGCAACGATGCGCATAGACAGGAAGATGCTCCCGGACCAGGCCGATGTTGAACTCGTCGGTAACGATCAGTGCGACATCGATACGGGAAAACAGCGTTCCATGAGAAGACCAGAAAATATTTGCGTCCTGCTTGGGGCTGAGCGGTGGAAAGAAACTCGGAATGGCGCCGATCATCATGGCGCCGAAAAATGCAGCCGCAGCATTTCGATGGGTGGGTAGCAGCAAAGCGATGACGTCGCGGGGTTGTATCCCGCGCGCGGCGAACACTGCGGCAAATCGTTCGGCGCACGCGTAGGACTGACGAAACGTCACCGGATTGGAAGGATCATCGGCAAGCACAATGAAGGGCTCGTCACCGCGAGCCGCCGCCACGGCACCAAACCGTTCCACGAGCGTTCTGCCGCGGGTCAGAAGTGCGTCCATCGCTCTTACGCCGGTTCGCAAAGATTGGAGCGCCGTGACAGGTTCGGATTATAATACGGGTCGCGCGCTATGATCGTTCGCCAGCGATGGGAAAACCGCTCAGTATCCACCGAGTCGGCCGCGTTACGTGGTGCGCTCCGCGATTCGAAATGGCGCAAGCGCGCGAACGGCGTGTAGACAACGCGCTGGCCCGCTTCGAGCGCACGCAGACAGAAATCGACATCGTTGAAATCGATCGGATAACGTTCGTCAAATCCCCCGATCCGATCGAACAGCTTGCGCCGGAACGCCATGAAGGCACCGGTCACTGCAGCGTAATTGCGCATCACATGGGTAAAGCCGTTGTAGCCGATATAGGTGTCCTCGGTGCCACAGAACACGTGACCTGCGGCGCCATGCAGGCCGAGCACGATCCCAGCATGTTGCACGGTGTCGTCAGCATACAGCAGCCGACCACCGACGATGCCGACACCGGGAAGTTCCAGTGGTTCAAGCACGCTCTCGAGCCAGCCTTCCTCCAGCGCCTCCATGTCATCGTTCAGCAATACCACCCGTTCGGTTGTGGCCGACGCCACCGCGAAATTGGCCTTTGCCGCGAAATTGAAGGGCGCACCGCCGCGGCGGTGCAACAGCACATCGATCCGGCGATCGCGCTTGGCGAGAACCTGTGCCATAGCCTCGCCGCCTTCATCGATCACCAGAACCAGCCTGAATTCGGCGCGTGTAGTATATTTCAAGATCGTATCGACAAAACGTTCGGCGTAGCAGACGCGTCTCACTCCGGCCCCCGCGGGTTGCTGGGCAAAGCGGGTGAGGACAAGCAGCGTGACAGGTTCGCCCGGCAACGTCGGGCGCACGCGATAACTGCCGGTAAAGACGCCTGGCTCGACGGTGCCACGGACGCCAAGACGTTCCAGATGTTCCGCAACCGCCCTGCGACCGGCAGATTCCGCTTGCGGCTTGGCCGCGGATGTTACGGCGGTCGACCCATCAGCCATCCGCCAGTGATACAAAGGCGCCGGAACATGGTCGAACTGCACCCCCGCACTGGCGGCACGCAACGCGAAATCATGGTCCTGTGCGCCATCGAATGCGCTGCGATAGCCGCCGAGTTCCAGGAACCGCGACTTTCGTACACATAGACAATGAAGCACGTACATCACGCTCATCAGATGTTCCGGCGCAAAATCGGGCTTGTAGTAATGATCGCCGCGCCGGCCATCCGGGAAGATCTTGTCCTCGTCGCAATAGAGCAGATCCGGTGCGGACGCCGCCGCGATGCGAGCCGCATACGATTCCAGAAGGCGTGGCGCGATCCGATCGTCGTGATCGACCATGACGACATATGGCGCCGACGACAGCATGACCGCCTGATTGGTCGCCGCCGATATACCGCCATTACGGTCGGTGAATATCACTCGTACCCGGCTGTCGCGCCGTCGAAGCTCACGTAACGCGCCAAGCGTTGCAGGATCGCTCGAGTGATCGTCTGTAATGCACCATTCCCAATTCGAAACCGTCTGCGCACACAAATCGGCGTAAAGCTCTTCAAGCCAGACCGGATTGGTATTGTAGGTCGGGGTAATGATCGAAAATTGCGGCCGTACCAGGTCTTCGGCCACGTGCCGCGGCGGGGTTCGACCAGACATGATATGAGGCAGGGCAAGGGTTTCGTCGCGCGGCGACGTGATGACCGGCAGAAAGCGGCTGACATCGAGGCCGAAGGCACATCGCTGTTCAAGCAGGTCGCGCAACGCCTTGCCGACAGTCGCCGCCGATAAAACGTCCCCGACAGCGCGACAGGTCTCAACGAGGGCCGCACGCGCGCGGGCATCCCGTTTGGGAAACTGCAACAAAGTCGCGACGATCGCATCAATATCAGGCTCGAACCAGATCGCGTGGGCCCGGTACGGTCCACGTTCGGTGCCGACTTCGGCCCTTCGGCCGGGAATGAGCAGCGGATAATCCGGACCGAGCAACTCGGTCGCACCGGCGTAATCCGACACCAGCGCAGGCACCCCAAGCACGAGCGATTCGAATATATTCAGCCCGAAGCCCTCGCTGCGATGGGGCGAGATATAAAGGTCAGCGGCCGACTTCAGCATCAGCAGATTGGGGCGGTCGAGCACCGCATCGATCACCATCGTATCCGCGGGCATATCCTCGAGTTCGCCGCCCCCGGTGTCGCGTGAATGGGTTTTCAAGACGAACAGGAACGCGCCAGGCGCCTGTGCCGTGACACGCTGGACGACCGCCCGAAATACATCAATACCCTTGCGCGCGGTGTAGGATGACGCATCCATCACGAACAGCACCACCGTCCGGGGCCGGTCGGATTGGCGTCGCGCCTTTTTGGCGCTTTGGATTGCCTTCACCCAATGCGAGGGTTCAGCCCGGTCCCGCTCCGCCAGCAAAGCCGCACGATCGACCACGTAGGGAATTGTTTCGATGCTCCGCGCAGTGACCGCAGCGAAAGCGTCCTTGCAGAAAACGCTGGGCGTTATGATCAAATCGAACGCACCCAGCACAGCATTCCACTCCGGGCGGGAGACCGGCATTTCCCAGACCCAGGCGCCGATATTGATCCGGTGGTCAAACAGCGCGCTTCCGTAACTATCGAGCAGCGTCGCGACGTGATCGGGGTTCAAACAGATAAAATTATGGCCAAATCGTAACCGTGTCGGGTCGAACAGGTCGAACGTACCGCCCGGCCGCGTCGCGCCCGTCACGTCGTATTCATCGACCGTGATGCCCGCGGCGCGCATGGCGTCCCGGTAGCCGCGCGCCGCGGCGCCGAGACCGCTCGGCGCCGAAAGCGCGCCGAACAAATTGACACCACCGACTTCGAATCGTCCCAGATCCTCGAGATGCAACGGCCGCGCCGCGAATAGATTGGTGCCCGGCGCCAATCGTTGTTCCCGCAGGCCGTGGTCGCGCCAATGACCCTCCAGCGCCGCGTCGGTTGGATAGTCATGCAGATCAGGGTTGGCACGCCGGTAACCTTCGGCATCGAACTGCGCATTGACCTTCGCCGGTGCCGTAACCCGCCACAATGATTCATCGATAATCGCCCGCCCGGCAGCCGCCGGTTGCCGATAGAGTACCGATGCCGTTTCAGCAGCGGTCGCCAGACTGACCTTCCGCGTGGCACGCGGCCGGCCCGCCAGCGCCGTTCGCAGGGGAATATCGCGCGATCGGGTCGCGACATCGGCAAGCGCCGGATGCGGCAACCGGCCTTCCGCATCGCCCACAACAAGAAAATGGTCGAGACCTGACCGGATGACCCCATGCCGTTTAAGCGTATGAACATCCGGATAGACGGTCAGGTAGAAATGTTCGTCGAACCACCAGAGCCGATCGCCGATCGCCTGGCTTTCCGCAAGAACGAAGCTTCGCTCGGCCCGGCGAGCCTCCGCAGGATCAGGATTGTCGATATCGAAATCCGGCAGCGTTCCCGGCCGGACGGTTTCATCGGTTTCGGCGAAATGGGCGAACCCCGAAGTGATGCGGCCCGCTTCAATCGCTGCGGCAACCTCAGGATTGGCGGCAAGATAATCCGGTTCGGAAAACACGCCATTGGGCGAGACCCGTTCGCTCCCGACGATGTCGATGTAGAACAGAAAGAGCTCATAGGCATTCAGGTTGACGATCTGTGGAAAGCGGGTTTTGTATAGTTTCACGAACGCCCACGGATTGAACCATGTGTTCGGAACGAACCGCTCGCTCTCGGGCAGATCGAAGTAGGCGCGCACCGCGGTTTGTCCGGCGACATGCAGCGAGAACGACCGCGCAAGGCGATGGCGGACATAGTGCAGATCGAACTCAAGTGAAGGCAACCGCCCTTCCGCCGCACCAAACTCCCAGAAATGGCGTTCGACATCAAACAGCGGGTTCGATTTCACGATGTCTTTGATGTCTGGATATTTATTGACGTAATAATGTCGGCGGAACACAAAATCCGGGATTTGATTGCCATCGGCCTCTTTGGCCACCGGCGAGAATCGAACCGGTAGATCGGCCACATTGAAATCCGGCCCCGTCTCGCCCGCGATAACGAGCGGCCGTTTGTCCGTCGATTTGGTCGAAGCTCTCTTAACAATATTGCGTTCGGTTGGTGGCACGGATCTTTGATCAGCGAGCGCCATCAGGATGAAAACCTTTCTATGCCAAGGGAGTCTACGCCAGCAGCACACTTCAAGGATGTGCCGCCCTAGGTTGTATCAAAAACGACATTTTGTCCAAGAAAATTTTTACAACATTAAATTTTTAGTAAAAAATATTGAAACTGTCCAGACATCTCAATTCGCTTGCCTAGGTCACGGGCCAAACCGAAACGCGATAAATTTTATGCGGATTTAATGCGGCGGACGAAAAATCAGCATCTCGCTTTTATGCGCAACCGCCGATGGTGAGTGCCTCGGCCACATGCCCGCGCAGCGATCAATCGCGCGCAGGCCTTGCCGGCCGCATGGAAACAAGGAGCCCGACATGTCCGATAGTATCCCGATCCTGCTCACGGCCGCCGTCTTTGCGCTGTTCTTCGCCTACGTAACGATCTGCGCAAAAGTCTGATCACATGGTCGAACTGGTACTGGCCGGCGCCGTGGCGCTTGGCCTTGCGATCTATCTGGTCTGGGCGTTGGTCCGGCCCGAGGATTTTTGACATGACCACCCACGGCAGTCTCTACATCGCCCTCGTCCTGGTCCTGGTGCTCGGCGCGGCGTTTCCGCTCGGTGCCTATATGGCACGGTTGTTCGAGGGCAGACTCCGGTTGCTCGCGCCGGTCGAGACCGGCATTTACCGGATTTGCGGCATCGATCCGACGCGTCAAATGACCTGGGCGGCCTATGCCGTCGCCCTGCTGATCCTCAGCGCGCTGCATTTCATCCTGCTCTACGCCATCCTGCGCCTGCAATATTATCTGCCGTTCAACCCGCAGCACATCGCCGGCATGGCGCCGATGCTCGCCTTCAACACCGCCGCCAGTTTCACCACCAACACCAACTGGCAGGCCTACGCGCCCGAGAGCATGATCTCGAACGGCGCGCAGATGTTCGGCCTTGTCGTGCATATGTTCATCAGCGCCGCCGCCGGCATCGCGGTCGCGGCCGCACTGATGCGCGCCTTCGCCAGCGGCGGCCTCAAGACACTCGGCAATCTCTATGTCGATATCGTGCGGATCACCCTGTATCTGCTGCTGCCGGTCGCGCTGATCGCCGCAATCCTGCTGCTGGTCGCCGGCATCCCGATGACATTCGATGGCTTCGCGACGATCCATACCTTGGCCGGCGGCACGCAGACCATTGCGCGTGGCCCGATCGCCCTGCAGGAGGCGATCAAGGAACTCGGCACCAACGGCGGCGGCTTCTTCAACGCCAATTCGGCCCATCCGTTTGAAAACCCGAACGCGCTGACCAACCTGTTCGAAATCTGGCTGCTGCTGGTGATCGGCTTCGCCCTGCCGATCGCCTTCGGTCATCTGATCGGGCGCAGACGCGAAGGCATCGCCCTGTTCACGGCCATGGCGCTCATCCTCGGTCTCGCGATGGCCGGTGACTACGCCGCCGAAGCCGCCAACAACCCCATCCTGGTCCACGCCGGCATCATGGCCCGCCCGGGCAACATGGTCGGCAAGGAGATCCGCTTCGGCATCGCGCAATCAACCACCTTCAACACCGCCGCCACCGGCACCTCGACCGGCGCGGTCGACGCCGTGACCGACAGCGACACGCCGCTCGGCGGCCTGATCCCGCTGTTTCTGATGCAACTCGGTGAAATCGCGCCAGGCGGCGTCGGCTCAGGTCTGTACGGCATGGTCCTGTTCGCGCTGCTCGCCGTGTTCGTCGCCGGGCTGATGGTCGGGCGCACGCCGGAATACCTCGGCAAGAAGGTGCAATCCAAAGAGATCAAGCTCGCCATGCTGGCGGTCCTGATCCAGACGCTGTTCATCCTCGCCGGCACCGGATTTTCCCTCCTGACCGGTTCCGGGCTCGCCTCGCTCGCCAATGCCGGGCCGCATGGCCTGACCGAGATGCTCTATGGCTGGACCTCGGCCACCGAAAACAACGGCTCGGCCTTCGCCGGCCTGTCGGCCAATACGCCGCTGCTCGACTATGGGCTCGGTCTGGCCATGCTGTTCGGCCGGTTCGCCGTGCTGATCCCGGTCCTGGCAATCGCGGGTTCGCTCGCGCTGAAGCCGAAACTGCCGCAATCGACCGGCACCTTCCCGACCGATGGGCCGCTGTTCACGGGCCTGCTGATCGGCGTGATCGTCATTCTGGGTGGCTTGCAGTTCATGCCGGCCGACACGCTGGGCCCGCTCGCCGAACATTACCTGATGCTCTCCGGCAAGACCTTCTGACACAGAGAAAAACCATGTCCCATCAAGCCGATACGATCGGTCTGTTCGATCGTGCCATTCTGCGCCGCGCCACCGGCGATGCGGTGGTGAAACTCGACCCGCGCCGGTTGATCCGCAATCCGGTGATCTTCACCACCGAAATCGTCGCGCTGCTGGTCACCGTGGTGGGTCTGCACAAAATGGTCATCGGCCAGCCTGCGGCCTTCTCGCTGGTCATCGCGGTCTGGCTGTGGATCACCGTGCTGTTCGCCACCTTCGCCGAAGCCGTGGCGGAGGGCCGCGGCCGGGTGCGGGCCGATGCGCTGCGGCGCGCCCGGTCCGACACCATGGCCAAGCTGATCCTCGATCCGCGCGACCGCACCCTGTTCAAACCAACCCCCGCGCCCGAGTTGCACAAGGATGATCTGGTCCTGGTCGAAGCCGGCGACATCATCCCCTCGGATGGCGACATCATCGAAGGGATCGCGAGCGTCAACGAAAGTGCAATCACCGGCGAATCCGCCCCGGTGATCCGCGAAGCCGGCGGCGATCGCTCGGCCGTCACCGGCGGCACGCAGCTAGTGTCGGACGTCCTGGTCATCCGCATCACCGCCGAACCGGGCTCGACCTTCCTCGACCGGATGATCGCCCTGGTCGAAGGTGCCGAACGGCGCAAGACACCAAACGAGATCGCGCTCGATATCCTGCTCGCCGGCCTGACCCTGATTTTCCTGATCGCAGTGGCGACCCTCCCTGGATTTGCCGCCTATTCGCACACCCATCTGTCGATCGCGGTGCTCGCCGCCCTGTTCGTCTGCCTGATCCCGACCACGATCGGCGGTCTGCTCTCCGCCATCGGCATCGCGGGGATGGATCGTCTGATCCGTTTCAACGTGGTCGCCACATCGGGCCGCGCCGTCGAAGCCGCCGGCGATGTCGATGCGCTGCTGCTCGACAAGACCGGCACGATCACCTTCGGCAACCGCATGGCCAGCGCGATCTATCCGGTGCCGGGCGTCGATGAGCGGACGCTGGCCGAGGCGGCGGCCGTCGCATCGCTCGGTGACGAAACCCCGGAAGGCCGCTCGATCGTAACGCTGATGCGCGACCGCTATCAGATCGAAACCGGACTGCCGATGACCGCAACATTGGTGCCGTTCAGCGCCAACACGCGCGTCTCCGGCATCGATGCCGGCGGCCGATCCTGGCGCAAGGGCGCGGTCGACTCGGTGTTGCAGCTCACCGGCAGCCCACCGCCCGCCGCATTCACCGACGCCGTCTCGCGCATCGCCCGCGCCGGCGCGACGCCGCTCGCCCTGGCGGTCGACGGCCGGTTGCTCGGCGCGATCGAACTCAAGGACATCGTCAAACCCGGCATCAAGGAGCGTTTCGCCGATCTGCGCCGCATGGGCATCCGCACCATCATGGTCACCGGCGATAACCGCGTCACCGCTGCCGCCATCGCCGCCGAAGCCGGGGTGGACGACGTGATCGCCGAAGCGACGCCGCAGGACAAGCTCGGCTACATCCGCAAGGCACAGGAGGAAGGCCGCCTGGTCGCGATGTGCGGCGACGGCACCAACGATGCGCCGGCCCTGGCCCAGGCGGATGTCGGCGTCGCGATGCAGACCGGCACCCAGGCCGCGCGCGAGGCCGGCAACATGGTCGACCTCGACAGCGATCCGACCAAGCTGATCGAAATCGTCGAAATCGGCAAACAATTGCTCATCACGCGCGGTGCGCTCACGACTTTTTCGATCGCCAACGACATCTCGAAATACTTCGCCATCCTGCCGGCGATTTTCGTCGCCCCCTACCCGGGTCTGCAGGCGCTCAACATCATGGGCCTGACCTCGCCCGAAAGTGCGATTCTAGCCGCGGTGATCTTCAATGCACTGATCATCGTGGTGCTGGTGCCGCTCGCCTTGCGCGGCGTGACGTTCCGCGCGGTCGGCGCGGCCGCGCTGCTGCGCCGCAACCTGCTGGTCTATGGCCTCGGGGGCATCATCGCCCCCTTCGTCGGGATCAAGGCGATCGACATGATCCTCACCGCCTTTCACATCTTTACCTGATCGGACCATCGCCATGCGACGTGAAATCCGCCCCGCGCTCTCGCTCGTCCTGCTGTTCACCCTCGTGCTCGGTGTCGCGCTACCCGCCGCCTTCACCGGCCTTGCCCAGGCGGTGCTGCCGTTCCAGGCCAACGGCAGCCTGCTCGAACGCAACGGTCAGATCATCGGCTCCGCGCTGATCGGTCAGAGTTTCGCCGGCCCCACCTGGTTCACCCCGCGTCCCTCGGCCCTGACCGGCACCGATGCCGCGGGCAAGACCATCGCCACCCCGTACGACGCCGCGGAATCCGGCGGCTCATCCTCAGGCCCGACCAACGCGGGCATGATCGCCCGCGTCAGATCCCGCATCGCTGCCTATCGAAAGACCTATGGTCCCGGCCCGGTGCCCGATGACGCCGTGACCACCAGCGGCTCCGGCCTCGATCCCGACATCTCGCTCGAAAACGCCCTACGCCAGGCGCCCGCCATTGCCGCCGCGCGCAAACTGCCGGCCGCCACAGTGACCGCACTGGTCAACCGCCTCGCGGCGCACCGCCTGTTCGGCGTCATCGGCACCGATCATGTCAACGTCCTGAAGCTCAACCTTGCCTTGAGCCGCATCGGCGCGCCATGATCGCGGCCCATGGCATCCCCGGATACCGACCACCGGCCCGATCCTGACGCCCTGCTGGCGGCGGCGGCCAGCGAGCATCACGGCCGGCTGAAAATCTTTCTCGGTGCCGCCCCCGGCGTCGGCAAGACGTGGGAGATGCTCGTCGCCGCGCGACAGAAACGCGACGAAGGCGTCGATGTGCTGGCCGGGCTGATCGAAACCCACGGCCGCGCCGAAACCGCCGCGCAGCTCCGCGATCTGCCGGTTTTGCCGCGCCGGCAGGTGCCATACCGGGGGCATGTGCTCGCGGAGTTCGACCTCGATGCCGCGATCGCGCGGCGCCCGGGTCTGCTGCTGGTCGATGAACTCGCCCATACCAACGCGCCCGGCCTGCGCCATACCAAACGCTGGCAGGATGTCGCGGATGTGCTGCAAGCCGGCATCGATGTCTGGACCACGCTGAACGTCCAGCATCTGGAAAGCCTGAACGATCAGGTCGCCCGCATCACCGGCGTGCGCGTGGCGGAAACGCTGCCGGATACGGTGCTCGGCCTCGCCTCGGAAATCGAACTGATCGATCTGCCGCCGGCGGAATTGCGCGTCCGCCTCGAACAGGGCCGCATCTACCGGCCCGATCTCGCCCGCCGCGCCCTCGATGGGTTTTTCCGCGCCGGCAATCTCGCGTCGCTGCGCGAAATGGCGCTGCGGCGGGTCGCCCAGCATGTCGATCGCGACATCGCCAGCTACATGCGCGCCCGCGCCATCGCAGGTCCCTGGCCCGCCGCCGAACGCGTCATGGCGGTGGTCGAACCCGGTCCCGCCGCCGAACAAATCGTCCGCCACGCGGCCCGCCTGGCCGATGCGCTCCGCGCGCCCCTGCTCGCCTTTCACGCGGAAACCGAAGTCGGCGGCGGTGTCCAATCCGCCCTCGACCTCGCGATTCAGCTCGGCGGCACGGTCGAGACCAGTACCAACGCCGATGCCGCGGCCGCCGCGCTCGATGCGGCCGCGCGCCACAATGTCGCGCATATCGTCGTCGCGCGCGGACCCGCCGGCCTCTGGCGGCCACGCGCGCTCTCGGCCCGGCTCGGCCGGCGGGCGCGCGCCTATTCGCTGCATGTCGTGCCCGATCCCGCGGCCCGGCCCGCCGTACCGAAATCGGCCAAGCCGCGCGCCAGCCTCACACCCTACGCGATCAGCCTGGGCGGCATGGCGCTGGCCACCATACTCGGATTTCTGTTGCGTGATCAGGTGCCGCATGATGCCATGGGTTTCGTCTTCACCGGCATCGTGGTGGTTATCGCAAGCCGGTATGGGCGGCGCCTCGGCCTGTTTGCCGCCGTGGCGAGCTTCCTGCTGTGGAATTTCTTCTTTCTGCCGCCGGTCTTCACCCTGTCGGTGGGCGATCCGCGCGACGTGGTGGCGCTGATCGTTTTCCTCGCGGTCGGCCTGCTCACCGGCTCGCTCGCCGGGCGCGTGCGGGTCGAGGCGGAAGCGGCACGCAGCCGGGTCGATGCGCTGCGGCGCGTCGCGCTGTTCGGCCGCACCCTCGGCCGGGCCGTCGACGAGACCAGCCTGCGCACCGCGATCGAAACCGAAGCCGCCGCCCTGGCCGACCGCGCCGTGTTGCTGATGGCGGTGCGCAACACGCTGGCCGTCGACCCGCAACTCGATGAACCAGCGCAGGCGGCCGCGGCATTCGCCTATGCCAATCGCGTCGCCACCGGGGCCGGCACCATCACCCTGCCCGCCGTGCCCTGGCGCTTTCTGCCGCTCGCGACCGAAGCCGGCGTGCTCGGCGTGCTCGGCGTGCAACCGAGGGCGCCGATCACCGAACCCCTGGCCCAGGCGCTGGCCGCGCTGGCCGATCAATCCGCCATGGCGACCGAACGGCTGCGCCTCGCCGCCCGCGCTGCCGAAGCCAACGCCCAGGCATCCACCCAGAAGCTGCGCACCGCGCTGCTCTCGTCGCTGTCGCATGATTTGCGCACGCCGCTCACCAGCATCCGGGGCGCCGCCGAAACGCTCGCCGGTTCAGCCGGCAGTCTGAACGAGTCCATCCGCGCCGATCTGCTCGCCAGCATCGTGCAGGACGTCGGCCGGATGACCCGCTTCCTCGCCAACATCACCGGCATGGCGCGGATCGAGACCGGTGAGATCGTCGCCCGCCGTGAAGCCGTCGACCTCACCGCGTTGATCGAGGCCGCCATCGCCCGCGTGCCGGAAGCGTTCCACGCCGCGGTCAATCTGCCGGGCAATGCGCGAACGGTCCTGGCCGATCCGGCGCTGCTCGAACAGATTGTCGTCAACCTCCTCGAAAACGCGATCAAATATGCGCCGGACGGCTCGTCGATCACCATCCGCAGCGCGCTTGAGTCCAGCATGATCGCCCTGTCGGTGGCCGATGAAGGCATCGGCATCGATGCCGCCGACCTGCCCCATGTGTTCGACAGTTTTTTCCGCGCGGCCCGCGGCGACCGGATTGCCCCCGGCACCGGCCTCGGCCTCGCCATCGCGCGCGCCTTCGTGGACGTCATGGACGGCACGATCACCGCAACCTCGCCCCGCCCCGACCGGCCGCGCGATGCGCTGCCGGGTACGGTCGTGACGCTGCGCCTCCCCGCGCCGTAGCCCGATCGGCGGATCAGCCGGCCTGTGAACCGAACGGCACCAGCTTGCGCCGTTCCGTGTCCCACAACGCCAGGCGGGCGCATTTAAGGCTGGCCCGGAAGGTGAGCCGTGGCGCCTGCTGAAACGCCGGGTTCGCCTCGTGGCAGGCGCGCAGCCGGTAGTTCGGAATGCGGCTCGACAGGTGATGGATGTGGTGAAACCCGATGTTGCCCGTCATCCAGTGCAGCACGCGCGGCAGATCATAGAACGAGGCACCGGCGAGTGCGGCGGTCTGAAAATCCCACTGCGGCCGCGATTCCCAATACGCATCCTCGAACTGATGCTGGATATAGAACAGCCAGACCCCGATGGTCGCGGCCAGCAACGTGACCGGCAGCCACCCGCACAGCACGGCGATCGGACCCAAGGTCACGATCAGCGTCACCAGCATGGCCGCGAGTGCCGCGTTGGTGCCGAGCACGCTCAGCCAGTCCCGCCAGCGGCGCCGCGGATTGCCGGTGGGGATGCGGTTGCTGATCAGAAACAGCCACACCGGTCCGAGCCCGAACAGCACGGCCGGATGGCGATACAACCGGTATTGCAGCCGCCGCCAGCGCGGCAAAGCCTGATATTCCGCAATCGTCAGCGTCGTGATATCGCCGACCCCACGCCGGTCCAGATTACCGGTATGCGCGTGATGAACCGCGTGCGACGCGCGCCACGCGGTATAGGGCGTCAGCGTCAGCACGCCGAGCAGCAGGCCAACCGCGTCATTGGCCCAGCGCCGCGAAAAAAATGAGCCATGGCCGCAATCGTGCTGAAACATGAACAGACGTAACAGCAGGACGCCGCCGATCGGAAACAACAGCATGCCCGCCCAATACCCGTGGTCGAGCGCCACCAGCATCAGCCCCATCACCGCGATGAACGGCACCAGGGTGGTCGCCAGTTGAAACAAGGCAAGACGCGTATCCGGTTTCAGGTATGGCGCGATCATCGCGCGCCAGGAGACATCTGATGACATGGGATATTCGATACATGAAGGGTGAAGATGAGCGGAGGCATTCAATCGGCTGGACGGTAACCGCTTCTGCCCGGTCTTTGGTTAATGTGCGGCCCATCATAAAGCAGGATGCCCCCGCTTGTCGATCAGTGCGAACCCGCCCGCCCCAATCGGCGGTGCAACGTGCTGCGCGACACGCCGAGCAGCCGCGCCGCCCCGGAGATGTTGCCCCCGGCGGCCTCGATCGCGCGATGCATCGCCTCCGCCTCGATATCGACCAGCCGGCCCGAGGCGGGCGCGTCATCGGCCGCACCCCCCCGCATATCGAGCGGAATTTCATCGATCCCAACGTCCGCGCTCTCCCCCGCGAGCAGCAGCGATTCGACCAGATTGCGCAGTTCACGCACATTGCCCGGCCAATGATAGGCGCGCAGCACGGCCAATAGCGCCGGGCCGAACCGGCGGGGCGGCACGCCGTGCCGCGCCGCCACGCTGGCGTTAAAATGCTCGATCAGCAGATCGACATCGCCGCTCCGCGCGCGTAACGGCGGCACGGTGATCGAGGTCACGTTGATCCGATAGAACAGATCCCGCCGAAACCGCCCCGCCGCCACCTCGTCGCGCAAATCGCGGTTGGTCATGGCGACCAGCCGGACCGCGACCTTGCGCGGCGTGGTATCACCGAGCCGATAAATCACGCCCTCCTCCAGCGCCCGCAGCAGCAGCGGTTGCAATTCGAGCGGCAGTTCGCCGATCTCATCGAGGCACAACGTGCCGCCGTCGGCGAGCTCGAACCGCCCCGGGCGGCCATCCGCCGTGGCACCGGTGAACGCGCCTTTGACATGGCCGAACAATTCGGCGCCGATCAGATCTTTCGAAGCCGCGCCGCAATTGAACACGACGAAGGGCGCCGAGAAATCAAGACTGCCGTGCATGGCCCGCGCGAGCAACTCCTTGCCCACACCGGTCTCGCCATGGATCAATACCGGCACACGGTGCCGTGCGAGCTGTTCGGCCCGCCGGGTTGCCTGCAGCATGGCGGCGCTGGCCCCGATGATGTGATGAAACGCGCTGCGGCTCGCATCCGCCTCAGACCCCGCCGGCGGCGCCGCGAGTTTGGCGGGCCGGTTGCGGGCCGGCACCACGATCATCGCCCCCACGGTACGATCATCGAGCACCACGGGGTCGAACGCGCCGTCCGCGCGCAAAGGCTCGGGCATCCGGTCGAACCAGCGCTCCACCGGCTGATCGGGATCGAAACCGGCCAGGGTCTCGCCAAGCCCCGGCAACGCGCCTTTGCCGTTGGAATAGACGATCCGCCCGCTGCGATCGATCGCGAGCAACTCGGCGTTGCCGATCATCGGCATGCGCTGAAGGCAGCGTTCCAGCAGGCGCACCCGCTCGCGCCCGCTGCGTTCGGCAAGCGCGGTCTCGATCTGGCGCGCGGTCGCCACCGCAAGCGAAAGATTGCCGCGCTGGTAGGTCGAGGGCGGACCCGAAATATCGACCACGCCGAGAATCCGCCCGCTCCCCGGTTCGCGGACCGGCGCGGCCGCACAGGTCCAGCTTTTGATGCCCTCGCAGAAATGCTCGGTGGCGTGCACCTGAGCCGGCTGGCCGGTTGCCAGGGCCGTACCGATCCCGTTGGTGCCAATCACATCCTCGCGCCAGTGCCCCCCGGCGACTAGGTGTATCCGCTCGCCCTGCCCCAGCGTGCGATGGTCCCCCACCGCTTCGAGCACGATCCCGTCGGGATCGGTCAGCAGCATCATGCAGTTCGAACCGGCGAACACATCGGCGATCCGCTGAAACAGATCACGCGAGGCCGCGATCAGGTCGCGGTTGCGATGGCGCAGGGTCAGGATCGAATCGCCCTGTGCTGCGATCGGTGCGGCCCGGCCGGTCGGATTGACGCCGAGGGCCAGGCTCCGCTGCCAGGACGAGACAACAACATGGCCCAGCGGAATCGCTGCCTCAGGTTCGCCGGTCAGAAACCGCTCCCACGCCCACATCGCATCCCGGTCCGGCAGCGCCTCGGCACGCGTCGCCAGGTCCGTGCGCACCCGCGTCCGGTCAGCGTCGATCGGCTCGTTGATCCGCCGTTTCGGCAATCCAGCCTCCGGTCATGCCCTCCCGAGCAACTCGGCGCCGCCGCCCAGCGCAGGGCCCGCCGTCGGGTCGTCGTAATCGGGTTTATCCGCGATCAGCGTATGCGTGGTCAGGATCAGGGACGCCACCGAAACCGCATTGCGTAGCGCGCTGATGCTGACCCGCACCGGATCGATGATGCCGGCCGCCTCCATGGCCACCATCCTGCCGCTCCGCGCGTCAAGTCCGGTGCCCGGCAGCGCGGCCGTCACCTGCGCCACCATCGCCTCGGCGTCGAAGCCGCTGTTGGCCGCAATCGCCGCCAGCGGCGCGGTCAGCGCATCGCGCAGCAGCAGCGCGCCGGCCCGCGCGCCGTTCAACAGCTTCGCGTTCGTGTTCAAACTCGGCGCGATCTGCGCCAGCGCCGTGCCGCCACCGGCCACCACGCCCTCGGCAATCGCCGCGCGCGCGGCTGCCAATGAATCCTCGATCAGCTGGGCATGGCGCTTCTGCGCCACCGGCGTCGCACCGCCCGCCATGATCGTCGCGGTGCCACCCGAGAGCTTGGCAAGACGCTGTTCGAGCTTGTCGCGATCGATGTCGTTGGGCGCCAGATCGACCTGGCGGCGCACCTGCTCGCGCCGTGCCGCGATCGCGGCAAGATCGCCGCCGCCGCCCGAAATCACCGTCATGCCCGCGCCGACGCGCACCTGCCGCGCACTGCCCAGATCGGCGCGGCTGGCATTGGCGATCGTGCCGCCCAGTTCACGCGCAATCACGCGCCCGCCGGTGATGATCGCGATATCCTCGAGCATCGCCTTGCGCCAATGGCCATACTCGGGCGGATGAATGGCAGCGACCGGCACGCCGCCCGCACGGTCCGCCAGCAGCGCCATCACCGCGGCCGGTGCCACCTCCTCGGCGATCACCAGCAGCGGCTGGTTGCTCGCACCCACCAGCGCGCGGATCTGTTCGATCTCGGCGGCGGTGGTGATTTTCAGGTCGGTCATCAGGATCAGCGGATCGTCGAGCACCGCCTGCATGCGCTCCACATCGGTGACCATGTGATGGGAAATATAGCCGCGGTCGAAGCCCATGCCGTCAACCACATCGAGCATCGTCTCCACCGTCGCGCTGTTCTCGACGGTGACGATCCCCTGCGGCCCGGCCCGCTCGATCGCCTCGGCCACCAGCGCGCCGGTCGCCGCATCGTTCGCGGCGATCGTCGCCACCGCCCGCATCTCGGCCGCATCGCGCAGCGGCCGGGCACGGGCGCGCAGGGCGGCGATCACCTCCTCCGCCGCCGCCTCGATCCCGGCGACGAGTTCCACGGCATTATCGCCCGCCGCCATCCGCGCGAGGCCCTTCTGCACCAGCGCATCGGCCAGCACCGTCGCGGTCGTGGTGCCATCGCCCGCCTCGAGATTGGTCTGAGCGGAAACCTCGCGCAGGATCTGCGCCCCCATGTTCTCGAACCGGCACGCAAGCTCGACCTCGGCGGCGATCGAGACGCCATCACGCGAGACCATCGGCGTGCCGATCGGCCGGTCGATGATCGCGTTCATGCCGCGCGGCCCCATGGTGCCACGCACCGCCCGGGCCAGTTGCGCGACGCCACGCCCCAGCGCGGCGCGCGCGTCATCGTCGTGGAGCATCATCTTGGCCATGCGTTTCCCTTTTTATTATTGGTAGAAAGCGCTTCTTTTCTGTAAAAGAGAAGCAAAAACGTCGTCGGATCAGGCCGGTGCCGTCATTGCAGGCGGCACCGGCCAGGCGATCAGTCGTCGTCGGGGATCAGTCGTATTTGATGTATTCCATCGCCTCGTCCATGTCGCCGAACAACACAACGGTGTTGTCATCGACCATCACCATGCGGCCATAATGGGTCGAGGTGGAAATCTCGAACAGATAAGGCGTCATGACACGGCCGAGTGCTTCGGAAATCTCGTCCATCTTGAACGTCATCTTGCCTTCGCCATCGATGCGGATGAGCGCCGGCTGGTAGGTCACCGAAATGCCCGGCTTTTCAGCCATCACATCGGCAATCGCGCGGGCTTCGACACTGTCGTTCATGGTCACGCCGCACTGGTGCGAAATCGTGCCCTCGAACTGCATGTCCTTCATCGATTTGAAGATCGTCGCGGTATGAGCTTGAGCCATGGGGTCTATCCTTTATTATAACGATTACTGATCCAGCGTGGCACGAACATCGAAGCCGATCTCAGCCGCGATCGCGCGCACCCGGTTTTTCGCGAGATCGAGCGCATCGGCGAACTGAGCGACCTTGACCCGCGGTTGCGACCAGATCGGCTGCAGATGATGCGCCGCATCGAGCGCGAGCGAGCCGTGCTTGTGCATCCATTGCACCAGGATGGCCCGGTTACTGTCGCCATGGTCCGGGTCGAGCACCAGGATGTGAAACAGCTCGACCGCATTGGCGAGGTTGCGCTCGTAATCACCCTCGGCCGCCGCCACCACCGCCGGTGTCATGAAATCGTTCTGCGCCGCCGCCATCTGCATGACGAACCCGCTGCGGAACAATTCACCGACCAGGGGCTCGAACACGATGTTGGTGGCGAAATACTGCTCCAGATAGTCGGTCGCCCCCATCACCGCCTCGGTCGCGTGGCGCGTCCCCTGCCAGATCGGGTCTTCGAGCCAATGCTGCTTGCCCGCATCAAGATCGATGCCCTCGATATCGAGCGCGAGTTCGCCCAGATACAGCGTCAGATCCTGCGAGAACCGCAGTTTGTACGAGGAATTCGTCAGGATCGCGTTATTGATCATCTGCGTATAGCCGTAGCGCTGCGCCTGCATCGTCGCCGTGCCCAGGCCGAATTCGGCATGTTTGTACGCGCCGAGATGATCGGACAGCACCTTGACCCAGGCCCGGTCGAACCGCTTCGGCGCACCGGAGCGGCGGCCGTTTTCGATCAGGTTGCTGATCATGCCGACAATGGTGGACTGGCGCTGGTAATGGGTGCGTTCCCACTCCTGATCGACCGCGCGGAACTGATGCCAGTTGGACGATTTCAGCGCCGTCCAGGTCTTGTCATAGGTCGGCGTGCCATCGGCGAAGCTGATGATCCAGTCCTGCAGCAGATAACGCTCCGGATCGGGCTGCACATCGACCGTCATATCCTCGTAATGGCTCGCCTTTCGGCCCTTCGGCTCGAAATAATTGTATTTGCGGCTGTCCGAACCGGCGAAGGTGGCGGACCCGGCGGCGCCGGATTTCTGGGGTGACGGTGTCTCGGTGACGCTCATCGTGTCTCTCCTGATTATCGTTGATCTCAGCGAACGGCGGTGGTGAATTTGTCGAAATAGATATGATCCGGCTCGACCCCGGCCATCTGCAGAACCGGCAGAACGGCATCGATCATCGGTGGTGGTCCGCAGGAATAGGCGTCCATCTCGCCTTCGAGCCCTTCGGCGCGCAATCGTCGTGCCAGCACCTCGTGAATGAAACCGCGCTCGCCGGTCCAGCCATCGCCATCCTCGGCGTGCGACAGGGCCGGAATGAACCGGAAATCCGGCAAGGCCGCTTCCAGCCGTGCGAATTCATCGAGATAGAACAGATCGGCCCTGGTGCGCGCCCCATAGAAAAACCGCACCGCCCGATGCTCGCCCGACGCCACATGATCCTGCAGGATGGACCACAAGGGCGACATGCCCGACCCGCCCCCGATCAGCAGCATCGGCCCCGGCCGGTCCTCGCGCCGGAAACACGTGCCGTACGGGCCCTTGATGCTCAGCCGATCGCCCGGCTGCAGAACGGTATCGAGCGAAGCTGAAAACGCGCCATCGGGGTATTTCTTGATGATGAAGGCAAGCCGGTCCGGCTCGCCCGGCGGGCTGCCCATCGAATAGGCCCGCGTCACACCATCCGCCAACGTGATGTCGACATACTGGCCGGCCCAGAACTTCATGGGTGCGCCAAGCGCCACGGTCATGCGGCGGATGTCGTGCGTCAGATGTTCGATGCCGGTCAGAACCGCGTCGTAAGCGCGCACCGGAATCGAGCGGCGCAGCAGATCCTCGTCATAGTTCAACAGTTCGATCTCGAGATCGCTGTAAGCGTGCGTCTTGCACAGAAGAATATGCCCGGTATCACGCTCGTAATCGGGCAATGCGAAGGTCGAATATTTGAGCAGTTCGATGTCGCCGTCGATCAGCTTCGATTTACAGGAGCTGCACTGGCCTTCCTTGCACCCGTGCATCACGGAAATACCCTGTCGGAACGCGGCATCCAGAACGGTCTCGCCTTCCTCGACCTCCATTTCGATGCCGACAGGCTCGAACCGGACCTTATGCGTCGTAATCACAGTCATGACGTTTCCCGTTGGTTTTTATCGTTCGGAAAAAAGCCGCCGGGCACAGCAATCGTGCCCGGCGGAACGAAACAGGTCAGTTCAGCGGATTGATCACGAAACCCTTGCGGTATTCCGCCGCCGCCGCCGCCTTGCCTTCCGCCGACAGGCTGCGGAAATTGAGCAGCGGGCTGCCCAGCTGATGGCCGCGCACGTCGTCGAGCGTCCACATCTTGCTGTCGTCGAAATGCAGATGCGGCTGCGGCACCAACGTCTTGCCGTCGTTGCGGACGAAGCCGAGGTCGGTGATCGCATCGGCGATATCCCAGCCGTCGTAGCAGGTCTCCCACTCACGACGGCCGCTGAACCGCCCCATCGCCGGCGTCGGGCGCCCTTCGTATTCCGCGGCGAACGCAACCTTGTGGGTCCAGCGGCACGTCTCCGAGCAGTAGGTATAGGTCTGCCCGTCCACCTCATCATAGGTGAAATCTTCGCGGATCAGGCAAGGCACCATGCAGGACCAGCAACGATGCGGATACACATACCCCACGTCGGCGTTGAACAGCACCTGCGTCTCGCCCTTGTGGCTGAGCTTCTCATACCATTTCCAGTAATTGCCGAACTCGGCGTACCAGCCTGGATATTTGTGCTCGAACCACTCGAAGTCTCTCTCGGTCTGCGCCTCGATGCGCCAGAAATTGACCGACCAGCCAACCGAGAAGAACTGCGCCGTCTTGTGCACGTAATTCTTCTTGACGATCCGGTCCCAGGCCGCCGCGACATCATCGTGATGGATCTTGATGCCGTATTTCTCGAGCGGCAGCATGTACGTGCGGTAGTAATCCTCATAGATCCAGCGATGCCACAATTCGGCATAGCTCTCCTTGTTCTTGTTGCGATCGGTCGTGCCGTATTCGACAAACGTGCCGATCGCGGCATCGACGATCGCGTGATTCTGCCAGAACGCGTATTTGATGTCGCGCTCGAGCAGCAGGTGGTTGTCCGGGTCGTTGATCAGCGACATCAGCAGCGAATGGCCGTTGCCGATATGGCGGCTCTCGTCGGACTGCACCGACAGGAACACGGTCGGCAGCGCATAGTCGCCGTTGCGCGCCGCTTCCGATGGCATGGCGACGAACAGGGTGTTGGTGAAAGCGGTTTCCGCGACCACGGTCAGATAGATGTTGGCCGAGGTGATCGCATCACCCGTCACGAAGCCCTCGGCGAACTGCCGCCCGATCGTCGAGGCATAGCATTTGCCGAACGCCGCTTCGGTGATGTCAAAGCCCGCCGGATCGATGTAGTTTTCCATGTACCATTTCTTCAGGTTCATCTGAATCGTGGAGTGGCGGAATTCATCGACCATCTGCATCGCAAAGCCGGTGCGCAATTCCTCGCCCGGCGCCAGGCGCCCGACCATCGCCATCGAGCGCGCGGCCGAGATTTCCGGGAACGGAATGATCGCGAGAAACAGTTTCATCCACTCGACCCAGCGCGGCTGGACATTGCGGAACATGTCGCCGCGCAGCGCCGCATCGAGCGCGCCATAGACCCGGTTGTCCTTTTCTTCCTGCATCGGGAAGTAGGAGCGAAGCACCTGCTTCATCGGATCGCGTGGGGTCTTCTTGATCTTGTAGTCGGTCGGGAAGGTCATCGCCTCCTGAACGTAGCTCGGCGTCCAGCCGAGATCCGCGACCCGCCGGGTCGCATCGCTGATGCTCATCCCCTTCTGGGCCGTAATTTTGTTGAGCGTTAAGCTATCAGGCATCTTGGTTTTCTCCCGAATGATGTTGATCTCAAAGTATCGTCACGCATCGAGCAATCGTCTGTCGTGCCGGCTCACGTCATGGCTTGGCCGCCTGCCAGAGATCGCCGGGATGGATTTGCAAGTTTGGTGCCAGCTTCAGCATCTGTTGAAATCAACCGATTCCCGTAAGACCGCCGCGCGCCACTGTTGCAGACAGCGCCAGGTCCGCACGACTCCTGTGGCAGAATGCGACACCCGCTCATGGCGCTGATGTGTCATCGGAGGCGCCGCGATGTTCGGCGAAGCTCTTGCCCTCCGCGATCCAGCGGGCCGCCAGCACCAGCACGCCCATCGCGAAATCCTTGCCATGCGCTGCAATCATGCGTTCGGCGATCATGCCGAGTTCCTTGAAAAACCGATCTTTCGAGGCTTCTTCGTCCGTCATCGGGCCGGTCATTTCATCTCTCCTCTGCCGCCCTGAACCGGGCGGAACAACAGATCGGGCAACAGCACCGTGCCGGCCTCGCCATCGACGGTCGCAAACGCCAGCGCCGCGCCGCTCGGCGTGAATTCCAGCGCAACCGGCGCACTGCCGGCCTCGCGGATCAGCATGACATCGCGCAGCCCCGGCCGCCCGAGCACCACCCGCCCCGCACGATCGGCGCAGGCCACCAGGCCCAGCCGCGGATGGCACGCGATCGGCCCGACCGCCTGGCGCCCATCACGCCCGATCGCGAACCGCCGCGCCCCGCCCGTGGCATCCCAAACGTAAACATCCTCATCGCCCCCGATCACCAGAACACCCTCGCTGGTGAAACCCATCGCGGTGGCGCGCATCGGGATGTCGATAATGCGCCACGCATCGCCCGCCCGATCGCGCATCACCACACCCCCGCCCGGCACAGCGGCGGCAAACCGCGCCCCCTCCGCATCCCAGCAGATCACGCGAAACGCCCCGGGCGCTTCAAACCGCGGCGCCGCGCGGACCGCGCAGGCTTCGAGCGACACACCGCCCTCATACCCGATCGCGAGATGCAGGCCGGATGGATCGAAACAGAGCGCGACAACCGGCCCCGGCAGGCTCAGGCGCTTCTGATCCGGGCCGAGCTGGTCGACCTGCCGGCCGGCGGCGAATGCGCGCCGCCCGCCGCGCCCGGCGGCAACCGCATTGATCTGCCGGCGTGCCCGTGCCGCAAGCTCGGTCACGCCGCCCTCGGCGAGCCGCAGAAACCGGCCATCGGCACCGCCCGATACCACCCCGCCCAGCGGATCGGCGGCGAGCGACAAGGTCGCCGCCCGATGGGCGCCGATGATCACGGGCGGTGGTGGCGGCGCGGCGGCGGCAATGATTTCGATACCCCCACCCGGCCGCGGCGCCAGGCGCGGCGCGCCCTGCCAAAGCGACGCCAGACAGGCGAGCGCGCCGTCCGCAAGACCGAACACCGCCGCGTCACCATCCCAGACCAATGCGTTGATCGTGGTATTGAAGACAAAACTCGCCCCGAGCAGATCATGCAGGGGCGGCGGAGCTTGAGCGGCGGCGACATCCATGCGAGGGCAATAGCAATTGCCGTGCCACGCCGGGGCGGCAGTGAATATCAAGTCATTGCGTCAATTGCTGCAATGCAAAATGCCCGGTTCGTTGTTGTCGGCATGAACAGGGCGTGACAGCATCGCTCCGTTTCTGAACAATACGCAGCCCTGCCACGAATTTTGCTAGGGATTTCGTCCCCCGTGCACTATCATCATTCAGGTGGGCCCCTGGCCCCAGCCAGAACAGCTCGGACCAACGAAGCTGAACGGAGGAAACCATGTTGCTGCATGCCGAAGACCGCGTGGGTCAGGCGCGGGCCGCGCTCGAATCGAACGGTCTCGTCGCCGCCGACCTGCTCTCGGCCGATATCCGCGACAGCTGGCAGCGCTGCCTCGCATCCGGGCTCGATCCCACGGCGGCGCCGCGGATCGAAAATGTCGGCGCCGATCATCTGCGGCGCGCGCGCGAGCAGCGCGCCATGGTCCACCGCCTCGCCTCGGCCGAATTGCGCGCCTTGTATCAGCAGATCGCCGGCAGCAACTTCATGGTCGCACTCGCAGCACCCGACGGCCTGCTGCTCGAGGCCATCGCCGATCCCAGCTTTGCCCGCGAAGCGCAGGCCGCCGCGATCGAGCCGGGAACCATCTGGGATGAACTCCATTGCGGCACCAACGCGCTCGGCACCACCATCGCAACCGGCACGCCGCAGAGCATCCACGGCGGCGAGCATTTCTTTCGCCGCCACAACGCCATCACCTGCGTCGCGGCGCCGGTATTCGGGCCGGACGGCGCCCTCGCCTGCGTGCTCGATGCCTCGTCGGACTGCCGATCCCGCCAGAGCCACACCCGCGCCCTGGTCGGCATGGCCGCCATCCAGATCGAAAACCTGCTGCTGCGCGAAACCCACGCGCGCCACCGGATCATCGCATTCCACAGCCGGCCTGAATATCTCTCAACCCTCAGCGCCGGGATTCTGGTGTTTTCCGAAAGCGGGCGCGTGCTCGCCGCCAACCGCCAGGCCCGTTTCCTGCTCGCCGGGCTACCGGTCGTGATGGGGCGCAGTTTCGATGCAATCTTCCGAACCGGGTTCGGCGCCTTTCACGATGCCTGCGCCCGCGGCGACATCGGCACGCTGGAAGACCGGGTCGGCAGCGTCTACGTCGCGACGCTCGAAACACCCAAGACCACCCGCAGCATCGCGGTCGGTGCCGGCCCGCCGATCGGCGGCCCACAAACCAGGCCGGAGATCGCGGCACCCGATTTCGTCGCCGACGATCCGGCCGTCGCCGCCGCGCTCCGCCTCGCCGCCTCGGCCGCGGCCCGCAACCTCCCCCTCCTGATCCGGGGCGCGACCGGCACCGGCAAGGAATTGCTCGCCCGCTACGCCCATGCGGCCCGCCGGCCGCGCGGCCCCTTCGTGCCCGTCAACTGCGCGGCCCTGGCGGAAACCCTGATCGAGGCCGAATTGTTCGGCTACGCCGACGGCGCCTACACCGGCGCCAGGCGCGGCGGCGCACCGGGTCTGGTGGCCGAGGCCGATGGCGGCACGCTGTTCCTCGATGAAATCGGCGACATGAAACGGCCGCTGCAGGCGGTTCTGCTCCGCCTGCTCGACGATTGGACCATCCGTCCGATCGGCAGCACCCGTGCGCGGACGGTCGATGTCCTGCTGATCGCCGCCACCAATGCCGACCTCGATGCCGCAGTCGCGGCCGGGCAGTTCCGCGCCGATCTGCTCTACCGGCTCAACACCGCCGAAGTCCGTCTGCCCACCCTGAACGAACGGCGGGATTTCACGGCGATCGCCCGGCACCTGCTCGCCCGCTTCGCGCCCGGGACCACAATCACCGATGAGGCGGCCCACCTGCTTGCCGGCTCGGTCTGGCGCGGCAACATCCGCGAGTTGAAAAGCGCCCTGCTTCGCCTCGCCATGCAGCAGGACGGCGGGATCATCGACGGGCTGGCAGCGGAAACCCTGATCGGCCAGCGCGCCATGCCGTCCGTGGACCACAGCGACCCGCACGATCTGCGCGACATCGTCCGCGCCCGGATCCGTGCTGCCTTTCGCGAGAACGGCGGCAACATCAGCGCCACCGCCCGCAGCCTCGGCGTTTCGCGGAACACGGTCTATCGCGGTCTCGACAGCGCCAACCCCTGATCGCGCGTCGCACCCTGATCGCGCGTCGCACCGGCCGGCGGGGCTATCACGCCACGCCGCCGCGTGCTTTGATCGGGCCGTTACCAGTCGCTGCCAAGGATACCGATCGTGCCAAACCCCTACGAAACACTGGGCGTCGCGCGGGATGCGAGCGCCGATGACATCCGGCGTGCCTATCGCAAACTCGCAAAGATCCATCACCCCGATCTCAATCCCGGCAACGCCGCCGCCGAAGCGAAGTTCAAGGACATCGCCGCGGCGCACGCGCTGCTTTCGGACCCCGAACAGCGCGGCCGGTTCGATCGCGGCGAGATCGACGCCGAAGGGCATGAGGCGGCACCGCGCCGCCCCGGCTATCGCGAATACGCCGAAACCGCCACCGGCCAGCGCTACAGCGCGGGATCGGCGGGCGGCGAGACCGGCGGGTGGGACCCCGAAGACCTCGAATCGATCTTCGGGTCGATGTTCACCGAGGCAAACCGCCCGCGCAACCAGGGTCCGGCCCGCGGCGCCGATGCGCGTTACAGCCTGACCACCAGCTTTCTCGATGCGGTCAATGGCGCCACGACCCGCCTGACCCTGCCCGACGGCAGCACGCTCGATGTCAAAATCCCGCCCGCAACCGACGATGGCCATATCCTGCGCCTGCGCGGCAAGGGCAATCCGGGCCGCAACGGCGGGCCGGCGGGCGATGCGTTGATCGCCATCACGGTCGCACCCCACCAATATTTCACCCGCGATGGCCAGGACATCCGGCTCGATCTACCCATCACGCTGCAGGAGGCCGTGCTCGGCGGCCCCATCGAAGTGCCGACCCCGGGCGGTGCGGTGCGCATGCGCGTGCCGCCGCATTCGGACAACGGCACCATCCTGCGCCTGCGCGGCCGGGGCGTGCCGGGCCGGGGCACCACGCCGGCGGGCGATCTGTACGCCACCCTGCGCGTCACCATCGGCACGCCGGATGAGGCCCTCGAGACATTCCTGCGGAGCTGGAAACCCGCAACCGCGGCCAACCCGCGCCAGGCCATGGAAACCAACCCATGATGACCCGCACCCTCACGATCGACATCATCATCCGCGCTATCGATGGCATCAAACGGCCCGACCTCGATCGATGGATCGAAAACCAGTGGGTCCGCCCGGACGCCGCCCCGACCGGCTACGTCTTCACCGAAATCGACCTCGCGCGCGTCCGCCTGATCCATGAGCTGGTCCACGAGTTCCAGGTCAACGAAGACACCATGCCGATCGTGCTCGGCCTGCTCGACCAGATCTACGATCTGCGCCGCCGCCTGCACCAGCTCGGCGATGCGATCGGTCAAACCGCATCGCCGGATATCCGCGCCGAAATGATCGCCCGGCTGACCGGCGGCGAGGCCGCGTAACCCGCCCTACGCCTCGACGTGCAACTCCCCGAGATAAGCCTCGCGGATCGCGGGATTCGCCGCCAGTTCCGCCGCCGGGCCCGCCAGCACCACCCGCCCGGTCTGCAGCACATACCCCCGATCGGCGATCTGCAGCGCCATGTTGGCGTTCTGTTCGACCATGAAAATCGCCACACCCTGGCGGTTGATCGTCTGAATGATCCCGAACACGACCTCCACGAACCGCGGCGACAGGCCCATCGAGGGCTCATCCATGCAGATCAGCCGCGGCCTTGCCATCAGCGCCCGGCCGATCGCCACCATCTGCTGCTCCCCGCCCGAAAGCGTGCCGGCCAGCTGCCCCCGCCGCTCCTTCACGCGCGGGAACAATTCATAAACCCGCTCCAGATCGGCCTCGAACTCTGCCCCGCGTTTTTGGGTGTAGGCGCCCATTTCCAGATTTTCGAACACGGTCATGCGCGGAAACAGCCGCCGCGCCTCGAGCACAGGGGCGATCCCGCGCTTGACCCGCCCGGCGGTGCTCAAACGGTTGATGACATCGCCACGATAGCGCACCTCGCCCGCGGTCGGCGTCACCGTCCCCATGATCGTCTTCATCGTCGTCGACTTGCCGCTGGCATTGCCGCCGAGCAGCACGATTATATCCGTGCTGCTCATGGTGTAATCGACCCCCTTGAGCACATGCAGATCGCCGTAATGCGTGTTCACCGCATCGAATTCGAGCAACGGGGCATCGTCACGCATTGACCGCGCCCCGGCCGATATACGCCTCGATCACCGCCTCGTCGCGCCGGACCACATCCGCCGGTCCCTCCGCCAGCTTCTCGCCGTAATCGAGCACGATCACGTTGTCCGCCAGCCGCGTGACCACATCGAGCTTGTGCTCCACCAGCAGCACCGTCAGGCCCAGATCGCGAAACCCGGCGATCTGCTCGGCGAGTTCGAGGCTTTCGGCCGGATTCATCCCCGCCGTCGGCTCATCGAGCATCAGCAGCCGCGGCCTCGTCGCCAGCGCGCGCGCAATCTCGACCCGCCGCCGATTGGCATAAGACAGCTGGGCCACCCCCTGATCGATGCGGGGGATCAACCGGTTGCCGAACATCGCGAGCAGCTCCAGCACGAACTCGCGGGCTTCGCGCTCTTCGGCCCGCACGCCCCCAAGCCCCAGCACGATCCCGCCCGGTCCCGATTTCAGATGCGTATGCTGCCCGATCAGCACGTTCTCCATCACCGTCAGATTGGGAAACAAACGGATGTTCTGAAACGTCCGCGCCACGCCATGACGCAGGATCTGATCCGGCCGCAGGCCGATCAGCTGATGCCCGGCAAAATCGATCGAGCCGGCCGCGGGCGTCACCAGCCCGGTAATGCTGTTGAACAAGGTCGATTTGCCGCTGCCGTTCGGCCCGATCACCGCAACGATGCCCCCGGCCGGCACATCGAGCGAGATCGATTTCAGCGCGGTCAGCCCGCCGAATTTCACCGTCAGGTCCCGCACCGCCAAGGCCGCCGGCGCGCCCGCGGTCGTGGCCTGCGCGCAGGCCCGGCTCAACCGCTCGACCGCCGGCAGCGCCCCGCGCGAGACCGCCGCATCCTGCTGGGCAAAACTCAACCGCACCTCGTTGCGGCTGGCCGGCACGATGCCGTCCCGCCGATACAGCATCATGGTCACCAGAATGATGCCAAAGATCAGTTCGGACGCCGATGTCAGTTCAAGGTTGGACAGAAACGGCGAATGCACGGCATTGCCCAGCGCCTGCACCAGCGCGCTGAGTTCCGGCAGAAACCACGCCTGCAACAACTGCAGCAGCACGGCGCCGATGATCGCACCCCACACGCTGCCGAGACCGCCGAGCACGATCATCACCAACACCATGATCGACACCGGCAGGTCGAACATATCCGGTGTCGCGGTCTGCAGCTTCGCGATGTAGAACGTGCCCGTCAGCCCCGCGAAACCCGCCCCCATCGCAAACGCCAGCAGCTTCAGCCGCGTCGTATGGATCCCCATGGCGCCGGCCGCAATCTCATCCTCGCGAATCGCCATCCAGGCCCGGCCGATCCGCGATGGCTTCAGCCGCAGGCTGATGAACAGCAGGAGCAGCACGATGCCGAGCCCGACGTAGTAATATGGCGTCGAATTGATCCCGAAACTGTGGCCGAACACCGAAGGCGGCGCCACGCCGTTCAGCCCCTCCGCGCCATTGGTCAGCGAAGACCAGTTGCGCACCACGATCGGCACGATCTCCCCGAAGCCCAGCGTAACGATCGCCAGATAATCGCCCTTCAGCCGCAACGTCGGCGCCCCGAACGCGACACCGAACCCCGCCGCGATCATCGCCGAGACCGGCAGCATCACCCAGAACGGCACCGTGAAATGCACCGTGGCCGCCGCACCGACACCCAGTTTCGCAACGAACCCGATCGCGGCAAGCGGTGCCCACGCGCTGCTCCACGCCGGGTGCAGCTGATACGAGTTCAAAATGCCATAGGCATAAGCCCCGATCGCGAAAAACGCCGCGTAACCGAGATCGAGCAACCCCGTGAAACCGACCACGATATTGAGCCCGAGCGCCAGAGCGGCATAAGCGGCACAATTCGCCGCGATATCGATATTGGCCTGCCCGGTATCGAGAAACGGAAACACCAGCAGAAACGCCAGCACCACCAGAAAAACCATCTGCCTGGTCCGCGGCGACAGCGCGGCGAACCGCTTCATGACCGGTTCGGTGCCAGCATGCCGAGCAACCCGGCCGGGCGAAACACCAGCGTGCCGATCAGGATCGAAAAAATGATCACATCCGCCCAGCGCGCCGCGATATACTGGCTGCCGAGGGTTTCGATCAGCCCGATCACAATACCGCCCAGCATCGCCCCCGGCACGTTGCCGATCCCCCCGAGCACGGCGGCGGTAAAGGCGCGCAGACCCGCCGTATACCCGATGCTGTATTGCGCGAAATTATAGTAGAGCCCGAAAATCATGCCCGCCGCGCCGGCCAGCGCGGAGCCGGCGAAAAACGCGATCATCACCACATGATCGACGTCCACGCCCATCATCCGCGCCGCCTCGGCATCCTGCGCCACGGCCCGCATCGCCTTGCCGAGCCTGGTGCGTTTCACGAACAGATTAAGCCCGACCATCAGCGCCGCCGAGACGATCCAGATCAGAATTTCCTTCAGCCGGATCACCACGCCGCCGACATGATAGCTCGCCGCCGGCATCGGATCGGGAAAATTGATCGCCTGCGCATTGGTGGCCAGCAGGACCAGATTGAACAGGATATACGAGACCCCGATGGTCGTGATCATCGCCATCGGCCCTTTGACATTGCGCATCGGCCGCAGCGTGTATCGCTCGATCATCACGCCCAGCGCCCCCGAGGCCACCATGGTCACCACCAGCGCCACCAGCAGCACCAGCACCAGCGGCGCACCGTGCAGAACCACCGACTGTCCCTGAAGCCCGAACGCCTGCAGCACCACGAGCGCCACGAACGCGCCCACCATGAACACGCTGAAATGGGCGAAGTTGATCAGTTCCAGAATGCCATAAACCAGCGTGAATCCCAGGGCGAGCAGCGCATAAACCGCCCCGAGACTGACACCATTGACGATCTGCTGCAGAAAAATCGCAGAACCGGTCATGGTCCGGCCTAGCTCTGCGGCGCCACCCCGATATAGACGGTCTGTTTGTCCATATCCGCCAAAGGTGCTGATTTGTCCTGCTTGAACTGGAACACGGCGACCACGCGGGTGCTCAGATCGCCATATTTGTCGAACGAGATCGGCCCTTGCAGCCCGTTGATCTTCACCGTCTGGACCGCATTGCGCACATTCGCCGCGGTCAGCGGCTTGCCGCTCCTGATCACCGCCTTGATCGCGGCAATCGCGACCAGGGCCGCGTCGTACGATGTGATGGCATAATCATCCGGCTGGACGCCGTATGTCTTCGCATAGAGCGCCACCCAGCTCGCGAGCTTCGGATCGTCGACGACATGCGGCGAGGCATTGGTGGCATACCAGCCTTCGGCCGCCGGAAATCCTGCCGCGGTCATCATCTCCGGGCTCAAAATCCCGTCGCCGCCGCCCTTCTTGATGCCCGGCACGATCTGGTAGGATTGTTTCACGAGCTTGACCGCGGCCTGCATGGTGCCGCCGTAGTACAGCGACGCTGCGTTGGTCGCCTTGATCTTGGTCAGAACCGCGGAATAGTCGGCGGCCTTCGGGTCGAGCCGGTCGCGGCCGAGCACTTTGATGCCCTTGACCTTCGCCTGCGCCGCGAAGGCATCGGCCAGGCCAACGCCATAGGCACCGCTGTCGTCGAGCACGTAAACGCTCGGCACCTTCAGGGTCTCGGCGTAGAAATTCGCCATATTCGGCCCCTGATAGGCGTCCGTCGTCACCGTGCGGAAATAGATCGGCTTGCCACCCGGCACGAATTCGCCGGCAAATTGCGGGTCGGTCAGGGCGGGTGCCGTGGAGCTCGGCGTAATCGTCGCCAGATCAGCCATCGACAGGATCGGCGCCATCGCCTTGCCCGAACCGCTCATTTCGGGGCCGACGTTGGCCAGAACCGATTTATCGCCGGCCAGTTTGCGGGCGTTGGTCGCGGCCTGCGCCGGATCATACTGCCCGGCCGTGGCCGTCGCATTGTTCAACACCATCGGCTCGAGCGTGACGCCCTTCAATTCGCCGCTCGAATTGGCCAGTTTGATGGCAAGCAGCGCCCCGTTCAGAATCAGATGCGCGGCCTCGGCATCGGCGCCGGTCAACGGCAAGGTGATCCCGATGCGATAAACCTTGTCGGAAGCAAAGGCCCCGGGCGCTCCGGCAGTGATCAAAGCGGCGGTCGCGGCGGTCGCGGCGGTGCCGCGCAACGCATGGCGTCGAGAAATCATCAGAAGCCCCAATCATATTGTTTTTGTGTTACGAAATCGTGAGCAGACTAGCGGGGCTGACACGGAACGCAAGAAGATTTTATCACCGCCCGGGCGCAGCGGGATGATACCCCGTCAACACGACGGCATACGCAATTTTACGTATACGGCCGGCCTGCGCGGTGCCGGCACACCGGCCGCGAGGAGATCAATGGAATGCCCGATGTCCATCTGTTCGCCGCCTTCGTGGCAACCGTCACGCTGCTGATGCTGCTGCCCGGCCCGAACGTCGGGCTGATCGTGGCAAACACCGTGCGCCACGGCACCGGCCATGGCCTGCTCACCATCGCCGGCACCACCACTGCCATGGCGGTGCAACTCGCATTCACAGCGCTCGGCCTCGCCTCCCTGCTCGGTCACGCCGGTCTCTGGTTCGGCTGGATCAGATGGATCGGCGTCGCGTATCTGATCTATCTCGGCCTCAAATCCTGGCGCGCGGCGCCCTCCGCCCGGCAAGGCGCGAGCCTGCCGCCCGCTTCACCCCGCGGTGTGCTGGCCAAGGCATTCCTGGTCTCGCTGACCAACCCCAAGACGCTGTTCTTCTATGGCGCTCTGCTGCCGCAGTTCATCAGCCCCGCCGGACATTTCGCAGAGCAGATGACCCTCCTGGCGATCACCTGCGTCACGATCGCCCTGATCGTCGATACCGGCTGGTGCCTGCTGGCCGGCAGACTGCGCGGCCATATCGGCGGCCGTCTGGCAAACCGGATCGGCGGTTCCGTACTGATCGGCGCCGCCCTGGGCCTCGCCCTCGCGCGCGGCGCCAAATCCTGACCGGAGTCCCGATCGTCATTATCACGGTTTGGTGATTTTTATAACGGTGCCACGGGGCAAGGCCTATCTCCGTCTGGATGACAAAACGCCGCTCCATGGCACGTGCGCCCGGTTCATGATGCTGACCGCGCTCATCTCCGGCACGCCGGATGCCGAGATCGATCCGCCGCACGGCATCATCGGCTGTCCGTGGTGCGGGCTGGTGCAGCGGCTTCCCGAAATCACCGGGCGCGGCGTCATCCATTGCCGGCGTTGCGATGCGCCGCTCGAACGCACCGCGGGCCGCAGTATCGATGCGGCGCTGGCATGCGCGATCACCATGATGGTCCTGCTCATCCCCGCGATCGTCATGCCATTGATGCAGGTGTCGATCCTCGGCGCCGTCAATCAAAGCACGGTGGGCGCAGGCGTCGCCGGAATCTGGCACCAGGGCTGGCCGCTCATGGCACTGGTCGTGGGGGCAGAGCTGATCGCCGTGCCGCTGGTCCGCTTCGGTCTGCTCACGATCGTCCTGCTCATCCTCCGCCTGGGCCGACGCCCGCATTGGCTGGGACGCGCGTTCCGGATCACTGAACGGCTCGACGAATGGGCGACGCTCGATGTCTTTCTGATCGGCTGCGTCATCGGCTATTCCCGGGTCGAACCGTTCCTGCCCGTCCATATCGGACCGGGCGGATGGTGCGTTCTGGCCGCCGCTTTCATGACCATGATCACCCGCGCCACACTCGAGCGCCGCGCGATCTGGCGGATGATCGGGCCGGATGCCAGTGAAAGTTCCGTCCACGCCATCGCCTGCGGCGCCTGCGACCATATTGCGCCGGCGAGCGCCGAGGGTGAATGCTGTCCGCGCTGCAACGCGCATCTGTGGCGCCAGCGCCCCAACGCGACCATGCGCGCCTTCGCCTTCACGCTGGCCGGGTTCATCTTCTACCCGATCGCCTATCTGTTTCCGATGGAAATCGACGTCGAAGCCGGCAAGGCCCATGCCCATTCGATCATCAGCGGCATCATGCAGCTCCTGCAAGCCGGGCTCTGGCCGCTCGCCATGGTCATTTTCACCGCCAGCGTCGGCATCCCGCTGTTCAAGCTGTTCGGCATTTCCTGGATCATCCTGTCATCCTATCAACATTCGACCAGCCGCCTCCGCCTGAAGGGCAAGCTTTACCGTATCATCGTCGCGGCCGGCCGATGGTCGCACATCGATGTGTACACCGTCGCGGTGTTCCTGCCGCTGATGCATCTGCCCGGCCTGCTCAGCGTCGATGTCGCAAAAGGCATGCCGGCATTTCTGGGTGTCGTCGTGCTGACCATGATGGCGGCACGCGTGCTGGACCCGCGCCATATCTGGATCGCGGCGCACGAGTCGCCGAAATACGCCTATGACCGATAGACAGGCAAAGCCGGAACCGCCGAAAGCCCGTTTCCGCGGCACAAGATGGCCGGGGTTGATCTGGGCGGTGCCGGTCGCGGCAGCCGGGATCGTCATCTGGCTCGGCCTCGAAGCGATCGCCAGGCGCGGCCCCGAAGTCACCGTCTCGTTCCCAACCTCGGGCGGCATCAAGGCCGGCTCGACAACCGTGAAATATCGCGGCGTCACCGTCGGCCATGTCGAAGCCGTCCGGCTCGACAAGACCCTCGACCGCATGAAGGTGTCGATGCAGTTCACCAGCGAGATGCAGCACCATCTCGGCAAGGGCACGAGGTTCTGGATCGCCGGCCGCAGCGTCAGTTTCAGCAATCTCGCCTCGCTGAAATCCGTCATCGCCGGCCCTTATATCGGCATCGCGCCGCGCCCCGGCCCCGTGGCCGATCATTTCACCGGGCTGACCCAGGCGCCGGTGATCGAAAGCGGGGACAAGGGCGAAACCATCACACTCACCGCCGCGCATACCGGCAATCTGTCCCGCGGTGCCGCGATCTATTTCAACCATTTCAAGATCGGCAAGGTCCTGAGCGTGGCCATGCGCCCGGACGGCAAGACATTCGTCGTCACCGCCTTCATCGAACGCGGACGCGAAAATCTGATCACCTCGGCAAGCCGCTTCTGGAACGCCGGCGGCGTTTCGCTCAGCAGCGGCGGGAACGGACCGAAGCTGATGCTGCAATCGATCCCGGCCCTCGTCTCCGGCGCGATCGGTGTGACAACGCCGGACGGTGGCCACCCGATCAACCCCGGCACGACATTTCACCTCTACGGCACGGCGTCCGCCGCCCGCGCGGCACCCGGCCCGCACGCGGTTCCCTACCGCATCGTGCTGGCCGGCGGCCCGCACGGTCTGGCCAAAAACGCCAAGGTGACGCTCGAAGGTGCCGATGCCGGCGTCGTGACAAAAGTCGCCCTTCACTACGATACCGGCGCCGGCGCCCTGACCACCACCGTCCATGTGGCGCTCGAGCCGCGCGACATCCCGCTCGACCCGCCGGACCGCTGGAACCTCACCGATCCCGCGCCGCAAATGAACGCCATGCTGTCGTCGCTGATCGCGCACGGTCTGCGCGCCCACCGCGTGCAATCGACGCCGGTGATCGGCGCCCAGACCATCGCGCTCGACATCGTCAAGGCGGCGCCGAAAGCCGTCCTGAGCCTCGCGGGCACGCCCGGCGAACCGCCGACCATCCCCTCCACCAGCGCCACCTCGATCAATCAGATCATGGATCAGATCAGCGCAATTCTCGCCAATGTTCACGACGCGACCAGCCGGATCGCCGCCGTCAGCCGCTCGCCGCGCACCCGCCGCACGCTCGAACGGCTCGACCGGACAATCACGCATATCGATGCGATCACCCGCACCACCGATGCGCAACTGCCCGCCCTGCTGGCCGGTCTGCGCCGCACCACCAGGGCCGCAGACGCGTCCCTGCGCGCCGCCCGCGACGTGCTGGCACAACAGGGCACCGCGGCGAACACGCCAGAATCGGAATCCCTGCCACACGCGCTCTATGAACTCACCCGCGCCGCGCAATCGCTGCGCGAATTGACCGACTATCTCTCGGGTCATCCGAATTCAATCATTCTCGGCAAAGGACGCTGAACGATGAACCGATGGCTCTGCCTGACCGGCATTGCACTGTTGCTGGACGGCTGCGCCACGACGCCGACCACCTACCTCACCCTGGCACCCACAACCGGTCCCACCGTCTCGATCGCCTCGCCCCCGCTCGCCGTCGCCAAAGTCATGATGCCCGCCGCGATCGACCGGCTCTACCTGACCAGCGCGACCGGCCCCACCACGCTGCATGTCGCCGATCACGCGCGCTGGGCTGCACCGCTCGGCGGCGAGGCGCAGAACACGCTGGCCGACGATCTGGCGCAACGCCTGCCTGGCACGACCGTGCTCCACCCCGGCGATCCCGCGCCACCGGGCGGCGCGCGGCTGATTGCGGTCAACGTGACCCGGTTTCTGCCCGACCCCAGCCACGTCGTGCTGAACGCGGATTGGCGGGTCACGGCGCGCGATCATCATCGGGTGCTCGCGACCGGACGCGACCACATCGTGATCCCCTCTGCCGCCACACCTGCCGCCCGCGCCAGCGCCATGAGCGCAGCACTGGGCCGCCTCGCCGATCGCATCATCGCCCGTCTCGACCGCTGACGGACCCGGCACGCCCGATCCGCGCGCCGATCATGCGGTCGACCGCGGCCAGAATCGCCGCCACCGCCGCATTCTTGTAAGCGAACATCGCCTCGGTCTCGGGATGCACCAACATCGTCGCATTGGCTTCGAAGACCAGCACACGCCCATCCGGCAACACCGAAAAATCGATGCCGGCGTAATCGAGATCGAGCCGCGCCGCGACCGCCTCCAACGCCGCCATCGCCCGCGCGCCGATCGCCCTGGCCGGATCGCGCAGAAACCGCGCCTCCTCGGCACGGCGCGCCGGCGCCTCCGCCATGCCCGCGGTCCAGTAATGCACCAGCCAGCCGGTCCCGATCGCGAGATGATACGGATAAGGCACCCGATCGACGAAGATCACGCGATATTTGCGATACAACCCGTCCCTTGCCGAACGATAGTCGTGGAAATCGGTGACGTAGCCATGCGGATCGCGGCCGATCGCGGCAATCGCCGCCGCTTCGGTCGCGGCAAGGACCAGGTCCTGACCGCCATGCGATCCCGCCGGCCGCACGATCACCGGCAGCCGATGCCCCGCAAACCATGCCCGCGCATCGCCTTGCGCCCGCGCCACCCGACTCACATGCGGCACCACCACGTCCGGCAGCCCCGCCAGCAGGTCGGGCAGCGCGGCCCGGTCGATCTCGCGGACCCGCTCGGGATGGTTCAGCACCGGCCGATCGGTCTCACGCAACATGCGCGCCACCGGCACGCCGATTTCGGGCATCAGGTCAGGATCACCGATCGCGTTGAACACCAGATCATGCGCCGGCAACGCCCGATCCTGATCGGGGCACGCATAATCGATGAACCAGCGGACCTGGGTGAAACACCGCCGGGGCAGCAGATGCTCGAGCGGAATATTGGCCGCCGCCGCACATGTCAGCACGAGCACCACCGGTGCGGCGGGCGGCCCGGCAATCGTGACGATCTGCTTTCGCCGATACGCGGCATCCCGATGCACCGCCGCGGCCGGATCATCCGCCGCCAGCAACGCCGCCAGATTCTGATGCGCGATCACCTGGTCCGGATCGAGCGTCAGCGCATAGCGGCAGGCCGTGATCGCCGCCGCCGCGTTGCCCGCCCGCGCGCACACCGCGCCCAACGCCGCCGCCGCCGCCGCATTGCCGGGCTCGGCCGCAATCGCCTCCATCAAGGCCGCGATCGCCGCGCGAAACTGGCCCGCCTCGGCATACGCGGTCCCCAGCCCGATCAGGATCGTCGCGCGGCCCGGGTGCGCCTGCGCCAGCACCGCAAAATCCGCCGCCGCCGCCTCAAACCGGCACAGCGCGTTCAACGCCGACGCCCGCGTGATGCGCGCAACGCCATCCGAAGGATCACCGCGCAACGCAACATCAGCCGCGGCAACCGCATCAGCGTAATCGCCCGCCTCATACAAAGCCTGCGCCAGCAGCCCCTGTACCACCGCCGAATCGCCTCCGTCCGCCAGCAGGGTCCGGTATCCCCGCACGGCATCGCACAGCGGAGTTTCAGCCACGGCCATCGCGGCGCGCACACTCTGGTTCATCCACCCAGACTAGCCGCCCGAAATGAACAACCGGTTAACACCGCCCGCCAATCCGACGTTTCAGGACGATTTCGCAACCAGCCCCGCCGATGCCGCCATGGACAGCGCGCGGCCGACCAGCGATGATGCGGCATGATCTTCGACCTGACCGCCCTGCCGCCGCTCGACCAATACAAACTCCTCGCCTCGACCGTGGTTCCCCGGCCGATCGCCTGGGTCGTCACCATGAACCCCGAAGGCCGGCTGAACGCCGCGCCGTTTTCCTTCTTCAACGTCTTCGGCGCCGGCCCGCCGATCCTGTGCATCGGCATCGGCGCGCGCAAACCCGGCGACCTGAAAGACACCGGCGAGAACATCCGCAGCACGGGTGAATTCGTGGTCAACCTCGTCGCCCTCGCCAACGCCCGTGCCATGAATGTCACCGCCATCGAATTCGGCCCGGAGATCGACGAACTCGCCGAGGCCGGGCTGACCACCATGCCCTCGCTGAAAATCAAGCCCCCGCGCATCGCGGAAAGCCCGGTCGCGCTGGAATGCAGACTGCACTCCATCGTCGAATTCGGCCCCGACCGCGCCATGGTGGTGGGCGAAGTCCTCGCCATGCACGTCCGCGACGACGCCGTGCTGGACGCGAAACGCTGCCACATCGACACGCCCAAACTCGACCTGATCGGGCGCATGCATGGCGGCGGGTGGTATTCCAGCACGAACGACCGGTTCGACATGCCGCGCATCCCGGTCGAAGAGTGGCAGACCGGCTAAGTCGCTCGCGCGATCTTGAGGCGTGGGGCATCAATCGCGAGCCCCAACGGCGATTGAACCTCCGCCGCGAATCCGTTACGTTCAATCACGTTGGATCAACGGAAGGTCTCATGTCGCTACCGCGCATGCGTCGCTACTTTATCATCGCCCGGCTGATGTTGGCGTTGGTCTTTCTAGTCTGCCTCGCCGTGATGCTGTTCGAACCCGCAGCACGCCCCCACGGTGTCTGGCTGTTCCTCGATGGCATGCTGCTGGTGCCCAGCATGTTCACCGCGGTGCAATGCCTCTGCGCCCTGTTCAACCCCGCAGCCTTGGATCGGTTTCCCGAACTCCGCTGGATGCTGGACTAACCGATGGCACAAGCTAAGCACGTCCCCCAAGCGGACGCACCGAGCCCTCTACTGACAAAAATGCGGCAGACGTTCCTATTGTGCTACACGATCTTCTACGGTGGGCAAGCGTGGCTGCAATGGCACTTGGCGGCTCGATCCCCCACGTCCGGCGATCATCTTTCGGTGATCGTCCATGCCGTCGTGATTGCCGGTTCCGCACTGATGGCCACATGCGGGCTCTATAATATGGCCTTCCTGCGGAACCCGCACGCACGCCTCTACCTGTTCCGCTGGATGAGCACGTAACCTGTTCGCGCGATGATCTGAAAGGGCTGCCCACATGATCCCGAAGCTTCGAACCGGCGCGGCGCTTGCCGCGTTTACGGCTGGCCTCAGCATCATCCCGGCCGCCGCCGCAACCCCGCAGCCCACCCCAAACGCCGCCGGCGCGCCGTTCAAAGTGCTCTCCTACAGCGACGTCTTCACCCTCGCCGCCAACGGCACCTATACCCGCACCGTCCACAAAATCATCGAACCGCTGACCAAAAACGGCGTGCAGAGCGACGGCCAGATCCAGGAGCTCGTCGCCACCGCGATGGAGCACTTCCACCTCGTCTCCGCCCGGACCATCGCCCCCGGCGGCAAAATCTACCCCGTCACCGCCAAGGACGTGCACACCCAGACCGCCCCCTCCGCGGTCGATGCGCCGACCTTCAGCGACGCAAAAATCGTCAGCATCGAATTTCCGCATGTCGAGCGCGGCAGCAAGCTCGATGTCACCTACACCATCCACCGCTTCCTGCCCTATTTCCCCAACGAATTCTCCGGCATCGACGCAGTACCCCCCGGCCAGTTCACCGGGCATGAACAGGTCGAGGTCCGCGCGCCCGCCAGCCTGCACCTGCTCACCTCGGTGCGCGGCGGCTACAAAATGACCCGAACGGTCAACGGCAACACCCAGATCATCACCGCAACGCTCGATAACCCGCCCTACCACGTCGTCCCCGGCGATGCCGTCAGCACCGCGCAGTTCGAACCCATGTTCCTCGCCACCACCTTCCCCGACTGGCAGGCCCTGGGCAATGCCTATTGGGCCCGCGCGGCCGCGAAAGCCCGCGTCACGCCGGATGTCAAAAAACTGGCCGATGAAATCGCGGGCAACAAGACCGGCCGCGCCGCGGTGGACGCGCTGTACGACTGGGCGACCACCCACATCCGCTGGGTCGGCATCGAACCCGGCCTGTCAGGCTGGATTCCCGCCGCCGCCGGCCATACGCTCACCCGGCGCTACGGCGATTGCAAGGCCTCTGAAACCCTCCTGGTCGCCCTCCTGAAAGCCAAGGGCATCAAGGCCGAACCCGCCCTGATCGATGGCGGCAGCGCCGTCTATCGCCTCACCCATCTGGTCAATCTCGGCATCATCGACCACGTGATCGTCTACGTGCCGAAATACAAACTCTTCCTCGACCCCACCTCCGGTTTCGCGACCCCCGGCGAACTGCCCGCGGGCGATGCCGACAAGCCGGTAATCCTCGCCTCCGCCCACTCCACCCTCGCGCGCACCCCGTCCGGCCCGGCCTCCTACATCCAGCAAACCGCCGAAACCATCACCCCGGGCGGCACGCTGCAGGGCAGCGGCACCATCCACGCCACCGGCTATACCGACTGGATGATGCGCGACATTCTCGACCAGCTGCCCAAAGCGGCCTACCCGCGCGTCGTCAAACAGGTGCTCTCCGGTGAAGGCCTGGTCGGCACCGGCACCTTCACCGCCACCGGCGCCGATGATCTGACCAAACCCTTCATCGTGACCGACCACTGGCGCGCCCCCGGCTATTACACCCCCGGCCATATCGTGGTGCTGCGCGTCCACAAGGGCTTCGCCTTCACCGCCATCGGCCATTATCTCGCCACCAACGCCTCGCCCAGCAAGCGTTACCCGGTCAAACGCGCGGTCGGCACGCTGCATTTCACCACCAGCCTGACGCTGCCGGCCGGCTACAAAGTGCTGGCGACACCCGAAAGCGGCACGGTCAAAACCAGCGCCGGCAGTTTCGTGCAGTCCGCGACCATGCACGGCACCACCCTGCACCTGGTGCAGACATTGTCGCTCGAACGCATGTGGTACCCGGTCCGCGATCGGGACGCCCTGAAAACCCTGTTCAACAAAGCCTACCGGCTCGATCGCCAGCAGATCGTGCTGGAACGCACCAGCACCAAACCGCAGGCGTGACCGCCCCGGTCGCCCTCACCATGGGTGACCCGGCCGGCATCGGCGGTGAGATCACCGCCGCCGCCTGGCTCGCCGCGCGGCAGGGCAGCGCCCCCGGCATCCTGCCGTTCTGCCTGATCGGCGATGTCGGCTGGGCCGGCGGCTTCGGCGTGCCGATCGAGGTGATCGACCATCCCGCCGCCGCCGCCGCCGCCTTCCCGCGCGCCCTGCCCGTGCTGCCCATGCCGCTCGCCGCAGCCCCGGTCCCCGGCCAGCCCGACCCCGCCAACGCCCACGCCATCATCGGCGCCATCGAACGCGCCACCGCCCTGGCCATGGCCGGCGCCGTCAGCGCGGTCGTCACCAACCCCATCGCCAAATCCGTGCTCTACGCCGCAGGCTTCGCCCACCCGGGCCACACCGAATTCATCGGTGCGCTGACCGGTGCGCCAACCCCGATCATGATGCTCGCCGGCCCCACCCTGCGCGTCGTGCCGGTCACCGTGCACGTCTCGCTCCGCCGCGCGATCGAAACCCTCACCACCGAGGCGATCATCACCGCCGCAACCATCACCCACGCCGGCCTGATCCGCGATTTCGCCATCCCGTCCCCCCGCCTCGCCATCGCCGGGCTCAACCCGCACGCCGGCGAAGCCGGCGCCATGGGCGATGACGAAACCCGCATCATCGCCCCCGCCATCGCGGCCCTGCGCGCCGCCGGCATTGCCGCATCCGGCCCCCTGCCGCCCGACACCTTGTTCACCCCGATCGCGCTGCAGGGTTACGACGCCGCAATTTGCATGTATCATGACCAGGCACTCATTCCGCTCAAAACCATCGATATGGAGAACAGCGTGAACATCACGCTCGGCCTGCCGATCATCCGCACCTCGCCCGACCACGGCACCGCGTTCGACATCGCGGGCAAAGGCCTCGCCCGGCCCGCCAGCCTGCTCGCCGCCCTGCGCATGGCCACGCTCATGGCGGGGCGGCGCGCATGAACACCCAGCGCCTCGGCGTCAACCTCGACCACGTCGCGACCCTGCGCAACGCCCGCGGCGTCGATTACCCCGACCCGATCCGCGCCGCCCACCTCGCCATCGAGGCCGGCGCAGACGGCATCACGCTGCACCTGCGCGAAGATCGCCGCCACATCCGCGATGCCGACATCACCCGCGCGCGCACCCTGCCGGTCCCGCTCAATCTGGAAATGGCCGCGACCGATGAAATGGTCGCCATCGCCTGCCGCGAACGCCCGCACGCCGCATGCCTGGTCCCGGAACGCCGCGCCGAAATCACCACCGAAGGCGGGCTCGATGTCGCCGGCAACCACGCCACGCTCGCGCCCCGCATCGCCCGCCTGCGCGAGGCCGGCATCCGCGTCTCCCTGTTCATCGACCCCGACGAACACCAGCTCCAGGCCGCCGCATCGCTCGGCGCCCCGGTCGTCGAACTCCACACCGGCGCCTACGCCGACGGCAAACCCGGCGAGCTCGACCGGCTGATCGAAGCCGCCCGCAAGGCCGCATCCCTCGGCCTCGAGGTCCACGCCGGCCATGGCCTGACCTTCGCCAACGTCGCCGCCGTCGCCGCCATCCCCCAGGTGCGCGAACTCAACATCGGGCATTTCATCGTAGGCGAAGCCGTCTTCCTCGGCCTGCCCGAAACCATCCGCCGCATGCGCACCATCATGGACCAAGCCCGGCGCTGACACACGAACCCGTCCGCCACCCTGTCATTCCATTCCACGAGCGCCAGCGCCACCGCCACCGGGTGGCCCACCGGCGCCGGACCTGATTTCTAACAATCCCCCTGACAAACCGCTTTCTCACCCCCCACCGACCATGGTCTAACCCTACCCATGATCGCAAACGCGCCGTTCATGCCTGCCGACCCGACCGAGCGCTTCACGGTGATCTTCCGTGCCTTGCAGCGCTCGGTCGCCGATAATGGCTACCGCCTCAAAATCCACGGCCCGCTCATCGTCCTGATCTGGAACTACCTCGCCCGCCAGATCGCCCGCTTCGCCCGCATCGCATCCCGCCTGCCACAATCTCCCCGCACCCGCACCCGCGCTCCCGGACCGGTCGAGCGCGAACCCGCCACCCCTAACCCCAATCCCAAACCACCCCTCACCCTGCCGCGCGGCTTCGCCTGGCTGATCCGCCTGCTGCCCAACGGCCCCGCCACCGTCGTCGGCGGTGCCGCCGCCCGCGCCGATCTCCAGCTTTTCATGGAAGACCCCATCGTGCTGGAGCTGCTGGCCACCCACCCCAGCCTCGGCCGCATCCTCCGCCCCCTCCACACCATGCTCGGCCTGCGTCCCCCAAAAATCATCAAACGCCCCAGAAAACCCCGGCGCGAACCCACAAGCGCCGCCAACCCCCGCCCCAAACGCCCCCGCCCCAGGCGTCAGCCCGACTTCATGGCCCAGTACAAAGTCAACCCCGATGGCAGCATCGACTTCACCCCCGAACAACTGCGCGACATCCTCGGCCCACCCCCACCACCCGTGCCCCCCTGGCACCAGCCCTTCGTGCCCTCCTTCGATGCCAAAAAAATGTGGCGCAAAGGCCCACGGGGCTGATGCACGCCTGAATCGTTACGATACCATAACGAAACAGGCAAAGAAGCAAGGGAAGCTCTTCTTTTTTGTGAACAAAAAAGAAGCAAAAAAAACTTTGTTCATTTGGGCCCGTGCCGGTGAAAACGCCCGTGCCTCAGGGTCAGAAAGTTTTTTGCTTCTTTTTTACAAAAAAGAAGCCTTCCCTCCCCTAAACCCGCTCCAAAATCGAAACATAATTCGCCACGGCAGCCCCGCCCATATTGAAGATCCCCCCAACATCAGCCCGGCTCAACTGCATCTCCCCCGCCTCACCGGTCAGCTGCATCGCGGCGATCACGTGCATCGATACCCCGGTCGCCCCCACCGGATGCCCCTTCGCCTTCAACCCGCCGGACCGGTTGACCGGCAACCGTCCCTCGGCACTGACCATGCCATCCAGCACCACCCGCGCCCCTTTGCCGTGCGGCGCCAATCCCATCGCCTCGTATTCGATCAACTCGGCGATGGTGAAACAATCATGCGTCTCGACGAACGATAAATCCTCAATCGAAAGCCCCGCGCCGTCCAGCGCCTGCGCCCATGCCGCCGCCCCGCCGTCGAACCGCGTCGGGTCCCTGCGCGATAACGGCAGAAAATCATTGACATGCGCCGCCGCCCGAAACCGCACCGCCCGCCGCATCGCCGATGCCGTCTCCGCATCCGCGAGCACCAGCGCCGCCGCACCATCGCTCACCAGCGAACAATCCGTCCGCTTCAACGGCCCAGCGACATACGGGTTTTTCTCCGACACCGTCCGGCAGAATTCCACCCCCAGATCCCGCCGCATCTGCGCATACGGATTATCCACCCCGTTGCGATGATTCTTCGCCGCAATCGCCGCCAACGCATCCGATTGATCGCCGAACCGCTGAAAATACGTCTCGGCAATCCGCCCGAACACGCCGGCAAACCCGCCGGCAATCTCGCCTTCCTCCCGCCGATACGACGCACCGAGCAGAATATCGCCCACCGCCGCCCCGCTCACCCCCGTCATCGTTTCGGCCCCGACCACCAGGGCAAACCGCCCCCGCCCGGCCGCAATGAAATCGCGCGCCGCAAACACCGCCGCCGAACCCGATGCACAGGCATTCTCACACCGCATCGCCGGCTTGAACCGCAACGCCGGCACGCTCTGCATCGCAAGCGACCCCGGAAAATCCTGCTTGCTGAACCCGTTGTTGAAAGTGCCCACAAACACGCCATCGATCTCGCCAGGCGCAATGCCCGCATCCTCGATCGCACTGCCTGCCACCGCCCCGATCAGCGATTCCAGATCAGGCCCATCGAGCTTGCCGAACGGCGAATGAGCCCAGCCCACAATGCAAACCCCGGTCATGGTCGATCCCCCTGGCTGCGGCGCCTGCCGGCGCACGGCAATGATATCACCCCCCGCACCCTATCAGGTCGCCGGCCACCCGTCACCGCTGGATGGCAACGCCTTGCGCCGCCGCACTCGCAAGCCGCGCGAGGGCCGCGACCGACGCCGTACCCGTCTTACGCATGATCGCCGCCCGATGCAGCTCGACCGTGCGCGGACTGATCCCGAGCATCCGGGCAATCACCTTGCTCGGCTGCCCGCCCACCCGCCGGCAACCCACCAGAATGCGCCCCCGCCTGGTATATTTCAGCGCGTTCGATACCAGGTTACGCAAAATCTGCGTCAGCAAACCCCGGTCCGTCTCGATCGTCAGCGTGCAGGGCATCACGCGAAAATCGAGCCCATGCGCCGCGGCATCATCGGCGAACTCCTGGCGCAACCGGTCGAACACCGCATTGACGGCGAAGTGGCTCGCCGAGACCTTGACCACGCCCGCTTCGATTTCATTGATGTCGAGCAGCGTATCGAGCATCGTCGTCATCACACCCAGCGCCTGCGCCATCCGCTCGACCAGCGGCTCGGTCGGCGTGCCCGTCACCGCGCGGGCCAGCAGCCCGTGCAGCAGCGACAGCGACGTGAGCGGCTGGCGCAGATCATGGCTGGCCGCCGCCAGAAACCGCGACTTCGCGAGATTGGTCTGCTCGGCAACCGTCGTCGCCGTCTGCAAGGCAAGCGCGGTCCGCTTACGCTCGGTGATGTCGGCGTAGGTAATCACCACCCCTTCTACGCCATGCTGCTGGGTCCGATAAGGCAGCACCCGCCGGGTGAACCAGGCGCCGTTGCGCCCCTGCACCTCGCGTTCGATCGGTTGCAGCGTCTCGAGCACCGACCGCGCATCAAGCGTCAGCATCCCGTCATTGGTCAGCGCGGTCAGCTCCTCGTTCAGCGATTGCAATTCCTCCTTCGAGGTCAGCAACTCCTCGTTGGTGGACTGGAACTCCTCATTGACCGAGAGCGCCTCCTCGTTGATCGCCTTCTGATCCTCGCTCGACAATTCCAGATCATGGATGGCGCCGAGCAATTCCGTCCGCGTCGCCGCCAGCTCGCGCTCCAGCTGCGCCACGCGCGAGCTGTCCTTGCGGGTGACCGGCGATGCCTCCGCCGTCACGCCGGTCTGCCCCGTCACGAAACAGACCAGCAGCAACCGCTCGCCATCGCTCGCGACCGGTTGCACATCGATCATGAACGCCTGCTCGACGCCCTCATGCGTCATCGTCCCACCCGGCACCACCACCCGCCCCGCCGAGTCGATCGCCCGGCGGATCGCGGCGCGCAGCTTGGTACGCAGCCCCGGCCGGCACATCGCCAGCACGTCGTGCGAGGGCAGGCCGGGGGCGATCTGCAAAAACCGGTCGACCGGTCCGAGCGTGAACAGGCACTCGTTCTGCCCGTTGATCAACACCGCCGCCGGCGCATAGGCCTCGATCACCATCCGCCGGCACAGCTCGGCCAGGCTCACCGGCTCAGCTGTCCCCCGCCCCGGCGTGACGATCAGGCTCGTCCCGGGCAGCGTGGCGGCTACCAGGCGTGTCGCCGGGCGCGACCTGTCGTTCGGCAGGACCGGAAAGCCGAACACCCCGGGCCGATTGCGACCGGTCCGCCGATAGATCCGCTCGGCCTTGGCGACCACGCTGAAACCCTGATCGCCCGCCCCGATGGTCTCGGCGCTGCCGAGCAGCAAAATCCCGCCATCGCGCAGCGCAAAATGAAACAGCGTCACGATTTTCGACTGCGCCTCACCACGCAAATAGATCAGCAGATTCCGGCACGACACCAGATCGAGCCGAGAAAACGGCGGATCGGCCAGCACATCCTGCACCGTGAACACCACTAGCGCCCGCAACTCGGCGCCGATGCGGTATTTCTGTTCCTCGCGGGTGAAAAACCGCGCGATCGCGAAAAAAACTGGTGACATTGATCAACAGATCCTGCGCCAGCAAATCCACCTCGGCCGGGTGGCTGGTCAGCAACGCCAGATACGCATCGAGGGTCGGCGGCACCAGCCCGGCCAGCCCGATCCGCCGATCGATCCGCCGGCGCAGCGTGCCCGACTTATAGAGGGTGAAATTATGGGCGGTCGCCTCGCGCAGCAGCGCGATGATCGCTGCGAAACTATCCGGCGTATCGCCCGGCACCACACCCGCCACCGCATCACGCGGCCGTGCCGCCAGGGCGGCCGGAATCTCGTTGAGCGGCAGCACCAGATCGACCAGACCAGTCGCGATGGCATTGCGCGGCATGCCATCGAACGCCGCCTCATCCGGCGCCTGCGCGATCACGAAACCACCCTTGTCGCGGATCGCCCGCAGCCCCGCGCTGCCATCGCGCCCGGTGCCGCTCAGCACCACCGCAATGGCGCGGCTGCCGCAGGAGCCCGCGATCGAATGGAGCAGAAAATCGAACGGCAGCCGCATGCCGTGCCGCTCGACCGGTTGCGTGAGGCGCAGCATATCGTGCTCGACCGCCAGGTACCGCCCGGGCGGAATGACATAGACATGATCGGGTTCGAGCATCATCCCATCGCCCGCCTCGATCACCGGTATCGCGGTATGGCGGGCCAGCAACTCGACCATCAGGCTCTCATGGGTCGGGTCCAGATGCTGCACCAGAATGAACGCCATGCCGGAGTCGCGGGCCAACCGATCGAGGATGCGGCCGAACGCATCGAGCCCGCCCGCGGATGCGCCCAGCGCAACGACCGCGAAACGGCCGCCCGCCGCGGCCCGCTGTGGCACGGCACCGGACAGCGCCGCTTGTGAGGGCACGATTTCCGCCATGCGATGAAATCTTTCATCATTGAAACGGTTGCCGTGCGGAATCAGTGATCATACGGACAATAAGGATGGTTTGTCCATCGCCGCCGCCCTTGCGCCGCCCCGGCGCGGCGGGCGGGCATCGCTTGCGCTACAACGTCTCGAACAACCGCCCGATCAGCGCCTGCGCCTCCTGCTGCACGGCTTTCAGGTGCTGATCGCTCAGAAAACTCTCCGCATAGATTTTATAGACATCCTCGGTCCCCGATGGCCGCGCCGCGAACCATCCGTTCTCGGTGACGAGCTTGATGCCGCCCAGCGCCGCATCATTGCCGGGCGCCCGGTTGAGTTTCGCCATGATCGGCTCCCCGGCCAGCGTCGTCGCCGCGATCGCGGCGGGGTCGAGCTTCGAGAGCACCGATTTCTGCGCGCGCGACGCCGGTGCATCGATCCGCTCGTAATGCGATGTGCCCAGACCCTCGGTGATTTCGGTGTAATACTGGTTGGGGTCCTTGCCGGTCACCGCCGTCATCTCGGCGGCCAGCAGCCCCAGGATCAGCCCGTCCTTGTCGGTCGTCCAGACCGACCCGTCCCGCCGCAGAAACGACGCCCCGGCGCTTTCCTCGCCGCCGAACACCAGCGAGCCATCGGTCAACCCGGCGCTGAACCATTTGAACCCGACCGGCACTTCACGCACGTGCCGTCCCTGGCGTGCCACGACCCGGTCGATCATCGCGCTCGAAACCGCAGTCTTGCCGACCGCGCCGCCCGCCTGCCACGCCGGCCGATGCGTGCACAGATACCCGATCGCGGCGGCCAGATACGCATTGGGCGGCATCAACCCAGCCGAAGGGCAGACGATGCCATGCCGGTCCGCATCGGGATCGGTCGCGCAGGCGATATCGAAGCGCTCGCGCAGCGCGATCAGCTTGGCCATCGCGAAGGGCGAGGAACAGTCCATCCGGATCTTGCCGTCCCAATCGACCGACATGAAGCGGAAGGTCGGGTCGATCGCCGCGTCCACCACTGTCGCTGCAATGCCATAGTGCTCGATGATCGGTTGCCAATAGGCGCCCGCCGCCCCGCCGAGCGGATCGACGCCGATCCGCACCCCGGCGCGCCGGATCGCCGCCATGTCGATCACCGCGCCGAGATCGGCGACATAGGGGGTGATGTAATCATGGGCATGCACACAGGCCGCCCGCCTGGCGTGCGCGAACCCGATGCGGCGGACCCCCTGGTTCTGCGCCGCCAGATACGCATTGGCGGCCCGTTCGATCGCGCCGGTGACATCGACATCCGCCGGCCCGCCGTTCGGCGGATTGTATTTGAATCCGCCATCCTCCGGCGGGTTGTGCGAGGGGCTGATCACGATGCCGTCCGCCAACCCGCTCGTCCGGCCGCGATTATAACCGATGATGGCGTGCGAGATCACCGGCGTCGGCGTGTAGCCGCCGTCCTGATCGATCATGGTCTCGACCGCGTTCGCCGCGAGCACCTCGATCGCGCTGGTGAACGCGGCTTCCGACAAGGCATGGGTATCCATGCCGATGAACAACGGCCCGGTGATGCCCGCGCCGCGCCGATAATCGCACACCGCCTGGGTGATCGCGAGAATATGGTCCTCATTGAAGCCAGCCGCGCGCGCATTGCCGCGATGGCCGGAGGTTCCGAACGCAACCCGCTGCGCCGGCACCGCGGGGTCTGGTTTGAGCGCGTAATACGCCGTCATCAGGCGGGGGATATTGACCAGTAGCGCGGCCGGCACCGGCTGGCCGGCCAGCGGATTGATGCGCGGTGTCATTGGCTCGGACATGGCGATCTCGGACGACCTCGGATCATGATCCACCATCCCTACACCGTGATCCGCCGCCTCGCCAGCGGCCCGGTTGCAGGAAATCGGCGCTCGTGGATATAGCTCTGACGGTAATTGTCAGTCATCCACGAGCGCCCTTTATCGCGGCGCGTTTGTCCTCGGCGCGTCTGCCCGGTTATGCTCGCTCAAATGACCCTGTCTCGGTAGCCCGTCTGTAAAACCGTTTCGAAAACTGTTCGTCGTTGCAATGACCTCCGGTTACCGTGGTCTCTCCGCGCCGTCTGTGACCTGCGTCACATCGCCACGCTTGATTTATGGCATATGCCCTGCGGTTTTCCCGCGCGATGCCTTTTCGTACCGGCACAATGTGTTTTTTGATGGGCGCGCGCTGCACCCATTCCTTGATCGCGTCGCGATTCCATCTACAGTCGCAAGGCCAGCTCAGGGATTGGAAATGGACAAATTCGTCGCCGACCAGCTTCGCGATGCCAGCGCATCGGCCACCACGGTCGATTACGCCGCCTTGCGCCAGATCGAGCGCAAGCTGCTCTGGCTGTCATCATGGATGATCCATAACGCCAACCACATCCGCCCGAATCGCGACGGCTTGAAGGTCGGCGGCCATCAGGCCTCCTGCGCCTCGGTCGTTTCGATCATGACGGCGCTGTATTTCCACATGCTCCGCCCGCAGGACCGCGTCGCGGTGAAACCGCACGCCGGGCCGGTGCTGCACGCCATCAATTACCTGCTCGGGCGCCAGACCGTCGACATGATGCAGGGCTTGCGCCAGGTCGGCGGCGCGCAGGCCTATCCCTCGCGCGTCAAGGACGGCGGCGAGATCGATTTCTCGACCGGCTCGGTCGGCCTCGGCGTCGCGATCACCTCCTTCGCCGGGCTGATCCAGGATTATCTGCGCGCCCACGACATGACCCCGGCCAATCGCCCGGCGTCCCGCCATGTCGCGATCGCCGGCGATGCCGAACTCGACGAGGGCAATATCTACGAAGCCCTGCTCGAAGGCTGGAAACACGATGTGCGCGATGTCTGGTGGGTGGTCGACTACAACCGCCAGAGCCTCGACAGCGTGATGCCGGACCGGCTGTTCGGCCGGTTCGAGGGTCTGTTCCGCGACATGGGCTGGAACGTGATGAGCCTGAAATACGGCAAGGCGCTCGAAGCCGCGTTCCGCAAACCGGGCGGGGCGGCGCTGCGCGCCTGGATCGATGACTGCCCCAACTCGCTGTACTCCGCCCTCACGTTCCAGGGCGGCGCCGCCTGGCGGCAGGCGCTGATGACCGACCTGGGCCGCTCACGCGGCGTGCGCGCCATCATCGATCCGGTATCGGACGAGGCCTTGGCCGGGCTGATGACCAACCTCGCCGGCCACGACCTGCCCACCCTGATCGAGGCCTTCACCGAAGCCGCCCATTCCGACCAGCCGACCTGCTTTCTGGCCTACACCACCAAGGGCGCCGGCCTGCCGTTCGCCGGCCACAAGGACAACCACTCCGGCCTGATGAACGAAGACCAGATGGATGCGTTCCGCACCCTGATGAACATTCGCCCAGGCCATGAATGGGACCCCTATGAGGGCATCGCCGATCCCGAATCCCTGCGTCACTTCGTCGCCAGCGTCCCTTTCGCGGCGAAACTCTCGCCCGCCGGCCGGGTGCTGACCGCACCGCTCGTGCCGGTGCCCGCCACCCTGCCGCACGCCCCCACCGCCGGGCGCAAAATGTCCACCCAGGGCGCGTTCGGTGAGATGCTCTCGGAGATCGGCCGTGGCGAAGGCGATTGCGCCGAACTCGCCAGACACATCGTCACCATGAGCCCGGATGTCACGGTCTCGACCAGCCTCGGCCCCTGGGTCAACCGGCGCGGCGTGTTCGACCGGCACACCCGCAACGACGTTTTCCGCGACGCCAAACTCGCCTCCGCCCAGCGCTGGGGCATGAGCCCGGAAGGCCAGCACATCGAACTCGGCATCGCCGAACAGAATTTGTTCCTGCTGCTCGCCGCCGCCGGCCTCGCCGGCCCGATGCAGGGCACCCGCCTGCTGCCGATCGGCACGGTGTACGACCCGTTCGTCAACCGCGGCCACGATGCGCTGGTATATGGCTGCTATCAGGATGCCCGGTTCATGCTGGTCGCCACGCCGTCCGGCATCACCCTCGCGCCGGAGGGCGGCCAGCATCAATCCACCAACACCCCGCTGCTCGGCATGGTGCAGGACCGCATCGCCGCCTACGAGCCCGCCTATGCCGATGAATTCGCCATATTGTTCCGCCACGGGTTCGACTGGATGCAACGGCCGGAAGGCTCATCGGTATGGTTTCGCCTGTCCACCCGGCAGCTCGATCAGCCCCGCCGCACGATCGACCCCGCCGCCGTCATCGCCGGTGCGCACTGGATCGAACCGCCCGCCCAAGGTGCGCAGATCGCCATCCTCTACCAGGGCGCCGTCGCCCCCGAAGCCGAAGCCGCCTTCGCCGCCCTGCTCGAAGACGCACCCGGCGCCGGGCTGATGGCGATCACCAGCCCCGACCGCTTGTTCGCCGATTGGCGCGCCGCCCAGGCCGCCCGCCGCGAAGGCCGGCACGACACGCGCGCCCACATCGAAACCCTGCTCGCGCCGCTCTGCCCGGGCGCCGCACTCGTCACCGTGCTCGATGGCCACCCCAGCACCCACGCCTGGCTCGGCGGCGTGCGGGGCCAACGCATCCACACCCTCGGCCCCGACCACTTCGGCCAGTCAGGCGATATCCCCGACCTCTACCGCATCTACGGCATCGACGAAGACGCCATCCTTAACGCCTGCGCCGCTGCGATGCTAATGGCGTAGCGAGGGGCTTGGGGTGGCTGCCTTAAGGTAAGCAAGACCAGGGGCTCTGCCCCTGGCCTTACTTGCTCTCAAACTCCACCCCACCACTACCCAGTATTACAGGCCGGGTGATAATTGAAATCGCGGTGGTTGGTGCCAATGTTGTGGATGCAACAATAAATAGGCGACCGAGGATGGACAATCACACGTATCGGCTGGTGGAGTTGGTTGGGTCTTCACCGACCAGTATTGAGGATGCGATTCAAACCGCGCTGACCAAGGCGCACGAGACTTTGCGCCACATACATTGGTTTCAGGTGATCGAGACGCGGGGCCATGTCGAGGGCGGCAGGGTTGCGCATTACCAAGTCACGCTGAAGGCTGGCTTCACGCTTGAGGACGATGGCAAAAGCGCGTAAGCGCACCGATAATCCAATCTGATGTCGTAACGAAACCATGATCTTGATACGGTATTCCGGCACCGCACCGGATGACCGCGAATTCACCGTTCGGCCCGATTGAGCCGGTCCAGGCGCCTTGCCATGTCCATCGTACACGGCAGTCAATCAGGAGGGAATCCGCCATGTCCGACCAGAAACACGAAGAAAAGGTCAGAGAGCTGGCCTACAAACTATGGGAAGAGGCCGGCAAACCCGCCGATCGCGATGACGAGTTCTGGCATCAGGCCCATGCCCAGATCCCGCACCCGCCAGAGGCCCCGGAACCATCGGGCAGCGAAGAGCCGGCCTCGTCCAAATCGCCGCTCACCGCCAAGGTCCCCGCCGGTCAGGCGTAACCTGACCGCACGGCAAGCGGGCCCGGCGGCGCGCTTGCCGTGCCGTCATTTCTCGACAAATGCTTTTTCGATGACGTATTCGCCAGGGTGCGACGAGTTTCCTTCGTTGAACCCGCCCGCCTCGAGCAGCGCCGTCATGTCGGAAAGGAACGCCGGGCTGCCGCACAGCATCACGCGATCGCTCCCGGGCGAAAGCGGTGGCAAGTTGTAGCTCGGGTCGAACCCGTCGCGCATCAGCGTGGTGATCCGCCCGTTGTGACGGAACGGCTCACGCGTCACGGTCGGGTAATACAGCAATTGCGCGCGTACCATGTCGCCGATGAATTCGTTCTGCGGCAGCGTGCTGGTGATATAGGTCTCATAGGCCAGCTCCGAGACATGCCGGCAGCCATGCACCAAAATGATCTGTTCGAACCGCTCATAAATATCCGGCTCACGGATAATGCTCATGAACGGCGCCAGCCCCGTCCCGGTCCCCAGCAGATACAGCCGCGCACCCGGCCGCAGATTATCGGCCACGAGCGTTCCGGTCGGCTTGCGCCCGACCAGCACGGTATCGCCGGGCTTGACGTGCTGCAACTGCGAGGTGAGCGGGCCGGACGGCACCTTGATGCTGAAAAACTCCAGATGATCCTCATACGTCGCACTCGCCATCGAATAGGCGCGCATCAGCTTCCGCCCGCCGACATCGAGCCCGATCATCGTGAACTGCCCGGCCACGAACCGGAACGACGGATCGCGCGTCACCGTGAAGCTGAACAGCCGATCAGTCCAATGATGCACATCGGTGACGGTTTCGGTATTATGGCTGGCACTCATCAGGCTCGCTCCGCGCATCGTTCGGGTCAGGATCAGTCGGTGGTCGTAGAAAAACTGTCAGTCCTTTGCAACACTGGTCCCTCACATGGCGATCCCCGGCAACCTGACCAGCGGCAGGTCAGCCCTGCATCAACCTTGGCGCCTCACCGTACGTGGACGGTCCGGGTAATCGTCCGCCCGGTCGCATCCATGATCGTGAGCCGATAGAACCCCGGCCCCGGCGGCTGCCATTCGGTGCTGCGCAGCGCCGGGATCGACGCGATCACCCGATCATCGACCATGAACCGCAGCGGCCGCACCCCGCCCATCGCCCGCAAATCCACCGGATCGCCCGCCGGCAGAACCAGTTTCGGCGCCGGCGCGAGCAGCGTGAACGGCAACGCCGGCTTCGCCGCCGTCAGCACGAGCGGTGTGCGCGATCGTGGCAGCGCCAACGGGGCCGCCGGCAGAAACCCGAACACATCCGCCAGCACCGGCAACGCGGCCAGCGCGAACTGCCCCGCCAGCGCCCCGCCGTCCGGCGCGCCGATCCACACACCCACCACCGCGTCCCGATCGTAGCCGAACGCCCAATTATCCCGATTCCCCGCACTGGTGCCGGTTTTCCACGCAATTCCCGCCGGCCCGCCACCCGGAAACGGCCGCGTCAGAATCCCGGTGATTTCCTGCGCGATCGCCGGTGACAGCAGCAGCCGCCGCCGCCGCGCCTCACCCGCCAGCACATGCAATCGCTCGACCCGCCCATCCGTCGCAAGCGCGGCATACAGCGCCATCAGCCGCCGCATCGTAATCCCCGCACCCCCCAGCGCCAACGGCAACGAGGGTGCCGCCCCGCGCGGCAGCGCAAGCGGCACCCCGGCCGCCGCGAGCGCCGCGGCAAAATGCTGCGGCCCATACGCCCGCATCAACGCCACCGCCGGCAGATTGAGCGAGCGGCGCAGCGCGGTCGTCGCGGTCACCGCCCCCTTGAACCGCCCGGTGTAGTCATCCGGCGCATACCCGCCGAACCGACCGGGCAGATCGGTCAGCACCCCATGCGGCCGGGCCAGCCCATCGGCGAAAGCAAGCCCATATAAAAACGGCTTGAGCGCCGACCCCGGCGACCGCACCGCCCGCGTCAGATCGACAAAGCCGGCCCGCCGCGCGTCGCCCCAGTCCCCGGCATAAACCGCCCGGATCGCCCTGCTCCGCGCATCCACCACCATGATCGCAAGGCTCTCATGCGGCCCCAGCCCGCGCATCACCCCAAGCGCGAACCGCGCGATCGCGGCATCGAGCGGCCCATCGATCGTGGTGCGCGCCCCGGCCGGCAAATGCACCGTCACCTGCGGCGCCAGCACCAGAAACCGATGCCGCCGCCGCGGCACCGCACGCGCCTCGGCATGGCGCAGCGCCGCGCCTGAAATCACCCCCGCCGCCGCGGCCGCCGCGAGCACCCGGTTGCGCGCCGCCATCGCCGCACGCGGATGCACTGCTGGGTCGAGTGCTGCCGGCCGCCGGCACAGCGCAACCAGCAAAGCCGCCTCCGCCGGGCTCAACCGCCGCGGACCATGGCCGAACCACGCGTGCGACGCCGCCTCCACCCCGACCAGATTGCCCCCGAACGGCGCGAGCGAGAGCCACATGCCCAGGATCGCCGCCTTGCTGTAATGCTCGTTCAACGCCAGCGCATGAAACGCCTCATCGAGCTTCACCGCCAGCGTGCGCGGCGCCGGATGCAGCAGCCGCGTCACCTGCATGGTCAGCGTCGATGCGCCCGAAACCACATGCCCCGCCGCCAGCAATTGCGCGCTCGCCCGCAGGATCGACAGCGGATCGACCCCCGGGTCAAGATAGAAATGCCGATCCTCGACCGCAATCACCATCCGCGCCAGCAACGGATCGACCGTCGCCGCATCGCTCGGCAATTTCCACTCGCCCCGCGCATCCTCGAACGTCGCAATCACATGACCATGCCGGCCGAAACTCTGCCGGCTCTGCACAACCAGGCGCGACAGTCCGGGCGGGCGAAACCACGCCAGCCCAAAGATCAGCCCGATCGCAACAACACCAGCAAGCCCAACCGCCCCAAGCCGGCGCCGCATCTCAGGGCCGCGGCGCGGCATCGCGCTTGAGCACGGCCATCCGCCGCTCGGTCTGATCGATCAGGCAGGCCACCCCCTTCGCCGTCCGCATCGCCACCGCCTGCCGCCCGCACGCGGCCCGCTTGTCGATGATCCATTGCGACTCCCCAACCCGCAGCAACGCCTGCTCGCCCGGCGGCAGGGTCCGCATCAACGCGTCATATTGCCTCGCCAATGCGGCATTCGCGGCCTTGAGCTTCGGCGACCCACCACCCCCCGGCGCTGCCCCGGATTTCTGCGCTGCCCCCGCTTTCGGCGTCACCACCGGCTTCGGCGCCGCCTGCCCCGGCGCCAGCACCGTCACGCTGCCCCCCGCCGTCCGGCCGAACACCATCGGGTGAACCATATCCGACAGCGTCACCCCCGGCAGCGTGAAATGCCCCGGCGTCACCGCCCGCACCATCACGGCGACGCGGAATTCCCGATCCACCCCATTGTCCTCGCCGAAATAATTGGAATCGGGCGGCGCCAGATCGAACGCGGCCTCATAGCGATCATCCGAAGCCGCCCGCACGCGCGGATGGCTGAGCCGGCCCAGCCAGTCCAGCGCACTGCCGCTCACCGCCCCGCTCGCAATATTGCCCGCAAGCTCCCACCCCGCCGGCAGACCGGCATCGACCACGGCCCGATGCGGCGCGGAATCGACCGCCCGGCCGCTGATCACCATGATGAAACTGGTGTTCTGCGCCAGCACCGCCGGGTCGAGCGCGGTGCCGTCCAGCGCATAGAACCGCCGCGTCACGACCATGCCGTGCCGCACCGCCGCCGGTGCCCGATCCGGCACGCCAGTCGTCGCAACACTCACCGCCAGCGCCGTCGTCGCCCGATTGACAATCGCCGCCGGCCCCACCAACGCCTCGCTGACCGCCTTGTCCGCCTTGATCGCGCGGCCACCGATCGTGAAATCCATCGGCGGCGGCGGCGCGCCGAGCACCCCATCGGCAAAACACGCCCAGGCCAGTTCCTGCGCGCTCAAATCCGCGACATCGATCCCCTGCCCCGGCAGATCCGCCCGCAACGCCGCAAGCCGGCCGTGCAGCAACCCGGTCTGCGCCACCACCGCAGGCACCGCCCAGGCATCGCGCAACGGCGACCCGAACGCCTGGTTCCAATCCTGATCCAGAAAATACCAATCCCCGGTCAAGCGGTTATGCATCGACAGTGCCGCATCCAGCGCATGCCGCGCCGCCCCCGGCTCGCCGATCTCATCCAGCGCCGCGCCTAGCTGCGCGCGTGCCAGCGGCATGTGCAACCCATCGAGCCCCTCGCCCAGCTGGCGGATCACCCCCGCCGGCGGCCGCCCCGCCAGGCCCAGCACATAGGCCGCATAAACCTGCGAGACCGCGCTGCCCTCCCCGTGCACCACCTCGTCATGCAACCACGCCAACGCCTGATCGATCTGCGCCTCCGGCACATACGCCCCCGCCTTGCGCGCGCGCAGCAAAAACTCCGTCGCATACGCGCTCAGCCACGGCTCACTGGTATCCTGCGACGACCACAGCCCGAACGCCCCATCGAACCGCTGCAAATCCAGCACCTGCTCCACCGCCCGCGCCAGCCGCGCCTGCGGCTCCGGCCCCGCGACCGGCCCATGCAGCACCGTCAGCGGCAGACCCCGGCTCACGCTCTGTGCCAGAAACGGCAGGTGGTTCGCCGCCAGCGCCTGCATATACTCCGCCGGATCGAACGGCAGCGTATTACCGAACGTGATGGTCGCGCGCACCGAGCCCGGATAAAACCCGGCGTCGTTCACCCCGATCGTCGCCCGCGCCCCCGGCCTGACCGTCGCGGTCATCAACCGGCTCACCGCCGCGCGGGCGGAGTGCACACTCATCGTCCAATGCCGGTCCAGCGTATAATGCGCGCCGCGCAACGCCAGATCGATCCGCCCGGTGCCCTCCGCCTGCGCCGCATCCAGCCCGAACCGCACCACCTGGCGCGCACCCGGCTTCAGATCGATCGTCGCGCGCGCCGCCCCCGCCAGGCGCAACGGCCCGGATACGCTGAGCCGCGCGGTGAAACTGCCATCCGGCAAATCCAGGTTCTGCAGCATCAACCCGGCATCCGCACTGTCCCCCGGTGCCAGAAAGCGCGGCAGCAGCGCATCGGCAATCACCCGGTTGCGCACAATGATATCGCTGTTCGCCGCACCCACCGCCGTCCTGGTCCAGGCCACCGCCATCAGCCTGATCTGGCCGTTGAACGAGGGTATATGCAGCGTGACATGCGCAATCCCATCCGCCCCCGCCTGCACCGGCCCTGCGAACAACGAAACGATGCGCTGCGGAACAGGCTTGTTCGCCGGTCCGAAATTGGCCCCCGCGCCGTTCTTCAGCACCGCCGGCTGGCCGGAGGGCGGCAGGATCAGCCCGGCGTAATCATCCAGCACGCTCACCCCCAACCGGCGCTGGCCGAAAAAATGCCCGAGCGGATCAGGGTCGGCGAAATCGGTCAGCTGCAAGATCCCCTCATCCACCGCCGCCAGCGTCACATACGCCCCCGGCCGCGCGCGGACATCGAACGTCACATCCCGCCCCGGCCGATACAGCGGCTTCACCGGAATCGACACATCGATCCGCCGCCGCCCCGGCTTCACGCCAATCCAGGTCAGCCCGATCGCCCGCCCCGGCTGATGCGTCGCATCGCCCTTCCGAAACGCCTCGACCATCGCATACGCACCCGCCCCCCACCGCCGCCTGACCGCGATGTTCAGCGTCGTCCCGCCCTGCGGCAGGGTGAAGTTCCGCGTCGAAATCACATCGTTATTGGCCATCACCAGCGTCGCCGGCCCCGCGAACGGCGCGCTCACATGAACCTGCGCGGTATCGCCCACCGCGTAATCGCGCGCACCGGATGAAACCGTCACCCGCTGCGGCGCCGCCGGATTGGCCGAGGTCGCCCAGCCCGAATAAAACACCACCGAGCTTGCCGCGAACCCGCCCTTCGCCTGCACCACCCGCAGCCGATACCGCCCCCAACCCAGCACCGGCGCGCTGAAATGCGTCGGCTTGCCCGGTTGCAACGTCACAGTCACCGTCTCCACCGGCCGATTCACATGGCTGATCGACCAGCGCGCCACCGAGCCGTTGTAATAAATGTTCCACTCGGTGTCCTGGCGCACCAGGCTCACCGTCACCGGCATCGCCACCGCCGCCCCCGCCGGATCGACCGCGGCAATCTCGAACCCCGGCGCCACCTTGTTGCCCACCGTATCATCGGCGAAATCCGGCTTGATCCCGATCAAAGGCGCCGCCGGCGTCACCGGCAGCGTGATCGTCTTGGTCACCGCCCGGCCGGAGGGATCATCGATGCTCACACGCAGCTTCGCCGCAATCGCATGGGTGGTGTCCGGCGGATTGGTCAGATCGATCCGCACGCTCGTATTGCCATGCGGCCCGGTCGCTGCCAGTTGCACATGGCTCAGCGGCGACTCGAACATCTCGCCCTGCAAGCCGAACCGATACCCCGCCCATTGCGCAAACGGCGTCGCCGCCGTCACCAGCCGCACCGTCGCCGTCCCGCTCAGGGCCGAACCCGGCGCACCATATAAAAACCGCACATTGACCGGCCAATGATCGCGCTTGCCCGCCACCAGCGGCTTCGGCTGCCCGAGCGAAACCTTCAGCTTCGCCGGCACGAACGCCGCAACCGTGAAATGCCGCTCCGCCAGCGCCGGCTTGTTGGTCCCCATCGCCAGGCTGACCGACCAGTTCCCCGCCTGCGCAGCCCCCGGCAGCACAACCGGCAGCGTCACCGCATCATCATCCTGCCGCGCCAACACCCGATCGAGGTAAACCTGCCCGGCCGGCCGCCGCACGATCACGTGCAACGGCAAATCGAGCGGCGTCTCCCGATCGGTCCGATACAGCGCCATGACATGCACGGTCTCGCCCGGCCGATAAATCCCCCGATCCAGCCACAAGAACGGATCGATCCGATGCGCCACCGGCCGCCCCGAAATCCCCCGATCGGACAAATCGAGCGGCGATCCCCTCAAATCGAACACCGTGAAATCACCATCCGGCGCGGTGATATGCAAAGCAACCGGCGCCTGCCCGCCGCTGCCCGCCAGCAGCGGCGCCGCAAAAGTCGCGAACCCGTCACCATCCGTCGTCGCCGTCGCCAGAATCGAATTATCCGATGCGATCAACGCAATCTTCACGCCGCTCTGCGGCTGTGCCGCGGTAAAATTGCGGATCTGCACATGCAGCCCGTTCCAACCGCGCCAGAGCACCGGCGCCAGATCGGTCCGCAGCACCAGCTGCACCGCATGCAACGCATAATCGCTCTTCTGCCCCGCCCCCGGCCGCAGCTCGATCGCATAAAGACCCGGCCCGGTCATAACCTTGGGCAATTTCAGCACCGAGCGGATCAACCGGTTCGAAACGAACCCCGGCACCGCCGCCTCACCCTGCCAGACCGTCCTGCCATAATTGCCGTTCAGCGTGTTCTGATAGGAATCCGGATTGAACAGCGGATGGCTCGCGAAAAATCCGGTCAACGACCGCTCCGCCACCCGCACGATCTTCAGCCGTACCCTGTCCAGATTGACAGTGGAAACCCCCACCGCCGGCGGCGATGAGGCGGGGATCAGAAAATGCGTGACATCCGCAATCAACTGCGCCCGCCGCGCGCCGATCGCCACGCGCACCTTCATATCCTCCGGCAGGCGCGCGCCACCCTGCAACGGCATCCCGCGCAGCAGCGTCACCGTGCTGGAATGGCCGGCCGGCAGACCGGCAACACAAATCGCGCCGGCCTGCACGCTCACCGCCGCCTGTGGCTCGGGCGGCGCAAACCGCACCCAATCCCCCGCATGAAAATCCGCTGCCCGGCTCGGCTTCACCGTCAATGCAATACAGGCGCTGGTCGGAAACTGGTTGGCATGCACGGTCAACCTGGTCACCCGCACGCCATAGGTCTTGCGCGCCGCCGCCAATTTGTCCGCAATCACCCGATCATCCGGATACGCACGCTGCAACGCCGCCAGCACATCGAGCCGCGCCAACTGATTGTCCTGCAGCGACAACGCCTTGACGATCAAAAGCAGTGCCCGCTTGGCACGCACCGCATCGCCGCCGGATGTCTCGTTCTGCCGATACGCAATGAACGCCGCCGCCTCGATCGCGGCCGGATCGGGCTTGGCGATGCGCGACAGCGCCGTGGCATAATCGAGCCACAACCCCGGCTGCGCCGCATCGCCAATCGTCAACCGCCGCCGGTAAAGCGCCGCCGCGGCCGCCCAATCCTGATCATCGAACGCCTGCTTCGCCCGCCGCGCCAAATCCGCCCGATGCGCCGCAACGCCCGCGCTGTCCCCCGCCACCCGCCGATCCGCAAACGCCTGAAACCCCCGCGCATCCGCCACCAGCCCCGGCAGCAGATGCCGCAGACCAACGCCCGCCGGCGGCGCATCAGCCACCGCCGCCCGATGGTTCAGCCCCATCCCCGCAATCGCGAGGCAGAGGCCGGCAACCGACCGCAAAAACGATCGACGCACCCTGCCCATCAAATACAGCGATCCATGACGATATCCGACATAGCAGCGCCCCCGATGTTCACCCGGCAGACATAGGCAAGCCGGCTTTGCTCCCGGCGTTCGATAACAGGAGGCCGGAACCATGCCTAGCGCGCCCGCAACCAGCAGGGAAAACCCGCGCCTTACGCCAGATGGCGCCGCATCCTCGGCCGGCCCGCCCTCACAACGACCCGGACGCCCCCGCCTGCATGATGCTCATCAGAACATCATTCACCTGCTCAGCCTTGGCATGCAGCGCCGACCCTGCGGGGATCTGCGCGATCAGCGGCTTCAGATCGAGCATCACCAGCCAATACGCCCCCGCAGCGTCCTCGGTCAGCGTGATCCGGCACGGCAGATACGCCGCGAAATCGATATTCGCGGCAACCATCTCGATCGCGATCAGCGGATTGCAGAACAAAAACACCTCGGTCAGCCGCTGCGGCCGGCCCACCATCGCCTCGACCTGCTTGGACAACGGCAAATAACCAACCTGTTTCATATTGCGCAAATTCGCCCGCAGCTTCAGGCAATCGACCGCGACATCCGGGGTAATCCCCTTCTGAAGCTTCATCCGCACCACCGAGGCATCGAGCGCGGTCCCCGAATCCGCCCGCGCCGATGCCGCGGGAAGCGCGCAAAAGACCGCCGCCGAGGCGGCAATGGCCGAACGTCGTTTCATCTGCTCTCTCCAACGCCATGCAACATCCCGACCCCCATTGAAGCCAACGCAACAACCCGCGCCTAATCCAGCGCGCCCAGCCCCAGGTTCACGGCCTTGCGCATCACGCTCGGCACCGGTGCCGTCACGGCCGCGGCGATCAACCCCGCCGGCAGCACCGCAACCTCGGCCGCCATCACCCGCAACCGCAATTCGAAATGGGTGAACACATGCACCACCACCCCCGCATCCCGCCACGCCGCCGGCACCGGCGGTGGCGCATCCGGCATCGCCGCCGCCCAGGTCGTGCCCGGCAATTCCATCATACCGCCCAGCAACCCCGTGGGCGGGCGCCGGCGCAACCCGATCGCCCCATCCGCATCGCGCATCAGAAACACCGTGCCGAACCGCACCGGCCGCGCCGCCCGCGCCGCCTTGCGCGGTAAATTCGCCGCGATCCCCGCCGCATGACCGGCGCAATCCCCCCGCCACGGACAGATCAGGCACGATGGCGCGCGCGGCCCGCACAGGCTCGCCCCCAGATCGAACAACGCCTGCGCGAAATCACCCGGCGCCGCCCGCGCCGCCGCCTGCTCGCCCAGCCATGCCGCAACCCGCGCGATCTCGGCCTTGGCCGCCGGCAACGCCGTCGTCACCGCCCCGATCCGTGCCGCCACCCGTTCGACATTGCCATCGATCGGCACCACCGGCAGATCGAACGCAATCGCCCCGATCGCCGCCGCCGTATACGCGCCAATCCCCGGCAACGCCCGCAAACCATCGATCGTCGCCGGAAACCCGCCCGCCGCCACCACCGCCCGCGCACACGCAATCAAATTTCGCGCCCGCGCATAATAGCCAAGCCCCGCCCACAGGCCGAGCACATCATCATCCGGCGCCGCAGCAAGATCGGCCACGGTCGGATAGCGCTCGATAAACCGCCCGAAATACGGTATCACCGTCGCCACCACGGTCTGTTGCAGCATGATCTCGCTGAGCCAGACATGATACGGATCAGGGCGCCCGCCATCGGCGGCACGCCACGGCAACACCCGGCGATGGGTGGCATACCAACGGAGCAGAGCGGCAGCGGATGGCGGAGCAGGGTTCACGGAAACGCTCAGTGGCGGCAAAACCGCCACCTGTCGAGCCGCCACGCCACTATGCGCCGCGCGGCATCGCCTCCCTGCTCGCCCCCGTTCTACGCCCCGCCCTGCACCGCCGCGGCATGGCGCTCGCAACCCTGGTCGAAGACTGGCCGGCCATCGCCGGACCCGGCATCGCCGAACGCAGCCTGCCGGTCAAATTCGCTGGCGGCACCCTCACCCTCGCCTGCACCGGGCCGGACGCGCTCGAGCTCCAGCACCGCACGCCCGACCTGATCGCGCGGATCAACCTCGCCCTCGGCGGCGGCACCATCGCCCGCCTCCGCTTCATCGACATGCCCCGCCCACCGGCCGAACGCCCCAAATCACGCCGCCCCCCGGTCACCACGGAACCCCCGCCGCTCACCGGGCCGGATGCATTGCCGGAGGGCCCGATCGGTGAAGCCCTCGCCCGCCTGCGCCTCGCCCTGCACCGTCAAGGCCGCACAACGGGGCGCTGATCAATGCGCGTCGGACCAGTTGCCGCCGATCCCGGCTTCGACCAGCAGCGGCACCGATAACACCGCCGCCGCCTGCATGATGCCGCGCACCAGCGCCGCCGCCCGCTCCGCCTGATCGGTCACCGCCTCGAACAATAATTCGTCATGCACCTGCAACAACAACCGCACCGTCAACCCCGATGCCGCAATCGCCGCCGGCAGCCGCACCATCGCCCGCTTGATGATATCCGCCGCCCCGCCCTGCAACGGCGCATTGATCGCCTGGCGCTCGGCATAGCTCCGCCGCGCCGGATTCTTGTCGGCAATCCCCGGCACATAGCAGCGCCGGCCGAACGGCGTCACCACATAGCCATGGGTCCGCGCGAAATCCCGTGTTTCGTTCATGTAACGGCGAATCTCCGGGTAGCGCGCGAAATACGCATCGATATACCGCTTCGCCTCGCCGGTCTCGATGCTCAACTGCCGCGCGAGGCCGAACGCGGAAATACCATAAATGATCCCGAAATTGATCGCCTTGGCCCGCCGGCGCGTCGCCGCATCCATCCCCTCCATCGGCACGCCGAACACTTCGGAGGCGGTCCGCGCATGGATATCCTCGCCATTGATGAAGCTCGCCTTCAGCGCCGGAATATCCGCGACATGCGCAAGCAGCCGCAGCTCGATCTGCGAATAATCCGCCGAGATCAGCGCATGCCCCGGCGCCGCGATGAAGGCGCGGCGAATCCGCGCCCCCTCGCGCGTGCGGATCGGAATGTTCTGCAAATTCGGATCGTTCGACGACAGCCGCCCCGTCGCCGCGATCGCCTGGGCGAAATTGGTATGCACCCGCCGGTCCTCGATGTCGATTTCGGTGACCAGCGCATCGGCATAGGTCGATTTCAGCTTCTGCAGCTGCCGCCATTCCAGAATCCGCACGGGTAATTCATGCCCGGCCTCGGCCAGTTCATCGAGCACCGCCGCATCGGTGCCCCACGCGCCGGTCTTGGTGCGTTTGCCGCCCGGCAGCTTCATCTCATCGAACAGGATCTCGCCCAGCTGCTTCGGACTGCCCAGATTGAACGCATGCCCGACCATCTGTTCGATGTCGCGCTGGATCTCATCCATCCGCCGCGCGAACTCGGCGGACATCGCAACCAGATCGTCCCGATCGACCATGATGCCCGCACGTTCCATATCCAGCAGCACCGGCACCAGGCGCCGCTCCAGCGTCTCGTACAACGCCAGCGCCTTCGCCTCGCGCAGGCGCGGCCGCAGCATCCGCCACAGCCGCAGCGTGACATCGGCATCCTCGGCGGCATAGGCCGTGGCGCGCTCGATCGGCACGGCGGAAAAACTGATCCGGTTGCGCCCGGTGCCGGTCACCTCGTCATAGGCGATCGGCTTATGATCGAGGTGCAGCGCCGAGAGTTCATCCATGCCATGCCCATGCGCCCCGGCCTCGAGCGCGTAGGAAATCAGCATGGTGTCATCGATCGGCGCGGCATCCGCGAGCCCGGCACCGGCCAGCACGTGCAGGTCGAATTTCGCGTTATGAAAAATCTTGAGAATCGCTCGATCGCCGAGCACCGGTGCCAGCGCCTCCGCCACCGCCCCGCGCGGCAACTGCTCGCCTGACTCATGCCCCAGCGGAATATAGGCCGCAACGCCCGGCGCCGTCGCCAGCGAAATCCCGACCAGCCGCGTCCGCCGCGCGTTCAGATCCGTCGTCTCGGTATCGATCGCAACCAGCCCCGCCGCACGGATCGCCTCAACCCACCGCACCAGCGCCGCCGGCGTGTCGATCGTCTCATACGGACCGAAACCGACATCCTCCGTGGCCGCCACGACCGGCGCCGCCGGGGCCGCCCGCTCGTCACGGCGCCGCGCCAGCCCATCGAGCCCCAGCCGCGCCTTGATGCTCTTGAACCCCTGGGCGTCGAGAAAATCATGCAGCGCCACGTCGTCATGCGCGGCGAGCACCAGGTCTTCGATCGGCAGCGGCAGCGGCACATCGGTGCGCAACGCCACCAGCTGGCGTGAAATCCGCGCATCCTCGGCATGGGCGACCAGCGCATCGCGCCGCTTGCCCGGCTTCATCGCCCCCGAGGCGGCCGCCGCCAGAATCGCCTCGAGCGTGCCATACTCGCCGATCAGCTGCGCCGCACCCTTCGGCCCGATGCCGGCAACCCCCGGCACGTTATCGACCGAATCGCCCATCAGCGCCTGCGCATCGATCATCTGCGCCGGCGTCACGCCGAATTTCGCCATCACCTCGTCCGGCCCGATCGGCACGGATTTGATCGGGTCGAGCATCGACACGCCCGCCCCGAGCAGCTGCATCAGATCCTTGTCCGATGAAACGATCACCACCTCGCCGCCCGCCGCCTGCATCGCCGCGGCATAGCTCGCGATCAGATCATCCGCCTCGAACCCGTCGAGCTCGATCGCCGGCACCGAAAACGCCCGCGTCGCATCGCGCACCAGCGCGAATTGCGGGATCAGCTCCTCCGGCGGCTCCGGCCGCTGCGCCTTGTAGCGCGGGTCGATCGCGTTGCGGAACGTGGTCCGCCCGGCATCGAAAATCACCGCCAGATGCGTGCCGGTATGATCCTTGAGCAGCCTCGTCAGCATGTTGCAGAAGCCGAACACCGCATTCACCGGCGTGCCGTCTTCGCGGGTCATCGGCGGCAGGGCATGAAACGCGCGGAAAATGAAGCCCGAGCCGTCAACCAGAACCAGGCGCGTGCCGCTCAATGCCCGGCGCCCGGCAGCGTACCCGCCGCGAGCACGTAGTGGCGCGAACAATACGGGCAGGTCACCGCCCGGTCCTCGATTTTCAAATACACCCGCGGATGCCCGAGCGGTTCCCCGCCGCCATCGCAGGCGACCACGCGATCGTGAACCTCGAAACTCTCGCTGGCAGGCGAAACGCGCGCATCCGGCATGGAACCCCTCTTTGCTTGGCGTGGTCCATCCATGATACCGAATCTCGTGGTGAATGCCTATCGAGCCGGACTATGCCTGCTGATCAGCCTCGCACTGGCGGGGTGCGCCGCACAGTTCCGCGTCCCGACGGCATCGGCGCGCCACCCCATCGTCACCGATGGCCACTTCACCCTCGCCGGCGGCCAGGTGCTGCCCTATCGCGACTGGCTGCCCGACCAGCCCCCCCGCGCGGTGGTGCTCGCGCTGCACGGGTTCAACGACAGCCGCGATGCCTGGGCGATGCCCGCGCCGCACCTCGCCGCCGCCGGCATCGCGGTGTTCGCGCCAGACCAGCGCGGCTTCGGCGCCGCCCCCGGCCGCGGCGACTGGCCCGGCACGGCGCGCCTGGTGAACGATGCAAGGCAGATGGCGGCGATCCTGCACCGGCGCTACGCCAGCGTGCCGCTCACCTTGATGGGCGAAAGCATGGGCGGCGCGATCGGTCTGATCCTCGGCGCGCAGGGCGATGCCGACATCGCCTCCTATGTGCTGATCTCCCCGGCGGTATGGGGCGGCACGGCGCTCGCCTGGCCCCTGCGCGCCACCCTCGCGGTCGCCGACACCTTCGTCCCCTGGCTGCGGCTGACCGGCCGGCAGGCGGCGGTGCGCGCCAGCGACAACATCCGCGCGCTGATCGCAGTCTCGAACGACCCGCTGACCATCCGCGCCACAAAAATCGCCACACTCGCCGGCCTGACCCGCCTGATGGGCAAGGCCCAGGCGGATTGCGCCAAATTCGCCCCCGCCCATGCCCTGATCCTGTACGGCGGCCACGACCAGCTGATCCCGAAATCCGCCATGGCCGCATGCTGGCACGCCCTGCCCCGCGCCCGCACCGCCTATTACGGACCCGACTATCATCTGATGCTGCTCGACCACCAACGCGCAACACCCACCCGCGACATCACCGGCTTCATCCTGCACCCCGACCACCCCCTGCGGTCGGACGCCGCGACCAATGCCATGATTTTCACCGCCCAGCATTGAACCCCACCCGAAACCCCGCTAGTAAAGCCCCGTGGACCCGTAGCTCAGCTGGATAGAGCGTTGCCCTCCGAAGGCAAAGGTCGCGCGTTCGAATCGCGCCGGGTCCGCCAATCTTTGCAATAGATTATTTGATTTAAGACTAGCTGGGAAATCAGGCTGGCAAGCATATAGCGAGCAGCAGGGCGATTTCCGGCATGGGTGGGTAAGTAGACGAGCCCAGCTGGCTGGTGCTCTTAGAGCCCGAATCTGAATGGTAGTGCGGCTATCGGTTGCGTGTGATTTTCCGTGTGAGCAGGCGGATATGGGCGAGGAAGAGCCATGCGGTGGCGCTGGTAACGGTGGCCTCGAAATCCTTTGCAAGACGTCGGCATCTGCCGAGCCAGGCGAAGGTTCTCTCCACGACCCAGCGTCGCGGCAGGAGTTCGAACCCGCTGGCGGTGTCGGAGCGCTTGACGATCTGTATGGTCCATTTGCCGATTTTGGCGAGGCGTCCATTGAGTTTGGGACCGGCATAGCCGCCGTCGGCGAACACCTGCCGCAACCAGGGATACAGGGATTTGACCGATTTGAGCACGTCGGGCGCCCCATCCCGATCCTGAATGCCGGCATGATGAACGATCGCACCGACGAGGTCGCCGATTGTATCGGTGATGATGTGGCGCTTGCGTCCCTTGATCTTCTTTCCGGCATCGAACCCGCGCGGCCCGGCGGCTTCGGTGGTCTTGACCGACTGGCTGTCGATCACGCCGGCTGTGGGCGATGCCTCCCGTCCGGCTATCTCCCGCGCCTGCATGACCAGGACGTGATTGATGCGATCAAATGTGCCGTCGCGACAGAAGCGGTAAAAATACCCCTGCACAGTGGTGAACGGCGCGAATTCCTTCGGGATCTGCCGCCACTGGCAACCGGTCGACAGCATGTAGAAGATGGCCTCCACAATCCTTCGCAGCACCACCGTCCGGGGCCGGCCTCGATGCGGCGGCAAGGGCATGAATGGTTCGATCAAGGCCCATTCGGCGTCGGTGAGGTCGCTTGCGTAGCGCAATCCGGCCCGGCAATATCGTTGCCGGGCGATTTCAGTCCAGGCCATCGTGTCTCCGTTCGTCTTCGCAAACGAACTGAATCACAACCTACTGAAATCGCTCAACTATCTTTTGCGGTCAGGCTCTGAAACTGACAAGACGTAAGATATGGCTGCGCTTCGGCCAATAATTTCGGATGTGCTAAAGTATTTTACGATTAATAGTTTTTCCATTTGTCTGCATCATTATTGATTTCAGCAATGAAAATTTACCTCTCCTTTTCAGGAGCTTGCTCCCACTCTAGGCGCATATTTTTCAATGCTTGCTTCGGTGTCAGTTTTTTTACTTTTGGTAGCGCGGTTTATATTTACTACCTGTTGATACGCCTCATCGATTTCGACGCCGTGGCGTTGAGAAAAACACAAGCAGTTAGCGCTGGTGTTCGACCGGCAGCTTTTTTAGCTTATCCAGGAAGGAGCCATTTTGTGCAGCGCTTTGCCCCTTTATCGCCGACCATACTGTCGGATCGATGTGTGCCTTTCGGGAAAGAGCCCGATAAAGTGATGGGGCCGAGATCTTAAATCGTTCGGAAAGTTCATCGACATATCCAACGTCCCGGAGATCGTCGATCAAATTTCCAAGTTGGTTTTTTGATCGCCGATCTCCTCCGCGCCTCGTCTCTCCGTGAAGTCATTCCCAAACAATGCGGCGCTCCGCGAGAAATTCTGCTTGGTCGAACGGGCTCAGTTCTTGACGATAAAGGTTTTCATCGATCTCGCGCAGTCTCGCCTCATCATCGTTACCCTCGAACAGGACCGCACGGACTTGCGTTTGTCCAAGGGACTTAATAGCCGCGATGCGATAAGCACCAGCGACCAAACGATACTGACCGGGCGCTATAGCCCTGACTTCAACAGGCGAGATTTGTTTCGTTTTGCTAATCGAAACTGCTAGTTTTTGCACTTCCGCCTGATCCACGATGCGCAAGCGATCGGAGACCTCAATCTGGCTCATCGGGACCGTCAGAACAGGATCGCTCATGACGAAGCTCCGCGGCGCCGTCGCGTATACGCGCGACGCCGAGGCTCGCCCTCGGCGGTGTAACGATCAGGCCAGTTTTCGTAAGCCGGGCGTTCAAGTAACTTCGCAATCCGTCCCTCAGTACGAACCGAAAGGCCCGGATATCGGATCGTACCCGACACGCTTTTCAGCGAAATCTCCAAGAGCTTCGCAACGTGCGTCAGCAAACCGTATCGAAGGCGAAGTTCGGCCTTAATCATTTCGGCATGTAACGCCGCATTTTTTGTGCCAATGTCCGCTCCGAAGTATTACAGAAGTCCGAATTACCGAAAAATATTCGAATTTCTGAATCATATCAACGATAAATCGGAACTATACGTTCTGGCATTATACTATATTTTTCAATAATTTAAGCGAGTCCGTCCGATGGTAGAGACAAAGAAAATTGACACCCCTCAACTTGAAGTTTGCGCAAGGCTTCGGGACGCAATCAACCGGTCCGGCGGCATTCCGGCGGTTGCAAAGTCAGCAAATGTGCCGGTTTCGACCCTTCATGATTACCTCAATGGGACCGATATCAAGCTGTCGAGGGGAGCAAGGATCGCAGCAGCCTGTGGAATCTCTCTCGATTGGCTGGCGACAGGTGCCAAGCCCGAAGAACCAATTCATATTTCCGAGAACTCGATATTTGGCTGCGAGATCCTGGAATCGACTGTTAACTTTTCCGCTCTTTTGATTTTGATACGTTCCTGCCAGGATGCGTACGCGATGACGGAAAAGCCCGTTCTGAGGGCTGTCTTCGAGTGGGTTTCTCCGCCTTATCGGATCGGTCACAAGCTAGCCGAGGTCAAAATCGAATTTAAAACTGGAGATGATTTGAAATGACCCGCGACCCGCTGCCCGATGGCCAATACGTCCTTCGACTACCGGATACGAGCGCTCAAGATGCAGAGGCTCCCGCACCGATCGAGCCCGGCGCGGCCGTCGACCAGCCGCGCAGCTGGTGGCAGGACGTATTCGACTTCCTCTACCAGACGATCCGCGCGTTGGTCATTCTTGGCGTGCTACTTCTGACAGCCTTTTTTACGCCGATCGGCTTAGTCATCGTTCTCATTATCATCGCACTCGTGCGCCGTAGCCGCCGCTCCACGACGGCCGCCGTTCAACGCGCCGTGCGTGAGGAATTCGCCCGCCACGAGGCACCGAAGGTCACTAACGAGGAATCTAACGAAAACCGCGTTTATCGTGGCTTATTTCCGAGTTTTTTGATACAGTTTAGTCTTCCCAAACTGTATCAACATCCCAAAAAACGTAATGTTTTCAATGATACAGAATGGATAGGTATATTGTCCTAATAATACAGTTCGCGGCTGCTCTGGCTTGCATGAAACCATGATTTACCCGGCCCAAGGTGGCGCTCGACAGCTGGTCGCCTCTTCGCTAAACCGCAGAAAACCGCCATTTGAGCCGCATTGACCGCCTCTTAGGTCGCTCTTAAGACGCCCTTGGACACTGCGCCGGAATTCCCGCCAGGCGCACTGCAAACCGCCCAAACGCGCCCCGTAAGCGCCTCCAGGAGCCCATCAGTGCGAACAACAAAGACCACCGATTTTCCGCGCGAAACCAACACGTTATCCCGCGACGTCCCGTTTGTTCCCATTCAATCCCGTTTCCCAGGTTGATGTGCCAACGGACATTCGGGCACCCACCCCAAGACCATTGCTACCGCTTCGCTTCGATGCGGTCCCAGATAGCGCTGGCGAGGTCGGTGCCACCGAAGCGGGCGACTTGTTGGATGCCGGTGGGGGAGGTGACGTTGATTTCCGTGAGGTAATTGCCGATCACGTCGATGCCGGTGAACAGCAGGCCGCGCTCTTTCAGGGTGGGGCCGATGCGTTTGCAGATTTCGCGATCGCGGGCGGTCAGTTCGGTTGGGCGGGCGACGCCGCCGGCATGCATGTTCGATCGTGCATCCCCTTCGACCGGTACACGGTTGATGGCGCCGAGCGCTTCGCCATCGATCAGGATGATACGTTTATCGCCGGCCCGCACGGCGGGTTCGTAGCGTTGGATCATCAGGGGTTCGCGTGACATGCCGAAATGCATGTCCATCAGCGCGCCGAGGTTTTCATCGTCGGGTTTGATCCGGAAGATCCCGGCGCCGCCGTTGCCGAACAGCGGTTTGACGATGATATCCTGATAGCGCGCCCGGAAATCGCGGATGGCGGCGCGGTCCCACGCGATCATGGTGGGGGGCATCAGGTCGGGGAAATCCATCACCAGCAGTTTTTCCGGCGCGTTGCGCACGGCGGCGGGATCGTTGACGACCAGGGTTTTGGGATGGATGTGTTCGAGCAGGTGGGTCGCGGTGATGTAGGCCATATCGAACGGCGGGTCCTGGCGCATCAGCACGACGTCCATGCTGCCCAGATCGATCACCTGCGGCGCACCGGCGGTGAAATGGGCACCGCGTGCCCGTTCGACAGTGACGGGGCGAACCCGCGCGCGCAGCACGCCGGCTTCGAGCCACAGATCGGAGACGAGGTAGTGCCACAGGCTGTGGCCCCGGCGTTGCGCCTCGAGCATGAGGGCGAAGCTGGAATCGCCGTCGATATCGATGCTTTCCATCGGGTCCATCTGGACCGCGACCTTTAAACCGCTCATGCGCCCTCCGCCTGGTGTTGCGCCGTCTCTATCAGGAGGGCCGGTTCTGTTCCAGACTGGCCACGCAGGAGGATTCCGAGACGCCGCGCGGCATCGGCATGGCAGCACGCACGTGCGGCGCGCCGTCCGGCCCCGGGTACAGGATCAGGTTGAGCCGGCAGACCGGTGAATGATAGAGCCAGACCTGCGCCGAGCCATCGATTCGCTGCAGTGCCGGACGGCCGAAATCGGCCCGCAGGCCGCCGATGGTCGCACCGACCAAAGTGATCGGCGCGGCGTTGGTGGCCGCGCCGGTCGCTGCGCGCGGCGCCGGCGCGCTGCATCCGGCCAAACCAAGGGCCATCAGCATCACGGCGACGCACGCGCATTGCCTCATTCGGACTTGGCGGCGCCTTCGGTGATCATTTCGATCCGGCCAGTGATCTGACCGCCGTCTTCCACCTGCAGGCGCCGGCAGCGGGCGGTGCCGAGCACGCGGCCGGTCGCGCGCACGATCAGGGCGTGGCGGGCGGTGAGTGTGCCATCGATCGTGCCGGCGATCTCGGCTTCCTCGACTTCGACTTCACCTTTGAAGATACCGCCTTGCGCGATCGACAGCTCGGTGGCGTTGATCATGGTTGCCTCGACCGTGCCTTCCACCACCAGGCGTTCGGCGTCCTGCACGACGCCCTGCACACTGATGCCCCGGCCGACCACGAGGGTGCGCCGCTCAGCGGTATCGGGCGAGCGGCCCATCGGCGGGCGGAAACTCGCACCGGGCATCGGCGAGGCCGGCGGCACGGCGGGGGTTGCGGTCGGTTGGTTGGGGGCGAAGGGCGATCTTGCCATGGGCGTCTCCTGTTCGGTCGGCGTTTCGGCGGATAAAGAAGGGGCGGGGCGAAATTCGGGCATGCTCAACCCGTCATCGACAGCGGCCTGCGACGGCCCCTCGTTCGCCTTCGGTTGGGTCGGTTGCTCGTCGCGTTTTCTGAAACTGATCACGGAACCTCCACTCGCATCGCGCTGAGCGGAGCTAGCACGCTCGCAACGCAACCGACAATCGGCAACGTGCAAAAAAACCCATGTTGTGCCGCAAGGTTCCGCAATCCCATCAAGTTGCTGATCCGCAATCCTTTGTCCATCTGGTGGCGCAAATTTGGTTCTTCGCGCGGCTGATGATACGCCGCGTGTCTTCCCGCAACATTGGTCAGGACCCTCGCATGAGCACGCTGCGCTACGACATCATCGGCATCGGTAACGCCATCGTCGATGTGCTCGCCGTCACCCAAGATGAATTCCTGGATCGTCATGACATGCGCAAGGGCAGCATGGCCCTGATCGACGCCGCAACCGCCGAGCGCCTGTCCCGCGCCATGCCGGCGGGCAAGACCGCCTCGGGTGGGTCCGTTGCCAATACCTGTGCCGTTGCCGCCGGCCTTGGCGCGCGCGTCGCGTTTCTGGGCAAGGTCGCCGATGACGCGCTGGGTGCGGCTTTCGCGGCCGATCTGCGTGCCATCGGCGTCGATTTTCCGACCGCACCGGCCGCCGCCGGAGGCGCACCCACGGCGCGCTGCCTGATTCTGGTGACCGCGGACGGCCAGCGTACCATGAACACCTACCTCGGTGCGTGCGTCGATTTCTCCGCCGCCGACCTCGATGCCGATGCGATCGGCGCGTCCGCGATTCTGTATCTGGAGGGTTATCTGTTCGACCCGCCGCAGGCGCAGGCGGCATTTCGCGCGGCCGCACAGATGGCGCGGGCGGCGGGTCGCAAGGTCGCTTTGTCGCTGTCCGATGCGTTCTGCGTCGATCGCCATCGGGCCGGCTTTCTCGATCTGCTCGGCAGCGTCGATATCTTGTTTGCCAACGAGGCCGAGATTTGCGCTTTGTTCGAGCAGGATGCGTTCGAGAGCGCCGCCAACGTCGCCGCGCAGACTGTACCGCTCGCCGTCCTGACGCGGAGCGAAGCCGGCAGTGTGATCATCGCGGGCGAGACGCGGCACCATGCCGAGGCGGTGCCGACGGTGGTGCTCGATACGACCGGCGCCGGTGATGCCTACGCCGCGGGATTTCTGACCGCCCTCGCGCGCGGCGATTCGCTGCCATCCTGCGCGGCACTGGCCAGCGCCGCCGCCGCCGCCGCCATTGCCCGGATCGGCGCACGGCCGGATGCGGCGACGCTGGCGCGCATCGCGGCGGGTTGACATTGCCATCCCGGAAATTCTGATCAGCGTTAACCGTTTGGCAACTCTCTCCTGACTATATGAGCGCATGAACTCCCGAGCTTGCCCTTCCGCCGTAGGCGCAGGCTCCCGCCAGTAAAATTCTGGCAACATGCATTCATCATCGCCGCCTGCGGGCCATCCGCGCGGTGGAAGGAGAGTAGATCATGCTGGACTATACCAGAACCTGGCTCGCGGTGCGGGGCATCACGCTGTTCAACGACAAGCGCGCCGTGACGGCGCTGGAATATGGGATGATTGCTGCGTTGATCGCGGCAGTAATCGTGGGAGTTGTTTCGTCGCTCGGTACGCATCTGAATACTGCATTTGGGACAATTAACAGCAATCTATAATATAGTAATGGCGAACCGACGACGAAATCAATGGATCATAACATCACTGCACTCAGGATTTTTCTAGACAACCACGGCGTTACGGCCATCGAGTATGCGCTGATTGCTGGCTTGATCGCCGCCGTCATTATCGGGACGGTAGCTATGCTTGGAAACGGCGTGTTGCTTGCATATAATAGCGCAACTAATTTCTAAATAGTTACGACAGATCGAAGCCAACTCTGTATAATAAGGTAGAAAAATGTTCGTCAGAATCTCCTTGTTTATTGTGTTGGCACTCGGTCTCGCCGGTTTCGGCACAGTGGCTTGGCTGGATCTCCGTCCAGCCAAGCCGCCAGCCGTCGCCGTTCAGAAAATCCTGCTGCTCGCCACCGCTCATCCGCTGCGCGCCGGCAGCCTGATTCAACCGTCTGATTTCACCACCGTCGTCCGGGCCGGCGGCGCACCGCCGGCCAATGCCGTCCTCGATACGCCGGCCAATCGCTCCGCCTACACGGGTGCCATGGTTCGCCACCCGCTCGAGGCCGGTGCGATCATCGAGGCAGGCGAAGTCATCCGCCCCGGCGACCACGGTTTCCTTGCCGCCGTGCTGCAACCCGGCATGCGCGCCATCTCGGTCGGCGTGGATGCGATCACCGGCACCGCCGGGCTCATCTGGCCGGGCGACCATGTCGATCTGATCCTGACCCAGAACCTATCGGCTCCGAATCTGCCGCCGGCGAAAAGCGTCGCCGCCGAAACCGTCCTGTCGGATGTGCGGGTCATCGCAATCGATCAACGGCTGGTCCAGGGGGCTAACACCAGGGGCAAGGAAGAAGCGATGGCGCGCACCGTCACGCTCGAAGTCACGCCCGATGAGGCCGAACGCGTCGATGTCGCCGCCCGTCTCGGCCCCTTGTCGCTGGTCGTGCGTCCTACCGACTCGCCGGCGCGCCCGCTGCTCACCCCCCCGCCGCCGGTCTACAGTGGTCAGGTTTCACCGGCTCTCGCCGCGGTCAGCGCGCCGATGTCCGGCCGCAGCATAACGATCTACCAAGGTCCGGGCGAGCAGACGCAGTTCACCCCCGGCCAGACATCCCTGCCGCAATGACCGCGTTTGAAACAAGTCTCGCTGGCAGACCATTCATGACGCCGGTATCGGCCGGGCTTGCAGAGCGCCCCGATTTCATCGGCTTCGTGCGTGATACCGAAACGGCCCATGTCCTGCGCGCCGCGCTCGGCCCGGCGTTTCCGGCCGGGCTTGCGCTGCATCAACTGAGCTTCCGGCAATCGATCGAGTGGCTTGGCGGCATTGCCACCCCCAGGACCATCCTGATCGATATCTCCGGCGAGGATCAACCGTTCACGGCCATGGTCCAGCTCGAAGCCGTGGTCGACCCCGGAACGAGAGTGCTGGTGATCGGTGAAAACCGTAGCGTCAGCTTCTATCGAACCCTGACCCGCAATCTGGGCGTCAAGGAATATCTGCCGAAACCGCTCGATGCCGGCATGGTGCAACGCGAGTTCCTGCCCTGGGCGACGGGCGATGAACCGGCAGCCGAACCAGCCCGCGGCGGTGCCGTGGTCGCGCTGTGCGGTGCCGGCGGCGGGGTCGGCGTGACGACGATCGCCGCCAATCTGGCGTGGCTGATCGGCGGCGAAACCCGGCGCCACACGATTTTGCTCGATGCCGACCTCCATCGCGGCAGCGCCGCCTTGTTTGCCAATGTGCCGCCCAGCACAGGATTGCGGCACGCGCTCGAAGCGCCGGACCGCATCGATCCGCTGCTGATCGAGCGCGCCGCCCATCCGGCGACCGAACGGTTGCACGTTCTGGCCGCCGAAGAACCGCTGACCGAACAATGGACCCACCGGATCGGCGGTGGCCGTGCCCTCGCGGTCGCGCTCCGGCAGCGCTATAATTTTGTCCTCGCCGATATCCCGGCCCACCCGCTTGGCTTTGCCGGCGAAATCCTCGCACTTGCCCAGCAGCGCATTCTGATCATCGAAGCGACGGCGCAGAGCGTGCACCTGGCCAAATCCTGGATGGCGCTGCCAGCCGGCGCCATGCAGACGAGCCGGCCCGTCCTGGTCGTGAACAAATATCAAAAGCGCCGGGGCCTCACCGCGGCCCAGATCGAAGCCGAACTCAGCACCCCGGTTGCGGTGACCGTACCGGATATGGGGCCCCATGCCGCGCGGGCCGCCGATCTTGGCGAGAGCCTGATCGCGGCCAAAGGCAAATTCCGCGACGCCATTCTGCAACTGGCCAGAATCATTGGCGCTGCCCCCGGCGGGCCTGCATGATGGATGGTATCCCGGTCTTCGGCCGCCGCCCGAGCGAACCATCGGCCGCTCCTGTGCCGTCCGGCGCCGAACCGGCCGCGGGCATCCGCCAGGAAGACGTGGACCTGATCCGCACGCTGTGCTTGACCAAGATCGATGCCTCGGTGATCGCGACCCTTTCGCAGCCCCGCCTGCTCAATACGGTCGAGGTGATGCTCGCCGAACTGGCCACTGAGCACCGCATTCAACTCAACAGCCGCGAGCAGCACCAGATCGCCAATGAACTGGTCGACGACATGCTCGGCCTCGGCCCGCTCGAACCATTGCTGGAGGACGATACGATCACCGACATCATGGTGAACGGTCCTGAACGCGTGTTCGCTGAAAAACGCGGCAAGCTGGAACAACTGCCGGTGCGGTTCCGCGACTCCGCGCATCTCGCCAATATCTGCCAGCGCATCGCCGCATCGGTCGGGCGACGCGTCGATGAATCATCGCCGATGGTGGATGCGCGGCTGAAGGACGGCTCACGCGTCAACATCGTGTTGCCGCCCCTGGCGATCGACGGCCCCTGCCTGTCGATCCGCAAATTCGCCAAAAAACCGATCAGTTTCGCCAAGCTGATCGAATATGGCTCATTGACGCCACCGATCGCGCGCATTCTCGAAATCGCGGCGCGGTGCCGGCTCAATGTGGTCATCTCGGGCGGCACCGGCTCGGGCAAGACCACCATGATGAACGCCATGAGCAGCTTCATCGATCCGGCCGAACGCATCGTCACGGTCGAGGATGCGGCGGAACTGCAGTTGCAGCAGCCGCACATCGTGCGGCTCGAAACCCGGCCGCTCAATCTTGAAGGCAAAGGCGAAATCAATCAGCGCGACCTGCTCCGCAACGCGCTGCGCATGCGCCCCGATCGCATCATCATCGGCGAGGTGCGCGGGCCCGAAGCGTTCGACATGCTGCAGGCAATGAACACCGGCCACGACGGTTCGATGTCGACCATCCACGCGAATAACACGCGCGACGCGCTCGCCCGCATCGAGAATATGGTGCAAATGGCCAGCATGGGCCTGTCACCCCGCGCGATCCGGATGCAGGTGGTGTCAGCCGTCAATCTGATCGTACAGGTCGAGCGCCAGCGCGACGGCGGCAGGCGGGTGATCCAGCTCACCGAAATCGCCGGCATCGAAGGCGAAACCCCGCTGCTCAACGATATTTTCAAATATGAAACGCAAGGCGAGGATGCCACCGGCCGATTGCTCGGCAAATATATCGTATCGCGTACCCGGTCGAGCTTCCACGAGCGACTCACGTATTTCGGCCTGGCGCGGCCCTGGGCCGCGGCACTCGAGGAGGCGAGCCTCGGATGAGCCATCTGCCGCTGTTGCTCGCGGTCAGTCTGATCATGACGGCGGGCCTCGTGTTCCTCGGATTGAACGTCTGGCAGGCCGACCGCGCACAACGCCGGCTCGCCGGGCGGCTCGATCGGGTGACCAACGGCCTCGTCATCGTCGAGTCCGAGGAAAAACCCAAGGCGATCAATCCCTTCGCGCGGTTCATCGCGCCGTTCACGAACCTGCTTCACGTCTTCGGGATCGATCTGCTGCGCGCACCGGATTACCCGGCACCCTGGTGGCTCATTCTGCTGGTCAGCATCGTGGCGGCGCGTGTCGTGGTCATGCTGATCACCATGGTGGTGGGCAGCATCGGCCTGTTGATGTGGCCGCTGATGAGCGTGATCATCGCCCGCTCGGTGTTCGGCACCATCCACGCCAAACGCTCCTCCGCGCTGCTCAACCAGTTCCCCGATACGCTGGCGACCATCGTGCGCTGCGTGCGGGTCGGCATCCCCGTGCAGGAGGCGCTGCGCATCATCGGGCGCGACATGCCCAAACCCACCGGGGCCGAATTCACCCGCATCGCGGATCAGGTCGCGATCGGCACGCCGCTCGATCAGGCGCTGCGCAGCCTCGCGGAGCGTTCGCGGCTGGCCGAATATGGTTTTTTCGCAACCGCCCTGAGTTTGCAGGCCCGCGCCGGCGGCGGCCTGGCCCAGACGCTCGAAACCCTTTCGGATGTCATCCGCAAGCGTGTCGCCATGAAGGCGCGCGGGTATGCCATGGCGGCGGAGGCGCGCACCAGCGCAATGATCCTCGGCGCGATCCCGATCGTCGCGGGACTCGGCATCGAGTTGATCCAGCCGAAATACCTCAATGTGCTGTTCACCACCCAGAAAGGGCACGTCATTTTCGCGTCCGCCGTCTGCATGCTGGTGATGGGGACGCTGACCATGCGCTCGATCATCCGGCGTAGTCTGAGCTGACCGGCCATGGCACTTCTCTATGTCGGCATACCTGCGTTTTTTCTGCTGATCGCCGCAATCGCCATGCTGATGCTCAAGGTGGTGATCGAGGAGGAGAAACTGGCAAGGCGCATCGCGCGCGCCGGCGGCCTGTCGGTCGCCGCCGAAACCGAGGCGGACCGCCAGCCGGTTCATATCAGAATCATCGTCGGGCTCGGGTTTGCGGTCGCGCGCAGCGGCTTGCTGAGCGCCAAGACGCTGGCGGATCTGCGCCATACCTTGCGCATGGCCGGCATCCGGGATCAGGGTGCGCTGGGCCTGTTCGTCGGCGCGAAACTGCTGATGTTCGCGGGATTGCCGGCGATCGCCTTCGCATCGCTCCATTTCATCCACCTCAGCCAGATTCCGAAAATCGGGCTGATCGGCGCGGCCGCGATCGCCGGCCTGCTGGGGCCGGACATGATCATCCAGCAAAGGCGCAAACGCTTCGTCAAGCGCGTCGAGGCAGGACTGGCCGATGCGCTCGATCTGATGGTGATCTGCGCCGACGCCGGCCTGAGTCTGGAGCCGGGATTGGCCCGCGTCGCCAACGAGATCCGCGAAACCCACCCGGCGGTGGCGCAGGAGCTGACCATCACCTCCAACGAGATGCGGATCGGCAACCAGGTGCGCGACGCGCTCACCGCCCTCGGCACCCGCACGGGTCTGGATAGTCTCAAGCGGCTGGGCTCGACCCTGATCCAGACAATCCAGTACGGCACGCCGCTGACCCAGGCGCTGCGGACCCTTTCGGCTGAGCTCCGCCAGGAGCAGCTGACCCGGTTCGAGGAACGCGCCGCCCGCCTGCCGGTGCTGCTGACCCTGCCGATGATCATTTTCATTCTGCCCTGCGTGTTTCTGGTCGTCGGCGGCCCCGCGATCCTGAAAGTGATGGCGGCGTTCTGACCCAGCGTCCGCTCGGGCGCACCCCATGCAAAAATCGCACCATCAGGCCCCGCCGCGATATTCCAAAGGGTTAAGGATGTTGGTATGATCCATGCATGTCATTGGGACCACGGCTCGATCTAAGGCAGACGCAATCGCTGGTCATGACGCCGCAATTGCGGCAGGCCATCCAGCTGTTGCAGTTCACCAATACCGAGGTCAATCAGTTCATCGAAGATGAATTGCTGAAAAATCCACTGATCGAGCGCGACGATGCGGAACCGCTGGCGCCGCAGCCCGACGGTCAGGCAGACCACGCCCTGGCACCGGATCCGTCACCGCTCGCCCAGGTTCGCGATGCCCAGACGATCGATGTGGACCCTGCCGGTATTCAGGCGCCGCTCGATGCCGATTTTTCCAATGTCTACGACGCCGGCACCGGCTCCGATGGGGGCCGCGACGGCGGCATGGGCTTTGAGGATGATGACTGGATCGGGCAGATCGCCGATCGGCCGCCCGATCTGCGCGAGCATCTGGAGCAGCAGATCAGGCTGGCCTTCCCCGATCTGGCGCAGCGCCGCATCGCATCCGCCCTGCTGATGGCGCTCGATCCATCGGGCCGCCTGGTCGATCCGCCGGAAGCGATCGCCACGGCGCTCGGCGTTGCGCCCGAAGCGCTGGAGGCGGTGCGCCAGACCATGTTACGATTCGACCCGACCGGCATTTTCGCCCGCGATCTGGCCGAATGCCTCGCCGTGCAGCTCGCCGAACGCAACCGGCTCGACCCGGCGATGGCGGCGCTGGTCGCCAATCTCGAACTCCTGGCGAAGCGTGATCACCGCAGCCTGATGGAGCTGTGCGGCGTCGATTCGGAAGACCTGCGGGATATGATCGCCGAACTCAAGCGCCTGAACCCCAAGCCGGGCGCCGGGTTCGATACCGGCCCGATCACGCCGCTGATCCCCGACGTGCTGATGCACCCCGGCCCGGATGGCGACTACATGCTGGAACTCAACCCCGAAACCATGCCCCGCGTGCTGATCCGGCGTGGATTTCACGCGCGTATGGCGGCGAAAGCCTCACGCGAGACCCGGCAATTCCTGTCGGAGCGCATACAGAGCGCCAATTGGCTGATCCGCGCGCTCGAATCGCGCGCCGATACGATCTTGCGGGTCGCGGGTGAAATCGTGCAGCACCAGGAAGGATTTTTTCGTCTCGGTATCGGCTTCCTCAAGCCGCTCACCCTGCGGGAAGTGGCCGCTGCGCTCGAAATCCACGAGAGCACGGTCAGCCGCGTGACCTCGAACAAAGTCATCGCAACGCCGCGCGGTATTTTCGAGATGAAATTCTTTTTCACCACCGCCCTGTCGGGCGCGAACGGCGAGAGCCACAGCGCGGGGGCCGTGCGGCACCGGATCGCCGCGCTGATCGAGGCCGAACCCGCCAACGTTGTCCTGTCTGACGATGCCCTGGCCAAAATGTTACAAAAGGAAGGCATAGACATCGCGCGCCGAACTGTGGCCAAATACCGCGAGGCGATGCGCATACCCGGCTCGGCGCAGCGCAAGCGGGACAAGGGGCTTTCGGCCTAACCCTGAGCCCCACACGGATAAGAGCGGGCAACGCCTAACAACAAGGATCCTGGCGATGCAAATCACGGTCTCCGGCAAGCAAGTCGATTTGTCCGATGCACTGCGCATCCACGTGGCCAACCATCTGGACGTTATTTCGACGAAATATTTCGATCACGCTCTCGAGGCAAACGTCACCTTCAGCCGCGCCCGTAGCTTTTTTACCTGCGACATCAACGTGCATGCCGCCCGCGGCCTTACCCTGCGCGGTGAAGGCGAAGCGGCCGATGCCCATGCCGCGTTCGACGATGCCGCCGAGCATATCGCAAAACGGCTGCGCCGCTATCGCCGCCGCGTGAACGAGCACGCCCGCGAGATCGCCGGTCGCGAACGGCCGGAGGCGGCGCGCCAATACGTGTTGCAGGAAGTCTATGAGCGTGAGGATGCGCCCGCCCCGAACGGCGCCGTCCCTGAACAGGCCAGCGGGCCGGATACCGGGCCGCACGCGGCGGTGGTCGCCGAGACGCCAACCGAGATCGCTTTCCTGTCGGTCAGCGAGGCGGTGATGCGCATGGATCTCGCGGATCAACCGGTATTGATGTTCCGCAACTCCGCCAACCGCGCCCTGAATGTGGTTTACCGCCGCAGCGACGGCAACATCGGCTGGATCGACAGTTCGACGGCGACTTGACTGGTGTGTGGCCCTGCCCGGGGCCGGTCAGGTCCCGGGCATGTGCAGGAGATCAGCGGCGGGCATAGAAAAAGCAATGGCCGGACGGTATGATCGGCCCCGCGACCAACTGGCATCGCCCCGGGCGGGCAGGAGCTGCGTGATCAGGCAGGAAGAACACGCAATTGCCGCAGTCATCACCGTTGGCGCCGGGATGGATCGTATAGCCGGCCGCTTGGGGTGATTCGGGGGCATCGGCCCGCAACGCGCGGGTCGATGCCAGCCAGACAAACCCTCCAAGGCCGAGCGTGACGCGGCGGCGTTTTGGCAAGGCGCACCCTCAGAGGTTTGCAACGGCGTGCCGCCTGGCCAGGAACCAGGCATCGACGGCCGCCTTCATCGAACCCGCAATGCGCTCGCGAAACGCGTTGGTACGCAACGCCGCCTCGTCCTGCGGGTTCGACAGAAACGCGGTTTCGACCAAGACGCTGGGAATCGCGGAAGACTGCAACACGGCGAAGGTCGCGTGCCGGGCCGGATTTGGCAGCATGGGCACTTCACGCCCCAGGGAGCCGACCATTTTCCGCTGCAGGAGCAGGGATTCGATTTTCGTGCTGTGGGCCATCAGGCTGAACAGAATTTTACCGACCTGGGGCGAGACGCCCCGAAACGTCGGGTTGGATATGCGCTCGACGCTGTTTTCCGAACGCGCGATGGTGGCCGCAAGGCCGTCCGACGCCTGATCGGAAAATGTATAGACGCTGGCACCGCGCACCGTCGTGTTGGGCGCGACCGAATTCGCATGCATCGACAGAAACAGCGCCGCTTTGTGTTTTTCCGCGATATCGACGCGGTTTTGCAGGGGAATGAAGACATCGCGGGCCCGGGTCATGACCACTTCATAGCCGCCGCGCTCCAGCGCATGCCGCAGATCCCACGCCGCTGACAGGGCGATGTCCTTTTCGAAGAGATTGCCCTGACCGATGCAACCGGGATCGTGCCCGCCGTGACCGGGATCGATCACGACCAGGCGATGTCGGGTCGCTTCGCGATACGCCGCCGGCGAGATCATGCGCGCCCGGTCGGGTCCGCTGGCGCGCGCAAGGGCCGCCTGCATCCATAATGGCAGGCTGATCGTGGCCTTGACGCCGGCATCGAGCAGGAATCGGCGTGAAAAACTCATGAGAAACCTCCGTCCGCCAGGGTGGCGCAGTTTCATACTTCCAGGGTGACGTGCCACCTATTTATCAGCAACGCACGTTAAATGATTGAGATTAACACGGAGTTGATCAGGTCACGTCCGCATGCCTGGTCAACTGGCGCAGGTAAAGCGCGAGACCGAGCGCAATGAGCGGCGGTGCGCCAAGGCCGAGAAAGGCGAATTTCCAGCCGATCAGACCGATCAGGGCGCCGCCCAGCGCGTTGGATGTGGCCGCGCCGATACCCTGGATCGTCATCACGAAACCGAGGATCGTCTGCGTCCGCCCCGAACCCCACGACAGATCGGCGGTGAGCGGCGGCGTGATGACCCCGATGGTGCCCGCCCCGGCGGCGTCGAGGATCTCGACCGGGATCAGCCAGAACGGCGCGATGCCAAACGCGGCGATCGCCGCGCGGACGGGCAGAACCGCGCACGCGCCGATCAGCAGCGGTATCCGGCCGAACCGCTCGGCGAATCGTCCCGCGACGATCGCGACACCGATCATCGCGAATTGCGAGACGATGACGCATAGCGACATCCAGCTCGTTGCGTCACGGCCATGGGCGCCGCCGAAATGCGCGAGCCGGAGCCCCAGCAGAGGCAACATCGCCGCGTTGCCGAGGTTGAAGAACATCAACGCGATCGCGAACACGAACACCGGCCGCTCGCGGATGAAATCGCGGAATCCCATCGGCGTGCCACCGCTGGCCAGGCCGAGGCGGGTACTGGCGCCCGTGGGTGATTTCAATGCGGTCAGCGCAACCAGCGTAAGGGCCGCCATGGCGGCGAGCACCAGCAGGGGCGTGTTGGCACCGTACTGGCGGGCCCCGAGAAAGACGAGGATGGCAGCCGAGACGTTGCCGGCGTTGCTCCAGGCCGAATTGCGGCCCTGCTGGCTGGGGAAGTGGCGCTTGCCGACATAGAGAATGGTGGTCGCCGCCATCGCCGGGCCGACGACCGCCGCCCCCATGGCCTGGATGATTTCACCCAGGATCACGTACGGCAGCGCGCGACCGGCCACCATGGTGCTGACCCCGATCAGGATCAGGCCGGACCCGGCCATGACGAGCAATTTCGGTTTGCCGAAGCGGTCGACCAGAGCGCCCCCCGGGGTGTTGAGCAGCAGGCCGAATACGCCGCCGAGCGTCATCAGCAAGCCGATCCGCTCGGGCGACCAGTGAAGCGCCTCGGCGAACCAGGTTGGCAGAAACGGGCCGAGGCCGCCGGCGACGTCTGCGAGGAAAAAATTCACCGCGGCAAAGGTTTTTGGCGCGCGCCGTGCGCGGGGTGCGCTGGTATCGGTCGTTATGGCGGTGCCCGCGTCCATCGCTCACGAGATGGGGGTGCCAGGTGATCACGCCAAGTTGATTTCGCTTGCGCTCGCGCCCGACCAACGCATATCGATGGTGAACAGGAACTGGATAGGCCATGCGTGGACGGATTGGACTATATTGCGCGACCCTGGTTGCATTTCTGGTGATGGATGCGGTCTGGCTGAGTTTGACCAGTGCGCCGCTCTATCGGGCGACGCTCGGCGGCATTCTGCTCGCCGGGTTCAAACCGGTGCCGGCGCTCGCGGTCTATCTGCTCGAAGTGCTGGGGCTGATGGTGTTCGTGATGCCGCGGGCACGGGCCAGCGGCCGGGCGTCGAGCGCGCTGGGCTACGGCGCGCTGTTCGGCATGTTCACCTACGGGCTGTATGACCTGACCAATGATGCCACCCTGCAGCACTGGACATTGGAACTCACGCTGATCGACATGGCGTGGGGGGCCGTGGTGTGTGGCGTCGCGTCGACCATCGGATGGCTGGTTGCCGGGCGCTTCTCCCGGCAACGCCTCTTTACCTGATCGGGGGCTCAGCCCTCGCCCTGGGGGCGTTCGAAGGCGTCCTTGCCGTCGAAGCGTTGAAGTTTTTCCACATGCATCCACGCGTGGTTCTGGCCGATCTTGCCGACCAGGTCAGCGATGCCTTGCGGCACGTTGCCTTCGGCGGGGGTGAGCAGCATGAAACGACAGTCGAAATGATCGACCAGGAAGGTCTGGCCACCGGTCGAGGGCCAGACCTGCACACCGCGGTTGGAAATCGAATCGAGGCGGAGCGCGCTGCCTTCGGCGATTCTGGTCAGCGAAGCGCCGAGGTCGGCGGCCGATAGATCACTTTCGATGAAGACGTCGACCCCGATCAATTCACGGCTCTTCGGTTCGGTATGGGCGGTCAGGTTGGGCCAGGGCGTGAGGTGCAGCGGGCGGTATTCGCGCGAGGCCAGATTGCTGGAGCGGCCGAGATTGTCGATGATCTGGCCCACGAATTTATCGGTGCCCACACCGTGGCCGCGCGGCGAGAGATCGCCGGTGAGGTTTTCGCCTTCGGCCAGGGTGATGAACAGCGCCTGTTCGATGGTGGCGGCAGTGTCGAAGGCGCCGATGTGACGCAGCATCATGATCGCGGCGGACAGCAGTGCGGTGGGATTGGCCAGCCCCTTGCCGGCGATCTGCGGTGCCGAGCCATGAACCGCTTCGAAAATCGCGGCATGATCGCCAAGGTTGGATGAGGGCGCGATGCCGAGGCCCCCGACCAGCCCGGCCGCGAGATCGGAAATGATGTCGCCGTTCATGTTCGAGGTGACGATCACGTCGAACTGCTCGGGGGCGATGACCAGCTGGTGGGCGCAATTGTCGATGATGATGTGGTCCTGCGCGATGGTGGGGTAATCCGGCCCGACCTGTTCGAACACGCGCTTCATCATGCCCTCGGTAAGTTTCATGATGTTGGCCTTGGTGGCGCAGGTGAGTTTCTTGCGGTCTTCCGCGAGGGCGAGGCCGAAGGCGGCGCGGATGATGCGCTCGCAGCCCGGGCGGGTCATGAGTTTGAGGCATTGGGCGACATCGGGCGTCTGCATATGTTCGATGCCGGCATAGACGTCTTCGACGTTTTCGCGGACGATCACCATGTCGATGCCGCGGCCGGTAAACGGCGTCCTGATGCCCGGGAGTTCCCGGACCGGGCGGATGTTGGCGTAGAGTTCGAAATGTTTGCGTAACGTGACATTGGCGGATTTGGCGCCGTAGCCGACCGGGGTTTCCAGCGGGCCCTTCAGCGCGAGGCCGTTACGGGCGATGCTGTCGAGGGTTTCGCGCGGGGCGCCGGAGGGGATGCCTTTCTTGAACGCAGCGGCGCCGGCCTCGGCGATCTCCCACTCGATCGGGGCATTGGCCGCTTCGAAAATACGGCGGGTCGCATCGAACACTTCAGGGCCGATGCCATCCCCCGGCATGGCAGTGACGCGGGTTTTGGTGATGGTGGGATGAGTGCTGTTCATCGGTGATCCCCTGTCTGGTTCGGTGCGCGTCCTATACGCCGCACCGGGCGGGTGCGCTACCGCAGTGCGGTATGGCAGGGTCGGGTTACCAATTGGTATTGCTGCGGTCGTCGCGATTTCGTCAGCCGAGCGGCAGGAAGCGGTAGTCCATGATCGCGGGCCTTCCAGCATTGATGGCGGTGCGGTGCGAGGCGATGTTCAGCCGGTGGATGGTCCCGGTGATCAGGGTTTCGCTGCCGTGCGTGGTCGCGAGCCGGGCCGCGAGCAAGCGTTGGGCTTGGGCGGCGGCGCCGCGGCCGCGGTGGGCGGGCGCGAGGATTTCCTCGATCATCACATGGCCGTGCAGCCAGTCGATCGGGCCGGGTGCGGTGGCGATCAGGCCGGCGACGGCGCCGTCGATGGTAATGAAATCGAGCGTGCCGTTAGCGTGGCAAGCGGCGAGTTCGGCGGTGTCGGCGGGGTGGAGTTCGGCGGCGAGCGTGGGGTGATCGGCTGCGAAGGCGTCGTACCAGGCAGCGACCTCTGCGGCGGCATCGGCGGGGTTTGGGCAGGGTCGCAGGGCAACGCCTGGGGTGGTCGGGGTTTCGGCCATGACCCCTGCGCGGCCGGCGTGGATGGACTGGTCGATCACGGCGCCGGCGAACTCGGGTTGATTTACGGCGAGCATGCGGAATTGCGTGGGTTTGAAGCGGGACCAGGCGGTGGTGATGGCGGTGCGCCACGCGGGCAGGTCGATCGGGCCGGTCCAGGCGAGGAGTTCGACGAAGGGTTTCGTGCTGTCCTGGCCATAGAAGCGGATGCCGCCGAGCAGCGCGCCGGATGGGGTCGGGATGACTTTATGAAGGTAATCGGCGGGGCAAATGCCTGGCAGATCAAGGTGGTCGGCGAACAGCGCGGCGAATTCAGGGTCGCTGCAGCGGCATAATTGCTGGTAGAGCCAGAGCGGAACGGTCTCCGTGGGAAGACCGAGGGCGGTAAAGCGGGCGATGGTGCCGGAGATAAAGTCAGGCGACCGGTTCGCTGGGTGCATCAGGCGGGCGGGTGTTTGGCGTCCCACGCCTTCACCGCGGCCATGGTGGTGGCGACGTGATGGTCCGGATTTTCGGAGCGGTAGGTTGCGATGATTTTATGGTCAGGGGCGATGACGTAGCTGATGCGGTCGGCGTAGTGGGGGTCGCCGGGCATGACGGCGTGGAAGCTGCGGCTGATGGCGCCGGATTTATCGGAGGCGACGGGGAAGCGGCTGCGGCATTCACTGACCGAGAATTTTTTCAGGATGGCGACACCATCCATCGAGACACCGATGACGGTGGCGTGCAGGGCGTGGAAGGCGGGCATGGCGGTGGCGAAATCATGCGCCTCGATGGTGCAGCCGGCGGTGAACGCGGCGGGGTAAAAATAGAGCACGACGGGGCCGGATTTAAGCGCCCGGTCGAGATTGAACTGGAAGGTCTTGCCGGCCATGGTGGCGGCGGCCGAGAAATCGGGAGCCGTGGCGCCGGGTGCAAGCGGTGCCGCGTAGGCCGGCACGGCGCTGGCGAGGCCGAAGGCAAACAGGATGGCGGCGGCGGATTTCGACATGGGGCGCTCCCGGGGTTGCTATCGTTCTTTGCGGTCACATGGGGTGGGTTTCCTGGTGTGCCAGGGGGCGTATTGGTAGAAGGGAAAGCGTCTTATCTGTAAGAGAGTTCCACCGCCACAGACCCAAATCAAGGCAGTTTTTCCCGCTTACCCATAAACCTGAGCCAATTTGCGCAACCGATAAGGCATGGGAGATGCTTCGGCGAGGGCGTAGCCGCGTCGAGGGATCGTGCTGGCGAGGTCGTGTCGGCGCTTGAAGCGGTACTCGAATTCGGCGCGGTACGAACAGGACCCGGCGATGAGGACGAGCGGCGGGTGGACTTGAGGGGGAAGCGGCGCGGTTCCGATGTCCATTTATGGTACGCTGCTTGATGCTGTTGTGGGTGTGGGTCTGACGCTTGACCGAAGGACCAGCATCAGATGCTCGGCATCCTGCATTATCCTGCGCGTGTCATATCCGCCGATACCGGAATTCCGGTGATCAAACCGACGATTTCGTTCATGGTCGTGCCGTGCCGGTCGAGCACGGCGGCGCTTCGCCCCTGGCGCAACACGAAAATCCGGTCGGACACTTCGAAGACATGCGGCATCGAATGGCTGACCATGAGAACCGCAAAATTGCGTGCCCGTAGTTCCAGGATCAGGTCGAGCACACCACGCGATTCCCGCACGCCGAGCGCCGCCGTCGGCTCATCAAGAATGATCATCTTGCGGCCCCACAAAATGGAACGCGCCACCGCAACACTCTGCCTCTGCCCGCCGGACAGCAACCCGACCGGCTGACGGATCGATTTGAGATTGACCTTGAGCGAACGGATATGGGCCTCCGCCGCCGCGCGCATCCGCTTGCGGTCGAGAAAGAACCGCGACAGGAACCCCGTTCCCGTCAATTCGCGGCCGAGGAACAGATTGGCCTCGGCGTCGAGTTCCGGCACCACCGCCAGGTCCTGATAAACGGTTTCGATCCCGGCGTCGCGCGCGTCATGGGGAGAGGTGAACACCACCGGCGTGCCTTCGAAGCGGATTTGTCCGGCGCTTGGCTGTACCGCGCCGGACATGATCTTCACCAGGGTTGATTTTCCCGCGCCGTTGTCACCGACCAGCGATACGATCTCCCCTGGCATGATCGCGAAATCGACCCCGTCGAGCGCGCGCACGGGTCCATAGTTCTTGCGGATGCCGTGCAGGCTCAGGATGGGACCGGGCATGATCTACGTCGCCATGCACCCGACCGGAGCCTCCTTGAACGCCCGTGCCGCACCCGCGGGCGTCGCGGCCTCTTTCCATATCTTCGCCCAGTGATCGGCGTTCGCCTTGGTCACCACCGGCATGTGCTGCGGCACCAGCTTGGGGTAACGGCATTGTTTGTTGGTCAGCATGTTGTGGATGATGCTGACGGTCTGATACCCCCAGCCCCAGTAATCCTGACCGACCAACGCCTGCACATAGCCTTTCTGCACGAGGGGAATTTCCGGCGCCAATACATCCGACCCGATGATCTTGACCTTGCCGTGATTGGAAATCAGTTTGGGCATCGCCGCAACCTTGCCAAAGAACGCGACCGCCGCGACATTGACGATCGCTTTGGCGTCCGGATGCGCGGTAAGCAGATTGTTCATCAGTTCCTGCCCCTTGGTCAGATCGTCATCGTCGAAATACGGGCCGAGGAACTCGATCCCCTTGTGCTTGCCCATCGCCTGCTTCACGCCGGCCAGCCGCGCGTTGAGATTGGTCGCACCGGGGCCGCCCGAAACCAAAATCACCTTGCCCGCCGGCTTGCCCATGAGTTTGAGCGCCTCTTCACCCATCCGAGCCCCCATCTTGGTGTTATCGACCCCATAATAGACTGCGCGCTTGCTGCCCGGCACATCGGAATCCCAGGTGATGGCCACAATCCCCTTCTCGACCGCCTCGTTGATCGGCGCGATCAGAGGCTGCGGCGCATTGGCATCGATCGCCATGCCGTCGACATGGCGGGTGATCAAATTCTGAATGATCTCGGCTTCCTGGCTGGCATCGGAGGTCGCTGACGCGGTCCAGATCAGATCGACGTCGCCGAGTTCCTTGGCCCGCTGCATCGCACCGTAATGGGCGGTGTAGAAGACCGGGTTATCGAGTGATTTCGGCACCACGGCAATGCTGTAGCGCTTTGCCGCGCGCGCGATCGCGGGCATCGCCAGCCCGGCGACCGCGACCGCGCCGGTCGTCTTGATCAGGCTCCGGCGCGTTGGTTGAATGACGAACATACGGGTCATCGATTTCCTCCTTGGTTGTTGTTCATGCGACTTGCAGCCGTTCCAGCCGGCGGCGCAGAATATCGATCGACGCCGCAGCGATGATCACCAGCCCGGTGATCAGTTGCTGCCAGTATCCGGCCATGCCGAGCAGGACGATGCCATCGTTGATCACGCCGAGCAGTGCGGCACCGATCAGCACGCCGGGGATCGTGCCGCGCCCGCCGGCGAGGCTGGTGCCCCCGATGATCACGGCCGCGATCACCTTCAACTCATAGCCGGTCGCGGCATCCGGCAGGGCCGTGCCAGCCTTGGCGGTGAGCAGCATGCCGCCGATCGCTGCGAGCATGCCTGACGCGACATAGAGCTTGAGTTTCAGGCGATTCACGTTGAGCCCGAGCAGCCGCGCGGCCTGCTCATTGCCGCCCAAGCCGTACACATGGCGACCGAACGGCCGCGTCGTCATCACCACATGCACCAGCACCCCGAGCCCGAGCATGATCAGCACCGGGTTCGGAATACCCAGCACGCTGCCGGTGCCGAACGCCGAGAACACCGCGCCGGCGCCGTGGTCGGGTGGTGTGACGGCCATGCCCTGAACCACACCGAATGTCAGGCCGCGCACGATGCTGAGCGAACCGAGCGTCGTGATGAACGGATTGAGCCCGATCCGCGTAATAACGAGACCGTTGGCCAGCCCAACCGCGGCACCCGCGGCCAACCCGGCCAGGATCGCGAGCACCAGCCCCAGGCCCGATGACAGCACGAGTGCCGCAATCATCCCCGCGAACCCCATCGTCGAGCCCACCGACAGATCGAGCCCGCCGCCGATCATCACCATGGCCTCACCGAATCCGGCGATGCAGATCCACGAGAAATAGACCGCAACGGTGCCGATGATATTGCTGGAACTGAGAAAATACGGCGACGCCAGGCTCAGGCTGCCCGAAATCACCACCAGGGCAATCAAAACGCCGGTCCAGGGCAGCAAGAAAAAATCGATGACCCGCCGCAGTGTGCCGCCTGTCGCGACAAGTGATACGCGCTTGTCGGGCGATGATTCCCCTGAATCAGTCTGAACCGGCGGCTCCCCCATGGCGATCCTTGAAACGGATTTCGTCTGTTACGCCAATTTATTGGCCGTTCGCCTCAGTGCGTCAATGTTTTAAATCGCCTTCGACAAGATGTGATAAATCCTGCGCTATGCTGAAGCGCGCCGCTCCGCGTCTGCAATCGCGAGCGGCATTGCCAGAGCCATGGTCGCGGAGAGCGAACGGAACGCGCCGAAATCCGCATCCGTAACGTGAAGGTGCACCTGCGCGCCATCCGACAGCGGGTTGAACGCTGAATCCGTGATCGCGATCACCGCGCCTCCACACGCGCGCGCGCAGAACTGATCACAATCATTTCGAAAGATCCAGCGCCACCGCCAATCGCCTATATCGCGCGATCGGGCGGATTGTTTCGCGACATGATGATCCATGATTTTGACATGGCACGGTTTCTGCTCGGCGAAGAACCGGTCGAACTTCACGCCTGGGGCAGCGCGTTAGTCGATCCGGAAATCGGAGCGGCAGACGATATCGATACCGCCGTCGTGACGCTCAGGACCGCAGGGGGCACACTGATCAGTATCTCCAATTCCCGGCGCGCCACGTAGGGTTACGACCAACGGATTGAGGTGCATGGCAGCCAGGGCATGCTGGCTGCCGCCAACCAGAGGGAAACCAGTGTAACCGAAGCGAGCGCACCGGTTATCGCACCGGCCGCGCCCTGCCATTCTTCCTTGAACGCTACAGGGCCGCTTATCGGGCCGAGCTGGATGCGTTCATAACAACCCTCACCACCTATACGAAGCCCTCGCCTGACGGTAATGACGGCTTAGCCGCGCAACGCCTGGCGGATGCAGCCAGCTACTCTGCAAAATCCGCAGCTGGCGTCCGGCTATGAATGAGGGGTCGATCACGCTTTTTGACGACAAGCCACTGGCCAAACCGCCCTCATTCCTCCCCTCATATTGATACCGCAACCATCGTTCAGGGAGTATTGCGCGGGCGCGGCCGCAGAAATCGAAATCGCTCGATCCGGATCCTCTTCGTTTGAATGTCGTGACTGCCCGCGCTCCCCGGTGCAGGATTGCAAGGTGGCCCGCCAATCCGTCCTGATTTCTACAGCCTGCAATGGTTCCGCAGGGATAGCCCCCGCCTTGCTGTCGCTCAGCGCCCCCACCACGCCTCGCCAGCCGCTGCCCATGTCACGAGAACAAATCGTCGATGTCGGCTTCGCTGAAGGCGAGTGTCTCGCCGGCGGCGTTATCGAACAGGCCTTCCGCGAGTTGGCGTTTGCGCAGTTTGAGTGCCTCCATTTTTTCTTCGACGCTGTCGGCCACCACCAGCCGGTGCACGAACACGGGGTTGGGCTGGCCGATGCGATGGGCGCGGTCGGTGGCCTGATCTTCGACGGCGGGGTTCCACCACGGGTCGTAGTGGATCACGGTATCGGCCGCGGTGAGATTGAGGCCCACGCCGCCGGCTTTCAGGCTGATCAGAAAAATCGGCACGTCGCCGCCCTGGAACTGGCTGATCGGCGTCTGCCGGTCGCGTGTGTCGCCGGTGAGTTTGACCCACCGCAACCCGGCTTCGGCGAGCATGGCTTCAATCAGTGCAAGCATGCTGGTGAATTGTGAAAAAATCAGGATGCGCCGGCCATCGGCGACCAGTTCCGGCACCATCTCCGCGAGCCGATCGAGCTTGGCGGAAGCGACGCCCTCCGCCCGGTTGCCCGGCAGTTTGAGCAGGCGGGGATCGCAACAGGTCTGGCGCAGGCGCAGCAGCGCCTCGAGGATCACGATATGGCTGCGCGCCAGGCCCTTCGCCGCAATCGCCTCGCGCACCTTGTTGTGCATGGCAAGGCGGATGCCTTCGTACAGATTGCGCTGTTCGGCCTCCATGCTGACGGATTCGACGATTTCGGTCTTGGGCGGCAGTTCGGCGGCGACCAGCGCCTTGGTCCGGCGCAGCAGAAACGGGCGCACATAGCGGGCGAGCAGTTGCTGGCGTTCGGGATCGCCCTGTTTTTCGATCGGATGGCGCCAGCGTTTCTGGAACGTCTTGCGATCCCCGAGCAGTTCGGGCGCCAGAAACGCGAACAGCGACCACAACTCGCCCAGGTTGTTCTCGAGCGGCGTGCCGGTCAGGCACAGCCGGTGCCGGGTCTGCAGCCCGCGCATCAGGCGTGAGGTCAGGGCGTTGGGATTCTTGATGATCTGCGCTTCATCGAGCACCACAATGTGCCATTGCTGCGCGTGCAGCACCTCATGATCGCGGGCGAGCAGCGGGTAGGTGGTGATCACCAGATCATGGGCCGCGATCTCGGCAAACCGCGCGGCGCGATCCGGCCCGTGCAGCACCAGCACGCGCAGTGCGGGCGCGAAGCGTTCGGCCTCGCGCTGCCAGTTCACCACCAGGCTGGTCGGCGCGATGATCAACGCCGGCTGATCGAGCCGGCCTTCGGCCTGTTCGATCAGAATATGGGCGAGCGCCTGCACGGTCTTACCCAGGCCCATCTCATCGGCCAGAATGCCCGCCAGGCCGCCCTTGCGCAGAAACTGCAACCAATCGACACCCTGCGCCTGATACGGCCGCAGATCGGCGGTGAAACCCGGCGGGATCACCGCGGGCGGAATCCTGCCGGTCTCGCCGAGCATCCGCCCCAGCCGGCGCAGCGTCTCACCGCCGGACCAGGTCGTGTCCGCCGCACCGCTCGCCTGTTCGAGAGCCGCGAGCAGCGCCGCATCGTAGGTGGAAACCCGAAACGCGCCCGCCCCATCGCGCGATGTCGCGGCGAGCAGATCATGGATCGCGCGCACGATCGGCAGCAGCCGCGCGCGCGACATTGCGAACACGCGGCGATCGGGCAGCGGCAGATAGAAGGGCTCGTCCGGCTCATCCAGCCCGTCCTCGTCGCGCCCGGCATCCTCATCCGCCGCGCCACCCCACGCCTCCAGCGACCAGCCCTCGCTGCTGATCAGATCGATCACGGCCGGCAGCAGATCGATCCGCTCGCCATCGACCACGATGCCGAGATCGAGATCGAACCAATCCACTCCGCTGCCCGTGGCCTCGGAACGCTCGTTGAGCGTCGCGGTGAGCGGCGCGTCATCGCCCTTGACAAGCCGGACCGGCAGATCATCCGCGATGATCACCTCCCAGCCCGCCGCCCGCAGTTGCGGCGCATCGTGATAAAAGAAATCCAGCCAGTCGAGTTCGGAATCGATCTCACCAATCGCCAGTACCAGCTCCCCCGCCGCTTTGCTGGCACCACTCGTCGCCGTCTTGAACCCCATCGTGACCAGTTGCCGCATCGCATCGGCTTCGCCCGCCTCGTCGCGCACGACCGCAAGGATCGCCGTCCCCTTGGTAAAGCGCGGCAGCGTGCGCTCGTCATGCGCCGCCACCTCGAACGCGCCGTAGCGAAACCCGAGGCGGGCGACACTGATGGTCGCGACCGCGCCATGCGCATTGCGGTAACCGCCCATCCAGGCAGGCAGGGTGATTTTGCGCGGCTCGATCCGCAGCACCGGCACCGGCGGCACCGCAATCTCCTCCGGCGCCGCCAGCACCGGCGGCGCGTGCGGCGCCACCGCCGGCACGTCGCGCGCCAGGCGCGTCCGCAACGCCTCGGCCTGCTCCGGCGGCACCGGCGGTGCCGCAAGCAGCGTATCGGCCAACCGATCCGCAAGCCCGGTCCGCACCGGTTGCGCGCGCCCGATATCGGGCGTGATGCACCATGGCGGCGTCAGGCGCACCGCGATCGCGGTGTCGGGATGCTCGAAGGTCGGGCTCTGGCTGCCATCCTCGTTCAGCGCCCAGACGATGCCGGCCTCGAGCGGTGGCCCCGCCTGCATCACCACCCCGGTCACCGCCTCCCACCGCCCGCGCCCGGTCGCAAGGATCGCCTGCAGCAGCGCATTCCCCTCGACCCCGCTCAGCCGCACGACGTACCCGCTCGTCGCCCCGCGCTGCGCGAGGCGCGACAGGCGCGGCAGGATCTCCCGGTCCGACGGGCGCAGAAACTTCGTCCCCCCGACCCCGCGATCATCGAGCGTTCCCGGATCATAGGACGAATGCGCGGCCGACAGCGTGCCATCCTTGAGCAGCCGCACCGAAACCGCCTCGATCCCCAGATCCGACACCTGCGGGTTGGGTCCGGGCAGCGGCTTGAACACATAGATCAACCGCTGGCTGACATCTGCCGGATAATCCTCGTCCGCCCCCGCCTGCGCCAGACGCAGATCGTTCATCCAGATCTGCAATCGCGGCGACAGGCTGCCGGTCACCGGCGCCGCATTCGTCTGCGCCGCCGCCAGGCGCCGGCGCTGATCAGGCTGCGCCGCGTGCAGCAATGTCGCGACGACATGCTTGCAATTCTGCGCAACCGGGCAGGTGCATTCGCCCGCGTACAAAAACCCCCGGACACCACGGCGCGCCGAAACCCGCACCCGATAAGGCAGCGGTTCGGTGCCGATCACCTCGGCGGTCAGCAGCGTGCCGGCGTTTTCCAGCGCGACCGACGCCACCTGCCCCCGCTTGGCATAGGCCTCTCCCCGCAAGACAGTTTCACGGCCGAAGATCGGCGGCAATTTTTCGGGGATCAGGCCCGCCAGCACATCCAGGATCGGCAGCGCCCCAGGCGATTCGACGGACCGGCTCACGCGATCACACGACGTTGCAGCAATTCAGGACCGAACAAACGCATACACCCCTTCTCTCGGCCGCCACTTCGCCCGGCCGGACCCCTCGTTATAGACAAGCTGGCCCCGAACCCAAGGGGGACGGGTTGCACCGCGACCCGCATCTCCGGCTTTTCGTCACCGGACCGGTCCCGCGCCCGCAAGCCGCCCCCACAGTCGCGACCCTTGCCGCCCCAACCCCGCCCCGGCATACCAACCGGCTTGGCATGATCCCGCAGGAGGCAGTACGAATGGCGACCACCAGGCGAAATCTCATTTTTGCGCTCGCCGCCATCATCACCGGCCTGATCTCCATCGCCTTCGGCCTCGGCGTCGATCGGGCGAGCACCATCTTCGCCCGCATCACGGCGCACCATCGCTGGCTTGTGTTCATCCTCTGCCCCGCCGGTTTCGCCCTGATCGTCACCCTCACCCGCCGCGTCTTCCCCGGCGCGCAAGGCTCGGGCATTCCCCAGGCGATGGCCGCACTCCAGATGCAGGATGCCGCCGGGGTCGATGCCGTGCTCTCCGTGCGGATCGCCACCGGCAAATTCCTGCTCACCCTGCTCGGCTTCATGGTCGGCGCCTCGATCGGCAAGGAAGGCCCGACCGTGCAGATCGGCTGCGCGGTGATGAACGTGTGCGGCCGCATCGGGCTGGAACGCAGCCACGCCCTGCAACGCCTGCTCATCCTGGCCGGCGGTGCCGCCGGCATCACCTGCGCCTTCAACGCGCCGGTCGCCGGCATCATCTTCGCGATCGAGGAAATGGCCCGCAGTTTCGATGACCGGCAGGTCCGCTCGATCATCCTGGCCGCCTTCGTCAGCGGCGTCACCCTGTTTCTCGCCCTCGGCTACCACCCGTATTTCGGCCTGTCCCCCGCATTGCTGCCGATCGGGGCGGACTGGCTCGCGGTCCCGATCTGCGCTGGCATCGGCGGCATCGCCGGCGGTGCCTTCGCGCGCATCCTGGTCAAACCCGCGCAATTCATGCCCGGCCCGATCAACCGCCTCGCGACCAGCCGGCCGGTCGCCTTCGCCGCGCTGTGCGGGCTCATCCTCGCCGCCATCGGCTTCGCCTCACACGGCCAGGTGTTCGACGCCAGCTACGGCCAGGCCCGCGCCGCACTCACCCAAGGCATCATGCCGCCGCTCGATTTCGCGCCGCTGAAATTCGTCTCCACTCTCGTCTCCTACCTGTCCGGCATTCCCGGCGGCATCTTCGCCCCCTCGCTCGCGGTCGGCGTCGGCATCGGCACCGGCTTCGCCCACCTCCTGCCCGGCCTGCCGGTCGCAGGCTTCGCCATGATCGGCATGGCGGGCTATTTCTCAGGCGTCGTGCAGTCACCACTCACCGCAACCGCCATCGTCATCGAAATGACCGCCAACCCCGCCATGACCGTCCCGGTCGGCATCGCCGCCATCCTGGGCACCATGGCCTCGCGACTGGTCTGTAAGACACCCGTCTATCACGCGATGGCGCAGCAGTTTCTCCGCGTGGTTGAGCGGCCGGCGCCGGTTACCGAAAGCGTATAGTAGAAAGGAAGCGCTTCTTTTTTGTAAAAAAGAAGCAAAAAACTTTCTTTAATCTGGGGCAGGGGCGTTGGAACCGGCACTGGCCCAAATTAAAGAAGTTTTTTTTGCTTCTTTTTTGTTCACAAAAAAGAAGACTCCGTCTCCCTCACCGAGGCGCCGCCGCTCGCCGCAACCGATCATTGATCGCCGCCCCCAGCCCCTCATGCGGCACCGGCGCCGCCGCAATCCCCGCCAATCCCGCCGCCACCGATGCCGCGTCCAGCCGATGCAGCGCCTCGAACAAATGCGCCGCCGCCTCCCGCAGATCGCCCGCCGCCGACAAATTCACCGCCACCGGCGCCGTAACCACCGCCGGCCCGAACCCGAGCCAGGATTCCCGCTCGCCCGGCGCCACGGCATCGAGCCGGATCGGCAGCGACGGCGCATAATGCGACCGCATCATCCCGGGCGCAATAATCCTCCCCGCATCCGCCCCCCACGCAACCGGGCCGATCACCGCCTCCAGCGCCTCACGCGCAACGCCGCCGGGCCGCAGAATCGTCGCTGTCTCCGTGGTCAGATCGACAATGGTGGATTCCACCCCCACGCTGGTCGGCCCGGAATCCAGCACCGCCGCAATCCGCCCGGCCAGATCCCCATGCACATGCGCCGCGCGGGTCGGGCTCAGCCGGCCGGACCGATTGGCCGAAGGTGCCGCAATCGGCACACCCGCCGCCTCGATCACCGCGCGCGCCGTGGCATGGCCCGGCACCCGCACCGCCAGGCTCGCGAGCCCCGCCGCCGCCAAGCTGGAAACCCTGCTTTCGGCACGGCGCGGCAACACCAGCGTCAAAGGCCCCGGCCAGAACGCCTCAGCCAGACGCCACGCCCGCTCATCCGCAATCACGTGAACAAAAGCCCGCGCCGCATCGGGAAAATGGCAGATCAGCGGATTGAACTGCGGCCGCCCCTTCGCCGCATAAATCCCCGCAACCGCATCCCCATCAGTCGCATCCGCTCCCAGCCCATAAACCGTCTCGGTGGCGAACGCGACGACATGGCCCGTTCGCAACAACAATGCCGCCCGCGCAATGCCATCGGCATCATCGCGCAGAATCTCGGTCATGCCTCGTCGGGGTCGGGTGCCGGCGGCAGATCGCGCGCCACTTCCGGGCTATGCAGCAACCGGTTGATCCGGGTCGCCTCATCGAGCGCCATATCGGCTTGAAAATGCAGCTCCGGCACGAATTTCGTCCGCATCCCCTGCCCGATCGCGCTGCGCAGAAACGGCCCGACCCGCTTGAGCGCCGGCAGCAGCGGATCGGTCGGAACATTGCCCAGCCGCGAGACAAACACCGTCGCGTGTTTCAAATCCGGGCTCATCCGCACCTCTGCCACCGTCAGATGCACCCCGATCAGATCGGGATCCCGAAACTCGGTGCGCGCCAGAACGGCCGAAAGCCGATGCCTGATATCCTCGGCCACCCGCCGCATCCGCTGCGACGGGCCGTCCTGCACCTTGCCGGCTACGCTGGCCCGGTCGGTCCTGCCCCGCCCGCTGCCCGCGCCGGTCATGCCGGAACGAGTTCGGTCTCGTAGCATTCCACCACATCGCCTTCGCGAATATCGCCGAAACCAGCGAAGGACAGGCCGCATTCATAACCGCGCGCCACTTCGCGCACATCGTCCTTGAACCGCTTGAGCTGCGACAGTTCGCCCTGATGCACCACCACGCCCTCGCGCAGCAGCCGCACGCCGGCGCCGCGCTTGACCAGCCCTTCGGTGACATAACAACCCGCCACCTTGCCGGTCTTGGTGATGTTGAACACCTGGCGGATCTCCGCATAGCCCAGGAATTTCTCGCGATGCACCGGTGCGAGCTTGCCCTTGACCAGCTTTTCGATGTCGTCAGCCACCTGATAGATGATGCTGAAATACCGGATATCGACGCCGTCCCGGTTCGACAGCGCGCGCGCCTGCGCGTTGGCCCGCACGTTGAACCCGACCACGATCGCATCGGATGCCTTGGCAAGCTGCACATCGCTCTCGGTGATCTGCCCGACCGCGGCGAGCAGCACCCGCACCCGCACCTCGTCATTGCCGAGCTTGGTCACCAGCGCCTGGATCGCCTCGGCGCTGCCCTGCACATCCGCCTTGATCAGCAGGGCAACTTCCTTCTGCTCACCCGCCTGAATGCGCGCCAGCATCTGATCGAGCGTACCGCGCGCCGCCGCACCGGCCACCGCGTTGGTCTCGCGCTGACGGCGCTGACGGAACTCGGCGATCTCGCGCGCCCTGCCCTCGTCCTCGACCACCACGAACGCCTCACCGGCCGACGGTACGCCCGACATGCCGAGAATCTCGACCGGCACCGAAGGCCCGGCGCTGGTCACCGGCTTGCCATGCTCATCGAGCATCGCCCGCACGCGACCCTGTTCGGTCCCCGCCACCACGATATCGCCCTGTTTGAGCGTACCCTTCTGCACCAGAATGGTCGCCACCGGCCCGCGCCCACGGTCGAGCCGCGATTCGATCACCGCACCCTCCGCGCTGCGATCGGGGTTGGCCTTCAGATCGAGAATTTCCGCCTGCAGCAGAATGGCTTCCTGCAACCGGTCGAGCCCCTCGCGCTTCAACGCCGAGACTTCGACATCCTGCGTCTCACCGCCCATTTCCTCAACCGCGATGTCATATTGCAGCAACTCGCTGCGCACCCGCGTCGGGTTGGCATCCGGCCGGTCGATCTTGTTGATCGCCACGATAATCGGCACGTTCGCCGCCTTGGCGTGGCGGATCGCCTCGATCGTCTGCGGCATCACCCCATCATCGGCGGCCACGACCAGCACGACAATGTCGGTCACCTGCGCGCCCCGCGCCCGCATCGCGGTGAACGCCTCATGGCCCGGCGTATCGATGAAGGTCATCCGCTCGCCGCTCGGCAGCGTCACCTGATAGGCACCGATATGCTGCGTGATCCCCCCCGCCTCACCGGCGGCAACACTGGTCGAACGCAACGCATCGAGCAGACTGGTCTTGCCGTGATCGACATGGCCCATAATGGTCACCACCGGCGGCCGTGGCCGCAGATCGGCATCGGCATCCACCACGCCCTCGAGGCCGATTTCGACATCGCCTTCCGAAACGCGCTTCGATTTATGGCCGAATTCCTCCACCACGATCTCAGCGGTATCCGCATCGATCGATTGCGTCGCCGTCGCCATCACGCCCAGCTTCATCAGCGATTTGACGACGTCCGGCACCCGCGCCGCCATACGGTTGGCGAGTTCCTGGACCGTAATGGTTTCCGGCAGAATAACATCTCGCACGACGCGCACCTGATCTGAACGGAGCATTTCGAGTTCGGCCTGGCGACGCTCCCGGTCGCGCTGCCGACGAACCGAGGCGAGCGAGCGCACCCGCTCATCCTCGCCCGATATGGCGGCCTGCACATCGATCCGGGCGCCGCCACGGCGACGATCATCCACCACTTTCTTCGCGGGCGGCGCCACCGGCTTGCGCGCCGGCAATGCACCACCCCCGCCACCCGGGCGGCGGGCGACGCGCGGCGCTTCGTCCTCATCCTCACGGCCACCGGCGCGGCCGGCTTTCAGGCGCAGCGTCTCCGGCGTCACGGCAGCGGCGGGCGTGCTCGTCGCCGGCCGGCGCGGCGGCGGCGGCGCATCAACCCGGCGCGGCACCGGCGCAGGCGGTGCGGCCGGCGTCGGCGTTACCGCTGCGGCATCACGCGCGGCCGGCGCTTCGACCGGGTCCACCGGCTCGGCCACCGGCGCGGCCGGCGGTCTTGCCGCCTCTTCCTCGCGACGGCGCGATTCTTCCTCGATCCGCTTGCGATTTTCCTCTTCCGCCAGCTTCGCCGCCTCTTCCTCGCGGCGGCGTGCTTCCTCGGCGGCGGACAGGATCGAAATCGTCTCCTGCTCCCGCCGCTCGGCATCGCGCCGTGCGGATTCGCGCTGCTGATCGGCCACGGCCCGCTGGCGCGCGGCCTGCTCGGTCGCGGTCAGGCTGCGCGGCACCGGTGTCACGGTATTGCCGCCACGCACGGGTGCCGGCGCCGGCCGCGTCGCGGTCGACTCAGCGGAAGCGCCCGGCGCACCGCCGCGCTTCTTGCGCACCTCGACCTGCACCACTTTCGAGCGGCCATGGCTGAAGCTCTGCCGCACCGATCCGGCATCGACCGTACGGCCAAGCTCGGTCCGGTTCGCCGGCCGCAGCGAGAGCCGCCCTTTGGTTTCGCCTTGATCCTGCTCGTCGCTCATACAATCCGGTCCGTATTCAATTCGGTTTCTTAGTCTCGTCACCCGCGGCACCAGCCGCAGGCATCGCCAAAATCCGGGTCACCCCGGCTGCGGCTCTCTCTGCCCGCTCTCCGCCGCACTGGCAATGTCCCCGGCGATCGCCGCGGGACGAACCCCTGCCAGTCTGGCGGCCTCGATTGCGATCATACCGGCCAGTTTGCCGGGTCCGATCGAAACATGCACGGTGCGCTCACGCCCGAACACCGCTCCCAGCCGCTGGGCCGAAAGCGGCCGCACCATCGCGACCTTGTGATGGCCCCGTACCCTGGCCTGTTCCGCCTCGCTCCCGTCGGATGCCATGACCAGCAAGCCCGTCTGCCCGGCCGCCAGCCGTTCCTTCACCTTCTCGAACCCGCCGACCGCCGCGCCCGCGCGCCTGGCCAGCCCCAGCAACTCGACGACCCGATTTTCCAGAACCTGCTCGACCCGATCGGCCAGCCGTTCCGGGATCACCAGCCGCTTGCCCGCGGCCTTGCCGAACACGCCGCGCTTGACCGCCATCTCTATCACATCCCGCCGCGCACTCAACCACAGGCCACGCCCGGGCAGGGTTGCAGCGACGTCGAACAACAGCGCATCGCCCAGCATGGTCGAATCGGGCCCCACCACGAAGCGCAGCATCGTCGCGCGCTCCTGGCGTTCCCGCGTGACCAGGCACCGGCGCAGCGGACCGGCATGATCGGCCGCGTCGTCCTCGATCGCCCCGGTATCACCCGGCTCGGAATCAGGCAGGTGTTTCATCCCCTTCGAACCAATGCGCGCGCGCCGCCATGATGATGCCATTGGCGCTCTCCTCATCGAGCGCCTCCTTGCCGACGATGTCGATCAGCTCATCGCTCGCCAGATCACCCAGATCATCCAGCGTCTTCACGCCGGCCTCACCCAGGGCGACCAGCATCGCCGGCGACAGCCCCTCGAGATCGGCCAACGCGTCGCTCACGCCCAGCGCGGTGCGCTTGCCTTCCAGCTCGGCCGCCCGCTTCTCGATCGCGGTCTCCGCGCGGCGCTGCAGTTCGGCCGCGATGCCCTCATCGAACCCCTCGATCGAGGCCAGTTCGTCCAACGGTGTAGAAGCCAAGTCTTCGATCCCTTCAAATCCTTCGGTGACAAGCAAGCCGGCGATCACGTCATCGACGTCGAGCGCATCGACGAACAGATGCGAGCGCCGGCGGAATTCTTCCTGGCGCCGCTCGCTCTCTTCGGCCTCGGTCAGAATATCGATGTCCCAGCGCGTCAGCTGCGAGGCCAGCCGCACGTTCTGACCCCGCCGGCCGATCGCCAGCGACAATTGCGTATCCGGCACCACGACCTCGACCTTGCCGGCCTCCTCGTCGAGCACGACTTTCGAAACCTCGGCCGGCGCCAGCGCATTGACCACGAAGGTGGCGGGGTTGGGCGACCAGGGAATGATGTCGATCTTCTCGCCCTGCAGCTCGGCCACCACCGCCTGCACGCGCGATCCACGCATACCGACGCACGCGCCGACCGGATCGATCGAGGCATCCCGCGAAATCACCGCCATCTTCGCGCGCGACCCCGGATCCCGCGAGACCGCCTTGATCTCGATGATCCCCTCGTAAATCTCCGGCACTTCCTGCGCGAACAGCTTGGCCAGAAACCCCGGATGGGTGCGCGATAAAAAAATCTGCGGCCCGCGCGGCTCCTCGCGCACGTCGTAAATGAACGCCCGCACCCGATCGCCATTGTGCAGATTCTCGCGCGGAATCGTCTCATCGCGCCGCAGCAGCGCCTCGGACCGGCCGAGGTCAACCATCAGATTGCCGTACTCGGTCCGCTTGACGACCCCGGTAATGATCTCGCCGACCCGGTCCTTGAACTCGTCATACTGGCGCTTGCGCTCATATTCGCGCACCCGCTGCACGATCACCTGCTTGGCGGTCTGTGCCGCGATCCGCCCGAAATCGATCGGCGGCAACGGATCGATCAGATGCCCGCCCAGCTCGATATCGGGTTTGAACTTCCGCGCGATGTGCAGCGGAATCTGCGTCTCCTCGTTTTCCACCACCTCGACCGCCTCGGTCCAGCGTGACAGGCGCACATCACCGGTCTTGCGGTCGATCGTCGCACGAATATCCTTCTCGTGCCCGTATTTGGCGCGGCCGGCTTTCTGGATGGCCTGTTCCATCGCTTCCAGCACTTCGTCGCGGTCGATCTGCTTTTCGCGGGCGACAGCGTCGGCGACGAGGAGCAGTTCGGGGCGGGCAATCGCGGTGTCCATGGAAATCTCGCTCTTTTGCTCTGAATGGTTCGGTTCGCAGGATGGTTCAGTTCGGCGGCGACGGCGTTTCCGTCGCCTTGATCAAATCTTCGGTCAGGACGAGCTTGGCCTTGCGGATGTCATGATGCGGCAAATCCACGGTCTCGCCGGTATCGAGCTTCACCCGTGCTGCGGTGTCATCCGCGCTCAGCACCGTCGCGGTCACCCGCTTGCGCCCGGCGGCGATCGGAACATCCATCTCGATCTTGGCCAGATGCCCGGCAAACCGGTTCCAATCCTTCACCCGCGTCAACGGCCGGTCGATCCCGGTGGAGCTCACCTCGAGCGTCCACGCGCTGCTGATCGGATCATCGACATCGAGCACGGCGGACACCAGATGGCTGATCCGCTCGCAATCATCGAGGGTCAATTGCGTCTGATCCGCCCGGTCCGCCATGATCTGCACGGTCGGCGTCTGCTTGCCCATGATGGTGACACGGACGAGTTCATACCCGATCGATTCGAGCCCGGGGGCGATCAGATCGGCGATGCGGCCCTCAAGGCCGGTGTGTTGCGGGCGAGTCTGGTTCAAACCTGGCATTCTCGGAACAAAGGCGGTTGGGCAACAAAAAAGGCGGCCCGTTGAGGCCACCTCCGTGAAGGTTGGAGTATGATTTTTCTGCTCTATAGCGCCGGACACGCACCGAGGCAAGGCCGGATCGAAGGGAAGAAAGAGTCTTCTTTTTTGTGAACAAAAAAGAAGCAAAAAAAACTTCGCTAATCTGGGCCCGTGCCGTTGAAACCGCCCGTGCTCCAAAGTCAAAAAGTTTTTTGCTTCTTTTTTACAAAAAAGAAGCCTTCCTTCCCTTACGGCCTCACCCCGCCTGCATCCGCGAAAGCTGCCGCTTCATGGCACTCAACAACGCCTCGACCTGACCGCCATGATCATTGATCACGCTCGAGTAATCCGACCGTTCAGTCACCCGCAGCGACGTGCCTTCAACCACCACGTCGACGATTTTCGGCTGCCCGCCGACGGTATCGACCACCCATTGAACATGCGCCGGTGCCTGGCCCTGCCGGCTGACCTCGGTGCTCACCATCTCGCCTTCTGGCCCGCTGGTTACCCGCCCGGTCTTGAAGGTCACACCCTTGTAGGCCCGGATCTGGGTGGTGATGTTATACGCCAGCGTCTGGTGGAACAGCTGCATGTATTCGCTGCGCTGCGCCGGCGTCGCCACCCGGTAGTAGCGGCCGAGCACGAATTTGCCGATCTGATCGACCGCGACGATATTGTTCACCAGCGCGCGCAGCTGCGCCGCCTTCTGGCTGGTCGAGCCGGCCCCGTTGATGATCGACACCAGCTTCTGACCGGAACTGTCGATGAAGGCCTTCGCGGTCGCAGCACTGGGTGCCGCGGCCAGCGCGCGGCCGGCAAGCAGGGGCGAAAGCGCCAGCACGGGCATCACGGCAAAGGCGCCGAGCAGAACCCGGCGGAAATAGGCGGCCATGGAGCAATCCTTTCTAGTTGGTGGAATCGTATTCCGCGTGCTTCATCGCCTTGCGCTGCGCGGCCGAATACCAGGCCGGCGGCGTGGCGACGTCGCGCTTGTTGATGTCCTGCAACTCTGCGGCACGATGTTGGCGATAAAGACTCCGGAATGTGGCATAGGGATCGAGCGAGGTCTTCTTGATGTTCGAGATCGTGCCATGCAGCTCGGCACGGGTGTTCACCACGCTCAGCGCATCCGACCCGTAGTTGAAAATGGTCAGACCCGTCGAAGGCGGCGCCGGAAACGTCGGGTTGAGCACGATCGAGGCCGGAATTCCCGTCGCATCACGCAGATCCGAAGGGCCCGCGAACGGCAGATACAAATACGGTCCCTCCGGCACGCCGTAACCCGCGAGCGTCAGGCCGACATCGGTATAGACCTTGTGATAGCCAAGCGCGCCCGCCGGGTCGAACAACCCGCCGATGCCGACCGTGGAATTGACCAGAAACCGCACCAGCGTCGTGCCGGCATCGCGCGGTTTGCCCGCCGCCATGAACTCCAGCAATTGCGCCGGCGCATCCGTATTGCTCATGAATTCGCCGACATGCCGGCGAATCCCCGGCGTCGTGACATCGATATACCCGATCGCGACCGGCCGCAGCACATAGGTGTCGAGCACATTGTCGAAATGATACGACGCCTTGTTGAACGGCTTCAACGGGTCGTTCTGCTGCTGATACGCCTCAAAGGCCGCCTTGTTCGACTGCGGCGGGGGCGTTGCACACCCGGCCAGCAGGCACCCAGCCGCCAACAGCGGCAAAACCGATTTCATCACGATGCCCATGGGCCTCCTTCATCGGCCCCGGGAATCAGGGCCGCTCACTCTTATTTATCGCGTACGCCAGCGCCAAGACTATTTACGAGTTGTTTTGTTACCCGATATGTAGCGCAAGAGCGAGCATGATCAACCGCTTGTGGCGGCCATCAGGCATGACCGTTCCCGCGCCGTGCCGGCCGCCTTGCCAGCCGCACCGCTTGCTGTCACCACGCCGCGAAGGAGATTGCGATGAGCCATGAACCACCCCGCGCCGCCCTGCAACGCTGGCTGTCCGGCCCGCGCGTCGCCCCCCTGCCGGGCAGCGTTCCGGCGGTGCCGCAGATTTCCTTCGAATTCTTCCCCCCGAAGACCGAGGCGCTGGAAACCCAGCTCTGGGCCTGCATCCGCCGCCTCGAACCGCTCGCGCCGCAGTTCGTCTCCGTCACCTACGGCGCCGGCGGCTCGACACAGGAACGCACGCACGCCACCGTGCTCCGCCTGGTCCGCGAAACCAGCCTGATCCCCGCCGCGCATCTCACCTGCGTCGGCGCCACGCGCGGCGAGGTCGATGACGTCGCCCGCCGCTACTGGGATGCCGGGGTCCGCCACATCGTCGCCCTGCGCGGCGATGTTCCCGGCGGTGCGCCCTATCAGGCCCACCCCGATGGCTACGCCTTCGCGTCCGATCTGGTGGCCGGCCTCAAACGCGTCGCCGATTTCGACATCTCGGTGGCCGCCTACCCCGAAACCCATCCCCAGGCCGCAAGCCCCGCGGCCGATCTCGACAATCTCAAACGCAAGCTCGATGCCGGGGCCAACCGCGCGATCACCCAGGTGTTTTTCGACACCGCCCATTATCTCGATTTTCTCGACCGCGCCCTCGCCGCCGGCATCACCGCCCCGATCATCCCGGGCATCATGCCGGTCTCCAATTTCACCCAGGCGCGACGGATCGGCGAAATGGGCGGCACATCGGTCCCGGCCTGGATGGGCGAGATGTTCGACGGGCTGGATGACGACCCCGAAACCCGCAAAATGGTCGCCGCCGCCGTCACCGCCGAACAGGTCCGCATCCTGCAGGCCAACGGCATCGACGAGTTCCATTTCTATACGCTGAACCGCGCCGACCTCACCTATGCGATCGCGCGTATCCTTGGAGTCAAGGGCAAGTGAAGACTTCTTTTTTTGAAAAAAAAGAAGCAAAAAAACTTCATTTATCTGGGCCCTTGCCCGTGAAAGCGCCCGTGCCCCAGAGGACTAAAAGTTTTTTGCTTCTTTTTTCCAAAAAAGAAGCCGTCTCTTGACCGCCTACCTGACCCGCCTCAACCAGGCCCAGCGCGAAGCCGTCGAAGCAACCGACGGCCCCGTCCTCGTGCTCGCCGGCGCCGGCACCGGCAAGACCCGCGTCCTGACCACCAGATTCGCCCATATCCTGCTCAGCCGCCGCGCCTTCCCCAACCAGATCCTCGCGGTCACCTTCACCAACAAGGCCGCCCGCGAAATGCTCGAGCGCGTCTCCGCCCTGCTCGACCAACCGGCCGAAGGCCTCTGGCTCGGCACGTTCCACGCCCTCGCCGCCCGCATGCTGCGCCGCTACGCCGAGCGGGTCGACCGCACATCGAGCTTCTCCATCCTCGATTCCGACGATCAGTTGCGCCTGCTCAAACAGGTGATGGAAGCCCGCCGGATGGACACCAAGCGCTTCACCCCGCAAGGGCTGATGGGCGCCATCCAGCGCTGGAAAGACCGCGCCCTGCTGCCCGATGCCGTCCCGCGCGACCAGGATATCGACTGGGGTGCCGAATCCGCCCGCGACCTCTACGCCGCCTACCAGGACCGCCTGCGCGCCCTCAACGCCTGCGACTTCGGCGACCTGCTCCTCCTCGCCTACGACCTGCTCCGCCGCGACCCCGAGGTCCTGGCCGACTACCACCGCCGCTTCCGCTACATCCTGGTCGATGAATATCAGGACACCAACCTGGTCCAATACTACTGGCTCCGCCTGCTCGCCCAGAGCCACAGGAACATCTGCTGCGTGGGGGATGACGACCAGAGCATCTATTCCTGGCGCGGTGCCGAGATCGAAAACATCCTCCGCTTCGAGGCCGATTTCCCCGGCGCCAAAATCGTCCGCCTCGAAGCCAACTACCGCTCGACCGCCCCCATCCTCGCCGCCGCTTCGGGCCTGATCGCCCATAACGAAGGCCGCCTCGGCAAGACCCTGCACGCCGGCCGCCCCGATGCCGATGGCGAAAAGGTCGAGGTTCTCGCCTTCTGGGATTCCGATGAGGAATCCCGCGCGGTCGCCACCCGCGTCGAAACCCTCCGCCGCGACGGGCATAAACTCGCCGAATGCGCCGTGCTGGTCCGCGCCGGCTTTCAGACCCGCGCCTTCGAGGAACGCTTCATCGCGATCGGCCTGCCCTACCGCATCATCGGCGGCCTGCGCTTCTACGAACGCGCCGAAATCCGCGACGCCATCGCCTATCTCCGCGTCATCGCCCAACCCGCGGACGACCTCGCCTTCGAACGCATCGTCAACACCCCCAAGCGCGGCCTCGGCGACACCGCCCTGCGCACCATCCACGAACGCGCCCGCGCCGATCAAACCCCCCTCGCCGAAGCCGCCGCCCGCATCGTGGCGGATGCCAGCCTGCGCGGCAAAGCGCGTGAGGGTCTGCGCGACCTCGTCTCCAAACTCACCGACTGGCGCGCCGCCCTCAGGCGCGACGGCCACGTCACCACCCTCGCCACGGTGCTCGATGAAAGCGGCTACATCGCAATGTGGCAGGACCAGAAAACCCCCGATGCCGCCGGCCGGATCGAAAACCTCAAGGAACTCGTCCGCGCCCTGACCGATTTCGACACGCTCGAAGGCTTCCTCGAACATGTTTCCCTCGTTATGGACAACGATAACGAGGCGGATGACGACAAAGTGTTCCTGATGACCCTGCACGCGGCCAAAGGCCTGGAGTTCGACACGGTGTTCCTGCCCGGCTGGGAGGAAGGCGTCTTCCCCAACCAGCGCTCGCTCGATGAGGGCGGCGCCAAATCGCTCGAGGAGGAACGCCGCCTCGCCTATGTCGGCATCACCCGCGCCAGGCAGCGCGCCATCATCTCGCACTGCGCCAACCGCCGCATCTACGCCAACTGGCAATCCAGCGTCCCCTCCCGCTTCATCGAGGAACTGCCGGCCGATTTCATCACCATGGGCGGCTCCGCCAGCCTCGCGCGCGAACAACGCCTGTCCGCCCCGCCGGTGTTCGCCACCGCCACCCCCCTGCTGGCCCGGCGCGACGATGCCTGGAACCCCCAGGCCCGCCCACCCCGCACCGACAAACTCACCGAAGGCACCCGCGTGTTCCACCAGAAATTCGGCTACGGCGTCATCATCGACACCGATGACGACCGCCTCGACATCAAATTCGAAACCGCCGGCGAAAAACGCGTGCTCGACCGTTTCGTGGAACGCGCCTGATGCCCCAGGTCGAACAGCTCGAACGCATCATCCTCACCGTCCCCGCCGTCGCGCTCGAAGCCTTCGAGGCCGCACTCGGCTGCTGCTGCCGCACCGTCGGCTTCTTCCTCGATGAAAAGACCAACACCTGGGTGGTCGAAGGCCTCCGCGAAATCGACGGGTCGGACGGCGATCTGATCACCGCCCTCATCCTCGCCGAAGCCGCCAGCGGCATCAGCCCGGCGATCCAACGCATCCGCGTCCCCGCCGGCGGCTGGCTCGCGCGCAGCTACCAGGGCTTTCCCGAACAGAAAATCGGCCAGCGCTTCGCCATCCGCGGCACCCACATCAAAACCGCCAAACCGCCCGGCCGCCACATCATCACCGTCGATGCCGGCCTCGCCTTCGGCACCGGCGAACACGGCTCGACCCGCGGCTGCCTGCTCGCGCTCGAACGCACCGCCAAACGCCGCCAGCCGCTGCGCATCCTCGATCTCGGCACCGGCTCCGGCATTCTCGGCATCGCCGCCGCCAAAATCTGGGGCCGCCGCGTGCTCGCCACCGATATCGATACCCGCGCCGTCCGCGTCGCCGCGGCCAACGCCGGCATCAACGGCATCGCCCCTCTATTCCGCGCCCGCCAGGCCGATGGCTGGCTCAGCCCCACCCTGCGCCGGCACGCGCCCTACGACCTCGTGTTCGCCAACATCCTGGCCCGCCCGCTCGCGGCCATGGCCCACCAGCTCGCCGCCAAACTCGCCCCCGGCGGCACGGCCATCCTCGCCGGCCTGCTCGACCGCCAGGCACGCTGGGTCCTCTCCGCCCACCGCCGCCACGGCCTCGTGCTGAAACAACGCATCAACGACGGCGAATGGACCACCCTGATCCTCGAAAAACCGATCCGGGCCGGCGTGCGTGGGTTTTGAACGAAGCAACCGCCCCAAACGCGACAAGGGGAGAGCATCGCCCTCCCCTTGCCCGAAACCAATGGAGCCTGAAACCCGCCGCTCAGACGCGCGACGGAAACTTGCCCCGCACCACGTTGCGGATGTCCGAGCGCGCAATGCCGAGGTCGGCCAGTTCACGATCGTTCAGTTCCGACAGTTCACGATAAGCCTGCCGCGCCGCACGCTGCTGCGTGAACATCGCGCGCACGCGCTCGAACATCGCAACCGTGCGGTTGAAATTGTCGCGCAGCGCCGCATCGATCGCGGCATTCTGCGAAGCGATCGCATCAGCGACCGGGGAGCCGAGTTTGGTGGAGTTCGTTGAAGTGGTCATGATCTTCTCTTTCGGTTCAATAACAACAGGCGGGGAAGGCGATCTGTGCATCATTGCCAATCGTCATCGTCGTCTTGCAGCGCAACATAAGCCCCCGATCACGACTTGTGGAGCGAAGCTTTTCTCTGTCAGCCATGCAAAAACATGATAGGAAATTGATTAAGATATGATGAAAGAGCGTATCTCATCCTTGCGGGCGGCATTGCAGGCACAAGGACTCGACGGCTTCATCCAGCCCCGCAACGACGAATTCCTTGGCGAATACGTCCCCGACAGCGCCGCCCGCCTCGCCTGGCTCACCGGCTTCACCGGCAGCGCCGGCCTCGCCATCGTCCTCGCCGACCAGGCCGCCGTCTTCTCCGATGGCCGCTACACCCTCCAGCTCGAATCCCAGACCGACCCCGCCATCTGGCAACGCCTCCACATCACCGAAACCCCACCCGAAACCTGGCTGAAAACCCGAGGCCACCTAGGCCAGATCGGCTACGACCCCTGGCTGATGAGCGCCAACACCGTCGCCAAATTCACCGATGCCGGCCTCACCATGGTCCCCATCGCCAACCCGATCGACAGGTTCTGGAACGACCGCCCCGCCCCGCCATCCGCCCAGGCAACCCCGCACCCCATCGAATTCGCCGGCGAATCCGCCGCCGCCAAACGCCAGCGCATCGCCGCCACCATCGCCGACGAGGGCGCCGACGCCGTCCTCCTCACCGACCCCCACGCCATCGCCTGGCTGCTCAACCTCCGCGGCGCCGACCTGCCGCACACCCCCATCGCCCTCTGCTTCGCCCTCCTCCGCCGCGATTCATCCGCCATCCTGTTCATCGACCCCGCCAAAATCCCGGCTGAAACCCGCACAGCACTCGGCCCCTCGGTCACCATCGTCCCGCGCGAAGCCATGGCCGAAACCCTCGCCACAATGCGCGGCAAACGCATCCGCCTCGACCCCGCAACCGCCCCCATCCGCCTGACCCAGATGCTCGGCGACGCCGGCACCATCACCGTCTCCGGCGATGACCCCTGCGTCCTGCCCCGCGCCCTGAAAAACCCCGTCGAACAGGCAGGCGCCCGCGCCGCCCACCACCGCGACGGCGCCGCCATGTGCCGCTTCCTCGCCTGGTTCGAACAAACCGCCCCCACCGGCAGCCTCACCGAACTCTCCGCCGCCGCCACCCTGCGCGCCTGCCGCGCCGCCGCCCCCACGTTCCGCGCCGAAAGCTTCAACCCGATCTCCGGCGCCGGCGAACACGGCGCCATCATCCACTACAGCGCCGACGACGCCAGCAACCGCGCCATCCACCCCAACGAAGTCTACCTGATCGACAGCGGCGCGCAGTACCCCGACGGCACCACCGACATCACCCGCACCCTCTGGACCGGCCCGGACACCCCACCCGACCTGATCACCGATCGCTTCACCCGCGTCCTCGCCGGCCACATCGCCCTCGCCAGCGCCATCTTCCCCGCCGATACCACCGGCCCGCAGCTCGATGCCCTGGCCCGCGCCCCGCTCTGGCAAGCCGGCCTCGACTTCGACCACGGCACCGGCCACGGTGTCGGCTCCTACCTCTCCGTCCACGAAGGCCCGGTCAGCTTCCACAAACGCGGCAGGCCAATCCCCCTCGCCCCCGGCATGATCCTGTCGGATGAACCCGGCTACTACGAGCCCGGAGCCTTCGGCATCCGCCTCGAAAACCTCCTCCTCGTCACCCCGGCCCCCCTCACCACCAAAAAACCCTTCCTCACCTTCGAAACCCTGACCCTCGCCCCCTTCGACCGCCGCCTGATCAACCCCACCCTCCTCACCCCGCACGCCATCACCTGGCTCAACACCTACCACACCCGAATCCTGCACGAGATCGCTCCCCTGGTGGACCAGCAAACCCAGGCCTGGCTCGAAACCGCCTGCGCTGCGCTATGAAACGGAAGCAAGCGCTTCTTTTTTGAAAAAAAGAAGCAAAAAACTTTTATGAATGCGGGTATTGCAACAACCCCGACCGAGTCCCAGCGGCCCAGATCGCACGATCCCGCACGACCGCGTTTCCAGTCGGAATCGAATACGGCAACGCATTGATGTCATTCACTGGAACGCAGCTTGCAAGACTCTGGACCCACCGAGATATCGCTTCCATGCAGAAATCTTGCACAACCTGCACAGGCATCTGGATCGTTGGACAACACGCGCAATCACGGCAGATCTGAACAGGAGGATGGTGCGAGGGGCATCGCCATCGTCGGCTGCGCGGGACGTGGCGGATCAACCCTCGCGCGCCTGCGTGGCCGCCGGTGCGGCCTCTTCATCCTGCATTAGAATACGCTTTCGGCGCGGTCGGTCTGTCAAAAGGCAGATCGTCTCCAGCGCCCGCAAGGACCGATGAGCCGCATCAAAAACAGTCACAAAATCGCGACGCTGGCCGCATCGGTGAACGGCGTGGCGCATGCCTCCTGGCTATGCCCCACGCCAATTGCGCCTCGCTATTCGAGCTCAGACGTTCTTGCGGCGCCTGCGCGTAAACACAGCAAGCGCGACGAGACCCGAGCCAAGAACCGCCAATGAACCGGGTTCGGGAACGGCAACCGGAGTCAAAGAAAAAATCCCGGAGGTGATAAAACCCCCGTTCGCGCTCCCGGGCGGCGCAAGGATATCAGCATACAACCCGGCGCCGTTGTAAGAATAAATGTTAATCTCCCCGCCGAGCGCGTCAGTGAACGCTAGACCTGCTTGGTCAAGATAAACGGCGCCGGGCGTTGGCGAGTAGTAGACAATATTATCATTAGCAGGAACCGAACAGCACGAGCCCGGCGCAAGCAGGCCAGTAATGCTGGACCCATTATAGGTCCCGGTAATCGCCGTGATGTCATAACCCGCTGGACTGTTCAAACTGTTGGAAGGATCGAGGCGGCCAGTCGTCAGCGTACCACTGGCGCGGTCCAACAAGGGTGACCCGGTGTAGGACCAGTCATAGACCGCTGCAGGGGCCGTACCAGCGAGGCACAACAATGCCCCAAGCACCATCAGTGTCGATCGACCATATAGCGTCATCGTAAATAATTCCTATTTTTGCATGTTTCGAACATATCATGGACAAAATATTACCAGCAAGATATGTGCCAAAAAATATAGTTTTTAAATTCAATACGTTGCCAAAATCGCTCCCGGGTGAGTGTAAAGAATCCTGACAAAATCTCCGTAACGACTCGCCGAATCGACGCGGAAACCGTCAGACTGCCGCGCACGGCGCAGCCGGCCCGGTGGGCGGGCGGTCCCTTGCGCAGCACGCCAGATCAAAAAATTACGGCAAGTCGATGCCATCGCGACCAACCGTGTCCGGTAAGCGCATAACACCGCCCGGTTAACCATCTCCCAATGTCACCGCAGCCGGCGTGCTCAAAACCCATCAGTCAGGACCACACCCACGGCCCCGCCCTCCAATCGCCCACCAACCTTCAAGCCGCCAGCAGCTCTTTCAATTTACCATCGATGAAATCGACATCGACCGGATTGGTTCCAGGCCCGCCCGCGAAATGCCCCCAGATCGAGGGTACCGGAATCAGCGTCGCATTCGGCATATGCGCAACCTCGAACGCGCTGTCCTCCGGCGGAAAATAAAGATCGGTCTGGCCCGGCATCACATACGCCTTCGCCTTGATCGCACCGAGCGCCTTGGCAAAATCGCCGTTATACAGTTCATTGTCGCTGATATCGCCGTTCTGCCAGGTCCAGAGCATGGTCAGCAGATTGTTCGCATCCTTCGGCAGAAAAAACCCTTCCCAGAACGCAACCAGGAAATCTTCGAGCGAAGAATACCCGAGCGTCTTGATATCAAGCGCCTCGCGATAAAACGCCTGCGAAAATCCCCACCCCGCATAAACCCGCGCCATCGCCCGCAGCCCGCGCGCCGGCTTGGTGGTGTACCAGCCATCGGCGAAGGCCGCATCCGCCGTCAGCGCCGCCTTCACCCCTTCCAGAAACACGAAATTATGCCGCGAACACTTGGCCGACCCGCAGAACGGCGCAATCCGCTCCACCATGTCCGGATACAGCGCCCCCCAATGAAACGTCTGCAACGCCCCCATCGACCAGCCCACCACCAGGCGAACCCGCTCGATCCCGAACAACTCGGTCACCAGCCGGTGCTGCGCCCGCACATTGTCGCACGCCGTCACCAGCGGAAACCGCGCCGCGTTATACGGCTCAGGCGTATTGCTCGGCGAGGATGACAGGCCGTTACCCAGCATGTTCGGGATAATAATGAACAAATGCGCCGGATCGAGCGCCCGCCCCGGCCCGATCAACCATTCATTGTCGTAATGCTGTCCCGAATACCATGTCGGATAGACAACGACATTATCCTTCGCCGCATTGAGCGTGCCGAACGTCTTGTAAGCAAGCTTGCAACCGCGGATCGTCGCACCGCGTTGCAAACCAAAATCGCCGAGGTCGAAAATTTCATAGTCTGCCGGCATTGTCTGTCCTTTTCCGTTCGCAGGCCAAGGGAAATGCGCGCCGCTGTGCCTGCACCGGCGGCCGCATGAAACTCAACTCAGGCGATGCGCCGCGCCCGCTCGGCAGTCAGCGCGCCAATCGCGTAATACGCCACCCCGCCTGTGATCATCGAAGCAATGGCGGTCGAATACCCCGGCGCATCGAACTGCACGAGCAACCCCACCGCCGAACCGATTGCCCACGCAATGAACGGGCTGACGCGCACATTGGCATCGACCGTCGCATCCCGCCGCAGACTATATTGATCAACCAGAACAATCGCGCCGATCGGCGGCACCAGCACCCCGAGCAGGCTGAGCCACTGGATGAAGAACGCCCAAACATTCCCCGCCGCAACCACAATGCCAATCGCACCCAGCATCACCGCCATCACGCGCATATGCGTCCCTAGAATCCGCGACCACCCGGTTGATGAATTATACAAACAATGCGAGCAGACCGAGCCAAGATTGCAATACAGAAACACCGCCGCCAGCGCGCTGAGCCAACCGAGTTGCAATCCGTTCAAATACCCGAACAGATTATCGGAGCCGAACGGGTTGGCATCCGGCTTGGCCAGTGCCGCGGTCATCACACCCCCGATCAGCATGGCAACCAGATTGGCAATCGGAAACGCGCACGCCGTCGCAATGATTGAATCCCGCGTCGAGCGTGCCCAGCGATTGAAGTCGGCGGTTACCGTCCCGGCATCGATGAACAGGGCAATTACAACGGTGAGGCCCGCGCCCATCGACATCGTCGCTTTGCCGTTATTGCCGGCATAGGCCAGAATCGCATGCCAACTGCTATGGCTCGCCGCATCGCCGGCAACGAACAGACCGAGCGCCAGAAACAGCGGAATCGAAACCAGCCCGATATAGTGCAGCCCACGCACGCCCACGAACGTAATGCCGATATAGAAAACCCCGGCAATCACCGTCATCAACACATAATTCAGATGATACGCACTACTCACCAGCGCCCCGGTAATCCCGGTCTGCACCGCGTACCACCCCAGCAGCAGCGTCGAGAGCAGGCCGGACGCAACCACATAGCCTTTGCGGCCGAACACGATGCTGGCAAGCTGGGCAAAACTCGTACCGCTGCGCGTCCCCAGCACGCCAAGTGAACCGACATAAACCAGCATGACCAGATTCCCGATCACCATCGCCGCCAGCGCGTCGCGAAACCCCATGCCGAGCACCAGGATCGAACCGGTCATGGCGCCCGTCATGATCATCGGAAACCCAGCCCACACCAGCGAGACCGAAAACAGGCTGCGCCGCGCGGTCGGCGGCACCGGGTGGTGCTCATACTCATCACCCAGCAGATGATCCACCTCCGCCTGCCCGAAAGCCCCGTGCTCATGCGTCTGTTTCATTGCTTGCCCTGACAACCTTTCATGAGGAATACTCCGTAAATGTACTGAATGCTTCTGGCTTCATGACCGAGCCTCGACATGCCTGGTCAGAACGCAAAAAAACCCGCACCAACCGATGAAGGTCGAGACGGGGCAATACTGCCTGGCATTTGAAGATCCCGCAGCGCTGTTGCTGCGTTTGGCAAATTTCGTTACATATTCACATAGCTGATATGCCGCGTGACGTCAATGATCACCGCCCGCGACGCAGCAGGCACATTTCTCTCTCGCATCCCATCACCCTCATCGGCCAAGCGCCTGGTAACGCCCAGCTGGGCATTGCCAAATCGCGCAATCACGCGCTCGGTCAGACCAAAATGCGTCGTTGCACCACAATATGCGCAAAATGGACGTCCGCCGCCGGATCGTCCCTGTCCCCCGCCGATATCCCGCCCTGGCGCCCGCACTGCCGACAGCCGCAGGATCGAAATACCTCCAGCGCGCACCGGACGTGTCGCACCGCGTGCCATTGCAGCCATTGATGAAGTCAGGCCACTGCCGAACGTCATTCCGCACACGGCCGCAAAGACACGTCAGTTCCAACGTCGTCCACCCAAACCACAGGGACCATCCCCGGCAGAAACCACCCCGGACGCGGCCCTCCCGCTTCATGGCGCAAATGGATAAAAAATAAAATTATTGCCGATAAAGCACAAACCATGTCAGCGGTTGACAATGCAAACCGATTGCAATCAGAAGTGGTGTCAGGATTCTTTACAACTATGCCAGGAATAGACGAGTAGCTGCACTCTAACTAACTGAAATCCTTGAAAATTAATTTTTGGCATGATGTTTGCTTAACATACCGGCAGGTGAATACCGGCGGATCGCGTGCGCGCTGAACGAGTCGGCCATACACCACAAAAAATGTGATTTAACCGCTGTTATGGAGATGATGATGCGCAACAAACTTCAGAGATTGGCTGGCGCCACGGTCCTGGCCGCCACTTTGGCGGGCGGCATCGCCCACGCGTCGCCGATCACATTCGCCGTGCAGGTCTGGACGGCATCGACACCCGGCGCGACGAGCACCAGTGCCAGTCAGCAGGCCACGCCCGACAATCCAATCGCACAAAACGCCAACCTTGCCACATCCTTCAGCTTCGCCGGCTTGCCTGATTGGAACAATCCGGCCCACTCAGCCAATACGTTCACCGATTTCGTTGTTCCGTCGACCGCTATCCAGAATCAAGTTTTCTTTGGCACCTATGCCACCACGCAAAACTTCGTTCTGAGCACCAGTAATTTCAGCAGCGTGTCGCTGTTCGAATTGAGCTTTACCACAACCGCCAATCTGTCGGGCACAATCCAGCACGACGACGGTCTGAGCATCTGGAATAGCATCAACTCGGTCGAATACGTCAACAGCGCCGCCCCGACCAACGAGATCGGAACGCCCTTCTCGCTCGGGCCGGGCAGCTATAACCTGTGGTATGTCGAAGCCAACGGCGCGCCGGCCGTGCTGAAATTCAATGTGCCGGAGCCGGGTTCGCTGCTCGTGCTCGGTACGGGTCTGATCGGCCTTGGCCTCGTGCTGCGCCGGTCAAGGAAAGACCGCGTCATCGGCTAACGCCCCGCCGCCCCATCGAGCCTGACGGAAAACCTCCGGCCGCGCCGGAGGTTTTTTTTCGCCTCCCCAGCGCCCACACACGTCAAACCAGGCCCCGGTCATCGCAAACAGCAACAAGGCCCCCCGCCGGAGGCAGCCCCGGCGCCGTCAAACCGGTGGCTCGACCTTGGGTCGCCCATCGTGCGGACCCAGCGGCCGCTCCGGCGGGTTCACCCAGCGCTCCGGGCAAGCCGCCTCAAAGCTCGCATTCAGCGGATAGCGGATCCGGTTTTCATGCGTTGCCTCGCCAACCACCAGCAGCCGGACCTCGCTGGCCGTGTTGTTCATGAATGTGTGCGAAATGCCGGTACCGGGCGGAAACCCCACAGCGTCACCCACGCGCAGGCGCACCAAATGGCCGTCGATCCAGGCATCCGGCGTGCCCTCCAGAACATACACGAACTCTTCCAGCGCGCTCTCGGCATGGGGGTAGGAGGTCCGCCGGCCAGGCGGCAGGCGCTCGTGATGGATGCCGATCCGCTTCAGCCCCAGCTTGCGGCCGAGCGGCGCATTGATCGAAAGCAACTCGTCATCACCCGGATAATGCGCGTTATCCGGCTCTTCCAGCTCTGACCAATGCCGGACGAAATCAGGTCGATCCATCAATACCCTCCGTTGCCACGGCCCGTCACGAGCCATATCGGAACAACCTAGCGCACAACCACCCAAAACCCATCACCCCGACCCCACACCGTCATTGCAGGCAGCGCGGCAATCCACCCCAGCCAACCCCCAAACAAAGAATCTAACAAAACCTCTAACAAACCTCTTTCTCACCCCCCACCCGCCATGGTTTACACTTACCCATGATCGCAAACGCGCCGTTCATGCCTGCCGATCCGACCGAGCGCTTCACGGTGATCTTCCGTGCCCTGCAGCGCTCGGTCGCCGACAACGGCTACCGCCTCAAAATCCACGGCCCGCTCATCGTCCTGATCTGGAACTACCTCGCCCGCCAGATCGCCCGCTTCGCCCGCATCGCATCCCGCCCACCCCAATCTCCCCGCACCCGCACCCGCGCTCCCGGACCGGTGGAGCGCGAACCCGCCACCGCCAAACCCAAACCACCCCTCACACTCCCCCGCGGCTTCGCCTGGCTCATCCGCCTGCTCCCCAACGGCCCCGCCACCGTCGTCGCCGGTGCCGCCGCCCGCGCCGATCTCCAGCTTTTCATGGAAGACCCCATCGTGCTGGACCTGCTCGCCACCCACCCCAGCCTCGGCCGCATCCTCCGCCCCCTCCACACCATGCTCGGCCTGCGTCCCCCCCAAATCATCAAACGCCCCCGAAAACCCCGGAGCGAGCCCGCAAACCCCGCCACCCCCCGCCCGAAACGCCCCCGCCCGAAACGCCAGCCCGACTTCATGGCCCAATACAAAGTCAACCCCGACGGCAGCATCGACTTCACCCCCGAACAACTCCGCGACATCCTCGGCCCACCCCCACCACCCGTGCCCCCCTGGCACCACCCCTTCGTGCCCTCCTTCGATGCCAAAAAAATGTGGCGCAAAGGCCCACGGGGCTGATGCACGCCTGAATCGTTACGATATCATAACGAAACAGGCAAAGAAGCAAGGGAAGTTCTTCTTTTTTGTGAACAAAAAAGAAGCAAAAAAAACTTTGTTCATTTGGGTCTGCGGCTGTGAAAACGCCCGTGCCTCAGGGTCAGAAAGTTTTTTGCTTCTTTTTTACAAAAAAGAAGCCTTCCCTCCCCTACCCTACCCCAACGCCGCCAATACCCCGCCCAGCATGGCCCTATCTCCCAGCGCCAGCACCTCGCCCGGGCTATCCAGCGTCAGCCGCCGTCCCTGCCAATCCGTCACCGACCCACCCGCCGCCTCGATCACCGGCACAACCGCCGCCCAATCCCACGGTTTCAGCCCCGCTTCGGCGATCACGTCGATCTGTCCCAGCGCCAGCAGCCCGTAGGCATAGGCATCACCGCCATAGGTCACCCGCCGGCACGCGGCCGCGAGCCGGCCGAATTTCACATGCTGCGCCGGTTCGAACATCTCCGGCGCCGTGCAGGACAATTCCGCATCCGCCAGCGCCGTCAGTCTGCGGCACCCCGCACGACCGTGCCGCCCGCTGAACTGCAGCACCCCGCCATCCGCCAGCCAGCGCTCCCCGGTGATCGGCTGATCGATCAGCCCAAGCACTGGCACGCCCTCGTCGAGCAGCGCGATCAGCGTCGCAAAAATCGGCCGTCCCGTAATGAACGCCCGTGTCCCATCGATCGGATCGACCACCCAGGTGAAGCGCCCGCGCGCCACCCCGCCCATCTCCTCGCCGATGATCCCAAACGCCGGCGTCCGCTCCGCCAGCACCGCCCGGATCGCGGCCTCGGCACCCTGATCCGCCAGCGTCACCGGGCTGTCATCGCTTTTGGTCACCACATCCGGCAGCGCCCGGAAATACCGCCCGATCACCGCCCCCGCCGCATCCGCCGCCGCCGCAGCGACGGCGGCATACCCATCGCTCACTTCAGCGGCGCAGGGCTGGCCGATTGCGCGTTCAGATACGCCACCACATCGGCGCGCACCTGGTTATTCTTGATCCCCGGATACGCCATATGCGTCCCCGGAATATCCTTCATCGGATTATACAGCCACTCGTTCAGCTTATGCGGCGTCCATTTGCCATGCGCCGCCTTCTTCACCGCGCCCGAAAAACTATACCCCGCCTTGGCGAACATCGGTGACCCCACCACGCCGTACAAATTCGGCCCGACGCCGTTGGCCCCGCCACTGTTGATCGAATGGCACGCCGAGCATTGCTGCTGGAAAAAACTCTCCCCCTTGGCGACCACCGCGCTGGCGAGCAGCGGCTTGATCGAGGGCGCCCCGCTGCTCAGCCCCGCCGGCGCCGCCGCCGCGGTCGCCGTCGCACCGCCCGCACCCGGCTTGGGCAGCGGAATCGGGTTGGACGACAGCGTCCGCAGATACGCGATCGTATCGGCGCGCACCTGGTCGTTCTTGATCCCGGTATAGCCCATCCGCGTGCCCGGCACGTCCTTCTGCGGATCGTCGAGCCATTCGTTCATCTTCTGATAGGTCCACACGCCCGACGCCTTCGCCTTCGCGGCCGAGGAGAAATCATACCCCGCCTTGGCGAACATCTTGTCGTTCATCACGCCGTACAAATTCGGCCCGACCCCGTTCGCCCCGCCCTTGTTCACCGAATGGCAGGCCGAACATTGCTGGGCGACGAAACTGGCCCCCTTGCTGACATCCGCCTTGACGATCAACCCGTCGATCGAGGGCACCCCACCCCCGGCCGGCGCCGTCGCGGTGGCCGCCGTCGCAATCACCGGCTTCTTCGGCGCGTCCTTGCCGGAAATGATTCCGGCCGCGTGAGTCGCGATCCAGAACACCAGCCCGGCCGACAGAATGCCGCCAGCGATCTTGTTCAGCAGCAACGGATCACGACGCTTGCCGCCGGTACCGTTCGCATGGGGGTTTGGCGTATTCATAGTCAGGCATCCTCCAGAGCTTTACCGGGGGATGTATAACGATTTAGGAAAGTGCGACAAGCGATAACGTGATCGCACGCAGGGAGGCCGCAATTCCATCACCGATCATCCTGATCCCCGCCCGGCTCGGCTCGACTCGCCTGCCCGGCAAACCGCTGGCCGACATCGCCGGCCTGCCGATGATCGTCCACGTCCTGCGCCGCGCCCAGGCCGCCGCGGTCGGGCCGGTGGTGATCGCCTGCGCCGAACCCGCCATCGCCGCAGCGGTGCGAAAGGCAGCCGGCATCGCGATCATGACCGATCCCGATCTGCCCAGCGGCTCGGATCGGATCGCCGCGGCCCTCGCCGAATTCGACCCGGCCCGCACGCATGACATCGTGATCAACCTGCAGGGCGACCTGCCGGGCTTCGACCCCGCCACCCTGCACGACCTGCTCGCCGTGCTCGATAACCCGGGCTTCGACATCGCAACCCTGGTCGCCCCGATCACCAGCCCGGATGAAGCCGCGGCCGATCAGGTGGTCAAAGCCGCCTGCGGCTTCGAAGCCGGCGACATCGCGCCCGCGCTCTATTTCTCGCGCCACATCATCCCCTCCGGCGCCGGGCCGCTCTGGCATCATGTCGGCGTCTACGCCTACCGCCGCGCGGCGCTCGAACGCTTCGTCGCCGCCCCGCCCTCGCCGCTCGAACGGCGCGAGAAACTCGAACAATTGCGCGCCCTCGAACTCGGCCTGCGGATCGGCGCCGCCCGCATCGCCCACGCGCCGTTCGGCGTCGACACGCCGGACGATCTGGCCCGCGCCCGCCGCGCACTCGCCGCCAAGGACATCACTGACCCATGACCGACACCATCGCCTTCCAGGGCGTCCCCGGCGCCTATTCCGATCTCGCCTGCCGCACCGCCTTCCCCGGCATGGCGACCCTGCCCTGCCAGACCTTCGAAGCCGCGATCGATGCGGTCCGCTCCGGTGCCGCAACCCTCGCCATGCTGCCGACCGAAAACTCCCTGTCCGGCCGCGTGCCGGACATGCACACCCTCCTGCCGGACTCGGGCCTGTCGATCATCGCGGAGCATTTCCAGCGCGTCGAGCATTGCCTGCTCGGCGTCCCCGGAACCACGCTGGCCGAGGTTCGGAAAATTCACTCCCACGCCGTCGCCCTCGGCCAGATCCGCGCCCTGGTCCGCGAGCTGGGCGCGCAAACCATCGTCGAGGCCGATACCGCCGGCTCGGCCGAGCTGGTCGCGCGCTGGAACCGGCCGGAAAGCGCCGCCGTCGCCTCGTCGCTCGCCGCCGAAATCTACGGGCTCGACATCCTCCGCCGCAACGTCGAGGACGCTGCCCACAACACCACCCGTTTCTACGTGATGGCGAAAACCCCCCGCCTGCCGCCGGTCGAGACCGATAACCTGATCACCAGCTTCGTCTTCCGCGTCCGCAACGTGCCCGCCGCCCTGTTCAAGGCGCTCGGCGGCTTTGCCACCAACGGCGTCAACATGACCCGGCTGGAAAGCTACATGGTCGGCGGCCAGTTCGCCGCCACCCAGTTCCTCGCCGAAATCGACGGCCACCCCGAACAGCGCGACGTCCGCCTCGCCCTCGAAGAGCTGAATTTCTTCTCCCGCGAAATCCGCATCCTCGGCGTCTACCCCGCCGCACCCTTCCGCCTGGCCCAGCGCGCCGCGCAGAGCGGTGCCGAATAAAACCTGGCGTTGCACGGAGCATCCGGCGGCGATTCGTTAGATAATGCACCATCATCGTCCCGGACCCGTCGAATTTCGTTGTGACCCGCGACCGGTTTTGCTAACACTCACGCCGATCGAGGCGCAATAACCGCCTCACGGGGCAGGCATCGGCGCAAAACACAACCGGTGATTGCCGGGAGAGCGTGATGACCGTGCCGAGCGAGACATTCAACCCGATCAGCGCCCCCGCCGCCGACTGGAGCGATCCGGCGAACTGGTCGGGTGGCGTGGTGCCGGGCGCCGGCGTCGCCGCCGCCATCGCCGGCACGACCGCCCTGCTCGACCCCGGGGTCACGATCGAGGCGAGCCTCGCCCTCGCCGGCGGTGCCGCGCTGAGCGGCAACGACGGCGCCGTGGTGCTCGGCTCATCGGCCGCACTCACCCTCTCGGGCAACGGTGCGCTCCTCGCGAACGATTCCGTGGTCAACCAGGGCGTCATCGCGCTCGGCGCGGCATCGAGCCTCAGCGTCGTGGTCGAGCTCGGCGCGCTCAGCGGCCTCACCGGCGCGGCGCCGCCCAGCTTCGCCAACACCGGCACCATCGCGCTCGCAACCGGCGCCACGCTCGCCATCACCGGCACCGAATTCGAAAACACCGGTACCCTGGCGCTCGCCGGCGGCACGCTCATGCTCGACGGCGGCGCGCTCGCCGGCGGCGGCACCATCGATCTCGCCGATAACGCGCTGGCCTGGCTGGGGGATGGCGTGGCCGACCAGCAAATCAGCTTCGCCGGCGGCACACTCGCCCTCGCCGATCCGCTGCTCGGGGCCGCGGTCTCGCTCACCGGCTTCACCAGCGGCGATGTCCTGCTGCTGCCGACCCTGGCGGACGCCCGCATCGCCGAGGCCAACGGCCAGGTCACCATCGAGACCGCGACCGGCGTCGTCGAAGGTAGTTTCGCGCTGGCCGGCACGCCGGCCCTCAGCGTCGTCGCCTCGGGCAGCGGCAGCGCCCTGGTCATCGCCGCGGCCAGCGCGCCCGCCCCGGGCAACGACCCGCCCTGCTTCGCGCGCGGCACCGCCATCCTCACCCCCAGCGGCTATCGGCCGGTCGAACAGCTTGCGGTCGGCGATCCGGTGATCACCGCGAGCGGCGGCATCCAGCCGATCGTCTGGGTCGGTCAGCACACGTCGGATCTCGCGACCCATCCCGCACCCCACCGGGTGCAGCCCATCCGCATCGCGGCCGGCGCGCTCGCGCACAGCGTGCCGCGCCGTGCCCTGCGGGTCTCGCCCGATCACGCCATCGCGCTGGACGGCGTGCTGATCCCCGCCAAACTGCTGGTCAACGGCGCCACGATCATCCAGGAACAGGATTGCCTCGCGGTCACCTATCACCACATCGAACTGCCCCGCCACGACGTCGTGCTGGCCGAAGCGGCACCCTGCGAAACCTATCTCGACACCGGCAACCGCGCGGGCTTCAGCACCGCATCCTCATGGCCGGTGCGGCAGAAACGCTGGGACCGCGATGCCTGCGCGCCGCTGGTCACCGCCGGCGGCCGCTTGCGCCGCAGCCGCGCCGCCCTGCACGACCGGGCCTGCGCGCTCGGCTTTACCCCGGCAGCCGCCGCCACGGTCAGTCTCTGGATCGATGGCCGGCCCGCCGCGCGCGATGCCGCCGGGCGCTTCGCCGTACCGCTGGTGCACGGTGGCCGCGCGGTCATCCGCTCGCACCGCTTCATCCCCGCGCATTTCGATCCTGCCTCGGATGACCGGCGCGAACTCGGCGTCGCCATCACCGCCCTGCGCGCCGGCCGCCGCCGCTTCAATCCGGACGATCTCGTCCATTCCGGCTTTCACCCCCGCGCCAGCGGCGATACCGCCCGCTGGACCGATGGCAACGGCGTGATCCATCTGCCGACCTGTGTGCGATCGATCGCGGTCGACATCGCTGGCCTGCCTCTCGCCTGGCAGCGCCCCGCACCGCCGCAGTGACAAATCAATGACACTGCGTCACCCCCGGTTGCATCCCGCACCGGGGCATTTCACAAACCGGGCATCGTTCAACATCAAGGATCATCGATGACACGATTCCGCCTGGCCCTCGCGCTCGCCGCGTCACTCCTGCCCGCGATCGCCGCCGCCGCCCCGCCGCACTTCGCCGTGACCGGCAGCATCCCGATCGCCGGCCCGGTGAAATGGGACTATCTGACCACCCAGCCCGGCACCAACTGCCTCTTTGCGGCGGAGGGCGATCGCGTCGTCGTGGTCGATACCGCGACCCGCAAACCCATCGCCACCATCGCCCCGATCGACGGCGCCCACGGCATCGCGCTCGCGCCGCGCCTCAATCGCGGCTTCGCAACCGCGGGCATCGCCGGCACGGTCACGATGTTCAACCTGAAAACCCTAAAACCCATCAAGACCATCGACGTCGCCCCCGGACCGGACGCCATCGCCTACGACCCCGCGACCGAACGCGTTTTCGTGCCCAATGAAAAAACCCAGGCGCTGATCGCGATCGATGCCCGCACCGGCAAAATCATCAAGCGCATTCCGTTCCACGCCGATCCCGAATTCATCGTCACCGATGGACGCGGCACCGCCTATCTCAACCTCAACTCGGCCGACCAGATCGCGGTGGTGAACACCCGCACCCTCACGATCATCCGGCGGATCGACGTGGCCCCCACCTGCCACGGCCCCACCGGTCTCGCGATCGATCGTGCCCGCGAACGGCTGTTCGTCTCCTGCCGCAATCACGCGGTCGATGTCGTCGCGGCGCGCTCCGGGCGCATCCTGGCAACCCTGCCGATCCCGGCATTTTCCGATGCGATGCGGTTCGACCCCTCACGCAACCTCGCCTTCGCCCCCAGCATCGATGGCACCCTCACGGTGATCGGCGCCGCCGGCAAGAGCGGCTATAAAATCGTCCAGACCCTGAAAACCGCGCCCACCGCCCGCACCATGGCGTTCGATCAGGCGACCCAGACCGCGTATCTCTCGGCCGCCACCATCGTCAAAACCCTGCCGCCGGCACCGGGCAAAACCTATGGCAGGCCCGTATTCGCACCGGGGAGCTTCCGCATCCTGATCGTCAGGGCCGAACACCATTGAGCCGAACCCAGCGCGTCCGGTGGGCCGCGCTGTCAGCCGAGCAGGCGGCCGATGACGCGGGCCGTGTAATCGACCACCGGAATGATCTTGCCGTAGTTGATCCGGCTCGGGCCGATCACGCCGATCGCGCCGACGATCCGATCATTCCGGTTGCGCGCCGGGGCGACCACCATCGACATGCCGGACGCCCCGAACAGGCCGCTCTCCGCGCCGATGAAAATCCGCACCCCGTCCGATTGTTCGGCCAGTTCCAGCAGTTTCAGCATGGTCTCCTGCGCCTCGAGCCGCTCGAACAATTGCTGCAGCGCGGCCAGCTTTTCGACCTGGTCGATATCGGCCAGCAACCGCCCCTGGCCGCGCACGATCAACGACCCGCCGCGCCCCTCGCCCGACCAGGTGGCGAGCCCGGCCTCGACAATGCCGGCCGCGATCGAATCGAGCGCCGAACGGTCCGCGGTCATGTCCGCCGCCACCCGCCGCCGCAGATCCGCCAACGACAGGCCGGACAATTGCGCGTTCAGATAATTGCTTGCCTCCTGCAACGCCGAAGGCGGCAGGCCGAGCGGCGTCTCGATCACCCGGTTCTCGACCTGGCCATCCGCCGAAACCAGCACCACCAGCGCCCGGCCGGAACTCAGCGGCACGAATTCGATATGCTTGATCGCGCCTTCCGATTTCGGCGCGAGCACGATCCCCGCCGCCGACGACAGGCCGGACAGCAGGGTGGATGCCTCGGTCAGCGTGTCTTGCACCGACCGGCCGGACTGCGCGAGCGCCGCCTCGATCCGCTCGCGCTCCTCATCGGACAATTCACCGAAATGCAGCAACCCATCGACGAACAGCCGCAAACCCCGGTCGGTCGGCAGGCGGCCCGCCGAAATATGCGGCGAGAACAGCAGTCCGGCCTCGGTCAGATCGGCCATGACATTGCGGATCGTCGCCGGCGACAGACCCAGCGGCAGCAGGCGCGATAATGTGCGGCTGCCCACCGGCTCACCGGTTTCGACATATTGCTCGACGATTTCGCGCAGCACCGCGGCCGATCGGGCATCGAGCCCGGGTGGCCGCTTGGTCGGGGCGCCTGACTGAAACGTGCGCGGCGGTCGCGGGGGTGACTGGTCCATCGGGCAAGAAGAGGCTATCGCGGGGCGAAAATCAAGTAATCGCAGCACCCTCACCGGAGAGCCTTTCATGAACGCCCCCACACGACCCAGCGGCCGCACGGCCGATGCGCTGCGCCGCGTTGAAATCGTCACCGGCTTCTCCCACCACGCGGAAGGCTCGGCGCTGATCCGGATGGGCGGCACCGAAGTGCTGTGCACCGCCAGCGTGGAGTCCCGCGTGCCCGGGTTCCTGCGCAACACCGGCCTCGGCTGGGTGACGGCGGAATACGGCATGCTGCCACGCGCCACCCACACCCGCGGCGACCGTGAAGCCGCACGTGGCAAGCAATCCGGCCGCACCCAGGAAATCCAGCGCCTGATCGGGCGCAGCCTGCGCGCCGTGGTCGATCGGAAATTGCTCGGCGAAATGAGCATCACCCTCGATTGCGACGTGCTGAACGCCGACGGCGGCACCCGCTGCGCCGCCATCACCGGCTCCTACGTCGCCCTCGCGCTCGCCATCAGGAAACTTCAGGCCAACAACGTGCTGAAGGCCAACCCGCTGATCGGCCAGGTTGCCGCGGTATCCTGCGGTATTTTCGAAGGCAGCCCGGTGCTCGACCTCGACTATGCCGAAGATTCCAACGCCGAGGCGGATGCGAATTTCGTGCTGACGGCCGCGGGCGGCATCGTTGAAATCCAGGCGACGGCGGAGCAGGCAACCTTCGACGACGCCGCATTCGCCGCCTTGCTCGGCCTCGCCCGCCAGGGCACCGCCGCCCTGTTCGCCGCCCAGACCGCGGCCATCGAGACGGCGTGATGCGGCTCGAACGCGGCCAGCGGTTGATCATCGCAACCCACAACCCAGGCAAACTCGCGGAGTTCGCCCTGCTGCTGGCACCGTTCGGATTGGACTGCGTCGCATCGAGCGCGCTGGGCCTGCCGGAGCCGGCGGAAACCGCGCCGGATTTCGCGGGCAATGCACAAATCAAGGCTCTCGAAGCCGCGCGCGCCAGCAATACCTGGGCGCTCGCCGATGATTCCGGCCTGCTGGTCAGTGCCATGGGAAACGCCCCCGGCGTGCACTCCGCACGCTTCGCCACCAAAGCCGGTGGCTACGATCAGGCGATGGCGCGCATCATCGCGGCGACCCGCACCAACGATCACGCCGCCTTCGCCTGCGCCATCTGCCTCGCCACACCGGATGGCAAAACCGCAACCTACCTCGGCTACTGCCATGGCCACATCGCCGCCACTCCCCGCGGCGCCAGCGGCTTCGGCTACGACCCGATCTTCATCCCCGCCGGCGCAACCCAGAGCTTCGGTGAAATGGACAAACCCACAAAAGCCGCCCTCAGCCACCGCGGCCGCGCCCTCAGGCAGTTCGTAGCGGCGCATTGCGGGTGATGCTGGCCGGTGGTGGGGGGCGCTTGAAGCAAGCAAGGCGGGGGGCTTTGCCCCCTCGACCCCCACTAAGGGCATCTCGGCGCTTACGCGGCCTTCGGCCACGGTCGCCTCGATCCCTTAGAACCCGCTAGTTTTAGGCAAGGGGAGGGCGCTGCCTCGGTGGCTAAGCTGATCTGGCTTGGGTCGCCTCCCCTTGCCTAAAACTAATGGATTTTAAAGCCCGGCGCGCGTCGCGCGCCTCATCGTATGATAGCGGGCATCTTGCCCGCGGGGCCTTTAACGGGGTCCAGGGGCGGAGGAGCCGAAGGTTCCAGCGATGCTCTTCATCGCTGGAACGGCTCCGGAGGGAGAGCCCTGGCCTTACTTGCTTCAGCCGCCCACACCACCGACGGGCATCACTCCGCCGGCACCAGCACGCGGTCTGCCGTCATCATTGGCACGGGCAGGAATTTTGCGTAATCGCGTGGGACGATCATCCAGAAATGTTGGATGGTGCGGTCCCATGCGTTCAGCAAGGCTTCGGCGTAGCGGCTCTGGGTTTCGCGGGCGTGTTCGGTGACCAGGGCGCGCAGGTGGTCGGCCCAGTAGGGCTCGGAAACGCGGTTCCACAATAGTGTTTCCGGGTTGATCCGCAGTTCGAAATCATCGTGGGCGTCGTAGACGAAGGCGATTCCGCCGGTGAAGCCGGCGCCGAAATTATCGCCGGTCGCTCCAAGAATGACCACGGTGCCCCCGGTCATGTATTCGCAGGCGTTCGAGCCTGAGCCTTCGATGACGGCGGTGGCACCGGAGTTGCGGACGGCGAAGCGCTCGCCTGCCTGGCCGGCGGCGAATAATTTGCCTGCCGTGGCACCATAGAGGCAGGTGTTGCCGATGATGGTGTTTTCGTTGCTGATCATGGTCGAGGATGGTGCCGGGCGCACCACGATGGTCGCACCCGACAGGCCTTTGCCGACATAGTCGTTGGCGTCGCCGAAGACTTCCAGTTTCAGCCCCTGGACCGCGAAGGCGCCGAGCGACTGGCCGGCGGCGCCGCGCAGGCGCACCGTGACGTGATCGGGTTTGAGGTCCATGCCCTTCATGGTCCGGACGATGCGTGATGAAAACTTGGTGCCGATCGCGCGGTGGGTGTTGCGGATGCCGTATTGCAGCTGCATTTTCTCGCCGCGTTCGAAAAACGCGCCGGCATCGGCGATCATCTGCGCATCGAGCGTTTCGGGCACTTCGTTGCGGCCTTCGAGCGTGCAGTAGCGTGCGTGCGGGCCGGGGTCGGCCTGGGCGAGGATCGCGTTCAGATCGAGGTCGTCGAGGATCTCGGAGCCGCGCGAGACCTGGTGGAGGTAGTCGGTGCGCCCGATCACATCTGCCAGATGGCGCACGCCGAGCGAGGCCAGGATATGCCGGACGTCCTCGGCCACGAACGAGAACAGATTGATGACTTTCTCGGGCGTGCCTTCGAACTTCGCGCGCAGGGCCTCGTCCTGCGTGCACACGCCGACCGGGCAGGTGTTGGAGTGGCACTGCCGCACCATGATGCAGCCCATGGCGACGAGCGATGCGGTGCCGATGCCGAATTCCTCGGCGCCGAGCATCGCGGCGATCACCACGTCGCGCCCCGTCTTGATGCCGCCATCGGTGCGCAGTTTCACCTTGTGGCGCAAGCGATTGAGCATCAGCACCTGATGCGCTTCCGACAAGCCCATTTCCCAGGGCAGGCCGGCGTATTTGATGGAGGTTTGCGGGCTTGCGCCAGTGCCGCCGGAATGGCCGGAGATCAGGATCGCATCCGCTTTTGCCTTAGCGACACCCGCGGCAATCGTTCCGATACCGGATCGTGAAACCAGCTTCACGCAGACGCTGGCCTGCGGGTTGATCTGTTTCAGATCATAGATCAGCTGAGCCAGATCCTCGATCGAATAGATATCGTGATGCGGCGGCGGGCTGATCAGCATGACGCCGGGTGTCGCGTGGCGCAGCTTGGCGATCAGACCGGTCACCTTGAAACCGGGCAACTGACCACCTTCGCCGGGCTTGGCACCCTGGGCGACTTTTATTTCGATTTCGCGACAATTATTGAGATATTCGGCGTTGACGCCGAACCGGCCGGAGGCGATCTGTTTGATCGCGGAGGATGCGTTATCGCCGTTGGCGCGGGGTTTCGCGCGCTCGGCATCTTCACCGCCTTCACCGGAATCCGATCGTGCGCCGATCCGGTTCATTGCGATCGAGAGCGTCTCATGGGCTTCGGGCGAGAGGGCGCCGAGCGAAATGCCTGGTGCGAGCAGGCGTTTTCTGATCTCGGTGATGCTCTCCACCTCATCGACGGGAATCGGCGTCAGACCCTCGCGGCGGAAATCGAGCAGGTCGCGCAGCGCGACGGGGGCCTGGCTGTGCACCGCATCGGCGTATTTTTTGTAGAGCGTGTAGCTATCGGTCGCGACCGCGGTTTGCAGCATGTGCACCATGCCGCCATCGAATGCATGGGTCTCGCCCTGGCGGCGCAGGCGATACACGCCGCCGACCGGCAGGGTCACCGCATCGGAATCCCATGCGGTCGCGTGCAGTTCGAGCAGTTTGTGGGCGATACCGGGCAGGCCGATGCCGGAGATTCGCGAGAGCATGCCTGGGAAAAACTCAGCGACCAAGGCGCGCGACAGGCCGATCGCCTCGAAATTGTAGCCGCCGCGATAGGATGAAATCACCGAGATGCCGAGTTTCGACATCACCTTGAGCAGACCCTTGCTCACGGCCTTCTTGTAGCGCCCGACGCAATCCTTCAGCGACAGCGTGCCGAACAGGCCGCGCCGGTGGCGGTCCGCGATGCTTTCCTGCGCGAGATAGGCGTTGATCGTGGTGGCACCGACGCCGATCAGCACGGCGAAATAATGCACATCCATGCATTCCGCCGCGCGCACGTTCAGGCTGGTGAAGGTTCGCAGCGACTGGCGCACGAGATGGGTGTGCACCGCGCCGGTCGCGAGGATCATGGGGATCGGCGCGTGGGTTTCGTTGAAGGCTTCGTCGGTCAGAATGACATGGGTGCGGCCGGCGCGGACACCTTCCTCGGCCTCGCGGCGGATGCGTTCGATCGCGGCGCGCAGCCCGGCCTCGCCGGCGGCGACCGGAAACGTGCAATCGACCACGCAGGCATTGACGCCCATGGTGCGGCGCATCGCATCGAACTCGGCGGTCGACAAAACCGGGCTGTCCAGCTGCAACAGATCGCATTGCTCGGAATCTTCATCGAGCACGTTGCCCAGATTGCCGAGTCGGGTCTTGAGCGACATGACGCGCGATTCCCGCAGGCTATCGATCGCGGGATTGGTCACCTGCGAGAAATTCTGGCGGAAGTAATGGTGCAGCCCCCGATAACGCTCGGATAGCACCGCGATCGGCGTATCATCGCCCATCGAGCCGATCGCCTCGCCCGCGTCCTCCACCATCGGGTGCAGGATCAGTTCGAGTTCCTCGAGCGTGTAGCCGACACCGAGCTGCCGGCGGCGGAGGTCTTCGCCGGCGAACAGCACGGGCTCCGGCGCATCGGTCTTCACGATGTGATCGATCACGGTGATCCGCTTGGTCCAGGCGCCAAAATCCTGTCGCGCCGCCAGCACATCCATCATTTCGTTATGGTGATAAAACCGACCGCTGGCGAGATCGACCGCGATGGTCTCGCCCGGACCGACATGGCCGCGTTCGACGATGCGGATTTCATCGAGCTTCACCATGCCGGTTTCCGAGCCGATGATCAGTAGATCATCGCTGGTCTTGGTAAAGCGCAGCGGGCGCAAGCCGTTGCGGTCGAGCCCGGCGATGGCGAAGCGGCCATCGGTCGCGGTGATCGCGGCCGGCCCGTCCCACGGCTCCATCACCGCGTTGCAATAGGCGATCAGGTCGCGATGGGCGGTCTTCATCGTGGCATTGCTGCCCATCGCTGGCGGGATCATCAGCGTCTTTGCCATCGGTGCGTCGCGCCCGCCGTGGATCAGCAGTTCGAACACGGCATCGAGCGTCGCGGTGTCGGAGCTGCCGGCCTGGATGACCGGCTTGATGTCATCGAGATGATTGTTGAGCACGGCGGCCGACAGGCGGGTTTCGTGGCTTTTCATCCAGTTGACGTTGCCGGCCAGCGTGTTGATCTCGCCGTTGTGCGCCAGCGTGCGGAACGGCTGCGCGAGCCGCCAGGTCGGGAACGTGTTGGTGGAGTAGCGCTGATGATAGATCGCAAAGCGTGAGATGAACCGGTCATCGAGCAGATCGGGGTAGAATTCGGTCAGGCTCTGGGCGAGGAACATGCCTTTGTAGATGATCGAGCGGCATGACAGCGAGCAGATATAGAGTTCGGGAATCTGCGCCTCGATCGCGGATTTTTCGATGCGGCGGCGAATGATGTAGAGATCGCGCTCGTAATCGGCTTCGGCCTTGCCGAGCGCGTTCCAGATCATGATCTGTTCGATTTCCGGCCGCGTTGCATTGGCTTTTTCGCCGATGCAGGCGACATCGATCGGCACCTGCCGCCAGCCGTAGATGCGGTAGCCGAAATTCAGGATCTCGGTTTCGATGATCTGGCGGCAGCGCTCCTGCGCGGAAAGATCGGTCTTGGGCAGAAAGACCATGCCGACCGCGATCGGGCCCTGGCGCATCCGGTCGCCGCCGCGCTCCACCGCATCGGCAAAGAAATCCTGTGGTATTTCCACGTGAATTCCCGCGCCATCGCCGGTTTTGCCATCGGCGTCGACCGCGCCGCGGTGCCAGACGGCCTTGAGCGCATTGATCCCCGCGAGCACCACGTCGCGGCGCTGCCGGCCGTCGAGCGCCGCGATCAGGCCGACGCCGCAATTGTCGTGCTCCTGCGCGGCATCGTAGCTGCCGGCGAGTTTGGCCACGTTGCTGTGCCAGGCTGCGAGAAATTCCGCGGCTGTCTCTTCGGTCATCGCCTTCACTCCGCTGCGGTCGCGAACGACGCGCTCTGTTCGAGATATTGATGCATCGCGGCCGCGGCGTCGCGCCCGTCCTTGATCGCCCAGACCACCAGGCTCGCGCCGCGCACGATGTCGCCGGCAGCGAACACGCCGGGCAGCGCGGTCATGAAATCCTTCGAGCCGACCTTGAGCGTTCCCCAGCGGGTCAGTGCCAGACCGGGCTCGTTGAAGGCGCCGGGCAGGTCTTCGGGGTCGAACCCCAGCGCCTTGATGACCAGATCCGCCTCGACCGTGAAGGACGACCCGGCGACCGGTTCGACGATCTGCCGGCCCGAGGCATCGGCGAGGCCGAGGTGCATCCGCACCGCACGCACGCCGGTGACGTGATCATCGCCCAGAAACGCCTCGGGTGCGGCGAGCCAGGTGAACTCGATGCCCTCGTCGATCGCGTTGGCCACCTCGCGCATCGAGCCGGGCATGTTTGCCCGATCGCGCCGATAGAGGCAGGTGACCGAGGCGGCGTCCTGGCGGATGGCGGTGCGCACGCAATCCATCGCGGTATCGCCGCCGCCGATCACCACCACGCGCTTGCCGGCGGCGTTGAGCAGGCCGGAGTCGTAATCGGGCACGTCATCGCCCAATCCCTTGCGGTTCGAGGCGATCAGATAATCGAGCGCCGGCACGATGCCGCGCAGGCCCGACCCCGGTGCTGCGATTTCGCGCGCTTTATAGACGCCGGTTGCGATCAGCACGGCATCGTGGCGGCCGCGCAGGGCCTCGAAGCTCAGCGTGCCGCCGATGTCCTGGTTCAGGTGAAACCGGATGCCACCGTCTTCCAGCCACAGGCGGCGGCGCTCGACGATCGGTTTTTCCAGTTTGAAGCCGGGAATGCCATAGATCAGCAGGCCGCCCATCCGGTCGTGCCGGTCATAGACATGGACCTGATAGCCCTGGCGGCGCAGCGCCTCGGCGGCGGCGAGACCGGCGGGGCCGGCACCGATGATGCCGATCGACTGCGCGCGTTCGCGCCGCGGGCGGATCGGCCGGACCCAGCCCTGCTCGAAGGCGGTATCGGTGATGAAACGCTCGACCGCGCCGATCGTGACGCTCTCGAAGCCTTTTTCGATCACGCAATTGCCTTCGCACAGCCGGTCCTGCGGGCAGATGCGGCCGCAGATTTCGGGGAAGGTGTTGGTCGCGGCGGAGATTTCATACGCCTCCTCCAACCGTCCCTCGGCGGACAGTTTCAGCCAGTCGGGGATGTTGTTCCCGAGCGGGCAGTGGATCTGGCAGAACGGAATGCCGCATTGGCTGCAACGGCTCGCCTGGGCGCTGGCGCCGGCCTGATCGAATTCCCGATAGATCTCGCCGAAATCCTCGCGCCGCTCCGCCACGCCGCGTTTCTGGGGCGGTTGCTGTGGCAGGCGGACGAATTGCTGCATGTGCTCGGTCATCGGCACAACTCCGTTTCCGTTATTTCACTGTTCGGATTTCGTTTATCCGATCAAACCGCCCGACACCAGCAATATTTGACCTATAGGACAGGATAGGTGTTACATTTATTTGTTTTTCTGCATTGCGCCCAGCGCCGATCGCGACCAATCGGTGCAAATAAGTCCCAAATCGGACCTATCTGGGATTCAGCCTGGTTTTCCCTTGCCGCCGACGCGGTAGCGCCGCAGATAATCGGGCACGATCAGGCGGATCGGTGTGGGCGTGATGCCGAGGTTCGCCAGCGTCAGCGCGCCGGGCGTGACCACGTTGTCCTGGCGCAGCAGCAATAATTGGTCGCGCGTGAGCAATTTGCCCGGCAGATGTTCCAGCACGCTCGCCTGCAGCACAGCGAGCCAGCGGGGCAGCGCGATCAACGCGCGATGCCGGCCGGTCTCGTGCAGGATGTAGGCCATCAGCGCACGGAAGGTTTCGATGTCGGGCCCGCCGAGTTCGTAGGTCTGGCCCATCGTTGCTGGCTGCGCGAGCGCCGCCATCACCGCCTGCGCGACATCGCCGACATAGACCGGCTGGAACCGGGTGTTGCCTTCGATCACCGGCAAAGCCGGCGCGATCGCGGCCATCGCGCCGAACCGGTTGAAAAACTGATCCTCCGGTCCGAACACGATCGAGGGGCGCAGGATCGTCGCGGTCGGAAATGCGGCGCGCACCGCGGCTTCGCCGGCGCCCTTGCTGCGCGCGTACTGGCTGGCGCTGGCGGGATCGGCGCCGATCGCCGAGATCTGGATCAGCCGGGCAACCCCGCCGGCGGCGGCGAGGCGCGCGATCAGGCCGGCGCCGGCGTGCTGCACGCGCTCGAAATCGCCGCGCCGCCGCTCGGCCAGAATCCCCACCAGATTGACCACGGCATCGGCCGATTCGACCGAACGGCGAACCGCCGCCTCGTTATCGAGCGGGGCATAAAGCGGCACGATCTGCCCGACGCTGCCGAGCGGTCGCAAAAACGCGCCGGCCTCGGTATTCCGCATCGCGGCACGCACCATATAGCCCTGGTCAGCCAAGCGCTTGACCACGTAGCGGCCGATAAAACCGGAGGCGCCGAATACCGTTGCGATCTTGCGCGATGCCATGAAATCTCCTGGGGTTGCTCCGGGAAATGGTCGCACGATCACCCGCGGCAAGACAACTGCCCGGCGGTAGGCGCATTGACGGGCGCAGGCGGCTTCGCTAAAGCGCGGCTCATCGGTTGCCGCCTCGTGACGCGGCGCTCGAAAGCCCCCTGCCCAGGTGGCGAAATGGTAGACGCGCAGGCTTCAGGTGCCTGTGGCCGCAAGGCTGTGGAAGTTCGAGTCTTCTCCTGGGCATTTGGGTGGGCCATTTCCGTGGGGCGACAGGCCGGTCCGTCATCATATTGTTGGAAAATCACATGAGCCAGACGCAGTTTGCCGCCGGCGCGACCATTCACATCCACCGCCACGACCTGCCGGATGGCATCACGTTCGGCCCGATGGTCGCGATCGATACCGAAACCATGGGCCTTGATCCCCGGCGCGACCGGCTTTGTCTGGTGCAGCTCTCGGCTGGTGATGGGACCGCGCATCTGGTGCAGATCATCCCGCCTGCCATGGGCGGGCGTGGGGCCGATTGCCCCAACCTGAAGGCGCTGCTGACCAACCCGGACGTGACCAAGATTTTTCACTTCGCCCGGTTCGATGTCGCGGCCCTCTACAACGGGCTCGGCGTGATGACCGCACCGGTGATCTGCACCAAGATCGCCTCGAAACTGATCCGCACCTATACCGACCGGCATGGTCTGAAGGATCTGTGCCGCGATCTGATCGGCGTCGATCTGTCCAAGCAGCAGCAGACCAGCGATTGGGGCGCACCCGAACTGACCGCCGAGCAATGCGCCTATGCCGCATCGGATGTGCTGCATCTGCACGCGTTGTGGGCGAAGCTCGATGCGTTGCTGGTACGGGAAAACCGGCGCGATATCGCCCAGGCCTGTTACGATTTCCTGCCGATGCGCGGCCGGCTCGATCTGCTGGGCTACGAGGACCCGGACCTGTTCAGCCACCGGTGAGCGCGCCGCCGATTACACTTGGTTGCGCCCTGATGAGTTGACCCGACGCGATCCATCGTCCCATACAGGATCATGAGTCTGAGGCAGACATTGGATCATCCCCGCATCGGCCGCAGGGCCGGGGGCGGCGATGACGAATCGGCGTCGGTGACGCACGATCTCGCGGTTGCGCGCGATGTGCTGAGCACCGAGGCGGATGCGTTGAAAGCACTGGCCGGCACGCTGGGTAGCGGCTTCTCGGCCACGGTTTCGCTGCTGCACGAAGCGGGCGGCCGGGTGGTGGTGACCGGCATGGGCAAATCCGGCCATGTCGCCCGCAAGATCGCGGCGACCCTGGCCTCCACCGGCACCCCTGCCCTGTTCGTGCATCCGGCGGAGGCGAGCCATGGCGATCTCGGCATGATCGTGCCAGGCGATGTGGTGCTGGCCCTGTCCAATTCCGGTGAAGCGGCGGAACTTGCCGACATCGTGACCCATGCCCGGCGGTTCGCGCTGCCGCTGATTGCGATCACCGGGCGCGCCGACAGCACGCTGGCACGGGCGGCGACACAGGTGCTGCTGCTGCCGAACGCGCCGGAGGCCGGGCCGATCGGCCTGGCGCCGACCACCAGCACGACCATGCAGATGGCGCTGGGCGATGCGCTGGCGGTGACGCTGCTGTGCCGGCGCGGCTTTACCGCGGCGGATTTTTCCTCGTTCCATCCCGGCGGCAAGCTCGGCGCCCGGCTCAAGCGGGTGAGCGATCTGATGCACACCGGCGCCGCAATCCCGCTCGCCGGGCCCGAGACCACCATGGACCGGGCGATCCTGCTGATCACCGAAAAGCATTTCGGCTGCCTCGGCATCGTCGATCCCGAGGGCAGGCTGCTCGGCATCGTGACCGATGGCGATATGCGCCGCGCCATGGGGCCGGATTTCCTGAACCGGCGGGCGGATGCCATCATGACGCGCACACCCCGCGTGATCGATGCGGCGGCACTCGCCGAGGACGCGCTGCACGACATGACGGCGCTGGACCCCAAGGTGATGTCGCTGTTCGTGGTCGATGCGGCGCGGCGCGTGATCGGGATCGTGCATATGCATGACCTGCTGCGCGCCGGGGTGGCGTGAGCATGACCCCGCCGATCGCACCCGAACGCGCTGGCGGCCCCGCCGATGCGCACAGCGACAAAAAACCGGGCTCGCTGTTGACCAGCGAGGGGATCATGGCGGCGCTGAGCCGCACGCGCGAAGAACAGCGCGCCGTGCTCAGGCGCCACCGCCGCACGGTGTCGATCTTCAAATACACGCTGCCGGCGGTCGCCGCCGTGCTGATCACGGCGCTCGCCGTGTTTCCGAATCTGCGCAATGGCGCCGCGATCGGCCGGATTTCGTACAAGAAACAGGCGGTTGCGGCCGGCACACCGCTCTCGCGCATGAGCGCGGCGCGGTATCGCGGCGTGGATGCGCAGGGCGAGAAATTCACCATCACGGCGCGGCGGGTCATCCAGGTCACGCAGGACCGGCTGAACCTGGTGGCGCCGAAGGGCGATCTGACCACCAAAGCCGGCAACTGGCTGATGCTGAACGCGCGCCGCGGCCTGTATCACCAGAACAGCCAGTTGCTCGACCTCGCCGGCAAGGTGACGCTGTACCGCCAGGACGGCACGGTTCTGCACACCAGCCGCGCCGCGATCGATATCAAGGGCGGCTCGGCCAAGGGCTCCGATCCGGTCAGGGCGTTCGGGCCGTTCGGCACGCTGCACGCGCAGGACGGCTTCGTTGCGACCAATCATGGCAGTGATATTCTGTTCAAGGGCGCTTCGCACGTGGTGCTTGATCAGGTCGCGGTTCCGGCCGTTGGAGGCGGATCGTGACGGTGAGGCAAGGCAAGGACTGCTTTTTTGTAAAAAAGCAGCAAAAAACTTTTGTTAATCTGGGCCATGGGCGGTTGCACCAGCACGGACTGATGGTTGAAAAGTTTTTTTGCTTCTTTTTTTCCAAAAAAAGAAGTGCTTCCTTCCTTCTCTTTTTTACCTGCGCAGCACCCCTGGCCGCCCAGGCCCAATCCCTCGGCTTCGGCGGCGGCTCCGGCCCGACGCCGGTGCCGATCAACATCACTGCGAGCAACGGCATCGCCTGGAACCAGACGGCGCACACCGTGACCGCGATGGGCAACGCCCAGGCAGTGCGCGGCAAGGTGACGGTGACGGCGGATCAACTGGTCGCGCATTATCAGCCGAAATCGGGCACCACGCCGCCCGCGACCAAACCCGCCGCGACCGATGGCGGGCTGGGCGGGCTCGATTCCGGCTCGTCGCAGATCACGCAGCTCGATGCGGTCGGCAATGTGCATATTTTCACCGCGACCGATCAGGCGTTCGGGGATCTGGCGGTGTTTCACATGGACCGGCACGAACTGGTTCTGACCGGCAAGCACCTGAAGCTGACGACGCCGACCGATACGGTGACGGCGCGCGATCAGATCCAGTATTGGTCGCAGGCGCGCAAGGCCGTCGCGATCGGCAACGCGCTGATCGTGACGAACGACCACCGATCGATCGCGGCGGATACGCTGACCGGCTATTTCATCGCGGCCGCGGCGCCGGGCGTCGCCGCGGCGAAACCATCGTCCGATCCGGACGATCAGGCGAGCAAGCTGCGCAAGGTCGTCGCGGTCGGGCATGTGGTGGTGCGGACGGCGACCGACATCGCGACCGGCGAGCACGGCGTGTATCATCCGGCGACCGGCATCGCGATTTTGACAGGTGACGTGCATATCACGCGTGGACCGAACGAATTGGCGGGGCAGCGCGGTCAGGTGAACATGAAAACCGGTATCGCGACCCTGATGGCGACCAAGGGCCATCGCGTCGAGGGCATGGTGCTGCCGAATTCCGCCCCTGGGCCTGCCGCGAAGTCGCCGCAATCTGCGCGGAAACCGGGATCATGAACGAGCAATCGCGCGTCAGCGAGGGCGGCTACCGCGAGCCGGCCGGCATGATTTCGACGCCATCGGGCGCGGGACTGGTCGCGACCGGTCTTGGCAAGAGTTTTCGCAAGCGCCCGGTTGTGCGCAACGTGTCGGTCACGCTGCGGCGCGGTGAGGTGGTGGGACTGCTGGGGCCGAACGGCGCGGGCAAGACCACGACGTTCTACATGATCGTCGGGCTGATCCAGCCGGACACCGGCTCGATCGTGCTGGATGGCGCGGATATCTCGACCTTGCCGATGTATCGCCGCGCCCGCCTCGGGGTTGGCTACCTGCCGCAGGAGGCGAGCGTGTTTCGCGGCCTGACGGTTGAGCAGAACATCATGGCGGCGCTGGAAGTGGTCGAGCACGACCGCGACCGGCGCGATGCGATGCTGACTGAATTGCTGGCGGAATTCAGCATTCTGCACCTGCGGCGCACCCCGGCCATTGCGCTGTCGGGCGGTGAGCGCCGCCGGGTGGAAATCGCCCGTGCGCTGGCCACCGGCCCCAGCTACATTCTGCTCGACGAACCGCTGGCCGGGATCGATCCCATCGCGGTCGGCGAGATCCGTGACATGGTGACCCAGTTGAAAGACCGCGGTCTTGGCGTGGTTATTACCGACCATAATGTGCGCGAGACGCTCGAAGTGATCGACCGGGCCTATATTCTGCACGACGGGCAGGTTTTGATGGAGGGTCTGCCGGATGAGGTCGTGGCGCATCCGGATGTGCGGCGCGTTTATCTCGGGGATCGGTTTATTCTGTAAAAGAAGGGTTCTTTTTTGCAAAAAAGAACCAAAAAACTTTTATCCGTTATCTTGCAAATAATTGATCGGTCGTGTTCGAGATATAGATCTCGTGATGGGCGATCAGATTGTCGCCGATCACCAGACGATTGTCGATCTGTGCCAGATGGCCACCGACGGCAATGATCGGGTGATGCCAGACGAGCCCGCCGAAGATGAGCGTCTTGAAGCGGTACAGTTTTGCGATGAAGATCTGGTTGCCGACGCCGCTGTATTTCCGCTCCCCCACGATCTGTGGATGCTCCGCAGCGAGGCCGGAGGCGTGGAACAGGTATTCCGACAGAAAACTGCTGGCCGCACCGGTATCAAGAATCGCGGTCAGGCGATGACCATCCAGCGTGACCGGAAATTTCGGTGCGCCATTGCCCGCCTTGCCGAAATCGACAGGGTGTAGTGCACCGCTCCATGGCACGATCGTGCCGCAATCGAACGTATCGACGAGAAACACCTGCTGCGCCGGCAGGTCGATGTAGATATCGTAATAACGCAGGATGTCGTTGCCGATCAGGCCGCCGAGATGCCGCCCATCGGGCAGTTTGTGGTCCGACAACGCGAGCACAGGCAGCAGGATCTTGCTGCCGCGCGCAGCACCGAGTTGAAAATCGCGCACCGTCGCGACCGAGGTGAACGTCGACCCGCCCGCGCCGGCGACCAGCAGCGATTTGCTGGCCTCGACCGGCAGATTGAGCGCGGTGGCGACCGACGGTGTCACGCTGGAAAACGCGCCACCGGTATCGATCACGATATCCACCGGCAACCCGTTCATCCGCGCGCGGACGATCGGCATCGGGCTGTTCGGAAAGGCGGTCTCGAGCAGGGCAACCGGCTTGGGTTTGCATACGCCCGATGAAGCACAACCGCCCATGGCCAGCATCATCATGATACCAGCCAGCACAAAAGCAAAATTCACAGACATCCCCCCTGATCGGCAAGCGATCAGGGGGGGGGAAATGTTACGATTCGTCCAATCACGTCACCGTGATCATGCGCTCGGCGTCAGGCGGCGGCTTTGGCCTCGCGGCGCCGGTCATGCAGGATGAATTCGGTATAGCCGTTCGGCTGGGTGCGGCCCTTGAACACCAGATCGCAGGCGGCCTGGAACGCGATGCCGTCGAAACCCGGTGCCATGGGCTTATAGAGCGGATCGCCGGCGTTCTGACCATCGACGACCGCGGCCATCCGCTTCATCGTCGCCATCACCTGCGCCTCAGTAACGATGCCGTGGTGCAGCCAGTTGGCGATGTGCTGGGCGGAAATCCGCAGGGTCGCGCGGTCTTCCATCAGTGCCACGTTGTGAATATCGGGCACTTTCGAGCAGCCGATCCCCTGGTCGATCCAGCGCACCACATAGCCGAGAATGCCCTGCGCGTTGTTGTCGAGCTCCTGCTGAATATCGTCCGGTTGCCAGTTCGGCCGGCCGGCCAGCGGGATCGTCAGCAGATCGTTCAGCGAACCCATCGGGCGGGATTTCAGCTCGGTCTGGCGGGCTGCGATATCGACCTTGTGGTAGTGCAGCGCATGCAGCGTCGCCGCGGTAGGCGATGGCACCCAGGCGGTGTTCGCACCGGCGCGCGGATGGCCGATTTTCTGCTCTAGCATCGCGGCCATCGCATCCGGCGCCGCCCACATGCCCTTGCCGATCTGGGCGCGGCCGGGCAGGCCGCAGGCGATGCCGATATCGACGTTGCGATCCTCGTAGGATTTGATCCACGGCGTGTTTTTGATCTCGTTCTTGCGGATCATTGGCCCCGCTTCGATCGAGGTGTGGATTTCATCGCCGGTGCGGTCGAGAAAGCCGGTGTTGATGAAAAAGATGCGGTGCCGTGCGGCCTCGATACAGGCGGCGAGATTGGCCGAGGTGCGGCGTTCCTCGTCCATGATGCCCATTTTGATCGTGTTCGCCGGCAGATGCAGCAGGGTCTCCACCGCGCCGAACAGCGCATTGGCGTAGGCGACTTCGTGGGCGCCGTGCATCTTTGGTTTGACGATGTAGATCGATCCCGCGCGCGAGTTTTTCAGCCCCGCGGTGCGTTTGAGGTCGTGCAGCCCGCACAGCGCGGTCACCACGAGATCGAGCATGGTCTCGGGGATCGGGTTGCCGGCGGCATCGAGCACGGTGTCGGTGTAGATATGATGCCCGACATTGCGGATGAGCATCAGCACGCGGCCAGGCAGTGTGAATTCGGTGCCATCCGGCGCGGTATAGACCCGGTCGGCGGCGAGGCGGCGGGTGAAGCGCGTGCCGCCTTTTTCGACCTGCTCTTCGAGCGTGCCGTTCATCAGACCGAGCCAGTTGCGATAGACCACCACCTTGTCCTCGGCATCGACCGCGGCAACGCTGTCCTCGGCGTCCATGATCGAGCTGATGGCGGATTCGATCACCAGATCGGCGATGCCGGCCGGATCGGTCTTGCCGATCGTGTTGGTCGGATCGATCACGATTTCGACGTGCAGATTGTGATTGCGCAGCAGGATCGCGGTCGGTTTTGCCGGATCGCCACGGTAGCCGGCGAATTGCGCGCCGTGCTTGATGCCGGTTTCCCCGCGTTCGAGCACGACCGCGAGATGGCCGTTATGGATGTGATAGCCGCGCGCCTCCTTGTGGCTGCCGACCGAGAGCGGAAAATTCGCATCGAGAAACGCCCGCGCGCGCGCAACCACGGCGGCACCGCGCTTTTCGTTGTAGGTCCTGCCCCGCTCCTGACCCTCCGACTCGGGGATCGCATCGGTGCCATAAAGCGCATCGTACAGGCTGCCCCAGCGCGCGTTGGCGGCATTCAGCGCGTAGCGCGCGTTCATCACCGGCACCACCAGCTGCGGGCCGGCGATGGTGGCGATTTCCGCATCGACCATGCTGGTGCTGACCGCGAATGTCGAAGGCTCGGGCTGCAGATAGCCGATTTCACGCAGAAACGCCTGATATGCCGCCTGATCGATCGGCTGCGCCTTGTGGGTACGGTGCCACTGATCGATCGCGGTCTGCAAACGGTCACGCTCGGCCATCAGCTCGGCATTGCGCGGCGCGTGTTTGGCGATCAGCGCGCTGAAACCGCGCCAGAATTCGCTCGGCTCCAGCCCGGTGCCCGGCAATGCTTCGGAAGCGATGAAATGGTGCAGCGGTGCAGCGATTTTGATGCTACCCGCATCGATATAGGTTTGGCTCATAAAGGGGGTCTCCATCCGTTGCGGTGGTTTTGGCCAAACGCCACGCGCTTGTCGAGTGGGCGGAACCCGCAGGCTGACACCCTCCTCTTGCAACCGCCATTTTACGAACATATAGTGAACAAATGATTGGTGGTTGTTTCGATGGATGAAGCGCTCGACGCAAAACTGCGGATCCTGACCGATGCCGCGAAATACGATGCGTCCTGCGCCTCGTCGGGCGGTAAAAAACGCGCCGCGGGAAAGTCCGGCATCGGTTCGACCACCGGCTCGGGCATCTGCCACTCCTACACGCCCGACGGCCGCTGCATTTCGCTGCTGAAGATCCTGCTGACCAATTACTGCCTGTTCGACTGCGCCTATTGCATCAACCGCCGCTCCTCCAACACCAGGCGCGCCCGCTTCACCGTGGCGGAAGTGGTGTCCCTCACCCTCGGGTTCTACAAGCGCAATTATATCGAGGGGTTGTTCCTCTCGTCCGGCATCATCCGCTCGCCCGATTACACGATGGAGCAGATGATGCTGGTGGCGAAAACCCTGCGCAACGAGCATGGATTCGCCGGCTACATCCATCTGAAAACCATTCCCGAGGCCAATCCCTGGCTGATCGAACAGGCCGGGCTGTTCGCGGACCGGCTCTCGATCAATCTCGAACTGCCGCTGCAGAAAAGCCTCGAGGATCTCGCGCCCGAAAAGAACACCGCGACCATCAAGACCGCGATGGGGCAGATGCGCGAACGCATCGTCGAGGCAAAAGAGGAACGCCGGCATTTCGCGCCGGCCGGGCAGAGCACGCAGTTGATCGTCGGCGCCGATGCCGCGACCGACGACATCGTGCTGACGACGAGCGCATCGCTCTACAAAAACTACGCCCTCAAGCGCGTCTATTATTCCGCGTTCAGCCCGATCCCCGAGGCGAGCCGATTCCTGCCCGCCAAATCGCCGCCCTTGCAGCGCGAGCACCGGCTGTATCAGGCGGATTGGCTGCTGCGCTATTACGGCTTCACCGTGCCTGAAATCACCGACGGCGGCGATCACGGCATGCTCGACCTCGATATCGACCCGAAACTCGCCTGGGCCTTGAAACACCGCGCGCTGTTTCCGGTCGATGTGAACACCGCGCCGCGCGAAATGCTGTTGCGGGTGCCGGGGCTGGGCACGCGCGCGGTGGATCGCATCCTCGCCGCACGGCGGCACATGCGTCTGCGGCTCGATGACATCGCCCGCCTGACCAGCGGGCTGAAACGGCTGCGACCGTTCCTGATCACGCTCGACCATCGCCCCACCCGGCTGATCGACCGCGCCGATCTGCGGCAAAGCCTGGTCGCACCGCCGGTGCAACCGAGCCTGTTCGATTGAACACAGCCGTCACCCTCGCCGCCGGCGCCGACCAGGACGGGTTTCGCCTGGCGGTCCGGCGCCTGCTCGCCGCCGATGTCGCGCCGGATGCCGTGGTCTGGGGCACGCCGGATGCGGGCGATCTGTTCGGCGGCACGCTGACCGGCGATGCGCCGCCGGTCATGCTGCCGCGGGCACTCGCCGCGATGATCACGCCGGTGGTCTGCCATCGTGATCCCGAACGCTACGCCCTGCTGTATCGGCTGATCTGGCGGATGCGGCACGGCGAGCCCGCCCTGCTTGCCAACCCCGCCGACCCGCTGGTCCGCCGGCTGGAGACGATGCGCAAAGCCATCCGCCGCGATCTGCACAAAATGCACGCCTTCGTGCGGTTCCGCGAAACCATCGCGCCCGATGGCACGGCGCGCTACATCGCCTGGTTCGAGCCGGATCATTACATCGTCGAAGCGACGGCGGGATTCTTTGTCGAACGATTCCGCGGCATGATCTGGGCCATTCTCACCCCGGTCGGCTCGCTGTTCTGGGATACCGAACGCCTCGCGATCGGTGGCGCCGGCAGCAAGGACCACCTGCCGGCCGATGACGCGTTCGAGGCCGGCTGGTGCAGCTATTACGAAAGCATCTTCAATCCCGCGCGGCTCAACACGGTCGCAATGCGCAGCGAAATGGCCGGCAAATACTGGCACAATTTGCCCGAAGCGCGCTTGATCCCCGCCCTCGTGCGCGGCGCACCGGAGCGGCTGCGCGAAATGGTCGCGCGCGAAGCCACCGCCCCGGTCCATCGCGACCCGACGCGCGCGGTCGCCGCCATGACCAGGCAAAACCCGCAATCCCTCGCCGATCTCAACCGCATCATCGCCGCCGCCCCCGGCCTCGTGCCGGGCTCAGCACGCGCGGTGCTCGGCGAAGGCCCGGTCGGGGCGGCGATCATGCTGGTCGGCGAACAACCGGGCGACGCCGAAGACATCGCCGGCCGCCCCTTCGTCGGCCCGGCCGGGCAGATGCTCGATCGCGCCCTGGCCGCCGCCGGGATCGATCGCACCACCACCTACCTCACCAACGCGGTCAAACATTTCAAATACCAGCAACGCGGCAAACGCCGGCTGCACGCATCGCCCACCACGAGCGAAGTGAAACATTACCGCTGGTGGCTGATGCAGGAACTCGGCTTCGTGCAGCCCAAACTGGTCGTGGCCCTCGGCGCAACCGCGCTGCTCGCCCTCACCGGCCAGCCCCTGCCGCTGCTGCGCAACCGCGGCCCGATCAGTTTCGACGGCCAGGCCGGCTTCGTCACAACCCACCCCGCCTACCTGCTGCGCCTGCCCGATCCCGCCACCCAACAAACCGCCTACACCGCCTTCGTCGCCGACCTCCAACACGCCCGATCCTTGGCCTCCGCGTGATAACCCGATGCCTGCCGTTTTGGGGGCGCTTTGGGCAAGCAAGGCCAGGGGCTCTGCCCCTGGACCCCGTTAAAGGCGGAGCCTTTAAAATCCATTAGTTTTAGGTAAGGGGAGGGCGCTGCCTCGGACTTTTCGCCGATCTGGCCTGTGTCGCCCTCCCCTTACCTAAAACTAGCGGGTTCTAAGGGCTCCGCCCTTAGTGGGGGTCGAGGGGGCAAAGCCCCCCGCCTTGCTCACCCAAAGCGCCCCCCAAGACGGCAAGCATCAGGTTATCACGCGTGGCCCGGGGCCAGGAGGGTGGCGATCTGGGTGGCGAAGTCGCCCCACACTGCGGACATGGCGGCGGCGATTTGGGTGGGCGTAGTGCCGTTGGTGGGCGAGCGCAGGTGGATGAGGCGGGTTTGGCGGTGTTGGCTGGTTTGGGGTTTGACCGAGACATCGGCCTCGAGGGTGATTTGGCCGGTAGCATCGGGGTCGAAGGTCAGGATGTTGATTTCGATGATCAGGCTATCGGGCAGGTCGATGGCGCCGCCGCCGCCGATCACGGTGGCGTCGGGCAGGCGCTGGGCCAGGTTCTGGACCATGCTGGTGCGCAGCAGGTCGGTGAGGGAGCCGGCCCATTGATTGTCATCGAAGGTGGCGAAGCTGGTGCGGCTGCTGGGTTTGGGCAGGCCGCTCTGGTTCAGATAGGACGGGATGATGATCGGCCGCAGGGCGATATTGGCGTGCACCGTGCGATCGACGGCGCCTGGGATTGGCGCGATGCGGTAATATTGTGTGACGACGGCGGTGCCGCACCCGGCCAGCGGGGCGCAGAGGGCGGCGGCGCCGGCAATCAGGGTGGTGCGGCGGGTCGGCATCAACGCTTGCTCCTTCCGAACAGAACCGCTTGCGGGTGCTGCGACAGGTAGTTGGTCAATTGCTGGACCGATTGCAGGGTCTGGTTGCTCTGGCTGATCAACCGTTCGAGGTTGATCTCGAAATCGGAATCGGGGCCATAGCTGCGGTTCAGCGATTTCAGCAGTTGATTGGTCGATTGCGCAGTCTGCGATACCGCGTTCAGGGTATGGTCGATCGGCGCATGCTCCAGCGTGCGGTTGGCGGTGACGATCAGTTTGTTCATGTTATCGCCGATCTGCTGGATTGGCAGTTTGTCGAGCTTGGCTGAAACGCTGGCGAGCGATTGCATGATGGCGTCGAGCCCGCCGGGCTGGCTGGGCAGCACCATCATATTGTGCTCATGCGTGACTGAGGCCGGTTTGGCGTGCGGCACCATGGTGAAGGCAATGATCTTCTGGCCGGTGACGATGTTGCCGGTCGCGATTTCGACGCGCATGCCCCGATCGACCAGTTTCTGGAATTCGGTGATTTCGTTGATCGATTGCAGCGCCTGCGGATTTGGAAAAATCCGGCCGGGCTGCAGGCGCATTTCGACCTTGGCCCGGATGAGTGCGGAGTGCAGATCGACCACGAGTTTCAGCTTGGAGACCACGCCGACCTGTATGCCGAGAAACATCACCGGCGCGCCCTCGGTCAGGCCGCTGACCGAGGATGTGAAGTACGAAACGACCGGCAATTGCGTCTGATAGCCTGCGGTCTCGGCGGCTTCGTGGGTCGGGTAGAGCGGGAACACCGCTTCGCTGGGGCTGGGTTTGTCGTTGTCGGCACGTGGTGGCAGCGCGAAGGTGACGCCGCCGGTCACCAACGCCTGAATGGACTGTACCTCGATATGAAACGCGCCGCCGATAATGCCCGCGGTGATGCCGGACGAGTTCCAGAACAGACTTGCCGGCTTGACCAGATTGTCGAACGGCGCGCGCACGAAAATCCTGATTTTCGCCGGGCCGAGGCCGTTGCCCAGATCATAGCCGAGCACCTCGCCCACCTGAACGTCGCGGTAGAACACCGGTGAGCCGGTGTTGAGCGAGCCGATATCCTTGGCGCGCAGCACGAAGGTACGGCCGGCGACATCCGAGCGGACGCCCGGCGGTTGTTCGAGGCCGACGAAATGCGATTGCGGCTTGCCGCCCGGTGCACCGGGATCGACGCCGATGAACGCGCCGGACACCAGCGTATCAAGGCCGGATGGGTCCTTGAACGAGAAATGCGGCCGCACCACCCAGAACCGCGCATGGCTGGTCAGGAAGCGCGCGCCGATATTGTTCATCCGCACATGCGCGATGACGTGGCGATTGTTACGGCTGAGATCGATGGTTTCGAGCGTACCCAGCGTCATTGCCTTGTATTTGACCTGGGTCTGTCCGGCGACCAGGCCCTGCGCGGTATCGAATTGCAAGGTCAGCAGCGGGCCTTGCTGGGCTAGCGTGCGCAAGCCGAGATAGGCCGCAATCCCGATCGCGATCAGCGGCACCAGCCAGACGAAGGAGAAGCGTTTGCGTTTCAGCTGGGCCGGCTTCAGAGCGGGCGGTTCGGTCATGAGGACTCCGCGATCAGCGTGCGGTCGGGTTTGGATGCCGGTGCGGTATGATCAGCTCCGTCCCACATCAGGCGTGGGTCGAATGCCTCGACGGCGAACATGGTCAGCACCACGACGCCCGCGAAGCACGCAGCACCGGTTGAGGCCCGCACGTTGGCAAACTGGCCGAACCTCAACAGTGCGACCAGGATCGAGATCATGAAAACATCGATCATCGACCAGCGGCCGATGAAATCGACAAAACGATAGGTTCGCGTCAGGCCGAGCAGATGCCGCCCGCTCGGGCGCTGCGCCTCGATCAGCATGCAGGCCATCGACAACAGCTTGATCAGCGGGATGGCGATGCTCGCGAGCAGCACGAGCAGGCCGAGCGGCCAGAGGCCGGCCGCGAACAATTCCACGATGCCGCCCATGATGGTGAAGGGCGTGGTGCGGGCCAGCTGGGTGATCAGCATCACCGGAAAGAGATTGGCCGGAACGTAAAGTGCCATCGCCGCGATCACGAAGGCCCAGCTGCGGGCGATGCTGTCGGGCTTGCGGTCGCGCAGGACCGTGTCGCACCGCGTGCATGCCATGCCTGGTTCGGCGCGGTTGATCAGGAAACAACAATGGCAGCCGATCAGATGGCCGCCACAGTGACCGGCATCGATCGGGCGTGGCGTGGGGCCGGTATCGAGCGCATTCCAGACGGCGCCGGTATCGAGCGAGCCATCGAGTGCGGCCATCGAGATCATCAGGCCGACCAGGGCGAACAGCGACAGGTCGAGATGCACGGTCGCCATCGCGGTCAGGCGCGTATAGGCGACCAGGAAGCCGAGCAGATAGACATCGACCATCGCCCACGGCCCGATCACCGGATACCAGCGGAAGATCGCCTTGAGAAAGCGGGTCGGCGGGTGCTGCAGGCGGATGCCGAACAGGGTGAGCAGCAGGATGCCCAGCTTGATCCCTGGAAAAATGATGGTAACCGCCAACACCAGCAGCCCGACCAGATCGAACCCCTGGACCGAGAGTTGCAGCGGACCGGTCGCGATATCCGCGAGTTGCAATCGGCCATAGATCGAGATCTGCACGAACGGGCCGACCAGCGCGAATACGTAAAACAAGCCGGCGGCAAGCGCCCAGCCGCGCGGGATGCGCATGTCGGGGTGCCAGATGCGCCCGAGACCGCTGGTGCATTGCGGGCAGCTGGCCGCGACACCGCGCACATTGTGCGGCACCGTCGAGATCAGGCCGCAGTATGGGCAGTCGCGCAGGGCGACGGGATGCGAAACGTCACTCGCCAAGCGAGGCGGACTCCGATCCGAAGATCCGGGCAGGCTGGCGCAGGGCGGGTTCGGCAACCGTCATGACGGTTATAGTGGGGATGCGAGGCAACCGGCGCAATGTGGGGATACACTAGGTAAAGGAAGGGCTTCTTTTTTGAAAAAAAGAAGCAAAAAACTTTCCGACCCTGGGGCACGGGCGCTGAAACCGGCACAGACCCAAATTAACAAAGTTTCTTTTGCTTCTTTTTTGTTCACAAAAAAGAAGACCTTCCCTTGCTTTTTGCCGTTACAGCCCGCCGCCGAAAAACCCAAGCCTCAATGATTATCGCGCGGCACGCCGAAGCGTTCCGCGATCCGCTGATAGCCGACCGCGTGTTCCATTACCGCGCCGGTTTCCAGCTGGCCGGTAAAGCGGCGGTGGATTTCCTGCCAGGGGGTCTGGTTGAGCAGTTCGGGCAGTTCCATCGCCTCGCGCCGGCGGGTCAGTTCGGCTTCGTCGATCAGGATATTGGCGGTGCGGGTCTTGAGATCGACCCGGATGCGATCGCCGGTTTTCAGCAGCAGCAGGCCGCCGCCGACCGCTGATTCCGGCGATGCGTTCAGGATCGAGGGGCTGCCCGAGGTGCCGCTCTGCCGCCCGTCGCCGATGCAGGGCAGCTGGTTGACGCCCTGTTTCACCAGCGCATCCGGCGGCAGCATGTTCACCACCTCGGCCGAGCCGGGATAACCGATCGGGCCGCAATTGCGGATCACCAGGATGCAGTCGGCATCGATGCCGAGCGAGGCGTCGTTGATCCGGTCGTGATAGTCCTCCGGCCCCTCGAACACGATGGCGCGGCCTTCGAATGCATCATGATCGCCGGGCTTGCGCATGAAGCGGTCGCGGAACTCGGGCGAGATCACCGAGGTTTTCATGATCGCGCTGTGGAACAGATTGCCGGTCAGCACGGCAAACCCGGCGTGTTCGTGCAGCGGGGTCGTATAATCGGTGATCATTTCGGGATCGATGCTGCGCTTGCCGCGGTTTTCCTCGCCCATGGTCCGGCCGGAGACGGTCAGCGCCCCTTCGCGGATCTTGCCATGGCGCATCAGCTCGCCGATCACGGCGGGCAGGCCGCCGGCGCGGTGGAACCGCTCGCCGAGATATTTGCCGGCCGGCATCATGTTGACCAGCAGCGGAATTTCGTAGCCGATCCTGTCCCAATCCGCGATGTCGAGTTCGACGCCGATGTGCCGCGCGATCGCGATCACATGCGGCGGGCAATTGGTCGAAGCACCGATCGCCGAGGCGCAGACGATGGCGTTCTCGAAGGCTTCGCGCGTCAGGATGCGCGACGGGCGCAAATCCTCATGCACCATGTCGACGATGCGCTTGCCGGTTTCATAGGCGATCTGCGCGCGCTCGCGGTACGGGCCGGGAATGGCGGCGCAGCCGGGCAGCGACATCCCCAGCGCTTCGGCCATCGCGTTCATGGAGCTCGCGGTGCCCATGGTGTTGCAATGGCCGACGCTGGGGGCCGAGCCGGCCACCATGTCGATGAATTTGTCATAGGCGATTTCACCGGCGGCGAGCCGGCGGCGGGCTTCCCATACCACGGTGCCGGAACCGACCAGTTCACCTTCGAACCAGCCATCGAGCATCGGGCCGCCGGACAGCACGATGGCCGGGATATCGACGGTGGCGGCACCCATGATCATCGCGGGCGTGGTTTTATCGCAGCCGGTGGTCAGCACCACGCCGTCGAGCGGATAGCCGAACAGCACTTCGACCAGGCCAAGGTAGGTCAGGTTGCGGTCGAGTGCTGCGGTCGGGCGCTTGCCGGTTTCCTGAATCGGGTGGACCGGAAACTCGATCGGCACGCCGCCGGCGGCGCGAATGCCATCGGCCACCCGCTTGGCCAGTTCGATGTGATGGCGGTTGCACGGCGACAGATCACTGCCGGTCTGCGCGATCCCGATGATCGGCTTGCCGGACTGCAATTCCTCACGGGTCAGCCCGTAATTCAGGTAGCGCTCCAAATAGAGCGCGGTCATGCCGGGATTGCCGGGATTGTCGAACCATTGGGCCGAACGCAGCTTGGTCGGGGTATTGCTCATCGGTGTTGCTTTCAGTTCGACCAGCCGCCGTCAATCACATGAGCGACGCCGGTGGTGAAGCGGGATTCGTCGGAGGCGAGATACAAGGCGAGCATGGCCATTTCTTCGGGCGTGCCAAGCCTTCCCATCGGCTGGCGGCCAACGAACTCCGCCTCGATCGTCGCGGTGTCGGTGTTGCGGGCAGCGGCCAGGGCGGCAATGCGGCCGCGCAGCGACGGGCTTTCCACCGTCCCGGGGCAGATCGCGTTGCAGCGCACCCCTTTGGTGACGTAGTCGGCCGCGACCGATTTGGTCAGCCCCACCACGGCCGCCTTCGAGGCGCCATACGCGAAACGGTTGACCGTGCCCTTGATCGACCCGACCGTGGAAGCGATGTTGATGATCGAGCCGCCACGCCTTTCCAGCATGCCCGGCAGAAACGCGCGGATCGTATGGAACATCGATGTCACGTTGAGATCGAACGAGAACTGCCAGTCCCGTTCGGCGCAATCGAGCACCGCGCCGTGCGCGACGTAGCCGGCCGCGTTGACCAGAATATCGACCGGCCCGACCGACTGCGCGATCGCCGCGATCGCGGCGGCATCGGTCACATCGAGCGCCATCGCGCCCTCGATTCCGGCGAGCAGGCCGGCATCGCGGTCCGTCGCGATCACCCTGGCGCCTTCGCGCATCAGGGTTTCAGCAATCGCGCGGCCAATCCCCTGCCCCGCGGCCGTAACGAAAGCGGTTTTGCCGGCGACGCGTCCTGTGTTCGACATAGTCGTTCCTCATCATCTTGTTGCTTGCCAGCGGGGCCGACTGGACCGAAACTGGTGCGGTTGATAGATGACGATTACCAATAACCAACACGCACCGCAAGCAGACCAACCAGCGCCGCAGGCAGACCAACGTGCGCAGAAAGCAAGAGGGGGGAACACCGACAATGAGCGAAGGTTACCATATCTATGATCCGCGGATGCGGCCGATGCTGCTGATGAACGCGGCAGTCGAGCGGATCGCGACCGGATTTCGCTGGGCGGAAGGTCCGGTCTGGTTCGGCGACGCGAACTGCCTGCTGTGGTCAGACATTCCCAACGACCGGATCATGCGCTGGTGGCCGACCGGGGAGATGGATGTCTATCGCGCCCCGGCCCGTTTCACCAACGGCCACACCCGCGACCGCCAGGGCCGGCTGATCAGCTGCGAGCACGGCGGGCGCTGCGTCAGCCGCACCGAATACGACGGCAGCGTGACCGTGCTGGTCGACCGGTTCGAGGGCAGAAAACTCAACTCACCCAACGATGTGGTGGTGAAATCGGACGGCTCGATCTGGTTCACCGACCCCGACTACGGCATCATGTCCGATTACGAGGGCCACCGCGCGGAAAGCGAAATCGGGGCCTGCCGCGTCTACCGGTTCGACCCGGCGAGCGGTGCGCTCACGGTCGTCGCCGATGATTACGAGCGGCCGAACGGCATTGCCTTCAGCCCGGACGAGCGGTTCCTCTACGTGGCCGATACCGGTTTCACCCATCGCGAAGGCGGGCCGCATCACATCAGGGTGCACGAGGTGATCGACGGGACGCGCCTCGGCGCGGGACGGGTGTTCACCGTGATCGAACCCGGCTTCGCCGACGGGTTCCGGCTCGATGAGCACGGCAACATCTGGACCAGTTGCGGTTCGGGTAATGCGGTCGCCGCCTTCGCGCCGGACGGCACACCGCTCGGCAAGATCGATATCCCCGAAATGGTCAGCAACCTCTGCTTCGGCGGGCCGAAGCGCAACCGCCTGTTCATCACCGCGACGACGTCGGTCTATTCGCTCTACCTCGGCGTGCGCGGCCATCCTGTTTTATAACGATGAACCGCAACACCGCCCTTCTCGTGATCGATGTGCAGCGCGATTTCTGCGCCGGCGGCGCGCTCGCGGTGCCGGATGGCGATGCCGTGGTGCCGGTGATCAACGCGCTGGCAGTGCACTACGAAACCGTAGTGATCACGCAGGACTGGCATCCGGCGGGGCACGTCTCCTTCGCCAGCACGCATCCCGGGCGGGCGGCGTTCGAGACCATCACGCTCGGCTACGGAACCCAGGTGCTCTGGCCGGATCATTGCGTGATGGGCAGCCCAGGGGCCGCGCTGCATCCCGGCCTCACGATCCCGCACGCGACACTGATCCTGCGTAAAGGGTCGAACCGGGGCATCGATTCCTATTCGGCCTTTCTCGAAGCCGACCGGACCAGCCGCACCGGGCTCGATGGCTATCTGGCCGCGCGCGGCATCACCGCCGTCGATCTGTGCGGGCTCGCGACCGATTACTGCGTGTCCTGGTCGGCGCAGGACGCGCGGCACTTCGGGTTCGCGGCACGGGTGATCGAACCGGCGTGCCGCGCGATCGACCTCGATGGATCGCTGGCGGCGGCGTGGGCGGCGATGGGGGGTGCGGGTGTTGTGCGGGGTTGAGAGAAGGGAAGGCTTCTTTTTTGAAAAAAAGAAGCAAAAAACTTTCTGACTCTGAGGCACGGGCGTTTTCACCGGCACTGGCCCAAATTAACAAAGTTTTTTTTGCTTCTTTTTTGTTCACAAAAAAGAAGACTCTTCCCTCCTCTCCCTTTCTCCGAAGTTCCCGCCCCAGGGGTCGCACAGAACCGCCCGGTCTGATACCAGCGCGCGCATGAGCGACGCGGCGGATCATCGGACCAGGGTTGCACGGCGGATCATCGCCGTGCTGGCGGTGATCGGGCTGGCCGCCGTCGCGATCGTCTATCTGCCGCGCATCGCCTCGGGCAATTACCATCGTGCGGCGATCGAGCGGCTGGCGAGCGATGCGCTGGGGCGGCGGGTGAGCATTGCCGGGCCGATCGAATTATCGCTGCTGCCCGATCCGCAGTTGCGCGCCGATACCATCACCATCGGCAGTCCGAAGGGCGGGTTGATCACCGCGGCGACGCTGAAGCTCGACCTTGCCCCCCTGCCCTTGCTGCTGGGTCGGCTGCGCGCGACCAGGCTGACGCTGCGCAAACCCGATGTGGCGCTGCCCTGGCCGCTGCCGGGCGGTGCCGCCGCCGTGGCACCGCCGCTCTGGCTGGCCTCGTTGCATGCCACCATCGTCGATGGCGTGTTCCGGCTGGGATCGCTGACGTTCGATCATGTCGATCTGTCGATCTTCACCGGCGGGCCGAACGCGGTGCTGGCGGCATCCGGCACGCTGGCGATCGATGGCGTGCCGGCCTCGGTGACGCTGGATATCGACAACACCGGCGGTGCCGCGCCCGCGCCGGTGCAGAGCACGATCCGGCTCGACGGCAAGGCCGGGCGGATGGATTTCAAAGGCACGCTCGACCGCGCGAGCGTGCTGCGCGGCACCCTCGGCGGCACGTTGGCGGGGCTGGGTGGCGCATCCGGCACATCCGGCCCGGTGCAGTTCAAGGCTGGCCTCGCCGCCGATGGCGCGGTCGTGACGCTGAACAATATCGATGCGCGCGTGACCAACCCCAGGATCGGCGATGCCAGCCATACGCGCGGCAGCGCCACGATCGCACTGCGCCCGGCACCGCTGCTGCGGCTCGATCTGACCGGAGCGCGCTGGCGGATCGGCGCCGGGCAGACCCTGCTGCGGCACATCGCGGCGGTGCTGCCGATCGCGGCGCGGCTCGACCTGACCGATAGCCGGGTCAACCCCCTCACCGTCAAATCGATCCACGCCGATCTGACGAGCGATGCGGCGGGGACGCAAGTTCAGGCGCTGGCGATGAGCCTGCCGGGCGCGGGATCGCTGACGCTGGCCCGGTCCACCCCCTCCGGCGGCGCGGACCGGGTGCGGATTGCCGCTCCCGATCCGGCGCGCACCATTGCGGCGCTGCGCGCCCGCTATGCCTGGCTGCCAGACTGGCCGGATGGGCTGGGCGCGCTCTTGCTTGCGGGACATTTGCGGCTCGGGGCGGATGGGGCGATCGACCTGGCGCGGCTCGAGGGGGCGATCGGCGGCAAGACCTGGCCGCGTTCGCGCTTCACCGGCGGATTGATGCTGCGCCCGGGCCGCCGCGGTGCCGCGATCGCCGCCGATCTCGCATTCGACCACCTGCGCCTGACGCCGGTGGCCCTCCGCGCGCTGCGCGCGGCGCTGCTGGACAAGACCCCGACCATCGCCGGGCCGATCGCCCTGCGGGCGCGCACGTTCGATATCGTGACGCAAACCAGGGGCGCGCCGCCGCTGTTCACCGGCGCGCATCTGCTGATCGACGGTGCGCTGCGCGATGCGGCCTCGGGCGGTGGTGTCGCGCTGTCGCTGGCGACGCTGCGGATCGGCCAGACGCTGGTGGTCGGGCATGGCGCGCGCCGGAGCGATGGCGGCATCATGGCGGCGCGCTGGCTGATCACCGGGCCGGATGCGGCGGCGACGCTGGCGGCGATCACGCACGGATCGGGCGGCAAGCCGCCGGCGTGGTTCGGCTTGCCGGTGTGGCATCACCGCTTCGCGGCCGCCTTGGTCGCGGCCGGGCCGATGCGGGCGCTGCATACCGGGCTCACGCTGCATCTCGGCGCGATAAGGGCGGCGGCGTTGCCGGTGATCGATCTGGCCGGCGGCACCGCGACCGGGGCGGTGACGCTGCATGCGCCGAATGCGGTAGCCGTGATCCGCGATCTCGGCGGCGCGGGGGCGCTTGGTGCGCGCAACGGGCTGGACTGGCCAGGCGCGGGCTCGGTCAGCCTGCGGGCGTCGGCGTTTCTGAGCGATGACCGGCTCGGCCTGCCCGATTTCGTGCTCTCGCTCGGCGCGCTGACCACCAGCGGCTCGTTGAGCCTGCGGCTGGGTCACCGGCCCGCGATCGCCGGCACCATCGCCGCCGATACGCTGATGATCCCGACGCCGGACACAGTGCTGCATCTGGCCGGTGCTGCGATGGCCGGCACGCTGCGGATCGCGCTGCCACGCATCACCGCCGCGCGCATCGCGGATGCGCAGACGGTTGTTGCCCGGCATGTAGCCGGCAGTCTCGGCGTTGGCGATGCCGCGGCAACACTCAGCATCGACCGGGCGGAGGTCGCAGGCGGCGTGCTGGGGGGCGACGCGACGCTCACCGATGGCCCCGCCGCCGGCATCACGATCAAGGCGCACCTGCAGAACGCCGATGCCGCGACACTGGCGCAGGACAGCGGTATCGCCGTGCCGGTCGATGCCGGTACGCTGGGTCTGACCGTTGATCTGACGGCGCAGGGCGCCTCACCGGCGGACTGGCGCACGACGCTCGCCGGTCATGTCACGGCGCTCGGCAGCGCGCTCGCGATCCGCGGGATCGATCTCGCCGCGGCCGCCAACGCGCTGGCGCAGGCGCTGGCACGGCAACCGGCGCACCCGGGCGATGCGATGCTGCGCATGGCGGTGCGGGCCGCCCTGCAGCCTGGCACGACGGTATTTGATACCACCACCCTGCAAGGCGCCGTGGCGGGCGGCGTGATGACGCTGGATCAGTCCAGCCTCACCGGCGCGGCGGGATCGATCGGGCTCGGCGGCACGGTGGATTTCGCACACGACCGGCTGGCCCTGACCGCGATCCTGCGGCCGCACATCGATGGCCCGATCGCGGCGCCGGCGCTGCCCATCAAACTATCCGGCTCGCTCGATCATCCGCGCATCGCCGCGCACCGCGGGGCGGCGCCGCCATGACGCGGGACCGGCGCTGGCAGCTCGCGGCCTATTTATTGCTCAACGGCGGGTTCTTCTTTTTCGACACCGCGATGGGCCTGTTCGATGTCGCGACCTACGGGTATTTCGCGCGCGAGCACGTGGCGTCCTATCTGTTCGCGCTGGATTTCGTGATGGTCAGCGTGCCGATGCTGCTCGGCGGCTGGCTCGCGCATCTGCTCAACCGGCGGTTCGGCGTGCGCGCGGTGATCGGGCTGGGCTACACGATCGCGACTGCCGGGTTCCTGGTGTTGTTTCTGACCGGGCTGTACCGGATTCCGCTGTGCCTGCTGATTGTCGCATTCCTGCTCGGCATCGTGTTCAGCGCGATCCTGCCGGCCCTGTCGCGCTTCATCCGCGATGTGTTCGGCGCGGGCAAAGGTGCCGTGCTGGCATTGAAGCTCGATGCGATCTTCATGGCGGTGGGCATGGTCGCGGGTGTCGGTTTTGGCACAATCTGGTTCGATCGCGAGGGGCTGGCAGTGTTCTTTCCCCTCGCGACCGGCTGTTTCGCGCTGGCGGGGATGATCCATGTCAGCACCCTGTTCTTCCCCGGCGTGCTGCGCGACTACGCCGGGCCGGAAGTGCCGGCGCGCTGGGCCGCCACGCTGCGGGCGATGCGCCGGGCCGAGACCAAATGGCGCAGCCTGATGCTGCAACCCTCGTTGAACATGGTGATCGTGCCGCTGATGGTCGGCCTGCCGGCCGCCGCCGCCGAGCGGCATTACGGCGCACTGCCGGTGATCGGGCTGGTCGCGGCACCCATCATCGTGCTGGCCGGGCGGCGCACCGGCATGCTGGCCGGGCGGCTGCTGGCGCCGGAATGCCTCCTCCGGCTGATGGTCGCACGGCGTGGGGCGGCGCTGGTGCCGATGATCGGATTTTTCATCCTGTACGCGCTCGCGTTTCTGGTGCCGTCGCTGCCGCTGGTGTTCGCCCTGGTGTTCTGCGCGCATCTGCTCAGCAATGTGGTGGCGGGCGCCGTGTTCTATGGCGTGCAGACCGAGTTTCCCGCGGGCGAGACGGCGGCGGCCAGCGCGCTGCAATCGCAGCTATCGACCGGCGTCTGGGTCATCGTGGCGTCCCTGGCGACGGGATTGCTGGTGTTTCTGCCGCCGGCGGCCACGCTCGGGCTCGCCGGATGCGGGCTGGCGGGGGCGGCGCTGGTGCTGCGCGGGTCCGGCATCGGCGGGTTTCAACCCATCGTGGCGCGCCCTATATCGAAATGAACCGTGGAGATGGATGATGATCGAGCTCTACTACTGGACGACGCCGAACGGCCACAAGATCACGATGTTTCTCGAAGAGGCCGCTACGCCGTATAACATCCATGCCATCAATATCGGCGCGGGCGATCAATTCAGCCCCAAGTTCCTCAGGATCTCGCCGAACAACCGCATCCCCGCGATCGTCGATACCGCGCCGGGGGATGGCGGTGCGCCGATCAGCGTTTTCGAATCAGGTGCGATCCTGCAGTACCTGGCGGAAAAGACCGGAATGTTCATGCCGGCCGACCAGCGGGGCCGGACCGAGGTGATGCAGTGGTTGTTCTGGCAGATGGGCGGGTTGGGCCCGATGCTCGGGCAGAACCATCATTTCAGCCAGTATGCCCCGGAAAAACTCGACTATGCGATCAACCGTTATGTCAACGAGACCAACCGGCTGTATGGCGTGCTCAACAAGCGTCTCGCGGACCGCGAGTTCATGGCGGGGGATTACTCGATCGCGGACATGGCGAGCTATCCGTGGATCGTCCCGTATGAGCGGCAGGGCCAGAACCTCGATGATTTTCCGCATCTGAAACGCTGGTTCCACGCGATCAAGGACCGCCCGGCCACCGTGCGCGCCTACGAAAAGGCGAAAGCGATTTCCCAGCAGGCGACGGTCAATGAAGAGTCGAAGAAGATCCTGTTCGGCCAGACGGCAAAGCACGTCGTCTGAGCGCGGCACGGGGCCACAGTGCGCATCCAACCCAGAGTGCAAGGGCCAAGCCCGCCAGCGTGACCGATCGCCGCGTGCCACGCGGGCGATAGCTGAATGTGACGACATCGTGCCCGGCCGGCAGCACGACCGATTGAAACAGGGTGCCGTGGCGCGCAACCGGTAGGGCGCGCCCATTCAGCCGCGCCCGCCAGCCGGGGAACCAGGCTTCCTGACGGACCAGGATCGCCGGTGCCGGACAATCCGCAGTGAGGTCGTTTCGACCCCGCACGGTCAGGCGGCAGGCGGGATCTGCACTGAAATAGCGATGATAGGCCCGGATGCGAAAGATCGACATGACCGCATCCTGATAGACCGGCATGACCGAGCCTCCCGGCAGGGTCTGGCCGAGGCGCAGATCCGGCATCGTCGTCCCGGCGGCGGACCGGCGCAGCCAGACTGCCACGGGATGCGCGCCGATCACATGGGTCAGGCGCAGATGCAGTGCCGCACCCGCGGTCAGGTCGATGGCCGGATGCAGGGGGATGTTCAGCCAGGCATCGTCCTGCGCGGTGGCGAGCGGCGCGGTGCCGGCGGCGCACAGCGCGCCCGCGCAGAGGCGGGCGGACAGGATGCCGGTCGAACTGCCGTCGTAGGTGCCGATCAGGACGGCGACGTGATCGATCCTGGTCAGGCCGGCCGTCACGGCCGCGACCTGCCGCGCGTCAAACGCGGTGTCGAGCGATGCGCCGGCACCCAGAGCTGCGGCACCTGCAAAGATGTCTGCCCGCGGCAGCGTAACGGTGCGCAGGAACGGGCTGGTCTGGCCGGGGCTGGTGATGACATATTTGACGCCGACCGCGGCATAGTCGCGCACGTGATCGAACAGAATGGTACGCCCCTGGCCGCTGCCAGGCGGTGCTTTCCACCATCCCACGAACATCATGCCCGTGTCATACGGATCGAGATGGTGCCTGATATAGTCGCTCCACGCCTGCGACACCGGCAATTGGCTGTCATCGATCGAGGCGAGGCGGTAGCCGGCCGGATAGTCCGGGCCGAACGGGCGGAGCGAATAGACCCGTGCGCGGCCGAGATGCGCCCTGAGATAGGCGATGCCGCCGGTGTAGTACCGATAAGGGCGCGGTGCCGACAGTTGTGGCAGGGCTGCGACCACGAAGGCATCGAGCAGCATCGCCGCCGCGATCATGCGGGCGCGCCGGGCCGCAGGGTTCAGCCCGGCCAGCGCCGCCAGAATGATCAATCCAGCCAGAGCCTCGAACCCCGTGCCCAGCACGATCGTCACGCGCACCGGCGGACTCGCGAAATGGTACCAGCCGGTGATGATGGCCCGGTCCGGCAGGACGACGCCGGCGATCACCGCCATGAGCAGGGCACCGATCAGGGCAGCCCGCCGCAGGCTCAGCGGGCGCGCGGCGCAGCGATCGAGCCCGATGCCGGCGAGCACGAAGGTTGCCATCGACAGGGCCGGCCACAGGAATCGCGCGGTATTGACCAGATGGAGATCAGGGATGATGGCGTTCAGCACGGCGGCGACACCGGGAATCCCGTAGCAGCGCGCAAGACCGACGCCGAGGAATATGCCGAGGCCGATGATCAGGCCGCGCGCCGGATCGGTCCGCGCGCGGAGCAGCGCAGCCATGGCCGGGACTACCGCGGTAACGCCGAGCCAGCCGCCAAGTTTGACCAGGGCAAGCTTCGGCAGGTGGGCGGCAACCCACCCGGCCGATGCATGAATGCCGGTCGGGCCGTAGATCATTGGAAACAGCGCGAGCGGCATCAACGTCGGCGGCAGGCGATCGACCGCGTAGGCCGCCTTGTGCGCGCCCAGAAAACTATGAGCGGCGTAATTCAGGAACGGCACCACCAGCGGCAGCGCCAGACCGAGGCCGATGATCAACGCCAGCATGATCTTGCCGGCGAAGCGCCACCGCGCGGCACCGAGCGTGGCAAAGCGCGCCAACGTCCAGGCCGCGGCCAGCAATCCGTCGAGATAGGCGACCTCCGGATAGCCGCCGTACAGCGAATAAGCGAGGCCGAACACGATCCAGTGCCAGCCCTGCGCCGCACCGGAGCGCGCGGCGGTGGCGCTGCGCTCGATGCCGAGCAGGATCAGCGGCAGGAACGCGAGCGAGCCCATCGCGTGCGGTTCCATCAGGAATGCGCCGTTCAAGGCAAACAGGCCGGCGCTGACCAGGCCAGGCGTACGGCGGCAGCCGAGCTGGAGCATCAGCGCATAGGTGCCGAGCCCCGCGATGACCTGCATCAGCAGCTTCACGACGAACCAGCCCTGCCAATATTTCATGATCAGCACGAAGGGCAGGAAGAACGACATTGTCTGCATCTCGGCGGCGAGCGGCATGCCGATTCCGGTATAGGGGTTCCACCAGGGGACGATGCCGCGCAGCCAGTCCGACGCGCTGAGCCGGGCCAGGGGTTGGGTCAGCAGGCCGATCGAGGCGTCCCAATACCCCGGCGGGCCACCGAGCAGCGTGGGCGAGCCGGGCGTGGTCAACGAACTCCAGACGTCGGCGGGGTTGTTGCTGCGCAGGCCCAGCACGAACAAAGCGCTGGCCGCGACCGGCAGCAGGATGAGGGCGGCGATCGGCCAGAGATGCGGGCGCAGCCGGTTGAGCATCGACGGTTTATCGAACCAGCGCGGCCAGCAGGGAGTTCAGCCGCTTGCGGCCTTCGGCGGTGGCGGTCAGGCGCCCGGGCGTCGCTTCGATGTAGCCGGCGAGCAGGGCCTGATCGAGGATGCCGGGGTCGAGCGTGTCGATCAGCGCCCGGCCGGTGCGGGCGGCATAGGCTTTGGTGTCGATGCCTTCGGCAAGGCGCAGGCCCATCAGCAAAGCTTCGCGGGCGCGTTCATCCGCAGTGACCTCGGTCTCCTCGACGCTGCCGTGGCCGCGCGCCTCGACGCGCCGGGCCCATGCCTCCGGCGCGCGGTGCCGGCGTGTCGCGATCAATTGATCGCCGAGGGTGATCCGGCCATGCGCGCCGGCGCCGATGCCTGCGTAATCCTGATAGCGCCAGTAGGCGAGGTTGTGGCGGGATTCCTGGCCCGGTTTCGCGTAGTTCGAAATCTCATACGGCGCGAGGCCGAATTGGGCGGCGACGTCGGCGGTGGCGTCATATAACGCGGCGGCCTCCTCATCGTCCGGCAGGGTGAAGGCGGCGCGGCCGTAAAGGGTCGCGAATTGCGTGCCGGGCTCGATGGTGAGCTGGTAGAGCGATAGATGATCGAGCCCGACGGCGAGCGCGGCGGCGAGTTCGGCGCGCCAGGCGGCGAGGGTCTGGCCGGGGCGGGCGTAGATCAGGTCGAAACTGGCGCGGGGGAAAATATCGCGGCCGATTTCGACCGCCGCCATCGCCTGGGCGGCGGAGTGGTTGCGGCCGAGGAAGGTGAGCGCCGCATCGTCGAGGCTCTGCACGCCGATCGAGATACGGTTGACGCCGGCTGCGCGATAGGCGCGGAAGCGGCCGGCCTCGATGCTGGTGGGATTGGCTTCGAGGGTGATTTCAAGATCGGGCGCCGGGGTGAAGAGCGCGGTCGCATCGGCGATCAGCGCCGCGACGCTTTCAGGTGCCATCAGGCTCGGTGTGCCGCCGCCGAAAAAGATCGAGGCAAGCCGGCGCGGGCCGAGGCGGGTGGCTTCGAAGGCAAGCTCGGTGCGCAGGGCGGCGATGATGCGCGCCTCGGGGATCGCCGCGCGGACGTGGGAATTGAAGTCGCAATAGGGGCATTTCGACAGGCAGAACGGCCAATGGATATAAAGGGCGATGGGCTGCATGGCGTGGTTGTGTCCGATCTGGCGAAACAAGCAAGATCGGCCGCTCGCAAGGCATAGGTTTGCCCGATGAATGAGATATGGAGAATCGACTTCACCTATAACGTCGTGAGGTGCTCTAAGGGCGGCAGCGTGGATCTCAATCAATCAACAACCCAACGGAGACACAATGGACGGCGATAGCAAATGCCCGGTTGCGGGCGGCGGGGCTGACAGGCGGACGGTGCTTTCCGCCATGTCGAACCAGACGTGGTGGCCCAATCAGCTCAATCTCAAAATCCTGCATCAGAACGGATCGTTGTCCGATCCGCTGGGCGAGAGTTTCAACTATGCCGAGGAGTTCAAGAGCCTCGATCTGGCGGCGGTGAAGGCGGATCTGTTCGCGCTGATGACCGATTCGCAGGATTGGTGGCCGGCGGATTATGGCCATTACGGGCCGTTCTTCATCCGCATGGCATGGCACAGCGCGGGGACCTACCGGATCGGCGACGGGCGTGGTGGCGCGGGGGCGGGCACGCAGCGGTTCGCGCCGCTCAACAGCTGGCCCGACAACGCCAATCTCGACAAGGCGCGCCGGCTGCTGTGGCCGATCAAGCAGAAGTATGGTCGCAAATTGTCCTGGGCCGATCTGCTCATTCTGGCCGGCAATTGCGCGCTGGAATCGATGGGGTTCAAGACGTTCGGCTTCGCCGGCGGGCGTGAGGATGTCTGGGAGCCGGAAGAGGATATCTACTGGGGCCCGGAGGATACCTGGCTCGGCGATCAGCGCTACACCGGCGATCGGCACCTCGAAAATCCGCTCGGTGCGGTGCAGATGGGGCTGATCTACGTCAATCCCGAAGGGCCGAACGGCAAGCCCGATCCGCTCGCCTCGGCGCGTGACATTCGCGAGACCTTCGCGCGGATGGCGATGAACGATGAAGAGACGGTGGCGCTGATCGCGGGCGGCCATACGTTCGGCAAGACCCATGGCGCGGCGGACCCGGGCCGGTATGTCGGACGTGAGCCCGAAGGGGCGGCGATCGAGGAGCAGGGGCTGGGGTGGAAGAACACCTACGGCACCGGCAAAGGCGCGCATACCATCACCAGCGGTCTTGAAGGGGCGTGGAGCCACAATCCGACCAAATGGGACAACAATTATCTCGACAATCTGTTCAACTACGAATGGGTGCTGACCAAGAGCCCGGCCGGCGCGCATCAATGGACCCCGGCTGATCCGGCGGCGCAGGGCACCGTGCCGGACGCGCATGATCCGGGCAAGCGCCATGCGCCGATGATGCTGACCACCGACCTCGCGCTGAAGGTCGACCCGCAGTACGGGCCGATCGCCAAGCGGTTCCACGAGAACCCGGACCAGTTCGCCGAAGCCTTTGCGAAGGCGTGGTTCAAGCTGACCCATCGCGATATGGGGCCGTATGTTCGTGGCCTCGGGCCTGAAGTGCCGGCCGTACCGCAGATCTGGCAGGACCCGGTGCCGCCGGTGACCCATGCGCTGATCGGGCCGGCTGAGATTGCGGATTTGAAGGCGCGGGTTCTGGCCTCCGGCCTGTCGGTTGCGCAGCTGGTCTCGACCGCGTTTGCCTCCGCCTCGACATTCCGGGGCTCGGATAAGCGCGGGGGGGCGAATGGTGCGCGCATCCGGCTGGCACCGCAGAAGGATTGGGAGGTCAACCAGCCGGCGGTATTGGCCCATGTGCTGCAAACGCTGGAAGGCATCCGGTCGGCGTTCAATGCGGCGCGGACCGACGGCAAGGCGGTTTCGCTCGCCGATCTGATCGTACTCGGCGGGTGCGCCGGGGTCGAACAGGCGGCGAAGGCGGCGGGGCACACGATCGAAGTGCCGTTCACGCCGGGGCGGACCGATGCGTCGCAGGACCAGACCGATGTGGACTCGTTCGCGGTGCTGGAGCCCAAGGCCGATGGGTTCCGCAATTATTTCGCCGGCGGCCATCGCCGCTCGCCGGAGGAATTGCTGGTCGATCGGGCCCAGTTGCTGACGCTGACGGCGCCGGAAATGACCGTGCTGCTCGGCGGTCTGCGGGTGCTCAACGTGACGTCCGGGCAGAAGGGGGTGGGCGTGTTCACCCATCAGCCCGAGCGGCTGACCACGGATTTCTTTGTCAACCTGCTGGATATGGATATCGTCTGGCAGAAATCCGCGGTGTCGGACGAGGTGTTCGAAGGCCGCGACCGGCGGACCGGCGCGGTGAAATGGACCGGCAGCCGGGTTGACCTGGTGTTCGGCTCGAACTCGCAGCTGCGGGCGATCGCGGAATTGTTCGCGTGCTCTGACTCGCAGGAGCTGTTCGTGAAGGATTTCGTCCGGGTGTGGGACAAGGTGATGAACCTCGATCGGTTCGACCTGGCCTGATTGGTCTGACTGCGAAGATCGGCTGAGGTGCGGCGGCGTCAGTGACGCCGCCGCACTGATTCCGGGGTCTGGTTTGTCTATTTCGTTATGATATCGTAACGATTTAGGCGTGCATCAGCCTCGCGGGCCTTTGCGCCACATTTTTTTGGCGTCGAACGAGGGCACGAAGGGGTGGTGCCAGGGTGGGACGGGCGGTGGGGGTGGGCCGAGGATGTCGCGGAGTTGTTCGGGGGTGAAGTCGATGCTGCCGTCGGGGTTGACTTTGTATTGGGCCATGAAGTCGGGCTGGCGCCTGGGGCGGGGGCGTTTGGGGCGGGGGGTGGGTGCGCCTGTGGGGGCGTTTGTGGGTTCGCTCCGGGGTTTTCTGGGGCGTTTGATGATTTGGGGGGGACGCAGGCCGAGCATGGTGTGGAGGGGGCGGAGGATGCGGCCGAGGCTGGGGTGGGTGGCCAGCAGCTCCAGCACGATGGGGTCTTCCATGAAAAGCTGGAGATCGGCGCGGGCGGCGGCACCGGCGACGACGGTGGCGGGGCCGTTGGGCAGCAGGCGGATCAGCCAGGCGAAGCCGCGCGGCAGGGTGAGGGGTGGTTTGGGTTTGGCGGTGGCGGGTTCGCGCTCGACCGGTCTGGGAGCACGGGTGCGGGGGGATTGGGGCGGGCGGGATGCGATGCGGGCGAAGCGGGCGATCTGGCGGGCGAGGTAGTTCCAGATCAGGACGATGAGCGGGCCGTGGATTTTGAGGCGGTAGCCGTTGTCGGCAACCGAGCGCTGCAGGGCACGGAAGATCACCGCAAAGCGCTCGGTCGGGTCGGCAGGCATGAACGGCGCGTTTGCGATCATGGGTAAGTGTAAACCATGGTCGGTGGGGGGTGAGAAAGGAAAAAGTCAGGGAAGGAAGGAAGAAAGGAAGCGCTTCTTTTTTGTAAAAAAGAAGCAAAAAACTTTTGTTGGTTTTTCAGGGCGTGCGGGGGCGTTGGGCGGGATTGGTCGGTGTTACGGGAGATCGACCTGTTTCGCGCTGGCGGCTTCCATCATCGACAGAAGATTTTTCAATTCGGGACCGATCCGCTCGATTTCCGCCAGATGGATGCTGGATAAGACCGCCAGGCGGGCTTCGCCCTGCTCTGTCAGGCTCAACCGGACACGCCGGCGATCGGCCGTGTCGTCCCCGCGCGTGACATACCCCGCGCGCACCAGGCGATCCACCAGCTCCACCGTGCTGTTGTGATGGAGGATCAAAAAGCCCGCCAGATCGGCAATGCTGGCGCCCCCGGTGTTTTGTGCCGTCTTGATACCCAGCAACGCTTGATGCTGGCGCGGCGTAAGCCCCGCGTCCCGCGCGGCGGTTTCGCTGAAAGTCAGAAACTGGCGCAGTGCGAAGCGGAACGCCGCAAGGGTTTGATAGTCCTGATCGGTCAAATGCGGCTCGGGCATGGCTGTGTCTTAGCGCATCGGAGAACACCGTTGAAATATATCGTGATCCGATATATAGGGCCGCACAACTCACGCCCTGATCGAGATTCGCGCCGCATGAAAACCACCGTCAGACCGCCCGCCGGCATCAAGGCCCTGGGCGATTTCACGACCGACTGCCGGTTGTTTCCCCTGTCCGCGCTCGCGCTGTTGGCCGGTACGTTCGGCGTTCTGGCCGGCTGGGTCCTGCTGCGGATGATCGGGCTGATCAACGATCTGGTCTATTACGGCGTCTGGTCGACCAGGATGCTGCCGGCGGGCGGGATGCTGCACCACGGTCATCCGGCGGCGTGGACGATCCTGATTCCGGCCGGCGGTGCGGTGATCATCGGCATCATGGCGCGCTATGGGTCAGAGAAAATCCGCGGTCATGGCATCCCCGAAGCGATCGAGGCGATCATGCTCGGCGGTTCGAAACTCGACCTCAAGGTCGCGATCCTCAAACCGGTTTCCTCGGCCATTTCGATCGGCACCGGCGGTCCGTTTGGTGCCGAGGGCCCGATCATCATGACGGGCGGGGCCGCCGCCTCGCTGATGGCTCAATGCTTTTCCCTGACCGACGCCGAGCGCAAGACCCTGCTGGTCGCCGGCGCCTGCGCGGGCATGACGGCGGTGTTCGGAACCCCTGTGGCAGCAATCCTGCTCGCGATCGAGCTGCTGCTGTTCGAGCTCAAGCCGCGCAGCGTGGTGCCGGTGTCGGTCGCGTGCATTACCGCTGCGATCGAGCGCCGTTTCATTCTTACCCCGGCACCGCTGTTTCCCTACACGGGGTCCGTCACGATCGATCCGCTGCACGCGCTCGGCTGGGTCGGGCTGGGACTGGCGGCCGGCCTCGGTTCGGCGCTGCTGACCAGCATGGTGTACGGCGCGGAGGATCATTTTGAAAAATTGCCGATCCATTGGATGTGGTGGCCCGTGCTTGGCGGCATCGTGGTCGGCATCGGCGGCATGATCGACCCCGCGGCGCTCGGCGTCGGCTATCCTGATATCGCCCGTCTGCTGGCCGGCACGTTGATGGGCGCGGCGGCGGTGCGGCTCCTTCTGGTCAAGGCGGTGATCTGGGCGATCGCGCTGGGTTCGGGTACATCGGGCGGTGTGCTGGCGCCGCTGCTGATCATGGGCGGTGCGCTGGGTGCGGTCGCCGCGCCGGTCCTGCCGCATGCCGCACCCGGCTTCTGGGCCGTGGCCGGCATGGCGGCCATGATGGGTGGCACGATGCGCGCGCCCCTGACATCCACATTGTTTGCCGTCGAACTGACGGGCAGCCATCTCATTCTTCTGCCCGTCATCACGGCCAGCATGGCCAGCATGGCCGTGACCGTGCTGCTGATGAAACGCTCGATCCTGACCGAAAAAATCGCCCGGCGTGGCCATCATTTGACACGCGAGTACAGTATCGACCCGCTGGCGGTGGCGCGGGTGGGCGATATCATGGCTTCGCCCGCCGAGACCCTGGCCTCGGACCTGACGGTTGGTGCCGCCATCGATTTCTTCCTGAGCATGGAGGCGCGGCACCGCGCCTACCCGGTGACCGACGAAGCGGGTCGGCCGGTTGGCCTGGTGTCGCGCGCCGATATTCTGACCTGGATCGGCGGCGGCGCGCCGCGCGACATGCTGCTTGCCACGGCGACCGCAACCCGCCCCCTGGTGACCGCGTGGACCGGTGAAATGGCGATCACGGTGGCCGCGCGCATGATCGGGGACGATGCGCCGCGCATTCCCGTGATCGACGATGCCGGCCGCCTGTGCGGCATCGTCTCCCGCGCCGATCTGCTCAGGGTGCATCATCGCATCGTCGCGTCCGAAACCAGACGCGACCGCTTTTTCATGCGCCGGGCCAAAAACGCGCGCGACCCCGCCTTCACAGATGCGCGCATGTGAGACGATTTCCGCCACGGTTCATTTCGGACCCAGACGCGCTCATATTCGACAGCCTGATAACGCGCCCGGGACTCAACGAAGCCGCGCGGCGGTTTGCGCCTGATATAAAAAGTTTTTTGGTTCTTTTTTACAAAAAAGAACCGCTTCCTTGCCTTCCCCGCTCATCTGCGTCATACCGCGCGCGTCAGCTTCGGGCTGATAATTCGCACATGGAGCGCCTTCCCCTGTTTTGGGGTCCGGTGTCGCGAGGCATGGCTCTGTGGAGGTTTTAACCGGACGATCGCCGCGGGGCGGTCATAGAAAGGATGTTGCTCATGGCTATGCCAGAGGTTTCGTTGCGTCAGTTGCTCGAGTCGGGTGTGCATTTCGGGCACAACACGCGGCGGTGGAATCCGCGGATGGCGCCGTATTTGTTTGGCGTGCGGAATCAGGTTCATATCATCGATCTGCAGCAGACGGTGCCGATGCTGGAGCGGGCGTTGCGCGAGGTGCGTAATGTGACGGCGGGTGGCGGGCGTGTGTTGTTTGTCGGCACCAAGCGGGCGGCGGCGGACCATGTGGCCGAGGCGGCGCAGCGGTGCGGGCAGTATTATGTCAATCATCGTTGGTTGGGCGGCATGCTGACCAACTGGAAGACGATCACCAATTCCATTCGCAAGCTGCGGCAGATGGAGGACACGGTGAGCGGTGAGGCGCAGGGCCTGACCAAGAAGGAAATTCTGAACCTGTCGCGCGAGAAGGAAAAGCTGGAGCGCGCGCTGGGCGGCATCAAGGAGATGGGCGGGCTGCCGGATATTCTGTTCATCATCGACACCAACAAGGAGAAGCTGGCGGTCGAGGAGGCGAACAAGCTCGGAATTCCGGTGGTTGCGGTGCTGGATTCGAATTCGGACCCCGAGGGTGTGACGTTTCCGATTCCGGGCAATGACGATGCGATCCGCGCGATCACGCTGTATTGCGATCTGATTGCCGGTGCGGTGCTCGATGGCATCAGCGCGGAGATGGCGGCTTCGGGCGCGGATATCGGGGCGTTGGAAGAGTTGCCGCCGGATGCGGGCGCCGATGAGGATGCCGCCGTTCACGCCTGAGTTTTTTTGATCAATTGAGGAGAATGACCATGGCCGAAGTTACTGGCGCGATGGTGAAGGATCTGCGCGACAAGACGGGCGCGGGGATGATGGATTGCAAGAAGGCGCTGGTTGAGGCGGGCGGCGACATGGAAGCCGCGGTGGACTGGCTGCGCAAGAAGGGTCTGGCGGCGGCGGCGAAGAAATCGGGCCGGGTTGCGGCCGAGGGCCTGGTTGGTGTTGCGCATGAGGGCAACAGGGCCGCGATGGTCGAGGTGAATGCCGAGACCGATTTCGTTGCGCGCAATGATGCGTTTCAGGCGTTCGTCGAGACGGTGGCCAGGCTGGCGCTGAGCGTGGGCGAGGATGTCGAGGCGTTGAAGGCGGCGGCGTATCCGGGGACTTCGCATTCGGTGGCCGAGGAGCTGACGCATCTGATTGCGACGGTGGGCGAGAACATGACGATCCGGCGGGTTGCCGTGATCGAGGTTTCCAAGGGTGCGGCGGCTTCGTATGTGCATGGCGCGCTGAAGCCGGGCCTGGGCAAGATTGGCGTGCTGGTGGCGCTGGAGGGCAATGCCGAGGACGCATTGTTCGCGCTCGGGCGGCAGATTGGCATGCATATTGCGGCGACGCGGCCGGATGCGATCAGCGCGGCGGATGTGGACCCGGCGGCGGTTGCGCGCGAGCGGGCGATTTTCGCCGACCAGGCGCGGGCCGAGGGCAAGCCGGATGCGATTATCGAAAAGATGGTCGAGGGACGGGTTCGCAAGTATTTCGCGGATGTGGTGCTGCTCGAGCAGGTGTGGGTGCATGACGGCGAGAGCAAGGTGCAGAAGATTGTGCACAATGCCGGCGCCGAGGTGACGCGGTTTGTGCGGTTCACGCTTGGTGAGGGGATTGAGAAGGAGACCACCGATTTCGCGGCCGAAGTTGCGGCGGCGGCGGGGGTTTGAGGTTGGGGGTTTTTCCGTAAGCGGAAGACTTCGGCGTTTTTGATTGTTGGGCCGGCGTCGTGGGGTTTCACGTCGCCGGTTTTTTTTGGGTTGGGGGTTGGGTGGATTGTTGGGCGCGGGTTAGCGCGGAGACGTGATCGGGCCGGGGGCGCGGGGGTGATTGCGGGTTGTTCCGGTTCGATGTAGTAACGTTAACGGTCGCGGTGCGGATGCGCCGCACCGTTGTTATGGTTGGCCCGATCACAATCTCATTGAGGAATTTGGCAAAATGTCATTTTCATTGAAGCGTTCGCGGGGGCGTTTTTGCGTGGTTGCCGCACTGATGCCGTTGCTTGCGGGATGCAGTTATACTTTGAACCAGAATGCGACGATGGCGAACGTGGTGCAGGCGGTGCCGCTGAACAACGGCAAGACGCTTTATGTGGGGTACAAGCTGCCGGATGCGGCTGCGTCGTGTCAGTTAGTCAATCAAACCAAGCGCAACTGGTCGCTGGCGCAGACCGAGGGGCAGATCAAGCTTGGCGGGGGGCGCCAGGTATTGAAGGATGCCGCGGTCGCCTCGGTCGAGCAGCGGCCGCAGGCGGGCATCAATTATGTGGCGCTGATCATTCCGAATGAGACCGATCTTGGCACGATCAACCTGACAATGGCGCGGGATGCGACGACGAGTTATTTCCGGTGCGTCAATCCGCCGCAGCCCGGGTGAGATTGTCGGGCTTCGCTGGGGCTCGGCCCAACCTGCGCTTGCTGCGTAACGGTTACACTGAAAAATACTTCGCCTTCGGGTTCAGCACCACGATCGCGCTGGTCGATTGTTCGGGGTGGAGTTGGAATTCGTCGGAGAGGGAGACGCCGATGCGTTCCGCGTCGAGCAGGCGCAGGAGTTGGGTCTGGTCTTCCAGTTTCGGGCAGGCGGGGTAGCCGAAGCTGTAGCGCGAGCCGCGGTAGGATTGGGCGAGCATTTTTTCGATGTCGCGGTCGTCTTCGGCGGCGAAACCGCATTCGGCGCGGATGCGTTTGTGGGTGTGTTCGGCCATGGCTTCGGCCATTTCGACTGAGAGGCCGTGCAAATACAGGTAATCCTGGTAGCGGTTGTCTTCGAACCACTCGCGCGCGATTTCGGAGGATTTCTGGCCCATGGTGACGACCTGGAGGGCGATGATGTCGCGTTCGGCATCTTCGATGTCGCGGAAGAAATCGGCGATGCAGTCGCCATCGTCGCGGGGTTGGCGCGGCAGGGTGAAGCGGGCGACCTCGGTGGTGCCGTCCGGTTCGAACAGGATGAGGTCGTTGCCCTGGCCGGCGGCTTTCCAGTAGCCGTAGATCGCCTGGGGCTTGAGGATGTCCTCGGCTTCGCAGAGGGCGAGCATGCGCTTCATGATCGGGCGGAGTTCCTGGCGGGCCCAGCCGAGGAATTCCTCTAGGGTTTTGCCCTGTTTGCGGAAGCCCCATTGGAACTGGAACAGCGAGCGCTCGTTGATGAAGGGGACGAGGGCCTTGGCCGGGGTTTCGATGACGCGGGGACCCCAGAACGGCGGGGTGGGTACGGCGAGGTTTTCGGTCAGGCGGCGGCGGCGGGCTTGGGCTGCGTTGACATCGACCGGGGCGAAGCCGCGGGTGTCGGCCTCGCCGAGTTTGCGCCTGGTGTTGCGCGATTTGCCTTTGCGCTTGGCCTGCAGGGCGGCGAGATAGTCATCGAACGCGTTGCCGGTGACTTTGTCCATCAGGTGCAGGCCATCGAAGGCATCGCGCGCGTAGGCGACGCGGCCGCCGGCGTAGGCGGCGACGCAATCATCCTCGACATAGTTGCGGGTGAGCGCGGCGCCGCCGAGCAGGACGGGGATTTCGAGGCCCTGGCGGGCCATTTCCTCGAGGTTTTCGCGCATCACGACGGTGGATTTGACTAACAATCCGGACATGCCGATGGCGTGGGCGCGGTGTTCCTTCGCGGCGGCGACCATGTCCGCGAGGGGGACTTTGATGCCGAGGTTGACGACGCGGTAGCCGTTGTTGGTCAGGATGATGTCGACCAGGTTCTTGCCGATGTCGTGCACGTCGCCTTTGACGGTGGCGAGCACGATGGTGCCTTTTTCCTGGCCGGCGACGCGTTCCATTTTCGGTTCGAGATAGGCGACCGAGGCTTTCATGGTTTCGGCCGATTGCAGGACGAAGGGGAGTTGCATCTTGCCGGCGCCGAACAGTTCGCCCACGACTTTCATGCCGTCGAGCAGGATGTTGTTGATGATGTCGAGCGGTTTGTGGTGCTTGAGCGCCTCGTCGAGTTCGTCGGTCAGGCCTTTGCGGTCGCCATCGATGATGCGGTCCTTGAGACGGCCTTCGACGGTGTCGGCGCGGGTTTTCTTGGTCGCCTGGGCGGCCTTGCGGTCGGCGAACATGGCGAGGACTTTTTGCAGCGGATCGTAGTCTTCGCGGCGGCGATCGTAGATGAGATCTTCCATCACTTCGATTTCTTCGGGCGAAATCAGGTGCAGCGGGCGGATTTTACTGACGTGGACGATGGCGCCGGTCATGCCGGCCTTGACCGCGAGGTCGAGGAAGACCGAGTTGAGGACGGCGCGGGCGGCGGGGTTGAGGCCGAAGGAGATGTTGGACAGGCCGAGGATGATCTGGATATCGGGGAATTCGTCGCGGATGAGCTTGATGCCCTCGAGCGTCCATTGGCCCAGTTTGCGATCATCCTCGTTGCCGGTGGCGATGGTAAGGGTGAGCGGGTCGATCAGCAGGTCGGACTGGGGCAGGCCGTACTGGTTGCAGGCGACATCGACCAGGCGGCGGGCGATTTCGAGTTTCTGCTGCGGTTCCTTGGCCATGCCGACTTCATCGATGGTGAGCGCGATGACGGCGGCGCCGAATTTTTTGGCGAGCGTCAGGCGTTCGCGGGCGATGTGTTCGCCGTCCTCGAAATTGATCGAATTGATGATGGGTTTGCCGCCGTGGCGTTTGAGCGCCGCTTCGATGACGGGGGTTTCGGTGGAGTCGATCACTAACGGGGCGTTTACCGAAGATGTGAATCTCGTGATGACCTCGTTCATTTCGGCCAGCTCGTCGCGGCCGACGAAGGCGGTGCAGATGTCGAGCGCGTTGGAGGCTTCGGCGACCTGTTCGCGACCCATGGCGACGCAGCCGTCCCAATCGGCACTTTCCTGAAGCTCGCGCCATTTTTTCGAGCCGTTGGCGTTGCAGCGCTCGCCGATCGAGAAATAGGAATTTTCCTGGCGCAGCGGTGTGGCACCGTAGAGGCTGGCGACCGAGGGCACCCAGTGTGATTTGCGTGCGACCGGGGTGGGGCGCGGGTTGCCCAATTTGGTCAGCATGGCGTTGAGGGCTTCGATGTGGGGGATGGAGGTGCCGCAGCAGCCGCCGACCAAATTGATGCCGTCCTCGCGGACGAAGCGTTCCATCCAGGAGGCGAGTTCGGCGGCACCGAGCGGATAGTGGGTGGCGCCGTCGACCAGTTCGGGCAGGCCGGCGTTGGGCTGGACCGAGATCAGGCCGGGCCAGTTCTGCGCGAGGTAGCGCACGTGCTCGGCCATTTCCTGCGGGCCGGTGGCGCAGTTCAGGCCGATCAGCGGGATATCCAGCGCGTGGATGACGGTGGCGGCGGCGGCGATATCCGGCCCGACCAGCAATGTGCCGGTGGTCTCGACGGTGACCTGCACGAAAATGGGGATGTCGCGCTTGAGTTCGGCGCGCGCGCGCTTGGCGCCGTTGACGGCGGCCTTGATCTGCAGGGTGTCCTGGCAGGTTTCGATCAGGATGGCATCGACGCCGCCTTCGATCAGGCCGCGGCATTGCTCGGCGAGGCCGGCTTCCAGCGGGTCGTAGGCGATGTTGCCGAGGCTGGGCAGTTTGGTGCCTGGGCCGACGCTGCCGAGCACGTAGCGGTCGCGGCCGTCGGCGAAGGTTTCGGCGGCTTCGCGGGCAAGCTCGGCGGCGATGCGGTTGATCTCGCGCGCGCGGTTGCCGAGTTGGAACTCTTCGAGCGTGATCGGCGAGCCGCCGAAACTGTTGGTTTCCACCATGTCGGCGCCGGCTTCGAAATAGCCGCGGTGGATTTCACGGATCAGGTCGGGGCGCGACAGGTTGAGGATTTCGGTGCAGTTTTCCTTGTCCCAATAGTCGCGCTCGATATCGAGGGTCAGGGCCTGGACGCGCGCACCCATGCCGCCGTCGCAGAGGAGCACGTGGTGGCGCAGGGCGTCGAGAAGATGTGGTTTGCTCATGATGTCTCACGATATAGCACGGACCGGGTGATTCCAATGTTTGATGCAACGGGGGTGCAATGATCGAAGTGGTGTTCGGCGGTTCGGTGGCGCCGGGGGATGCGGTGCTGATCGAGGGGGATGCACCGGCACCGGCGGCCGCGGCGGTGGCGCGGTTCGTGGTGCCGGATAATCCGCTGCATGGCGTGGGGTGTGCGTGCTGCGCGCCGCGCGGGCCGGCGAGCGAGGCATTGTCGCGGTTGTTTCTGGCGCGGGCGCGCGGCGAGGTGGCGCTGTTTACGCGGGTGGTGGTGCTGGCGGGCGCCGATGGCGTGGCGCTGGTGCGGGCTGCGCTCGCGGGGGATGCGGTGACGCGGGCGCGGTTTCGCGGGGTGGAGATATCGTCTGACTGAATGTTAGTTATATTGACATAGCGATAGTGTTCCCGTATCGTTCTCCCTGTAACCAGGGAGGCTCACCATGCCGGGACGTCGCGATTGGACTGAAACCGCCGATAACACGATCCGCCAGATGCGGGCCGCCGGGGCGACCTGGGCGGCGATCGGGGATGTGCTGGGATTATCGCGCAACACCATCATCGAACGGGGGCGGCGAATCCACGCACCGGGCGGGCCGGTGCCGCCGCGCAAGGCGGAACGGCGGCCGGAGGATGAACCCAACCGCGCACCGCTGCATGCCGGGCATCCGGTGGCGTGGGATGTATTAACCGCGGGCACGATCCTGGAGGGCACGCTGTTCGTGCCGCTCGGCGCCGGGCGGCGGGAGGCGCGGCGATGAGCGCGCGGGGGATGGCTTCGCCCGTATCGGTGCGCGCGCAACCGGGCGCGGTGCTCGGCTCGGGTGTGGCACCACGCGTCGGCATTCGCCCCTGCCCGGCCGTGACGGGTTCGCCCGATCCGGCGGCGGCGCTGCTGGCGCGGCTGGAGGATGCCGGCTCGACGCTGCTGGCAATGCCGAATTCAGGCTATTCGCCGCATCTGCGGATGATGCGCTACGAGGTGGTGCACAGCGCGCTGGATGCCTATGGCTGGCAACCGGCACAGGTGCGCCAGCCGCATCCCTCCGGTGCGGCGATCGACCGGATGGACGAGACGCTGGGGTGGCTCGCGCTCATTCCGGAAGACCGGTTCGTGCTGCGGCGGATCGTGGGGGCGCGGGCGCTGACGCACCCGCTGACCGGGCGGTATCTGTTTCCCTGGCGGCGGCTGGGGAGCGTGCTGGGGGCTGATCATAAATCGGTGCAGCGCTGGCATAAGGACGGGCTGGGGATTATTTTGACGGGGCTTGGGGGAATGGTTAGAACGTGAGGATATGGCGTGCGGCGCTGCGCTTGATACCGCTGCGTTTGGTCCGTTGGATGACCGGTTGAGGGATTTGAAGGGTTTATCGACCACGATGGGCGTGCGTTCGGCCAAACCACCGCGGGCGCGGCGGTCACGGATCGATCGGGTGCTGGCCGGGCTTGGGTCGGCGGCGATTTTCTTTGCCGGCCCGACCAGGCTGCCCGCCGCCAGGCAGCGCGGCGGGATCGCGGCGGATTGGCGGGCCGTCGGCGACGATCTGGCGGCCGCGATGAAGCATCGTGAGCGCTGAGCCGGATAGCGGCGCAGACCCCGACGACGACATAATATCCGATCCGGCGGCGGCCGTCGCGCTGTTGCATCATAACACGCCGGTTGCGCTCGCGCTGGTCGGCGTGCCCTCGGTCGGCGCGATCGGCTGGTTCGTGCGGGCGCGAATCGAGCCGGCCAAACCCGACTGAAATCGCCGCGATGCCGTCCCGCCTTGCCCAATGGCGCACATCGGGCTAAGCCGCCGCATCCTTATCGCAGATCGAGTGTATTTTCATGAAGCAGCAGGCGAACCTTATCCGCGCTGGCCAGGTCATTGAACATGACGGCAACCGCTGGACCGTGCTCAAGCAGCAGATCATCACACCAGGCAAGGGCGGCGCATTCATCCAGGTGGAAATGCGCAACCTCAAGACCGGCAACAAGACCAACGAACGCTGGCGCACCGCCGATACCGTCGAGCGGTTGATGACCGATAACCGCGATTACACCTATTCCTACACCGATGGTGACAACCTCGTGCTGATGGACGGCGAAACCTTCGAGCAGTTTCTTGTACCCGCCGATCTGCTCGGCGATATGCTGCCATTCCTGCAGGATAACATGCCCGTCGTGGTCGATCTGGTCGAAGGCGATCCCGTCGGCATCCACCTGCCCGCCACCGTGACTCTCGAAATCGTCGAGGCCGACCCCGTGGTGAAAGGCCAGACCGCATCATCGTCCTACAAACCCGCCAAACTCGCCAACGGCGTGAAAACCATGGTGCCACCCTTCGTCGAAGCCGGCGAACGCGTGGTCGTGCGCACGGAAGACGCGAGCTATGTGGAACGCGCCAAAGGGTAGGTAAGGCCAAGGGGCGCTGCCCCCTGGACCCCCGCTGGGGCCTTAGGCCCCAGACCCCGCTCGTTTCAGATGAGAGGGGGCATCAAGTCCGTACTCTTTGAAACAGTAAGTCAGCCCCCTCTCATCTGAAACTAATGAGGTCCAGGAACTAAGTTCCTGGCGGGGGTCCAGGGGGCGGAGCCCCTTGGCCTTCTTAACCCTTTTGGAGTGTTTCACATGGTTCCCCGTCGTTCGGCGCATATGACGATCATGGTTGCTGCGGCGCAGAAGGCGGCGAAGCGGTTGATCCGGGATTTCAACGAGGTTGAGCATTTGCAGGTTTCCGTGAAGGGGCCTTCGGATTTCGTCAGCCAGGCGGATGTGCGATCGGAGCAGACGCTGATCGAGGAGTTGGAGCGTGCGCGGCCGGGGTATGCGTTTCTCGGTGAGGAGGGTGGGCCGCGCGGTTCGGACAACTGGGCGTGGCGGTGGGTGATCGATCCGCTGGATGGGACGACCAATTTTCTGCATGCGATTCCGAACTGGGCGATTTCCATCGCGCTCGAGAAGCGGCTGCCGGATGGCGGGTCCGAGGTCGTGGCGGGGTTGGTGTTTGCGCCGGCGCTGGATGAGATCTACTGGGCCGAAAAGGGTGGCGGGGCTTATCTGAACGACAAGCGGCTGCGGGTTTCCGCGCGGCGAGACTGGTCGGCCTGTCTGTTCGCGACGGGGATTCCGTTTGCGAAGACGGCGCCGAAGAACCGGCTGGCGTTCGCGCGGGTGCTGGGCGCGTTGATGCCGGAGACGGCCGGGGTGCGGCGGGTTGGCGCGGCCTCGCTCGATCTCGCGTGGACGGCGGCGGGCCGGTATGACGCCTATTGGGAACTGGGCACCCATGCCTGGGATGTGATGGCGGGGGTGCTGCTGGTGCGCGAGGCGGGCGGGTATGCGACCGATCCGGCCGGGCATGAGCATGTTACGGGAGATGTCGTGGCGGGGAATCCGCATATTCAGCCGCGCCTGCGGGAGTTGGTGGCGGAGGCGCTCGAGGGACCAAAGGGGTAGGAAGGAAGGCTTCTTTTTGAAAAAAAAGAAGCAAAAAACTTTCTGACCCGGGGGCACGGGCGCTGAAACCGGCACGGGCTTAAATCAGAGACGTTTTTTTTGCTTCTTTTTTGTTCGCAAAAAAGAAGGCTCTTCCCCGGCCTTTGCCTTTTTCAAGCGGCCATTGAGCGCAACCGGCGTTCTACGCTAGACTCCCGCCCGATGAGACAGGTTTTTGCAACGATCCTGCTGGGACTGGCGGCGCTGTCCGGCGCCGGTGCGGCGTCGGCGCAGGTCGTGGTGAACCAGCAGGCCTTGCAGCAATTATCCGGCAAGCCGGTGGCGCCGCAGCGGCCGGTGGTGCGCCGGCCGTATCGGCCGATCGTGCGGCGGCCGGTTGTGCGGCGCCCGGTGGTGATGCGCCCCCTGCCCTTGCCGCCACCGCCGCCGCCGGTTTCGGTGCCGGTGGTCGCCGCCGTGCCGCCGCCGCCCAAGCCGGCCGGCCCGCGCGCGGTGACGCTGGTGTTTCCGAGCGTGGATGTCGCGTTGCCGGGCGGGGCTGCGCGCCAATTATCGCATTTCATCGGCGCGAAGGCGGATGCGCGGGCGCATTACATTGTGCAGGCAACCGCGCCGGGCGTTGCGGGCGATCCTTCGGTGGCGCGGCGGATGGCGCTCAATCGCGGGCTGGCGGTGCGGGCGGTGTTGCGGCGGGCGGGCGTTGCGTCCGACCATATCATTGTTCAGGCGCTGGGCAATCCGCCCGGAATCGTGCCCAATCATGTTACGCTGACGGAAATACCGTAGGGATTTTTTGCCATCATGACGCGCCCGAACCGCTACCTCATTCGCATGCTGGTGTTTCTGGTCCTGGTGTATGGGCTGGCGGCGATCATCGCGCCGACGCTGGCGAAGTTTTACATGGCGAACCCGGTGGTCAATTCGGTGATCGTGCTGGTCGAGATTTTCGGGATCGGCTGGAATCTGCGCCAGGTGCTGCGGTTGCGCCCCGAGGTTGATTGGGTGGAGCGGTTTCAGCGTTCGCGCGCCTCGATCGAGCAGGGGCCGAAGCCGCGTCTGCTGTTGCCGATGGCGCGGATGTTCGGGGCGCGCAGCGACGATAACAAGCGGATGAGCCTGTCGGTCGCGAGCATGCGGACGATGCTGGATGGCATTGCCAGCCGGTTGGACGAGAGCCGCGAAACCTCGCGCTACGTGACCGGCGTGATGATTTTTCTTGGCCTGCTCGGCACGTTCTGGGGGTTGCTGAAAACGGTGCATGCGGTGGCCGGGGTGATCGGCGGCATGAGTGTTTCGGGCGGCGATGTGAATGCGATGTTCAACCAGTTAAAAGCCGGGCTCGCCGGGCCGCTGGCGGGCATGGGCACGGCGTTTTCATCCTCGATGTTCGGCCTGTCCGGGGCTTTGATCCTGGGGTTTCTTGATCTGACCGCGGGCCAGGCGATGAACCGGTTCTTCAACGAGCTGGAAGAATGGCTGGCCGGCCTGACGCGGGTTTCGAGCGGGGCGCTGGCGATCGAGGGCGAAGCCTCGATGCCCGCTTATGTGCAGGCGCTGCTGGAGCAGAGTGCCGAGAACATCGAAGCCCTGCAGCGGGTGCTGCTGCGCAACGAGGAGAGCCGGGCGCAGACCGCGCAGGCGACCCAGACGCTGACCGAGCGGATGAACACGCTGACCGAGGCGATCCATAATTCGCATCGCATCATGCTGAAAATCGGCGAGGGTCAGGCGGCACTGGCGCGGATGGCGGAGCAGGCGGACCAGGGCAATGATGAAATATCGCGCGCGCATCTGCGGAATATCGAGTTGCTGCTGGCGCGGATGATTGCGGAATCCGAACAGGGCCGGATGCAGGCAATGGCCGATTTGCGGCACGACCTGAAAATTCTGACGCGGACGGTCGCTGCGCGGCTCGATGATGTGAGAGGCTGAGCGATGGCGCGGCTGCACCGGAGCCGGGGCAACGGGCTGGATATCTGGCCGGGCTATGTCGATGCGTTGTCCACCCTGCTGATGGTGACGATTTTCGTCCTGCTGGTGTTCGTGCTGGCGGAGGCGTTTTTATCGGTGGCGCTGAACGGCAGCAACAAGACGATTGCAACGTTGCGCGGCGAGATCGCGCAGTTATCGAACGTGCTGGCGCTGGAGAAATCGAAGACCGCATCCTTGCAGGATGAACTGGCGAGCATGGCGTCGCTGATGAAGGCGAAGCAGGCGGCGAGTGCGGCGGCGCTGGCGGGGCAGGTGAAACTGAACGCGCGGGAAGTGGCGACGGTGGCGCTGCTCGATCAGCAGATTGCGGCGTTGCGGCTGCAACTGGCGAGCCTGGCGGCCGCGCTCGATGCGGCGGCGGCGCGGGATGCGGCCGATCACGTGCAGATCGCCGACCTCGGCAAGCAGTTGAACGAGGCGCTCGCGCGCAAGGTGGCGCGTTTGCAGCAGTATCGCAGCGCGTTCTTCGGCGATCTGCGCAAGGCGCTGGCCGGGCAGAAGAATATCAAGATCGTCGGCGATCGTTTTGTGTTCGAAAGCGATGTGCTGTTTCCTTCGGATTCCGCGCGCTTGTCGGCCGCGGGCCGGCAGGAGATCGCCGATGTCGCCGCGGCGATCGAAAAGATTGCGCCGAAAATTCCGCCGCATCTGAACTGGGTGCTGAGCGTCGGCGGCTATGCCGACAAGGAAGCGGTGAAGGGTGGGAAGTACAAGGATAATTTCGACCTTTCGGCCGCGCGCGCGCTTTCGGTGCTGCATCTGTTGATCGCCGATGGGGTCGCGAAGAATCGGGTGATTGCCACGGGGTATGGGGCGGCGCATCCGATTGCGACCGGGGATGCTGCGGGGGATCTGGCGAAGAACCGGCGGATCGAGTTTCGGTTGACGTCGGCGGATTGAGCAGCCCGGCAACATCTTGGTGATGGCCTAGGGGGGCTTACCGCGTATGTCTTTGCTGGGCGAGTCGGGATCACCGGCGCGAAGGAAGCATGTCTTTTTTGAAAAAAAGAAACAAAAAACTTTTTTAAATTTGGTGGTGGAGCGTGGATACCTGGCAAAAGCCGGTCAGAACGGGTTGGCCACGCGGAGTTGACCCTCGATCAGCAGCCCGTCCTGCATGTCCTCCGACCACAGCGTCGTGCAGCCCGCATCGAGCGCTGCCGCCACGATCATCGCATCGTAGATCGAAAGACCGTAGCGCTCCGCGACCGCGAGGCCGGCTTGATGGACATCCGCCGTCACCGGCCGCACCTCCAGCAGGCTTCTGATCGTTGAAAGGAACTCCCGCGTCTGTTGCCACGGGAGACGCAATTTGCGGCGGGCCACGTTAGCCAATTCGTTCAGGACCTGCACGCTGATGATGCCGCCGGCGGCGACGGTCTGTTCTGCTCGATCCGCTTTTATCGTGTCGCTTGATGCCAGGTAGATCAGCACGTTGGTGTCGATGAAACTAGCGGGCATTGGCCTCGTCGCGATCGAATTTGAAATCGGGCGGCAGGCGCCCGCGAAAATCCCGAAGCCTTACCAACAGCTCAGCGCGGCCTGGCTTGCGGGCGATGGCGAAGGTGCGCGGATCAGCGACTTCGATCTCGATATCGTCCCCTTCCCGCAACTGAAGAAGTTCGACGATGGCGGACGGCAGACGAACGGCGAGGCTGTTGCCCCATTTTGCGACCTGCATGAGACCTTCCTTGATATACACGATGGAATGTATATCAAGGAAGGTCGGAGGGCAAGCGGGGGTCGATTATGCGACCAGCGGTGCCCGTAACGCGGCGGCACGGGCCCAGCTTTCGGCGACGTCTTCATCGAACAATTCGGCGAGTTTCTTCATCATGGTGCCGCCGAGTTCTTCGGCGTCGACCAGGGTTACGGCGCGGCGGTAGTAGCGGGTGACGTCGTGGCCGATGCCGATGGCGGTGAGTTCGACGAGGTCGCGGCTTTCGATTTCGCGGATGACGTCACGCAGGTGGCGTTCGAGGTAGTTGCCCTGGTTGACCGAGAGGGTGCTGTCATCGACCGGCGCGCCATCGGAAATGACCATCAGGATGCGGCGGTGCTCGGGGCGCGCGAGCAGGCGGCGGTAGGCCCAGGCGAGGGCCTCGCCGTCGATGTTTTCCTTGAGCAGCCCTTCGCGCAGCATCAGGCCGAGGTTGCGCCGCGCCCGGCGCCAGGGTTGGTCGGCGGCCTTGTAGATGATGTGGCGGAGGTCGTTGAGCCGGCCGGGGTTGCGGGGTTTGCCTTCGCCGACCCATTTTTCGCGGCTCTGGCCGCCCTTCCAGGCGCGGGTGGTGAAGCCGAGGATTTCCACCTTCACGGCGCAGCGTTCCAGCGTGCGGGCCAGGATATCGCCGCACATGGCGGCGACTGAAATGGGTCTGCCGCGCATCGAGCCGGAATTGTCGATCAGCAGGGTTACCACGGTGTCGCGAAATTCGGTGTCGCGTTCGCGCTTGAACGACAGGGGCAGCAAAGGATCGACCACGACGCGGGCGAGGCGGCCGACATCGAGCAAGCCATCCTCGAGGTCGAACTCCCACGCGCGCTGCTGTTGCGCCAGCAACCGGCGCTGCAGCCGGTTGGCGAGTTTGGAGACGACGCCGTGCAGATGTTGGAGTTGCTGGTCGAGCTGCTGGCGCAGCCGGGCGAGTTCCTCGGCATCGCATAATTCGTCGGCGGCGATTTCCTCATCGAAGGCACGGGTGAAGGCGCGGTAGGCGGTGTGGGGGTCTTCGGCGACGGGTTTGCGGCGCTGCTGCGGGCCGGCGGGGGCCTCATCGGCGGCGGCGGCGTTGTCTTCCTCGGTTTCCTGGTCGGCTTCGGCTTCGCTGGACTCCGCTTCCATCGAGTCCGGCGCTTCGGACATCGGCTGATCCTGGTCCTGCTGGGATTCGGTCTCGCCCTCGCCGGCATTGTCCTGCTGGAGCGATTGCTCGCCCTGGTCGCCGGCGTCTTCGCTGTCATCGCCCTCCTCGGAGGCGGTTTCGGCCTCGGCAAGGTCCATGGCGGCGAGCAGGCGGCGGGCGGCGCGGGCGAAACTGTCCTGATCGGCGCGCTCGGCGGCGAGTTCATCGAGCGCGGATTCCGCGCCCTCCGGCAAGGTGCCGCGCCAGAGGTCAAGGATGTGACGCGCGGCGTCCGGCACCGAGGCAGGGTCCATGCGGTCGCGCACCAGCAGGGCCAGCGCCTGGGCGGTGGGCAGCTGCTCGCGCCGGCTCATGCGGTCGAGACCGTCCGCTTCGGAATCCTCCTGCAGTTTGCGGTGCAGATTGGCGGCAACACCATCCATGAACGCGGCACCGACGATTTCGACCCGCGCCTGTTCCAGGGCATCGTAGGCATCACGCGCCTCGCGGGCGACCGGAGCCCGGTTGGCGTGGACCGCATCGTCGTGATGGCGCAGGCGCAGCGCCATGGAATCGGCGATGCCGCGCAGCCGCGCCACCTCGGCGGCGGGCAGCGCGCGGGTGGGCGATGGCAGGCGCGCGCGCTTGCCGGCCAGCCCGGCGGCGCCAGGCTGGTAGGCCACCTGCACCTCATCGCTGCCGGCGATGGCACGCACCGCGCCTGCCGTGGCGCGCTTGAAATCCTCGCTGCGGGATTGCTCGCCGGCCATCAGATCTTGCGCGGATGCACGCCGGTTTCGACCTCGGCATTGAAACAGCGCTGGTAATATTCCGCGACCGTGCTGCGCTCCGCCTCGTCACATTTGTTCAGGAACGTGAGGCGGAAGGCAAACGCGGTGTCGTTGAAGATTTTCGCGTTTTCCGCCCAGGTGATCACGGTGCGCGGCGACATGACGGTGGAGATGTCGCCATTGATGAAGCCCGCGCGCGTCAGATCGGCCAGGGCAACCATGCTTTCGATCTTCTTTTTCTCCGCAGGGCTCGATGCCTCGACACCGAGCTTGGCCATCACGATCGAAACCTCCTGCGCATGGGGCAGATAGTTCAGCGTCGCGACGATGTTCCAGCGGTCCATCTGGCCCTGGTTGATCTGCTGCGTGCCATGATACAGACCCGTCGTGTCTCCCAGACCCACCGTGTTGGCCGTCGCGAACAGGCGGAATGCCGGATGCGGGCGGATCACGCGGTTCTGATCGAGCAGCGTCAGCTTGCCCTCGACCTCGAGCACGCGCTGGATCACGAACATCACGTCGGGCCGGCCGGCATCGTACTCATCGAACACCAGCGCACAGGGGTGCTGCAACGCCCAGGGCAGCAGACCCTCACGGAATTCGGTGATCTGCTTGCCGTCCTTCAACACGATCGCATCCTTGCCGATCAGATCGATCCGGCTGATGTGACTGTCGAGGTTGACGCGGATGCACGGCCAGTTCAACCGCGCCGCCACCTGCTCGATATGCGTCGATTTGCCGGTCCCGTGATAACCCTGGATCATCACGCGGCGGTTGAGCGCGAAACCCGCCAGAATCGCGATGGTGGTCTCGCGGTCGAACTTATAGGTGTCGTCGATCTCGGGCACATGCTCGGTCCGCTCGGAAAACGCAGGCAGCTCGAACCCGCAATCGATGCCGAACACCTCACGCGCGGAAACACGACGGTCCGGCAGATTGATCGCCGATGTCGGCACACCACGAGCCTCAGGTAAAGCAGCAAGATTGGTCATCGATAGAGCTTCCTTTTGTCCGGAATTGTTAAACTACTCGCCACGGCGCAGTCTGCAAGGGCGGGGTCGGTGCGTGAGGACGGCAGGAAGGCCAGGGCTCTCCCTCCGGAGCCCGTTAAAGGCAGAGCCTTTAAAATCCATTCGCTTCGGGCAAGGGGAGGGCTGTCCAGGCCAGATCGACGGATCGTCCCTGGCAGCGCCCTCCCCTTGCCTAAAGCTCGCGGGTTCTAAGGGATCGAGGCGACCGTGGCCGAAGGCCGCGCAAGCGCCGAGATGCCCTTAGTGGGCGGTTCGGGCGGGCAAAGCCCCCCTGATCTTCTTGCCGTCTCACGCACCCACCCCCACCGGCAGATGGGTACGGATGGCGGCGTAGGCGAGGTTGATGGTTTTGAGGCGTTCTTCGGCGGCTTTATCGCCGCCGTTGGCGTCGGGGTGGTGCAGTTTGGCGAGGGTTTTGTAGCGGCTGTGGGCGGCTTCGCGTGAGGTTGGCCAATCGAGTCCCAGGATGGCGAGGGCTTCGCGGATTTCCGGCGGTGCGCGTTCGGCCGGCGCTGTGGCGCGGGCGCGGCCGATGCCGGCGAAGGCGGCGAGTTCGGCCTCGAGTGCGTCGCTGATGCCGCCGTTGCGCCCGAGCGGCCAGGTGGGGCGTTGCCAGCCGGTATCGTTGCGGAGGTTGGATTCGATTTCACCGGGGCTCATGCCTTTGTAGTAATCCCAGCCCGCGTTGTAGGCGCGGACGTGTTCGAGGCAGAACCAGTAGTATTCGCGCAGCGATTCGCGCGATTTGGGGGCGCGGTAATCGCCGGCGTTATGGCAATCGGGGATGTCGCATTCGCGGCCCGGCGCATCGGGATCGGGCGCGAAGGCGCGGACGCGGCGGGTCGAGCGGGAGAAGGGCGGCACGGGCATGGATGGTAATTTGCCCTTTGTGCGCAACTTGGCAACCGTTGAAAGCCAGCGCACAATCCACCTATGACAAACCGTACCGATCGAATCCGTGCCACGCTGACATCGGCGTTCGCGCCCGAGCTGCTGGAGTTGAAAGACGACAGCGCGAAACATGCGAACCATGCGCACCGCATGAGCGAGCCGGGTCATGCACCGGGCGGTGGCGAGACGCATTATCGGCTGGCGATGATTTCAGCGAAATTTGCCGGGCTCAACCGGGTGGCGCGCTCGCGCGCCGTGCATGAGGCGCTCGATGCGGAGTTCAAATCCGGCCTGCATGCGCTGGCGCTGGATTTGAAGGCGCCGGGCGAGTGATGGGTGTTGGCGGTCAAGTCAGAAGGCCATGGGGCTCTGCCCCCTGGACCCCCGCCAGGAACTTAGTTCCTGGACCTCATCAGTTTAAGAATGGAGGGGGCATCAAGTCCGGTACCATTGAAACGCCAAGACTGCCCCCTCCATTCTTAAACTGTCGGGGTCTGGGGCCTAAGGCCCCAGCGGGGTCCAGGGGCGGAGCCCCTGGCCTTTTTACTTAAGCGCCCATGACCCTTCTACTCGACCGGCGGTTTGCGGCGCTGTTCTGGTGCCAGGCGTTTGCGGCGTTCAACGATAATTTTTTGAAGACGGCGCTGGCGGTACTGATCTTGTACCGGGCGCATGGGCAATCGGCGTTGGTGGCGCTGGCGGGTGCGGTGTTCATTCTGCCGTTTCTGCTGGTTTCGGGGATCGCCGGGGAAATGGCGGACCGGTTCGACAAGGCGGTGTTGGCGACGCGGATCAAGGGCATCGAGATTGCGGCGGCGGGATTGGCGGTGGCGGGGTTTCTGACCCAGTCGGTGCCGGTGTTGTTTGTGGCATTGCTGGCGTTCGGGGTGCTGGCGGCGTTGTTCGGGCCGGTGAAGTATGGGTTGTTGCCGGATTTGTTGGAGACGGCGCGGCTGCCGTTCGCGAATGCGCTGGTGGATTTCGCGACGTTTCTGGCGATTTTGCTGGGCACGGCGCTGGGCGGGTTGCTGGGGGCGCGCGATCCGCTGGTGTTGGCGGTGTTGGTGATGGGGTTTTCGGTGCTGGCGTTTGGTGCGGCGCGGTTGATTCCGCGGCCGGGCGCGGCGCGGCCGGATTTGGTGCTGCGGGGCAATCCGCTGGCGGCGTCGCGCGATCTGCTGCGCTCGTTGCGCCAGCCGGCGACATTATGGCGGGCGGCGTTGGTGAACACCTGGTTCTGGTTCGCCGGCATTGTGGGGCTGACCTTGCTGCCGGTGATGACCAAGACGGTGTTTCATCGCGGGCCGAACGCGGTGACGGTGGCGCTGACGATGTTTTCGCTGGGCGTCGGCGTCGGCAGTTTTGCCGCGGCACGGCAGATGCGGGGGCGGATTTCGCTGGCGCCGGCGCGGAGCGGCACGATTTTGCTGGCATTCGGGGCGTTTCTGGTGGCCGCGATCGCGCGCCCCGGCCATTTCGGTTTTGTCCTGACCGCGCTGTTCATCATGGCGGGCGGCGGCGGCCAGATTGCGGTGCCGAGTTTCGCGGCGGTTCAGGCGTGGTCCGACCCCGGCGCCCGCGCGCGCGCGGTGGCGGGCACCAATATTTTGTCAGCCGCCGCGATGGTGGCGGCCAGTCTGGTGTTAAGCATCCTGCTGCATTTCGGCATCGGGGTGCGGCCGATTTTTGCCGGACTCGGCGCGATCGCCCTCGTCATGCTGCCGTTGCTGCACCGGTAAATATTGCAGGCCGTTTTTCGGCGAAGGCGCGCACGCCTTCCGCGAAGTCGGGCGTGCGGCCCATCTGTTGTTGCAGATCGCGTTCGAGGTCGAGCTGGGCATCGAGCCCGTTGGTGGCGGCGGCGTTGAAGGCGTGTTTCATCGCGGCGATCGCCTGGGTGGGTTTGGCGGCGAGGCTGGTGGCGAGGGCGAGGGCGGCCTCGGCGAAACCGGCATCGGGCAGGCAGCGCCAGATCAACCCCATGGCCGCGGCCTCGGTCGCGGTGATGGTCTCACCCAGCATGGCAAGGCCGCGGGCGCGGGCATCGCCCACCAGATGCGGCAGAAAAAACGTCCCGCCCGCATCCGGCAACAGCCCGATGCGGATGAACGCCTGGGTGAAATTCGCACTCTCGCAGGCGATGACGATATCGGCGGCAAGGGCGAGATTGGCCCCTGCCCCGGCCGCGACGCCGTTGACCGCGGCGACGATGGGTTTGGGCAGCGCGCGCATCCGGCGGACCAGCGGATTGTAATGTTTGTCGATCGCGGCACCCAGGTCGCGCTGCGGGCCGCCGAGGTTCTGCATCAGATCCGCCCCGGAACAAAACCCGCGCCCGGCGCCGGTCAGCAGAACGGCGCGGATGGTATCGTCGGCTTCGATCGCCGTGAAAGCCCCGGCCAGCGCTTCGTGGACGGCCGGGTTCAGCGCGTTGAGTTTTTCCGGGCGGTTGAGGGTGAGAATCCGCACCGCGCCCTGCGTGGTGACGAGCAGGTCTTCAGCCATGTTGCATCCCCCTATTGATTTCCGGTGCGCATTGTGGCGCAGCGTGCCGCATACGGCAATCATGGCTCAACAACGCCGGTTTCGGAAACGAGGTTTCACATGAGTATTTCGATCGCGATTCACGGCGGCGCGGGCACGATGCGGGCGGCGGACATGACCCCGGCAATGACCGACGCCCGGCACGCCGGCCTGCGCGCGGCACTGCGGGCGGGCTGGGCCGTGCTCGCCGCCGGCGGCGCGGCGCTGGATGCGGTGAGTGCCGCGGTCTGCGCGCTCGAGGATGATCCGCTGTTCAATGCCGGCCACGGCGCGGTGCTGACCGATGCCGGCACGATCGAGATGGATGCCGGGATCATGAACGGCGCGGATCGCCGCGCCGGCGCCGTCGCCGGCATTTGCGGGCCGCGCAACCCGGTGCTGGCGGCGCGCGCGGTGATGGAGACCACCCCGCATCTGCTCATGATCGGCGCGGGCGCGCACGCCGTGGCGCGCGATGCCGGGTTGATGTTCATGCCGGACGCGTATTTCGAGACGCCGAACCGGCGGGCGGCGCTGGAGCGCGAGATGGCACGGCGGGCGGCGGGGGCGCCGGATACGCGGTCCGACGCGGATCGGCATGGCACGGTGGGTGCGGTGGCGCGGGATGCCGGGGGGCATTTGGCGGCGGCGACTTCGACCGGCGGGATGACCGGCAAGCGGTCGGGTCGGGTGGGTGATACGCCGGTGATCGGCGCCGGGACCTATGCGGATGATGTGTGCGCGGTGAGTTGCACGGGCACCGGCGAGGTGTTCATTCGGTATACGGCGGCGGCGGAGATTGCGGCGCGGATACGCTATAAGGGTGAGGCGATCGGGCAGGCGGCGGGCGATGTGGTGGAGGAACTGGCCGGGCATGGTGGGGATGGCGGGTTGATTGCGCTGGGGCGGGCTGGAGAACCGGCGCTGCCGTTCAATTCATCGGGCATGTATCGCGGGTATGTCGACGCCGAGGGGCGGCTGTGTACGGCGATTCATCGGGAGGCGTTTCGGTACGGCTGATCGCATGACGGGAAGCGATTCTCCTTGTAGATAATGTAAAATTGCATTATTATTGCGTTCGGTTTTGGAGAAACATCATGACCGTGCTGACCGTTACCGCTCGGGGACAAGTTACGTTCCGCAAGGATGTGCTGCGACACCTCGGCATCCGGCCGGGCGACATGATCGAGGTGGACAAGCTGCCGAACGGGACGGTGGCGCTGCGGGCCGCGCGTCCGGCAGGATCGATCGATGGGTTCGTCGGTTTGCTGGCGGGTAAAACCACAAAAATCGCCACGATCGAGGAGATGAACGAGGCCATGGCAGCAGGCTGGGCGGGCGATCCGTGAAAATTACGGTCGATACCAATGTCCTGGTGCGGGCGGTGGTGCAGGACGACAAGAGACAGGCGAAATTGGCCGTGGATCTCTTGAAATCGGCAGAAATCATCGCGGTTGCCGGGTCCTGCCTGTGCGAGTTCGTGTGGGTGCTGCGTCGGGTTTACGGGTTCGGGCAGAGCGAGATTTCGGCGGCAATCACTGCGTTGCTTGCCGCCGGCAATGTGCTGGTCGATCGGCCGGCTGTCGATGCGGGGCTGGCTGTGCTGGATGCGGGTGGTGACTTCGCCGATGGCCTGATCGCCTACCAGGGACGCTGGCTTGGTGGCGAAAATTTCGTTTCGTTCGATAAGAAGGCGGTTTCGTTGTTGGCGGGGCACGGTTCGTCGGCTCGGCTTCTGGAATGATCAACCACACCGATCGTCAAAGGCCAGAACCTGGCAACAGGTCGCTGGATGATGAATGCATGACCATTTTGATAAGACTCGGATGATGGCCAAGTCGCACGTGGTGGTCGGGATCGCAGCGTGGTTCGTTGCCGCACCCCTGCTGCATCGCGCGCCGCTCGACCCGATCGACCTTGGCCTCGCGATCGCGGGTTCGCTGCTGCCGGATATCGACCACCCGCAATCCTGGGTCGGGCGGCGGACGCGTCCGGTTTCGACGGTGATCGCGCGAAGCCTCGGGCATCGCGGCATCACCCATTCGGCAATCGCGGTGGGCGGGCTGGTCGCCGCCTTGCTATGGGCAGGGCAACGCCGCGATGCGGTCACTGCGCTCGCCATCGGCTATTTGTCCCATCTGGCGGCGGATATGCTGACCCCGCGCGGGTTACGCCTCGCATGGCCGCTGCGGCGAAGCTGGGGCTTTCCACTCTGCCGCACCGGGTCGCCGGCGGAGGCGCTGATCGTGTTCGGGCTGGTCTGCGGGCTCGCGTGGTGGGTGGTTTCCGATCATATCCTGCGGATCGGTTCATGACACGCGGCACGCCCATGCACGCAATATGCTTGCGCCGATCCCACGGGAAAGCTACCTGAAACTACGGTTTTGTTTGGGGAATATTGTGATGGGTTACAAGGTTGCGGTTGTCGGTGCCACCGGTGCGGTCGGGCGTGAGATGCTCAAGACGCTGGCGGAACGCGACTTTCCGATTACCGACGTCGTCGCCCTCGCCTCGCCCCGCTCGGCGGGCCAGCAGGTCAGCTTCGGCGAAGACCGCGTGCTGACCGTGCGCAACCTGGAAACCTATGATTTTCAGGGCACGGATTTCGGGTTTTTTTCGCCGGGTGCGGAGATCTCCGCGATCCACGCGCCGCGCGCGGGCGATGCCGGGTGTATCGTGATCGACAACACCAGCCAGTTCCGGATGGACCCGGACGTGCCGCTGGTCGTGCCGGAAGTGAACCCGCAGGCGCTGGATAAATTCGCGGCCCGCAAGGATTGGCGCCGGATCATCGCCAATCCGAACTGCTCGACCATCCAGATGGTCGTGGCCCTCAAACCCCTGCACGACAAATTCACGGTACGGCGCGTCGTCGTCTCGACCTATCAATCGGTGTCGGGCGCCGGCAAGGAAGGCATGGACGAACTCGAACGCGCGACCAAAGCCACCTACGTCAACGACTACGGCCCCCCCGAGATCTTCACCAAACCCATCGCCTTCAACGTCATCCCGCACATCGACCGCTTCATGGCCGACGGCGCGACCAAGGAAGAATGGAAAATGGCGGTCGAAACCCGCAAGATCCTCGACCCCGATATCGCCGTCATCGCCACCTGCGTGCGGGTGCCGGTGTTCATCGGTCACGCCGAAGCCGTACACGTCGAATTCGCCAACGCCGCCCCGCTCGATAAGGCCCGCGCCGCCCTGCGCGGCGCCCCCGGCATCATCGTGTTCGATGAACGCGACGACGGCGGCTACATCACCCCGTTCGAATCACAGGGAGAAGACGCCGTCTACGTGTCGCGCCTGCGCGTCGATGCCACCGTGCCACACGGGCTCGCCTTCTGGTGCGTCTCCGATAATCTGCGCAAAGGCGCCGCCCTCAATGCCGTGCAAATCGCCGAAACGATGATCGCCCGCGACCTGATGGGACAGAAAGCAGCATGACCGCCCGCCACACGGAATTGACGACCACGCCCTTGTCAGCCTAAACCGCACCCCGGTGGCGGACGTAGCTCAGTTGGTAGAGCGCCAGGTTGTGGTCTTGGATGTCGTGGGTTCGAAACCCATCGTTCGCCCCATTTTTCCCCCATCATGTCGGTTGGGCCGGAGCTCTCGGCGGGACAAGGCCAGGGGCTCTGCCCCTGGACCCCGCCAAAGGCGGAGCCTTTGGAATCCACTGGTTTCAGTCGGGGAAGGGCGATGCCCGTGCCTTTCCGCGGCATATGCGTGGATCGCCCTTCCCCGATTAAAACTAACGGGTTCTAAGGTCTCCGCCCTTTGTGGGGGTCCAGGGGGCAAAGCCTCCTGGCCTTCTGTCCCCCCGAACACTCCGGCCGACCCGCCATGACGGCGGTGTACGGATTGATCCTGGCCGGCGGGGCGGGGCGGCGGTTGGGGGGGGTGGACAAAGCGTTTGTGGGTTTACGGGGGCGGCCTTTGGTGGCGCATGTGGTTGAGCGCCTGGCCAATCAGGCGGGCGGGCTGGTGATCAGTGCGGCGGGCGATGTGTCGCGGTTCGACGGGGTGGGATTGCCTGTGGTGGGGGATGGTGTGCATCGCGGCAAGGGGCCGTTGGCGGGGGTATTGGCGGGGTTGCGCTGGGCGGCGGCGCGGGGTGGCGATTGGGTGGTGAGTGTGCCGGTCGATACGCCGTTCGTACCGCTCGATCTGGTGGCCAGGCTTGGCGATGGGCCGGCGGTCGCGGCGCATGGGGGGCGGGTGCATCATCTGGTGGCGCGGTGGCCGGTGGCGGCGGCGGGCGCGCTGGAGGGGTTTTTATGTTCGGATGGGCCGTACCGTGTGTCGGATTTCGCGCGCGGGCTGGGGATGCGGGTGGTTGCGTTTGCCGACGGGCGTGATCCGTTCATGAATATCAACACGCCGGACGATCTGGCGCTGGCCGAGGGGGTGCGATGCTGAGTCAATTCACCGGCGAGTTCCTCTATGCGGTGGTGGCGTTGTTCGTCATCATCGATCCGGTCGGCACCGCGATCGTGTTTGCCGGGCTGACCATGCACGACGATGCGGCGAAGCGGCGCGGCATCGCGAAGCGGGCGTCGGTGATCAGTTTCGTGGTGCTGCTGATTTTCGGCCTGGCGGGTGAGAAGCTGTTGCGGCTGCTCGGCATCGGGATTCCGGCGTTGCAGATCGCCGGTGGGGCGCTGCTGTTTCTATCGGCCAAGGACATGGTGACGGCGAAGGGCGAGTTGCGCGCGAGCGACCAGGAAAAGGCGGCGGCGAGCAACACGACGGAGGACATCAGTGTGTTTCCCCTGGCAATCCCGTTGATTGCCGGGCCGGGTGCGATGACCACGATGGTGCTGCTGCATGCCAGGGCGAATGGTGCGCCGGGCGCGATTGTCGCGATCAGCCTGGGTCTGGCGGCGTTGATCCTGGCGACCTTGTTGGCGATGCTGTCGGCCCGTGCCCTCGCGCGGCTGATGGGAACGACGGGGGCGAGCGTGGTCGGGCGCGTGCTGGGCATTCTGGTCGCGGCGCTGGCGGCGCAATTCATTCTGGAGGGATTGCAGACCGCGCTGCATCTGGGGTGAGCGCCGGTCTCGAGCCGAAAAATCCGCTTGTTTTCAATAATCTACCCGAAATCCGGTTGACCCGGCAGCGTCTCTCTGGCAGGCTCGCGAAAACGGGAGGCGGGGGTTTATGACGAGATCCGAACTGATCACCGCATTGGCGGCGGATCATCCACATCTGACCCTGGCCGATGTGGAGCGCATTGTCTCTGCCTTGTTCGATGAAATGACCGCGAGTCTGGCGCGGGGCGACCGGGTGGAGCTGCGCGGTTTCGGGGCGTTTTCGGTCAAGCGGCGCCAGGCCCGCGCCGGGCGCAACCCGCGCACCGGCGAGACGGTCGATGTGACGGAAAAGACCGTGCCGTTTTTCCGGGCGGGGCGGGAATTGCGTGAAATGATCAATGCTGGCATGGCCGTGGCCGAGGTTGCGGCAACCGCCGCGCCGAAGCGGAAAGGGACCAAACGCTGAAACTCCTCCGGTATTTCGTCGCCTGTCTGGTGCTGCTGGTGCTCGTGGTGTTTCTGCTGTCGAACCGCAGCGCCGCGATCGTCGGGTTCTGGCCGTTCGGTACGCTGGGGGTGGCGCCGGTCGGCGCGATCGTGCTGGTCGCGTTCGCGCTGGGCGTGCTGATCGGCATGCTGCTGTTGGTGCCGCACCGCATTCGCGCGCATCGCAGGGCGCGGCGGGCGGAAAAGCAGGTCGCCGCGATGCAGGCCGCCCAACCGGTGCCGCCGGTCATGACCAACACGACAGCGCCGCTTTCCTTGCCGCCGGCGCGTTGACGCCGGTTGTGCCGCCCCGACCCACGGATTTGCCGCATAAGCGCCTGATCACCGCGATCGATACGGGGGATGCCGCGCGCGTGCGCGCGCTGGCCGCTTCGGTCGGGCCGCATTGCGGCCTGATCAAGCTGGGGCTCGAAGCGTTCAGCGCGCTGGGGCCGGCGGTGTTTGGCGCGAGCGGTGGCTATCCGGTGTTTCTCGATGTCAAGCTGCACGATATTCCCAACACCGTGGCCGGCGCGGTGCGGGCGTTGCTGCCGTGCCGCCCGGCGATGCTGACGATCCATGCCGCGGGCGGTGCTGCGATGATCGCCGCGGCGCGTGAGGCGGCGGACGCTGCGGGCGATGCAAGACCCCTGCTGCTGGCGGTCACGGTTCTGACCAGTCTTTCGGCCGGCGCATTATCACAGACCGGCGTGGCCGGCGGCCCGCGCCAGCAGGTGTTGCGCCTGGGGCGCCTCGCGTTGAACGCCGGGGCGGATGGGCTGGTCTGCAGCGCGGCCGAAATTTCGGTCCTGCGCGACGCCTTCGGTGAAGCGCCGGTTCTGGTGGTGCCGGGCATTCGGCCGGCGGGGGCCGGGCACGGCGACCAGGCCCGGGTGGCGACGCCCCAGCAGGCCGTGGCGGCGGGGGCGAGCTACATCGTGGTGGGCCGGCCGATCACCCAGGCCGCCGATCCGGCGGCGGCGGCGGCCGCGATCGCCGCCTCGATCGTCTGATGGCGCGCAGCAAGATTTGCGGCATCAACACGCCGGCGGCCTATCGCGCGGCGGTCGATGCCGGGGCGGACTGGGTCGGGTTGAACTTCTATCCGCGTTCGCCGCGCTACATCACCGGCCCTGAGGCCGCCGCATTGGGGGCGGATGGCACGGTGACGCGGGTGGGGCTGTTTGTCGCGCCCGATGCCGCAATGATCGCCACCGTGCTTGCAGCAACGTCGCTGGATGTCCTGCAACTATACACCGACGCGGCAACCTGCCGCGCGCTGCGGGCGGCGTTCGGCCTGCCGGTGTGGCGCGCCGTGGGCGTGGCGGCGGCGGCTGACCTGCCAGACGATGACGAAGGGTTGGACGGGTTCATCATCGAGTCAAAACCCCCCGCCGGCGCCGATCGCCCCGGCGGCAACGCCGTGGCACTGGACTGGACGGTGACGCAAGCCTGGCAAGCCCCCGCCCCCTGGCTGCTCGCCGGCGGCTTGACGCCCGACAACGTGGCCGAAGCCATCACGCGCAGCGGCGCAACAGCCGTCGATGTGTCATCCGGTGTCGAAACCGCACCGGGCGTGAAATCGGCCGACCTGATGCGGCAGTTCGTGCGCGCAGCGCGCGGCGCGTGATCCCGGCCGGCCTGAGGTGTGGGGTGGGCCGGGATCGTGTGTCAGGCCTGCGTGCGGCGGCACCAGAAGGTGGAGCGGTTGGCTTGGGTGGCGCGTTCGATGCCTGTGCAGTGGGGTGGGCCGGGGCAGCGTTCGCAGGGTTGGCCGGTGCGGCCGTAGACTTTCCAGGCGTGCTGGAAGTAGCCGAGTTCGCCTGACGGCTGGACGTAGTCGCGCAGGGATGAGCCGCCGGCGGCGATCGCTTCGGTCAGGGTGGCGCGAATGGCTTTGACGAGGTTTCGGATCTCGGCGGGGGTGAGTGTGCCGGCGAGGCGGAACGGGCTGATTTTGGCGCGGAACAGGGCTTCGCTGACATAGATGTTGCCGAGGCCGGCGATGATGGATTGGTCGAGCAGGGCGGATTTGATCGGGGTTGCCTTGCCGGCGAGGGCGGCGCCGAGCACGCGGGCGGTGAAGTCCGGCAGGAGGGGTTCGGGGCCGAGGCCGAGGATCAGGCGGTGGCTGTCTTCCGCGGCGGTGGCGACCAGATCGAGCGCGCCGAACCGGCGGGGATCGACGAAGCCGACGACACCGCCCTGATCGGTGGTGAGGGTGAGGTGCTGGTGGGGCAGCGGGTCGCGGTCGATCGTCATGCGGCCGGACATGCCGAGGTGGATGAGCACCGAGATGTCGCGATCGAGTTGCATGAACATGTATTTGCCGCGCCGGCGAAACGCATCGACCCGCGCGCCGACGATCGCTTGCACGAAGCCATCCGGCACGGCCCAGCGCAGATCGCCGCGCGCGAGGCGGGCCGCTGTGATACGCCTGCCTTGCAGACTCGCTGCGAGGCCGCGCATGACGGTTTCAACTTCGGGGAGTTCCGGCATGATGCGTTTGTCGCTATAGCCTGATGCCATGGCCGATACCAGCAGCAGCGATACCGTCGATTTCGGGTTTTCCACCGTCGAGCGCAGTGCGAAAAGCCAGCGTGTGCGGGCGGTGTTCAACAGTGTCGCACGGCGATACGACGTGATGAACGATCTGATGTCGCTGGGGGTGCATCGGCTTTGGAAGCGTGATTTCGTCACGCTGATGGACCCGCGGCCGAACCGGACATTGCTCGACCTTGCGGGCGGCACCGGCGACATCTCGTTTCAGTGGCGGCGGCGCGGGGGCGGGCCGGTGTTGTTGACCGACATCAACGAGCAGATGCTCGGCGTTGGGCGCGAGCGCGCGGAGCAGCGCGGCCTGATCGGCGGGATTGCATTCGCGGTGGCCGATGCCGAAGCGCTGCCGATGGCGGATGGCACGGTGGACCGGGTTTCGATGGCGTTTGGCTTGCGCAACTGCACCAACAAGGATCGGGTGCTGAGCGAGGCGCTGCGGGTGCTCAAGCCGGGCGGGCGGTTTTTCTGCCTCGAGTTTTCGAAATTGCAGGTCGCGGTCGCGGCTCCATTGTATGAGCGGTGGTCGTTTGCGGCGCTGCCCGCGATCGGCGCGCGGGTTGCGGGGGACCGGGAGTCTTATCAATATCTCGCTGAGAGCATCCGGATGTTTCCCGATCAGGAGACGCTGGCGGGGATGATGCGGGCGGCGGGATTTGCGCGGGTGACCTACCGGAATCTGACGGGCGGGATTGCCGCGATCCATACGGGATGGCGGATTTGAGTGCAGGCGACGCAGCGGCGGGCAAGCGGGTTCTGCTGATCGTCAGTGGCGGGATCGCTGCCTATAAATCGCTCGAATTGATCCGGTTGCTGCGCAAGGCCGCAATCGGCGTCCGCGTGGTCCTGACGCGGGGCGGTGCGGCATTCGTCACGCCGCTGTCTCTGCAGGCGCTTTGCGAGGATCGGGTGTTCACTGATCTGTTCTCGCTGACCGATGAGAGCGAGATGGGGCATATTCAGCTCTCACGCAGTGCCGATCTGCTGGTCGTGGCACCCGCTTCGGCGGATCTTCTGGCACGGATGGCGGCCGGGATGGCCGACGACCTGGCAACGACGGTGCTGCTCGCGACGGACAAGCCGGTCCTGGTGGCGCCGGCGATGAATGTGCGGATGTGGCAGCACGCGGCGACCACCGCTAACATCGCGTCACTGAAGGCGCGCGGTGTGACCGTGATCGGGCCGGATGACGGGGCGATGGCGTGCGGCGAATTCGGACCGGGGCGGCTAGCTGAACCCGAGGCGATTTTCGCGGCGATTGCGGCCCATCTTGCCGATACGGGTGCGCTGGCGGGGCGGCACGCGATCGTCACCAGCGGGCCGACGCATGAGGCGATCGATCCGGTGCGGTATATTGCCAATCGCAGTTCCGGCCGGCAGGGCCACGCGATTGCGCGGGCGCTGGCGGCCGCAGGGGCGCGCGTGACCCTGGTGACCGGGCCGGTTTCATTGGCCGATCCGCCTGGCGTGACCTGTGTGCATGTCGAATCGGCGCGCGCGATGCATGCGGCGGTCAACGCAGCGCTGCCGGCCGACATTGCGGTGTTCTGTGCGGCGGTGGCGGATTGGCGTGTTGTGCCCTCGGAACAGAAAATCAAGAAATCCGGCGTGCCGCCGCAGTTTTCGTTCGTCGAGAATCCCGATATTCTGAGCGACATTGCACACCGCACCGAGGGTCGGCCGGCGTTGGTGATCGGTTTTGCCGCCGAGACGGAGCATCTGCTCGACAACGCGACGGCGAAGCTTGCGCGCAAAGGATGTGACTGGATCATCGCCAACGATGTCGGGGCGGGTTCGGACGTGATGGGCGGCGAGGCCAACGAGGTTGTGCTGGTCGATAAAAATGGGGCAGAGCACTGGGCGCGGGCTTCGAAGGCCGCAATCGCGGATCGGCTGGTCTTTCGGATGATCGAGGTTTTTTCATGAGTGTGGTTGTTTCGGTCAAGCGCCTGCCCCACGGCGCCGATCTGCCGTTGCCTGACTATGCCACGGCCGGCGCGGCCGGGATTGATCTGCTGGCGGCCAATGCCGAACCGATGGTGATTGCCCCCCTCGCCCGCGCGCTGGTGCCGACCGGTCTGGCGATCGCCTTGCCGCCTGATTTTGAATTGCAGATCCGCCCGCGTTCAGGGCTGGCGCTCAAGCAGGGCATCATGATCGCGAACAGCCCGGGCACGATCGATGCGGATTACCGGGGCGAGATCCAGATCATACTTTTCAATGCCGGTGATGCCGCCTTTACGGTCACGCGCGGCATGCGGATTGCCCAGGCGGTGCTGGCGCCGGTGAGCCGGATTGCTTGGCGCGAGACCGACGATCTGGACCGGACGCCGCGCGATGCCCAAGGTTTTGGCAGTACCGGCACGAATATTTTGACAGGAGGTTGATCATGGCACGGGATAAATCCGACGCATTCAAGCGGCTTGCCGAAAACCGCACCAACGAGGCATTGGATGCGATTCGCAAGATCGGCAATTTGTCGAACCGCAACAATTACAGCTTCTCGCCCGAGCAGATCACCCGGATTTTCACCGCGATCCGCGCGGCACTCGATGCCGCCGAACGGCGATTCGGCGAAAGCGAAGACATTGCCGAGGATCGGTTTACGCTGTGATCTAGTCCTGCCCCTTGGTGCCGCGCGCAATCAGGGGGAAGAACACGCCGTACGGCAGGCTGCGCAGAATCCGCAGCGGCCGGGCCAGTCCTTCGGGAAACGCGATCATGAATGTGTTGGCGTCGAGCCCTTTGATGATGGTGGTGGCGGCGGCATCCGCCTCCATCAGGAACGGCATCGGGAAGGTGTTTTTCGCGGTCAGCGGCGATTTCACGAAGCCGGGGCAGATCGCCGATATTGCGACGCCGCGCTTGTCCAGATCGAATTTGAGCGATTCCGCCAGCGCGATCAGCCCGGCCTTGGTCGCCGAATAGGAGCCGGAGCCTGGCAGGCCGGCGAGACCGGCGAGCGAGGCGACCAAACCGATCTGGCCGGCGCTACGCGCGATCATGCGTGGCATGATCGCCTCGAGGCAGATGGCCGTGCCGGTCAGATTGAGGTCGACCTGGCGGCGGAACCGTGCGGCGCTGAAGGTTTCGGCGGTATCGCGCTCGTAGGTGCCGGCATTCAGAATGGCGCGGGCGATTTTGTGCTCGGCCTCGATTGCGGCGACGGCTGCGTTGATCGCATCGGCATCGGTGATGTCGGCCGGTTGCACGATGACCCGGCCGGGAAACCGTGCCGCCAGGGCCTGTAGCGGGTCTGCGCGCCGGGCGGTGACCGCGACGGTCCAGCCGCGTGCCAGATGCGCTCCCGCCAAAGCGAGGCCGATGCCGCTGGAGGCGCCGGTGATCCATACGATGCCGTCGGCGGGTTTCGGGGTTTTCAAACTCTGATGCCTTTTGCAAGAGATTTACGGAGATGTGCCGCGCGCGCCTGCAAGGCCGCGCGTTTCGCCTCCGCCATGCCCCGCCAGCTGCGCACCGGCATCGCCATGCGGGGGTTGTTGGCGAAGCGTTCCTGATGGCGGTCGATGAAATCCCAATACAGCGCGTTGAACGGGCAGGCGCGGGGGCCGGTTGCGTCCTTCACATCGTAGCTGCATTTGGCGCAGTAATCGCTCATCCGGTTGATATAGGCGCCTGACGCGGCATAGGGTTTCGAGCCGACGATGCCGCCATCGGCGTGCAGCGCCATGCCGCGGGTGTTGGGCATTTCGACCCATTCATAGGCATCGGCGTAGACGGCGAGGTACCATTGATCGACCGCATCGGGGTGGATGCCTGCGAGCAGGGCGAAATTGCCGGTGACCATCAGCCGCTGGATGTGATGGGCGTAAGCGTGGCGCATTGTCTGGGCGATGGTATCGGCCATACAGCGCATCGCGGTGTCACCAGTCCAGTAGAACTCGGGCAAGTCCAGGGTGGCGTCGAGCGCGTTTTTCGTTGCGTAGTCGGGCATATGAAGCCAGTAGACGCCGCGCACGAACTCCCGCCAGCCGAGGATCTGGCGGATGAAGCCTTCTACCGCGTTCAACGGCGCACGGCCGGCATTGTATTCCGCCTCGGCCCGGCGGCAGAGATCGAGCGGGTCGAGCAGGCCGAGATTGAGCGGGGCGGAGACCAGGGCGTGAAACATATAGGGCGTACCTGCAGCCATCGCATCCTGCCAGTCGCCGAATTGGGGCAGGCGGTGCGACAGGAAATCGGCGAAGCCGGCCTCGGCATCCTGAGCGGTGACCGGGTAATCAAACCGCTCCAGCGTGCCGTAATGGCCCGCGAAGCGCGCCGCGACCAGATCGATCACGGCGGTGGTTTCGGCGCTGGGGGCAAAGCGGAGCGGGGTGGGGATTTCGATGGTTTCAGGCAGGGATTTGCGGTTTTCACTATCGAAGTTCCAGCGGCCGCCGACCGGTTCGTCGCCCTCCATCAGGATGCGGTGTTTGCGGCGCATCACCCGGTAGAAGAACTCCATGCGCAGTTGCTTGCGATCTTCCGCCCATCGGGCGAATTCATCGGCGCTGGCGAGGAAGCGGGTATCCTCGCGGTTCTCGCACGGCACATCGGTTTCATCGGACCAGTTGCGCATCGCCTCGCGCACGCGGTACTCGCCGGGCTCGGTCGCGATGATGCGGGTTGGGCGCAGGGCATGGACGGCGCGCGCGACCTCGCCGGACAAGGTACCGGTGTTATCCGGATCGTCGAGCGATACATAGCGCACCTGGATGCCGCGGGCGGTCAGAGCCTTGGCGAAATGGCGCATCGCGGCCAGGATCATGGCGATTTTCCGGGGATGGTGCGGCACGTAGGTGCATTCCCCCATCACCTCGGCCATCAAGACGACATCGGCCTGCGGATCGATATCCGTGAGGCTCGCGATGTCGCGCGATACTTGATCGCCCAGAATAACCCGTAAGGCGGCGGTGCGGCGGTGCGGCATGGCGCGCTCAGCCACGGACGGGCTTGTACGTGATATGGCCCTTGTGGTCGAATGCGAGGCTGGACCAGATATTTTTCTGATCGTAATAGACTGAAAGGCGGATCGGTCCGGTGAGTTTGTATTGCTCAGCCGTAACGGTTCCGCTGGGCAGCGCAGGCAGTTTGAACCAGCCCAGCTTCGCGATGCGGGGTGTATCGGTATGGCCGGTCTGCATATTGATCATGGGCCCCCGGAGCATGGCCTTGTTCCAGTAGGTGAGCGGCAGCGCATTGGCGGGCGCGACGTAGCGTGGCGTGCGATTACCCTGGATGACGACGCCGCTGGACTGGCGTTCGACGAATAATTGATACGGGGTGCCGTTGTCGTTGATGGCGCTGGTGGCCGAGACGAATTGTTCATCGCGCCAATGCTCGACGATATGCGCGGTGTAGCGAAACAGCGGGATCGCCAGCAATCCCACCTTCAACTCGACGTGATTATCGACCGTCAGCATATCGCCGGCATCGATGAAGCGCAGGTGTTGCTCGCCCACCTTGCTGCCGTTGCGGAACACATCGAACGAGAGCCGGTTGCCCTGTGGCAACGGAATCGCCACGGCGGCGGCCATGGCGATGAAACTGCGGCGATCGATCGATGGTTGCATGCGATGGGCCCTTTCCCTCAGGTTCTGGTGCGCAGGATGCCGCGCCCGCCATCGACGCCGATCACCTGGCCGGTGATCCAGCCGGCGTCGGGCGAGAGCAGAAAAGCCGCGAGGGCGGCACTGTCGCCGGCCTCGCCGAGGCGGGGAATCGGGTGCTGTGCGGCGATGGCTTTCGCCATCGCCTCGTTGCCTGTCAGCCCGGCGGCCATTTTGGTGCGCGACAGGCTGGGCGCGATGCAGTTGACCCGCACCGGTGCGAGTTCGGCGGCCAGCGCGACGGCCAGGCCCTCGACCGCCGCCTTGGCGCTGCCGATGACCGTGTGGTTGGGAAATCCGGCGCGCGCGGCAACCGAGGAGAATAACACGACGGCGCCACCGGTGGCACGCAGCCCGGCCTCGGCCGCAGCGACCGCGCGGGCCGCGCCGATGACGTTGAGCGCATAGGTATCGGCGAAATCGGCCACGGTCGCGCGTTTCAGCGGCTTCATCACGATCGAGCCGACGCAATAGGCAAGACCCGCGATACGCGGTCCCGCAGCGGCGATCGCGGCGGTGAGGGCTGCATCATCGGTGACATCGGCCATTGCGTGGCGCGCGCCGAGCTCGGTTGCGAGCGCCGCAAGCGCCGCGCCATCGCGCCCGACGAGATGCAGAGCGGCACCGCGCGCCGCCAGCGTGCGCGCGAGCGCGGCACCGACGCCGCCGGTGGCGCCGAGAATAACGATTGGATCAGACATGCGTACCTCCACCGATATAAATGGGGTGGCCGCCCTTTATCGCGAGGTCACACAGGCTCATAAACATAGCTACGGTAAAATTCGCGAAAGAGCTTCATGCACCAGCTGATTCTGATGCGCCACGCCAAGGCCGAGCGTGCCGGCGACGATGAACCCGACCATGCGCGGGCGCTGAGCGCCGCCGGCCGCGATGCTGCGTTGCGGCTGCGCGGACTGGCCCGCAGCCTGGGTCTGGAACCGGACGTTGTTCTGGTGTCCTCGGCACGGCGCACCCGCGAGACGCTGGATTGCGTTGCGTTCTGGGACGATCAACCGAACATCGAAACGCTGGACGCGCTCTACATGGCGCCGCCGGCCCGCCTGCAGGGAATTCTGCAAGGGCTGCGTGAGACCGTGCGCAGCGTGATGATCATCGGGCATAATCCGGGATTGCACGATCTGGCGCTGGAACTTGCGGCCGGCGCGCCGGGGGCAAGGGCTGCGCCCTCGGCGGCGCACATTGCGTTGAGCGAGGGATTTCCGACCGCGCGAATGGCGGATTTCCTGGTGCTGACACCCTGGCGCGACCTGCGGGCGGCGGCCGTGCGGTTGCAACGGGTGATCGATCCCCCTGCCCAGCGATGATTTATGCTGCATGCGCGAAGGTTGCGCGATGAGGCGGGTTCGATTTACACTCGCTTAAGTTTTAGCCGGTATCGTTTGATCAAACGCGCGACGGGACAGACCGCACAGTCCCGATCGCCCCAAGGGACCATGCCAATGAGCGCCAGCGCCAAACCGAGCCAAGCCACCATCACAATCGAAGGCAGCAACACGACGGCGGTATTGCCGCTGCTGTCCGGCACATTGGGGCCGCAGGTCGCCGATATCCGCAAGCTGCAATCTCAGGCCGGGATCTTCACCTTCGACCCCGGCTACGGCGAGACGGCGTCGTGCGAAAGCAAGATCACGTATATCGATGGCGATGAGGGCGTGCTGCTCTATCGGGGCTACCCGATCGCGCAACTGGCTGAAAAATCGACATTTCTGGAAGTCGCGTATCTGCTGATGTATGGCGAGCTGCCGAATGAGGCGCAGTTCAAGGAATTCGAGCATGGGGTGACCATGCACACCATGCTGCATGAACAGATCCGCCGCTTCTGGGAAGGCTTCCGACGCGACGCCCACCCGATGGCGGTGCTGTGTGGCGTGGTGGGCGCCATGTCGGCGTTCTATCCCGATAGCGTGAACATCAACGATGCGCGCGAACGCGAGATCAGCGCATTTCGCCTGATTGCCAAACTGCCGACCATTACCGCCTGGGCGTATAAATATTCGATCGGTCAGCCCTTCATGTATCCGCGGAACGATTTGTCGTACGCGGAGAATTTTCTGTACATGATGAACGCCGTGCCGGCGGAATCATACCGGAAAAACCCGATCCTCGAACGGGCGATGGACCGGATCCTGATCCTGCATGCCGATCATGAACAAAACGCCTCGACCTCGACCGTGCGGTTGGCCGGATCGACCGGTGCAAACCCCTTCGCCTGCATCGCCGCCGGCATCGCTGCCCTGTGGGGCCCGGCTCACGGTGGAGCGAACGAGGCGGTGCTGAAAATGCTCGGCGAAATCGGTGATAAAAAGAACATCCCGGCATTCATCGCCGAAGTGAAAGACAAGAGCAGCCATACCAAACTCATGGGTTTCGGCCATCGGGTGTATAAAAATTTCGACCCGCGCGCGAAAATCATGCAGCAGACCTGCTACGAAGTGCTCGGTGAACTCGGCATCAAGAACGATCCGCTGCTCGACCTCGCCATGGAACTCGAAAAAATCGCGCTCGACGACGATTATTTCGTCAGCCGCAAACTGTACCCGAATGTCGATTTCTACTCGGGCATCATCCTCAAGGCGATGGGCTTTCCGACCACCATGTTCACCCCGCTGTTCGCCCTCGCCCGCACCACCGGCTGGATCAGCCAATGGATGGAAATGATCGAAGATCCCCAGCAACGCATCGGCCGCCCGCGCCAGCTTTACACCGGCGCCCCACAACGCGACTACGTCGCCATCGCCGCGCGAGCGTAGCCGCGCGGCGCCCTGGTGCCGACTGCTGGGGTGGCGCTCGGAGCGAGTAAGGCCAGGGGCTCTCCCTCCGCCTTGCCCTCTCCCAGCATCACCCCACCCATCGCCATCAGGGCGCGACGTCGCCTGCGCGCCGCTGGCGGGTTGTTTTGGCCCATTTGCGTCGTTGGGCGGCTTCGGCGCGTTTATCGCCGCGGCGTGCGAGGTGGGCCATTTCGCGATCGAGTTTGGCGTAATCGGTCAGGCGGTGTGGCTCGAGCGTGCCGTCCGCGATGGCGGCCTGGACGGCGCAGCCGGGTTCGGCTTCGTGCCGGCAATCGGAGAACCGGCAGCGGGCGGCGATTGTGGTGATGTCGGCGAAGGCGTCGTCGAGCCCTTCGGTCTGCCATTGGGTGATGGCGCGGATGCCGGGGGTATCGAGGATGAGGCCGCCGCCGGCGAGGGAGAACAGGTCGCGGCTGGTGGTGGTGTGGCGGCCGCGGCCGTTTTCATCGGTGATGGAGGTGGCCTGGCGGTTGGTGCCGAGCAGGCGGTTGACCAGGCTGGATTTGCCGACGCCGGAGGAGCCGACCAGCAGGGCGGTTTTGCCGGGGCGGATCAGGGCGCGCAGGGCGGCGATGCCTTCGCCGGTTGCGTTGGAGACCAGGTGGACGGCGACACCCGGGGCTTCGATGGCGAGTTGGTCGATCATCGGTGGGGCGAGTCCGAGGTCGATTTTGGTCAGCACGATCATCGGGATGGCGCCGGAGCCATAGGCGGCGCCAAGCAGGCGTTCGAGGCGGCGGGTCGAGAAATCGGCATCGGCGCCGGTCACGATGAAGACGTAGTCGATATTGGCGGCGATGATCTGTTCGCCTTTGGCGACGTCGTGACGGGTCAGATCGCCGACCGCGCGGGCGAATTTGGTGCGGCGGGGCAGCACGGCATCGATCGTCGCACCGCCGCCTTCGAGGCGGGCGGCGACGAAATCGCCGACCACGGGCAGGCCGAGGTCGGTGTCGCGATGGCGCATGCGTCCGGCGCATTGGGCGCGGATGGTGCCGCCGGCGTAGGCGAGTTCGTAATGGCCGCGGTGATGCGCGATGATGCGGCCGGCGATGTGGGTGGGTTCGGCGATGTCAGAGAAGGATCGGGCGAAGGTTTCGCTCCATCCGAGATGGTCGAGATCGGTCATTTCGATCAGGCTCCATGAGAATAGCGGCAGGCGGGCCTGAAAGACCGGTCGGTGCTCTTCAGGCGCGGGGGCGGGCGACGCGCAGAGCGTCGGGGCGGTTCACAATGACTGTCATGCTGCCCTCCTGTTGCCTGGGTTGGTCCCTGCTTCAGATGGACCGTTTGGCGGCGGATGTCGAGCATAAAGGTCAGGCCGGCGGGTTTCTTTTCACCGGGCCCGAGGCGGTCCGCCGTTATTCCTCCAGATCATGAAACCGGGTGTAGTCGATCGCGAAACTGCCATCGGCCGCGCGGTCGAAAATATCGACGAAGCGGGCGCCGAATTTAATGTCGGTGAAGTTGTAGATATGGCGGGTCGCGACGGTTGAGAGCAGCGTATCGTCGAGTCCGGTGAGGACACAGATGAAGACGCAGTGCTCGCGTGCCAGCGCTTCGGCATCGAGCCCGTAGAGCGGGCTGGACTCCGTGATGCGGTGCATGACGGACCATGACAGCGCAAAGGCGGGTGAGCGGTCGCGCACCAAAGTGAGATCGAGCAGGCGCCGCAGATTGTTGCCTTCGGGGTCGATTTCATCACGGGTCATCGCGACCGTCATTTCCGCGTTGGTCAGGGCGTTGCGGCGGCGGTTGGCGGCGCGGAACATCAGCGTGGGAACGCCGTTGACCGGGTGAATGACGGCGATTTTCGAAAACATCACGCGCGCCTGCGGCCGCGAGAGGCGGGCGAACAGCAGGCCGGTGGCGAGTGCGGTGGAGAGCAGGCCGGTGATGATTTCGACGCTCGCGACCGAATTGGCCAGAATGGTCTTGGGGTAGAGCACGCCATAGCCGGTGGTCGAGAAGGTCTGCACCGAGAAGAACACGGCATCGCCATAGCTGCCCGGCCGGGCACCGCCGATGCCGCCGGTCAGCCAGTAGATCGTGCCGAACAGAAAATTCATCGCCACAATGCCGAGCGCCAGCAGGCCGACGAGGGCGGCCAGCCGCATGGTCATCAGCGCGTGGAACAGATCGGAAAAGCCGACGCGGCCGAGGCCGCGCCGTTCGATCCGGCGGAGCATTTCCGCCGAGAACGGCGCCGGCGGTTTGCGCGGGCGCCGCTTGGGCGGTCGGAGCGTCAGGACTGCTGACGGCGGAGGAAGGCGGGGATGTCGATCCCGATTTCCTCGTTATGGGCGAGGCGGACGGCCGGGCGCGGTTCGCTCTGCGGCACCGGTGCCACAGTGGCATGCGGGGCCGGCGCCGGCTGGTGCTGCTGCGCGGCCGGCGCCTGGTAGTGTTGCGGCGCCGCTTCCTGCGGCATCACGTAGGCGTGCTGCTGCGGTTCCTGGCGGGGCGCTTCGGCGGGCATCGGCTGCGGGGCGGCGGCACCGCGGAAACCGTTGGTCATGCGGCTGAACAGGCTCGCCCTGCGCGCCGGTTCGGCGGCACGCGGCGCATCGCGATAGGCGGCGGGTGCCGAGATCGGGGCACGCATCGGCGGTTCGCTCTGCGTCATCGGTTGTGCGTGCATCGCCTGGGTGTGCGGTGCCTGGGCATGTGCGGCCGCGACGTGAGCCACCTGGGCGTGTGCCGCCTGGGTTGGTGCCATCGGTGCCTGTTGCGGTGCATGCTGCATCGGGCCGGAGGGCACCACGTTCAGATGCGGCTGCTGGTGCTGACCGGTGCTGGCGTTGGCGACCGCATCGGTCATCACCGCGCCACCACCGCCCATGGCGACCAGTTTCGGCCGCTCGGACTGCGCGGGGGCAGCGGAATCGATGCCGGTGGCGACCACCGAAATGCGGACCCGGCCGCCGAGGTTTTCATCGAGCGCCATACCGACCATGATGTTGGCATCTTCATCGACTTCCTCGCGGATGCGATTGGCCGCCTGATCGAGCTCGAACAACGTGAGGTCGGAGCCGCCGGTGATGTTGATCAGCAGGCCGCGCGCGCCCTTCATGTTGGTGTCTTCGAGCAGCGGGTTGGAAATGGCGGCCTCGGCGGCGCGGATGGCGCGGTCTTCGCCCTCGGCCTCGCCGGTGCCCATCATGGCCTTGCCCATTTCCGACATCACCGACCGGATGTCGGCGTAATCGAGATTGACCATACCGGGCACCACCATCAGGTCGGTCACGCCGCGCACGCCCATGTAGAGCACATGGTCGGCCATTTCGAACGCTTCCTTCCAGCCGGTGCGCTCATTGGCGACCTTGAACAGGTTCTGGTTGGGAATGACAATCAGCGTATCGACGTAGTTCTGCAGTTCGGTGATGCCTTCATCGGCCGATTTCAGGCGGCGCTTGCCTTCGAAGGAGAATGGCTTGGTGACGACGCCCACGGTGAGAATGCCGCGTTCGCGCGCCATCCGGGCGATCACCGGTGCCGCGCCGGTGCCGGTGCCGCCGCCCATGCCGGCGGTGATGAACACCATGTGCGCGCCGTCGAGATGGCGGGCGAGATCATCGGCGGCTTCCTCGGCCGAGGCTTTACCAACCTCCGGCCGGCCGCCGGCGCCGTTGCCCTGGGTGATATGCGGACCGAGTTGGATGCGGCGCTCGGCGCGCGAAAGCAGCAACTGTTGCGCATCGGTGTTGGCGACCACGAAATCGACGCCGGGTAGATTGAGCGCGATCATGTTGTTGACCGCATTGGTGCCGCCGCCGCCGACGCCGATGACTGTGATGCGGGGGGTGAAATCGGTGTGGCTGGTCTTCTGGATGGTGAGGTTGAGGGTCATGGCTGCATCTCCTGGCAGGCGGGCGCTGTGCGTTTTGCGATCGCGCGATGAACGGGTGAACGAAGGGTCGGGGCGTGGGGGCGGTGCATCATGTCAGAGGCGCCGCTTGAGGAAATTGAGGATGCGGCCAATGGCGCCGCTCGGCGCCTCGGCGGTGAAATCGAGATCGTGCATGGTCTGGCCATCACCGGTTGCAAATGCCAGGAGCCCGATCAGTGTGGCGAAATTGGGACCCGTCGCGGCATCGGGCAGGCCGATCACGCCGAACGGCCGACCGAGCCTGACCTGTCGGTTGAGGATATGCGCGGCGAGTTCACGCGCGCCGACCAGCTGTGCGGCACCGCCGGTCAGCACGACGCGCCCACCGGCAGCGCGGCCGAGGCCGGAGGTTTCGATCCGGTCGCGCGCGAGTTCAAAAATCTCTTCGAGTCGCGGGCGGATGATCGAAACCAGCGCGCTGCGCGGCACCTTGGCGAGCTGATATTCCGCCTCACCCACCAGCGGCACGTGCAGCAGTTCGCGCACATCGTCCGGGCTTTCCTGGCAGCTGCCGAACAGGGTTTTCAACCGCTCGGCATGGGCGACCTGGGTGGACAGCAGGCGCGCGACGTCATTGGTGACGTGGATGCCGCCGATCGGCAGCTGCGCGGTATGCAGCAGATGACCTTCGGCGAATACCGAAATCGTCGTCGTGCCCCCGCCCATGTCGATCACGGTGGCGCCGAGCTCGCGTTCGTCCTCCACCAGCGTGGCGAGGCCGGCGGCGAAAGGCGCTGAAACCATCGCCGATATCTCAAGCTCGCACCGCTCGAGGCAGGCGGTCATCGTCCTGATCGCGGTGGAGGCGGCATCGACCACGTGAAGCTGGGCGGTCAGCGTGTCGCAATACAGGCCGCGCGGATCGGCGACGCCGCCGGTCTCATCGCTTGCGAAGTTCAACGGCAGCACATGGATGGTGCCGCGCCCCTCGGTCGAAGCGCGGGCGCGCGCTTCGCGGACGACGCGGCGGATATCGTCGCCGGTGACGGCGCGCCCATCGATCGGCCATTGCACGTTGAACAGCCGTGACTGCGGCTGGCCGCAGGACAGATTGACCACGACCGATTTCAACCGCATGTCGGCCTGATCTTCGGCCGCACCGACCGCGGCCCGGATGCTGCGCTCGGCCTCATCGAGATCGACGATGCCGCCCGCCTTGATGCCGCTGCCCTTCTGCCAGCCGAACCCCAGCGCGCGCAGCCGGCCATCGGATTCCGCACGGCCGATCAGGCAGGCGATTTTGGTCGAACCGATATCGAGCACGCCGAACGGGCCGGATCGCGCGGGTCTCGGCCTGGCGTTGTCAGGCCGCCCCTCGCCTTTTGGCGACGCCAGTGCGGCACGCCTCGACATGTCGTTCATGGCGCGGTCCTTTTCATGATTGATGCCCCGGTGCGGCGGCTTCCGAGAGAAACCCCTTTGGATAGGGGCGCACCACCAGACGATCCGCGAGCCGCAGATCGATGGTCAGGACCGGGCGCTCCAGCAGGTTGATCCGGTCGTCCGCCTGCATCAGCCGGGCCATCGCGGTCGCTTCATGCTGGTCCGGCAGCTTGACCGTGGTGTGGTCGCGCAACAGCAGATTCCAGCGCAGATTATCGATCCGCTCGGCGGCCACGACGTGCCTGGCGATCGAGGGATATTGCTTCAGCAGGGCGAGCAGCGCCTTTGCGTGCTGCGGCACCCCGGCGCCGACCAGCAGCGGCAGGCCAGGGTCGCGCGCGCGCGCGGCGGCGGCATCATGGCCGAGCAGCACGGTGCCGTCCGGCCCGATCAGGGCGAAGCGGTTGTCGGGCTGCTGCCAGATCGCGATCGGGCGGCGTTCGACCACGTCGACGCGCACGGTATCGGGCAGCAGACGTTCGACGGTCGCGCTCCGCACCGCGCCAAGTGCCGCGATCCGCGCGGAAGCCTGGGCGGGTGAAAATCCGAGGATCGGCATCCCCCTGGTGATGCCAAGAGCCTTCTCGACCGCGGCGCGGGGCGTGGTCGACGCACCGGAGATCTCGATGTGGCGGACCCGAAACCCGCCATCCGCCAGCACGCCGGCGGCGGCAGTGCGCACCGGGCGGAGCAGCGCATCGACCCCGCGCAAACCGAACGGCACGATGACCAGGGCGGACACGATGGCGATGCCGAACACAATCGGCTTGCGCGATTTGCGCAGCCGGCGCAGCAGCAGGGTCCGCGCGCTGGGACGATCCTGCACGACCGGCTTACGGGATTTGGATTTTACACGCGGCATGCGGCGTGCTCCACCATCCAGGCGCACAGCGCCGGGAAATCGATGCCACAATACGCCGCCTGCTCGGGCACCAGCGAGGTGGGCGTCAGGCCGGGCTGGGTATTGACCTCGAGCAGCACCAGACGATCCGTTTCATCATCGTATCGAAAATCGGCGCGCGAGGCTCCGCGGCAGCCGAGCGCGTGATGCGCCGCGACCGCGACATCCTTGGCTCGCGCGGTCACCTCCTGCGTCACGCCGGCCGGCACATCGTGGCGGGAGCCGCCCGCGGCATATTTGGCCGTGTAGTCGTAGAACCCTTCCGCGCGAATTTCGGTAACCGCCAGCGCCCGGCCATCGAGCACGGCGACGGTGAGTTCACGGCCCGGGATATATTCCTCGGCCATCACGGTGTCGCCGAACGGCCAGTCGCGCGCGATGTCGGCGCGGCGATTGTCGCCGTGGCGGATGATATGCACGCCAACCGAGGAGCCTTCGTTGACCGGCTTCAGCACGTAGGGGCGCGGCAGCGGGTCGGCCTCGGCGAGTTCGTCGCGCGGCACGATGCGGTGCTGCGCCAGCGGCAGACCGGCGGCGGCGAAGGCGGCCTTGGCGACGGATTTGTCCATCGCCATGGCGGAAGCGCGCACCCCGGAATGGGTGTAGGGGATGCCCATGTAGTCGAGCACGCCCTGGATCGTGCCATCCTCGCCGAAGCGGCCGTGCAAGGCGTTGAACACCGCATCCGGTGCCGGCGTGAGGGCGGCGATCACCGCACCGAGATCGGCACCGACCTCGATGGCGAGCACGTCGTAACCGGTGGTGCGCAGCGCGGCGATCACCTGGCGGCCGGTGGCGAGGCTGACCTCGCGCTCCGCCGAGATGCCGCCGAACAGCACGGCGACGCGCTTGATGCCGGACGACCCAGCGTTCATGACGGCCCCCCTTGGGCGACGCCGATGCGCTTGATTTCCCACAGCAGCGCAATGCCGGTTTCGGCGAGCACGCGGGCACGCACCGCATCGCCCAGAGCTTCGAGGTCGGCAGCGGTGGCGGCGCCGCGATTGATCAGGAAATTGCAGTGTTTTTCGGAAACCTGGGCATCGCCGATCACCATGCCGCGGCAGCCGGCCTGATCGATCAACTGCCAGGCCTTGTGACCCTCCGGATTACGGAACGTCGAGCCGCCGGTGCGCGCGCGAATCGGCTGGCTCGCCTCGCGATTGGTGCGGATATCCGCCATCCGGGCGGCGATCGCTTCAGGCTGATCACCACGCCCGATCAGCCGGGCGCGCACGACGATACCGCCCGGCGGCAGGCTGGCATGGCGGTAGGACAGCGCGAGATCGGCGGCCGTGTAGCGGGCGATGGTGCCGTCACGGCCGATGATCTCGGCCCAATCAAGCACGTCGCGGATCTCGCTGCCGTAGGCGCCGGCGTTCATCGCGACGGCGCCGCCAAGCGAGCCGGGAATGCCGGACAGGAATTCGAGACCGGCAAGACCGGCGGCGGCAGCGGTTTCGGCAATCGTCATGTCGAGTGCCGCCGCACCCGCGATCACGCCATCGGGCTCGATCGCAATCTCGCTGAAGCCACGCGCGAGTTTGACGACGATGCCGGGAATCCCGCCATCGCGAATGATCAGGTTCGAGGCCGCCCCGATGATGGTAACCGGCAGTTCCGGCGGCACCGCCTGCATGAACGCCGCCAGATCATCGGCGTCCTGCGGGCGCAGCAGATACGCCGCCTCGCCGCCCACCCGAAACCAGGTGGCCGCCCCCAGCGGCGCATCGAACGCCACCCGGCCGCGCGGCGTCGGCAGGCTGTCGCGCCAGTCGGCCTCGATGCGTGCGGCCATCATCGCAGGCCACCCTGGCCGCGGCGGTTTTGATCGGTCAGCGCCTGCAACTGCGCCGGCAGCGCCTGCGCCCATTGGGTGATGGTGCCGGCACCGAGACAGACCACGAAATCGCCGGGTCGGGCGATCGCGTTGACCATTTCGGCCAGATGATCGGGGCTGGCCAGCGGCACCACGGCACGATGCTGGCGGGAGCGCAGGCCATCGATCAAGGCATCGCGATCAACGCCCTCGATCGGCTCTTCGCCGGCGGCGTACACATCAGCGACGATGACGGTATCGGCATCGTTCATGCAGGTGCAGAAATCATCGAACAGCGAAGCCAGGCGCGAGAACCGGTGCGGCTGGACGACGGCAATCACCTCGCGCGCGCCGGCCTGGCGCGCCGCCTTCAGCACCGCCGCGATCTCGACCGGGTGATGGCCGTAATCGTCGATGATGGTGATGCCGCCGACCTCGCCGGTTTTGGTGAAGCGGCGCTTGACGCCGGCGAACCCCGCGAGGGCGTTGCGCAGATCGATCTCGGGCACGTCCATCTCGAGCCCGATGGTGATGGCCGCGAGCGCGTTCGAGACGTTATGGTTGCCGAGCATCGGCAGGCGGAACGGCCCCATCCGGCGCGCCTTGCCGCCGATGCGGTCGGACAGCCGCACCTCGAAGGTCGCGCCATTGCGGTCGGACATGATGCGCTCGGCACGGACATCGGCCTGCGGCGAAAACCCGTAGGTGATCAGCCGATGATCCGACAGATCGGGGATCATCTGCTGCACCGCCGGATGATCGATGCACAGCACCGCGAACCCGTAGAACGGGATGTTCGAGACGAACTGCCGATAGCCCGCCTCCATCGCCTCGCGGGTGCCCCAATGGTCGAGATGTTCGGGGTCCATGTTGGTGACGACCGCGATCACCGAGGGCAGGCGAAGAAAGCTGCCGTCGCTTTCATCGGCCTCGACCACCATCCAGTCGCCGGTGCCGAGGCGCGCGTTGGTGCCGTAGGCGTTGATGATGCCGCCGTTGATCACCGTGGGATCGAACCCGGCACCTTCGAGCACGGCGGCGACGATGCTGGTGGTGGTGGTCTTGCCGTGGGTGCCCCCGATCGCGATCGACCAGCGCAGGCGCATCAGTTCGGCCAACATTTCAGCCCGGCGCACCACCGGGATCAGCTTGCTGCGCGCGGCCTGAACCTCGGGATTGTCGCGCGGCACCGCGGTCGAGATCACGACGACCTGCGCCGCACCCAGATTGGCGGCTGTATGGCCGATCGCGACCTGGATGCCGGCAGCGCGCAGGCGGGCGACATTGGCGTTTTCCGCAATGTCGGAGCCCTGCACGGCGTAGCCCAGATTATGCAGCACCTCGGCGATGCCGGACATGCCGATACCACCGATACCGACGAAATGGATCATCCCGATCCCGAGCGGCATGGCCCTCATGATACGCGCCCCGCGACGCAGGATTGCACCAGATCGGCGAGCCGCGTGCTGGCATCGGCGATGCCGCAGGAAGCCGCCGCCTGGGCCATTGCCGCCAGCCGGCCGGGTTCGGCCAGCAGCGTTTCCACCGCGCGCGCCAGCACGGGCGGGGTGAGACCCGCCTGATCAAGCCGGATGGCGCCGCCCTTGCGCGCGATCGCATCGGCGTTGTGGCGTTGATCGGCATTGATCGCGAGCGGGATGAAAATCGCCGGCCGGCCGATCACCGCGAGTTCGGCAACCGTCGAGCCGCCGGCGCGGGCGATGACCAGATGCGCCGCGGCGATGCGGGGTGCGACATCACTGAAAAACGGCGCCAGCTCGTTGGTGATGCCGGCGGCATCGAGCAGCGCGCGCGCAGCCGTGATTTCGGGTTGCGGGCATTGCATGGTCAGGCGGATCCGCCGGCGCAGGGGTTCGGGCAGGGTCGCGAGCGCGGCCGGGATCAGGCTGGCGAAGATGCGCGCACCGAGCGAGCCGCCCAGCACCAGCAGATCGATCGTGGCCGACGGCGTCCGATAGGGCGCGGCAATCAGCTTCGCCACCGCCGGGCGCACCGGGTTGCCGGTCAGCGTAACCTTGATCCGCCGTGGCACCGCTTCGGTCTTTGGAAAACTGGTGGCCAGCTGATCCGCGATCCGCGCAAGCATGCGGTTGGCACCGCCGAGAATGGCGTTCTGGTCGTGCAGAATGACATGAGGCCGGCGGCGCAGGCCCAGCGTCGCCACGATCGGCGGCACCGAGGGATAGCCGCCGAACCCGATCACCGCCGCGGCATCGAGCGTGGTGAGCAGCGTGCGGGCCGATTTCGTGCCGCGGGCGAGCTGCCTGAGGCCGGCGGCGACGCGCGCGGGGCTGCGACCGGCGAGGCCGGCCCCTTCGATCACATGTTGCTCGCACCCGGCAAACACCGCGGACTGACCGGCGCCGGAGCGCGCATCGGTCATCAGCACGACGCGCTCGCCCCGTTGCATCAACACATCGGCCACGGCTTCGGCGGGAAACAGATGACCGCCGGTGCCCCCGGCGGCGATGATGATGGGTTTGAGCATCGTGCCTCTCATGCCACCCGGTCCTGCATGGTCACGCCGGCGCCGCGTTCGGCGGCGCGTTCCGCGTGGTTGCGCTTGCGGGTCAGCGCCAGCAGGAATCCCATGTGCAGCCCGACCGCGAGCACCGCCGACCCGCCGTAGGAAATGAACGGCAGCGTCATCCCCTTGGTCGGGATCAGCGACAGCGACGAGGCCATGTTGATGAACGCCTGCAGCCCGAAACTGACCAGCAGGCCCGACGCCGCCAGGGCCACGAACAGATCGGTCTCGCGCAGGATGCGCGCGAGGCCGCGCAGCACGATGACCGCGAAGATCAGAATAATGCCGAGGCAGACGATCAGCCCGAATTCCTCGCCGGCCACGGCGAACACGAAATCGGCACGCGCGTCCGGCAGATAATGTTTCACCTGGCCTTCGCCGGGCCCGCGCCCCCACAGGCCGCCGTTGCCGAACGCGGAGAGTGCGGTGATCGCCTGATACGCCTTGTCCTTGGTCGGGTGCAGAAACAGCATCACGCGCATGTGCACATGCGCAATGAATTCGAACGCGGCAAACCCGGCGGCGCCGAACCCGGCGACCGCGATGCCGACCCAGTACACATTGAGCCCGTCGAGAAACAACTGGACCAGGAAGGTCGAGGCGACCAGCGCGGTCGAGCCGACATCGGGCTGGCGCAGCAGCATCAGCAGCACCAGACCATTCAGGCCGAGTGCGGCCATCATGCCGGGAAAGCCCGGCGTGCGGCGGCGCTCGGCGAGCAGCCAGGCGGTGGCGATGATCAACGCGGGCTTGAGAAATTCGGAGGGCTGGATCGTAAAGCCGGGCAGCGCGATCCAGCGCCGCCCGCCATCGATCACGACACCGTGGACCAGAGTAAAGGCGGTCAGGATCAGAAAGATGATGCCCACACCCAGCGCCGCGAGCTTGACCTGCTTGAGGTCGAGCATCGAGGTCGCGATCATCACGAAAGCACCCACCGCGAGGTAGACGATCTGCTTGATCATCACCATCGTGCGCGGGTCGGACAAAGCGATATTGGTGGCCGGCGTCGCCGCGAGCGCGAGCACATAACCGATGCCGACCAGCAGGATCAGCGCGGTGAGCATGACGCGATCGATGCTCCACCACCAGCGCCCGACGACCGAGGTATCCGCGCGTGACAGCATCGGCATCAGGAACACGCCGCCGGCAGAGGGACCGAACGCGCCAGGGCGGCAAATCGCAAGCCGCGCTCGGCGTAATTGGCGAACTGATCGAAGCTCGCCGCCGCCGGTGCGAGCAGCACGGCAGCGATGCCGCGCCGGTGCGCGCGATCGAAAGCGAGCGGCACCGCACGGTCGAGCGTGCCGGCGATTTCGTGCGAGACGCCGTGCGCAGCCAGGGTCGCCGCGAATATCGGCGCATCGCGGCCGATCAGCACGGCATGATCGATCCGGTCGAACCAGGGCGCGAGGCCAGCGATGCCGCCATCCTTGCCGATGCCACCGGCAATCCACACCACCCGATCGAAACTATCGAGCGCGCGCGCGGCGGCATCCGCATTGGTCGCCTTGCTGTCATCGATGAAGTCGACGTCGGCGATCGTGGCGACACGCTGCTGGCGGTGCGGCAATCCGGCAAAACTTGCAAACGCGGGTCCGATGCGGCCGCGCTCGATCCCCAGCGCCAGCGCCACGGCCGCCGCGGCGGCGGCGTTCTGCGCATTGTGCGTGCCGCGCAACGCGGGCGCGGTCGACAGATCAGCGATCGGGCCAAACCCGTCGCGCAGGATGCGATGCTCGGCAAAAAAATCCGCATGGCGATTGCCGGAAATCCTGATCAACCGGGCAGGACGCGCCGCAATGTCGCCGGCGAGCGTGCGCGACGGTTCGTCATCGATCCCGATCACCGCCGTATCGGCATCGGTTTGACGCGCAAAAATCGCTGCCTTTGCAGCGATGTATCCGGCCATGCTGCCATGGCGGTCGAGGTGGTCGTGAGTAAGGTTCAGCATTATGGCTGCATCGAAGCGCATCGTCGCGATTCGCTCCAACATGTAACTCGACATTTCCAGCACATAAACGCCGTCATCGGGCAGCAGCGGCAACGCGAGCGACGCCGGTCCCAGATTACCCCCGGCGGCGACCGGCACGCCCGCCGCGGCCAGCGTATGGGCGAGCAGCGCCGTCGTGGTCGATTTGCCGTTGGTGCCGGTGATGCCGGCGAACCGTGCGGCGCTGCCGGCAGCGCGCACGGCACGGAACAACAATTCGGCATCCGACAGAATAGGCACGCCCCGCCCGCGCATCGCCGCCGCCTCGGGGTGCGGTGCGGGACGATCGTGCGGAATCCCCGGCGACAGGATCAGCGCGTCCAGCCGATCGGTCTCGCTTGGCCTCGCGAGCGGAACACCCGCCGCCGCCGCCGCATCGCGCCGCGCCGCATCATCGTCCCAGGCGACCACGGCGGCCCCCATGATCCGCAGCGTGACGGCAGCCGGCAGACCGTTCTGGCCGAGCCCGAGCACGGCGAAACGCTGGCCCTCGAACACGCGCGGCCAGGGGGTGATGGGGGCGCTCATCGGATCTTCAGGGTTGCCAACCCTGCCAAGCCCAGAATCATCGCGACGATCCAGAACCGGATCACGATCGTCGGTTCCGCCAGACCCTTCTTTTCGAAATGATGATGCAACGGCGCCATCAGAAACACCCGCCGGCCGGTGCGCTTGTACCAGAACACCTGCACGATCACCGAAACCGTTTCGACAACGAACAAACCACCGACGATCGCGAGCACGATCTCGTTCTTGGTCGCAACCGCGACCGAACCAAGCGCGCCCCCCAGCGCGAGCGACCCGGTATCGCCCATGAACACCGCGGCGGGCGGTGCGTTATACCACAGAAACCCCATGCCCGAGCCGATCAGCGCCGAGCAGAACACCGCAAGCTCACCGGTGCCGGGTACGAAATTGATCTGCAGGTAATGGGCAAAAATGCGGTTGCCGACCAGATAGGCGATCAGCGCGAACACGCCGGCGGCAATGATCGTCGGCACGATCGCCAGACCATCCAGCCCATCGGTCAGGTTCACCGCGTTCGAGGCGCCCATCATGACGAACATCGCGATCAGCGGAAACGCGAGCCCGAACGGGATCAGCAGCGATTTGAACACCGGCACCGCCAGATCGTCCGCTATGCCGCGCGGCATCAATTGCGTGATCCAGATCGCCGCGATCAGGCCGATCAGCGCCTGGAACACCAGCTTGACCCGGCCGGGCACGCCCTTGGTGTTGCGCTTGGTCAGTTTCAGGAAATCATCGGCAAACCCGATCGCGCCGTAGCCGATCGTGACCATCAGCACCGCCCAGACATAGCCGTTTTCCAGATCGGCCCAGAGCAGGGTGGATATGCTCATCGCAATCAGGATCAGAAAACCGCCCATGGTGGGCGTGCCTTTTTTCTCGATCAGATGCCGCTCCGGCCCATCGAGGCGGATCGGCTGGCCCTGCCGCTGGAGCGATTTCAGCCAGCGGATCAGGCGCGGACCAAGCAGGAAACTCACGATCAACGAGGTGATGCACGCCCCCCCGGCGCGGAAGGTGATGTAGCGGATCAGGTTCAGCACGTGAAACGCAGCACTGTGCGGCAGGAGGAGTGCATAAAGCATCAGGCGGCGTCTTCAAGAAAAGTGATAATCGTGCGCATGCGCGACCCGAGGCTGCCCTTCACCAACACGACGTCGCCGTCGCGCAGCGCACCGCGCACCAAAGGTGCGAGGTCGGCGGATGTGGGTGCCCAGTGGCTCGCGCAGGCGGCCGGCAGATCATCGGCCAGCAGGCGCATCTTCTCGCCGCAGACGAACACGAGGTCGGCGACCGCGGCAACCGGCGCTGCAAGATCGCGATGCTCGTCATCGGCATAGTCGCCAAGCTCCAGCATGTCGCCGAGCACGACGACATGCCGGCCGGCATGCAGCGCCAGCACATCGAGTGCCGCGCGGATCGAGGCGCCGGAGGCATTGTAGCTCTCATCGAGCAGGGTGATCGTGGCATCGCCGATCCGCAGGCTGCGCTGCGCACCGCGCCCGGCCAGCGGCGCAAACCCATCGAGCGCGGCGGCCGCCGCTTCGGCATCGAGCCCGAGCGCGGTGGCGGCCGCGAGTGCGGCAACCGCGTTCATCGCCATGTGGGTGCCGGGCGCGGCAAGGCGCAGGCGCACGATGCGGTTGAGAATGCTGGCGGTGATCGAAACGCCGCCGGCATCGCTGTCGGCTTCGATCAGCCGGGCTTCGGCAAGCTCCTGCGTGCCGAACGAAATGATCATGGCGCCATCCGGTGCGCGGCGGGCGAGGCGTGCCAGGTGCGGGCCCCGCGGCAGCACCGCCGTGCCACCGGGCAGCAGCCCGCGCAGCAATTCGGCTTTTTCATCGGCGATCGCCTCGATCGAGCCCATCAGGCCGATGTGCGATGCCGCGATGCTGGTCACGATTGCCACATGCGGCCGCGCGATTGCCGCGAGCGGGGCAATCTCGCCGGGATGATTCATGCCGATTTCAACCACCGCGTAATCCGCATCGGCCGGCAGGCGTGCCAGGGTCAGCGGCACGCCGATATGGTTGTTGAACGAGGCTTCGGCGGCGTGCGTCGCACCGAAACCCATGAAAATGCGGCGCAGCATCTCCTTGGTGGTGGATTTGCCGACACTGCCCGTCACCGCGGCAACCCGTGCGGTGCTGCGGGCGCGGCCGAATGCGCCGAGCCGGTTCAGCGCGTCCTGCGTATCCTCGACCAGCAAAGCCGGCCCCGTGCCCGCATCCTGCGAGACCAGCGCACCGGCGGCACCCTGCCGCAAGGCATCGGGCACGAACTCATGCCCGTCGCGCGCATCGTGCAAAGCGACGAACAGATCGCCCGCAGCAAGACCACGGCTGTCGATCGCAACGCCCGATGCCGCGAACCGCGCACGCGGAAACGCGCCACCGGTCGCAATCGCAAGCTCGTCGGCGGACCATAATATCGTCATGCCAGCAACGCCCGGATGATGGCGGCATCGTCGAACGGCAGCGTGGTGGCGCCGATGATCTGGCCCTGCTCATGCCCCTTGCCGGCCACCGCGAGCACATCGCCCGCGCGCAGCATGCCAAGCCCGGTGGCAATCGCGGTGCGGCGATCGCCGATGTCATGCGCCTCGGGGCAGGAGGCCAGAATGGCCGCGCGGATCGCATCGGGATTTTCGCTGCGCGGATTATCGTCGGTCACGATGGCGATATCGGCGCGGCGCGCCGCGACCGCGCCCATCAGCGGGCGCTTGCCGCGATCGCGATCGCCACCGGCGCCGAACACCAGGATCAACCGGCCGGTCGCGTGCGGACGCAGAGCGGCAAGCAGGCGATCGAGCGCATCCGGTGTATGGGCGTAATCGACATAGGCGGCCGCGCCATTGGCCAGAATGCCGGCGCGTTCCAGCCGCCCCCGCACCGGGGCGAGCGTGGCGAGGTGATCGAGCGCGTCCCCAATCCCCAGCGCGCGGGTAAGCCCGGCGGCGAGCAAGGCGTTATCCGCCTGAAACCGCCCGGGCAGCGGCAGGACGAGCCTGCGCGTCGCACCGGCGCTACGGATCACCAGTTCCTGGCCTTCCGGCAACGGCGTGGCGCCAAGCAAATCGATCACGGACCCGCCCTCACCCACCGTGCCCAGATCGGGGCGATGGCCGCGCAGCAGCGCCAGCGTGGCGGGATCAAGATCCGCCATCGCCAGCGCGGGCGCATCGCGCGGCAGGCATTCGGTGAACAGGCGCAGCTTGGCGGCGCGATAGGCGGCCAGATCGCCGTGGTAATCGAGATGATCTCGCGTCAGATTGGTGAATCCCGCGGCGGCGAGCGGCAGCCCATCGAGCCGGTACTGGTCGAGCCCGTGCGAGGAGGCTTCGAGCGCCACATCATCGATCCCGGCCTGTTTCAATTGCGCGAGCGTGGTCGCCAGCGTCACCGGGTCAGGCGTGGTCAGGCTTTCGCCCGGCGCAAACCCGGGCGCGATCAGGCCGAGCGTGCCGAGCGAGGCGGCGCTCCGGCCCGACGCCGCGATGATCTGGCGCAGGAAATCGACGGTCGAGGTCTTGCCGTTGGTACCGGTGATCGCGGCAATCCGGCACGGCAGCGGGCCCGCGAGTGCCACGGCAAGCTCGGCGAGGCGACGGCGCGGATTGTCTTCGGCCAGCAACGGGCGCGGCGGGGTGCCGGCCGGCCAGACTGTGCCGGGGGGCGCCAGCACGGCGGCGGCGCCGCGCGCTACTGCATCCGCAATGAAGCGCGCCCCGTCGAGCCTGGTGCCGGGCAGGGCGGCAAAGATCATGCCGGGCTGCACCGCGCGGCTGTCGGCGGTAATGCCGGTGATCACCCGATCGGCGCCGATGATCCAATCGGGCGTCGTGTGCGAGATGCGGGCCAGCCGGCTCATCAGCTCATCCCCCCGCATGGGTGAACGGCGGGGTGGCGTTCATGGTCTGGTGCGAGACGGCACCGCCGATGATCGGGGCGGATGGCGCGCTGATGGTCTCCGCCGTGGCACCCAGCGGCTGCCACATTTCGGTGCGGGCGAGTGCCGCATCATGCGCCGCCTCATCGATCGTCGCGGGCGGTTTTTCACCGGCCAGAATATACGCGTATTTGCTCGCCCCGGGCGGGAACATATGCCCCGGCCCGAGTGCCGGGCGGCCGGGCGGCGCGGCCGGATCGACCGGGATCGACAGGGCAGCCTGCGCGCTGGCAAGCGCCGCACCCGAACGCGGCATGATGCCGAGCATCGGACCGATCCGGGCAATGATCTTGGCCACCGCCGGCGCCGCGACATAGCCGCCGGTGGTGAAGCCATGGCAGAACGGCATCATCTTCTTGGTCGCATGCGGCTGCAGCACGACCACGTACACCACATAGCGCGGGTTGGTCATCGGAAACGCCGCCATGAACGACGCGTTGTTCAGATGCTTCATGTAGCGCCCGCCCGGCCCGACCACCTGCGCCGTCCCGGTCTTGCCCCCCACCAGATAACCCGGCACGCGGGCAAACACACCGGTGCCGTTCGGCGCCACCACGACATTGCGCATCATCTTGCGCATGATCAGCGAGGTTTTCGCACTCATCACGCGCACACCGGCGGGCGGCGGCCCGGCATCGTCGAGCGAGGGTTTGTAGTAAATCCCGCCATTGACCACCGGTACCACCGCCGAAATCAGTTGCAACGGCGACATCGCGATGCCGTTGCCGAAGCTCACGGTCATGGTGGTGAGCAGTTTCCAGCTCGATTTCGGGTGATACATCGCCGGCTGCGCCTCGGGCAGCTGGATCGGCGGCTTGCCGAAAAAGCCGAGCTTTTTGAGCCAGGCGCGCTGGATGTCCGGCCCCAGGATCGTCGCGATGCGCGAGGCACCGATGTTGGACGACACTTCAAGAATATGCGGCACCGCCATCCAGATGTGAGCAGGCTCGAAATCGGTCACGGTGAAGCGGCCGACGTGCAGCGGATGCGTCGTATCGAACCGGTCCCAGTAATGGATCATGCCGGAGTTGATCGCCATCGACAGCGTCATCAGCTTGAACACCGAACCGGGTTCGTAATCGCCGGAGACGCAGCGGTTGAACCGGTCATTGGCGGGCGCCGAACCCAGATCGCCGGCGCTGTAGTCGGGCAGGCTCGCCATCGCGAGCACCCGCCCGGTCCGCGCCGAAATCACGATGCCGCAGGCGCCGATGCCATCGTAATCGGTCATCGCCTGCAGGGTCTCCTGCCGCACAATGCTCTCCGCGCCGATATCGATCGACAGGCGCAGCGGCGCGGCCGGATCGTCGGTCAGGGATTTGTTGAAATACTGCTCGACCCCGGCAATGCCGCGCTGATCCGGCGTCACACCCCCCAGGATATGCGCGGCCAGATCGCCTTCCGGATAGTGCCGATGCTCGATATCCTCGAAATACACGCCGGGAATGCCAAGCTGGTTGACCGCGAGTTCCTGCGCAGCGGTCAGGCCGCGATCGAGATAGACGAAGTCGCGCTTGCGATCCGCGAGGCGCGACTCCAGCCAGCCGGGATCGAGCGCGGGGATCACCGCGGCAATCTGGCGCGCGACCTCACCGGGGTCGCCGATCTGCTTGGGGTTGGCATAGAGCGCCGCACCCGGCAGCGAGACCGCGAGAATAACCCCGTTGCGATCGGTGATTTCAGCCCGCGCGGGCGGCGGCAGCAAAATATTGGTCCGCGGCAGCTCGGCGGCGATCGCCGCGGCGTCCGGCCTGGTCGGGTTGATCACCGAGACATCGATCAGTCGCCCCGCGAGAATACCGTAAATCAGCAGAAACCCCACCAGGCCGAACACCATGCGCTTCTGCAGCACCCCCAGCGCGGCCCGGCGCGCCAGATCCGGCGTGGTGATGCGCACATGCTCGATGCGCGGCGTCGCGCCCTGCTCCGGCGCGCCCGGGTTGCGCGCCGTATTCCACGCGCCCGACCGCCGGGGAACATGCGGCGGCCTCTGGTCCGGGGGCGGCGCCTTGGTCATGGCGCGGTACTGCCAACCGGGCGGGGCGGTGCCAGATCGGCGGCATAACCCCCGAATACCGAGGTCGAAGTGCCGGATGCCGGGTGCCGCGCCGGGTGGAACACGCGCTGCGGCACCGGCGGGGCGATGGGTGCGGCTTGCGCGTTGATCGTCATCACCTGCGCGCCCATCGGGCGCACCGTGCGCACCGGCGCCAGCACCGACTGGCCGAGTGGAATCGGGTGCGACCATGCCGGATGCGCCGCTTTCGGCAGCGCATGATGCACCACCGGCAGCACGACCCGGTGAACGATCGGGTGCTGCGGCGCCGGCGTCACCGGCCGCGCCGCGGCGAGGCGCGTCGGAGCGCTGGCCGGCGCGCGATTGCCGGGTTGTGGCCGCGCGGGCGTTGCGACCGGAACCGCGTTCGGCGGCAGCACCACCGCCGAGGGCGGCGCGATCGAGGCGATCGGGCCGGATGCCGCGGTCGCATCGGGCAACTGGCCGGGCAGCGGCGGCGGCAGCGGCAGATGCGGCACGGTCGCACCCGGCGGCGGCAACCGGTCGGCGAGTTCCGACCACGTCACCAACTGGTCCGGCGCCATCGGCTTGAGTTCGGGCAGGAACATCGCGGCAAGCCGCGTCAGGCGGTTGGGATCGGTCTCGAGCGCCCATTCGGCGCGCAACACCCGGATGCGCTGCTCGGAAGCGCGGATCTGGCTGGTCACACCGCCGATCTGGCGATCGAGCTGTTCAGCCTGATGCTTGACCACGAACATCCACGCCCCCGACGAAAGCGCCATCAGCGTGGTCACGAAGGTGACGGGGCGGATCATGCCGCCACCCGTTCGATCGCGCGCAGCCGGGCGGACCGCGCCCGCGGGTTGGCGGCGACCTCGGCCTCACCCGGCGTGATCACGCCCTTGGTCACCGGCTTGAAAGCGGCAAGCGCGGTCGGCAGGATGCTGGACGGATCATGGCGCGATGGCCCGGCGGTGCGGCCGGACGCGGCCTGCATGAAGCGCTTGACCATGCGATCCTCCAGGGAATGAAACGAAACCGCAACCAGGCGGCCGCCGGGTGCCAGAAGCGAGGCCGCCTGCGCGAGCCCGCGCTCGATCTCGGCGAGTTCCTGATTGACCTCGATCCGCAACGCCTGAAAGCTGCGCGTGGCGGGATGGATGCCGGATTTATCCGGGCGGACCACGGTGCGGATCAGCGCGGCAAGATCGGCGGTGGTTTCGAACGCCTGCGTCGCGCGCCGCGCCACGATCGCCGCGGCAATCCGGCGCGAGGCGCGCTCCTCGCCGAACTGATACAGAATATCCGCAAGCTCGGCCTCACTGCGGGTATTGACGATCTGTGCCGCGGTCTCCCCGGCCGCTCCCATGCGCATGTCGAGCGGACCATCGCCCCGGAACGAAAAGCCGCGCGCCGGATCATCGATCTGATAGGACGACACGCCGAAATCGAACACCGCGCCATCGAGTGCCGCAACACCGGCCGCCTTCAGCAGATCGAGCAGATCGCCGAACCGCCCCTCGATCAGATGCAGCCGGTCGGGATACCGGGCCGCCAGCGCCGCCCCCCGCACGATCGCCGCCGGATCACGATCGATCGCCCAGATGGTGCAGTGCGCCGCCTCCAGCAGGGCCGCGCTGTAGCCGCCACCCCCGAACGTGCCATCGAGATAGATGCCGCCGTCGCGCGGGGCCAGCATCGCCACCGCCTCGTCGCGCAGGACGGGAACATGGCCGCTCACAGCGCCATCCCGGACGGCAAGGTCATGCCCGCGGCCCGGCTCGGGTCGCGCACCGCGGCACTGCGCCGCTCGGCGGCGGCGGGCTCCCAGATCTGAAACGTCGAACCGACACCCTTGAACACCACGGAATCGGTCAGTCCGGCATGGCGGACCAGTTTTTCGGGCAGCAGCACCCTGCCCTCCTTGTCGGCATCGAGCTTATAGGCATCGCCATAGATCAACTCGGCGAGATCGTCGTGCTGGTCGCTGAAAATCTGCAGATTGTCGAGCTTCGCCGCCAGCGTCTTGAACATCGGCTCGGGCCACGCCTCGATGCAGGCGTGTTTGTGCGAGGGACGAAACACCAGCTTGATCGGCTCGGCGTCACCGCGCAGTTCGGCCCGGAACGCGGCGGGGATCGAAACCCGTCCCTTCGCGTCGAGCCGGTTCTGGTGGGTGCCGAGAAATTGGCTCATGCGGCTTCTTCAAAGCCCTTTCGTCTCGCCTGTTATGCCTCGCTGCAAGCGGTCGAATGCCAGGAATCAACCATCGCACCCGATTCGCCGTGGGTGAACATGGGATATCATGGGCAAATATGGGCGTCAAAGGGTTTTATGCCGAGAATCACAATAAACGTCGGCATTATCGGCAACAAATCCGAATCGTTAATGAATGATAAACAGATAAACCGCGCGCTCGACTATGTTTCTGTTTTGTTCCTATAGACAAGCGCGAGCGGTTGATTGTCGCGCTTCGCACCCGGCGCCGCAGCGCCGTCGATCCGCCGTCAGCGGATCGTAATCGGCAGCATCGACAGCCGGTGCAGCCGCGTCATCGCAACGATGGCGCGCAATTGCGGCGGCAGTGCGGCGAGCGCCAGCGGGTTCGCCCGCTGCAAGGCGCGCGCCAGCAGCGCATGAAGACCCGGCCGGGCGTTGCCGTCGGTAATGTCGAGCGGCGCGTGCACCGGCAGGCGGAGCGCGGCGCGCACCGCATCGAAGGCGGTATGATACCCGCCGATCTGATCGACCAGCCCGCGCTGCTTGGCCTGCACCCCGGTCCAGACGCGCCCCTGGCCGATCGCATCGATCTGCGCCGGCGTCATGTGCCGCCCGGATGCCACCCAGCCGACGAATTGCTGGTAGTCGAGCTTGAGCATGCCCTGCAGATTGGCCAGCTGCGCCGGTGTCCACGCCGTGGTCGGGCTGTCGAACAACGCATTCGCCCCGCGCGACGCCCCCGCGACCGTCACCCCGATCTTGCCGAGCAGACCGCCGAAACTCAGCTTGCCGCCGAGCACGCCGATCGAGCCGGTCAGCGTCGCCGGGTCGGCGATCAGCACGCTGCCATGGCTCGAAACCCAATAGCCGCCCGAGGCATCGAGCGCGCCCATCGAGACGATCAGCGGCTTGTGCACCGCCTGCGCGCGCGCCACCTCCGCTCCGATCAGCGCGGAACCGGTCACCGTGCCGCCCGGCGTGTTCAGCCGCAGCACGATCGCCTTGATCGACTGATTACCCAGCGCATCGCTGATTTCATCGGCAAGCCGGCGCGGATCGATCTTGTCGGAATCCCCGCTGGCCGAAGGCGCCTCGATATCGCCGCTGGCCACGATCAGCGCCACCTTGGTCGCACCCACCGCCGGTTTCGGCGCATCGGCCACATAGCGCGCGAGACTCGCCGTGCGCCCCTTGAAATGGTCGATCCGCGCATCGAGCGGCAGCACCGCATCGATCAGATGATCCGCCTTCGCCTGATCCGGGCTGAGCGGCGCCTGATCGATCAGCGCCTTCACCTGATCCGGGCTCTGGTGCAGCCGTGCCGCAATCGGCGCGATCGCCGACCGATACAGCGATCCGGCCAGGCTATCGAGCATCGCGCTGTTCGCCCGCGACGGTGCCGAGCGCGTATACATCTGCGGATAGGTCTTGTATTTCCCGATATGGGCGAACTGGGCGGACACCCCGACCGTCTTCAACAGATCCGCGGCGAACGGCGTCTGCAGCGCAAGCCCGGTCACCCCGAAATCACCGGCCGCCGAAAGCTCGATCCGGCTCGCCGCGCTCGCCACCACATAGGCGCCAAGCCCGGCAGCCCCATCGAGCGACATGGCCCGCGCGACCACCGGCTTGCCGGTCTCGCTGCGGAACCGTGCCAGCGCATTGTGCAGCTCCTCGGCGGTGGTCAGCGAACAGCACGCGCTGCCGAGTTCGATGTCGATCCCGCTGACCCGATCATCATGCCCGGCGCGGTCGATCGCCTCGACCGTCTCGACCAGATTGGGCCGGGCGGTGCCGTCGAAATTCATCCACGCCGGCTCGCGCGGCGCATCGGCCGGCGGATGCGTCAAATCCAGCACCAGCGCAAATTGTCCCGGCAGCGGCTTGACCCGGCTCGCCTCGAAATGCCGCACCGCAGCACCCGAGACGAGAATGACCAGCAGCAGGATCACGCCGAGGGTGAACACCACGATCTTGACCAGCCGCCACAGCAGCAACGCGATACGGCCGGCAATGGAACGCGGTGGTTGGGCTTCGCTCATCAGACGCCTCGAAATGTTGCGGCGTTTATGGAGGCAACCGCCCCGGTCAGGCAAGCCTCGCGCCGGCTACGTCACTTTTTCGAACCCGGGCTTGCCGATGTCCGAAGGAAATTGCGCCACAAGCCGGAACTGCCGTGCGTCGTAACCCTGATGATAGAACCGCTCGAGCATGGACCGATACACCGCAGGGTTCATGCGTTTGCCCCGCGCGAAAATCCAGCCCAGCGAGCGGTTGGGAAACCCCGCCATGAAGGCGGAATAATCCGGCTCGATATGCATGATCACATAGGGCACACCGATCGAACCGCCCAGCGCCGTCACCCGCCACACCCCGTTGTCGGTCCCCGGCTCGACGTGATCGATCGAGGTGAACTGGAACAATTTCGCATCGAACGATTTCGGATAGGCGTTATACTGGTCATCGATCGCGCCAGCCCCCCGCTCGGTATAGACCGCATAGGAGCCGACGTAGTTCCGCTCGGCGAAATACGGGATGTGGCCAATGATGTACCACCTGCCCATGAACCGGCCGAGATCGACCGAGGCATGCCGCAACGGCGGGTACGGGTAGGAACTGGTATCGAGCGTACAACCGGCGAGCAGGGCCGGCGTCGCGGCCAGCACGGTACGGCGACCGAGTTTCATCATCGAATGCGTCCCCTTCATCTCTCTATCGTCGATACGACCGATATCCTGACTTGGATGTGGGGTGCCCGGCGCAACCCGTCAGGTGTGCCCGGCCTCGATCGCGGCGATCACCGCCCGCGTCACCGCGATCGTGGTCGCCTCACCACCCAGATCGCGGGTGCGCACACCGTCCGCGGTCACCTGTTCGACCGCGTCCATCAACCGGGCGGCGGCATCCGCCTCACCCAGATGCTCGAGCATCTGTGCCGCGGTCCAGAACGCACCGACCGGATTGGCAATGCCCTTGCCGGTGATGTCGAACGCCGAACCATGGATCGGCTCGAACATCGAAGGATAGGTCCGGTCCGGGTTGAGATTGGCGGTGGGCGCAATGCCGATCGAACCGGCCAGCGCCGCCGCCAGATCGGACAAGATATCCGCGTGCAGATTGGTCGCGACGATGACATCGAGGCTGGCAGGGTCATGCACCATCCGCACCGTCATGGCATCGACCAGCATCCTGTCCCACGTCACGTCAGGATATTCGGCGGCGGTGCTGGAAGCGATCTCATCCCACAGCACCATGCCGTGGCGCTGCGCGTTGGATTTGGTCACCACCGTGATATGCTTGCGCGGTCGCGACCGTGCCAGTTCAAACGCGAACCGCATGATCCGCGCGACACCGGCACGCGTGAAAATCGAAACCTCGGTCGCGACCTCCTCGGGATGGCCGCGATGTGAACGCCCGCCCTGCCCGGCATATTCGCCCTCGCTGTTCTCGCGCACGATCACCCAGTCGAGGTCGGCGGGGGTGCAATCGCGCAGCGGCGAGCGCAGACCCCGCAAAATCCGCGTCGGACGGACATTGGCGTATTGATCGAACCCCTGACAGATCGCGAGGCGCAACCCCCACAGCGTGATGTGATCAGGAATGTCCGGCGCGCCGACCGCACCGAAATAGATCGCATCGAACCCGCGCAACCGATCGAGCGCATCCGCCGGCATCATGACGCCATGTTTGCGGTAATGGTCCGATCCGTAATCGAACGGCGTGACATCGAGGCTGAAACGGTTGCTGTGCTGCGCCAGGGCCTGCAACACCGCGACACCGGCCCCGATCACCTCGGGGCCGATGCCGTCGCCAGGCACGCTGGCGATGGTGTAGTGCTTCATTCTGCGGGCTTGCCCATCGGCATCCGCACGCGGGGTGCCACATCGCGCACATTGATCGTGAGCATCAGCAGCCCCGCCGCGAACAGCGACAGCGCGAACAGAATGGCGGTGGCATAGAAATTACCCGTCACATCCTGCAGATACCCGCCAAGGAACGGACCCAGATACCCACCCAGATTCCCGAGCGCGTTGATCAACCCCATCGCACCACCCACCAGGGCAACCGGCAGGGTGCGCGACGCCGCGGCCCAGAACGGACCGTCGTATGACAACGCCCCGCCCATCGAGAGGCACAGAAACACGATCGACAGCACGATCATCGAACTGCCGATCGTGACCGACAGGATCAGGCTGATCGAGGCGAGCATCATCGGCAGGAACACATGCCACGAATACCGCCGGTCGCGATCGGCCCACCAGCCGTTCGCGAACAGCATGATCGCGGCGACGATATAGGGCAGCATGGCAATCAACCCGACCGCGCCGAACCCGGCATGGGTCAGGGTTTTCAGCAGGGTCGGCATCCACATGTTCAGCCCGTAAAAACCGATCTGCACCAGGAAATACACCGCAACCAGGCGCCAGACGGTCGCGGATTTGAAAATGCTCGAGAACGGGCCCGGCACCGGCTCGTTCGCCCGGTCCTGCGCGATCGAGCGGTTGATGTAGTCACGCTCCGGCGGCAGGCACCACGAGGCATCTTCCGGACGATCCTTGATGAAGATCAGCCAGAGCGGCAGCGCAATGATGAAGGGCAGCGCGCCTTCCACGAAAAACAGCGTCCGCCAGTCCGACATCGAGATGATGTAGCCCGACAGCGGCTGGGTGATGATCGAGGAAATCGCGAGATTGGCGATCCAGAACCCATAGGCGCGGGCGCGCTCCTGCACCGGGAACCAGTGGCTCAGCAGCACCAGCGTCGCCGGCCAGATGCCGCCTTCGGCAACCCCGAGGAAGAAGCGCGCGATGACCAGTTGGGTGAAGTTCTCGGCAAACCCGCAGGCGAGCGCCATCAGCCCCCAGAAACAGATCATGATGGCGACGAATTTCTTCGCCGACCACCGTTCGGCGAGCCAGCCGCCGGGAATCTGCAGCAACACGTAGCCCACGAAGAAAATACCGCCGGCAGTGCCTTCCTGCGCCTTGGTGGTATGGAAATCATGCCCGATGCCCGCGAAGGCGTAGGCGATATTGGTTCGGTCCATGAACGAAATGATATAAACGATCATCGCGATCGGGATCAGTCGAAACCATCGGGAATTGCCGATCGGGCCGGCCATGCTGGTCGCACTCATTGTCGTTTCCTCCGTTGCTCGTTCAGCCGTTACCGGCGGACAGTCTTTTCTCATCACCAACCGGTTGCTGGACGGTCAACCGGCCTTCGCATCATGATAGCGCTATCATATCCCCTGAGTACCGTTCGGAAGCACCCCGGAGGATTATCGATAAACCACCGGGGTGAAAACGGCAATCACTGGCGTCGCCCGCCGCCAGACCATACCGCTAACTATGGGCCATCGAAACATCCTTGGATTCCGGGCCGAACAGCATCAGCACCACGATCACCACGGCCACGATGCCGATCACCCAGGCCATTGCCAATCCATAATTATGCCCGTGCGAGGCCGCAAAACTCGCCTGCAACGTCGCGTTGTACGAAGCGAGGAAATTGCCAAGCTGATACACAAAGCCCGGGAAGGTCGCGCGAATTTCCTTGGGCGACAATTCGTTCAGATGCACCGGAATCACGCCCCAGGCACCCTGCACGCAGATCTGCATCAAAAACGCGCCGAGACCGAGCATCACCGGCGTCATCGAGAACGCCCAGAGCGGGATCAACGGAATCGCAAGCCCGGCCGCAATGCCAATCGTCAGGCGCCGCCCGATCTTCTGCGACAGCAGGCCGAAGGCGATGCCGCCGATCATCGCGCCCAGATTATAGATCAGCGCGATCGTGGTAATGGTTGCGTGGCTGAAATGATGCTGCTTGCCCAGGAACGCGCTCGGATACAGATCCTGCGAACCATGCGAAAAGAAGTTGAACGCCATCATCAGGATCACCGCATAGACGGTCAGACCCAGATGCTTGCGCAACACGGTGGATACCGGCACCCGCGGCTGGCGCGCCATCTCGCGCCAGACCGGACTCTCCGGCACCGAGGAGCGGATATACAGCACCAGCAGCGCCGGAAACGCCCCGATGATGAACATCCCCCGCCACCCGACATAGGGAAACGCAAACCCGAACAGCACGGTCGCCAGAAAATACCCCGCCGGATACCCCGATTGCAGCAGGCCGGACACCCAGCCCCGCCAGCGCGCCGGAATGCTCTCCATGGTCAGCGACGAGCCGATCCCCCATTCACCCCCCATCGCAATGCCATACAGCGCGCGCAGGATCATGAAGGCGATCAGGCTCGGCGCGAAGCCGGTCGCCAGTTCGAACAGTGAAAACGCCACGATGTTGACCATCAGCATCGGCCGCCGCCCGTACCGATCCGCGAGGCGGCCGAACAACAGCGCGCCCACCGGCCGCATCGCGAGCGTCAGCGTGATCGCGACGGTCACCGCCGTGATGCCGACATGGAACGTCTTGGCAACCGCGCCGAACGTGAAGATCAGAATGAAAAAATCGAACGCATCGAGCGTCCAGCCCAGAAATGCCGCGATCACCACCTTGCGCGCGGTCGCGATATCGGGCTCGGTCATGGACCCGCGTGTGTCGGACATCATCTTCCCCCTGATGCGCTGCGGCAGCCACCCTGCCCTGCTTCGCGCCTTCTACCGAAAAATGACAAGGCGGCAACCCCACCTCCGCGGCAGACGCCAGGCCCCGATCGCCACGCCCTATCGCATTGGCAAACCACGGCAATACCGGGCATGCTGGCACCGCCCCGCACCCGAAGGACGCGCCCATGGATGTCGCATCGTCAAACCCCACCGCAGCGCCGACCGTGAGCCGCACCGTCATGATCCTCGGCGCCTCGATCGGCAACGCGCTCGAGTTCTACGATTTCTTCATCTACGGCTTCTTCGCGACCGATCTCGCCACGGCGTTCTTTCCCGGTCACGACGCCACGACCAAACTCCTGCTCACCTTCGGCACTTTCGGCGTATCGTTCCTCGCCCGCCCGGTCGGTGCCGTCATCCTCGGCGCGTTCGCCGACCGGCGCGGCCGCACCGCCTGCATGATCCTCGCCGTCTCGTTGATGACCCTGGCCAGCGCGCTGATCACCGTGATGCCGCCGCGCGCCACCATCGGCCTGTTGGCCCCGCTCGGCATCCTGCTGGCCCGCCTGATCCAGGGCTTCGCGCTCGGCGGCGAGTTCGGCAGCGCAACCGCGCTGATGATCGAGCATTCACCCGGCCGCGAGAGCCACGCCGCAAGCTGGCAGGGCACCAGCCAGAATGTCGCGGGCCTGTGCGCCGCCGCGGTCGCCTACGGGTTGAGCCTCGCCCTGTCGAACGCCGCGTTCGCGCATTGGGGCTTTCGCATCGCCTTCGCCCTCGGCACGCTGGCCGGACCGGTCGCGATCGTGCTGCGCCGCCGGCTGGTCGATGCGCCCGGCTTCATCGCCCAGCAGCACGACCCGGCCGAGCCCCCCGTGCGCGAACCCTCCACCGCCGGCGGCATCGCCATCGCGGCCGGCATGGTCGCGATCGGCACCGCCCAGACCTATCTGATCGTCTATCTGCCCACCTATGCCGCAACCCAGCTGCACATGACCCAGGGCAAGGCGCTCGGCGCGATCGTGCTGCTCTATATCGCAACCCTGGCCATCGTGCCGCTGCGCCTGCTGATCGCCCGCCGGTTCGACACGTCGCACCGCAGCCGCGACATGATCATATCCTGCATCGCGATGATGGCGGCAGGATATCCCGCCTTCATCCTGCTCGGCATCTGGCCGGGCGCGATTGCGCTGTTCCTGATCCCGCTGACCTTCACAATCATCGGCCTGCCCTACAACGCGCCCCTGACCGGCTTCATGGGCATGGTCTTCCCCATCAGGCATCGCGGCATCGGTCTGTCGGTGGGGTATGCCATCGGCATCGCGCTGTTCGGCGGCTTCGCCCCGTTCATCAACACCTGGCTGATCGCGCAGACCGGCGATCCCCGCAGCCCGGGTCTCTACCTCGCCCTGGCCTCGATCATCACGATTGCGGCGATCACCTTCGCCAAAGCCCGGCTGCCGCCGGCGGTCAACGCCCCTGCGGGACGACGTTGATCACCCATCCGCATTGAAACCAGTCGACCATGCGATGGTCGGAGTAAGAGGATTCGAACCTCCGGCCCCTGCGTCCCGAACACAGTGCTCTACCAGGCTGAGCTATACTCCGTTGGGGAGGCGTATAACCAAGGGGACCCGGTTCCGCAAGGCGCCGCGCGCGGTCGAATGGTCCCGCCGGCCTCGCACGGCGCGCCAGCATGGCCGGCAGTGGCTTCTGGTTGCCGATATTTAACCGTTTGATGGTTCATAGTGATGCTCGCACCCTTACATAGAGGGTGCTAAGGAGCGCGCCATGCCTGGACCATTGAAAGCCGGCGATCGCCTGGCCAAGGACAAAACGCCGCGCACCAAAGGTGCCCCGGCGCCGAAACGCCCGCGCAAGCAGCGGCCCGGACTCGCGCGCGTCGCGGGCGGCGTTCTCGCGCGCGGCATCTACCGCCTCGCGCTCGTGGGCATCGTCGCCGCCGTAGTGCTCGGCGGCGGCGTCTTCCTCTATTTCAGCAATGGCCTGCCGAGCGTCGCCAAGCTGCGCCACTACGAACCGCCCCTCGAAACCCGCATCTACGCCGACAATCTCCGCCTGATCGCCGCCCTCGGCACCCAGCACCGCATCTACGTGCCTTACGACCGCATCCCGCAACTCGTCTCGCGCGCCTTCATCTCCGCCGAGGACCGCAATTTCTGGACCGAACCCGGCATCGACCCGCTGGCCATCGTCCGCGCCGGCCTGGTCGACATGACGCGCATCGGCAGCCACGAACGGCCCCTGGGCGCCTCGACCATCACGATGCAGGTGGTCAAGAACATGCTGCTCGACAACCGGATCGATTTCGCCCGCAAGATCAAGGAAGCCATCCTCGCCCTGCGCGTCAACCGCGCCATGAGCAAAAAACGCATCCTGACCCTCTATCTCAACGAAATCTATCTCGGCCAGAACGCCTGGGGCGTCGCCGCCGCGGCCGAAGCCTATTTCGACAAGCCCCTGTCCAAACTCACCATCGCCGAAGCCGCAACGTTGGGCGGCCTGCCCAAGGCGCCGACCAACTACAACCCCTTCCTGCACCCCAGGCGCGCGCTCAACCGGCGCAACTGGGTGATCGGGCGCATGCGCGACGACGGCGTGATCACCAGCGCCGAAGCCCAGGCCGCGATCGCCTCGCCCTTGCTGCCGAAAGCCGCCGCCGGCACCCGCCCGGTGCCCGGCGCGGGCTATTTCATCAACGCCGTCGAGGCCCAGCTGGTCCAGATGTTCGGCGAAAAGACCACGATGGAAGGCGGATTGATCGTCCGCACCAGCCTCGATCCCCGCCTGCAGACCACCGCGATGGATGCGATGCGCGACCGGCTGGAAGCCTACGACCACGAATTCGGCTTCTACCACGGCCCCGTCACCCGGCTGAACACGACGGACCTGTCGAACGATTGGGCCGCGGCCCTCGCCAAACAGACCACCCCGGCCGGGCTGCGCCGCCGCTGGCGCCTCGGCGTCGTCGTCAGCGAAACCCCTGCCGTCGCCCATATCGGCTGGATCACGGCTGACAACGCCGCCGCCACCCACACCGGCACCCTCACCCTCGCCGCCCTGCAATGGGGTCGCCCGCTGGTCAACGGCCACCCCGGCCCGCTGCTCCGCTCGGTCGGCCAGATGCTCAAACCCGGCGACGTCATCATGATCGACCCGCACAAACCGGCCAAGGGCGGCACCGTCTCGCTCGAACAAATCCCCGTGGTCGAGGGATCGATGCTGAGCATGGACCCCGAAACCGGCCGCGTCAGCATCATGGTCGGCGGCTGGAGCAACCGGATGAGCCCATACAACCGGGCCACCCAGGCGCACCGCCAGCCCGGCTCCAGCGTCAAACCGTTCGACTATCTCACCGCCATGCAGGCCGGCATCCAGCCGGACGCCACCATACTCGATGCGCCCTTCACCCAGCGCCTCGCCGATGGTCAATTGTACCGGCCCGGCAATTACGAAATGAGCTTCCTCGGCCCGGTGCCGGTGTTCTACGCGATCGAGCAATCGCTCAACCTCGCCACCCTGCATCTGGTCCGCCGCGTCGGCCTTGCCAACGTCGCCGCGAATTTCGAGAAATTCCGCATCGTCCACCACATGCCGCTGATCTACCCGGCCGCGATCGGCGCGCTCGATACCACGCTCTGGCGCATGGTGCGCGGCTACGCGGCCCTCGATGAATACGGCCGGCAGGTCGAACCCTCTTTGATCGACAGCGTCACCGCCCCTGACGGCCACATCCTCTACCAGGCGCCCGACCAGTCCTGCGCCAACTGCATGGATGGCTCGGCGAGCCAGTTGCCGGTCCTGAACCGCCCCGGCGCGCGGCTCGCCAACCCCGACAGCGTCTATCAGGTCATCATGATGATGCGGAACGTGGTCGAACACGGCACCGGCGTCCCCGCCGTCGCCGGCCTCAACCGCCCGATCGCCGGCAAGACCGGCACGACCAACAATTTCAACGATGCCTGGTTCCTCGGCTTCGTGCCGCAAATGGTCACCGGCTGCTGGATCGGCTACGACACGCCGCGCGACCTCGGCCCCAACCAGACCGGCGGCAATGTCTGCGGCCCGGCCTGGAACCAGTTCATGAAAGTCGCCCTCAAGGGCCAGCCGGTGATCGATTTTCCCACCCCGCCGGGCATGACGCTCGCGCGCGTCTCGTTCGGCAGTCAGACCGTCACCGAAGCGTTCAAACCCGGCCAGGTTCCGGGCAGCCAGTCGAATCTCGGCCTCGTCGCCGACAATCCGCTCGGCCTCGGCGGCCCGCTGGCCAACAGCGCCGGCCAGTCCGCGCAACACGATTTCAACCCGGCCGCCGATGGCAGCACGGCCGGCGCCAATGCGGCCACCCCGGCGCCGGCCGGCGCGCCCGCCGCCCCCGCCAGTGTCGACAAATCCCTGGGCGGGCTGTATTAGCCGCAGCTTCCGCAATTCTGGAACCAAAAATCAATGTCCGCCGAAACCCTCGCCCTTGCCGAGCAGATCACGCAAAGCGTGGCCCTGCTGAGGAGGCATCTTTGACTGGGATGCCGCACTCGACAAACTCGACCGTCTGAACTCCCAGGCCGAAGACCCGCAACTCTGGAACGACGCCGCGGCAGCCCAGGCCGTGCTGCGCGAACGTACCCGCCTCGCCACCCAGACCGATGCGGTGCGCGCGATCGAGCGTGACACCGAAGATGCCGTCATGCTGGCCGAACTCGCGGAAGCCGAGGGCGATCAAGCCCTCGTGGCCGAAGCCGAAGCCGCCCTCAAACGCCTCGCCGAGGACGCAAAGCGCCGCGAAATCGAAAGCCTGCTCTCTGGCGAGGCCGATGCCAACGACGCCTATATGGAAATCAACGCCGGTGCCGGCGGCACCGAAGCGCAGGATTGGGCCGAAATGCTCATGCGCATGTACACCCGCTGGGCCGAACAGCATGGCTACAAGGTCGCCATGCTCGACCAGTCCGAAGGCGAACAGGCCGGCATCAAATCCGTCACCCTGCAGATCACCGGCGCCAACGCCTACGGCTGGCTGAAAACCGAAGCCGGCGTCCACCGTCTGGTGCGCATCTCCCCATTCGACGCCAACGCCCGCCGCCAGACCAGTTTCGCCAGCGTCTGGGTCTATCCCGTGATCGACGACACGATCGAAATCGAAATCGACCCGTCCGATCTCAAGATCGATACCTATCGTGCCTCCGGCGCCGGCGGCCAGCACGTCAACAAGACCGAAAGCGCCATCCGCATCACCCACATCCCGTCGGGGATCATCGTGGCCTGCCAGACCGACCGCTCCCAGCACCGCAACCGCGCCACCGCCATGGCCATGCTGAAAGCCCGGATGTACGAGGCCGAACTCCAGCGCCGCGAAGCCGCCAGCGCCGCCACCGAATCCAGCAAACGCGACATCGGCTGGGGCCACCAGATCCGCTCCTACGTCCTCGCCCCCTACCAGCTCGTCAAGGACCTTCGCACCAACTGGGAAAGCGGCAACCCCGAATCGGTGCTGAACGGCAATCTCGACGAATTCATGGCCGCCTCCCTCGCCGCCCGCGTCGGTGCGACCCGCAGCGAGGCTTCGGCACAGGCGGGTTAGGCGGGAATGACTTCTTTTTTTTAAAAAAGAAGCAAAAAACTTTTGTTTATCGGGGTCCGGGCCGCGGCGGCGCCGATGCGCCGGCCCTATTCCATCACGACGGCGACATGCCCCTTCTCACCGGCGTAGCCGCAATACCGGTAGCTCCGGCCGGTTTCGGCGCAGAACTCCTGAAACGCCTTGTATTCATGCTGGCGCCACCCCGGATAATTGAAATACTCATCGAACACGATCACCGTGCCCGGCACGATCCGCGGCCCCAGCAGCGTGAAAATCGTTTTCGTCGAGGAATAGATATCGCAGTCGATGTGCAACAGCGCGACCGTCGCATCCGAACCCGCCAGAAACGGCGGAATCGTCGCATCGAACCAGCCGATGTGCAAATGCACATTGCCCGGCACCTTCGGCGGCGCGCCCTGGCGGTCGAACGTGCCGCGCGGCGCCGCCGTGCCGGACCAATCGTCAGGCAGGCCCTGGAAACTATCGAACCCGTGCACCACGCGCGGCGTCGCATTCGCGAGGCACGTGATCGACAATCCCTTCTCCACGCCAAATTCCAGCACCAGCCCCTCCGCCGGTGCCCGTGCCAGCGCGAACCGCAGCAGCGCGAAGCGGTCACGCAACATCATCGCCGCCTGCATGTGCTCGATGATGTAGGCCACAGCTTCACGTTTCGCATGCAGCCGCACGTCGAACGCAAGGTCGTTCAGATACCACGAGTGCAGTATCTTGCGATACGCCCGCGCCATCAGCCCGCCGCGCAGGCCCCGCTGCAGAACAGCCATGTCAGAGCGGCTTCGGCACGCCGGCCGTGGCCAGTGCTTCGCCCTGGCGCGCATCGAGCGAAGCCTCGTCGAAATCCGCCACCGTCTCGTGGAACAATTGCTGCCAGTTGAGTTCCGCCCGCAGGCGCAGAAACACGCTGCCGAGCCCGATCGCCGAGCGATCCATCAGCACGAACTCGCGCGGCGGCCGCACACCACCGGTGCGCTTCAGCCCCTCATGCACCCGCTCGGCCACGCTGCGGCCATAGGTGACATCGTTGGTCTCCTGGATCGGTCGCACGCGGTCCTGCATCAGCGGCTCATAGAGGAAGCGGGCCCAATCGTTCAAGACGTCGAGCTTCTCCTTGGTGATGTCGGTAAACCCCCAGATCTTGTAGGCATGATACGCATGCTCGTCGTCGTTGTTGCGGATCGCCTCGAACAATTCGATCACACCCGCCACGAAGTTCGACCGGAACACCCGGATCGCGCCGAAATCGAGCAGATTGATCCCGCCCGCCGGATTGACCTGATAATTGCCCAGATGCGGATCGCCATGGATCACGCCGAACCGGTAAAACGGCACATACCACGCCCGGAACAGCGCCTTGGCGATCCGGTTGCGGCTCTCCTGATCGGGGTCGGTATCGAGCCACGCCTGCATGCCCGTGCCGGTCAGCCAGTTCATCGTCAGCAGCCGCTTGGTGGAATAATCGGGAATCGGCGTCGGAATCACGATGTCGGGCTGCCCGTCGAGCATCACGGTATACAGCCGCGTCTGCGCCGCCTCGCGCTCATAATCGAGTTCCTCGCGCAACCGCGTCGCAAGTTCGACATAGATATCGTCCTGATGGATCGCATTATCCATCCGCTTGTACACCGCCATCGCCAGCTTCAACTGGCGCAGATCGGCTTCGACCGTGCTGGGCATGTCCGGGTATTGCAGCTTGCACGCAACATCCCTGCCATCCGGCAGGGTCGCGCGGTGCACCTGCCCCAGGCTCGCCGCCGCCGCCGCCTCGCGGCCGAACGACTTGAATTTGCTCTCCCAGTCAGCACCGAGCTCCGCCGCCATCCGCCGGCGCACGAACACCCAGCCCATCGCCGGCGCATTGGCCTGCAACTGCGCGAGCTCCCTCGCGTATTCCTCGGGCAGCGCATCGGGAATTGTCGTAAGTATCTGCGCGACCTTCATCATCGGCCCCTTCAGGCCGCCGAGAATGGTTTTCAGATCCTCGGCATGGCGCGACCGATCGGTCTTGATGCCGAACATCCGCTCGCCCGCCACCCGCGCCGCAATGCCCGAAACCGCACCGGACGTGCGCGCAAATCGCTTGAACTCACCGAACAACGTCCCACCCTGATCCGCTTCGTTCACCATTCTGCCTCAATCTTCCAGTTCATCGATAAATCCGGCAATCACATCGAGCCCGCGCTGCCAGAACGCCGGATCGGCAGTATCGATGCCGAACGGCGCCAGCAACGCACCATGACGCGCGGTGCCGCCCGCCCGCAGCAGCGCGGTATAGCGCTCCACGAAATCCTCGCCACGCCCCGCCGCCAGTTCATCGCGGTAAACCCCGTACAACGCGTTCACCAGACAATCGCCGAACGCATAGGCATACACATAGAACGGCGAGTGGATGAAATGCGGCACATAAGCCCAGAACATCCGGTACTCATCGGTAAAATTGAAGGCAGGCCCAAGGCTGTCACGCTGCACATCGAGCCAGATCTGCCCGATCTCCTCGGCCAGCAGCTCGCCCGCCCGGCGCCGGTCGTGCAACCGCTGCTCGAATTTGAAAAACGCGATCTGGCGGACCACCGTGTTCAGCATATCCTCGATCTTGCGCGCCAGCATCAGCCGCCGGCGCGCCGTGTCGGTCTCGGCGTCGAGCAGACTGCGAAACGTCAGCATCTCGCCGAACACGCTGGCGGTCTCGGCGAGCGTCAGCGGCGTGCGCGCCATCAGATAGCCCTGCCCGGCGGCCAGTGTCTGATGAATCCCATGGCCCAGCTCATGGGCCAGCGTCATCACATCGCGCGCCCGGCCATGATAGTTGAGCAGAATATACGGGTGCACATCCGGCACTGTCGGATGCGCGAACGCGCCGCCCGATTTGCCCGGCCGCGGCACCGCATCGATCCAGGGACGATCGAAAAACCGCTGCCCGATCTCGGCCAGCGCCGGGCTGAACCGGCGATACGCCGCCAGCACATGCGCCTCGGCCTCCCCCCAGCCGATCACCGGATCATCATCCCCCGGCAACGGCGCATTGCGATCCCAATGCTCCAGCCGGTCGAGCCCGAGCCAGCGCGCCTTCATCGCATAATACCGGTGCGACAGCCGCGGATACGACCGCTCGACCGCCTCGACCAACGCCGCCACCTCCTCATCGGCCACCCGGTTGGACCGGTTGCGCGCCGAAACCGGTGTCGGATAGTGGCGCCAGCCATCCTCGATCGCCTTGTCCTTGGCGAGCGTATTGGTAATCAGCGTGAACAATCGGGCGTTCTGCTGCAGCGTCGCCCCGATTGCGCGGCCCGCGGCCTCGCGCATCGCCCGATCGGCGTCGGACAGCCGATTGAGCGCGGCGCTGAAACTGAGCTCCTCCCCCGCCACCCGCACCCGGAGTCCCGCCAGCGTCTCATCGAACAGGCGCGACCAGGCCGAATGCCCGGTCACATCCTTGTCATGCAGCAGTTTCTCCAGATCATCGGCGAGTTGATGCGCCCGCAGCACCCGCAGATCGCGCAGCCACGGCGTGTACCGGGCGAGTGCCGCATCCGCGAGCAGAGTCTCGAATGCCGCATCCTCGATCCGGTTCAGCTCGAGCGTGAAAAACAGCAGCGGCGCGGCGATGTCGCTCGCCCGCTCGGTGACCGATTGATAGAATTGCCCGGATGCCGCAAGCGTCGCATCGGCGCTGAAATTCAACTGCGCGAAGGCGTGCAGCCGCGCGAGACGCTGCTCGATCGTCTCATAGCGCTCGATCGCGCCGGCCAGCGCCATCGCATCGAGGGTCGCGACCCGATCCTTGAACGCGGCATGAAACGCGGCACTCTGGCGTTCCAGCTGCGCGAAATCCTCGTCGATCGCGGGATCGGCGGTGCCGAAATACAGATCCGTCAGATTCCATTCCGGCGGAGCGCCCCGCTGGGACCCGGCGACAAACGGCTCGAACGGTCCCGCCAGATCATCAGGTTCGGCCAGCGGCCTCGGCCTCGTCATGCGTGTCTCCTTGCTCTCATCAAATAGGCCGGAATGCCGCAACGTCAAATGACGATCGCGGCCAGCCGGTCTGGCGCACACCCCGGCCTGTGTCTATCAGGTCGCTCACGATGAACTACCGACACGCCTATCATGCCGGCAACCCGGCCGATTGCGTCAAGCACGCGCTGCTCGTGCTGCTGCTGCGCGCGCTCACCGCCAAACCCAAACCCCTGTTCGTGCTCGACACCCATGCCGGCATCGGCGCCTACGACCTCGCCGGTACCGAAGCCGGCAAGACCGGCGAATGGCGCGCCGGCATCGGCCGGCTGCGGCACGCACCGCCCCCCGCCCTCGCCGATTTCATCGCGCTCACCGGCACCGGCGACCACTATCCCGGCTCGCCCGCAATCGCCCGCGCCCTGCTCCGCCCGCAGGACCGCCTCGCCCTGTGCGAACTGCACCCCGATGACGCCGCGACGCTGAAACGCCGCTTCGCCCGCGATCCGCAGGTCCATGTCCACCGGCGCGATGGGTACGAGGCGCTGACCGCCCTGCTGCCGCCGCCCGAACGCCGCGCGCTGGTGCTGATCGACCCGCCGTTCGAACGGGTCGATGAATTCGCCACCCTCGCCGCCGCGCTCAAGGCCGCCCACCGCAAATTCCCCACCGGCGTCTACGCCGCCTGGTACCCGGTCAAGCACCGCGCCCCGGTGCGCGATTTCATCGCCGACATCCAGGCGCGCGCGATTGCCGATGTCATCACCTGCGAAATCCTGTTCCGCGAACCGCTCGACCCCGCACGGCTGAACGGCTGCGGCATACTGATCGTCAATCCGCCCTACGGCTTTGAATCCAACGCCCTGCCGGTGCTCGAAGCCCTGCGCGCAATCCTCGCGGAACCGGACGGCGCCAGCCGCATCACCCGCCTCGCCGATGCCTGACGCCGCCGACCTCTCGATCATCGGCACCGGCGCCTGGGGCACCGCCCTCGCCGTGCTCTACGCGCACCAGGGCCGGCGCGTCGCCCTGATCGCCCGCACGCCGGACCGCGCCGCCCACCTCGCCGCCACGCGCCACAACCCCAACCTGCCCGGCATCACCCTGCCGGCCGGCCTGATCATCACGTCCGAACCCCGGTCCGCGCCGATCACCCTGCTCTGCCCGCCGTTCCAGCATCTGCGCGCCACCCTCGCCCGCCTGCCGTCGGCCGGCGGCGCCCTGGTCCTCTGCTGCAAGGGCGTCGAGCGCGGCACATCCCTGCTCGGCCCCGAAATCGCCGCCCAATGTCACCCAACCCGCCCGATCGGCCTGCTCACCGGCCCGAATTTCGCCCATGAAATCGCCGCCGGCCTGCCCGCCGCCGCCGTGCTCGCCATGGCGGACAACGCCGCCCGCCGCCGCCTGATCGCCGCGCTGGCAACCCCGCACCTCCGCCTTTACGGCAGTCCCGACATCACCGGCGCGGCACTCGGCGGTGCGGCGAAAAACGTCATCGCCCTCGCCGCCGGTGCTGTGATCGGCGCCGGCCTCGGTGAAAACGCCCGCGCCGCCCTCATCACCCGCGGCCTCGCCGAAATCGCCCGCCTCGCCGTCGCCCTCGGCGGCGCGGCCGAAACCATCGCAGGCCTCGCCGGCCTCGGCGATCTCATCCTCACCGCCACCGGCGGCGCCAGCCGCAACTACCGCGCCGGCCTCGCGCTCGGCCGCGGCGACCCGCCCGACCTTGCTGCCGGCGTCATCGAAGGCATCGCGACCGCCCCCGCCCTGCTCGCGCGCGCCGAAGCCACCGCCTGCGACATGCCGATCACCGCCGCCCTCACCGACCTGCTGGCCCAGCGCACCAGCCTGGCCGATTGCATCGCCCGCCTGATGCGCCGCGACCTGCGCGACGAAACCTGAACCGCTCAGCCGCCCAGCGCCTCGGCCAGCGCCCCCACGGAATCGACCACGACATCCCAGGCACCGGACGCCCGCGCCCGATCCCCCGTCGCCGCACCAAACTCGGCCGGCCGGCTGATGAACGCGGTCCGCAGCCCGAAACTCGCCGCCGCCGCCAGATCATCGTTGTGCGCCGCTGCCAGCATCACATCACCCGGCGCCAGTCCCAGAAAATCGCACGCACCCAGATAAACCTCGGCATCCGGCTTGTAATGACGGAACATGTCCGAACCGAACGTCACATCCCAGGGAAACCCGTTGCGCCGGGCCAGCGCCACCTGCAACGCCAGATGACCGTTCGACAACGGCCCGATCACCGCGACTTCCTTCAGCCGCCGCAGCCCGGCCACCACATCCGGCCACGCCGCCAGCCGGTGCCACAGCCGCACCAGCTGCTCATAATCGCCATCATCCAGCGGCCCGATCCCGTGCCGCCGGGTAATCTCCATCAACGCGTCACGATGCAGATCATCAAGCAACGTCCACGGCACCACCCCGCGCCGCACCCGGTCCATCGAGGGCCGATACGCCCGCCGCCAGCTATCCGCGATCTCCGCCCAATCCGCGACAATCCCGCGTGACGCTCCGAACGCCGAAAGCCCGGCAATCACGCTGCCCCGCCAATCGACCAGCGTGCCGAACACATCGAACAGCACCGCCCGCGGCATCGCCACGCTCATCGCCCGTACAGAATAAGCACCACGACCAGCGCGACCGCAACCGCCTGCAGCCCCACCCGCCAGCGCATCAGCCGGTTCTGCCGGCGCGGATCGGCACCGGTGGTCATGCCGACCGCACCGGTCAGCAGCACCGCGACCACGGCAATCATGTCGAGCCCGAGAAGGATAATCAGAACATCACGCATACGTCCGATTATAGGGCGCAATCCCGACCTGCGGTAGGGGCCGCGGTTGACATCACCGCCCCGCTCCCTTTCACAAGGACCATGCGCGTCGCCCCTCCCCGTCTCATCCTCGCCCTGCTCTGCACCATCCTGATCGCCGCCGCACCCGCCGTGCAGGCCGCCGGCAATCCCCTGGCCGCCTTCGCGGGCAAAACCGCCACCAAACCCGCCGCCACCCCACCCGCCACGCTCGATGCCGCCCAGATCGACGCCGCCATCGCCACGCTGAACAACCCCGCCGAGCGCAACGCCCTGATCGCCACGCTCGAAGCGATGAAACATCCCGCCACCAAATCCGCCACCGCGCCGACGACATCGCCCACCACCGGCATCGGCTTCATCCAGACGACTGAAACCAGGGCCCGCCTGATCCTCGGCGACCTCGGCAGCGCCCTGAAAGCCTCGACCGACGTCCGCCTCGTCTGGCACTGGATGGTCTTCGTCGCGACCGATGCCTGGCTCCGCCAGACCGTCCTCCACGCGGTCATCCGCCTGGCCATGGTCCTCGCCACCGCCCTCGCCGGCGAATACCTCGTCATCTACCTGCTCCGCCGCCCGCGCGCCGCCATCCTGCGCCGCGCCGCCCGCCTGCGCGACAGCCGCCACGCCGAAGACGAAGCCGGCCTCGCCGCCGCCGAAGCCGGCGAGACCGAACAACGCCCCCGCCGCCGCTCACTCCGCCGCTGGTTCCGCCGCCTGCCCTTCGCCATCGCGCATTTCCTGCTCGCCCTCGCCCCCATCCTGATCTTCGCCCTGATCGGCTTCCTGTGGCTCACCGGCAGTCTCGCCAGCGAACGCGTCGCCAAACTCGTCGTCATCGCCGTCCTGAACGCCTACCTCGCCTGCCGCCTCACGCTCGAGGTCGCACGCTTCCTGCTCGCCCCCGCCCGGCGCGACATACGGCTGATCCGCACGACCGACCGCCGCGCCAGCTGGTTGGTCAACTGGCTGCGCCGGATCATCGGCGTCATCGCCTTCGGCTACGCCGCCATCGCAACCGGCGGACTGTTCGGCCTCTATCACGCCGCCAGCCAGGTCCTGATCAAGCTCGTCTCGCTGATCGTGCACATCATGGCCGCCATCATGGTGCTCCAGGCGCGCCGGCCCGTCGCGGCCATCATCCGCGGCGACCGCAAGGCCGACCGCAGCCGCAGCGGCGTCATCACCGCAGCCCGCGCCGGTCTCGCCCGCTCGTGGCACGTCCTCGCCCTGTTCTACATCATCGCCCTCTGGATCGCCTGGGCCATCGGCGTGCCGCACGCCTTCTTCATCATGCTGCGCATCGTGCTGGTGTTCGCCATCATCGCCGCCCTGGCCCGCAGCATCTCCGCCTGGCTCGCGCACGGGCTCGAATCCGCGTTCGACGACGAAGTCGCCTGGCGCACCCAGTTCCCCAGCCTGTTCATGCGCCTGCGCCTCTACCTGCCCGTCTTCAAACTGGCCATCAGCATCGTCCTCGGAACCCTGGCGATCCTGGTGATCCTGCAGCTCTGGGGCATCGGCGTCCTCGCCTGGTTCACCGTCACGCGCATCGGCCAGCGCATCGTCGCCGCCGCCATCACCATCGGCCTCGCCGCCCTGATCGGCCTGATCGCGTGGGAAACCATCAACGCCGGCCTCGAAGCCCAGGCCGAACGCCTCGTGCAGCAAGGCCGCCCCGGCCGCGCCGCCCGCTACCGCACCCTGCTGCCCATGCTGCGCACGACCCTGCTGGTCATCATCCTCGTCATCGTCGCCCTGGTGGTGCTCAGCGCGATCGGCGTCAACGTCACGCTCCTGCTCGGCGGCCTGTCCATCTTCGGCCTCGCCGTCGGCTTCGGCTCGCAAAAACTGGTGCAGGACATCATCACCGGCCTGTTCCTCCTGCTCGAAGACGCCATGCAGGTCGGCGACAACGTCACCCTCGGCGGCATGTCCGGTATCGTCGAAAAATTATCGATCCGCACCATCCGGCTCCGCGGCGGCGATGGCTCGCTGAACATCATCCCGTTCAGCTCCGTCACCACCGTCACCAACGCCTCGCGCGACTTCGGCTACGCCCCCATCAACATCGGCGTCGGCTACGGCGAAGATATCGACCACGTCCAGGCCGTCATCACCGAAGTCTTCGAAACCATGCGCGCCGAACCCACCTGGGCCGCCCAGATCAGCAACGACCTCGAGCTCTGGGGGCTCGACCAGTTCGGCGCCTCCTCCGTCAACATCGTCGGCCGCGTTAAAACCCCCGCCGGCAAACAATACGCCGTGCGCCGCGAATTCAACCGCCGCATCAAAATGCGCTTCGACGCCGAAGGCATCGAACTGCCCTACAACTACCAGAAAATCACCATCGACCCCGCCGAATTCCGCGCCGCCTTCGGTCCCCCCCGCACCCCGCCACACACGCCCGGAACCAGCGAACCGCCGCCCGCCCCAAGCCCAGCGAATAGCTGAAGTCGCCTCCAGCCCAGTTCAATCCACCGTCCAACCTGCTAAATGAAACCGCCATGGACGCGATCAATCAACGCCGCCACCTCGGCCATCACCTGCACACCAACGGATTCGCCTTCCTCGAAGGCCCCGCGTTCGACGCCATGCTGCCCCCCGAAGCCATCGCCCCCACCGCCTGGGACAGCTTCGCCACCAGCTGGAACGGCATGCCCCTCGATACCTACATGGCCGACGGCGGCCGCTACCGCCGCCGCCGCTTCGGCGTCTTCACCGCCACACCCGGCGATATCATCCGCCGCGCCCCCCACCAGCCCCACTACCAGACCCGCGACTACAACAGCCTGAACGGCGGCATCGAACGCTGGTTCGAACCCATCAACCCCACCATCGCCGATGGCCTGAGCTTCCAGGCCCTGCTCGGCTTCACCCGCTCTCTGTTCGAAGAACAAGCCGGCATCGTGCCCTGGCACATCGAAGCCCACCAGTTCCGCATCGAAACCGGACCCCAAGGCACCGGCCAGCCCACCCCCGAAGGCATGCACCGCGACGGCGTCGACTTCGTGCTCGTCCTCATGGTCCAACGCACCAATATCGAACAAGGCACCACCACCATCCACGACCTCAACGGCACAACCCTCGGCAGCTTCACCCTCACCCACCCCCGCGACGCCGCACTCGTCGACGACCGCCGCGTCTTCCACGGCGTCACCCCCGTCACCCCCATCAACCCCGCCACCCAAGCCCACCGCGACGTCCTGGTCCTGACCTACCGTAAGGTGTGAGATCGGTTGATGGCGGGCGCTTATGGCAAGCAAGGCGGGGGGCTTTGCCCCCTCGACCCCCACTAAGGGCATCTCGGCGCTTACGCGGCCTTCGGCCACGGTCGCCTCGATCCCTTAGAACCCGCTAGTTTTAGGTAAGGGGAGGGCGACCCAGGCCAGATCAGTTGACCCACCGAGGCAGCGCCCTCCCCTTACCTAAAACTAATGGATTTTAAAGGCTCCGCCTTTAACGGGGTCCAGGGGCGGAGGAGCCGAAGGTTCCAGCGATGCTCTTCATCGCTGGAATGGCTCCGGAGGGAGAGCCCCTGGCCTTCCTTGCCTCAAACACCCCCCACCAACCAACCTCACACCATCCACGGCGGGGCGGGCAGGTTTTTGCTGGCGAGGAATGTGGGGTTGAACAGTTTGGACTGGTAGCGTGCGGCGCCGTCGCACAGGATGGTCACGATGGTATGGCCGGGGCCGAGGTCGCGTGCGACCGCGATGGCGGCGGCGACGTTGATGCCGGCTGACCCGCCGATCGAGAGTCCTTCGTGGATCATCAGGTCGAACACTTGTTCGAGCATTGCGGTGTCGGGCACCCGCACCGCGTCATCGATCGGCGCACCGGCCAGGTTGGCGGTAACGCGCCCTTGCCCGATCCCTTCACTGATCGATGATCCGCTGGAGGTGAGCTGCCCGGTTTTCACCCAGTCATACAGCGCGCTGCCATCGGGATCGGCGAGCACGATCCGCACATCCGGCTTACGCGCCTTCAGCGCCATCCCCACACCGGCCAGCGTGCCCCCGGTGCCGCAGGCGCAGGTGAACGCATCGATCACCCCGCCGGTCTGCTGCCAGATCTCCGCCCCGGTGGTGGTCCGATGCCCCTCGCGGTTGGCGGTATTATCGAACTGATTGGCCCAGAACGCGCCGGTCTCCTCGGCAATCCGCTGCGACACCCGCACATAATTGCCCGGGTCCTTGTACGGTTTCGCCGGCACCAGCCGCAGATCGGCGCCGATCATCCGCAGAAAATCGATCTTCTCCTGGCTCTGGGTCTCCGGCATCACAATCACGGACCGATAGCCCCGCGCATTCGCAACCAGCGTCAACCCGATCCCGGTATTGCCCGCGGTCCCCTCCACAATCGTGCCGCCCGGCTTGAGCGCGCCCGAAGCCTCCGCCGCATCGATCATCGCCAGCGCCGCCCGATCCTTCACCGAACCGCCCGGATTCATGAACTCCGCCTTGCCCAGAATCGTGCACCCCGTCGCCGCCGAGGCACCCCGCAACCTGATCAGCGGCGTGCCGCCAATCGCGCCGGTCAGCCCATCGGCGAGGTGCGATTTCGGTGCTATCATCATGGCATGGTCCCTATAGATCATAGTTCTGGAATGGATTGCCCCAACGGGCCAAATCGAACAAACTTCAAGCCTTATCTAATGGAGGAAACCATGATTGACGATGTCGCGCCAAAACAGGTCTGGGAAGCGCTGATGACCCACCCCGACGCTGTCCTCATCGACGTCCGCACCACCGCCGAATGGAACTTCGTCGGCATGCCCGACCTGTCCCAGACCGGCAAACACACCATCCCCATCCAATGGCAGGTGTTCCCCACCATGCAACCCAACCCCCACTTCCTCGATCAGGTCAAAGACGCCGGCCTGACCGAACAACACCACCTCTACTTCATCTGCCGCACCGGCGGCCGCAGCATGGCCGCCGCCGATAGCGCCCGCAACGCCGGCTTCAAACACGTCTACAACGTCAAAGATGGCTTCGAAGGCCCCCACGACCAACGCGGCCACCGCGGCCACGTCGCCGGCTGGAAACACGACGGCCTGCCCTGGACCCAAAAATAAGCCCGATGGTTGGTCGGGGCGCTGGAAGCAAGCAAGGCGGGGGGCTTTGCCCCCTCGACCCCCACTAAGGGCTTAGCCCTTAGAACCCTTTAGTTTTAGGCAAGGGGAGGGCTGTCCAGGCCAGATCAGCGGAACCACCGAGACAGCGCCCTCCCCTTGCCTAAAACTAGTGGATTTTAAAGGCTCCGCCTTTAACGGGGTCCAGGGGCAGAGCCCCTGGCCTTGCTGTCTCCCAACGCCACCCCACCGGCCATCGGGCTTATGTTCGTGCCCCGGGTCAGGGTTGTCGGCTTTCATCCGCGATGGCGTGGATGCTGGTTTGCGTGGGGGGCTCTGGAGGTTCGGGTGTCGAACCTGTCATGAAGATGGCATGAGCGAGGCGGGTATTTATATCGAGCGTGGCAGTGCTGCGTTCCGGCGGACCAATCTGGCGATGTTTGCGGCCGGATTTTCGACGTTTGCGTTGATGTATTCTGTGCAGCCTTTGTTACCGGTGTTCGCGCGGGATTTTGTCGTGAGTCCCATGGTGGCGAGTCTGGCGTTATCGCTGACGACGTTCACTTTGGCGGGGTCGTTATTGGTTGCGAGTGCGTTATCCGAGGTCTGGGGTCGCAAGCGCATGATGGCGGGTTCGATTCTGGGTGCTGCGGTGCTGACGATGGCTTCGGCGGGGATTCCGCACTGGGGCGGGTTTCTGGTGATGCGCGCGGTGATCGGCGTGGTGTTGTCGGGTTTGCCGGCGGTGGCGATGGGGTTTCTGGCGGAGGAGATCGGCCCGCGATCGGTCGGTCTGGCGATGGGTCTGTTTGTCGGCGGCAGCGGGTTCGGCGGCATGGCGGGCCGGTTGCTGACGGGGATTTTGGCGGATGCGTTGGGCTGGCGCTGGGCGATCGTCGGCATCGGCGCGATCGGTCTGGTTGCGGGGGTGATTTTCGTGATCCGCCTGCCGCCATCGCGGCATTTCGAGCGGCGCAGCCTCGCGATCGGTTCGTTGCTGCGCAGTTATCGCGCGCATCTGGCGGACCCGGCGTTGCGGTTGTTGTATGCCGAGGCGTTTCTGATCATGGGCGGCTTCGTGACGGTGTATAATTACATCACGTTCCGTCTGCTGGCGCCGCCGTTCAGCCTGTCGCAGACCAGTGTGGGGTTCATTTTCGCGGTCTATCTGGTGGGGGTGGCGAGTTCGGCGTGGATGGGTCATCTGGCCAGCCGGTTCGGCCGGGCGCGGATGCTGCCGGCGGGCATCGCGATCGAACTGCTGGGCGCGCTGCTGACCTTGTCGGGTTCGGTGCCGGTGATCGTGCTGGGCATCGCGTTGGTGACGTTCGGATTTTTCGCGAGCCATTCGGTCGCGAGTTCCTGGGTGGGCGCGCAGGCGCGTGGCGCGCGGGCGCAGGCGGCGGCGCTCTATCTGTTCCTGTATTATCTGGGATCGAGCGTGGCGGGCTCGATCGGCGGCTATGCCTGGAGTCTCGCGGGCTGGGGTGGCGTGGTCGGCATGATCGTGATCCTGCTGGTCACCGGGCTTGGATTGGCGCGGCGTCTGGCGACCTTGCCATTACGCCCGGCGGAGATCATTTAGTCTCCATGTCGATCATGTCACAAAGGGAGCCGGTCTGATGGACGGCGGATCCGAACAGCGCCACATCACCCTGCACACACCGGCCGATTTCGCGCCGATGCGTGCCGCCGGTGCCCTGGCCGCCGCCGTGCTCGACATGGTGGGCGCCCATGTCCGTCCCGGCATCACCACCGGCGAGATCGACGCGATCTGCCACGACTACATCATCGCCCATGGCGCGATCCCGGCGCCGTTGAATTATCGCGGCTTTCCGAAATCGACCTGTATTTCGATCAACCACGTCGTCTGCCACGGCATTCCGGGCGACCGGGTATTGATGGATGGCGATGCGCTGAACATCGACATCACCGTGATCCTGGATGGCTGGCACGGCGATTCCAGCCGCATGTATGTCGCCGGCACCGCCTCGACCAAGGTGCGCCGCCTGATCGATGTCACGTATGAATCCCTCCTGCGCGGCATTGCGCAGGCGAAGCCCGGCAATCATTTCGGCGATATCGGCCACGCGATCCAGACCTATGTCGAAGCCCAGCGCTTCACCGTGGTGCGCGATTTCTGCGGCCACGGCATCGGCCGGCAGTTCCACGAACCGCCGAACGTGCTGCATTTCGGCCGCAAGGGCGACGGCCCGTTGCTCAAGCCCGGTATGTTCTTCACGATCGAACCCATGGTCAACGCCGGCCGCCCCGAGGTCAAGATCCTCGATGACGGCTGGACCGCGGTCACCCGCGACCGCAGCCTCTCCGCGCAGTTCGAACACATGATCGGCATCACCGAAACCGGGTGCGAGGTCTTTACCCTGGCCGCCGGCGAGCATATCGCGCGGACCTGATCCGCTTTCCAAACGCGCACCGATATGACAATCTCCGATTGTGCCAAAACGCCAAACCACCCCAGGATTGTCTGAGCCGGTCCTGCCGTTCGCGGCCCCGGCGGACGAATGCGAAACCAACGATGCCCATGGTGCCGCCGGCCATCGGGCCCGGCTGCGGGCGCGGCTGCTGAAGGCCGGGCCGGACTCCCTGGCCGATCATGAAGTGCTGGAAATGATGCTGTTTCTCGCCCTGCCGCGGCGCGACACCAAACCGATCGCGCGTGCCTTGGTCGCCCGCTTCGGCTCCTATGCGCAGGCGATCGCCGCACCGGTCGGCGATCTGCTGGCGGTCGAGGGGCTGGGCGAGTCCGGCGCCGCCGCGCTCAAGATCGTCCAGGCCGCGGCCCTCCGCCTGGTCAAGGCCGAGGTGATCTACCGCCCGATCCTCAACCATTGGGACCGTCTGATCGAATATCTCACCGCCGTGCTCGCGCGCGAGCGGGTGGAACAGGCGCGCGTTCTGTTCCTCGACCATCGCAACCGCCTGATCGCCGATGAAATCCAGAGCCAGGGCACCATCAACCACACGCCGCTCTACCCGCGTGAGTTGGTCAAGCGCGCGCTCGAACACCATGCCACCGCGATCATCCTGGTCCACAACCACCCGAGCGGCGACCCCAGCCCCTCGCAGGCCGACATCGCGATGACCCGTGAGATCAAGCAGGCGGCGACCACGCTCTCGATCGTGCTGCACGACCATGTAATAATCGGCAACGGCAAATGGGTCAGCCTCAAGCGGCTGGGCCTGCTATGAGCCCCAGCCGGTCAGCACGGCCATATCCAGCCGCGCGACCAGCCGCCCCTCGCCGCTCAACGCGGCCAGCGCCATCGCCAGCAGATCGCGCGGCGGCGGCCGGCGGGCGCGCGCGACCGTCGCGTTGGTCTCGCCCGCATCGCGCAGATCCCGCAGCAGGGCGAGCGGATCGGCGTAATCGAAATCGATCGTCTCGCGTTCGGCAATCGGCAGCGCGAACCCGGCCCGCTGCAACAACCCCGCGCAATCCGCGAGTTCCGGAAATGGCGAGACGCGCGGCGCCGCCCCGCCGGTGAGCGCCGCCTCCGCCTCGATCAGCGCGGCGCGCAGCCCGCCCAGCGTGCCGAGCAGCGGCATGCTCGCCAGAAACAACCCCTCCGGCTTCAAACTACGGCGGATCTGCACCAGCGCGCCCGGCAGATCATTGACCCAGTGCAGCGACAGATGCGCGACGATCAAATCGAAACACGCCGCGCCGAACGGCAGAAACTCCTCATCGGCCACCACGTCGCCATACCCCGCCGCCACCATGCGGTGCGACAGATCGGTCGCCACCACCTCGATCCCGCGCGCCGCCAGCAGCGGCGTCACCGCCCCGCGCCCGCCGATATCCAGCGCCCGCGTGAACACCCGCCCGGTATCATCCAGCCGATCGAGCACCCGTGCCGCCAGATCATCCAGCACCGGGCGCACCCGCCCCAACCGTCGCGCCGCCCGATCCCGATGCGCCGCCACCGCCGCCCGGTCGAAAATCACCATCTCGCTCATGCCGGGACTTGTGGCGCACCCCACCCCGCGCGGAAACCCCGCGCCGTGCTGAAATCCCTCGCCCGCGCCACGCTCGACCTCATCCTGCCCGCGCAATGCCTGGCCTGCGCCGAACCCGCGAGCGGCGCAGGCCAGCTATGCGCCAAATGCTTCGCGGACGCCGCCTTCCTCACCCCGCCGCTGTGCGGCCACTGCGGCCTGAAGCTGGTCGAACCGGCCCCGCTGTGCTCCGCCTGCGAGTGGGACCCGCCGGTGTTCCGCGCCGCCCGCGCCGCGCTGCGCTACGGCCCCGCCGCCAAACGCCTGATCCTGCCGTTCAAATACGCCGACCGGCCGGAAGCCGCCCGCGGCCTCGCCCGGCTGCTGCTCCAGCCTGGCGCCGAACTGCTCGCCCGCGCCGACCTGCTGGTTCCGGTCCCCCTGCACAAGCGCCGCCTCGCCGCGCGCGGCTACAACCAGGCCGGCGAACTCGCCCGCGCCCTCGCCAGGCTCACCGGCAAACCGCTGCTGATCGATGCCCTCATCCGCACCCGCGCCACCCGCCCGCTCGCCGAGCTTGACCAGCACGACCGCGCCGTCGCCCTGCACGGCGCCATCGCCATCCGCCCGGGCCGCGCCGCCGCCCTGCACGGCCGCACCCTCCTGCTGATCGACGATGTCCTCACCTCCGGCGCCACCGCCTCCACCTGTGCCGCCGTCCTCTACCAGGCCGGCGCCGCCGCGGTCGACGTGCTCGCCCTCGCCCGCGTTTCCGATGAGGAGGACACCTGATTCCACTTGCACTCGCATCACGCGCGCGTATGTGATCATCCCATGAGCAAGATCGAAATCTACACCCAGATGTTCTGCCCCTACTGCAGCCGCGCCGTGAAACTCCTGCGCGACAAGGGCGTCACCTTCACCGAAATCGACGCCCCGCACGGCTCCGCCGCCCGCCGCGAGGCCACCGCCCGCTCGAACGGCGGCACCACCATGCCCCAGATCTTCATCGACGACCGGCCGATCGGCGGCTGCGACGATCTGATCGCGCTCGACCGCGCCGGCAAGCTCGACCCGCTGCTGGTCCCCTCCGGCTGATCTGATGATCCACTATCAGTTGCAATGCGCCAACGGCCACGAATTCGATGGCTGGTTCAAAAGCAGCGCCAGTTTCGACCGTCAGGCCGCCCGTCACCTGCTGGAATGCCCAAGCTGCGGCACAAACGCCGTCGAACGCGCCATCATGGCCCCGCGCATCGGCGGCAAATCCCGCGCCCCGGCCGAAACCCCACCGGACCCAACCCCACCCGCCGCACACCCATCGCCCACCCCGCCCGCAACCGCCATCACCGGCCCGATGCCCGCCGAAATGCGCGCCCTGCTCGCCCGCGTCCGCCGCGAGGTCGAAGCGAAGTGCGACTACGTCGGCCCCGCATTCGCCGCCGAAGCCCGCCGCATCCACGACGGCGAAGCCGAACCCCGCGGCATCTACGGCGAAGCGACCGAGGCCGAGGCCGAAGCCCTCGCCGAGGACGGCATCACCGTCGGCCGCATCCCCTGGGTCCCCCTGGCGGACAGCTGACATGACCCCTTCCCGCTTCACGCTCGACGGCATCAGCCCAAACGTCCACCCCGAAGCCTGGGTCGCCCCCGGCGCCGTCCTGATCGGCGCCGTCACCCTCGCCGCCCAGGCCAACATCTGGTTCAACTGCACCCTGCGCGCCGACAACAACACCATCACCATCGGCGAACGCACCAACATCCAGGACGGCACCATCATCCACGTCAACGCCGGCGCCGCCTTTGCCGCACGCATCGGCGCCGATGTCACGGTCGGCCACGCCGCCATCATCCACGCCTGCACCCTGCACGACCGCGCCTTCGTCGGCATGGGCGCCATCGTGCTCGATGGTGCGGTCATCGAACCCGGCGGCATGCTCGCCGCCCATTCCACCCTGCCCCCCGGCAAACGGATCGGCCCCGATGAATTATGGATGGGCTCGCCCGCCCGCCTGGTCCGCGTCATGGACGCCGCCGAACAAGCCCTCCGCGCCGCCACCGCCCCGCACTACGTCGCCCTCGCCGCCCGCTACCGGCGCGGCCTCCAGGCTTCGTGATCCTGCCAAACGCCGAAGCCTTCCCATATCCCCGGCGGAGGATCACATGCACCGCTGGCTCATCCTGTCGCTCACCGCAATCGCCCTCGCCGGCTGCGCGCTCGAAACGCCCGCGCCATCCACCGGCCGGCTGCCCGCCGACACCTTCGCCGCCAGCATCATCGGCGAAGATCCCGCAATCGCCGCCACCAACGCCGCCACCTACGCCTTCGCCCACCCGGATGCGATGATCGGTCACCCCGCCCGCATGGCCATCGCCATCGCATCGCTCGATGCCATGGCCGGCCAGTTCGCCACCGGCGCCCGCTGGGCCGGCATGAACACCCTCGCCAAACAGGAAATGCTCCAGGCCCGCTCCCGCGTCCGTCGCATCCTCGGCATCGCCCCCGGCACCGCCTCGCAAACCGTGATCGACGCGCTGGTCGGCGCCGCCCGGCAACTCCGGCGCAACAACCGCCCCGGCGCACTCACCGCCCTCGCCAGCCCCGGCTTCACCCGCCCCCCCGCCGAAACCCTCGCCCTGCTCGGCCACTTCCCCGCCGTGCCGCTGGCCAATCATGCCACCAGCTTTGCCAGCCAATACCTCTATCCGGGCGGGGGGACGTTTCCGAATTTTAAGTAGAAGGGAAGGTAAAAAGACTTCTTTTTGTGAACAAAAAGAAGCAAAAAAACTTTATGAGTTTGGTCCCTGCCCGTGAAACCGGCACAGACCCAGATTAAAAAAGTTTTTTGCTTCTTTTTTACAAAAAAGAAGTCTTCCTTCCTATCTCCCCCCCGCCTCGAACCGATAAGGCGAAGCACTCGTCGTCGAAACATCCAGCGCCAACCGATGCGCCAGCGGCGGAAACGCGCGCGACCGGCAATCCGGCCGGTCGCACAACCGGCACGACAGGCCGATCCCCACCGCCGCCCGTTCGATATCGATCCCATCGGCATAGACGAAATCCCCCGCCCGGTTGATCTCGCAGCCCATCGCCACCACCCGCGTCGCCGGCGGCTCGCCCCAATGCGCCGGCGCCGCCACGATCGTTCGCGCGAAACACAGATACGTCGCCCCATCCGGCAGTTGCGCCACCTGCACCCGCACGCTGCCCGGCGCCGCAAACGCCGAATACACCACCCAGCGCGGGCAATTCCCGCCGAACCGCGCGAACGGAAACCCCGCCGCCGAAAACCGCTTTGAAACATTCCCCGCCGGATCGACCCGCAGAAAAAACAGTGGCACCCCGCGCGCCCCGTTCCGCTGCAAGGTCGAAAGCCGGTGGCACGCCTGCTCGAACGACACCCCGAACCGCATCGCCAGGTGCTCGACGTCATGCCGCAACGCCAGCGCCGCCTCCAGAAACGGCACATACGGCATCAGAACCGCACCCGCGAAATAATTGATCAGCCCGATCCGCAGCAATTCCCCCGCATCCCGCGTCGTCAACGCCGCCCGCTTCACGATCGGCTCGATCAGATCGCGCGCCTCCAGCAACCCGAGCTGAAACGCCATCTGAAACCCCCGGCTCTCCCGCGGCAACGTCTCCGACAGGCGCAGATGCCGCGCCGCCGGATCATAAATCCGCAACGCCCCCGGCAAGGGTGCGACTGATACCACCAGCCCATGCTTGTGCCGCAACCGCTCCGCCAACGCGTGGTTCATCCCCAGCGTCGCCGCCGGCAATTCCGCCCCCATCGCCTCGGCGGCCTCCTCCAGTTCGGGGAAAAAATTGGCGTGCTCATGGAAAAAATCCCGCACCTCCTCGTTCGGCAACAGAATCTTCCGCCCCGACGGCAGCGTGATCGCCCCGGTCTCCTCGCGCACCGCCTGAAACGCCCGATACAACCCCAAAACCGCCTGCGCCGCCGCCGGCGCCGACCCCGCCACCAACCGCGCATCCGCATCCGGCACCGGATCGGTCCCGAGCAGCGGGTCGGCGAACGCCTCGCGCAACGCCTGCTCGATCTGCCGCTCCCCGGACCCCGAAAGCGCCGCCAGATCGACCTGCAAAATCTCGGTCAGCTTGATCAGCAGCGTCGCCGTCACGCCGCGCTGATCATGCTCGATCAGGTTGAGATACGAGGTCGAAATCCCCAGCCGCTCGGCCAGTTTCTGCTGCGTCATCCCCTGCTCCATGCGCAGGCGGCGCACGATCCGGCCGATCAACGGGTTAGCCACGTCACACACCTCGACTCACGAGAAAAACTTAACACGATTTACACAACGTAAAACTTTACAGTCAATATCGCCACTGGTTTCGTCATTTCATACCAAATCTCCCCGTGACTTTCGCGCCTGCAGCGTAAATAATCCACACATGGCGAACACGCCGGCCTAGCAACAAACCACCAACGTCCGAAACGCAGACAACGCCCATCCCAATTTCGCACGGCACCCAACCGCGCACGGCACCAGGAGACCACAATGACCAACCTCACCCCCCCGACCCACGCCCCCGAAGGTCTGCCCGGCGGCCTCGCCGTCGCCCCGGACCGCTTCGCCGGCATCCGCCGCGACTACACGACGGCCGATGTCGAAAAACTCTCCGGCAATTTCCGCATCCGCCACACCCTCGCGGAAATGGGCGCCACCCGCCTCTGGAATCTCCTGAAAAACGAACCCTACATCAACACGCTCGGCGCCCTCACCGGCAACCAGGCCATGCAGCAGGTCAAGGCCGGCCTCAAGGCCATCTACCTCTCCGGCTGGCAGGTCGCGGCGGATGCCAACAATTCCGGCGAAATGTACCCCGACCAATCGCTCTACCCGGTCAACTCGGTGCCCCAGGTGGTCAAGCGCATCAACGCCACGCTGCGCCGCGCCGACCAGATCGCCCGCATGGAAGGCGACACCAGCACCTACTGGATGGCGCCGATCATCGCCGACGCCGAAGCCGGCTTCGGCGGCGCCCTCAACGCCTACGAGCTCATGAAAGCCATGATCGAAGCCGGCGCCGCCGGCGTGCATTTCGAAGACCAGCTCGCGTCCGAAAAAAAATGCGGCCATCTCGGCGGCAAGGTCCTGGTGCCGATCAGCCAGCACATCCGCACCCTCAACGCCGCCCGCCTCGCCGCCGACGTCGAAGGTGTGTCCACCGTGCTGCTCTGCCGCACCGACAGCCACGCCGCCCAACTCCTCACCGCCGACGTCGATGAGCGCGACCGCCCCTTCATCACCGGCGAACGCACGCCCGAAGGCTTCTACCGCATCAAGCCCGGCCTCGGCGTCGAATACGCCATCGCCCGCAGCCTGGCCTATGCGCCCTACGCCGACCTCCTCTGGTGGGAAACCTCCGAACCCAACCTCGATGAAGCCCGCCAGTTCGCCGAAGCCATCCACAAGCAATTCCCCGGCAAGATGCTCGCCTATAATTGCTCGCCGAGCTTCAACTGGAAAAAGAAACTGAGCCCCGAAAAAATCGCGACCTTCCAGCAGGAAATCGCAGCCATGGGCTACAAATTCCAGTTCGTCACCCTCGCCGGCTTCCATTCGCTGAACTACTCGATGTTCCAGCTCGCCAAAGGCTACGCCGAACGCGGCATGGCCGCCTACTCGGAACTCCAGCAGGCCGAATTCGCCGCCGAACCCCAGGGCTACACCGCAACCCGCCACCAGCGCGAAGTCGGCACCTCCTATTTCGACGCCGTCGCCGTCGCCGTCTCCGCCGGCAAAGCCTCCACCACCGCCATGGCCGGCAGCACCGAAACCGAACAGTTCCACGATCACGATCACCAGCCCGCCCACAACCACGACCACGACGACGGCCTGGTCCACCACCACAGCTGGGCGGTCAGCGCCCCCGACCGCTAAGCCCCGCTCAAATTACCAGTCCCCGCGATGCCGGCATGGTGCCGGCATCCGTTCTGTCAACTCGCCCCGGACGCCAGCCGTCCGGGGCATTTTTTTACCCCCGCGCCAACCGTCGTGTTTCTGAAACGGCAAGGCAAGCACTTCTTTTTTTGCAAAAAAAGAAGCAAAAAAACTCTTATTATCTAGGTCCCTGCGCCCCAACCCGCTGGCCACTCAACTACCGCAGGGCGGAAAAGCGAGGCGTAATCCGCCGCCTTCGGGTCCAACCGCCCGCACTCTGACCAACAAAGCCACCGCCCAAGCGCGGCGATATTGCAGGTACAAAACCCATCTCAACTTGTTGACCGTTGCACCGTTACGTCACGAGATCAGAGGCTTAACATTTTTGGCCCAGTAAGCGCGGTTGGTCTCATCGTGACGCTTTAAAATCTCCTTCGCCTCTTTCACACTCTGGCAGGGATCGTTGCCCTTGCATGAATTACAATGACGGCAACAGGTTGCGAGATTATTTGGATCATCCCGTGACCCCGACGGGTTTATGTGGTCGATGGTGAGATATCGCCACCCTTCGAATGTTCTCCCGTCCCACCCGCAGTAGAGACATTGAAATCCGTCACGCTTGAAAATATCAAGTGAATTTCATTTCGGCATCAGACACCCTTCCTCCCAACAAACTGCGTAAACACCCGCTCGGTCACATCCGAAATATAATGCTCCATCCCCTCGGCATCCGCCTCGGCCACCTCGCTCGGCACCCCCAGCGTCTCGAGCAGCCGCACCACCAGCCGATGCCGCACCCGCGCCCGCTCGGCCATGCGCGCACCCGCCTCGGTCAGAAAAACCCCGCGATAAGGCTCGGACATCGCCAGCCCCTGCCGCTTCAACCGGTTGATCGTCTTCGCCGCCGTCGGATGCGCCACCCCCATCCGCCGCGCGATATCCACCAGCCGCGCCTCACCGGCATCGGCCAGTAAATCCGCGATCAGCTCGACATAATCCTCCAGCAGCGCCGTCGCCTGCGCATCCCGCACCCGCCCAAACCGCCGCGCCTGCGCCGGTTCCGATGGCAATGTCCCCGCCCTACCCGCCTTGGTCATCGCGCCCCTCTGTCCGCCGCGTCCCGGCCGCCGCGTCCCGGCCGCCGCTGTTGACTTTGTTAGACCTATAACTTTATCATGTAGCCATGGCAACAATTAATACCCTCCTGAACGACGAACAGACCGTTCACCAGGATGCCGCATTTTACGCCGCCCGCCGCACCATGGCCTGGCAGCGCAGCACGATCTCACCCCGCCTGCGGCTGCTGCTCTGGTCCCTGCGCCTCTACGTCGTGCTCATGCTGGTAGTCGTCGCCATCGCCCTCGCGCGCCTCCTGCAATGACCGGCGCCGACAAGGCCGCGCCCACCACCCCCTCGCACGAGGATTTCGATCGCGCGGCCGACCGCCAGACCATCCTGCGCGCCCGCGGCCACACCTCCCGCTGGTTCGGCGCCCGCGTCCTGCTGCTCCTGGTCGGCCCCGGCGTCATCACCTTCCTCGGTGAGAACGATGCCCCGAGCATGCTGTCCTACGCCGCCACCGGCGCGCAATTCGGCATCGGCTTCTTCCTGCCCTTCATCCTCTTCACCTTTGCGATCGGGTTTGTGGTGCAGGAAATGGTCGCCCGCATCGGTGCGGCCACCGGCCAGGGCCATGCCGAGCTCATCTTCGCCCGGTTCGGCCGGTTCTGGGGCGGCTTTGCGATGCTCGATCTCTCGGCCGGCAATTTCCTGACCCTCGTCACCGAATTCATCGGCATCCGCGCCGGCCTCGGCTATTTCGGCGTCCCCCCCGCCGTTGCGGTCGGCGGCAGCATCCTGGTGATCGGCCTCGCCATCTCGACCTCGCGCTACCGCACCTGGGAGCGTTTCGCGATGGCGCTCGCCCTCGGCAACGCCATCTTTCTCCCCGTCGCCCTGCTCGCCCACCCCGATGCCGCGGCGATCGGCCACGCCATGCTCACCTGGAGCCCGCTGCCCGGCGGCCTGAAACCCGGCACGATCACTTTGATGATCGCCGACATCGGCGCCACCGTCACACCCTGGATGCTGTTTTTCCAGCAAGGCGCCGTGGCCGACAAAGGACTGACATCGACCGAACTGTCCGGCGCGCGGATCGATACATTGATCGGCACGCTCCTCGCCGCAACCTTCGCCATCGCGGCCGTCGTCGCCACCGCGCCCCTGTTCGCGCACGGCATCAGCGCGGCCAATTTCCAGACCGCCCAGTTCGCCGAGGCCCTGCAACCCCTGATCGGCCGCCTCGGCGCCTCCCTGTTCGCGATCGGCATTTTCGAGGCCGGGCTGGTCGCCGCGATCGCGATATCCACCTCATCGGCCTATGCGTTCGGCGAAGTCACCGGCACCGCCCATAGTCTCAACGCGCCCCTGCGCGACGGCTGGCGCTTCTACGCCGTCCTGCTCGGCTCCGCCTGCGCCGCCGGCGGCCTGACCCTGATCCCCGGCGCCCCGCTCGAAGACATCGTCATCCTGGTCAACGTCGTCGCAACCCTCGCCATGCCCCCCGCCCTGCTGTTCCTCATCGTCATCGCCAACGATGCCGAAATCATGGGCGAGCACCGCAACGGCCGCCTCGGCAACATCGCCGGCATCGGCGTCACCCTCTTCCTCGTCGCCAGCGGCCTCACCTTCGCCGCCACGGTCCTGGTCCCGCACCTGTTCGCCTGACCATCCAACCCCAAGACCAAGAATCTAACAATCCCCCTAACAAACCCCTTTCTCACCCCCCACCGACCATGGTTTACGTACGGTCATGATCGCAAACGCGCCGTTCATGCCTGCCGATCCGACCGAGCGCTTCACGGTGATTTTCCGTGCCCTGCAGCGCTCGGTCGCGGACAACGGCTACCGCCTCAAAATCCACGGCCCGCTCATCGTCCTGATCTGGAACTACCTCGCCCGCCAGATCGCCCGCTTCGCCCGCATCGCATCCGGCCCACCCCAATCCCCGCGCACCCGCACCCGCGCTCCCGCGTCGGGAACGGTCGAGCGCGAACCCGCCACCGCCATCCCCAATCCCAAACCACCCCTCACCCTGCCGCGCGGCTTCGCCTGGCTGATCCGCCTGCTGCCCAACGGCCCCGCCACCGTAGTCGCCGGTGCCGCCGCCCGCGCCGATCTCCAGCTCTTCATGGAAGACCCCATCGTGCTGGAGCTGCTGGCCACCCACCCCAGCCTCGGCCGCATCCTCCGCCCCCTCCACACCATGCTCGGCCTGCGTCCCTCCCAAATCATCAAACGCCCCAGAAAACCCCGGAGCGAACCCACAAACCCCGCCACCCCCCGCCCCAAACGCCCCCGCCCCAGGCGCCAGCCCGACTTCATGGCCCAATACAAAGTCAACCCCGACGGCAGTATCGACTTCACCCCCGAACAACTCCGCGACATCCTCGGCCCACCCCCACCACCCGTCCCGCCCTGGCACCACCCCTTCGTGCCCTCGTTCGACGCCAAAAAAATGTGGCGCAAAGGCCCACGGGGCTGATGCATGCCCATTTAGTTACGATATCGAAACAATAAGAACCAGCGGCAGGTGCTCTCGCGCTGCCCACGAAGTCTGCTTTCGTCAAACCCGAAAATGCGCCAGACTGGGGTCCGATTCGTGACCTCGGCACGCTTCACATAACCCGCCGCGCAGGGAGATCACCACGACCGCGATCCTCATCACCAATATCGCGCTGCGCTCGCGCACCGGCACCGAAGTCATGACGGCCGAACTCGCGCGGGCCCTCCTGGCGCGCGGCCATCAAGTCGCGATCTACGCCCCCAGGCTCGGTGCCCTGGCCGAGACCGTCATGGCCTGCGGCGTCCCCGTCACCGACCGGATCGATGCGATCGGCTTCACCCCGGATCTCATCCACGGCCACCATAACACCGCCCTCGCCGTGGCGATGGTCCGCTTTCCCACCAGCCGGGCCGTGTTCGTCTGCCACGATTCCGCGATGGCCTATGATTCACCCATTATCGATGCGCGAATCGGCGCCTATGTCGGCGTCGATCAGGCCTGTACCGCGCGTCTGCTCGTCGAAGGTGCGCCGGCGGGGCAGATCCATCTGGTCCCCAACGCGGTCGATCTCAGCCGCTTTTGCTGCCGCACCACATTTGCCGCCGTGCCCCGCACGGCCCTCGCCGTCACCAAGTCCCGCGCCCCCTGGCTCGCTGCGGTGCGCGCCGCGTGCGCCGATGCCGGCATATCTCTGACCGCGGTCGGCCCCGCGGTCGATCACATTGTCGCCGATCTGCCCGACCGCATGGCCGCCAGCGATATCGTGTTCGCCTGGTCGCGCAGCGCCGCCGAAGCTGCGGCAACCGGCGCTTCGGTCATTCTGTGCGACGAATTCGGCTTCGGCGGGTTGCTGAGCGTGGCCGACGCCCAGGAATACCCCGACGGTAAATTCGCCCGCCGCGTCCTGCCCGACCCGGTGACACCCGCCGCCGTCGCCGCCGCCATCGCCGCCTGCGATCCGCGCAACGCTGAACAGGTCGCCGCCATCGTCGCGCAGAAACTCTCGCTCGACGACATGATCCCCCGTTACGAAACGCTGTACAAAACAATCCTGGCAAGCCCGCTGCCCGATGCGCCCTCCGGTATCGCGGCGTTCCTCGAACGCGCGCTGCCCCGCTTCGACCTGCCGCCCGATCTTTACCGCTCCGGCGCAGCCCTTGAAGCCCGCCTCATCCGCCTCGATGCCTGGCTCGGCGGCCGCGCCCGGCTCGAACGCCTGATGCCCGCCATCATCGGCTTCACCGCCGCCAGCCGCAGCCTTGGGCTGCTGGGCGAAGGCTGGGCCGCCGCCGAAGACTGGGGCTGCTGGACCATCGCCCCGGTCGCCACACTAGACCTGCCGGTTGCACTGATCACCGAATGGCGCGGTCAGCTCAAACTCCAGTGCCATCATTACTTCCCCTCGGCCGAGCCGCCCGATACGGTCCGCTCGGTTGAGGTCAGATCGGGCGGCCGCCTGCTGGCGCGCTGGGATTTCCATCGCCGCGACTACGGCAAGCCCGATCGTCCCACCCCGACCCTCGCGCTGCCGATCTCGCTCTGGCAGGGCGTCAACGGCGCCATCCGCCTGTCGTTTCACATGCTGGCACCGGCATCCCCCCTGGCCGCCGGCGAGGGTGACGACCCCCGCCGCCTCGGCCTCGCCCTGACATCGATCGGCGGTGCCGCGCCAGGCACCAGCCAGAATTAACCAGGAGTCTCGCGCCTCTTCTGTTGACCGAAAAAAGACCCGGCGCCTCTGCCGATGGCCCCGCGGCCTTGCTTTCCGTCCAGAAATCGCCACACTCTCTGCATGTCCGGATTCGCCCCGCGTGTGAAAGCGGTGCTTGGCCCCACCAACACGGGCAAGACGCATCTCGCCATCGAGCGTCTGCTGGGCCATTCCTCGGGGATCATCGGCTTTCCCTTGCGCCTCCTTGCCCGCGAAAACTACGACCGCATGGTGAGCCTCAAAGGCGCGCGCCACGTCGCCCTGATCACCGGGGAGGAAAAAATCGTCCCCCCCGATGCCAGATGGTTCTCCTGCACGGTCGAGGCGATGCCGCTCGACCGGCCGGTGGAGTTCATCGCTGTCGATGAAATCCAGCTCTGCGCCGATGCCGATCGCGGCCACGTCTTCACCGATCGTCTGCTCAACGCCCGCGGCATGGTCGAGACCATGTTCCTCGGCGCCGAGACCATCCGCAAACTCCTCAAACGCCTGGTGCCGGACGCCGAAATCGAAACCAGACCGCGCCTGTCGCAACTCAGCTTCACCGGTGCCACCAAACTCTCGCGCCTGCCGCCCCGCTCGGCGATCGTCGCCTTCTCCGCCGCCGAAGTGTACGCCATCGCCGAAGCGGTCCGCTCACGCCGCGGCGGCTGCGCCGTCGTCATGGGCCGCCTCAGCCCGCGCACCCGCAACGCCCAGGTCGCCCTCTATCAGGACAAGGAGGTCGATTTCCTGGTCGCGACCGATGCCATCGGCATGGGTCTGAACATGGATGTCGATCACGTCGCCTTCGCCGGCCTCTCGAAATTCGACGGTCACCGCCCCCGCCCGCTCGCCGCCGCCGAAATCGCCCAAATCGCCGGCCGCGCCGGCCGCGGCATGCGCGACGGCACCTTCGGCACCACCGGCCGCTGCCGCCCCCTGACCGAGGATCTGGTCAGCGCGGTCGAGGCTCATGCATTCGAACCGCTCGAGCAACTCGCCTGGCGCAATTCGACCCTCGATTTCTCCTCGATCGAAGCGCTCCTCGCGAGCCTGCTTTCGGCCCCGGACCGCCAGGGCCTCACCCGCGGCCACGACGCGTCCGATCTGCTGACCCTGTCCGCCCTGTCCGGCGACCGCGCTATCAGCGACCGTGCCCGCACCCCCCGCGCCGTCCGCCTGCTGTGGGACGCCTGCCAGATCCCGGATTTCCGCAAACTCGCGACCGATATCCACACCAAGCTCTGCGCCCGCGTCTTTCAGCATCTGCTCGAAGACGGCGTGCTGCCCGAGGAATGGGTCGCCGCGCAAATCGCGGTCCTCGGCCGCACCGACGGCGATATCGACACGCTGATGCAGCGCCTCGCGGACGTGCGCATCTGGGCCTATATCGCAGCACGGGCGGACTGGGTGCGCAACGCCCTGGTCTGGCAGGGCCGCGCCCGCGAGGCGGAAGACCTGCTGTCGGATGCGCTGCATGAAAAACTGATGGCGCGCTTCGTCGATCGCCGCGCCGCCCGCATCACCCGCGGCCTCGATGCCGGCGAGCCCGCCGGGCTGATCTCGGCGGTCACCGGCGCCGGCGAAGTGGTGGTCGAAGGTCATCCGGTCGGCCGGGTCGACGGGTTCCGCTTCGAGCCGGACGCCACGATCGGCGGTGCCGACAAGCGCCTGGTCCTGCGCGCCGCGCGCCGCGCCCTGGGCGGTGAAATGCCGCGCCGGGTCGCCAGGGTCGAATCAGCACCGGACGGTGCCTTCGCCCTGCAACCCGACGGCGTGATCGCCTGGCAGGGCGCCCCGATCGCACGGCTGCGCCAGGGCAGCGCCCTGCTCGCCCCCGCCATCGAAATCATCGACAGCGAATTTCTCGATGGCGCCCAGCGCGAAACCCTGCGCGCCCGCCTCGCCCGCTATGTCGATGCGATCATCGCCCATGACCTGATGCCCCTGTTCGCCGCCGCGCGCGCCGCCGAGCAGAACCCGGCCCTGCGCGGCGTCGTCCACCGCCTCGCCGAACAGGCGGGCGTGCTGCCCGCCGCCCCGATCGATGCGGCGCTGCGCCCGGCACTGCGCCGCATCGGCGTGCGCGCCGGCACCTTCGCGCTCTATCTGCCCGCCCTGCTCAAGCCCCGCCCGGCAACGCTGCGCGCCATCCTGTGGGCCGCATGGCGCAAACGCTGGCTGCCGCCGCTGCCCGCGCCCGGCATGGTCTCCATCGCCACCCCCGACTGGCCGGCCGGCCTCGCAAGTTTCATGGGCTGGCTCGATTGCGGCCCCCGCGCGGTCCGGCTCGATATCGCCGAACGGATCGCGGCCGACCTGCGCTACGCCGCCCGCCGCCGCCCCGCGCCGGTCCCGCCCGGCCTCGCCTCGCGCCTCGGCATCAGCCAGGACGAGCTTGCCCCGGTCCTGCGCGGCCTCGGCCTGCGGCTGATCCCCGCCGAGCTGCTGGACGATACCCAGTTCGGCCCGCCGCAACCGGCGCGCATCGCCATCGCCGCCCCGCGCAAGCCGGTCATCGCACCGCCCGCCGAACCCGCGCCGGCGCCGAACCCGGACCATCCTTTCGCGGTGCTCGCCGCCTACCGGCGTGAAGCCTCCTGATCCCCGCCAGACGGCGCAGATCGAAGATGTCAGCTGGCAGCGGCTCGACAAATTCCTGTTCCACGCCCGCTTCGCCCGCACCCGTGCCATCGCCGCCACGTTGATCGGCGCCGGTTGCGTGCGGATCAATCGGCAGATGACCGAAAAACCCCACGCCAAACTGCGCCCGGGCGACGTGCTCACCCTGGCTTTGCCGCGCGACGTGCTGGTGGTGCGGGTCCGCAGCCTCGCCCAGCGGCGCGGGCCGGCCGAGGAAGCGCGGCAGCTCTATGACGAGGTCAAGGAAGCCGGTCCCGGCTAATCTTGCGCAAATGCCATGTAAGGGGCATATCGCGGTTAAGTTTTTTCATGTCTCAGGAGTGCCCGATGACCTATGTGGTCACCGAAAACTGCATCAAATGTAAGTTCATGGACTGCGTCGAGGTTTGTCCGGTCGACTGTTTTTATGTCGGCGAAAACATGCTCGTCATCCATCCCGACGAGTGTATCGATTGCGGCGTCTGCGAACCGGAATGCCCGGCCGAGGCGATCGTGCCCGATTCCGACGACAAGGCGGCCGCCTGGCTCGAGAAAAACCGCGATTTCGCCCTCACCTGGCCGAACATCACCCGCAAGGGCACTCCGCCCGACGATGCCGACGAGTGGAAAGACAAACCCGGCAAGGCCGCGCTGTTCTCCGCCGAACCGGGCGTCGCCTGACCACTCCCAGGGGCAGCGTTCCCGACTCGATGTTTTTGTGATACTATGGTGACCCTCTGCGGCTTTTTGTTGCCGCATCCGTTCATGGACGAGGGTTATGATGAGACAGGACCAGGTCAGCGCGGAAAAACCGGTGAAGCCCACACGCAAGGCGGCCGCCAAGGCACCAGCGGCAACGGAGACGCGCGCCGTAAAATCGACGCAAACGACCGATAGACCGTCGCCCCCATCGAAGGTCTCGCCGGCGCGTGCCCGGCCGGCCAAATCTGTTGAACCCGCACCCGAACCAGCCGCGTTGCGTTCGATTTCAAAAAAAGGCGCCCCATCCGACATGACTGCCGCATCCCAAGCCGCCGCTAAAACCGCCGCCGAACCTGAAGACGAGATCGCCGTCGAAACCCCTGCCGCCAAGGAAACCGCTGTCGAGCGCGATGCCATGCCGCCGCCCGGCCCGCGCCCGATGCTGCCGCAACGCGCCATCGCCAAGGCGGAGAACTTCAAGGCCGGCGATCACGTGGTCTACCCGACCCACGGCGTCGGCAAGGTCGAGCGCATCGCGGCCGAAGAAATCGCCGGCCAGACGCTCGAACTCATCCATATCACCTTTGATGAAAACCGCATGACGCTGCGCGTGCCGGTCAACAAGGCACGCACCGCCGGGTTGCGTAAACTCTCCGGCCGCAAGCAGTTCGACGAGGTGCTTGCCGCCCTGAAAGGCCGCGCCCGCATCAAGCGCACCATGTGGTCGCGCCGGGCCCAGGAATACGAAGCGAAAATCAATTCGGGCGACCCGATGGCCATTGCCGAGGTCGTCCGCGACCTGCACCGCAACGCCGGTCAGCCCGACCAGAGCTTCTCGGAGCGCCAGATCTTCGAGGCCGCCCTTGAGCGGTTGGCCGCGGAATACGGCGCGCTCGAAGGACTCGGCAAACAGGAAGCGATCGACAAGCTGCTGCTGTTTCTGAAAAGCGAATAAGCAAAGCCAGGGGCAGCACCCGCCCGGTTGTTCACCGACCCATCAAAACCTGCCTCGGCCTGTCAATGCCTCGTTGCGAGCAGGGCGCGGGTTTTCGGATGGGCAGGAGCGTTGAACAAGCGTTCGGGCGGGCCGTCTTCCACGATGCGGCCCTGGTCCATCACGATGATGCGGTCGGCCACCTGCCGCGCGAAGCCCATTTCATGGGTGACGATCATCATGGTCATGCCGTCCTGCGCCAGGCCACGCATGACGGCCAGCACTTCGCCGACCATTTCCGGGTCGAGCGCGCTGGTCGGTTCGTCGAACAGCATCACGGCTGGTTCCATCGCCAGCGCGCGGGCGATCGCGACACGTTGTTGCTGGCCGCCCGAGAGCGAGGCTGGAAAGCTGCGCGCCTTTTCCGCAAGACCGACACGGGCAAGCAGCCGCATCGCCCGTTCGCTCGCCACCGCCCGGCTTTCACCGCGCACGCGCATCGGTGCGAGGATGATGTTGTCCAGCACGCTCAGATTGGCGAACAGGTTAAACCGCTGAAACACCATGCCGACATCGCGGCGCTGGCGCGCGATATTGCGCTCCCGATCCTCGATCAACACGCCCCGCCGGTCTCGATAGCCGATCAGAAAGCCGTTGACCGTGATGCGTCCCGCCTCGATTTTTTCCAGATGATTGATACAGCGCAGCAGCGTGGTCTTGCCCGAGCCGGATGAGCCGATCAACACCACGGTTTCCCCGCGTGTCACGGTGAAGCTGACGCCATCGAGGATCTTGTTGGGGCCGAAGAATTTCTCGACCCGCTCCGCCTGCACCAATACCTCGGCCATCAGGCGTGCTCGCCCTGCAATGGGCCGATCACCATCGCATCGCCGCGCGCGGAACCGCGATCCATCCGCCATTCGACATAGCGCATCACCCCACCCCAGATCGATGTCAGAGCCAGAAAATAGAGCGCCAGCACCGAATAGAGCTCGAAGGTCCGAAACGTCGCGGAGTTGATCGTCTCAGTTACCAGCAGCATTTCGGAAACCCCGATGACGCTGACCAGTGTCGAGTTCTTCAGCATGATGTTGAACTGATTGCCGATCGGCAACAGAATAATCCGCAGCGCCTGCGGCAACACGACGAAGCGCAGGATCTGTGCTGGCACCATGCCGAGCGATTTTGCCGCCTCGGTCTGGCCGCGATCCACCGCATCGATCCCGGCGCGGAAAATCTCGGCCATATAGGCGCCCTCGTTCAACCCGAGCGCCAGAATCCCGGCCTGCACATTGCCCGAAATGGTGAATGGCCCGGCGGTGATGTCATGAAACCGCAGAATCCCCGCCGCCGCGAGACCGGTGTAGATGAACACGATCTGCACCAGCAGCGGCGTGCCGCGCATCAGAAAAATATAGAACCGGGCAGGCCACATCAGAAACACCGAGGCCGAACGCCGCGCCAGCGCCATCGGCAGGCCGATCACCAGACCGATGACCTGCCCGCCGATGCTGATCAGAATCGTCAGCCATAGACCCTGCAGGAACGCGCCGTCGGGCTGCAGCAGCTGATGCCAGAAATATGGCCAATCGAAATGCATCGCCTCTCAACCGGCGGCTGGCTTGAGCATGTCGATCCCGAGATCCCATTTCTTGAAGATCGCGGCGTAGGTGCCGTTCTTCATCAATGTGGCGAGTGATGCGGACAGCGCCTGGTTGAGCGCGGTTTCGTTCTTGCGCAGGCCGATCCCGGTCGCGATCTTGAAATAAGGCGGTCCGCCCATGGCGAACTGGCCGGGCACCTTGTGCACGTAGTAGCGCGCCGTCTCATAGGCCACGCCGTAAGCCGCGACCTGGCCGAACTGCAATTGCTGCAGGGCCTGGGTGTTTTCGGGAAAGGCGACAATGTCGATCGGCGTCTTGCCGGCCGCCTTCAAAGCGATGTTCGCCTTATCGAGGAGCACCGTCGCCGTGGTGCCGGTTACGGTTGCCACTTTCTTGCCCGACAATGCCTCAAGATCCGGCACTTTCGGCGCGCCGGGTTTCAGCAGCACCGCCTCGTGCGAGAGCATATACGGGATTTCGTCGATCACCTTCAGCCGCGATTTCTTGATGAACAACTGGGAAATGATCGCGTCGCAATGACCCGCGAGCAAGGCCGGGATCAATCCGGCGAACGGCATGTTGATATACACTGGCTTCAACCCGAGGTTTTTGGCCAGGGCATCGCCGAGGTCGATATCGACGCCTTCAGGTTTGGTCTGCGGGCTCATGAATTCCATCGGCGGTAGGTTGATCGCGCTGCAGTAGCGGATGGTCTTCGATTTCATCATCGCCGCCGGCAACGCCGCCCGCGCGCAGGGCAGCGTGAGCGCTGCGAGACCGATCGACAAGGCGGCCGCTGCGATGGCCGAGCCTCTTTTGATTAAGTTCGCCATTCATCACTCCAAAGTTGACAAGTCCGGTGAATTCCGTTGCTGTCGCGTCACGTCACGGAACAAGCAAGAACCGTGCCGCAATGTGAACGGGCCGGATGCTGCCATCCGGCCCGCCCTTATGCCGTCGGGCCGCTCAGACTACGGGCGGCGTGCCATACGACAGCACGGGCAGCGCGTGCGGCTTTTTGCACATGTCGCCACAATCACTGTCGAGCGAGCAGCACAGCGAGCAGATGCTGCCGGCGTGGTAGGGGCACGAGGTCATGTCCTGTTTTTCGTACTCATAGCCGCAGGACACGCAGTTGAGCGTGCTGTGGTCGATGCCGGCCACATAGGTTGCCTCGCGGGCGATGTAGTATTTGCCCTTGGTCGCGATCGCGATGATCGGTGAGGCGACGAAGGCGACACCGAGTGCGATGAAGGACGAGAACGCCGCGCCATAGGCGCCGAACACCCCGAAGAACGCCGCGACGGAAATGATCGAAGCGATCACCATGGCGCCGAAGCCGACCGGGTTGAAGTTGTAGAGATGGGCACGCTTGAACTCGATGTAGGACGGGCTGAGCTTCAGCAGCGGCTTGTTGATCACGAGGTCGGCGACCACCGCACCAATCCAGGCGACCGCGACGTTCGAGTAAAACCCGAGGATCTTGCCGAGGAAGCTGAACATGTTGGCTTCCATCAGCGTCAACGAGATGCCGATGTTGAGGAAGATGTAGACGATGCGGCCCGGATGGGCGTGCAGCAGGCGCGAGAAGAAGTTCGACCACGACAGCGAACCGGAATAGGCGTTGGTGACGTTGATCTTGATCTGCGAGAGAATGACGAAGAATGTCGCCACCGAAATCGCGACCATGCCGGCGCCGAACATGGCGGTGAAACCGGCGTGATACATCTGGATCGGTTCATTGGCCTTGGCGAGCGGCGTGCCGTGGTTGAACGCGACCGAGGCGAAGAAAGAGCCCATAAGCTGCTTGGCCGCACCCAGAATGACCCAGCCCGGACCGGCGCCGAGCACGGCGAGCCACCAGCCGATCGAGTTCTGCTTGGTCTTGTCCGGCATGAAGCGGAGATAGTCGGCCTGTTCGCCGATCTGCGCGATCAGCGACAACGCGATGCCGGCGGCCGCGCCGAACAGCAGCGGGTTGAAGGCGGTGCCGGAGGGCGAGGAGCCGGCGAAGCTGGTCCACTGGCTGATCGCGTGCGGATCGACCGCAAGCACCGCGATCGGCGGTGAGAACAGCAGGAACAACCACAAAGGCTGCGTCCAGGTCTGCAGTTTCGACAGCAGCGTCATGCCGAAGGCGACGAGGGGGATGATCATCAGCGAGCCGATGGCGTAGCCGATCGGCAGGGGAATGCCGAAATAGAGGTTGAACGCCTGCGCCATGATCGAACCTTCGAGCGCGAAGAATATGAAGGTGAAACTGGCATAGATGACCGAGGTAATGGTCGAGCCGAGATAGCCGAAGCCGGCGCCGCGGGTCAGCAGATCGACGTCGACATTGTATTTCGCACAGTAATACGCAACCGGGATGCCGGTCAGAAAGATCACCGTCGCGGCCGCGAGAATGCCGTAGAAGGCGTTGGTGAAGCCGTATTGCACCGCGAGCGATCCGCCGATCGCCTGATCCGCCAGATACGCGATGCCGCCGAGGGCCGCCGAGAACACCGCATATTGCGACCAGGTTCGGAAACTCTTGGGCGCGTAGCGCAGCGAATAATCCTCGATGACCGGATTACTGACAAAACGGTTGAATTTTCGTTTCGGCTTGGTGACGCCGTCGGGCATGACGATCGACATGGTTGCACCTTTCGAGGGTCAGAGATTACCAAATAGTAAAATCATCTGGCCATGCATGGCCCTCGCAACGGAATGCGGCTTATCGCGCGCTACTCTACGTGAAGCTACGTAGAGCCGAGCGCGCGCATCGCAATCGCGACCGCCGAGGCGCGGTTTTCGACCCCGAGTTTGACGTAGATCTGTTCGAGATGTTTATCGACCGTACGGGGGCTGACCGTCAAAATCGCGCCGATGTCGCGGTTCGATTTACCCCGCGCCAGCCAGAACAGCACCTCGGCCTCGCGTGGCGTCAGCGCCGCATGGGTGCGCAACCGCGCGAGATCCGCCTCGACATCCTGCTGCGTGATGCGCAACAAAAACTCATCGGGGCCGATCTGGCCGAGCAGCGCGATCTCGACCACGCGGTCCGCCAGATCGAGCATCTGCGTCTCGCTGGTGGTCTCGCGGGCAATCCGCTCGGCGAGCCACGCCGCAATCGCCGCCGGCAGGGGCTCGCCAGTGCCAAGCCCCGCGAGTTTCGCCGCCTGGCGGGTGCTCCATAATATTTTGCCGCCCCTGTCGCACGCGAGCAGAAACCGCCCCGCCGCATCCATCGCCGCCTGCACGCTGCGGGTGAGCCCGGCATTGGCCAGATGCACCTTCAGCCGCGCGGCGACCTCGTCCGGCCGCACCGGCTTGGTCACGTAATCGACCCCGCCGGCCTGCAGGCCATCGATCACGTGATTGGTCTCGGCGAGACCCGTCATGAAAATCACCGGCACCAGCGCGCAGGCCGGTAATTGCTTGATCCGCCGGCAGGTCTCGAACCCGTCGATGCCCGGCAGCATCGCATCGAGCAGCACGGCGTCCGGCGTGATCCGCTCGATGATGCTCAGCGCCATCTCCCCCTGCAAGGCGACCAGCACATTGTAGCCGGCGGCCTCGAGCGTTTCGGTCAGCAGGCCGAGCATCGCCGGATCGTCGTCGACGACGAGGATGGTGGGGCGGAAATTCATGCGGCGTCCCGATCGAGGTCGGCGAGTGCGGCGATCAACTCCGGCAGGCGGAACTCATCGAGCAGGCGGCGCAGCTCGCCTAACACCGGTGCTGCCCCGGGGTCGGTGGCGGTCAATTCATCGATCCGTTCCCGCAATGGCCGCACGAACCCGATTTCGGCGAGGCGGCGCAACTCGCCGGCATAGGGCACCAGGCGCAGCGAGGCTGGCGCGGCATCCGTTGCAACCATCGGCGCCGGCATCCCGGTTTCCCAGTCGAGCCCGAGCAGCCTGCCGATGTCCGCAACCAACTGCCGCAGATCGACCGGCTTGACTAACAGCGCATCGAACGGCGAGTCCCCGGCGCGTAACCGCGCCACCTCGCCCGCATCGGCCGAGACCAGGATCATCGGCGTCGATTGATGCCCTTCCGCGCGCAGCCGATGCGCCAGCGAAACGCCATCGCCATCCGGCATCGTCAGATCGAGAATGAACAGATCGGGCGCCGTCGATTGCGCGAGATCGAGACAGGAGCGGCTATCCGGTGCGGAGAGCACCGTAAATCCCAGCGGCGTCAGCGCATCCTCCAGCAAGGCCCGGTGGGTCGCGTTGTCATCGGTCACCAGCACGCGCTTGCGCGCACCGGCATAGCCCGTCACTGCAGGGCGCGGCGGCGCAATCGCCACCCCACGAGCCCGGTGCGACAGCATTAGCCGCACGGTAAAGATGCTGCCCCGGCCGGGCTCGGATGCGACGGTGATATCGCCGCCGAGAATCTGCGCCAGCAGTTTGGTGATGGTGAGTCCAAGCCCGATGCCGGGCGGTGCCGCGCCCGCCTTGGGAGCAATCCGCTCGAACGGCTCGAAAATCCGCGCCCGATGCTCCGGCGCGATGCCCGGCCCGGTATCGCTGATGGTGAACTCCGCCACCTGCCCCGGTACCCGCACGGCGAGCCGCACCTCGCCCGCAGTGGTGAATTTGATCGCGTTGGACAGCAGGTTGATCAGGATCTGGCGCAGCCGCGTCGGGTCGGTCGTTACGGTTTCAGGCAATGTCTGCGGACAATCGAACACGAAGCCGATGCCGCGCGCCTCGGCCTGGTGGCGGAACATGTCGGCGATCTGGCTTAGGAAATCGTGCAGCCGGATTTCGCGCCGCTCGATCTCGATCCGCCCGGCCTCGATCTTGGCGATGTCCATCAGCCCTTCGATCAGCCCGGACAGATGCTCGCCGGAGCGCCGGATCACCCGCAGCGCATGGCGGCGCTTTTCGGGAATCGCGGGATCGACTTCGAGCAATTGGGCGTATCCCAGGATCGCATTGAGCGGGGAGCGCAATTCATGGCTGATGCCCACCACGAAACGGCTTTTGGCCAGATTGGCCGATTCCGCCGCCTCGCGCGCGCGGGCCAGCTGGGCATCGGTGCGCTTGTGCGCGGCGATCTCGGCCAGCAGCAGGCGGGTCTGCTGTGCGGTCTCGTCCTCCGCGGCACGGCGGGATTCGCGTGCCAGCACACCGAGCCAGGCGACCACCCCGGCCACGATTGCCAGCAGCAGAAACGCCCGCCACAACGCCCGCGCGAGCAGCGCGGACGAGGCGGGATCGGCCGGCCCCGCGATGCCGTACAGCGCCGCGAGCAGGCCGCCAAGCAGCAGCACGGCCACGGCGAACACGAAGCCGAACCGCAGCGTCGCCGGCGACAGGCGGCGATAGACCGAGGCCGGCAGGGCGGTTTTGAAGACCGCGGATAGCTGCATCCCATAGCGTCCCTGCGGCTTGCATGCGTCATGGCAGCGCGCTTCGAGCGTGCAGCACAGCGAGCAGATGGGTGCTGCATAGACCGGACAATGCGCCATGTCCTCGCCCTCGAACGGATTGGCGCAGACCACGCACACGCGCGCGCCCGTGCCCTGCCACGATTTGCGCGGCTTGCGCGCGAGGTAGAACCGCCCGCGGGTGAGCGCCGCGATGGCCGGCGCCGCGCCGATTGCGATCAGCAGCGCCACGACCGGGGCGAACGCGCGCGCCATGGGCCCGAGCAGCCCGCCGATCGCCGCACTGCCGAGCAGCACGGCCAAACCCATCGCGCCCAGCCCGACCGGATTGATGTCGAACAGATGCGCGCGCTTGAACTCGATGCGCGCCGGGGCGAGCCCGAGCGGCTTGGCGATAGCGAGATCGCCGAAAATCGCGCCCACCCAGGCGCAGGCGAGCACCGCATAGAAGGCCAGAATATGCTCGATCGCGCGGTAGATCCCCAGTTCCATCAGCAGCAGCGCGATCGCCACGTTGAAGAAGACCCAGACGATCCGCCCGGGATGCCGATGGGTCAGGCGCGAGAAGAAATTGGACCACGCGATCGACCCGGCATAGGCGTTGGTCACGTTGATTTTCAATTGCGCGATCAGCACGAGCGCCACGGTCAGCGGAATCGCCAGGAACGCCAATCCGTGCGGTAGAATGATCGCCCAGGCGGTCCGGTACATCATCACCGGCTGCCCGGCTTCGTTGATCGCCGCCCCCGCGCGCACCGCCAGCACCGCCAGCAGCGACCCGGCCGCGAGTTTCACGATGCCCGGCACCACCCAACCCGGCCCGGCGATGATCACCGCGCGCCACCACGCCGCCTGCTCGCCCTGCGCCGGCGGCGGCAGAAATCGCAGGTAATCGACCTGCTCGCCGATCTGCACGATCAGCGACACGATCACCGACAGCGCCGCCCCGAAATCGAGCCAGCGGAACCCCGCGCCGAACCGCACCCACGGCCCGAGATCGATCCGCCCGCGCGCGGCGAGCAGCATGATGGCGATCAGCGGGGAAAAGTTCAGCACGAGCCACAATCCGCGCGTGCGCCACTGGAACCGGCTGATGAAGGTGATGCCGAACGCGACCATCGGCAGCACCATGCCGGCCGAAATAATGTAGCCGAGCCATTCCGGAATCCCGAGGCAATAGGCCAGCATGCCGGACAGGATGGAGGCCTCGATCGCGAAGAAGATGAAGGTGAACGAGGCATAGATCAGTGAGGTGACGGTCGAGCCCAGATAGCCGAACCCGGCGCCGCGCGTCAGCAGATCGATATCGACCCCCGCGCGCGCCGCCACCAGCGCGATCGGGCCGGCGGTGAGCGCGATGATCAGCCCGGCGGCCAGGATTGCCGGCATCGCGTTGGCAAATCCGTAGCGCAGCGTGATCGCGCCGCCGATCGCTTCGAGCGCCAGGAACGCGGTGGCGCCGAACGCGGTATCCGCCACGCGCCCGGCCGAGAAACGCCGCGCACTCAGCGCGGTGAAGCGCAGCGCGTAATCCTCCATCGTTTCGTTCGCAACCCATTGATTATACGAACGACGCGGCCCGGTAATGCGTTGGCGCAAAGCCAAACGAGTGTCCCTTTCCATAGCGCGGCGGTGCTTCCCTGAGGCTCGGCGGGTCTTCGCCCGCGATGTCGCGCATGCCTATACGCCGAACGCCGTATTCAGCCCGATCCGATTAAGCCGGACGATTGACGATATCATTGACCGGTTTTTCAGGAGAATGCCATGACGGAAACGTTGATCAAGGTCGATCTCAGCCAATCCCCCTACGAAAACGACATGATCCACAACCGCTGGCACCCGGATGTGCCGATGGTGGCGACGGTGAAACCGGGCGACGATTTCATCCTGCAAACCTATGACTGGACCGGCGGCTTCATCAAGAACGACGAATCCGCCGCCGATGTGCGGGATATCGATCTTACCACCGTCCATTTCCTGTCCGGCCCGATCGCGGTGGAAGGGGCCGAACCTGGCGACCTGCTCGTGGTCGATATTCTCGACATCGGCACCCTGCCCGGCAATGAATGGGGCTTCAACGGTTTCTTCTCCAAAAAGAACGGCGGCGGCTTCCTGACCGACTACTTCCCCCAGGCGCAGAAATCGATCTGGGACATCAAGGGGATGTTCACCTCCTCGCGCCACATCCCCGGCGTGCGGTTCGCCGGCCTGGTCCACCCCGGCCTGATCGGCTGCCTGCCCGATCCCTCCCTGCTCGCGACCTGGAATAAGCGCGAGGTCGATTTCATCGCGACCAACCCCACCCGCATCCCGCCGCTGGCCAACGCCCCATTCCCCGGCACCGCTCATATGGGCCGCCTGAAGGGCGAAGCGCGCGACGCCGCCGCAGCAACCGGTGCCCGCACGGTGCCGCCGCGCGAACACGGCGGTAATTGCGACATCAAGGATTTGTCACGCGGCGCGCGGGTTTATTTCCCGGTCTACGTTAAGGGTGCAGGCCTCTCGGTCGGCGACCTCCACTTCAGCCAGGGCGATGGTGAAATCACCTTCTGTGGTGCGATCGAAATGCCCGGCTGGATCCACCTCGGCATCCACTCGCTGATCAAGGGCGGCGTTGCCAAATACGGCATCAAGAACCCGATCTTCAAACCCAGCCCGATCAAGCCCGACTACAACGACTTCCTGATCTTCGAAGGCATCTCGGTCGATGACCAAGGCGGGCAGCATTATCTCGACGTGTTCGTGGCCTACCAGCAGGCCTGCCTGAACGCGATCAACTATTTGAAAAAATTCGGCTACTCCGGCGCCCAAGCCTACGCCATCCTCGGCACCGCCCCCGTCCACGGCCACATCTCCGGCGTGGTCGACATCCCGAACGCCTGCGCGACACTCTATCTGCCGACCGAGATTTTCGATTTCGATATCAATCCGAGCGCGGATGGACCGGTGCCGCGGGATATGGCAGGATCGGATGTGCTGCTTGCGCCTGATCTCTGACGTTTAGGTAAGGCGAGGACAGCACTTCTTTTTTTGAAAAAAAAGAAGCAAAAAAACTTCTATTCTTCTGGGCTCGTGCCAACTCAACCGCCCGTGCCCCAGATCAAAAAAGTTTTTTGCTTCTTTTTTACAAAAAAGAAGTGCTTGATTATCTTTCCTGCCCCCAGCCCACGGAGCCGAAATGCCGGTCTACGAATACGAATGCCCCACCTGCGGCGGTTTCGAAACCATCGCCCCGATCGCCCAGTTCGATCAGCCGCAGCCCTGCCCCGATTGCGGCGATGCCGCGCCGCGCGCCTTGCTCTCGGTGCCTATGCTCGCGATCATGGGCGCAGCGCAGCGACGCGCCTTCGCCACCAACGAGCGCAGCGCCAACGCGCCGGAAACCTCGCGCCGCACCGGCAAGCACCCGGCCAGTTGCGGCTGCTGCAAGCCGGTCGTGCCCAATGCCAATGTCAAGAAATCCTTCCCCGGCAAGCGCCCATGGATGATCGGCCACTGAGCGCGATCAATCCGCCCGGTTTGGCCGGGCCATCAACCATGATATGAGACCGCGTTACTTCGCCAAGGAAAATCATGATATGCGTGCTTCGGCACGACGGGCAGTTCTGAGCGCAATCGTACTGACAGGCGCTGCGGTGATCCTGCCGACCGCCAGCGCTGCGCCATCGTCCGGCCGCTCCCGTTTCGCCGGTGCCTTGTTCGGGAAATCCTGCCTGCAAGCGCCGCCGACCTTTGCATCGGTCGATCGGGCTGCATCGAGCGCCGGCTATCAGGTGTTTCAAAACCGCATGATCGGCGCTGGGGCGCATCAGAAAGAATGGCTTGTTCCGATCATGCCAAAAGCAGCACCTTTGCTTCTGAGCGTCATCAGCGGTCCGTCGCGGAACGGCGCATCGAACATCACAGTCTGTGGCGTCTCTGTGCTGGGCGCATCCGGACCGGGTCTGCAGCAAGCACTCTCGGCGAACCCTCGACTGGGCCGTCCGAGAAAAATCATCGCAGGGCCCCACGGTGGCACCCAGATCTATTGGCCAGTGGCGTTCGGCGGCGCGACAAAATCGCCAGACGCACAGGTGGTTCTCGCCTACGGTCTTCCGGGAACGCAGCTCGATCAGATCGATTTAATCCTCCAGACCCCCCAATGAAACGCACCAATTGAAGTGCTCCAATGGCAGTGCCGATCGTTCCCTCATTGTCGGTTCCGTGCCCGATAGGTTTTTCGTTCGCCAGTCGTGCGCCCAGCGCGCAGTCGGTCACATCAGATTGAGCGTTCGCCTGCGCGATCAAACGACGGTACTGGACCGCTTGCACCAATCGGGCCCACTGCGCCTGAGGGTGGTTCGTTCCGAACCCGACACCGCAACCACCGCCATCCTGCTCAACACCGGCGGCGGCATCGCGGGCGGCGATGTCAACCGGATCGATATCACCGCCGCACCGCGCACCGCGCTCACGCTCAGCAGCCAGGGTGCCGAGCGTATCTACCGTGCCGGCATCGGCGACCTGCCGTCGCGCATCACCACGCGCATCGCCATCGGCGCTGCCGCAACACTCGAATATCTGCCGCAGGAAACCATTCTGTTCGACAACGCTGGCCTCAACCGAAGCCTGCGGATCGATCTGGCCGGCTCGGCGCGCTACCTCGGCATCGAATCCCTGATTTTCGGTCGCGCCGCGATGGGCGAAACCATCGCGGCGCTCGACCTGACCGACACGGTGGAACTCCACCGCGACGACGCGCTGGTGTTCCGTGACAAGCTGAGGCCGCCGCGTGAGTTCGCCGCAGCGCAGACGCATCGCGCGATGTTCGGCGGGGCAAGCGCGATCGCCACCATCCTGCTCGCATCCCCCGATGCCGCCAGTTTTCTCGATGCGGTGCGCGATGCGCTTTCCGGCCGCAATCCTGGCGTCACAGCCGGGGTCAGCGCCTGGAACGGCTTGCTTCTGGTGCGGCTTCTGGCTCAAACTGGCGCGGCGCTGCGGGTCGCCTCGCTGCGCGTCTTGTCGGTCCTGCGTCAGGACCGGCCGATGCCACGGGTATGGGGATGTTGATGGATCTGAATGCACCGCCACCCGCAGGGGCGTTCCGCGCGGTCACGCTCACCGGCGAGCACGTCCGGCTGGAACCGCTGAGCATCGCCCATACCGAGGGGCTGATCGCAGCGGTGCAGGACGGCAGCCTGTGGCGCCTGTGGTACACCGCAATCCCGGCACCCGATTCCATGGCAACCGAAATCCACCGCCGCCTCGCCTTGCAGGAGGCCGGCTCGATGCTGCCCTTCACGGTGTTCGACGCATCGGGCAAAATCGTCGGCATGACCACCTATATGAACATCGATGCGGTGCACCGGCGGGTCGAGATCGGCTCGACCTGGTATGCCGGACGCGTGCAGAAAACCCCGCTGAACACCGAAGCCAAACGCCTCCTGCTCGGCCACGCGTTCGAGACGCTGCACTGCATCGCGGTCGAGTTCCGCACCCATTTCTTCAACCACCAGAGCCGCCGCGCGATCGAACGGCTGGGTGCCAAGCTCGATGGCGTCCTGCGCCATCATCAGCGCGACAAGGACGGCAATCTGCGCGATACGTGTGTGTACAGCATCATCGCGCCGGAATGGCCGACCGTACGCACCCATCTGCTGTTCCAACTTGCACGCCATGAGCCGGCATCATGAATCTTTCCCCTCGCGAAAAAGACAAACTCCTCATCGCCATGGCCGCCATCGTCGCGCGCCGCCGGCTCGAACGCGGCGTCAAGCTCAACTACCCCGAAGCCATCGCCCTGATCACTGATTTCGTGGTCGAAGGCGCGCGGGATGGAATGAGCGTCGCCGCACTGATGGAACAGGGTGCCCATGTCCTCACCCGCGAACAGGTGATGGGGGGCATCGCCGAGATGATACCGGATGTTCAGGTCGAAGCGACGTTTCCGGACGGGACCAAGCTGGTGACCGTGCACGATCCGATCCGATGAAGGGAACAGTGCGATGACTCCGGGTGAAATCATGTGTGCCGAGGGCGATATCGAGCTGAACGCCGGCCTTGCCACCCTGACATTGACCATCGCGAACACCGGCGACCGGCCGATCCAGGTCGGCAGCCACTATCATTTTGCCGAAACCAACGCCGCCCTGCGGTTCGATCGCACCAAAGCGCACGGCCATCGGCTCGATATCCCGGCCGGCACCGCCATCCGCTTCGAACCCGGCCAGACGCGCGATGTCGTCCTCGTGCCGTTGCGCGGCGATCGCATCGTCTACGGGTTGCGCGGCCTGACCATGGGGGCGCTGTAATGGCGAGGCTTTCCCGCACCGCCTATGCCGACATGTTCGGCCCGACCACCGGCGATCGCATCCGCCTCGCCGATACCGAGCTTTTCGCGGAGGTGGAACGCGATTTCACCATCTACGGCGAGGAGGTGAAATTCGGCGGCGGTAAGGTCATCCGCGACGGCATGGGCCAGTCCCAGCGCAGCCAGGCCGAGGGGGCGGCGGATACCGTGATCACCAATGCGCTGATCATCGACCATTGGGGCATCGTGAAGGCCGATATCGGCATCACCCAGGGCCGGATCAGCGGTGTCGGCAAGGCCGGCAACCCGGACATCCAGCCCGGTGTCACCATCGTCATCGGTCCGGGGACCGAGATCATTGCCGGTGAGGGCAAGATCATCACCGCCGGCGGCATCGATGCGCATATTCATTTCATCTGCCCCCAGCAGGTCGAGGAAGCCATCGCGTCGGGCATCACCACCATGCTCGGCGGCGGCACCGGACCCGCGACCGGCACGGCGGCGACCACCTGCACACCGGGCCCGTTTCATCTGGCGCGGATGCTGGAAGCGGCCGAGGGTCTGCCGGTCAATCTCGGCTTCGCCGGCAAGGGCAACGCCTCGCGCCCGGCGGCGTTGGAGGAAATGATCCGCGCCGGTGCCTGCGCGCTGAAACTGCACGAAGACTGGGGCACCACCCCCGCCGCGATCGACACCTGCCTTTCGGTGGCCGATGCGTTCGACGTGCAGGTGATGATCCATTCGGACACGCTGAACGAAAGCGGCTTCGTCGAGGACACCATTGCGGCCTTCAAGGGCCGCACCATCCACGCCTTCCATACCGAGGGTGCCGGCGGCGGCCATGCGCCGGATATCATCAAGGTCGCCGGCCTGCCTAACGTGTTGCCGAGTTCGACCAACCCGACCCGCCCCTACACGATCAACACGATCGACGAGCATCTCGACATGCTGATGGTGTGTCATCACCTCGATCCGTCGATCCCCGAGGATCTCGCCTTTGCTGAAAGCCGCATCCGCAAGGAGACCATCGCCGCCGAGGATATTCTGCACGATCTCGGCGCGCTTTCGATGATGTCGTCGGACAGTCAGGCGATGGGCAGGATCGGCGAGGTGATCACCCGCACCTGGCAGACCGCGCACAAGATGAAGACCCAGCGCGGGGCGCTCGCGGGCGATGGCGCGGCCGATAACGCGCGGATCAAGCGCTATGTCGCGAAATACACCATCAATCCGGCCATCGCGCACGGGTTGTCGCGCGAGATCGGCTCGGTGGAGGTGGGCAAACTGGCCGATCTGGTGGTCTGGACCCCGGCGTTTTTCGGGGTAAAACCCGATCTGATCGTCAAGGGCGGCAGCATCGCTTTTGCGATGATGGGCGACCCCAACGCCTCGATCCCGACCCCGCAACCGGTCCACGCGCGCCCGATGTTCGGTGCGTTCGGCCGCGCGATCGGCGCCACATGCATCACCTTTGTTTCGCAAGCCGCGATCGACGATGGCATCGCCCAGCGCCTGAACCTCGCGCGGATGATCCGCCCCGTCGTCAACACGCGCGGCGGCATTGGCAAGCGCGACATGATTCATAACAATGCCACCCCGCATATCGAGGTCGACCCCGAAACCTACGAAGTCCGCGCCGATGGCGAAATCCTCACCTGCGAACCGGCCGCCACCCTGCCGATGACCCAGCGCTACTTCCTGTTCTGATGCGCGCCACCGCGGTTCGACCACAGGGCGACTGGCAGCCAGCCGACACCATCACGCTCGACTATCACCATCGTCACCGCCGGCGCATCCGCCTGCGCACCGATGGCGGGGCCGATCTCCTGCTCGACCTTGCCGAGACTACGCATCTCCGCGACGGCGACGGGCTCGATTGCGGCGACGACGGCATCGTCCGCGTCATTGCGGCGACCGAACCGCTCGCCGAAATCACCGGCGATCCTGATCTGCTGGTCCGTCTCGCCTGGCATCTCGGCAACCGCCATCTCGATGTCGCGTTCCGTGGCACCGCCCTGCTGATCCGGTCCGATCACGTGATCGAAGCCATGGTCACCGGCCTCGGCGGCACCATCACGCACAGCGAGGCCGCGTTCGACCCGGAATCCGGCGCCTATGCGCACGATCATGGCTGACGATCTGCTGCATCTGCTCACCTGGCTCTCACCCGCCTTCCCGACCGGCGGCTTCGCCTATTCGCACGGGCTGGAATACGCGGTGGAAGCCAGGGATGTCACCGACGGCGCGATGCTGCGCGAGTGGATCGGCGCTCTGCTACGCTACGGTGCCGGCCGCACCGATGCCATCCTGCTCCGCCACGCCTATCGCGCCGATGATCTGCCGCGCATCGCCGCCTTCGCCGCTGCCTGCGCGCCCACCCGCGAACTCGCCGCCGAAACGCTCAACCAGGGCACCGCCTTCGTCGCCGCCGCGAAACCCTGGCTGCCCCCCGACCTCGCCGCCGTTCTGGCAGCCATCGGCCCGATCGCCTACCCCGTTGCGGTCGGCGCCCTCGCGGGCGCCACCGGTACCGATCAGGAGGCGACCACCATCGCCTATCTGCACGCCTGGTGCGCCACTCTGGTCTTGGCCGGCGTGCGGCTGATCCCGCTCGGCCAGAGCGCCGGCCTTGCCGTGCAGGCCGCACTCGAACCGATCATCCGCGCCATCGCCGAGCAGACCCGCGGTGCCGAGCTGGACGATATCGCCGCCTGCTGCATCGCCGCCGACATTGGCTCGATGCGCCATGAAACCCAATACACGAGGTTATTCCGCTCATGAGTGAAACCGCCCTGCACCACAAAACCAAGACCGCGCTGCGGGTAGGCGTCGGCGGCCCGGTCGGCTCCGGCAAGACCGCACTGATGGACGCGCTGTGCCGCGCCTTTCGCGACCGGTTCGACATCGCGGCGATCACCAACGACATCTACACCAAGGAAGACGCCGAGTTCCTCACCCGCGCCGGCTCGCTGGTGCCCGAACGCATCCTCGGCATCGAAACCGGCGGCTGTCCGCATACCGCCATCCGCGAGGATGCCAGCGCCAACCTCGCCGGCGTTGCCGATCTGCAGCACCGCTTTCCGGGCCTTGATCTCATCCTGATCGAATCCGGCGGCGACAACCTAGCCGCCACCTTCAGCCCCGAACTCGCCGATATCACGCTCTATGTCATCGATGTCTCGGCCGGCGACAAAATCCCCCGCAAGGGCGGCCCCGGCATCACCCGCAGCGATCTGCTGGTGATCAACAAGATCGACCTTGCTCCCATGGTCGGCGCCGATCTCGGCGTGATGGACCGCGATGCCAAACGCATGCGCGGCGAACGCCCCTTCGTGTTCGCCAATATCCGCGCGGGCCGGGGCGTCGCCGAGATCGCCGATTTCATCGTCCGAACCGGCGGCCTCGGCTGAGGCGGCGGCGAACGCCTCAGGCCGTGAGGACCGCAACCCCCGGCAGCGCCTTGCCTTCCATCCATTCCAGAAAGGCCCCGCCGGCGCTCGACACATAGGTCATCCGCTCGATGATCCCGGCCTGTTTCAGCGCGGCCACGGTATCGCCGCCGCCGCCCACCGAAATCATGCCGGAATCGGTCGCCGCCGCCACCGCGGCCGCGAGGCGCATGGTCGCGGCCTCGAACGGCGGCGTTTCGAACGCGCCCAGCGGGCCGTTCCAGATCAGCGTTTTCAGGCGCTTGATCGCCTGGATGATCGCATCCGTGGTCGCTGGCCCGACATCGAGCGCCATGGCATTCGCCGGCACCGCCTGGGCCGGGACCACCTGGGTCGCCGGATTGGCCGCGAAGGTTTCGCTCACCACGAAATCGACCGGCAGCAGGATCTGGCAATCATGCGCCGCCGCCGCCGCCATGATGTCGCGCGCCGTCTGGTGCAGCGCGGGTTCCTGCAAGGATTTGCCAAGCTCTGCCCCTTGCGCGGCCAGGAACGTGTTCGCCATCGCCCCGCCGATCACCAGCAGATCGACCTTGGTGATCAGATTGGTCAGCAGATCGAGCTTGGTGGACACTTTCGACCCGCCGACGATCGCCCCCACCGGCCGCGCCGGCGTGCCCAGCGCCGCGTTCAGCGCATCGAGCTCCGCCTGCATCAGCCGGCCGGCATAGGCGGGCAGCAGCCGCGCGATCCCCTCGGTCGTCGCATGGGCGCGGTGTGCGGCGGAAAACGCGTCATTGACGAACATTTCGCCATGCGTCGCGATCAGCGTGGCGAGCGCGACATCATTCGCCTCCTCGCCGGCGTAGAAACGGGTGTTTTCCAGCACCAGCACATCGCCGTTGCGCATCGCGGCGACCGCGCGCGCCACCGGCTCGCCGACGCAATCATCCACGAAGCCGATCGCGCGGCCGAGCACCTCGCCAAGGGCCGCGGCAACCGGACGGAGCGACATGCTCTCCACCCGCTTGCCCTGCGGCCGATCGAAATGCGACAGCACGATGACCTTGGCACCCTTGCCGGACAACTCGACGATGGTGGGCGAGAGGCGTTCCAACCTGGTCAGATCGGTAATTCTGCCATCGCGCAACGGCACGTTCAGATCCGCGCGCAGCAGCACGCGCTTGCCCGCAACCGCCACCCCGTCGAGCGTCCGGTACGCCATTACAGCGACCCGAACAGCGCCGCGGTATCGCTCATGCGATTCGAGAACCCCCATTCGTTGTCGTACCAGCCCATCACGCGCGCCAGCGCATGATCGACCACGGTGGTCTGCGGCGCATCGAAGCTGCACGAGAACGCGACGTGGTTGAAATCCGAACTCACCAGCGCCGCGGTCGAATAGTCGAGAATGCCCTTGAGCTTGCCCTCGCTCGCCGCCTTCATCGCCGCGTTGATCTCGTCCTTGCTCGCGTGTTTCTTCAAATTCACATCGAGCGAGACGAGCGACACGTTCGGCGTCGGCACGCGGATGGCGGTACCGTCCAGCTTGCCCGCCAGCTCCGGCAGCACCAGCCCGACCGCCTTGGCCGCCCCGGTCGAGGTCGGGATCATCGACAGCGCGGCCGCCCGCGCCCGATGGCGGTCCTTGTGCAGCGTATCCACCGTCTTCTGATCGCCGGTGTAAGAATGGATCGTTACCATATACCCGCGTTCGATGCCGAACGCCTCGTGCAGCACCATCGCCATCGGCGCCAGGCAGTTGGTAGTGCAGGACGCGTTGGAAATGATCGTCATGTCCTTGGTCAGCGACTGGTGATTGACGCCGTAGACGATGGTGGCATCCACCCCATCCGCCGGGGCCGAGACCAGCACCTTGCGCGCGCCCGCCTCGATCAGCCTGGCCGCCGCGTCGCGCTTGGTGAACAACCCGGTGCACTCCATCGCGACATCGACGCCCTGCAGCGGCACTTTCGACGGATCGCGCTCGGCTGAAACCCGGATCGGTGCATAGGTCCGCCCGGCGTGGGAAATCACCAGACTGTCGCCCTTGACCTCGACCTGGCCGGGGAACCGGCCGTGTACCGAATCATAGCGCAACAGATGCGCGTTGTCCTCGACGCTGCCCAGATCGTTGATCAACACGCATTCGATGTCGGTCCGCCCGCTTTCGATCATCGCGCGCAGCAGCAACCGACCGATGCGACCAAAACCATTGATCGCGACTTTGACAGCCATTCGTTAAGCCTCCGTTAAAAACCCAGATATCCCGTTACAGTTTCGCCTTGACGGCGGCAACCGCCGCTTCCGGCGTGATGCCGAAATGCTTGTACAGATCGGCCTCCGGCGCACTCGCGCCAAACCCGTGCATGCCGATGAACGTGCCGCTGTCCCCCAGCAGCCGCTCCCAGCCGAAGCCGCTCGCCGCCTCGATGCCGATGCGCGGTGCCTCGCCCAGTACCTCCATCCGGTAGCCATGATCCTGGCGCGCCAGCAATTCGAAACTCGGCACCGAGGCAACCGCGACCCCGATCCCCTCGCCCGCCAGCATCGCCTGCGCCTTGATCGCGATCGACACTTCCGATCCGGTGGCGATCAGTGTGGCGCGCCGCGCCCCGGTCGCGCCCTTGACGATATAGCCGCCCCGTGCCGATAGATTCTCCGCGCCATGGTCGCGCGGCAGCGCCGGCATCGCCTGGCGGCTCAGCACCAGCAGCACCGGCCCATCCTTGTGGTGCATCGCGATGTCCCAGCATTCGGCGGTCTCCATCGCATCGCCCGGGCGCAGCACCAGCACGTTCGGCATCGCGCGGAACGACGCCAGATGCTCGATCGGCTGGTGCGTCGGCCCATCGGCGCCGAGGCCGATGCTGTCGTGCGTCAGCACGAAAATGGAGCGCGCCTTCGAAATCGCCGCCAGCCGGATCGCCGGGCGGCAGTAATCGCTAAACACGAAGAACGTGCCACCATACGGAATCAGGCCGCCATGCAGCGCCAGCCCGTTCAGCGTGGCACCCATGCCATGCTCGCGCACCCCGAAATGGATGTAGCGGCCCGTGTAGTCGCCCGGCAGGCAGGTGCCCATCGATTTGACGAACGTGTTGTTCGACGGCGTCAGATCGGCCGAACCGCCGACCATCTCCGGCACCACCGGCACGATCGCCTCGAGCGCCATCTGGCTGGCCTGCCGCGTCGCGACATTCGGTTTGGTCTCCGCGATCCTGGCGCGCAGCTCATCCATCGCGCGGGCGTAGGCCGCCGGCAGCTCGCTGGCCATCGCGGCATCGAACTCGGCGCGCCGGTTGCTGCTCGCCATCCGCTTCAACCACGCGCGCCGCGGCGCCGCACCCTTGGCGCCCGCCGCGCGCCACGGCGTCAGAATATCCTCGGGCACGGTGAACGGCGGCGCGGTCCAGCCGAGCATTGCCTTGGCGGCGGCGGCTTCTTCGGTGCCGAGCGGCGAGCCATGGGTGCCCGACGTGCCCGCCTTATGCGGCGCGCCGAACCCGATGATGGTCTTGCAGGCGATCAGGGTCGGCTTGCGGCTGCGCATCGCCCATTTGATCGCATCCTCGATCGCGGCGGGGTCATGCCCGTCGATCCGCCGCGCCGCCCAACCGTATCCGATGAAGCGCCTGACCACGTCATCGGTCATCGCGATCTCGGTGCCGCCGTCGATCGAAATCGAATTATCGTCATACAGCACGGTCAGCTTGTTGAGCGCCAGATGCCCGGCGATCGCGCAGGCCTCGTGCGAAACGCCCTCCATCATGTCGCCGTCCGAGGCGATCACCCAGGTCCGGTGATCCACCAGCGATTTGCCGAACCGCGCCGCCAGCATTCTCTCGGCCAGCGCAAAACCCGTCGCGGTGGAAATCCCCTGCCCCAGGGGCCCGGTCGTCATTTCGATCGCCGGATGCTCGTGGCGCTCGGGGTGTCCCGCCGTGGTCGATCCCAGCGTGCGGAACGCCTTGAGATCATCGATCGACATATTCTCATAGCCGGTCAGATGCAGCAGGCTGTACAGCAGCATCGAGCCATGGCCCGCCGAAAGGATGAACCGGTCGCGATCCGCCCAATGCGGGTCCGCCGCATCGTATTTCATGAATTTGGTCCACAGCACCGCCGCCACATCCGCCATGCCGAGCGGCATTCCGGGATGGCCGTTCTTGGCGGCCTCGACCCCATCGATCGACAGGGCGCGCACGGCATTGGCCAACATCCGCGTCTCCGTCATCGGGCGCGCGAGCACCTCTTTCTGACGGGCGAGCGCAAGCTCGTTGCTGGCGTGATCGCTGGTGCTGGCCATGGTGATCCTCCTGTTGGGAAATCTCTTACGGTGCGCCGGAGACCTCGGCAAGACAGGGTTTGCATACATTCATTATGAATGAATGGGACGAAAACCGGTCGCCTCCAGCCCTGCTTAGCGTTGGCATCCGCGCCCGTCAGTTCAAGCCAAACCCACGTGACCCGATCACGAAATTGCGACAGCGCCGACCAAGGCGGTATTTTATGACCGGCGCAAGGCGGGAAACCATCCAAACAACCATCCGCAAGCCGCTGAAAGACAGAAAATAACGGCTGCTCCAATCCTCACTTTTTGCTTGACGCTACCCGGCCGCGGCAGCGATCAACCCCGATGTTTTCATTTTTCGAACACCTGCTCGACCCGACGGCGCGCCCGCCGCATCGCCCCATGCCCGTGCTGGGCGAACCCCGCGCGCTCGGCCGGTTCTATCTGCATTTCCTTCGTCAGGCGCCCTGGCTGATCGTCGGGCTGTTTGTCTCGGGCATCATGGTGGCCGGCCTCGATCTGACGCTGCCGCTGTTCATCGGCCAGATCACCAGCATTCTGTCGCACACCAAGCCGCAGACCCTGCTGGCGCTTCACTGGCGCATCCTTGCGCTGATGGGCTTCGTCGTGCTGATCCTCCGCCCGACCGTGCGGCTGATGCAGGATCTGTTCACCAATCAGGCGATCAACCCCGGCCTGACCAATCTGATCCGCTGGCAGAACCATTTTCATCTGGTGCGCCAGAGCTGGAGTTTCTTTCAGAACGATTTCGCCGGCCGCATTGCCAACCGCGTCATGCAGACAGGCCCGGCGCTGCGGGAATCGATGGTGATGGCCACCAACGCGGTCTGGTACTTCATCGTTTACGGCACCGCCGCCATCCTGCTGCTCAGTCACGCCGACTGGCGGCTCGGCCTGCCTATCCTGGCCTGGCTGATCGCATACGCAGGTCTCATGACCTTCACCGTGCCCCGCCTGCGCGAACGCTCGCGCGGCGTGTCCGAGGCACGCTCGGCCCTGACCGGCCGCATCGTCGACAGTTACACCAACATCCTGACCGTCAAACTGTTCGCCCGCTCGTCGGACGAAGATTCCTTCGTGCAGGAAACCGTCGATAACCACACACATATCTTCCGCCGCCAGACCCGCATGGTCACCGGCTGGATCTTCTCGCTCACCGTGCTGAACGCGCTGATGGTGGCCGGCACCGGCACCGTCGCCATCGCGCTCTGGGTCCACGGCAGGATCGGCCTCGCCGCCGTCGCCACCGCCCTGCCGATGGCCTGGAACATGGCGAATTTCTCGGGCTGGATTTCCATGAGCATCTCCACCATCTTCGAAAATCTCGGCGTCGTGCAGGACGGCATGCGCTCGATCGCCCAGCCCCGCCAGATAGGCGACGCGCCCGACGCCATCCCCTTCAAATTCCACCGGGGCCTGATCAGGTTCGAGCACGTCAGCTTCGACTACGGCCGCATCCGTGAAAAAGGCGCGCGGGGTGGTGTGCTGCACGATCTCTCGCTCGATATCCAGCCCGGCGAACGCGTCGGCCTGATCGGCCGCTCCGGCGCCGGCAAATCCACCCTGGTCAACCTGCTGCTCCGCTTCCACGACCCCGCCACAGGCCGCATCACCATCGATGGCCAGGATATCAAATCCCTCACCCAGGAATCGCTGCGCGGTGCCATCGGCATGGTGACGCAGGATACCTCGTTGCTGCACCGCTCGATCGCCGAAAACATCCGCTATGGCCGCCCCGAAGCGACCATGCAGGACGTGCTCGACGCCGCCCGCGAAGCACACGCGCTCGACTTCATCGAGGAACTCGAAGACTGGGATGGTCGGCGCGGCTTCGATGCCCATGTCGGTGAACGCGGCGTCAAACTGTCCGGCGGCCAGCGCCAGCGCATCGCCATCGCCCGCGTCATCCTCAAGGACGCACCCATCCTGGTGCTGGACGAAGCGACCTCGGCGCTCGATTCCGAAGTCGAGGCCGCCATCCAGGAACAACTGGCCGGCTTGATGGAAGGCCGCACCGTCATCGCCATCGCCCACCGCCTCTCGACCATCGCACGCATGGACCGCCTGATCATCCTCGACGCCGGCCGCATCGTCGAACAAGGCAAACACGAGGAACTGCTTGCGCGCGGCGGGATTTATGCGAATCTCTGGCGCCGGCAGTCGGGGGCTATGCAGATCGACGCGTAGGTGAAGAAGTAAGGCGTTCTTTTTTGAAAAAAAGAACCAAAAAACTTTTACGAATCAGGGACGCCCGCCACGGCCAATGCCGATGCTTCTAGGAGAGATTGATGGACGCTGACCTTGCCCGCACCGGATTTTTCTACAGGCTCCGCTATCTGGTCGGACCGTTTTTTCGCTCCGAGCGCAAAAAAACCGCCTGGTTTCTGGCGATCGTCAACGTCGTCCTGACACTGCTGGTCGTAGCAGCGAACTACGCCATCGTCGTCTGGAACGGCAGTTTCTACAACGCGATGCAGAAATACGACGTCAACCGCCTCTGGTTTCTCGGCTTCCTGTTCTTCGGCATCGTCGCCGTCATCACCCTGATCAGCACCGTGCAGCAATACACGATCCAGAAACTGCAAATCGAATGGCGCGGCTGGCTCACCAATCACCTGCTCGGCCGTTGGATGCGCAATCAAACCCATTACCGCATGCAGATCGATGCCACGAAGGTCGACAACCCCGACCAGCGTATTTCCGACGACGTCGATTTTTTCTCAGGCCAGACCGTCAACCTGCCGATCAACGCGCTGCAATCGGCGGTCACCATCGTCTCGTTCGGCTTCATGCTCTGGGGACTGTCGCGCAATCTCCGCATGTTCGGCGTCTACATCCCCGGCATGCTGTTCTGGTTCAATCTGGTATACGCCTTCGGCGGTACGTATCTGATGCTGCTGATCGGCCGTCCCCTGTTCTTTCTCAACAACATCCAGCAGCGCGCCGTCGGCGACTTCCGCTTCGAACTCATCCGAGTCCGCGATAATTCCGAAACCATCGCCACCGCCCATTCCGGCAGCGCCGAATCCGCCCGCCTGACCTCGCGTTTCGCACCGGTCGTCGATATCTTCTATCAACGAATCCGGCGGACCATCATGGTCAATCTGTTTTCGTTTTCCTACTCCGGCGCATCGGGCATTCTGCCGTTCCTGCTGGTGCTGCCCTCCTACCTCGCCAAACGCATCCTCATCGGCACCGTGTCGCAGACCTTCGGCGCCTTCAACCAGACGCAGCAGGCCTTCGCCTTCATCATCAACAATTTCAGCACGCTCGGATCGGGGTATCTGTCGATCACCGAATGGCGCGCCGTGATCGATCGTCTCTACACGCTCGAAGTCAGCCTCCGCCACCATGAAACCGACGCCGCCGCGCCCCAGATCGAATATGCAGCAAACCCCACCAGCGCCCTCGATATCGACAATCTCTCGCTGACCGTGCCCGACAATCGCTGCCTGATCGCCAACCTCAACCTCCACGTCGCCCCCGGCGACCGCGTGCTGATCAGCGGCCCGACCGGCTCAGGCAAAAGCACGCTCATCCGTGCCATCGCCGGCATCTGGCCGTTCGGCGCGGGCAGCGTCCGCACCCCTGCCGGGCGTGTGCTGTTCATCCCGCAACGCCCCTACCTGCCCAACGGCGCCCTGATCCAGAGCCTCACCTTCCCCTACAACCAACCGCTCGACCCCACCCGCGTCGCCGCCGTGCTGACCAGCGTCGGCCTCGGCCGCCTCGCTACCAAACTGGACACCGCCGAACCCTGGGACCGCGAACTCTCCCCCGGCGAACAACAACGCATCGCCTTCGCCCGCTGCATCCTGCTCGAACCCGACGTCATCATTCTCGATGAAGCCACCTCCGCCCTTGATGAAGACTACGAAGCCCTGATGTACCAAACCCTCACCACCGCCCTGCCCCGCGCCACCATCATCAGCGTCGGCCACCGCTCCACCATCGTGAAATACCACACCCGCCGCCTCCGCCTGACCGGCGACAGCGCCTGGCACGACGAAGCCATCAACCCGATTCAGGCCGCCGCCGACTGACCCGCCAATTGACGCTTGGAAAGCCAGGAACCCTGTTCTCTTTTGCAAAAAAGAACCAAAAAACGCTCGATCATCAGGCCGCCCCGCTACCGCGGCAGCAGCACAGCCTCAAACCACCGATGCCTCATGCCACGCACCAGACCGAACACCCCAAAAAATAGGCCGATCAATGAAAGACCCGCCGCTAAAAAACTGTCTGCCGCTCCAAGTGCCGGATTGTGAACCCCATAATGCAGCCAGACTACCAAGGCAATAATAAAGGTCAAAAACTGCAATACCAAAAAAACAATCGTCCAAAGCTTAAGAATTTGAATAACAATAACTTGTTTTCTTATGGCACTAAAGTATGTAAACAAACCAACGAATAGTCCGCCACTTAAGCTTGCGATTATGATCAAATCCATGTCGAACTCTATACTTCCACGTCGGATCAATACGCCGGACGTCACCAGAGTGAAGACGTAGGAAAACATCGCACAAATCAAATAAAAAGCGAACCGCTTCACCTCCGCTAAACGGTCATATTCACCTTCCCCTGAATCCAACCGATAATTTATCATCTCTTGCCTTTCACCCGCTTGGCATGAGTTCCTCCTATCAGATGCAACGTGATCGGAAACATGCTCTTAATCTTCAATTTAGCCTCAGCCGGACTATTATGAATCCCACCGAACCGGGCAGCTTGGTAACTCGACCCCACCTGCCGCGGCATATGAGAAGCGGCGCGGGCCGTACCGGCCGCTAACCATGCCCCTGCACTATGCGCCCATCGTCCCGCAGTAGCCGCAATGCCCATGAAGCCGCTCCGCTACCGCGGCAGCAGCAAAGCCTCGAACCACCGATGCCTTATGCCACGCACCAGGCCGAACACTCCGAAAAACAGGCCGATCAACGAAAGTCCCGCCGCCATCGCGCTGTCTGCCCCTGCAAGCGCCGGATTGTGCACCCCGTAGTGCAACCAGACCGCAAGTGCGACCACAAGAACCAAACATTGCAACGTAAGAAAGCCGATCGTCCACACCCTGAGAATGGGAATAACGATCATTCGCTTTCTGATGACACCAAAATACATAAAAAACAGAAAGATAACGCCGAGACTTATGCCCACGGCCACGATTAAATTCATATCAAAGTCTATACTTCTACGAAATATCAAAACTCCAGCAGTAACGAGTGCGAAACCATAAGAATTCATCGCACAAATCAAATAAAACCCGAAACGCTTCCCTTCAGCAAAACGATCATCATCACGTACCCTTGGTTCGAATCGAAAGTTTTTCATTTCTTACCCTTTACCCGCTTGGCATGGGTTCCGCCAATCAGATACAACGTGATCGGAAACATGCTCTTAATCTTCAATTTAGCCTCACCCGGACTATTATGAATCCCACCGAACCGGGCAGCTTGGTAACTCGACCCAACCTGCCGCGGCATATGAGAAGCGGCGCGGGCCGTACCGGCCCTTTAACCATGCCCTGCACGATGCGCCCATCGTCCCGCAGTAGCCGCAATACCCATGAAGCCGCCCCGCTACCGCGGCAGCAGCACAGCCTCGAACCACCGATGCCTTATGCCACGCACCAGGCCGAACACTCCGAAAAACAGGCCGATCAACGAAAGTCCCGCCGCCATCGCGCTGTCTGCCCCTGCAAGCGCCGGATTGTGCACCCCGTAGTGCAACCAGACCGCAAGTGCGACCACAAAGACCAAACATTGCAACGTAAGAAAGCCGATCGTCCACACCCTGAGAATGGGAATAACGATCATTCGCTTTCTGATGACACCAAAATACATAAAAAACAGAAAGATAACGCCGGTACTTATACCCACGGCCACCATTATCTGAGTATCAAAATCCATACTTCTACGAAATATCAAAACTCCAGCAGTAACAAGTGCAAAAGTATAAGAATACATCGCACAAATCAAATAAAAAGCGAACCGCTTCACCTCCGCTAAACGGTCATGTTCACCTTCCCCTGAATCCAACCGATAATTTATCATCTCTTGCCTTTCACCCGCTTGGCATGGGTTCCGCCAATCAGATGCAACGTAATCGGAAACATGCTCTTAATCTTCAATCTGGCCTCGCCGGGACTATTATGAATGCCACCGAACCGGGCAGCTTGGTAACTCGACCCAACCTGCCGCGGCATATGAGAAGCGGCGCGGGCCGTGCCGGCCCCTAACCATGCCCCGGCACTATGCGCCCATCGTCCCGCCGCAGCATCGATGCCGGTGAAACCGCTCCGTATCGAAACATCCATGCTGGTCAAATCCGCCATCGCACCATCGCGAATATCGTGCCAATTAACTTCATCGTTGATCAGACCGATCGCATCAGCCGGCAATGCAACACGCGTCAGTAGCGTTAGATCGCGCTTGATATCCACCAGATTTTCCCGCAACTCATGAACGCTCTCCTTGAGGAACTCATATGAATCGCGCGCCGCCAGATCGCCCTCGGCGCCGATGAACGCCTCCGTCGCCCTCATTTCCCGCAGCACCGCTTTCGCGCGCGTCAGCATCTGGGCCCGTAATTCAGTCAAAAGACGTACATCACGCGGAATACTGAATGCCAAAAATATATCGTGCGCAACCGCCGGCAATGCGATGATCGGTCCCCACGTCTCGATGAAATTGTAGGTTTTGCTCGCTTTCAGGGACCGCGCGTAATCCGTTCCGGTGGCTTTATCAATCGCCTCCGAAATCGTCATCCTTCCATCGGCCAGCAGAAGAGCCACCCCATCCAAAAGTTCGACCGCCGTGAACGCCGCCATGAAAATAACACCAGCCGTCAAAGTGGCATCCGCAGCAGCGGCAAAGGCCGCGACGATCGCTGCGGACGCGGCAGCTACCGAAAGATAAACGAACGCCGCATCCCCCACGTCATTCGCCACCTCCCAAGCCATTTTTCCAGCCGATACATCATCGAGCTTCGGCCCCGGCTTCTTCACATGATCCGCCGTCACGACCATCAGTTCCGAATACCCGTTCGGATACGGCAGACATGGCTGGAGGAACTGGCACTGATCCCCGTCTCGCCACATGATCCCCATGTTCGCCGCACGCGTGACGCCAAGCTTGTGACCGATCAAACGGTTCAGCCCGATTTTCGCCCGGACCGGATCACCAAACGGACCGTATGAAATCATGCACACCCCCCACGTTACCGAAAATCTAACAGTTTCCACGCGACCCGTCACCGGCCGTTTTCCACCCCGCACCCCCACGCGGATCAGTAACGCCCACCCGCCACCCCGGCCGCCGCTTGCCTAACCCCCCCCGATCCGCTACTGCCCGCCCCAGTCGGCACCCCTGGAGGCCGACCTTTTTTCATTGGTTGAAGGAGCGACACATGGCCAATTTCGAGACTATTGCGGCCGAGGATCGCGCGCGGGCCGGCAAGGGGGTGGCGCGGGCGACACGGCGAGCCGGCATGGTGCCCGGCGTGATCTATGGCGCGAAACAGGACCCTACCCTGATCGCGATCGACCCGCGCGTGGTGATGCGCGAACTCAAGCGCGGCGGCTGGCGTTCGCGCCTGTACGAAATCGAAACCGCCACCGGCAAGACGCGCGCCCTGATGCGCGACGTGCAGTTCCACCCGGTGACCGACCAGCCCGAACACATCGATTTCCAGCGCCTCGCGGTTGGTGAGCCGGTCCGCGTCGCGGTTGCGGTCAATTTCATGAACGAATTGCTCTCGGTCGGCATGAAGCGCGGCGGTGTGCTGAACGTGGTGCGGCACGCGGTCGAAGTGTGGTGCGATCCGGATACGATCCCCGACCATTTCGAAGCCGATCTCGGCCCGCTCGACATCAACGACAACATCCGCTGGCACGATCTGAAGGGCACCGAAAAGACCCGCCCCACCATCATCGACCGCGATTTCGTCATCGCGACGGTCGCCGCCCCCACTGTCATCGCCGAAGCGGCGCCGGAACCGGGTGCGGCAGCGGCGGCAGCACCGGCCAAGGGTGGCAAGGGTGGTCCCGCCAAGGCAGCCGCACCGGCGGCCAAGGCGCCGGCCAAGCCAGCCGCCAAGAAGTAACCCGCCGTGAAGCTGTGGGTCGGCCTCGGCAATCCCGAACCGGGAATGGCGCGGCACCGGCACAACATCGGCTTCATGGCGATCGACATCATCGCCGACCGCCACGGGTTCACCCCCTGGCGGCGGCGGTTTTCCGGTCTGGTGGCCGAGGGCACGATCGGCGGCGAAAAAATCGTCGCCCTCAAACCACTGACCTACATGAACGATTCCGGCCTCTCGGTGCAGCCGGCCGCCGCCTTCTATAAGCTCGAACCCGCCGCCATCACCGTTTTCCACGACGAGCTCGACCTCGCGCCCGGCAAAATCCGGGTCAAGCAAGGCGGCGGTGCCGCCGGCCACAATGGGCTGCGCAGCATGGACCAGCATCTCGCCGCGCCGGAGTATTGGCGCGTCCGCCTCGGCATCGGCCACCCGGGTGACAAAGCCCGCGTCCACGGCTGGGTGCTGGGCAATTTCGCCAAGGGCGACGAAGATTGGTTGATCCCGACGCTGGAATCGGTGTCGGACGCAGCGCCGCTGCTGGCGCAGGGCAAGCCAGAGGAGTTCATGACCAGGGTGGCGCTGGAGACGAAGGGGGTAGGGTAAGGGTTCTTTTTTGTAAAAAAGAACCAAAAAACTTTCTGACTCCAGTGCATTGCCCCTGACGGCCGTGCGCCCCCGAACCAGCAAATAAAAGTTTTTTGCTTCTTTTTTCCAAAAAAGACGTCTTCTTCCTCACCCAACCACTAGGCAAAACCATGGGCTTCAACTGCGGCATCGTCGGCCTCCCCAACGTCGGCAAATCCACTCTGTTCAACGCGCTCACCGCCACCGTCGCGGCGCAGGCGGCGAACTATCCATTCTGCACCATCGAGCCCAACGTCGGCCGCGTCGCCGTGCCCGATCCCAGGCTCGACGCCCTGGCGAAAATCGGCAAATCGGTGAAAATCGTCCCGACCAGCCTCGAATTCGTCGACATCGCCGGCCTGGTGCGGGGTGCTGCGAAAGGGGAGGGTCTCGGCAACCAGTTCCTCGCCAACATCCGCGAGGTCGATGCCATCATCCACGTCCTGCGCTGCTTCGTCGATGACGATGTCACCCATGTCGAAGGCAGCATCGACCCGCTGCGCGACGCGGAGACCGTCGAGACCGAGCTGATGCTCGCCGATCTCGACAGTCTGCTCAAGCGCGTCCCCAACCTGCAGAAAAAAGCCCGCGGCAACGACCGTACCGCCGCCGCGGAACTCGCCCTGGTCGAACCCATCCTCGCGGCCCTCGAAGCCGGCAAACCCGCCCGCACCGCCATCCCCAAGGGCGAGGAGGAGGCGGTCCGCCGCCTCAACCTGCTCACAGCCAAGCCGGTCCTGTTCGTCTGCAATGTCGAGGAAGCCTCGGCGGCCACCGGCAACGCCCAATCCGCGCGCGTCGCCGCCATGGCCGCCGCCCAGGGGGCACGATCCGTCGTCGTCTCCGCAGCGATCGAGGCGGAGGTCGCCCAGCTCCCGCTCGCCGAACGCGCCGAATTCCTCGAAGGCCTCGGCCTGTCGGACTCCGGGCTCGACCGCGTGATCCGCGCCGGCTACGAGCTTTTAGGACTGATTACCTATTTCACGGTCGGCCCCAAGGAAACCCGTGCTTGGACCATCACGCGCGGTATGCTTGCCCCCGCCGCCGCCGGCGTGATCCATGGCGATTTCGAACGCGGCTTCATCGCCTGCGAAACCATCGCGTACGAAGACTATATCGCCCATAACGGCGAAGCCGGCGCGCGCGAGGTCGGCAAGCTGCGCATCGAAGGCCGCAACTACACCGTCCAGGACGGCGACGTCCTGCTGTTCCGCTTCAACGTCTGAGACCGCGCGATGGCCGCGACACGGGTTGCGGTATTGCTGCCCTACCCGTTCGACCGCGCGTTCGCCTACACATTGCCCGATGCGCTCGTCACGACGCCCGACACCTTGCCAAAAGGCACCATCGTCACCGTGCCGCTCGGCAAGCGCATGGTGCCCGGCGTGGTGTGGGACGATCCGCCCGACGCCGCCATGCCGGACCAGCGCCTGAAACCCATCGCGGCCATCATCGACGCACCAACCCTGCCGGCAACCCTGCGCCGCTTCATCGATTGGGTCGCCAATTACACCATGGCCCCGCGCGGCGAGGTGCTGGCCCTCGCCCTGAAATCCAACCTGCTCGACCGCCCGCCCGACCGCTTCGGCTGGGCCGCGACCAGCGCCACCGCAACCAGCCCCCGCCGCCAGGCCGTGCTCGATGCCCTCGCCACGCTCGACCGGCCGGACACCGCCGCCCTCGCCGCCGCCGCCGGCGTCTCGCCCGGCACCGTCCGCGCCATGGCCGATGCAGGGCTGCTCACGCAAATCCGGCGCGATCCCGGCGCCGCGCGGCTTGATCCCGATGCCGCACCCCCCATCCTATCGCCCGAACAGACCACCGCCGCGGACGCCATCCGCGCCAGCATCGCCGCCAAGGCGTTCAGCGTCACCTTGCTCGAAGGCGTCACCGGCTCGGGCAAAACCGAAATTTATTGCGAAGCCGTCGCGCAAGCCCTGCGCCAGGGCCGGCAGGCCTTGATCCTGCTGCCCGAAATCGCGCTCTCCACCCAGTTCACCGCCCGCCTCGCCGCCCGCTTCGGCGCTGCTCCCACGCTCTGGCATTCCGGCCTCTCGCCCGCGACACGCCGCGCCAACTGGCACGCCATTGCCAACGGCACCGCCCAGCTCGTGCTCGGCGCGCGCTCCGCCCTGTTCCTGCCCTTCACCGATCTCGGCGCGATCATCGTCGATGAGGAACACGAAGCCGCCTACAAACAGGAAGACGGCGTCATCTACCACGCGCGCGACATGGCGGTGGTCCGCGCCCGCCTCTCGGCCGCCGGCTGCATCCTCGCCTCCGCCACGCCGAGCCTGGAATCCGCGATCAATGCCGAGGCCGGGCGCTACCGCCACCTCACCCTCACCGCCCGCCACGGCGGTGCCGCGATGCCGGCCATCGAAACCCTCGACCTCCGCCTCGCCCCACCGCCGCGCGGCAAATTCCTCTCCCCGGTGCTGATCGAAGCCCTCACCGCCACGATCGCCGCCGGCGGCCAGGCGATGCTGTTCCTCAACCGCCGCGGCTACGCCCCGCTCACGCTCTGTCGCGCCTGCGGCCACCGCGTCACCTGCCCCAACTGCACCGCCTGGCTGGTCGAACACCGCGCCCGCATCAGCCTGCTCTGCCACCATTGCGGCCATACCGAGCGCCAGCCCACCCTCTGCCCGTTCTGCAGCGCCGAACACAGTTTTGTGCCGATCGGCCCGGGCGTCGAACGCATCGCCGAGGAAGTCGCCGAACTCTTCCCCGGCGTCCGCCACATCGTCATGGCGAGCGACGTCATCACCACGCCCGAACAAGCCGCCGCCGCCACCCGCGCCATCATCGCGCATGACGTCGATCTCATCATCGGCACCCAGATGATCGCCAAGGCCTGGCACTTCCCCGACCTCACCCTGGTCGGCGTGGTCGATGCCGATCTCGGCCTCGGTGGCGGCGATCTGCGCGCCGGTGAACGCAGCGCCCAGCTGCTCCACCAGGTCGCCGGCCGCGCCGGGCGCGCTGCCCTGCCCGGCCGCGTCATCCTGCAAACTTTCGCGCCGGATCACCCGGTGATGCGGGCCCTCTGCGCGGGTGATCTCTCAGGCTTCCGCGCCGCGGAGGCCGCCTTGCGCGAACCCGGTCACTGGCCGCCGTTCGGGCGTCTCGCCGGCCTGATCGTCAGCGCCGATCAGGCCGAAATCGCCGATGCCGCCGCCAACGCCCTCGCCCGCACCGCGCCCACCGAGGAAGTCATCGTCCTCGGCCCCGCGCCCGCGCCCTTCGCCATGCTGCGCGGCCGCCACCGCCGCCGCCTGTTGCTGCGCGCCCCCCGCGCCGTCGCCCTGCAACCGATCATCCGCGCCTGGCTCGCCCGTGCGACCCTGCCCCGCGCCGCCCGCATCGATATCGACATCGATCCCATCTCGTTCCTGTGATCACCCCTCTTATTCTCAGGACCGAATGCGTTGCGCGGACCGGATGCCTATGCTAGTGGCGCGCATCGCTCGAAGGAGCGAACGGACAGACGCGCCCACGGTGATTGCACGGTCATCGCAAGACGTCCTTCCGGGGTTGAAACGTCAGAATGAACCGAGAGCAGGGTCCAACTTGTGTCGTCCACCATTGCCGCATCCCCGATCGCTGACCGCGCCTCCGGTCTGTCCGCCCGCTACGCAAGGGCGCTCTACGACCTCGCGGACGAGCGCAAGCAGCTCGACCAGACCGTCAGCGAAATGGCTGCCCTCGGCAGCCTGATCGGCGACTCCGCCCCGCTGCGCCAGCTGATCGCCAGCCGCTCGATCGATGCCGCCGAAGCCGCGCGCGCGATGGAAGCCGTGCTGGCCGGCCAGGGATTTTCCGACCTCGTGCGCCATTTCATCGGCACCGCCGTCGCCAACCGCCGCCTGCGCGACCTGCCGGAACTGATCAGCGGGTTCGCTGCTTACGTCGCGGCCAAGCGCGGCATCATGACCGCCGAGGTCGCCTCCGCCCACCCGCTCACCGATACCCAGCGTGCCCAGCTTGGCGCCCGCCTTGCGGAAGCCGGCTACGGGCGCGTCACCATCCGCGAATCGGTCGATCCCAGCCTCCTCGGTGGCCTGGTTGTGAAGATCGGTTCGAAACTCTACGACACCAGCTTGAAATCGCGCCTGCAACGGCTGCGCTTTGTAATGAAGGGAGCCGCCTGACATGGACATCCGTCCCGCCGAAATCTCCGAAATCCTGAAAAAGCAGATCGCGAGTTTCGACACCGAAACCGACGTGGCCGAAACCGGCCAGGTCCTCTCCGTCGGTGACGGCATCGCCCGCGTGTTCGGCCTCGCCAACGTCATGGCCGGCGAAATGGTCGAGTTCCCGAGTGCCGGCGTCAAGGGCATGGCGCTCAACCTCGAAAACGACAATGTCGGCATCGTCATCTTCGGCGAAGACCGCGCGGTCCGCGAGGGCGACACCGTCACCCGCACCGGCCAGATCGTTGATGTCCCGGTCGGCAAGGGCCTGCTCGGCCGCGTGGTCGATGCGCTCGGCAACCCGATCGACGGCAAGGGCCCGATCGAATTCACCGAACGCCGCAAGGTCGAGGTCAAGGCCCCCGGCATCATGCCGCGCCAGTCGGTGTTCGAACCGATGCAGACCGGCATCAAATCGATCGACGCCCTGGTGCCGATCGGTCGCGGCCAGCGCGAGCTGATCATCGGCGACCGCCAGACCGGCAAGACCGCCGTCATCATCGACACCATCCTGAATCAGAAGCCGCTCAACGCGCAGGATGACGAAAACAAAAAACTCTACTGCATCTACGTGGCGATCGGCCAGAAGCGCTCCACCGTCGCCCAGCTGGTCCGCACACTCGAGGAAAACGGCGCGATGGAATACTCCATCGTCATCGCCGCCACCGCCTCCGAACCCGCCCCGATGCAGTTCCTCGCCCCCTACACGGGCTGCGCGATGGGCGAATATTTCCGCGACAATTCCATGCATGCCCTGATCGTGTACGACGATCTTTCCAAACAGGCGGTCGCCTACCGCCAGATGTCCCTGCTGCTGCGCCGCCCGCCCGGCCGCGAAGCCTATCCGGGCGACGTGTTCTACCTCCACTCGCGCCTGCTCGAACGCGCCGCCAAAATGTCCGATGAATTCGGCGGCGGCAGCCTCACCGCCCTGCCGGTGATCGAAACCCAGGCCGGCGATATCGGCGGCTACATCCCGACCAACGTGATCTCGATCACCGATGGCCAGATCTTCCTCGAAACCGAGCTGTTCTTCAAAGGCATCCGCCCCGCCGTCAACGTCGGCGCCTCGGTCTCGCGCGTCGGCTCCGCCGCGCAGATCAAGGCGATGAAACAGGTCGCCGGCAAGATCAAACTCGAGCTCGCCCAGTACCGCGAAATGGCCGCCTTCGCCCAGTTCGCCTCCGACCTCGATGCCTCGACCCAAAAGCTCCTCGCCCGCGGCGCGCGCCTCACGGAATTGCTCAAACAGCCGCAATACAAGCCCCTGCCGGTCGAAGAGCAGGTCGTCTCCATCTTCGTCGGCACCCGCGGCTATCTCGACGCCATCGCGATCGACCGGATCGGCGATTTCGAGGCCCAGCTCCTCTCCGAGCTGAAAGCCCAGTCGCCCGACATCATGGACGCGATCCGCAACGACCGTGAAATCAAGAAAGAAACCGAGGCCAAGCTGATCGCGTTCGTCAAATCCTTCGCCAACAGCTTCGCGTGATCGGCGGAACCCCGCGATGCCCAGCCTGAAATCCCTCCGCAACCGGATCTCCAGCGTCAAATCGACGCAGAAGATCACCAAGGCGATGAAAATGGTCGCGGCCGCCAAGCTGCGCCGCGCCCAGAGCCAGGCCGAGGCCGCGCAACCCTATGCCACCCGCATGGCGGCGATGATGGCGGCCCTCGCCCAGGGGGCCGCCAGCAATCCCAACGCGCCGAAACTCCTGGTCGGCACCGGTGCCGACAAGCGCCACCTGATCGTCGCCGTCACCGCCGATCGTGGCCTGGCCGGCCCCTTCAACGCCGCGCTCAGCCGCGCCGCCAAGGCCCGCGTCCGCGCCCTGCAGGCCGAGGGCAAGACGGTTCAGCTGTTCGCGGTCGGCCGCAAGGGCCGCGATTCCTTCCGCCGCGACATGGCCGACCTTATGATGGGCGACGTCAATTTCGTCGGCCGCAAGACCGTCGAGTTCAAGGACGCCGAGGCCATCGCCGATCGCATCATCGCCGCCTTCAACGATGGTCAGTTCGACGTCTGTACCTTGATGTTCAACAAATTCGTCTCGGTCATGGTGCAGACCGTCGCCGAAACCCCGCTCATCCCGGCCGCCGGCGGCCCCGCAAACGATAACCAGCGCCCGGAGAGCGACGCATCCGGCTCGGCCGATTACGAAATCGAACCCGATGACGGCTCCCTGCTCGACCGCCTGCTGCCGCGCAACCTCGCCATCCAGATCTACCGCGCCCTGCTCGAAAGCAGCGCCGGCTTCTACGCGAGCCAGATGACCGCGATGGACGGCGCCTCCCGCAACGCCGGCGACATGATCAACCGCCTGACCATGAACTATAACCGCACACGCCAGGCCAACATCACCCGCGAACTGATCGAGATCATCTCCGGCGCCGAAGCGCTGTGAGACCGAGTTAGGAAAACAATATCATGGCAAGCAATAACACCGGCCGCATCACCCAGATCATGGGCCCCGTGATCGACGTTCAGTTCGAAGGCGAACTCCCCTTCATCCTCAACGCGCTCGAAACCCGCGTCGGCGACCGCCGTCTGGTGCTCGAAGTCGCCCAGGAAATCGGCGAACGCACCGTCCGCTGCATCGCGATGGACAGCACCGATGGCCTGGCCCGCGGCGCCGAAGTGTCCGACACCGGGGCCGCCATCTCGGTTCCGGTCGGTCCCGAAGTGCTCGGCCGCATCCTCAACGTGATCGGCGAAGCGATCGACGAACGCGGCCCGATTGGTGCTAAAACCACCATGCCGATCCACCGCGATGCCCCCAGCTTCGAAGATCAGGCGACCTCCTCGGAAATCCTGGTCACCGGCATCAAGGTCATCGATCTGCTCGCCCCCTATCTCAAGGGCGGCAAGATCGGCCTGTTCGGCGGCGCCGGCGTCGGCAAGACCGTGCTGATCCAGGAACTGATCAACAACATCGCCAAAGGCCACGGCGGCGTCTCGGTGTTCGCCGGCGTCGGCGAGCGCACCCGCGAGGGCAACGATCTCTACCACGAAATGATCGATGCCGGCGTCATCAAGCTCGGCGAGGACACCACCGCAGGTTCCAAGGTCGCCCTCGTCTACGGCCAGATGAACGAGCCGCCCGGTGCGCGCATGCGCGTCGGCCTCTCCGGCCTCACCATGGCCGAATATTTCCGCGACGAGGAAGGCCAGGACGTGCTGTTCTTCGTCGACAACATCTTCCGCTTCACCCAGGCCGGCGCCGAAGTTTCCGCCCTGCTGGGCCGCATCCCGTCGGCGGTCGGCTATCAGCCGACGCTCGCGACCGACATGGGCGCGCTGCAGGAACGCATCACCTCGACCAAAAAAGGCTCGATCACCTCGGTCCAGGCGATCTACGTCCCCGCCGACGACCTCACCGACCCCGCGCCCGCCGCCTCCTTCGCCCATCTCGATGCCACGACCACGCTGAACCGCGCAATCTCCGAAAAAGGCATCTACCCCGCAGTCGACCCGCTCGACTCCACCTCCCGCGCGCTCGACCCGCGCATCGTCGGCGAAGAACACTACAACACCGCGCGCGAAGTGCAGCGCATCCTGCAAAGCTACAAATCCCTGCAGGACATCATCGCCATTCTCGGCATGGACGAGCTTTCCGAGGACGATAAACTCACCGTCGCCCGCGCCCGCAAGATCGAACGCTTCCTCTCGCAGCCCTTCCACGTCGCTGAGGTTTTCACCGGTTCGCCCGGCCTGTTCGTCGCCGTCGAAGACACCGTCCGCAGCTTCAAGGCCATCTGCGCCGGCGAATACGATCACCTGCCGGAAGCCGCCTTCTACATGGTCGGCACCATCGAGGACGCGGTGAAGAAAGCCGAATCCCTCAACGCCACCGTCTGATCCGATGACGCTCGCGCTCGAAATCATCAGCCCGGAACGCCTGCTGCTCGCGCGGCAGGTCTCCATGGTCGTTATCCCCGGCACCGAAGGCGACCTCGGCATCCTGCCCGACCACGCGAAACTCATCACCTCGCTGCGCGGCGGCATGATCGACATCTACGAGGACGACGAAATCATCGACCGTTTCTTCGTCTCCGGCGGCTTCGCGGAAATCACCGAAACCCGCTGCACGGTCCTCGCCGACCAGATCATGAAACCGTCCGAGATCAACCGCGAGACCGCCATGGAGCAACTCGCCGCCGCCGAAACCGCGTACCGCGAGGTCGACGAAGCCGACACCACCGCCTGGCGCAACGCCTCGGACCGGCTGATCACCGCCCAGGCCCGCATCGACGCCCTCGCGCACGAATAAGCCGGGGCGGAATGGGTATCCCTCAGCACCCATCTCCCATCCAGGTTGATGACGCCGGCTTCGACAGGTCCTAATGTTACATGAGTAACGCCGGCGCGGGCGACCGTCGTGCGACACAAGACTCTATCGATCCGCGCCCGGCCTGGCTGTTCGATCCCGGTTACTACGCCGCCCAGTTCGGCCGCCGTCACGGCAAGGCGTTCGACTCATCGACGCACGGAGACCCGTATGAGCATTTTCTGAGCTTCGGACAGTTCGAGGGGCTCTCCGGCCACCATTTGTTCGACCCCGATGTCTATAAGGCGCGCGCCACCTACGACATTGCCTGCCGGATCGCGCAGGATGGCCCATTCACGACCTTCCTTCGCCATAGCCGATTGCCTGGCTGCGTGCCCATCGCCTCGAACATGTTCGATCCCGCATGGTATCTCATGCGATATCCGGACGTTGCGCAAGCCATCACGCAAGGCGTCTGGACGTGCGCGCTGCATCACTACCTGGCGACCGACTCGCCGACGGCATTTGACCCCTCGCCGAATTTTTCGGAACGTGGCTACCTGCTGGAGCATGCCGATGTCGCCCAGGCCGTCGCTGCCCGACAATTCAGAAACGGCTACGCCCATTTCCTGGCCCATGGACGCGATGAACAGCGGCGTTACTTTCCGGCGGGTGAGGGCGCAGCGCCGGGCATTATCCCGGGCATCCCCGCATTACGGGCCTACCCGCTCGAAACGTCGCGCTATGCAGATGTCACCTTGTTACCGTCTCGCCGCGATGGCGCGGGTCGCTATGGTTACAGTTTCGGCATTCTCGACCGGGCGGGTATACCGATCGCTGACTTCTCGCATCCATGGTTGACAATGCGCCAATCCAGCGATGTCCCGGTTCGCGATGACCGGACGTTTATCTATGGCGGTGTCCTCATGGACCATTTCGGCCATGTGATCCGCGATTCCCTGGCAAGCCTTTGGTTCATCCGCGAGCGGCCCGACTTACCCGTGCTCTGGCACTGGATCGATCTACCCGTGCCGCATCGCACGTGGCCAGGCTGGCTTGAGCAGCTCTGGCGCGTTTTGGGCCTCGATCAATGCGAGCACCGCTTTGTCTCGGCGCCGCTGTCCGTCGCCCGGATCATCTTGCCGCGATCCGGTCTGGTCGCGCCCGATCTCCTGCATGAGAAACAGGTCGACGCTCTCGCAACGCATCGACCGCCGGCCAACGCCCGCTCCCACGATCGTGTCTGGCTGTCGCGCCGTGGCCTGCCGGCGCAATTTGGCCGGCTGGACGGCGAAGAGGCACTCGAATCCGCGTTGGCAGTACGCGGCTGGGACATCGTGCGCCCGGAGACCTTGCCTGTTGCGGCACAGGTAGACCTGTTCGCAACCGCGGAAGTGGTTGCCGGATTTATAGGCTCGGCGTTTCATGCGGCCCTGCTGTCAACAGCGCCCCGGGCCCGATTGTTGCTCGTAGAGCGACCCGGCATCGGCAAGCTGTTCTACGACGCCGTCGCGCGTGCCAGGAACCTCCGACAAAGCTTTATCACGCCGGCGCTGCGGCCATACGCAGAAGTCACCGCCTGGACCACTTTTACACTGCTAGACCCCCTGTCCCTCGCCGAAGACATTTGCGCCCAGACCAATTGACGGTTCGCCGCAGAGCGCCACCCGCAGTGAACCAGGTTCACTGCCCCTCATTCCGGGTCGGATCGCAATATCAAGCGCGAAGCCTACAAACTGCCCCGGCTATCGCAACGATCCATCGCGATTGGGTCGTATCCCTGCCGGATCGTGTCGAAGCTTTGGATAATACCGATCGCCCCTGGCTCTGAAACAATCGGGGGAAGATGCGGTCGCGTCACGCCGAACCCGTTTAATTGCCTGGCGATCCGGCATCGATAAGGGACGCCAACTCCCGGCTGTTCCCCAGCATCGGTGCGCCCGTTCTATAGCGCCTCAGCCAGTCGGACGTATTCGGCGGGGCTCAGGGTTTCGGCACGGCGTTCAGGGTCGATGCCGACTCGATGGAGCAAGGCGGCGCCACCCAGCGATTTGAGAGAACCGCGGAGCATTTTGCGTCGTTGGCCGAAGGCGGCGGCCGTGACGGTACCGACGCGGGTCAACAGTGCGGATGAAAGTTGGGTGGAGCGCGGAATCAGCCGGACCACGGCTGATTCCACTTTCGGCGGCGGGGAAAAGGCTGCGGGCGATACCGACATGGCGATGCTGGCATCGACCGTTAGAGCGCCGAGGACGGCAAGACGGCCGTAGTGTGCCGTACCGGGTGGCGCGACGATGCGTTCAGCGACCTCATGCTGGAACATCAACACCAATGCCTGAAAAGAGGCCGCCTGGTGCAGCCAGCGCACCAGCATCGCAGTACCGGCGTTGTAAGGCAGGTTGGCGATGACGATGCGCGGCGCGTCGGTCAGTGCGCAAACGTCGATCGTGAGCGCATCGGCTTCGACGACGTGCAATCGCCCTCCCGCTACGCTCAGAAGCTCCGATGTCGCCGCGATCGCGCGCGGATCGATGTCTATGGCGGTGATCCGCGCTGCCCCGGTCGCAAGGATCGCGCGCGTCAGGCCGCCCGGCCCGGGTCCGACTTCGATGACATTGACACCATCCAGCGGCCCGGCGACGCGGACAATGCGCGCGAGCAGATTGCCATCGAGCAGAAAATGCTGCCCGAGCGATTTGCGCGTCGCCAGACCATGCCGCGCTATGACATCGCGCAGCGGGTCCAGATTCATGATTTCAACCCGCCTGATACCGCTCGATGACGGCGTTGCGATGCAGCGCGTCCATCAATTGTTGCGATTCAAGCGAGACACGGCGCTGCACCAGAATGTTGGCAATGGCGGGAACCGACGGCAATCCGGTGGTACTCGTGGCGCGCTTGCACACCATGACCATTGCGACCCCGTGCTGGGAGACCAACGGCTGGCTGATCTGCCCGATGGGTAAGGTTGCCAGCAACGACTGAAATGCCGCAGGCTGCACGGTCGCGAGGTTGACCGGGCCTGGATCGGCCTTGCGGACATTGCCGACCGCCGCGTTCGCTGCGGCAACCGCATCGCAACTGTGCAGTCCGCCGCGCAGCGCGTTGGCATGGGTCAAGACCGCCAATTGCGCTGCGCTGGGCTGACCGCCCTGGAATGGACTCGGGAACGGCAGAAACACCTGGCGGATGTTCAGAATCGTTTCCTTCACCTCGCCGAATTTGCGCGTGCCCAGCAGGTTGACGATTTCAAAACCGCCCGCGACCCGCACCGGATCACTGATCGCGCCCGCCGGCATCCGCTGCACGATGGCGCGCACCGCAGGGTCGAGCAGGTCGGGCTCGACCCAGCCACGGTCACCCCCGGTCAGCGCACTCTGGCTCTGGCTGAACTGCGCCGCGACCACCGGAAACGGCGCGCCGTTGCGCAGCTGCTTGATCACGGTCTGAGCGAACAGCCTCGCGTTGCCTTCGTCGAACGGCCGTTCGATCGGGATGAAGATCTCGGCGATATGGTATTGCGTCTCGCCAAGTTCGTGCTTCATCGCACGTTGCTCGGCCAGCACGTCTTCCCTGGTCGGTCGCAGGTCGGGCCCGAGTTTCTTTTTCAGCACATCGGTCCAGCCAAGCTCGGTGCGAAACTGACTGACCAGGGTGGAATAGGGCACACCGGATGCTTCGAGCTTTTTCTGGAGTCCGCCGGGCGGCAGACCGTTTGCCTTGTCGATCCGCGCGAGCGCTTTCGCGATATCGGCCTGTGAGACGACGATCTTGTTCCGCTCGATCGCTTGCAGCTGCAACGCCTGGTCGATCAATTCGCTGGTAATCTGCGGTTTGAGATGGTCCAGCGTCTGCGATGTCGGCGGCAGGCCGGCCGAGAGGGCAAACAAGCGTGCCCGGGCATCCACGTCCTGATTGGTGATCACTGTGCCGTTCACCACCACCGCAATCCGGGCGTCCTGCGCGCGCGCCAGCCCGAGCGACGCCAGAGATACGGCCCCGAGGCCGAGCAGAAAACCATAACGTCGCAGAAATTTCATAGGGCGCTGAATCCGATGTTGCCGAGCGTTTTGAGCGTGATGTTGATCAACAGCGTGGTGGTGCCGTGATCGTAGTTGAAGGAGGTAAACGAGCGATAGAAACTGATGTTCACCGCCGTGCATTCATTCTGCCAGGTGGCCGACAGGGCGGCGTTGTCGAACTTGCCCGTGGCGATGTTGCGCTGCGTCGCGCCCGAGAAGGTCCAATGCGGGATCAGCGAGGTCGCGGTGCCAAGCGTGATTTCGCGCTGCGGTACGAAATACGCGGCGGGCGGCGCCCCGGGCTGGGTGAACAGGTAGTACGGATTGACCGCGCTATAAAAGTAACCACCGCTGAACCGCAGGGCCTTGTTGCCCACGGTTGCGTATGTATCGATCATCCGCGCGCCCAGATCCTGGTGCGCAAGCCGGGTCCGATAGGTGAAACTCAGCCACGATACCGGTGCGACCGTCGCCCGTCCCACGATGTCGGATACATTATCGTTCAGGCCACTATCGACCGGATACACCAGCGATTTGTGAAATGCGTAGGACTGACCGATCAAGCCGGTCGCATAAGCGCCGTCCGGCAGGTACCATGCCCCCTGCAACGCGTAATCGACGCGCGAGCCGCCGGCAAAGCGGTCGATCCCGCCGAAGCGTTGCAGGCTGAAGAGATTGGCGTCGGTGAATTGGAAATCGAGACTGTCTTCGTTCGGAATCACCTGGTTTTGCGTCACGCCGTAGTTCGGCGCGACCTCGAGCTGCACGCGCGGCTCGATGATCTGCTCACCCCAATCGCCGGCGCTGCGTTCCAGCGGCCAGCGCGCCGAAACCGCCGCGATCGGAATGGCGCGCGCCGTCTCAGCCGAACCGATGTTGGAATAATTCGGCTGTTGGTTGAGCTTCGCGGCATCGTAACCCGCCGCGATCAACCGCACCCGACTATCGAACAATATGCCATCCGGCCCGGTTGCCGGCAGATCGTAATTCGACACGACCGCCACGCGGCGGCTGCTGGTTCCCACATTGCGGGATACGTTGTAGGCGCTGGCCGCCATCGAGAACCGGCCGCCCCATCGATCCGGCGCACCAAAATAATCATAGCGCGCATAGGGGGCGACGATCGGTACATTGCTCTGGGTGACGGTCGCGACCAGGCCTTGATAGGTATCGGCGCTGATCTTGGCATAGGAACCGACACCGAATCCTTCAAGATAGGCGTTGGATGCGAGGAAATTCTGGTTCGGCAGATACCGGAAATCGTTCAGATACTGGGTGCTCGAGGTGTGATTATACGAAAACCCGGCCCGCCAGGTGTTGTTGAGGTCGAAAACGCCGTTCGAAAAAATCGCGTCCGACAGTCCGGTATTCTGGGCATAACGGTCATGCCCGGCCGAGATGTTCACCGTCAGCTTGCCGTTGTTCAAGGCCTGGCGGTATTTCACGTCCAGCACCGGACCGGCCTTGGTCGCGAGGATCGGCACGATCGTCGCATCCTGCGATTTGCTGATATCCCAGAAATAGGGGATCACGAAAAACTCGCCGATATGCGTCGATGACCCGAACGAGGGGATCAGCAGGCCGCTCTGGCGCCGCACCGAAGGATCGGGCTGGGACATATACGGCAGGTAGAAAATCGGGAAGCCGTAAATCTCCAGCTCGGCGTCGTGGTATTCAATGACTTTGTGCTGCAGATCTTCAACCGCGCTGCGTGCCTTGATCTGCCATAGGGGTGCTGCGGTCGGGTCGTGCTTACACAGATCGCACGTGGAGTAGACCGGCTTGGACAATTCATTGAGCACGCCGCCATAGCGCCGTGCCCCGTTGGCGACGATGCGGCCGTTTTCGGCCAGTATGGTCGCGACCTTATTCATCACCGCGTTCTTCATGCCGTTCGAGAGGCGGGCCCGCTTGGCGAACGCGATTTCGCCGGACGGTTCCATCATCACCACATGACCGATCGCGGTCGCTGTGTTGTTGTTGCGATCGATCACGACCTTGTCGGCATACAGAACATGGCCGTTCTGCCACGCCTCGACATCACCCGTGGCGGTCACGATCCCGGTCTGGCGATCGTAGGAGACCTTATCGGCTAGAAACGTGACGGGCGCCGTCTTGGAAATCGGCCGCTCCGGCCCGGCGATCAATCCGGCCATCTGCGCATGGGCCAGCGGCGCACCAGCGAGGGTTGCAACCGCAAGACCAATGCCGATGATAGCACGTTGCCGGTTACGGCGTTGGTTGGCACCCTTCATGGCTCAGCCATCCTCCAGATGCAGCAGTAGCGCAAGCGCGAGCATCAACCCAGCCGCCGCCGGCGCCCAGGCTGCCAGGATCACCGGCAGCGCGCCGGATTTGCCGAACTGCTCGGCGACGTCCGATAGCATGAACAGAATGAAACCGAACACCAACCCCGCACCCAGCATCTGCGCCGCGCCGCCGCGCCGGGCCGGGCGCATCGAGAATCCGGCCGCGACCAGAGCCATCGTCGCGCACAGCAACGGCAGCGCCAGCAGGCTCTGAAACGCGAGTTCATGGCGCGTCGGCGAAAACCCCGATTGCTCCAGCAGATTGATGAACCGCGGCAGCGCCCAGAACGACAACGCACTGGGACTGGCGAAACTTTCCTGCACGCGGCCGACCGTCAGATCGGTCGGAAACCGCATCGTCGTCCTCAAAACCGGCGCGGCATCGGCTTTCAGTACCGCCACGTGGTAGAGCGTCCAGCCACCGGGCTGCAGTACGCCGGTCTGTGCCTCGATCCGATCGTGCAGGCTGGTATGCCGATCGAGTCGCAGCACGGTGACGTGTCCGGTCGTCAATTCCTTGCCCTTGAGATGCACATCCCGCGCGTGGAGAATCGCAACGCCGCCCGCACCGCTCGCCGGATCGGCCTGGCGCAACCACAATTGGCCGCCGGTGAGCGACAATGGGCCCGAGCCAACCTGCAGATACATCGCATACAGCGTCTCCGCCCGGGCGTACATCACGGCCGAAAGCGGGCTGACCATCGTGGTGGTCACGGCGCCGACCAGGGCGGCGCACACCACCGGCATGGCCAGAAACTGCCATGCCGAAACCCCGCTCGCCCGCGCCACGACCAGCTCTGAACTGCGGGTCAACCGCCAGAAGGCGAAAATCCCGCCCAGTAACACCGCGAAGGGCAAAATCTGCATCCCCAGCCAGGGCACCCGCAGAATTTCCATCGCCAGCACCCGGCCAAACGTGGCGTGCGGCTTGTCGGAGGCCTGGCGCAGCAGATCGAGAAAATCGAACAGCGAGCCGATCGCGGTCAACCCCGCCTGCATGCCGAGCACCGCCAACAGAAAGCGCCGTCCGACATACAGCGACAGCGTAATCGGGATCGAAAACACGCGTGGCCGCCTCATGCCGGCTGCGCCCGCGCGTAGCGCGCGCCGCGCAGCAGAAGCACGCCACACACCAGCGCGGGGCCAGCCGCGACCACGAATATCAGCGGGATCATGGCATTCTGCCGCGCCGCCAGACTATCGACGCCAATGCCCAGCGCCACCAGTGCCATGACGCCGAGCACCGCACCGGCGAGGACGATGATGCCCGACTGGCGACGAAACGGGCTGCGCAGCACGGCGAGCAGGGCAACCAGCGTGTAGGACATGACCTCGAACGGCGTCAGCAGCCGGCGCCATGCCTCGGCATGCCATTTCCGCCGGGTCGCCGGAGGGATCTGCGCGGGATTGGGGTGAAACAGCTGCCAGATGGTCGCTTCCGAGGTTTTGGGCGCCGCCTGATCGGTCGCGGTGCTCGACTGCGCGAGATCGATCAGATTACGCCGAAAGCTCAGCACGTTCAGGCGGCCGGTCTTGGGATCGATCTGCTCGCGCGAGCCGTCGCGGAGCAGTACTTCCGGACCGTTCGGCCCGGCGACCAACCGCCCGGTCCGGGCCAGGATCGTCGCCGGTTGACCCTTCTGTCTGGAATCCTCGATCAGAATGCCGTGCAGTACCGAATGCTTGTCGCGGCTTTGGATATAGACGGTGATATGGCCCGGGATCGGCGTGAAAACGCCCGGTTCCAACAGAAAGGCCGCCACCTTGTTGCGAATCTGGAACTCGAATTTGCTGAAATCATGCAGGCTGGCCGGCACCACCCAGACATTCAATATGGAGCACGCAATCATCGACAGTGCGGCCATTGCGATCGCGGGGCGGGCGATCAGACCATCCGACATGCCGCTCGCCCTCATCACCACCAGTTCGCGATCGGCCGTGAGCCGGGTGTAGACGAACATTGTCACGATGAAGACCGTGATCGGCAGGATGACCGCGACAAAACTGGGCAGCAGCAATCCGGTCAGATGCACGAACACGAAGGGCGACAGCCCGCGTTGGATGATCAGTTGAATGAACCGAAGCGACTGGGTCAGCCAGATCAGCGCCACCAGCCCGACCGTCGCCACCGCCAGCCCCAGGGCAAGCTGGCCGAACACGTAGCGGTCGAGCCGGGATATGATGAAGGGCGAACGCATGCCGGTCTTTTGGCGGCGGGCCGCGCGGATGGCAAGGCTCGCCCCGCTTCACACGGGCGCGCGCGCCCCATCGGACCGCGGCGCCGCGCTCAGGATCGCATCGAGGTTGCGTCGTGCGATGTCGAGCACGCTTGCATCACCGCTCACCATCAGCGCTGCGATGGTGCCGTCGATCAATAACAGAAGCTGGCGCGCCAGCGTCGCCGGCTCGCCATACCCGGCCTCTGCACCGATCAGGGCAAACCGCGCCAGGATTTCACGATGATGCGCCGCCGCCATCTCGCGCAGCCAGGCCTCGTCCTTGCGATGCTCCGACACCGCATTCATGAACGCGCAGCCATAGAATTTGCCACCGTTGAACCAGTCGCCCAGCACCGGCACGATCGCATGCAGCCGTGCGCGCGGCTCCGGCGCAGCCTCGTCAAGCCGGTCGAAAAACCACTGGCGCCACTCTTTGCCTTCTTCGGTCAGGACCGCGCGCAGCAGGGCGTCCTTCGACCCATAGCGGGCATACAACGTCATTTTCGAAGCGCCGGCTTCCGCCAGGATACGATCGATCCCGGTGGCATGGACCCCATCCCGGCAGAATAATTCGCGCGCAACATCCAGAATACGGGCTTGCGGCGATGACAAGCCGCCATCTGCCGTCTTTAGCACCATTGCGTCCTTCGACTTGCCCATAAAATAATCAATACTCCAGGCATTTGATTAAAAATTAACCGAACTGACATGCCGGATTGCTCTCCAGCCTGATAGCGACTCGCAGTCTACACAAAACGTGCCAGAAAATCCCCCGTTAATTGACCGGGCCAAATCCAACCCCAGACTACGTTCGAACGGCGCGTCAACCCCCGGCAACGCTTCATGAAATCAAAGCGCGAGATCGGGTGCGCGCACCGCCCGCCGCACGGCCACCACTAACAGCCTGCCACGCCGTCACCTGCGGGCACCGTAATGGCACGGCGTTTGCATCGTAAACATGGCAAGTCAGACAGACCGTTCTGTCTTGCGTCCTAGCCAAACCGGACCAGCCCGAAAAGGATCCATGATGAGCCAGCCAGCCACCGCGCCAACCGCCATGATCTCCTGCCTTCAACCGATCGATCGCACCGGCCTCGAAGCCCTGATCGAAAAAGGCAAGGCTGACCCCACGGCCATCAAGACGCTGAAATGCAAGACGATCGCCGAGGGTCGCTTCCGCCATCTGAACATGATCCGCAATCTGCCGCCCTACATCGTCGACGAACCACCCGGACTGCTCGGCGACGACACCGCGCCCAACCCCTCCGAGGCGTCGCTCGCCGCACTCGGCTCCTGTCTGGCCGTCGGCATCCATGCCAACGCCGTGGCGCAAAACCTCACGATCCAGTCCCTCGAACTCGAACTCGAGGCGGACATCAACATCACCGCCGTCTGGGGCACCGGTGACACCTCGCCCAAGCCGGTCGGCTTCGATGCCGTCCGCGTCAAGGTCAACCTCGTCGCCGACGCGCCGCAGGATAAAATCGACGCCCTGATCGCGCACGCCACCAAATGGTCCCCGGTGGCGAACACCTTCACCAAACCCGTGGCACTCGACGTGAAGGCGGCCTGACATGGATGGCGGGATCGGATCGATCAACCGGCGCACGCGGTCCACCAGCGCGGAAGCGCGCGACGCCGTCGCGGCGGAAACCGCGGCGCTGGCCGGTCTCGCCGCCACCATCGACCAGAACGGTCTCTACCCGGCCGCACAGCTGCGCGCACTGGGTGCGGCCGGCGCCTACGGCCTTCACCTCGCCGGCCACACCAGGCTCGGCAAACCGTCGCTGATGGACGCGATCGAGGCGATGGCCGTGGTGTCCGCCACGTGCATGTCCAGCGGCTTTTGCGTCTGGTGTCAGGACTCCGCCGGCTGGTACCTCGAACAGACCGAAAACGCCGATCTGCGCGCCCGCCTGCAACCGACTATCGCTGCCGGCGCCGTCATGGCCGGCACCGGCCTGTCCAATGCCATGAAGGCGCTGTCCGGCACCGAAGATTTCCGCCTGCGCGGCAAGCGGGTCGCTGGCGGTTATATCATATCCGGCATCCTGCCCTGGGTCTCCAACCTCGGCGAAGGCCATTGGTTCGGCACAATGTTCGAAGACGCTGACGATCCCGCCCATCGCGCCATGGCCATGGTGCGAATCGGTCAGGAAGGCGTCTCGATCAGGCAGAACGCCCATTTCATCGCCCTCGAAGGCACCGGTACCTACGCCGTGCTGTTCCGTCGCGCCTTCATTGCCGACGAACAATTACTGGCCGACCCGCTGGGCGACATGGTCGCCCGGATTCGTCCCGGCTTCGTCATGCTGCAAACCGGCATGGGACTCGGCGTGATCGATGCCGCGATCGGCCTGATGCGCGAAGCGAACCTTACCCAGGCCCATTGCAACACCCATCTGCGCCTCTCAGCCGACCAGGCTGAGGATAAGGCGAGCGCCATCCGCGAACGCCTCGCAACCCTCGCCGCCACGCCGCTGGAACGCGACCGCGGCTACATCCGCGCCGTGCTGCAAGCCCGGGTCGAGGTTTCGGAATTCTGCCTCGAGGCGACCCAGGCCGCCATGCTGCACTGGGGCGCGTGTGGCTACATCCACGGCTCGGCGGTCGACCGGCGAGTCCGCGAAGCCTGGTTCGTCGCCATCATCACACCTTCGATCCGCCAGTTGCGCCGCGAGATCGCAGTACTGTCTGGAAGCTGAACCCGATGCCAGCTTTGCTCATCGTTGATCGCGTCGGCACCAAACATAAACTCACGGCGGCGACCAACGACAACGTCATGCAGATCGCCCGCGCCGCCGGCCTGCCGGTGGCCGGCGACTGCAACGGCTCGATGGCCTGCGCCACCTGCCACGTCATCGTCGCGCCGGACTGGGCCGACCGGCTGACCCCGCCCGACGATGACGAGGAAGCCACGCTCGATACTTTGTTCAACCTCGCGCCCACCTCGCGGCTCGGCTGCCAGATCCGCATGACCGACGCGCTCGATGGGCTCACCGTGCGTCTGCCTGACCGCTAAGCTCCCCAATCCAACGCCAACACAACCAGGAGGCCGGACCATGACTGTTCTAATGACCCCCGCCGAACTCGATGCCGCGATGACATCTGGTGGCATCGTCGTGATCGACACCCGCAACCCCGCCGCCTACGCCGAAGGTCACATCCCCGGCGCGTTCAACCTGCACGATATTTTCACCTACCTGGCCACCTCGACCCCCGAAGGCATGGCGGAACTGCGCGGTAAATTCGCCGACGCGTTCGGCGCGCTCGGCCTGTCCGGCGCCGAAACCGCCGTGTTCTATGAGGGCTCGATGAACTCGGGCTTCGGCCAATCCTGCCGCGGCTATTTCCTGCTGCAGTATCTTGGTTACAAAAATGCCAAAATCCTCCACGGCGGCCTCGCCGCCTGGACCGCCGCCGGCATGCCGCTCGCCACCGAAGCCGCCACGCCGACACCGGCCGCCTTCCCGGTGACCGACGCCGGCAAGGGCCTGATCCTGACCAAGGACGACATTCTCGCCGCCCTCGATGACAAATCGATCGCCCTGCTCGATGTACGCGACGTCGATGAATGGGTGGGCGAAAGCTCCTCGCCCTACGGCAAGGATTTCTGCCCCCGCAAAGGCCGCCTGCCCGGCGCGCGCTGGATCGAATGGTACCGCATGATGAAGCCGACCGCCGCGGGCCCCATGCTGAAATCGAAAAACGAGATCCTCGCCGAATGCGCAACCGTCGGCATTACCCCGGCCTCGAAAGTCTATATCTACTGCTTCAAGGGCGCGCGCGCCTCGAACAGCTATGTCGCCCTCGCCGAGGCCGGCATCACCAACACCGCGATCTATTTCGGCTCGTGGAACGAATGGAGCCGCGATCCCTCGCTGCCGATCGAGGAAGGTCTGCCGTTCGGCACGGCGGAATTGGCGGTTGCCGCTGAATAAGATAAAAAAGGGCTCTGTTTTGTAAAAAAGAACCAAAAAACTGTTGTTCGCTCGGCCTGGGGCGCACGATCCGAGTGCCCCAGGCCCAGGGTCAAAAAAGTTTTTGCTCCTTTTTTCAAAAAGAAGCGCTGCCCTAACTTAACAGGAACAACAATGAACGACGAAAAAACGGCTCTCGGCCAGAAAATCCTGAAGATCAAGAAAACCAAAAACCTGACCTGGACCGAAATCGCCGCCAGACTGGGCCACGCCCCCGTCTGGGTCTGCGCCGCCTGCATGGGCCAGATGTCGATGACGCCGGAAACCGCCGAGAAAACCGCCGCCCTGTTCGGCCTCGACGATGAAGAGGCCGCCCTGCTCGCCCAGGCGCCTTACCGCGGCTCCCTGCCCACCGCGGTGCCGACCGACCCGCTGATCTACCGCTTCTACGAACTCGTCTCTGTCTACGGCACGACTTGGAAGGAGATGATCCACGAAGAGTTTGGCGATGGCATCATGAGCGCGATTGATTTTGACATGACATTGGAACGCCAGCCCGACCAGAAGGGCGATCGCGTCAAAATCACCATGAGCGGCAAATTCCTGCCCTACAAACGCTACTGATGAGGTCGGTTCCATGCGGCGCGCCCCCACCATCGTGATCGATCGCATCGGGCGCCGTCAGCGCCCGGGTGCCGGACCCGAACCTATTTTACCCGATGAACTCTTGGCCACACGCGCCCCTCGCCTGACCCGGCTTGAGACGCGATACGGGTACCAGGGCCACCAGCCTGATCATCAGGATGGCGCTGATCAGCCAAGATTTTCCCGGACATCGACGAATGTCATCCGCTATCGCGACATCACCCGCGCGGATGGCGGGTGAACGCCATGGTGCCGTCAGCGAGCCTACCCCAGCGCATCATCAGCAGATCACGAACGTAGTTCTGATAAAGGCGCCAGGGCTTTTTCGAGCCCTGGCGCGGGAACAGCGCAATGGCGCGTTGGACGTAGCCCGAGGTGAAGTCGAGGAATGGTTCTTCGGTAACCGACGGATCGTTACGCAGTGGCGTGCATTGGGTGTAGTTATGGCGCTTCATGTGATTGAGCAGGCGGCAGACGTAGGCCGCGGTCAGGTCCGATTTGAGGGTCCAGGAGGCGTTGGTATAGCCGAAGGAGACCGCGAAATTCGGCACGTCGCTGATCATCATGCCCTTGTAGCTCAGCGTTTTTGCAAAATCGACGGCTTTGCCGTCAACCACCACGTCAAGTCCGCCGAGCAGCTTCAACTTCAAGCCGGTCGCAGCAACGATGATATCCGCGGCAAGGGTTGCGCCGGAACGGAGAGCGATGCCGTGGCTGGTGAACCGCTCGATCTGATCCGTCACGATGCTCGCGGCGCCGGATTTCAAAGCGTTGAATAAATCGCCGTCGGGCACCAGGCAGAGCCGCTGGTCCCATGGCTTGTAGCGTGGCGTAAAATGAGTCGCGACGTCGTAATCCGGCCCAAGCGCCTGGCGCGCGAGGCCGATGATCCCGGCTTTGACCCGTTCCGGTCTTCGACGCGCAAGATTGTAGAAAAACATCCCGAGCAGCACGTTGCGCCAGCGCGTGACACTATAGGCGAGTTTCGCGGGCAGACGCCGGCGCATCCGGTTCGCGAAGGCGTCTTCAGACGGGCGGGAGACGATATACGTGGGCGAGCGTTGTAGCATCGTGACGTGTGCGGCGGACTTCGCAAGTTCCGGCACCAGCGTCACCGCGGTGGCGCCACTGCCGATCACCACAATGCGCTTGCCGGCATAATCGAGATCGGCCGGCCAGGACTGCGGATGAACAATGCGGCCAGAGAACGAATCGGCACCCGGAAACGCCGGCATATGGCCACCGTCATAATCGTAATAACCGCTGCACATGAACAGAAAGTTGCAGGTAAACTCTACCGTCTCGCCATCCGGCTTCGTCGTTGCGGTCACCGTCCATAATGCGCGCGCACTGTCCCATGCCGCGGTTTTGACGTGGTGCCCGAACCGGATGTGCCGATCGACGCCGAATTCCCGCGCGGTCTCGCGCACGTAATCCAAGATCGCCGGGCCCGGCGCGATCGCCTTGGAGTCGGTCCATGGCCGAAACGAGTAGCCCAGCGTATACATATCGGAATCGGATCGAATTCCCGGATAGCGAAACAGATCCCACGTTCCGCCGATCGCATCCCGCCCCTCGAGCACCACGTAGCTGCGCTCCGGCGTCTCACGCGTCAGATGACACGCAGCGCCGATGCCGGACAGGCCGGCACCGACCACGACGACATCGAACTGCGCACCGCCGGCCATGCGCGGTCAGGCCGTCGCGCGGAACGCCGCGACCGCCTCGGCCGCACCCTGCGCAATAAACCGCGAATCCGACCCGACCGTGACCAGATCGAAGCCCTTGCCTACCATCATTTTGGCATACCCCGCCGATCCGGTGTGGATCGCAGCCCGCTTGCCGTGATGCTTCGCGCGCGCCAAAATATGTTCGATCGCCTCCATCATGGTGGGATGCGTCGGGTCGAACTGCGGCGCCATGCCGAGCGTCAGCGCGAGATCGTTCGGCCCGATATACACCGCATCGATCCCCGGCACCGCCAGAATATCATCGAGCACACCGACCGCCTGCTTGGTCTCGATCATCGCGAACCCGGTGACCAGATCGTTCGCCTGTTTGGCGTAATCTGCACCGTGCACGAAACCGGCACGAATGGGCCCGTAACTCCGGCCGCCCTGCGGTGCGTAGCGCATCGCATTGGCAAACACCTTGGCATCTTCGACCGAGTTGATCATCGGGCAGATCACGCCAAGCGCGCCGGCATCGAGCGATTTCATGATGATCCCAGGATCAATCCACGGCACCCGCACGATCGGCACCACATCCGTCGTGCTGATCGCCGTCAGCATGCGGACTGCGGCGCCGTAATCGACCACGCCATGCTGCAAATCCACGGTCAGGCTGTCCCAGCCCTGACGGGCCATGATCTCGCTGGCAAATCCATCGGGAATCGCCAGCCACCCATTCAAGACCGCACGATTTTCAGCCCAGATTTTCGTGAGTGACATGAAGATCCCCTTCACCGCATCGTCGGCATCGCGAACTCGGCACCGGCGCGAATACCGGTCGGCCAGCGCGACGTCATGGTTTTCAGCTTGGTATAAAAATGCACACCTTCACGCCCGTGCATACCGTGATCGCCAAAGCTCGACCGCTTCCACCCGCCGAACGAATGAAACGCCATCGGCACCGGAATCGGCACGTTGATCCCGACCATCCCAACCTCGATCTGATCGGCAAAACTCCGCGCCGCGTCGCCATCGCGCGTGAAAATCGACGTGCCGTTACCGAACTCATGCGCGTTGATTATTGAAACCGCATCGTCAAACGTCTTCTCCCGCACAACGGATAGCACGGGTCCAAAAATCTCCTCGGAATGGATCCGCATGCCGGGGCGCACATGGTCGAACAGCGTCGGCCCGACGAAGTAGCCGCCTTCATGCCCCTGCAGTTTCAACCCGCGGCCATCGACGACCAGTTTCGCCCCCTCCGCGATGCCAATGTCGATATACGACAGAACCTTGGCCATATGCTCCTTCGACACTAACGGCCCCATCTCGGCCTCATGATCGGTGCCTGGACCGACCTTGAGTGCACGCGCACCTTTTGTAAGCCGGTCCACTAACGCATCGGCAATGTCGCCTACCGCGACGGCCACCGAAATCGCCATGCAGCGCTCGCCGGCCGAGCCATAGGCCGCGCCCATCAGCGCATCGACGGTCTGATCCAGATCCGCGTCCGGCATCACCACCATGTGGTTCTTCGCGCCACCCAATGCCTGCACGCGCTTGCCATGTGCCGAAGCGGTGGTGAAGATATGCTCGGCAATCGGCGTCGAGCCGACAAAGCTGATCGCCGCAATGCGCTTGTCGGTCAGCAGCGTGTCCACCACGTCCTTGTCACCATTGACCACGCTGAACACGCCCGAGGGCAGACCGGCCTCTTTCAACAATTCCGCCAGCCGCAGCGCCGCCGAGGGTACTTTCTCCGAAACCTTCAGAATAAAGCAGTTGCCGCACGCAATCGCGACCGGAAACATCCACAGCGGTACCATCGCGGGGAAATTGAACGGGGTAATCCCCGCAACCACGCCCAGCGGCGCACGGATCGTGTAGCTATCGACGTTGGTACCCACGTTGCGCGAATATTCGCCCTTCAGCACGTCGGGAATGCCGCAGGCGAATTCGACCACCTCCATGCCGCGCACCACCTCGCCCGCGGCATCCGACAGCACCTTGCCGTGCTCGTTGGTGATCAGCGCGGCCAGTTCGCCCTTATGCGTCTCGATCAATTCCTTGAACTTGAACATCACCCGCGCGCGCCGCAGCGGCGGGGTTGCCGCCCAGGAAGGAAACGCCGCCACGGCGCCGGCAATCGCCCGCTCGACCTCGGCCGGCGTCGCCACCGCAACCACCCCGGTCTGCGCGCCCAGCGCCGGGTCGAACACCGGCAGGTGCCGTGTTCCCTCGCCATCGATATGTTGGTTGTCGATGAAATGACCGCGTGATTTCATGGCGTACCCTCATTATGTGCTGACGTCATAATGTCGCCCCCACCGCGCCAGAGCAACCCCCGCCGCGGCGCGCTTGCATTGCGCGCCGCGCCGCGCGACGCTGCGCACAATATCAGTCGCGCAAGGGCAGCATGATGCAGAGCAGCAATTATCGGATCGACGGCCGACGTCTCTGGGACACGTTGATGGCAATGGCAACGATCGGCGCCACCCCGAAAGGCGGCGTCAATCGCGTCACGCTCACCGAGGTCGATCGCCGCGGCCGCGCCCAGTTTACCCAGTGGTGCGAACAGGCGGGCCTCACCCTCCGGTCCGACAGCATGGGCAACATGTTTGCCCGCCGCCCCGGGCGCGACAATTCGCGCCCGCCCGTCCTGTTCGGCAGCCATCTCGACAGCCAACCAACCGGCGGCAAGTTCGATGGCGCGCTCGGCGTCATCGCCGGGCTGGAAGTGATGCGCACGCTCGACGATCTCGGCATCATCACCGAAGCGCCGCTCGAATTGATCAACTGGACCGACGAGGAAGGCGCCCGCTTCGGCCGGGCCATGATGGGCAGCGCCGTCTGGGCCGGCGTCCACCCCGAAACCGCCATCAAATCCCTGCGCGATTCCGACGGCATCACCGTCGCCGAAGCCCTTGCCGCCATCGGCGCCGAGGGCGCGGAACCGGCGACCCACACGCCGGCCGATGCCTATTTCGAACTGCACATCGAACAAGGCCCGATCCTCGAGCGCGAGGCCAAAACCATCGGCATCGTCACCGGCGCGCAGGCCCAGGTCTGGTTCGACGCCACGCTGACCGGTCAGGATTCCCACGCCGGCACCACCCCGCCGGACGCGCGGCGCGATGCGCTCACCGGCGCCGCCGAAATCATCCTGCTGGTCGAACGCATCATGCGCGCGCAGGGCGATGCCGGGCGCGGCACGGTCGGCCGCCTCACCGTGCACCCGAATTCCCCCAATGTCGTCCCCGGCGAAATCCGCTTCGGTTGCGAATTCCGCCATCCGGACGATGCGGTGATCGCCAGCATCGTCGATGATTTCCCGCAGCAGGCGACCGATCTCGCCACCGCCCGCGGCCTCGCGCTCCGCATCACCCCGGTGTTCCGCGTGGCCGCCACCCCGTTCGATGCAGACTGCATCGATCTCGTCCGCCAGGCCTGCGCCCGCCTGGGTTATCCCGCTCGTGAAATGGTCTCTGGCGCCGGGCACGACGCCGTGCACGTTGCCAACATCATCCCCACCGCCATGATCTTCACGCCGTGCAAGGACGGCCTCTCCCACAACGAAGCGGAATCGATCACGCCACACGAAGCCGAAGCCGGCACGCAAGTCCTCCTTGACGTCGTGCTTGCGCGTGCCAATCGTAGGGTCTGACCCGGCGGCGCAGCGTGCCGCCTAATCCGGAGACCCCCCAATGAACCAGCACCCCGCATTCACCGCCGGTCGCGGCGCCGTCATCACGGGTGGCGCCAGCGGCATCGGCCTCGCCACCGCACGACATTGCGCCGCGCATGGCATGCGGCTGTTCCTGGCGGATATCGATCAAACCGCCCTGGAATCTGCCCGCGCCGCCATTCTCGCGGACCATCCCGGCACCACCATCGAGACCATCATCACCGATGTCGGAAACCGGGCCGATGTCCAGCATCTGCACGACATCGCGATGCGCGCGGGCCCGATCGGACTGGTCATGAACAATGCCGGCGTGGAGGGCGGTGGCGGCCTTACCGCCGATGCCGCGCGGTGGCACACCATCATCGATACCAATCTCTGGGGCGTCATCAATGGCGTGCAGATCTTCATGCCGACGCTGATGGCGCAGGGCATCCCGGCCGCGATCATCAATACGGGTTCGAAACAGGGCATCACCATGCCGCCCGGCGATACCGCCTACAACGTCTCCAAGGCGGGGATCAAAGCTGTCACCGAAGCCCTCGCACATGACCTCCGCGAAGCCGGATCAAGCGTCACCGCCCATCTTCTGATCCCCGGCTTCACCTTCACGGGCTTTACCAAAAAACACGTCGCCGAAAAGCCCGATGCCGCGTGGACACCCGAACAGGTGGTCGCCTTCATGGCCGAGCGCCTCGCACAGGGCGATTTCTACATCTTGTGCCCCGACAACGCGGTGACCCAAGCCCTCGACCACAAGCGGATCGCCTGGGCCGCCGGCGACATCATCCACAACCGCCCGGCACTCTCGCGCTGGCATAAATCGTATCAGGCCGCGTTCGAATCCTTCGTGAAATCCTAGCTAACGCCACACTTCCCTCGCACCGGGTGCCTGCCTATACTCTGCCCGATGCCGCACCGTCGCGGCATCGGCAACGGGGGTTTCATGGTCAGATCATTCAGCTGCACGATCGCCTTGGCCGCGAGCCTCGCCATCATGGGCTCGGCCCAGGCAAATCCTTCGATGCTGAAGGATTTTAATTTCAACCACCCGATTTTCCAGCACCCGCATCCGTTCGCCACCAGCCATCTGGTCATTCAGATCAGCAGCAACAATCCAGCGCTCTGGTCGCTCGCCCTGAACAACGCGGCAAATGCGATGAAACTGCTCGGCAACGATCAAACGCAAATCGTGGTCGTCGCCTTCGGTCCCGGGCTGCATATGTTGCTGGCAGACTCGCCCGTGGCCGGCCGGATCGCTGCCCTCGATCAGTCTGGCGTCGAGTTCGATGCCTGCAACAACACCCTTCAGGCCATGGGCCGCGCCCTTGGCCACATTCCCAAACTGGCGCCGCAGGCTATGATCGTGCCCGCCGGAATCGTGCGGATCATGCAGCTTGAGTCACATGGGTTCAATTATATCAAGCCATAAAAAAGTCAGCCAAAAGCAAAAAAGAAGCAACAGCTTTGGCAAGTTAAGCCGGATTGATCAAAAAAACCGGCGTTCCGGATAAAAAATTTTTTTGCGTCTTTTTTACAAAAAAGAAGCACCTTCGTTACTGCCTTAACCCCATCGCCCCCAACGCCGCCCGAAAAAACCCAGGCCCGCCGAAATTGCCCGATTTCAGCGCGAACAGCATCGTCTCCCCGCCCAGGCTGCGCAGCAGCGGCACTCCGGGTGCAATCTCCCCGCCGATTTCCAACGCCGTCACCCCAAGCCGATCGATCACCGCACCCGAGGTTTCACCACCCGCCACGATCAACCGCCGAACGCCGCGCCCGACTAGTCCAGCGGCCAGATCGGCCAGCGCCGCCTCGATCCGCGCGCCCACTTCTGCGCCATGCACCGATTGTAACCGGCCAACCACCTCAGGCGTCGCACTGCTCGAAAGCAGCACCGGGCCCGCCGCCAGGCGCGCGGCGGCCCACTCGAGCATCGCAGTCGTATACCCTGAATCCCCCAGCAGCCGGTCGATATCGAGCCGCGCGACAGGTATCACGCCGGCCACTGCTTCGATCTGTTCCAATGTCGCGGCCGAACAACTGCCGGCAATGATCGCAGCGTGACCGTCGACATCGGGCCACGCCGGCAAGGCGGCCGCCTGTCCCGCACCCACCGCCGCCCGCGCCAGGCCCAGGCCCAGACCGGAAGCGCCGGTTGAAAGCCGCATCGCGAACGCAGCCTCACCCAGAGCAATCAGGTTCCGTTCCGATACGGCATCGACAATCGCGCTTCGCACGCCGGCATCGCCCAGCGCGGCCAGGCGCGCGGTAATTGCCGCGGCACCCCGCTCGACACAGTCGAGCGCCACCAACCCGACCTCCCACGCTGATTGCCGCGCCAGCACCCGCACCAGATCGGAATCGCGCATCGGGTTCAGCGGATGATCCTTCAGCGGACTTTCATGCAGCGGCCGCGAACCCACGAACAAATGCCCCTGAAACACGGTGCGCCCGGTTTCGGGAAACGCGGGTGTGACGGGCACCACCGGCGCATCCAGCGCCGCCGCGAGCGCTTCGGTCACCGGCCCGATATTGCCGGCATCCGTCGAATCAAAGGTCGAGCAGATCTTGAACATGACATGGACCGCCCCCTCGCCGCGCAGCCAGCCCAGCGCTGTTAATGATCGCGCCACCGCATCCGCCGCCGGTACCGAGCGCGTCTTGAGCGCGACCACCACGGCATCGACGTCGCCCAACGCCAGGCTGGCCGCCGGCACACCGATCGTCTGGATCGTGCGCAGACCCTGGCGCGTCAGCGTGTTCGCCAGATCCGACGCCCCGGTATAATCATCGGCGATGCAACCAAGCTTCAGACTCATCGGCGCAGGCTTTCGAACCAGCCAAGTCCCGCGCGCGTCGCCCCCCGCGGCCGGTATTCGCACCCGACGATGCCGGCATAGCCCAGCCGGTCGAGCTCATCGAACAGGAACGGATAATTCACCTCTTCGCCATCTGGTTCGTTGCGCGACGGCACGCTGGCAACCTGCACATGGCCGATCATCTTGATATAATTGCGTAACCGCATCGTGATATCGCCGTGCATGATCTGGCAGTGATACATATCGAACTGCAAGCGCACATTACCGATCCCAAGCTCAGCGATCATCGCCGCCGCCGCATCGATGTCATTGAGAAAATAACCCGGCATGTCGCGTCCATTGATCGGCTCCAGCAACAGATCGATCCCATGCGCCGCGAGCGTCTCCGCCGTCCGCACCAACGCATCCCGATAGCGCGCCATCGCCGCCGGATCGTGCCGGTCACCGATACCGGCCATCAGATGCAGCCGGGTCACCCCGGTGGCCGCCGCGTACTCAAGCGCGCGTGCCGTGCCATCAATTAGCTCATCGATACGTCCAGGCAACGATGCAAGTCCGCGCTCACCCGCCGCCCAGTTGCCCGGCGGCAGATTGAACAGCGCCTGCGTCAGCCCGTGCCGTGCAAGCCGCGTCCCGATCGCCTCAGGCGGATGCTCATAGGGAAACAGAAACTCCACCGCATCAAACCCCGCATCGGCCGCCGCGGCGAACCGATCGAGAAATTCATGCTCAGTGAACATCATCGTCAAATTCGCCGCAAACCGAACCATATCTGTTATCCCCTAATAAAAGTTTTCCGGTTCTTTCTTACAAAAAAGAACGACTGACTTACTGCCCCTCCGGCAATTGCACCCCGGAAATCATCGCAAACAACCGCGCCACCGAGGCATCGTCATCCCGCCCCATCCCGGCCGCCGCGGTCATCAGAAACAACTGCAACGCCGATCCCGCCATCGGCACCGCAAGCGGCGCCGAGCGTGCCATGTCGAGCACGATTCCAAGATCTTTGGTAAAAATATTCACCGCACTCCGCGGCGCGTAATCCGCGTCCAGAATATGCGGCACCCGGTTCTCGAACATCCAGCTATTGCCGGCCGAACCGGTGATCACCTCATAGAGTTTCCGCAAATCGAGCCCAAGCGAAGCGCCGAACGCAACTGCCTCACACGCCGCCGCAATATGCACCCCGGCCAGCAACTGGTTCACCATCTTGAAGCCCGCGCCAATGCCAGGCGCATCACCAAGCTCATGCAGCGTCGCCGCCAGCGCCTGCAGGACCGGTCGCGCCCGCGCGAACGCCGCCGCGCTGCCGGAGGCTAGAACCGTCAGCTTACCCTCCGCCGCCCGCGCCGCGCCGCCGCTGATCGGCGCATCCAGATAATGCGCCCCCTGCGCCTCCAACCGCGCCGCCAGGGCCCGCACCGCATCCGGCGCCATCGTTGCACAGGAGATGAACACCGCACCCGGAGCCATCGTGGCGGCACAACCATCCGCGCCAAACAAGATCGCCTCGGTCTGCGCCGCATTCACCACCACGCACACCACCGCATCGGCACCGGCAGCGGCGGCGGCCGGCGTCGCGGCCACATCCCCCCCCGCATCCGCCAGACGCTGCGCATTCGCCGCGACCACGTCGTAGCCAACCACCGCGAATCCCGCACGAACCAGCGATACCGCCATGCCGAAACCCATCGAGCCTAGGCCGATTACGGCGATACGGGCGGTGGTCATGGCGTGAACTCCAGATCAAGGGGGTATGAAAGCAGTTCTTTTTTGAAAAAAGGAACCAAAAAACTTTTGACTCTTCGGGTCATGTGCTGCTGCGCGGTTCCAGTACAAAGCCCACATCGATGCGGCGTTGCGCGAGCGGCGTGCCGTTGATTCTCGACAGCAGCATGGTCGCCGCCTGCCTGCCGATCTCTTTTCGCGGCGAGATAATCGTGGTCAGCGCCGGTGTTACCAACGCACTCATCGGCAACCCATTGAACCCCGCGATCGCAACCCGCCCCGGCACCGCAATGCCATCGCGCTGCGCCCGCAGCACCGCCCCCACCGCCATTTCATCATTGGCAAAAAACAGCGCGTCAACCTGCGGATCCGCGGCCAGGACATCGGTCAGCGCATGCCAGCCGACCGCCTGACCCAGGCCCGACGGATACTCGAACAAAACATCGCTTGCCCCCCCGGCTTCGGCGATATGCCGGCGCATGCCATCATAGCGCTGTCGTGCCCGGTAATCATCGCGCATCCGCGTACCGACGAACCCCACCCGACGATATCCGCGATCGAGCAGATGAGCCGCCATCACCGCGCCCGCCCGCACGTGCGACAAACCGACGTTCATGTCGATGCAGCGCGCGCCGTATTCCATGAACTCGACCACCGGCACATCGGCGTTTTTCAACAGCGTCGCCGTGCGCGGCAGGTGCCGTAACCCCGCGAGCAGAACCCCCGGCGGCGCCCACCCCAACAACGTGGACGCCAGCGCCGCCTCACGATCCAGGTCATAATCGGTGCTGCCCAGCAGCATCTGATAGCCGGCTGCCTCGATCGTCTCCTGAATCCCCTCGATCACCTCGACAAATACGACATTCGACAGCGACGGCACGATCACCGGAATCACCCGCGTCTTGGCCGACGCCAGCGCACCCGCCATCCGGTTGGGCACGTAGCCCAACGCCTCGACCGTCGCATTCACCCGCCCGCGCAATCCTTCCGAAACCGTCTCCGGCGCATTCAGCGCCCGCGATACCGTAATCGGTGAAACGCCGGCCGCCGCCGCCACATCGCTCAGCGTCACCGCAGTACGGCGGCCGCGCCGCGGTTCGCGCGGGCGCATCGGGGCGGACGATGGGTCCATAACAGGCGCGTCTCTCCAAACTATCCCGCGATTGAGCGCGGCTGTTTCAATTAACATTGAGTATCGCGAAGTTTTGTTCTTCGCGCAAGATGGTAGCGCTGTCAGATTTTGGTTGCGCTACCAAAGTTCCCTGACTATATGGGTGCCAGCCGGGCAGCCGATCATAACCGCACCGCGCATGGGGAACGAAACGTGCTCGCAATGTCATCGCCAACGCTCGCCTCCGGTCAGGACCGGGCGCCCGATCAGGCACAAGCGCCGCGCAGCGGTCGGCTCAGCGCCGTCGAAATCGACAAGAGCTTCCTCACCAACCGCGTGCTCAAGCGCGTCAGCCTCAGCCTCGCCCCCGGTGAGGTCCATACCTTGATGGGCGAAAACGGCGCCGGCAAATCCACGTTGTTCCGTGTGCTCGCCGGCATCCATCGCCCGGACGCCGGCGCCATCACGCTCGATGCCACGACGCTCGACCTCCGCAACCCGCACGCCGCCCAGGCCCAGGGCATCTACCTGGTGCCGCAGGAACCCGCCCTGATGGGCGAGCTCAGCGTTGCGGAAAATATGTATCTCGGCGTCCTGCCCACGCGCGGCCGGCTGCCCGGACGCGTCGACTGGCGCAGCATCCGCACGCGCAGCCAGGACTCGCTGCGCACGCTCGGCCTCGATATCGATGTGCGTGACGATGCCCGGCACCTGAGCATCGCGCAGCAGCAACTCGTCGAATGCGCAAAGGCGCTGCTGCGCGGCTGCCGCATCATCCTGTTCGACGAACCAACCTCGCCGCTCACATCGCGCGAGGTCGGTTTTCTGTTCGGCATCATCCGCCGCCTGCGCGACGAGGGTTACACGCTCGGCTTCATCAGTCACCGCATGGACGAGGTGATGGAAATCAGCGACCGCATCAGCGTCCTGCGTGACGGCGCCGTTACCGACGAGGTTGATCGCGCGGGCTTTGACCGGTCCCGCCTAGTCAGCGCCATGGTCGGCCGCACCCTCAGCTTCGACCGCAAACGCACCCACCGCGCCGCCAGTGGCAGGCCCGTTCTTACGGTGCGCGGCCTGACCCACCCGAGCGCGTTCCGCGCGATCGATCTCGATATCCTTCCTGGCGAAATCGTCGGCTTCGCGGGGCTGATCGGCGCCGGCCGCACCGAAATCGCCGAAGCCATCTGCGGCCTGCGCGACAAAAGCGCCGGTAGCGTCGTGCTCAACGGGCAGGACATCACCGACGCCTCGATCCCGCGCATTATCGAAGCCGGCCTCGTTTACGTCCCGGAAGACCGGGCCCGCCACGGCGCGATCCTGCCGATGTCGATCCGCGACAACGCCACCGCCGGGCAGATCACCCGCCTGCAAAACCCCATTGGCCTGCTCGACCGGCTTCGCGAAGCCGAAATCGCCAAACAGACCCTCGCGCGGTTTCGCGTCCGCGCGCGCGGCCCCGACCAGCCGATGCGCGAACTCTCCGGCGGCAATCAGCAAAAAATCGTCTTCGGCAAATGGATGAGCACCAACCCCACCGTCGCGATCCTCGATGAACCGACCCGCGGCGTCGATGTCGGCGCGAAGGAGGACATCTACCGTCTGATCGAAGAGCTTTCACAGTCCGGCATGGCGATCATCGTGATTTCCTCCGAGCTCGAAGAACTGATCGCCCTGTGCGACCGCATCCTCGCGATCTATGCCGGGCGCATCACAGCCGAACTGCGCGGCGCCGAAATCACCGCCGCCAGCGTCGGCGCGGCCTTCCTCGGTGCCGGGAGCACGCCCGCATGAGCGCCGCCACGATGGATGCCGCGCCCCAAAGGCGTCGGCCACGCCGCGAGATTCGCGAAATCACCCTGCTGGTCGTCACCGTCGCCATCATACTCGGCGTCGGCATCGTCAAGCCGGGCTTCATGCATTACGACAATCTCGAGTTCATGGTGCTCAGCGCCGTCGTGCTCGGCCTGATCGCGATCGGCCAGACCTTCGTCATCATGACCAGCGGCATCGATCTCTCGGTCTCCGCGGTCATGGGTCTCAGCGCCGTGGTGTTCGGCCTCGCCTCCACCACGGTCCATCTGCCGCTCGCCGCCGCGCTGCCGCTCTGCCTGATCCTCGGTACCGCGCTTGGCAGCGTCAACGGTGTGCTGGTCGCCTGGGTCCGCATCCCGCCGATCATCGCGACCCTCGGCACCTACAGCCTGTTCGGCGGTCTCACCTTCATTGTCTCCAACGGCACGCAGGTCGATCAGGTCTCAAACCAGTTCGCGCGCTTCGGCAACGGCGACCTGATCCCGCATCTGCCGGTGCCCACCCCGGTGCTCGCCCTCGCCGCGGTCGCCCTGCTCGCCTGGTTCGTGCTGAACCACATGATTTTCGGCCGCAACATCCTCGCGATCGGCAACAACGCCAGCGCTGCCTATAACGCCGGCATCCCGGTCAAGCGCACGCTGCTCTTCGTCTACATGATCGCCGGAGCCCTCGCCTCGTTCGGCGGCCTCGTCTTCGTCGCCTACACCGGCTCGGCCACCGCCACCACCGGCACCGGCGACCATGTCGAGTTGCAATCCATCGCCATCGCGCTGATCGGCGGCACGCTGATCAGCGGCGGCCGCGGCAATCTCGCCGGCACCGTCATCGGCAGCGTCTTCCTCAGTGTCGTGATCACCGCCCTGGTGTTCCTTCATGTTCCAGCCATCTGGTATTCCGCAGGCGAGGGCTTGATGATCCTCGCCGCCGTCACCCTCGGCGCCAAACGCGGAGCCGCCCGATGAACCGCTTCCTCCCCCGCCACGCCTGGGATCGCACGCTCGCGATCATCCTGATCGCCCTCCTGGTCGCCTTCTGTACCCTCATCCCCGGTTTCTATGCCGGGTTTGGCGGCACACTCGCCATCACCGACCAATTCCTTCCCTTCGGCTTCGTCGCCATCGGCCTTGCCGTGGTCATCCTGACCGGCGGCATCGACCTCTCGGTCGGCGCGATCGCGAGCCTCAGCGCCGTCATCATGGCAATCCTCACCAAATCCGGCGGGCTCGATATCTGGCTTGCCGCGGTCCTCGCGCTGATCATCGGTGCCATCCTCGGCTGGCTCAACGGCATCGTCATCACAAGCCTGCGGGTTGAACCTCTGATCGCCACGCTGGCCACCAGTTTCATCTACACCAGCGTCGCCACCGCGCTCGCCGGTGCGTCGCCGCCCTACGGTTTCGGCAAACCCTTCGGTGTGCTCGGCAACGGCACCATCGCGCTCGTCCTGCCGGTGCAGCTTCTGATGTTCATCGGAATCGCCATCGGATTTTCGATCCTGATCACCCGCACCGGCTTCGGCCGGCGCATCGTCATGGTCGGCTACAATCGCGACGCCGCGCACTACGCGGGAGTTGCCGTCCCCGGACTGCTGCGCAAGGTTTATGCGATCAGCGGCTTCATGGCGGCCTTCGCCGGCATCGTGCTCGCTTCCTATTACGATGCGGTCCGGCCGGACATGGGTAACATTCTGCTGCTCACCGCCATCACCATGGTCGTGCTCGGCGGCGTCAGCATTTTCGGCGGCGAAGGCGGCATTCTCGGCGTCACGCTCGGGGTGCTGATCCTTGGCGTGCTGCGCCAGGGCATGCTGATCGCCGGATTCTCCGACATGGTCACCACCATGTTGACCGGCGCTATCCTCCTTGTCTCGATCGCCGCGAAAAACCTGCTGTCCGATCGCGGTTTCGGCTACGGCGCGCTGCTGCTGCGCCTGATCAATTCCCGTAAACAGGAGGCCACGCCGCCCAACACCTGAACCAACCACCGATCTCAATCAGAAACAGCAACAGCGGAGACTTTCCATGAAATCCATCACAAAAACCCTGCTTCTCGCCTCGGCCCTCTGCAGCCTCGCCGGCATCGCCCCCGCCCACGCGCAGGACAAGCGGATCAAGGTCGCCATGGTACCCAAGCTCATCGGCCTTTCGGTGTTCAAGGCGAACGAAAAAGGCGCAATTGCTGCCGCTAAAAAACTCAACATCCAGTTCCTCTACACCGGCCCGGTCACCGCCTCCGCACAGGGCCAGGTCGATATCATCAACAGCCTGATCGCCCGCCGCTTCAACGTCATCACCATCACCTCGAACAACCCGACGCAGCCGGCCCCCGCCCTCGAACGCGCCATGAAGCAGGGCATCAAGGTCGTCAGCTACGATTCCGACGTCGCCCCCGATGCGCGCGATTTCTTCATCCAGAACACCTCCTACCCCGCAATGGGCAAGGCGATGGTCGATTCGGTCGAACAATACGCGGGGCCGGATGCGAAAGTCGCCATCCTGTCCTCCACGCCGGATGCCGCGATCCAGAACGCCTGGCTCGGCGCAGTCAAAACCTACATGACCGCGCATTTTCCCAAAATGACAATCGTCACCACGCAATACGGTGAATCCAGCCCCTCGAAATCGCTCTCGGCCGGGCTCAACATCCTCCAGGCCTACCCGGACGTCACCGCGATCATCGCACCAGACGGCGCCGCCGAGGTCGGGGCCGCCGCGGCCGTGAAAAAACTTGGCCGCACCGGCAAGGTTTTCGTCACCGGCGCCAGCGACCCCGACTCGATCCGCCAATACGTCAAGGACGGCATCATCAAGGCAAGCCCGCTCTGGAACGAAGTCAAGGAAGGCGAGCTGGTCATGAACGTCGCCCGCCTCGCCGCCGACAACAAACTCAAACCCAATGACACGTTCACGGTCAAGGGACTTGGCACCTACGCGGTCAAGAATAAGGTCATCGTCTTCAGCAAACCGCTGGTCTTTACCGCAGCCAATATCGATCAATACCATTTCTGATGCCACGGCCGGCGGCCCGCCGCCGGCCCTTTCACCAAACCGGAGGCTCCCTCATGAAAAAAATCATCTTCACCGGCGGTACCGGCAAAGCCGGCAAACACGCCGTCGCCCACCTGGTCGAGCACGGCTACCGCGTGCTCAACCTCGACACCAAGCCGCTCGACAATCCCAAAGTCCGCACCCTGATCACCGACATCACCGATTCCGGCCAGGTGTTCAACGCTCTGTCCAGCTACACCGGCCTGCATGAATTCGACCCGTCGCTCCGCCCGGAGGCGATCGATGCGGTGGTCCATTTCGCCGCCATCCCGCGCATCATGATCACGCCGGACAACGAGGTGTTCCGCATCAACACCATGGGCACCTACAACGTGATCGAGGCCGCGGTGAAGCTCGGCATTAAAAAAGTCATCATCGCCTCGAGCGAGACGACCTACGGTCTGGTGTTCGCCAATGAACCGCGCAACCCCGAATATTTCCCGCTCGACGAGGAATACCCGGTCGACCCGATGGACAGCTACGCGCTCTCGAAAATCTGCAACGAACGCACTGCCCGTGCGTTTGCATTACGATCCGGCATCGATATCTACGCGATCCGCATCGGCAACGTGATCGAGCCGCATGAATACGCTCAATTCCCGCAATTCTTCGCCGATCCGGGTTTTCGCAAGCGCATCGCCTGGAGCTATATCGACGCGCGCGACCTCGGCGAGATCTGCCGCCTCGCCATCGAAAAGGACGGGCTCGGCTATCAGGTCTTCAACGCCGCCAGCGGCGATACCTCGTCAGACCTGCCCACCGCCGAACTGCTCCGCCGCTTCTACCCCGGCGTCCCCGTCCGGGGCGCGCTATCGGAATACGAAACCCTGCTCTCCAACAAAAAAACCTGCGAAGTCCTGGGTTTCAAACAAGCCCACCACTGGCGCGACTACGTCAACTGACTAAAGTTTTTTGGTCCTTTTTTTCAAAAAAGGACTACTTTCTTACTTTTTCCTGTAAAGGCCCAACATGACCAAAGACAAAATCGGCTTCATCGGCGTCGGCCTCATGGGCCACGGCATGGCGAAAAACATCATCGAGGCGGGCTATCCCCTCACGGTCATGGGCCACCGCAACCGCGTGCCGGTCGAGGACCTGATCGGCCGCGGCGCCACCGAAGCCAAAACGCCGAAAGCCCTGGCCGAAGCCAGCGACATCGTGTTCCTCTGCGTCACCGGCAGCGATCAGGTCATGGCGGTCACCCAGGGCGAACACGGTCTCGCCGCCGCCGGCAAACCGCTGATCATCGTCGATTGCTCGACCTCCGATCCCTCGGTCACCACCAGGCTCGCGGCAAGCCTCGCCACGCAGAACATCACCCTGCTCGATGCCCCGCTCGGCCGCACCCCCAAGGATGCCTGGGAGGGCATGCTCGATGTCATGGTCGGCGGCGACCCCGCCGATATCGACCGCGTCCGCCCGATCATCGAAACCTTCTCCCAGCGCATGATCCACACCGGGCCGACCGGCACCGGCCACACCATGAAACTGCTCAACAATTTCCTCTCGCTCGGCTACGGCGCGCTCTACGCCGAAGCCCTGATGCTCGGCGAAAAATCCGGCCTCAGCGCCGAGACCTTCCACAGCGTCATCAGCGGCGGGCGGATGGATTGCGGTTTCTACCAGACCTACATGAACTACGTGGTCGGGCGCGATCGCAACGCGCATAAATTCACCCTCTCGAACGCGCTCAAGGACACTTCCTACCTCAACGCCTTCGCCCAGGCGCAGAACGCCGCCAACCCGATCGCGGCCGCCGTGCGCAATTCCTACGCGCTCGCCATCGGCACCGGGCATGGCGACGACTATGTGGCCATGCTGTCGGACATCATCGCCGAACTGAACGGCCTGCCCCCGAAATCATGAGCGAATCCGCCTTCCGCGACGCCATCTGCCGGTTTGGCCGCTCTCTGTTCGAGCGCGGCCTGACCCCCGGCGCGTCCGGCAACATCAGCGTCCGCCTCGACGACGGCGGCTGGCTCTGCACCCCCACGGATGCCTCGCTCGGCTTCCTCGATCCCGCCCGCATCGCCAGGCTCGACCGCAACCGCATCCTCCTCTCGGGCGATAAACCCACCAAGGAAATCCCCCTGCACGACGCCCTGTACGACACACGGCCCGAGGCCGGCGCGGTCGTCCACCTCCACTCAACCCACGCCGTCGCCCTCTCCACCCTGCCCGACCTCGACCCCGCCGAAGCCCTGCCGCCGATCACGCCCTACGCCGTGATGCGCGTCGGCAAACTCGCCCTGATCCCCTACCACATGCCCGGCGACCCCGCCGTCGCCACCGCAATCCGCGGCCTCGCCGGCAAACACAGCGCCGTCCTGCTCGCCAACCACGGCCCCGTCGTCGCCGCCAAAAAACTCGACGCCGCCGTCTTCGCCATCGAGGAACTCGAAGAAACCGCCAAACTGGTCCTGCTGCTGCGCAACCTCAATCCACGGATGCTGACACCAGATCAGGTCGCGGCCCTGGTCAGGCGATTCGGGTTATCGTAGCAAGCTGAAGGAAAGGTAAGGTAAGGTCTTCTTTTTTGTGAACAAAAAAGAAGCAAAAAAAACTTTGGTCATCTATGCCGCGCCGGTGACGCTAACTGCGGCTCACTGCCGCTTTTGCTTTTATTCCGGTATATCCGTATTTTACGGATTATCCGAAATTGAGGTATAGCGCCAATGTCGATCGACCCTATCGCTATCTTTACCGCCAGCGATCTGAAACAGTCCGGCCCGATCCTCGATGCCGCAACCCAGGGCGTCGTCCGGATCAAGCGGCGCGGCGAAGCCTTCCTACTCCTCCGCGAAACTCAGTTTGAAACAATGATCGCCGAAGCCGCCGATCCCCGCCCGAAAACCCTGGCCGATCTGCTGGTCGATTACGACCCGAACGATGTAAAGCAACGCCTCACTACCTGGATCAATGAACAACCATCCGGTCGTGAAACACTCTGACCGTGCCACCGCCGGCCAGGCCCACAAATGGTCCCAAACGAGGCGACGATTTTGCACGCCACGGCTACGTCCCCGCACTCGGCGATATCATCCATCTCGACCGGTCACCCACCATGGGCGATGAAATGCGTGGCCCGCATTATGGCGTGGTCCTCTCCGCCACCCTGTTCAACCAGGGCACTGGCATGGTCATGGTCGTGCCGATCACGTCCAAAACCGGCAAGCTGAGCGGCTTCGAACTGCCGATCACCGCCGGGCGCGTCAAAGGTGCGACAATCCTGTCCCACCTCCGATCGCTGGATTATCAGTCCCGCAGCCTGCAATTCGAAGCGAGGCTCGATGAACCAACCGTCACCGAGGCCAACCGCCGACTGCGCCTGATCTTCCCCTGATCCTCAAGCCTCGCTGAGCGCCCGCGCCGCCGCCCGCTCCCGCACCGCTTTCACCAACTCACCCTCCTCGTCATAGGCGTGGCACGAATTCAGCAACGCCGCCGGAATCTCCCACCGGTCCTCGCTCACGCCACCTTCGCGCGCGGCCTTGTGCGCCTTGATGCTGAACATCGTCTGGATCGAAACCGTCGCCACCTGTTGCAGCAACTCGCGCAGATGGGTGCAGCCCTGGGTGCCGCCAACGCGCTCCATCGCGCCTTTCAGAAACCCGCGCCCGATCGTCAGGCCCTCCAACCGCGCGAAATTCGGCGCAACCCCGGGGCAGATCGCATGCGGTGTCGAATCCATCGCCGCCTCCGCCCGCCGCACCGTCAGCCCGGTATCCACCGTCAGGCGCAGCCACATGCCGTGCAGCGCCTCACCCGCATTGATCCGGCCGCGATCATGGTTGCCGAAACTATACGTCTTGGTGTCGACCATATGCGCCTCGATATCCAACATGCCGTCGGTCCGCAGATAGCCGCGGATATCGATGTCGCGCAGATGCAGCAATTCGCGGGACTCCGCTGGGCTCAATGGCATTTGGGCATCTCTCGTTCTGAATGTGGTTGCCGCATACGGTAAGCGAGCCGCGCCCGCCATGCAAACGCGCGGCCCGGCTCATGCATGTCAGCCTTGCTGCACCTTATCGCAAAAACACCATTGCCCCGCGGCACCGCACGGACAATGATGAAGCGGTTCGAACGAGGCTTCATGGAATACACCCACAAGCAGCGGCTCCAGGTCATTTTCGGCATCATTCTGTGCATGCTGCTCGCCGCCATCGATCAAACCGTGGTCATCCCGGCGGTGCCCGCCATCGGTGCCGATCTACACGGCTTCGCGCATCTCTCCTGGGTGGTCACCGCCTATCTCCTCACCTCGACCGCAACCACCCCGCTCTACGGCCGCCTGTCCGATCAGTTCGGCCGCAAGACCACCTTGATTCCCTCGATCCTCCTGTTCGTCCTCGCCTCCTGCCTGTGCGCGCTTTCGCAGACGCTGCCCGAACTCGTCGCCTCCCGTGCCCTGCAAGGCATCGGCGGGGGCGGCCTGTTCGCAATTTCCCAGGCCGCGATCGCCGATGTCGTCTCGCCGCGCGAACGCGGCAAATACCAGGGCTGGCTGGCCGGCACCTGGGGCGTCGCCTCCACCGCCGGGCCGGTGGTCGGCGGCTGGGTGACCGACCATCTCACCTGGCGCTGGATCTTCTGGTTCAACCTGCCCCTCGGCATCGCCGCCCTCATCCTCAGCCAGATCGGCCTGCGCCAGCTTCGCCAGGTCACCCGCGGCGGCAGGATCGATTTCGCCGGCGCGGTCCTCCTCACCCTTGCGGTCACCGCCTTCCTGCTCGGCCTGTCCTGGGGCGGCCACACCTATCCATGGCTGTCCCTGCCGGTCATTGGCGCATTCATCGCCGGCTTCATCCTGATCGCGGCACTCTGGGCCTGGGAACAGCGCGCATCGACCCCCCTGTTGCCGGTCCGCCTGTTCGCCAATAGCTCCTTCAACCGCCTGGTCGTGATCGGGTTTCTCACCGCCCTCGTGATGTTCTCCGCAATCTTCTCGCTGCCGCTGTTCTTTCAGCTGGTGTTCCACGCCAATGCCGCGCAATCGGGCTGGGAGATCATGCCCTTTCTGGTCGCCAGCACGATCGGCGCCTACACCTCGGGCCAGTTGGCACGCCGCTCCGGCCGCACCCGCGGCCTGATGCTCGGCGGGCTCGGCGCCACCATGCTCGGCTTCCTGCTGCTCGGCATCCTGCCGGACACATTGCCTTTGGCCGTCATCGTCGCGGTCTGTTTCGCGGTCGGTGTCGGCCTCGGCTTTATCCTGCCGTCAAGCCTGGTCGCGATCCAGAACGTCGCCCCGCGCGCCGATGTCGGCGCCGCCACCGCCACGCTGCTGCTGCTGCGCGCGATGGGCGGCGCGTTCGGCGCCACCCTCGCCGGCACCATCCTGACCATGCGCCTCGGCAACGCAATCGACGCGCTGGGCAATTCCCACATCCCGGCCACCACCAGCCCCGCTCTGGCCGGCGCCTTCCACATCACCTTCATCGCCGTCGCAGCCTTCGCCGGGCTGGGCCTCTACATCGGACTGAAGGTGGAAGACGTCGCGCTGCGCGAAACGCTTGATTCGGAACCTGAGCCGATTGCGCACTGAGGGGGCAAGCGGTCGCGGCAGGGCAGGAAGAGTCTTCTTTTTTGTGAACAAAAAAAGAAGCAAAAAAACTTTTTTAAATCTGGTCTGTGCGTGTTGTGCGTCTGTGCGTCAGGGTAACGCGCGTTTTTTGCCTCTTTTTTACAAAAAAATAGACATTCCTGTTCTCTTCGGCATATGGCAATTGACGCCGCCTGCTCCGCGCGTATCCATTCGCTCATGACCCTACCGATCGGCGCCCGGACCAATATCGACGAGGAAGTATCCCGCCTCAAGCGCGGCATCGCCCGCAAGCTCGTCTATGCCGGACTCGCGGATGTCCTGCTGCTCTGGGGAACGATTTTCCTGATCAACGACGCGCTGATACGACTGGCGCCCCGCGCCAGCATCCTCACCCTGGCCGTCGGCGTCGCCGGCCTGTTCGGCACCTGGGCGATCAGCCAGGTCCGCGCCCGCTCACCCGCCCATGCCGACAATGCACAAAAACTGTTCTGGTGCTTCGTCGCGTTTTTCGGCTGGATCGTGTTGTGGCAGAGCCTCGGCATTCCCGCCCCGCTCACCGGCCTGACCCCTGGCCAGCAGAACGCCGGCGTGCTGTTCCAGATCACCTTCATCATGCTCGGTCTGCTGATCCTTGGCATCTGGGTCGGCTGGGAATTGATCGCACTCGGCCTGTTCATCCCTGCCGTCGTCATTGCCGACGACCTGCTGGCGCCCGCCGGCCAGTTTGTCGCCACCGCAATTCTCACAGCCGGACTAGGCCTGCTGGCCGCGGGGCTCTGGATGCGCCTGACCGCGCGCGGGATCCAGGTCGATCCACTGGCCGTGACGCGGTAGGGAGCAAATTGATCTTTCTCGCAAAAAACTTCCCGCCCCGCCGCCGGTCGCGCAAACGATTCAACGTTCCAAACCTGGAGTCCAAAAGTTATTTGCTTCTTTTTTACAAAAAAGAAGCCTTGCTTCCCTCAATCCAACCGCGGCTCGATCCGCCGTGCCGGCGCGCTCCGTGGCGGGGCCGCCGCCGGCCGTGCCCGCCCGATCGGCTCCCGATAGGGTTCGGGGGGCGGCGCAGGCGCGCGCCGTGCCGACTCGTAATGGGCCGCAGCCGATCGTGGCAGCGGATCGTACGGGGTTTCATCGATCGCGACGCCCCGCAGCGGCTCGGGCAACCGCATCGTCAGAATCCGCAGTTCCTCCTGCACCTGGTCCAACCGTTCCTCGATCGCTTCGAGCCGCGATTTCACGCCGAACACCGAAAACGGCATCGCCAGCATCGCCAGCGCATAGAGCAGGCCGATCAGCAGCAGGATCAGCCCCAGCCACTCGGGCATCCAGGACGGCAATGTGAAGGGCAGGGTCATGCCACTATCTACCGGTTTGCCCATGGTGCAGGCAAGTCTTGCGTAAAGGCGTCCGGCACGGACATAACGGCGAGCCAACCAGGGGAGGCTTCATGGCATCGGATCTCGACATTGCGCGCGCCGCGACCTTGCGCCCGATCGGCGATATCGCCGCCACCGCCGGCATTCCAGCCGATGCACTGATCCCCTATGGACGCTACAAGGGCAAGGTCGATTTCGGCTTTATCGAGACCCTCCAGCCCCGGCCGAACGGGGCGCTGGTGCTGGTGGTCGGCATCAGCCCGACCCCCGCGGGCGAAGGGAAGACCACGACCACCATCGGTCTGGGCGATGCGTTGCGCGCGGCCGGCAAGCGCACCATGATCGCGTTGCGCGAACCCAGCCTCGGCCCATGTTTCGGCCAGAAGGGCGGTGCCACCGGCGGCGGTCATGCCCAGGTCGCCCCGATGGACGAGATCAATTTGCACTTCACCGGCGATTTCCACGCCATCACGAGTGCCAATAACCTGCTCGCCGCCTTGCTCGACAACCATTTATACTGGGGCAACGCGCTCGGGGTCGACCCGCGCAAAATCCAGGTCCAACGCGCGATCGACATGAACGACCGATCGCTGCGCGAAACCGTGCTCGGCCTCGGTCACGGCGCCAACGGGGCAGCGCGCGAACAGAAATTCGACATCACCGTGGCGTCCGAGGTGATGGCCGTGTTCTGCCTCGCCAAAAACCTCGATGACCTGCAAACGCGCCTCGCCCGCATGGTGATCGCCGAACGGCGCGACGGCAGTCCGGTCACGCCGGCCGATATCAACGCGGTCGGTGCAATGGCCGCCCTGCTGCGCGATGCGCTGCAACCCAATCTGGTGCAAACGCTCGAAGGCACACCCGCACTGGTGCATGGCGGCCCGTTCGCCAATATCGCGCACGGCTGCAATTCCGTCATGGCGACGACCACCGCGCTGAAACTCGCCGATTTCGTGGTGACCGAGGCCGGCTTCGGCGCCGATCTGGGCGGCGAGAAATTTCTCGACATCAAATGCCGTCAGGCCGGTCTGGCGCCGTCCTGCGCCGTCGTCGTCGCCACCATGCGCGCCCTGAAAATGCATGCCGGCATCGCCAAGGCCGATCTCGGCTCACCCAACCCAGGCGCCGTCGCCGAGGGTGCCTCGAACCTGCGCCGCCATGTCGCGGCGATGCGCGCCTTCGGCCTGCCGGTGATCGTCGCGATCAACGGCTTCCTCGGCGATACCGAGGCCGAACGCGCGGCACTCCGCACGGCACTCGATGCGGATGGGATCGAGGCCGTGTTCTGCACCCATTGGGCGGATGGGTCGGCCGGCGCGGCCGATCTGGCCCAGGCGGTGATTGCGGCCACCGAGGCGAAATCCGCGCGCTATGCGCCGCTCTATCCCGACGATATGCCGATCGCCGACAAGCTGCGCACATTGGTGCAAAAAATTTACGGCGGCGATGATATCGATCTTGCCCCCAAAGCCGCGCGGCAGATCGCGCGGCTCGAGGCGCGCGGCTACGGCAATTTGCCGGTGTGTATGGCGAAAACCCAATACAGCTTCACCGCCGATCCTGCCCGCCGGGGGGCGCCGAACGGTTTCACCCTGCCGATCCGCGAAATCCGGCTGTCGGCCGGTGCCGGTTTCATCGTCGCACTCGCCGGCGACATTCTGACCATGCCCGGCCTGCCGCGGGTACCCGCCGCCGATCGTATCGGCGTCAACGCCGAAGGGGAGATATACGGGATTTTCTAGTCTCATGATCCATCCGTCGGTCCCGCTCGCCGCACTCGGCGCGGTACTGACGGGCGCAGCGTTGCATGCGGCCTGGAACGTCGGCATCCGGGGCGGCGCGGACCGGCGCATGGCAACCGTTGGCGTTCTGACCGGCGCAGGTCTGATCGGTGCGGTCGTTCTGCCGTTCCTGCCGGCACCGGCGCCGGCATCCTGGCCGCATCTTGCCATCTCAGCGCTGATGCATCTGCTCTATTACTACCTGATCGCCGAAGCCTATCAGGCCGGCGCGGTCAGTCTGGCCTATCCGGTGATGCGCGGGACGGCACCGGCCCTGACCGCGACGGTCGCATCGCTCGGCTTCGGCGAGCGGCTCGGTCTGCACGGATGGGGCGGGTTGCTGGCAATTTCCGGCGGCGTGATCCTTCTCGCACGAGCGCGCGGCGAACCCGGCGCGCGGCGCGCGATCCGCTTCGCGCTCGCCAATGCCGTGGTGATCGCGATCTATACGCTGAACGACGGTTTTGGCGCGCGGCTGTCCGGTGCGCCGGTTGCCTATGCGCTCTGGACCTTCGTGCTGCCCGCAATTCCCAGCGCTCTGATCTTGTTCCGATTCCGCCTGTCACGGTTCGTCGCGTTGGCCGAGCCTCGCGCCATCGCCCGCGGCCTGGGCGGCGGCGGGTGTTCCGTCGCGTCCTACGCGCTGGCGCTATGGGCCATGACGCAGGCGCCAATCGGCGAGATCGCGGCGCTGCGGGAAACATCCATGCTGTTCGGTGTGCTGTTCGCCTGGTGGTTTCTGGGTGAACGCCCGCGGGCGCGGGGTTTGATTGCCGTGGTGATGATCGCGGCCGGTGCGGCAATGGTCGAGCTTGGCTGAAATAACATTATGTTAGTATTACTGCCGTTTGTTTCACGTGAAACATCCGACAGGTTTAATGTCCTATTTAGTCATCCGCCGCGAGCCGCCCGGTTTTGGACGGCGGCGGCGGATCGGTGATAGGCTGTCATCGCATGACCCCGCGCCATCCCGGTACCGAGCCGGTTCCGCCGTTGCCAGCAGAACCGATGTATCTGCCGTTCCAGGCAGGTCCGCATCGCGCGAGCATGGGGCTGGTGTCACAGCCGCTGGATGCGCTGACCGCTTTTGACAGGCAGTATCATATGCAGATGGCGATGCGGCGTGATCTGCTCGACACCCGGCATGACGAGGTATTTGCCGCACGGCAATCCTCGGCAGCGATGCGCGCCGAAGCGCTCGACGTGCTGGTGGCGCATCTGCTCGCGGATCGCGCGGGCTGGTTCAGCCGCAGCGGCCGCACAGTGGTCAACCGGTTGACCGATGAACAATGGCATGTCGATGCACCACCGTGCGATCCACTTGAACTCGCGGGGCGGCTGGTGCAGGAGGACCTGTGTCTGCTGGCGCCAGAACCGGGGCTGCCGCTGGTCGCTGCGGTTCTCTGTTTTCCATCGCGCTGGCGGCTCGCGGACAAGATCGGCCAGCCGCTCGCTGCCATCCACGGCCCGGTACCGCTCTATGCCGAGCGCCTGGCAACGCCAGTCGAGCGATTCATCGAAAAGCTTCGGTCAGGGCGACTGGTGGAGCGGTTCAACTGGTCGATCCACGACGATCCCGCCCTGTTCCAGCCGCACGCCCATGGCGAAGATACCCACGGCGCGATCACCGCGGATGATGCCGGCACGCGCCTGACCTTGCGCATCGAACGTCAGACCCTGAGCCGGCTACCCGCGACCGGCGCGGTGTTGTTCACCATCCATACCCATCAACAAAGCCTCGCGCGGATCGCGGCGATACCCGGTGCGGCAGCCGAACTGCGTACAACGGTCGCCAATCTTCCACCGGATGTGGCGGATTACAAGGGCGTCACCCGCTTCGCGGCCGCGCTCGATGAATTTCTGGTACGGCAGATCGAGGCGACGGCGTAACTGGACAGACGTCGTGCAAAAAACCACTATGGTCAGATCCACGCGATCGAACATATCCACCGCGCCACCCTCGCCCGCGACCTGGGCGGACAGACGGCGCATATCATGGTCGAATTCAGGGTTCAGCGATCCGGCGTGGTAACCGCCACCTCACTCTATCGATTGAGCGGCAGCAAGCAGTTCGATGCGCATATTCGGCACTGGGCCATGGCGGTGCACTTTCCGCCATTTCCGGCGGCCATGGCACAACCGTTTCAGGTTTTCGGCTTGCCGCTAACCTTCACGCCTGATCGCTGATCGCGCTGGGGATGGTCTAACGGTTGAGCGCTGCCATCTGGCCGGCGGCGTAGCGGGTCCCTGAAGCGGAACCGGGGGGCATCGCGCGGTCGAGTTTCGCGAGGTCGCCGGCCGAAAGCGGCACATCGAGGGCTGCGAGGTTTTCATCGAGGTGGTGGCGTTTGCCGGTGCCCGGGATCGGCACGACGTCGCTGCCCTGGGCCAGCACGAAGGCCAGCGCCAATTGACCGGCAGTGCATTTCAGCCGCTGCGCCATTTCCTCGAGAATCGTCACCAGTGTGAAATTGCGGGCGAAATTCTCGCCCGTGAAACGCGGTTGCGCGCGGCGGACATCGCCCTCGGGGATATCGTCCGGCGCTTTGAACGCGCCGGTCAGGAACCCCCGCCCGAGCGGCGAATAGGGCACAAAACCGATGCCGAGTTCGCGCAAGGTTGGCAGTACTTCCGCCTCCATGTCGCGCGTCCAGAGCGAGTATTCGCTTTGCAGCGCCGCGATCCGGTGGGTGGCATGGGCGCGGCGGATCGTGTTGGGTGCGGCCTCCGACAGGCCGATGTGGCGGACCTTGCCCTGCGCCACGAGATCGGCCATGGCGCCGACGGTCTCCTCGATCGGCACGGTGGGGTCCACCCGGTGCTGGTAGTAGAGATCGATGGTCTCGACGCCGAGGCGTCTCAGGCTGGCATCGCAGCTTTGCCGCACGTAATCGGGCCTGCCGCAGACGCCGCGGAAACTGCCGTCCGGCCCGCGGACATTGCCGAATTTGGTTGCAATGGTCACTTGGTCGCGAAACGGCGCCAAGGCACGGCCGAGCAGGATTTCGTTGGCCCCCATGCCATAGATATCGGCGGTGTCGAACAGGGTGACACCGCGCTCGACGGCGTGGCGGATGGTGGCAGTCGCCTCCTCGTCATCGCGCCCCGCATAAAAATCCGACATTCCCATGCAGCCGAGGCCGATGGCGGATACAACGAGCGAACGGCCCAGCCTGCGCTCGTTCATCGGTAAGGCCTCCCGCAGCGGTGCAAGTGACGTCTATTCATACGACATCCATGTGGCCGATCGGGGCGGCTTGGCAAGCCGGAGATCGGAAACAATCCGCGATCAGCCGGTTCGGCCTGATCAGGCGACCTGGAATTGACCCGGCGCGGCCTCGGCCGGTGCGGGCGCGTCCTTCACGAGGCCGGCGGTTGCGGTTCGTGCGGCGATGGCGGCGCGTGCCTGGGCAAATTGGTCGGGCGGCAGATATTGCGAGAGAACCTCATCCGGCGTGCCATCGGCGCGGACCTGGCCCTGATCCATCCAGATCACGCGGTTGCACCATTGCATGATGACATCCGCCGAATGGCTCGAAAGGACGAGGATCTCCGCGCCCCGGACCATCGATTCCAGCCGCTCCCGCGCGCGGCCCATGAAAGCGGCATCACCGGCGAGAATCCATTCGTCCATCAGCAGGATCTGTGGCCGGATCGCGGTGGCGAGCGCGAAACCGAGCCGCACCATCATGCCGGAGGAATAGATCCGCACCGGCAGATCGATGAACTGGGCCAGCTCGGCAAAGGCCGCGACATCCTCCTGCAGGCGCGCGATATCGGCGGCATGCAATCCGCTGAACAAGCCGCGCAGGCGGATGTTCTCGCGCCCGGTGAGGTCGGGATTCATGCCCTGGCCGGGATCGAGCAAAGCGGATAGCGCGCCGTCGATGGTGATGCGCCCGCCGCTGGGCTCGTAAATGCCGGCAAGCGTGCGCAGCAGCGTGGTCTTGCCGGCGCCGTTGGAGCCGATCAGGCCGAGCCGATCGCCGGAGCGGAGCTCGAAATCGACCCCGCGCACCGCCTGCACGACGACGCGCTTGCGCGCATCCTCGCCCAGCCTGCCGCGGCCGGATGCGGCGGCGAACATGGTCTTTTTAAGGCTGCGGCTCTCGCCGTGATAGAGCGGAAAATCGATCGAGAGCGTCTCGGCGCGGATCATCGCCATGGCATCAGACCCAGAAGGCGATGCGACTGCGGGCACGCACGAAGAACAACCCCGAAATGACGAGCAGGGCAGCCGAGTAACCGAGGGCGGAATCCCAGGTCGCGACACTCGGCATCTGATTCAGCAATGGCGCACGCATGATCTGCAGCAGGGAATAGAACGGGTTCCAGTTCAACAGGATGACGCCGATGCCGCGATCCTTGAGGATGGCGGGGCTCCAGATGATCGGGCTGACGAAAAAGGCGATCTGCATGACGCTGGCGACAATGGGCGGCACGTCGCGGAAACGGGCACAGAAGCCGCCGAGCAGCAGCGACACCGCCATGCCGTCGATCAGCCAGAGGCCGAAGGCCGGGAGCGCCATGAACGCGGTGCGGCCGGGCCAGGTGTCTTCGAGGGCGAATACGATGACGATCACAATGACCGAATGGGCCAGCACCATGACGTTGCGCACCACCGAGCGGGCGGCGTGCATCGACATCGGCATCCGCATGGCGTGGATGGTTGCATTATTGGTGGTGTAGGCGACGCAGCCATCGGTCACAGTGGCCGTGATGAAATTGTTCCAGAGCACCAGCGAGAGCGACAGGAACGGCAGATAGGTGTGCAGATCGGTCTTGAAGAGATGCGAATAGACGAAGCCCAGCGCCGCGATCATGACACCGGTGGATAAAGTGAGCCAGAACGGGCCGAGCAGGGAGCCGCGGTAACGGAGCTTGATATCGAGAAACGCCAGGGTCCAGACCAGGCGGCGCAAGGTCCAGGTTTCGGCGAGGTCGCGCCCCGCCTGCGCAATCAGCCCGGGCCAGCCGAGGCCGGCGGTGATGACCAGATGCGCATCGCGCCGGTTGAGCACCGTGCCTTCGTCTGAGGCTGGTGCGTCCGTCGCCGTGGCAACCGGCAGTTTCGCCGGTGCGGGATCGCCCTGGACGATTTCGGATTTAGGCCTGGTTGCCGTCGTGCTCATGGTCTGGCGATACAGGAAGCAGACCCTCGCTTCAACTGAACCCCGCGTGCCGGGCGGTAAGCTTGCCGCGATTTCATGTCGCGGCGTTGGCTGGCAAGGGGGCTAATCGGGTGGTGAGGCCACGCAGGATTTCGACGCGCTCGCCCGGGTGCAGGCTGGTCGGCTGCGGCTGCATGACGGAAATGATGGTCCCGCCGGTCTCGCGCACAATGAATTCGGTGGCAGGCGCCAGGGTTTCACCCGCACTGGCGGGAGCCCCGAGCGCGCCGAGAACGCCGCCCTCGGCCCCGGCGATCTGCAGCATGACGAGGCGGGAGGATAGAATTGTGCCGGTGAGCATAGGGGTGGGGGTGGCCGCCATCGGCGTGGCGGGCGGGTGGGTGGCGCAGGCGCTCAGCACGGTGAGGAGTGCGACCACCACAACGCCACCGGCACGGGACTGCCGCTTCTTCGTTTGGGAATGAGCCATGAAAACTCCGTCGTGGTCCGAAAGAATAGAGCTTGAGGCTGAGACATAAGCGGAAATCGATCGATGTCTATCAGCGGCGGGCGCGGCGGCAGGGAGCGCGCGCAGACGCAGCAGAGGTTTTCCCCGGTCGGGACGAATGACACATGGGGTGCGGCGGCCGATTGCTGGATTTCGCGCCCTGGATGCATTTGGTGGTTGCCTTGAAATCACCATTAAGTTAGGGGTTTATGAGGTGAACTTAATTTACCGTTCGAGGGCATGCGGCCGGTTGGTCTGATCGGTGTCGTGCCAGGGTTTGGCGCTCGGGCGGCATGGGATGCTTTACACCGCATAAATCGCCGCCCCCGGCGGTGACAGGGAGACTTCGCTCGTGCAGCATGGTTCGACAATGATGGCGCTACCCACCGCAAAACCGCGGGGCGCCATGATGCGAAACCTGATCGGGCGCAGCCGGCGCGTTCCCCGATTGGCAGCACGGTTGGGCGGTGTCGCGGTGCTCGCGATGCTCTCGGCCTGCGCGTCGCACGAATCCAGCCTGCCACCGACCCAGCAGGCGGCCGATTACGCGGCACATTCGCCGGGTGACTACACCGCACCCGGCCCCGCGAGCGACCCCTGGGGACCCTATATCGAGCAGGCTTCCGCGCGGTTCGATGTACCGACCCGCTGGATCCGCCAGGTCATGCGGGTCGAGTCGGGGGGGCATGAGTATATGAACGGGCACCTGACGGTGTCCTATGCCGGGGCGATGGGGCTGATGCAGCTGGAACCCGAGACCTATCGGGAGATGGCGGCACGCTACGGGTTGGGCAAAGACCCTTATAATCCGTACAACAACATCATGGCGGGGACCGCCTATATCCACGAGATGTATCAGATTTACGGCTCCCCTGGATTCCTGGCGGCCTACAACGCGGGGCCGGGCCGGCTTGACAGTTATCTGGACTACAAGGAGCCGCTGCCGGACCAGACGCGGCAGTATGTCGCGATGATTGCCCCGAACATTCAGGGCGTATATCCGGCCAGCCAGCCTGCAGCGGTGGATGTCGCGATGAACGCCCTGCCGAACCAGATCCGCCCCGGCATTCGCGGCGGTTACCAGGATGCCTCGACCGAGTCGCTCAACGCATCGCAACTGGCCGCGAACACCCCCCTGCCCGCGCCGGTGGTGCGGCCGGTGGCGGCGCCGCGGGTAGAAACCGCGATGATCTCGCCGCGGGTCGAAGCCGCCGCCGCACCGGTCATGCCGCCGGCACCGCGGCCGCAACCCGCGCCGCGCCCGGCACCGGTGCAGATGGCGATGGTGACGCCGCCACCCGTTGTCGAACGGGCGCGCTATACGCCGCCGGCGGCCCGGGTGATGCCGCCCGTGCATCGTAACATCGGCTTCTCGCTGATCCCCTCCGCCGAGGCTGCCGCGCCGCCGCCGCGGCCGATGGCGCGCAGCGCACCCGGGCCCGCGGCCCACGCCGGCGTGACGCGGTGGGGCATTCAGGTCGGCGCCTATGATACGCCTGCGCACGCCAAGGCCGCCCTTGGCATCGCGGAACTTTCGGCCGTGTCGTCCCTGATCAAGGGCCAGCCCGTCGTGCAATCGATCGCGACGGCCCACGGCCAGTTTTTCCGCGCCCGCTTCGTTGATCTGCCGCATGAAGAGGCCATTGCGGCATGCCAGCGATTGAACCGCGGACCGACCGGCTGCGAAGTGCTGTCGCCAGCGGCGCAGTAGGCCCCCTGGCCTGCTCTACCGCCGGCGCCCGGCAGCCAGCAGCGTGTTGTCCAGCAGGCAGGCGATGGTCATGGGGCCGACGCCGCCGGGGACGGGGGTGATGGCGCCGGCGATGGGCAGGGCGGCTGCGAAATCAACGTCGCCGGTGAGGGTCCCGTTCGGCGTGCGGTTGATGCCGACGTCGATGATGGTCGCCCCCGGGTTGATCCAATCGGCGGTGATCATGTTGGCGCGGCCGACGGCGGCGATCAGGATATCGGCGCGGCGGCATTCAGCGGGCAGGTTGGTCGTGCGCGAGTGGGCGATGGTGGTGGTGGCGTCGGCGGCGAGAAGCAGGGCGGCCATGGGGCGGCCGACGATATTGGAGCGACCGACGACCACGGCGCGAGCACCGCTGATTTTTGTGCCGGCGGCATGCAGCAGACGCATGACGCCGCTTGGGGTGCAGGGCACCAGGCTGGGGACACCGAGCGCGAGAGCGGCGACGTTTTCGGGGTGGAAGCCATCGACGTCTTTGGCGGGATCGATCGCGCGGATGATGGCATCGGTCGCGATATGGGGCGGCAGGGGAAGCTGAACCAGGATGCCGTCGATATCGGGATCGTCGTTGAGGGTCTGGATCGTGCCGAGGAGGCTGGCCTGGGTGGTCTCCATGGGCAGGCGGATGGTTGAGGCGTTCAGGCCGGCGGCTTTGGCGGCGCGGTCCTTGTTGCGGACATAGACGGTGCTGGCGGCGTCTTCACCCACCAGGATGACGGCGAGGCCGGGGCGGTAGGGCAGTGCCGCGATCCGCGTCGCGATGGTTTCACGCAGGGCAGCGGCGATCGCTTTGCCGTCGATGATGCGGGCGGTCATGACCGGGTCACTGGTATCCGTTCAGGGCGAGGTGGGCGTAGAGGCCGGCGAGAAAGATCTGCATGGCGCGCAGCAGCAGGAAGGCGATGATGAACGAGATATCGATGCCGCCGATGGGAGGGATGAAGCGGCGGAACGGGGCGAGGAAAGGTTCGGTGGCGCGGATCAGGAAATCCTCGATCCGGTAGACGATCCGGTTGCGGGTATCGAGCACGCCGAACGCGAGCAGCCAGCTGAAGATGGCGGCGGCGATCATGATATAGATGTAGATCTGGATGACTTCGTTCAGAAACCAGAACACGGCTGCGAGCATTGTTGCCTCCAAAGGTCGCTGCCGGGTTAGCGAAGACCGCGCGATCACGCAACGGCGGTGCCGGCGGGGGCGTCTCTTGACTTCATCGTCCATTCGCGCGATGCGCCCATTCGGGATGGGGCTGTAGCTCAGTTGGGAGAGCGCCTCGTTCGCAATGAGGAGGTCAGGGGTTCGATTCCCCTCAGCTCCACCATCCCACTCCCTTGCAAAGGTGATCATGAATTCGATGGAGCGCGACCCGACCCGCGACACAGCGTTTGCGTTGGTGAGTGGCGTGCTGGACCGGCGCCGGCCGCTGGACCAGACGCTGGATCAACTGTCGGGCATCGAGGCGCGCGACAAGGCGGCGGCGCACCGGATTGCCGCGAGCGTGTTGCGGCATCTGGGCAGTATCGATGCGGTGCTCGAGGCGCATCTGACCAAGGCACCGCCGGCGAAGGTGCGGCACATTCTGCGGATCGGCGCGGCGCAAGCCTTGTTTCTTGGTGCGCCGGCGCATGCTGCGGTGAGCACCGCGGTCGCGCTGGCGCATGGGCAGGGGATGGGCAAGTTTGCCGGGCTGGTGAATGCGCTGCTGCGGCGGGTGACCGAGGCGGGTACGGCGGCGCTGGCCGCGCTTGATCAACCGCGGCTGGATACGCCTTCGTGGCTTTGGGCTTCGTGGGGCAAGGCTGCGCGGGCGATTGCGGTGGCGCAGCAGTTCGAGGCGCCGCTCGATGTTTCGATGATGCCCGGGGCGGTGCCGCCGGAGGGCGCGATGCTGCTGCCGGGCGGCTCGGCGCGGCTGCCGGCGGGGACCGATGTGACCGCCCTGCCCGGCTTTGCGGATGCGGCATTGTGGGTGCAGGACGCGGCGGCGGCGATGCCGGTCCGGTTATTCGGCGATGTGCGCGGGCGGCGGGTGCTAGATTTATGCGCGGCACCGGGCGGCAAGACGATGCAGTTGGCGGCGGCGGGGGCTTTGGTGACCGCGCTCGACCGGGATGGCAGGCGACTGGATCGGCTGCGGGCGAATTGCGTGCGGATGGGCATGGCGGTCGATGTGGTGACGGCGGATGCACTGACCTGGCGGCCGGAACGGCGTTTCGAGGCCATATTGTTGGATGCGCCGTGTTCGGCGACCGGGACGATCCGCCGGCATCCGGAAATTCGGCATTTGCGGCGGCCGGGCGATATTGCCGATTGTGCGGCGATGCAGGACCGGTTGCTTGATGCTGCACACGCGATGCTGGCACCGGGGGGCACGCTGATTTACGCGGTGTGTTCGTTGCAGGATGAGGAAGGGTTCGGGCGGGTGGCGGCAGCGTGTGCGCGGCTCGCGTTGCAGCGGCTGGCGCTTACGGCCGAGGATATCCCCTGGCTGCCCGAGGCGGTTACGCCGATGGGCGATTTACGCACGCATCCGGGGATGTGGGCGGAACGCGGTGGCATGGACGGGTTTTTTGCGGCCCGGTTGGTCAAGGCGGGTTCCGCCGCGTGACGGTTCGTACGGCGGCGCGCCGATTACGGGATAGCGCGCGTATTTGTGAGCATTACAACTTTACAATACAGCCGTCTTCGGTAGGTCGCGTTATACTCGTATATTACGCTGGTACTGGACACGCGCGTTTCGCTGCGCCTTGGATCTTTCCGTTCGCGGGGGTGGCGCTGACTACGACGGTCCCAAGGAAACTCAATTATGCAGTATAAGACTTCGGGATATAGCGCGGGACTTTGCGACGACCTCGGCTGGCTGGCGTTCGGGCCGTAGCGGGTATCCTTCGCCGCAGCGCATCGCAAAAATTCGCCTATTTTTGGAGATTTTAATTTTCGGTCGAAAATTTGCATCATTTAAAACAATTTTTTAGATATAATATTATTATTGATACAAATATGAAATATGCGGCGTGTAAAAGTTGCGATTCGCGATGAAATCCGACCCCTAACACGATAACAAACGCTGGCATTCGTGCGGAGATATGTATATGTTGCGCCTCATGTCAGTAAAGAAACAAGTTTCTACAGATTCGGTCGGCCAACGCATACGTGCGCTCCGGTTGGCAAACAACCTTACACAGGATGAATTTGCCGCTCAGCTTGGGGTGTCGCGCTCGGCGATCGCGCAGTGGGAAACCGACCGGGCCGGGCAGGTTCGGGAAAATCTCGAGCGTATATCGAAGGTTTTGGGAACCTCGCTGGCCTATCTGGTGTCGGGCGAGACCGGATCTTTGCAGGGTGATGAGCTGGCGCTGATGCGGCTGTATCGCGCCTGTGCACCGGAAGACCGGCAGATTTTGCTGCGGACGGCGAAGCGGTTGGCACGTAGCTGACGATTGGGATGAACCCGACGCCGAGGAACGCGAGGGTGGATGCGGCTGCGCGCGTAACTATAACAATTCCGAACAATCGGGCGGTTACTTTGTTGCAACGGCATCCTGTATTGATGAGGCTGAAACACACCTAGTAGTTGTCGGCGCGCCTAACAAACTCTCTGTTAGATTGCAGACCTGTCTGGTTATGCAATTTTTGGATGCGTTCGGCCATCAACCTGCGAGCTTGTCGAGCTCACGGATGACGGCGTCGCCCATTGTGCGGGTGCCGATCTTGGCGGTGCCGGGCTGCAGAATGTCGGCGGTGCGCATGCCGCTGGCCAGTACGCCGGCGACGGCCTGTTCGATCAGTGCGCCGTCTTCATGCATGTCGAATGAGTAGCGCAGCAGCATGGCGAGGCTGAGGATTTGCGCGAGGGGGTTGGCCTGGCCTTTGCCGGCGATGTCCGGCGCGGAGCCGTGGATTGGCTCATACAGGGCATGGCGGCGGCCGCTCGCATCGGGCGCGCCGAGAGTCGCCGAGGGCAGCATGCCGAGAGAGCCGGTGAGCATCGAGGCGAGGTCCGACAGCAGGTCACCAAATAGATTGCTGGTTACGATGACATCGAACTGGCGTGGGTTTTTCGCGAGTTGCATCGCGCAATTGTCGGCGTACATGTGGGAGAGTTCGACATCCGGGTACTCCGCCTTGCCGAGTGCTGCGACGGTCTGACGCCAGAGCAGGCCGCTTTCCATCACATTGGCCTTTTCAACGCTCATGACGCGGCCGGAGCGCGTGCGGGCGAGTTCAAAGGCGACCCGCGCGACGCGGACGATTTCGGGCGTGGTGTAGACCTCGGTGTTGATCCCGCGCTTGCTGCCGTCCGGCAGGGTCTCGATGCCGCGCGGTTCGCCGAAATAGATGCCGCCGGTCGCTTCGCGCACGATCATGAGATTGAGGCCGCGAACGATTTCGGGCTTCAGGGGGCTGGCATCGACCAGCGCATCGAACACCGGGGCGGGGCGCAGGTTGGCAAACAAGCCGAGGCGTTTGCGGAGTTCGAGGATGGCGATTTCGGGGCGATTGGCAAAGCCCTGGTCGTCCCATTGCGGGCCGCCGACCGCGCCGAACAGGACGGCATCGGCTTCCAGTGCGCGCTCGATGACCGGTTCGGTGATCGGCTTGCCATGGACATCGATCGAGGCGCCGCCAACCAGATCCTCGGCGATGTCGAACCGGGCGCGGCCCGTGCGGGCAAGCCAGTCGATCACCCGGTGCGCTTCGACCATGACCTCGGGCCCGATACCGTCGCCAGGCAGGAGGAGCAGTTTTTTGTTGGGGATCATGGGTCGGGGGTCTCCGGGATCAAATTTCTCTACTTTTTTCAGAAAAGTAGGACTTCCTTAAGCTTTGAGGACGATTTTGGGTCGCCAGGGCTCGGCACCCGTCCGCGCCTCGAACGCATCGATTGAAGGAGATTTTTCGAGTGTCAGGCCGATGTCGTCCAGCCCTTCCAACAGGCAGCGCTTGCGAAACGGATCGATCTCAAAGGAGAACGCCTCACCATCCGGACGAGAGACCGTCTGCGCGGCGAGATCGACGATGAACCGGGCGTTGGCACCCGATTCGGCGTCGTCCGTCAGCGCGTCGCATTGCGCCTGGGGCAACACGATCGGCAGGATGCCGTTCTTGAAGCAGTTGTTGAAGAAAATATCGGCGAAACTCGGCGCTATGACGCAACGGATGCCGAAGTCGAGCAAAGCCCATGGGGCGTGTTCACGCGAGGAGCCGCAGCCGAAATTCTCACCCGCGATGAGGATATGTGCGTGGCGATAGGGCGGTTTGTTAAGGACGAAATCGGGATTTTCGCTCCCGTCTGCCTGGTGGCGGAGCCCGGCAAAAGCATGGATGCCGAGGCCGCTGCGCTTGATGGTTTTCAGGAACCGGGCGGGGATGATCTTGTCGGTGTCGACATTGCTCATGCGCAGCGGGGCCGCGATCGCTTCGAGCCGGTCGAACTTGTCCATCACACCATCTCCCGGGCATCGATGAGGGTGCCGGCGACAGCCGCGGCAGCGGCCATGGCCGGTGAGACCAGATGGGTGCGCCCACCCGGGCCCTGGCGACCCTCGAAATTGCGGTTGCTGGTGCTCGCGCAACGCTCGCCGGATTTCAACTTGTCGGGGTTCATGCCGAGGCACATCGAACAGCCGGCTTCGCGCCATTCGAAGCCGGCATCGATGAAGGTCTGCGCGAGACCCTCGGCCTCGGCCTGCGCTTTGACGAGGCCGGAGCCGGGGACGATCATCGCGCGGACATGCGGCGCCACGCGACGGCCGCGCAGGATGCCGGCAGCGGCGCGCAGATCCTCGATCCGCCCGTTGGTGCAGGAGCCGATGAAGACGGCATCGATCCGGGTGCCGGCCAACGCCTGGCCTGGCCGCAGACCCATGTATTCCAGCATGCGTTGCATCTGGCCGCGTTTGCCCTCATCGGGCTCCGCCGCCGGGTCCGGCACATGACCGGTGATCGGCACCACCGTTTCCGGGCTAGTGCCCCAGGTCACCTGCGGCACCAGGGTGCCGGCATCCAAGGTGACCACCTTGTCGTACTGCGCGCCATCATCGGAGGCGAGGGTGCGCCAGTACGCGATCGCGCGATCCAGCGCTTCGCCCTGCGGCGCAAGGGGGCGGCCACGCACATAGTCGAACGTGACCTCGTCCGGCGCGATCAGCCCGGCGCGCGCACCCGCCTCGATCGACATGTTGCACACCGTCATGCGGCCCGCCATGTCGAGCGCACGGATCGCCGCGCCGGCATATTCGATGACATGGCCGGTGCCGCCGGCCGTGCCGATCTGCCCGATCACGGCGAGAATGATGTCCTTGGCCGAACAGCCGACCGGCAATACGCCATCGACCCGCACCAGCATGTTCTTGGCCGGTTTCTGCAACAGCGTCTGCGTGGCTAAAACGTGCTCGACCTCCGACGTGCCGATGCCGAACGCCAGCGCACCCATCGCCCCATGCGTCGATGTATGGGAATCGCCGCATACGATCGTCATGCCCGGCAGCGAAATCCCCTGCTCCGGCCCGATGATATGCACAATGCCCTGACGCGCATCGACCACCGGAATATAGGGCACGCCGAACTCGGCGACATTCCGCTCCAGCGTCGCGACCTGCAACGCCGACTCCGGTTCGGCAATGCCGGCGGCACGATTCTCGGTCGGAATATTATGGTCGGCCACCGCAATCGTCGCATCGACGCGCCGCACCCGACGCCCGGCGAGACGCAATCCCTCGAACGCCTGCGGCGACGTCACCTCATGGACAAGATGCCGGTCGATATACAGCATAGCCGTACCATCCGGCATCACATCAACAACATGCGCCTGCCAAATTTTGTCAAACAACGTCGATGCCATGCGGGTCACTCCGGTGGTTTGAGGTGGGTAAGAAGGCAAGGGGCTCCGCCCCTTGACCCCGCTGGGGCCTTAGGCCCCAGACCCCGCTAGTTTCAGGTGAGAGGGGGCATCAATTCCGTTGCCTTTCAAAGGGCGAAGCATGCCCCCTCTCACCTGAAACTAATGAGGTCCAGGAACTAAGTTCCTGGCGGGGGTCCAGGGGGCAGAGCCCCCTGGCCTTGCAACACGCCTCAAGCCGCCGGTGTTTCCCGCGCGGCTTCGGCGATGCGTGCCGATTTACCGCGGCGGCCGCGGAGGTAGTAGAGTTTCGCGCGGCGGACGTCGCCGCGGCGGGTGACGGCGATTTCGGTGACGTTGGGGGAGTAGAGCGGGAACACGCGCTCGACGCCTTCGCCGTAGGAGATTTTGCGCACGGTGAAGTTGGAGTTGATGCCGCGGTTGGAGCGGGCGATGCAGACGCCTTCGAACGCCTGGATGCGGGTGCGTTCGCCTTCCTTGACGCGGACGGAAACGCGGAGGTTGTCGCCCGGCTGGAAGTTGGGGACGCCGCGCGCTTCGCCGAGTTTGGCGATCTGTTCGGCGTCGATGGTCTGGATGACGTTCATGGGTTGGTCCTTTCGAGGTCTCGTTATGGCCGAGCCGGCTGGCTGGCAATATGGTGCGCCCACAGATCGGGTCTGCGGGTTTTGGTGATGGTTTCCGATCCGGCGCGGCGCCAGGCGGCGATACTTTCGTGGTTGCCCGAAAGCAGGATGTCCGGAACGGTGTGGCCGTTCCAGTCGGCCGGGCGGGTGTAGTGCGGGTATTCGAGCAGCGGGGCGGAGAAGCTTTCGTCTTCGGCGCTTTCGGCCGCACCCATCACGCCGGGCAGCAGGCGGATGGTGGCGTCGAGCAGGGCGAGGGCAGCGATTTCGCCGCCGGCGAGAACGTAGTCGCCGATGCTGATTTCCTCGGCGTTGCGGGCATCGAGGACGCGCTGATCGAAGCCTTCGTAGCGGCCGCAGAGCAGGATGACGCCCGGCGCTGCGGCGAGTGTTTTCACGCGGGCTTGTGTGAGTGGCCGGCCGCGCGGGGTCAGGGCGATCAGGGGGCGATCGTCCGTGACCGAGGCGATGGCGGCGTCGAGCACGTCGGGCCGCAGGACCATGCCGGCGCCCCCGCCGAACGGCGTATCGTCCACCGCGCGGTGACGGCCTTGGCCGAAATCGCGGATGTTGACGCAATCAAGCGACCAGATGGCTTCACGGAGCGCGCGACCGGCGAGGGAATGGCCGAGTGGTCCGGGAAACATCTCGGGGAACAGGGTAAGGATGGTGGCCCGGAAGCTCATTCCTGCACCGCGCTCTGGCCGGGAATTTCGCCGGCGACCTCGACCGGGGGCACGACGATCGCGCGTTTTGCAGCAAGGTCGATTTCGGGCACCACGGCGCGGGTGAATGGGAGCAGCGAGCCATCATCAAGCTCGATGCTCGCGCCCGCGCCGTAGTCGTGCACGGCGGTGATGGTCCCGTGGATCGTGCCGTCGGCGCCGATCGCGGCGAGCCCGATCAGGTCGGCGAGATAGTACTCGTCATCATCGGCCGGGGGCAGCGCGCTGCGTTCGACGAATAACTGCAGGTTGACCAGCTTCGCCGCGGCATCGCGGTCCGCCACGACGCGCTTGCCCGTGGGTTCGTGCAGGGTGATGCGGGCAACACCTTCGGTGATCCAGGCGAGATCGATGGTGCGGCCGCGCTGATCGCGCAGGGCGAAATCGGCCAGCGACGCGGGGTTTGCGGTGTAGGCGTGCACATGCACTGCCCCCCGCACCCCGTGCGGCTTGCCGATGACGCCCATCAGGATCAGCGACTGATCCATTGATCAGGCCGCGGCGGCTTTCGCGCGCTCGGCGGCACGTTCCTGGGCCTTCTTTTTCGGCGCCGCCTGGATCGGCTGATCGCGGTAGACGGGCATCGGCGCAAGGCCGGCCTTGCCGAGGAACTTGGCAACACGATCGGTCGCCTGAGCGCCCTGGCTCAGCCAGTGGGTGACACGCTCGTTGACCAGGCGCACGCGGTCTTCGTGCTCGGCGGGCAGCATCGGGTTGTAGCTGCCCAGGCGCTCGATGAACTTACCATCACGCGGGCTGCGCGCATCGGCCACCACGATGTGGTAGAACGGGCGCTTTTTCGCGCCCGCGCGGGCCAGTCTGATCTTCAACGACATTGTGTATAACTCTCCAAAGTAAACAAAAACCTAACTCCCGGACGATGGGACTTATTAAAACGGACGCCGACCGCCGCCTTGCGGCATCAGCGCCGCCAGACCGCCGCGCGCCAGACCTTTCTGGCCCAGTTTCGAGGCGCGCTTCATCATGTCCTTCATCATGTCAAACTGCTTCAGCAGACGATTGACTTCCTGCACCGAGGTGCCCGATCCGGCGGCGACGCGCTTTTTGCGGCTGGCCTTCATGATGTCGGGATTGGCGCGCTCGGCCTTGGTCATCGACGAGATGATGGCGCCCTGACGTTTCAGGATCGAGGTATCGAGATCCGCATCCGCCAGCTGCTGCTTGATCTTGCCGACACCCGGCAACATGCCCATGATGCCGGAGAGCGAGCCCATTTTGGTGATCTGCTTAAGCTGCTCGCCGTAATCTTCGAGATCGAACTTGCCTTTCGCCATTTTTTTGGCGAGTTTTTCGGCATTGGCCTGATCGACGTTTTCCGATGCTTTCTCGACCAGCGAGACGATATCGCCCATGCCCAGGATGCGGCTGGCGATGCGTTCGGGGTGGAACTGCTCGAGTGCGTCGAGCTTTTCGCCCATGCCCATCAATTTGATCGGCGCACCGGTGATCGCGCGCATCGACAGGGCGGCGCCACCGCGGGCATCGCCGTCGAGCCGGGTCATGACGATGCCGGTGATGCTCACGGCTTCGTTGAAGGCGGTTGCGGTGGCAACAGCGTCCTGCCCGGTCATCGCATCGACCACCAGCAAGGTCTCGGCAGGATCGGTGGCGGCACGGATGGATTTGACCTCGTCCATCAGCGCTTCGTCGATCGAGAGGCGGCCGGCGGTATCGAGGATGACGACGTCGAAGACTTCGCGCCGGCCGGTATCCATGGCGCGGCGGGCGATCTGCACCGGGGTTTCGCCGGCGATGATCGGCAGCGAGGCAACGCCGGCGCGCTCGGCCAGCTGGGCGAGCTGCAATTGGGCAGCCGGGCGCTGGGTGTCGAGGCTGGCGAGCAGCACCTTCTTGCGCTGCTTGTCCTTCAGATAAAGGGCGATCTTGCCGGAGGTCGTGGTCTTGCCGGAGCCCTGCAGACCGACCATCAGGAACGGGATCGGCGCGGCGGCGTTGAGGTTGAGGGGCACCACGCCTTCGCCGCCGAGAGCCTCGACCAGAGCGTCATTGACGATTTTGACGACCTGCTGGCCGGGTGAGACGGCGCGGAGCACCTCCGCACCCACAGCCTGGAGACGCACTTTCGCGATGAAGTCACGCACGACCGGCAACGCGACGTCCGCCTCGAGCAAAGCGAGGCGAATATCGCGCATCGCCTCGATCACGTCGGTTTCGGACAGGGCGCCACGCCGGCGTAACCGGTCGAATACATCGCCTAGCTTGCCCGAGAGGGCGTCGAACATCGGTCTCTCCTGCCCTCGATTCGGGCACAACAAAAAAGGCGCCGCGGTGCGAGACTCGCAGCGCGACGGATCGAAGTCAGACCTATGACGGAAATGCGTTAAAAAGACAAGCGCCCAAAATACAACCGTTCTGCCGTCATAATTATTTTTGCAATGGTGTAGTATTTGAGATATGTCGACCGTTATGAGTAATGTCGTGCACAACCTTGACACGAGTGAGCCGCAGCGCCTGGCAGCGGTGAGACGCTATAGTGGTGCTGATGTCGGACCTGATCAGCTATTCGATCGGTTCACGAAGCTGGCCGCCGCAATGTTCGAGATGCCGATCGCGTTAATTTCATTGGTCGGTCAGGACGTCGTGCAGTTCAAGTCGAGTTACGGCGCCGATGTGACCGACTTGCCACGCCGGAACAAATTATGCGACGCGGTGACCAACCGCGGGATGGCGGTGGTGTTGCATGACGCATTGAACGATCCGCTGGCAAATGACAGCCGGATGGTGCAAACGCTTGGCATTCGGTTTTATGCGGGCGCACCTTTAAAGACAGATGATGGCCTGACGCTTGGTGCGTTTGCGCTTGCTGACCGGGTTTTGCGACCTGATTTCGATGATCAGAAGATCGCGATGCTGGGCGAACTCGCGCGTTCGGTGGTTGCGGAACTCGAGTTGCGCCGAAGGTTGACGGAAAAGCGCAGCATGATTGCCGAATTGTCGTTGCGACAGGAAATTGCGGAGATAACGGCAAGTGCCCCCAGTCTGACGGACGCACTCGATACGTTGCTGGCGCATGTCGGCCGCCGATTGGGCGCGACCTATTGTGCGGTCAGCGAGGGCGATCCGCAGACGATGACGTATCGGGTAATGGCAAGTCACGCCGATTTGCCCGAGATTGCCGCCATCCTGGGCCAGGAGCGGCGGACCGCGTGGCGGCCGCTGGGAGAATTATCATGCGCCGCCGCCCTGAGCGAGCAGGTCGCGGTCGACTCCGGACCGGTCCTGGTTCCTGAACAGGTCAGTGATTATCCGGCGCTTGCCTTCGCCGTCAGCTGCGGTACGCGCCGGCAGATCACGATGCCGATTGCAACGGACCACCGGCGGTTTGCCCTTACAATCGGATTTCGTGAACCGGAGTTGAGCGGCACGTTTCGGGCGACTTGCGCCGATCTGGTGCAATGGATCACACCCCTCCTTCAGGGCCGGTTGCGTGAGGACGCGCTGGCCCGTGCCAATGCTTTGCTCTCGCGGAGTAACCGCGCCCTGCAAACGGTTCAAGCCAGCCGGGAGGCCGTTGCTCGAGCGACCGATGAAGCAGCGCTAACCCAGGCAATCTGCGATATTGCGGTCAAGCTCGGCCGTTACAGCGCCGCGTGGGTCGGTATGGCGGAAACCGATGAGGGGCGCACACTTCGCCCGGTCGCGATGGCGGGGCACGGAATCGACCGGATTTTCGACGTTCATATTTCCTGGGGCGACAATGTTCACGGTCGGGGACCGTCCGGCACGGCCGTGCGTGAGGCGCGAGCGGTTGTGATCGACGACGTGATGCACACCGCCGCGCTCAGCGTGTGGCACGACGATGCCGATCTGGAGGGACATGTATCAGCGGTTGCTCTGCCGCTGTGCGACGAAACGGGGGCGAGTTTCGGCTGCCTCACGTTGCTTGCGACCGATCGGGCGGCGAGCGTGCTGCCAGGAGATGAAAGTTTCGACGGCAAGGAGATCCGGTTACTGAGCCAGCTCGCCGGTGACCTGGCTTACGGACTCTGCGCATTACGAATGCGCCGTGCCCGGGATGCTGCCCTCGTCGGTCGGCGCGATACCGAACAGCGGTTGACCCGACTGCTCGAAGCCAGCCAGACCCTGGTCTATGCGTTGGAGCGTCCGAACGGCACGAGCGATTCCATGCTGTGGCGCGTGACGGACTTCAGCGCCAACATAGAGCGTTTGTTTGGGTATGGTCCGGCGGCGGTCCGGGCACCGAACTGGTGGATAGACCATGTACACCCCGAGGATCGTGATGCCGCGATAAGGGCCGTGCAGCGGTTGCTGGCGACCGGGCGAATTGTGCATCGGTACCGGTTCGCGCGGTCGGACGGCGTTTATCGGTGGGTGCGTGACGAGGCTTCCGTCGTGATCGGTTCCGACGGTTGTCCCGACCAGATCGTCGGCGCGTGGGTCGACATTACCGAGAAGCATCAGGCGGACGCAGCGATTGAGCGCCTGGCCTATTACGACGCGCTGACGAACTTGCCCAACAAGGCGTTGTTGCTGTCACATCTGGCGCAGTTTCTGGTACGGGCCCGCCAGTCCGGCATGCACAGTGCGTTGATGGTCCTCGATCTGAACGGGTTTGAGGCGATCAATGATCTCCACGGGCATGCCACCGGCGATGCCGTGTTGCGGCAGATCGGTCGGCGATTGCCGGCCGTGGTACGCAAGGGTGATATCGTGGCACGGGTTGGCGATGATAAATTCGCGATCCTTCTGGCCGGGCTGGATGAGACACAGCCCCGGGCCGCCGCGATCGGGAAACGGATTGCCGAGAAGGTGCTGGCGACCCTCGCCCAGCCGATTCATGCGGTCGGGCACGAGTGCCGTGTCAGTGCCAACATCGGCATCGCGATGTTCCCGGACGGGGCCCATGCCATCGAGGACATTATGCGCCAGGCGGACATGGCGGTACGTCAGGCCAAGGCGGGCGATCGGACGCCGATCGTCTATTTCGAGACGCGGATGCAGGCGCGCGTTGCCGAGCGGCATCTGATCGAAGTCGCGCTGCGGGATGCATTGATCCACGATCGGTTCGAGGTGTGGTTGCAGTCGCAGGTTGATCAACATGGTCATATTACCGGTGCCGAAGCGCTGATCCGATTGCGCCGACCGGATGGCGTGTTGGTGTCGCCCGACAATTTCATCGCTATCGCCGAGGAAACCGGCATGGTGTTCGCGATGGGACGCTGGATGCTGCGTTCGGTGTGCCGCATCCTTGCCGAGCAGGCGGCGCGGGGACGGCGGCTGCGCGTGTCGATCAACGTCAGCCCACGGCAGTTCCATGATCCTGATTTCATCGCCGATATCGAAGCGGCACTGATCGAGGCCGGGGCCGATGCGCAAGATTTGATGATCGAAATTACCGAGAGCCTGCTGATCGACCGCATCGATGAGACCAGGGCGCTGCTCGATGCGCTGGCTGCGCGCGGCATACGGTTTTCGGTCGACGATTTTGGAGCCGGGTATTCGAGTCTCGGGTATCTGCAGAATCTGCCGATCGCGGAGATCAAGATCGACCGCAGCTTCATCCAGCGCCTTCCTGATAATCCGCGCGATGCGACACTGGCCGAGGCAATTCTGTCCATGACGCGGCATCTCGGTCTGACGACGGTGGCGGAAGGGGTCGAGACCGAGGCGCAGGCGGCGTTTCTGCGGGCGCGCGACTGCGACATGATGCAGGGCTATCTGTTCGGCCGGCCGGAACCGGCGGCGGCCTGGTTGCGCGGTTGGGGCGGTTGACAGCGACCCGGCGGATCAGGGACGATCAGACGGCACCGTAACGGATCATCCGACGATGCGTGCCAAGGAGCCCCGATGCCGGACAAGCGCCCGCCTGTGATGCGCCGCCCGCGGTTCACCACGCTCGATCTGTTCCGGTTGATGGATAGCTACGTCCGGGCGGGCGAGGAGATGGTCGGCCGGCCTTGGCGGTTGACCGCCGATGCGGCGCGGCGCTCGGCCTCGCTGGTCGAGCAGGGGTTGCTGGGACCGTGGAGTGCCGCGACCGTGCTGCAGGGGTTGGGTCGCGAGTACTTTAATCTGCTGGCTAATCTCGCGACGGCGGTGCCGACCGCGATTGAGAACATCGCGAACCGGCTGGACAATCCGCCGGCCGGTCTGCTGAGTGATTACCAGGTGCCGATCGCGGGAGCCGATCCCGAGGAGATCGGTACGATGTTCGAGGTCGGGCCGGCAGGGGATGTGCCGTTCACGCTGCCGGCGCGGGTGATCGATGCGTCGCAAGGCTGGGCGGCGTGGTACGTCGATCGGGCGGCGATTGCCGGGTTGCTCGATCCGGCGACGGCCGCGGCGTTCGAACCGCTCGATTGCGGCCGCGGGCGGAGCATGGTGACGCTGCTGGCGATCGATTTCCGGGTCAGCGATTTCGGGCGGTATCGCGAAATACAGCTTGCCGTGAGCCTGACGCCACGCGAATCGGCCGCCGAGCCTGGGGCGTTTTATGTGCGGATCATTGTAAGCGACGGATTTTCGGTTGAACCGGGTTGGCGGGCCTGGGGTTTTGCCAAGGATGTGTTCACCGACCTGCCGGTGCGCTACCGCGCGGATCATGCCGTGTTTCACACCGGCGACGACCGGCCGGGCGATTTTGCCCTGCGGTTGCCACGGTTTGGCTCGGGGCGTTCGCTCGATGTTCCGGTGGTGATCTACAGTGTGCGCGCGCCCGATGCGTCCGATGCGATCGCGGGGCCGGTACGGATCGTGCTGAACCGCAGCGGCAGCGGCGAAGCGACGCAGATTGGCGGGTCGATCGGGTTGCGGCTCGGCGATCCGGAGGGTGGACGGTGTTTCTGCAGCGCGCCCGGCGTCGCTTGCCTATGCGACACGCTGCGGCGGCTGGGGCTCGATCGGACGCTTCCGGCGGCGAACGGCTGGACCGAGCGGATGACCGGGCAACTGGAGGCACCCTGCCCGCTGGGCTGATGGCAAGGCGATCATCGCCTGGAACTCATGCGGCACTCGCCGGGGCGTCGTCCTGGATGCCGTAGCCGGCGAATTGATCGAGTGTCGCGTCGATTTCAGCGGCGGACAGGATATGCGGCTGGCCGAGCAGCAGCGCATAGTAATACTGCCGGGCGATGGTTTCGAGCTCGACCGCCCGCCACATCGCCTTGTCGAGCGTTTCACCCAGGGCGATCATGCCGTGGTTGGCAAGCAGGCAGCCCATGCGGTCCTGCAGGGCCGCGAGGGCGTACTCAGAGAGTTCCTTGGTGCCGAATGTCGCATAGGGCGCGCAACGGATATCGGTGCTGCCGAAGGCGGCGACCATGTAGTGACACGCCTCGATCGGTTTGCGCGCAATTGCGAGCGTGGTCGCGAACGTGGGGTGGCTATGGACGATGGCGTGAACATCGGGCCGGGCGCGCAGGATATCGAGATGAAAGCGCCACTCGGTGGACGGTTTTTTCGGGCCGGTCCAGCTGCCGTAATCGCCATCGATCGGCATGGCGGCCACCATGTCGGGCCCGATCAGGTGGTAGGGCGTCGCGGATGGCGAGATCAGCATGGTATCGCCATGGCGGATGCTGATGTTGCCCGAGGTGCCCTGGTTGATGCCGAGTGCGTTCATTTGCTGGCAGGCGTGGATCAGGGATTTGCGCAGGTCGAGTTCAGTCATATGGGGTCACCTTGGATTGGGGGGTGCGGTTGGTCAGCACGGGTTGAGGGGTGGTTCGCCGGCGAGGAAACGGCGGAGTTCCTCGGCGGCGGCGGCGGCGGCGATGGTGACGGTCTTGACCGACGCGCCGGCGATATGCGGCGTAATGGTTACGTTCGGCAGGCTCAGCAACGGCCAGTCCGGCGGGACCGGTTCGACCGCAAAGGTATCGAGCGCGGCGCCGGCGAGGTGATGGTCGCGCAGCGCGGCGGTGAGCGCCGGATAATCGACCAGCGGGCCGCGCGCGGTGTTGATGAGATAGGCACCGCGCCGCATCGCGCCGATGCGCTGCGCGTTCATCAATCCCGTGGTCTCGGCGGTGACGCGGGCGTGCAGCGTGACGACATCGGCTTCGGCGAGCAGGGTTTCGAGCGTGGCGGGGCTGACGCCGTCGGCAATATCCGCCGGATCGAGCGGCACGTAGGGATCGTGCACCAGGATGCGGCAGCCAAAGGGCTTGAGCAGGCGCACGACACGCGTGCCGATCTGGCCGTAGCCAATCACGCCGACGGTCATTTCGGACAGTTCGCGGCCGGTGCGATCGGCGCGGTACAGATCGCCCCGCCAGTCCTGCCGGCGCAGACTGTCGTGGCCGGCGCCGATCAGGCGGGTTTGCGAGAGGATGGCGCCGATGGTGAATTCAGCGACCGCGCCGGCATTGCGGCCGGGGGTGTTGACCACGCGGATCTGGCGCAGCCGGGCAGCCTGCATATCGATATTGACCGGGCCGCCGCGCGATACCGCAATCAGGCGCAGCCGTGGCATCCGTTCCAGCATCTGCGCCGAGACCGGGGCGAGATGGGTGACCAGGATTTCCGCGTCGCCGACGAAACCGGTGATCTCTGCGGGATCGCCCTGGTATTCCTTCAACCCGTCCATGCCCGGCGTGGCATAGCCATGCTCCATGGGCAGATCGGGCCAGGGCAGCGTCATCGAGCGCAGCGCCACCGCATCACCGCAGGCGGCGCGGATGGCCCGCTCGAACGCGGCCGGGCGCATGAAATGATCGCCGATCACCGCGCAGTCACGCGCCGTGTTATCCATGCCGCGTCTCCGTGAAACGGGCGAACTGGTGCCAGAACGGCGGCGCAGCGTCACGGGCGGCCTGATAGATGGGCAGCAGCGGAGCGTAATGCTCGGCGAGCGCGAGATCGGGCGGTTCGGGCGCGCCGAGCAGCGGGGCGACCCAGGCGCGGGCGCAATCATCCATGCTGGGCGCGATGCCGAGCGAGACGGCGGCGATCATGGCCGCACCCAACGCACCGCTGCCGTGTTCCTTGATGATCCGCACCGGACGGTTGAGCATCGCGGCAAAGATCCGCCGCATTGCAACCGACCGTGAGGCGCCGCCGGTGATGCTGATCATGTCAGGCGTGCCACCGATCGCGGCGTAGCAATCGGCCGCCGCGAGGGCGAGACCTTCATAGATCGTGCGCATCAGTCCCGGCAGGTCGAGGCTGCGGTCGATGCCGGCGAGGCTGGCGCGAGCGTTTGAATTGGTGAACGGCCCGCGTTCGCCCGCCGCGGAGATGTAGGGGTGATAGACGGCGCGCGCCGGCGGCGCGGCGAGCACCTGTTCGTCGAGGGCGCGCAGCATGGCGCCGTGATCGGACGGGTGGCCGGCGAGTTGGACCGCCTGATCGGCGATACCAACCAGCCAGTCGATGTTGAGCGTGGCGGCGAGGGTCGATTGCAGCAGCGCGGTCTTGCCCCTGACCGGAAACACCATGCGGTAGCCGCTGAGCGGTGCGCCGGCCGCGCGTTCGAACTCATCGTCGGCGAGGCGGATGTTCATGCCGGTGCTGCCGATGATGGAGGTGCCGCAGTCGGCGCCCGTCCCATAGATCCCCGCGCCCAGCGCGCTGCACAGCACATCGACATAGCCGAGCACCACCGGTGTGCCGGCCTCGAGGCCGAGCGTTGCGGCGACGGCAGGCGTGAGTGGGTGCTGCGTCGTCATGCCATCGATGATCGGCGGTAGCAGATGGCGACAGGATTCAAGCGCATAGCCGGCGATCGTGACCGGCGAATAGGCACGCGTGCGCCACGATCCGAAGGTGAAGCACGCCTCGGACGGATCGGTTGCGCGGACACCCGTGAGGTTGAAATAAATCCAGTCCTTGCAGTGGAACGCGGTGGTGGCGCGGGCGAGCTGGTCAGGGCGGTTGGCGGCCAGCCACAGCAATTGGCCGGCCTGCTGGCAGGCCGCCGGGCCGGTGCCGGATTCGGCGAAGATCGCAAGGCCGGCATCGCTCGCGCGGATGCGCTCGATGATCGGGCCGGCCCGGCCATCGAGCCAGAGCAGAGCGGGGCCGACCGGAGTGCCCGCGGCATCGATCAGCCAGGTGCCGTCGCCCTGGCCGGTGATGGCGAGGCCGGCGACGGGTGCACCATCGAGGCGGGCGACCAGGGCGGCAATGGTTGCCGCTGCATCGTCCCAGGTTTGCACCATGTCCTGCTCGGCGAGCCCGCCCGGTGCTTCGCGATAGCGGTTGGGCCGGCTTTCGATTGCGATCGGCTGGCCGGCCAGATTGAAGGCGACCGCCTTGAGCATGGAGGTGCCGGCATCGAGAGCGATGATGCAAGGTTGGATGGTCATGCGATGGCTCCGTGAACAGTTTGGACAGCGCGAGGGTGATCGCCCGGAGCCCCATCAGGATCGCCGGCCGGATTGCCAAGTCTGTTAAACGCCGAGTATGCCCGCGCGTTTCGCGAAATTGCAGCGTGATAGACCGCGCGCCATGCAATCTTCGGCCAGATCTTCGATGTTTCGGATCATTGTTGCCTCCGGTTTATTTGTTGCTATAAACGTACGATATTACAAGGCGGCCCTCACCTTGGGCGTTCGGGCGGCTTTCAGTCGGGCCAGCCGGATGGCCGTATCTTCGTCGGTGATCAGCGCCGTCGCGAGGCCGGCGTTCAGGACGGCGTGGATTGCCCCTACCTTGTCACGCCCACCGGCGATCGCCAGAACTTCGCGGCCGCGCATCACTTCAGGGTCAAGCGCGATGACCCGATCGTGCAGCTCGGTTTCAACCCGCTGGCCGGCTTCATTGAAGAAGCAGCCGAGCAGTTCGGCAACGGCACCATCGCGCCGGGCCGTTGCGAATTCTTCGGGCAGAACCATGCCGCTCATACCGAGGAAGGCGGTGGGTTTGACGTCGCCGACGCCGACGATGAACAGGGTTGCCTGTGCGGCCAGTTGAAATGCCTCGACCACGCCGCGCTGGCGGAACAGCATCTCGCGATCGGAGATCGAGTTAGCGTAGAATGGCACCGGCGGCAGATAGGCTGCGGCACCGGTTTTGTCGGCAAGCGCATGAATGACGTCGAACGGGTTGGCCCCGGCCCGGCGCGGCACATCGCCGAGGGCTGAAACCACGGTGAGATCGGGATAGGATCCGGGCGTCAGATGATCGATCGATGCGGCGATGCTGCGGCCATGGCCGATCCCGATGATGCTGTGGCGACCTTGTTCGAACGCATCCGTCAGATAATCCGCACCGGCGCGGCCGAGCGATGAGAACAGCGTTCTACCCTCCGGCGGCGCGGGGACGACGCGGCAGAAATTGAGCGTGAACTTGTTCACAATCTGCTGTTCGAGGCCGACACAACTGGCTAACGCGCCGCTGATCGAAATACGGACGATGCCATCCTGCACGGCGCGGGCAATCAGGCGTTGGACGCGGGTTTGCGGCAAGCCCAGCCTTGCAGCGATTTCAACCTGGGTCAGCGATGATTCGTAATAGAGCCACGCGACACGGGTTGCGAGTTCGATATCATCCTGTCCAAGACGCCTGCTGGAACGCACGGCCACCGTTTCCGCAATCATTGAATAATTCTTGTTTCTTTCGACGTTTTATTCATCCAAGCAGCAGTGTCAAGTGAAATCGGCGTTGTCGCAAAGTCATCGACCCCGATGGGCTAACGGGTTTTTGGAATGAAGCAGCGGAGGTCCGCGGTGGCCCGCATGACCGTGCGGATCGCACCCGGGGCGATGACGCCGAGGCTGGCGGCCTGCACCAGCAGATTACCGGCGGTGGTGGCCTCGACCGGGCCGGCGATGACGGTGGCGTTGGTGCAATCGGCGATCGCCTGGCACAGCAGGTCGATCCGCGAACCGCCGCCGACAATGTGGATGCGCCTGGTCTGGTGATTGGCCACCTGATCGATTGCGGCGAGGCTGGCCGCCACCGACGCCGCGAGGCCGCGCAATACGGCGCGGGTGATGACGGCAGGTGTGGGATCGAGCACGATGGCGCGGGCGGCACACCAGCGGAGGATGCGGTCCGGCATGGTAACGCCGGGATGTGCGAAATCGGGTTCGGTCGGGTCGATCGCAATATCCGAACGCAGCGTTGTGGCGTCTTGCAGGATCGCCTCGATTGGCGGATCGCCCCAGGCGCGCAGACATTCCTGCAGGATGAACAGGCCGCTGGTGTTTTTCAGCAGTCGTGTGGTGCCGGCGATGCCTTGTTCGTTGGTGATGTTGGCGTCGCGCGTGGCATCGGTGATTAACGGAAGCGGGCGTTCGATGCCGGCAAGGCACCAGGTTCCACTGGAAATATAAGCCCAGTCCTCGCCCGCCTCGGCCGGCACCGCGGCGATTGCACTCGCGGTATCATGGGTCGCTGGGGCGATGACGAGGGTGCCGGCGAGGCCCGTGTCCGCGGCGATGGCGGGCAGCAGCGGGCCGAGGATGGTGCCGGGCTCGACCAGATCGGGAAACATGGCGCGCGGAATACCGAAAGCGGTCAGCACGACGTTCGACCAGTCGCGCTGGACGGGATCGTAGAGTTGGGTGGTGCTGGCGTTGGTATGTTCGCAGGCCATGACGCCGCACAGCCAGTAATGGATCAGGTCCGGCAGCATCAGGAAGCGCGTTGCCCGGCTGAACAGGTCAGGCGATGCGCGCTGTGCGGCCAGGAGTTGCGGCAGCGTGTTGATCGGCAGAAACTGCACGCCGGTCGCCTGATATAAATCGGCGCGCGACATGATTTCATCGAGCCTGTCGATCACGCCGTCGGTCCGGCGGTCGCGGTGGCTGTGGACCATGCCGATCGCCAGCATGTCGGCATCGAACAACGCGTAATCGACCCCCCAGGTGGTCACGCCGATGCTCGCCACCGGCCCCCGGCCGGACGCAATGCGCAGACCATGGCGAATTTCGCGCCAGAGTTCGAGGATGTTCCAATACAGGCTGGCGCCGAGCGGTACCGCGCGGTTGGGAAACCGGTGCACAATATCGAAACTCAGCCGGCCCTCTTCGACCGCGCCGAGTGCGACCCGCCCGCCAGATGCACCAAGGTCGATCGCGATGTGGCGCGCAGGGCTACCGGACATAGGCGGCGGGCACGCCGCCATCAACCGTCAGCACGCCGCCGGTGGTTTTCAGCGAGGCGGGGGAGGCGAAGAACGCGATGGCTTCAGCGACATCGTCCGGCAGGACGTTGACCTTGAGCGTGGTGCGCGCGCGGTAATGCGCTTCAAGCTCGGTCTCGGCGATGCCGTAGGTGGCGGCACGGTCGGCCCGCCAGGATGAGTTCCAGATCGAGGAGCCCGACAGAACGGCATCCGGCAGCACGGTGTTGACGCGGATGCCCGCACTGCCGCCTTCCTCGGCAAGGCAGCGGGCAAGGTGCAGTTCCGCCGCTTTGGCGGCCGAATAGGCGCCGGCGTTGCGCCCGGCAGCGACTGCGTTTTTACTGGCGACAAATACCAGCGCGCCGCCACGAGCCTGCCGGCGCAGCACGCGAAAGGCGGCCCGAGCGACCAGGAAATAGCCGGTGGCCAGAATGTCGAACATCAATTGCCAGTCGGCCAGGCTGGTCGCCTCGATCGGGTCGCTCTTGCTGATGCCGGCGTTGTTCACCACGATATCGACCCCGCCGTAAGCGAGCGTCGCGGCGGTGAAGGCCGCATCGACCGCGGTTTCGTTGGTCACGTCCATCGGCATGGCGATCGCGCGGTGAAACCCGTGGCGGGCGGTGAGCGCGGCGGCGACTTCCGCGCTGCCCTCGGCATTGCGATCGGCAATGACGACATGCGCGCCATCCCGCGCGAGGCGCGCGGCGGCAGCACGGCCGATGCCGCTGGCGGCCCCGGTGATCAGCGCGACATGGCCATCGAGCGGCTTCGGCGGCGGTTTCAGTGAGAGTTTGTAGAGTTCGAGCGGCCAGTATTCGATGGCGAAGCTCTCGGCGGCGTCGAGCGTCTCGAAGCCGCCCACCACATCGGCATGGCGCATCACCGCGATGGCGCGGCGGTACAACTGGCGGGAGACTTCGGCGGCGAAGGCATCGGGGCCGGTGGTGACCATGCCGATTCCGGGGATGAGAATGATGCGGGGCCAGGGCGCGGCCATCGTATCGCCGGGTTGGGCGTGGGATTGGAAATAATCCCGATAATCGCTCACGAAACGCGCGATGCCGGCGGTGGCTGCCGTGATCAGGGCGCCGGCACCCTGTTCGGGCTGCCAATCGAGCAACAGCGGCACGCGCTTGGTATGGACAAGATGGTCCGGGCAAGCGGCGCCGCGCATGGCAAGGGCTGCGCATTGGGCGCTGGTGGTGAAATTCAGCACATCATCGCTCGAATCGACGGTGAGGATCATGGTTCGATCCTGGCTGATCGCGCCGCGAATCACCGGCAGCACCTGGGTCAGCAGCGTGTCGCGCTCGGCAGCCGACGCGCGCGCGATCGTGGTATCGCCGAAGGGCGATGGGTTCGGTTTTGCCGCGAGAAATGCTTCGGCTTCGCCGATGATGCGCAACGTGCTGGCATAGCAGGTCGCCGCGGTGTCGCCCCAGGTGACCAGGCCGTGCTTGCCCATGACGACACATTCGAGGTCAGGGTTGTTGCGCACGGCGGCGCCGATCTGTTTCGAGAGATCGAACCCGGGGCGGATATAGGGCACGAACGCCGCCCGGTTGCCGAACACCTGGTCGACCAGCGCCGCGCCGTGCGGGCTGCACGCAATCGCGATGATCGCATCGGGGTGGGTGTGATCGACATGCGTCGCCGGAGTGAAGGCGTGCAGCAGGGTTTCAATGCTCTGGCGCGGCCGGCCGGGTTCGAAGGCGCAACGGTCGAGATAGGCGGTCATGTCTTCATCGGACATGGTGGGGCGCGCGAACAGCGGTTCGATGTCATCGAGGCGGAGGCCGGCGAAATGCTTCGGCTCGATCGAGGCGAGATCGCTGCCGGAAGCCTTGACCCAGAGCGCCGGCGTCGCGCGGCCGAGGTGATCGCGCTCGATCGATTTGACCGAGGTATTGCCACCGAAAATATTCACAATGCGGCGATCCGCGCCGAGCAGGCGGGAACGGTGGGCGAGCGCCGCCAGTCCTTCGCCGGCCGGCGGCTGGGATGCTGACCACGTGGGGCAGCGTTGATCGGTATCGTTCATCGGAGCCTCATGATCGGATTAGTCGCCATAGCCGCCGCCGGTCGCGATGACGCCGCGGTCGCGTTTGATCGCCCGCAGATAATCGCCCTCGCGGTGGGCGCGCAGAGGGTCTTCCGGCAGATTGTGGCAGCGCCGCCAGGCGGCGAGACGCGGGCGGACATCGGTGCGGAAGGCATCGAGCAAAATGCGGTGTGCGCCCAACGCATCGCCCTCGGCCTGCGCGGCCGCGAGGCCGGCGCGATCGATCAGCAGAGCCTTCGCATAGGCTTCCTGGCAGTTCAGAATACTCATGATCATGCCTTCGATTTTCGCTTCGATATTGAAGCTCTGATCGATCATGTAGCTGACACCGCGGGCGCAGGCCTGGGTTGCCGGATCGTCGGCGGCCGCGACCAGTTCGGCGTAGATCAGGAAGAGTTCGAGCGGGTTGGTGGACCCGACGATCAGATCATCGTCGGCGTAGCGCCGGGCGTTGAAGTGAAAGCCGCCGAGCTTGCCTTCATCGAGCAGGATGGCGACAATGGATTCGATATTGGCGCCCTGCGCGTGGTGACCGAGATCGACCAGCACCTGCGCCTGCGGGCCGAGCGCCTGCGCATGCAGCAATGCGGCACCCCAATCGGCCAGATCGGTATAATAGAAGGCGGGCTCGAAGAATTTGTATTCGATCAGCATACGCGCATCATCCGGCAGGATGTCGGCGCAGGTTTGCAGCCCGGCGCGCAGGCGCCGACGCCGGGCGCGGATGTCGTCCTGACCAGCGTAATTGGTGCCGTCCGCGAACCAAAGGCTGAGATCGCGGGCGCCGGTCTGATGCATGATCGCAACGCAATCATGCAGATGGGCCATGGCCTTGTCGCGAATCCGGGCATCGGGGTGGGTGAGCGAGCCGAGGCGATACTCCTCGTCCTGGAACAGATTGGGGTTGATGGCGCCGATCGCGATGCCGCGTTCGTCAGCGAAGCGGCCGAGGGCTGCGGCATCATCCACCTTGTCCCACGGGATATGCAGCGCAATGCGCGGGGCGATGCCGGTCATGCGGTGAACCTCTGCCGCGTCCTCGATCTTTTCCCACACGCTGCGCGCGGCGCCGGGGGCGGCGAAGGTTTTGAAGCGGGTGCCCGTGTTGCCGAACGCCCAGCTTGGCGTTTCGATGATCTGCGCATCGAGCCGCGCGATGAAAATTGCGTCGTCCATCAATCCTCCGCGACGATCAGCCGGATATCGGCTGCTTCCAAGGCCGCGAGATCGGCCTCGGCCGGCATCGCATCGGTGATGACGATGTCGAGTTCGGTCAAACTTGCGATGGTTGCCAGCGCCCGCCTGCCGAATTTCGAAGAGTCGATCAGCGCGATCGCGGTTGCGCCCGAACGCAGCATGGCGCGTTTGGCACCGACCTCGGGCAGATGGGAATCGGTCAGGCCAAGGACCGCGTGAAATCCCCTGGTGGAAAAGAACACCTTGTCGGGGTGCAGGCGGGCCATGACATCTTCGAACAGAACCCCGGTGAAGGAGCGCGCCGGGGCGTGAAACGCACCGCCGACCAGCACGAAATCGACGCCGGCGGCGGCGAGCGTATTCGCGGCATCCAGGCTGGAGACGATGGCCGACACGTCGTGCCCCGCGAGCATGCGCACCAGATGCAACGCCGTGGTCGAGGCATCGAAAGCGATCGTGTCGCCTGGCCCGATCAGACCGAGGGCGGCCCTGGCGATTGCGGATTTCGCCGCGGTGTGACGGCTGGCGCGCAGCTGGTGGCTAAGTTCCTCGCTCATGCGCTCGCGCAACCGTGCGCCGCCGCGCACTCGCTCCATCAACCCCTGCTCCGCCAGCGCGTCGAAATCACGCCTGATCGTCATGTCGTGGACGCCGAACTCGGCGGCGAGATCGCGGACGCGCAAGACCGGCGCGTTGACGGCACGGCGGAGGATTTCCGCCTGACGCAGCGTGTCGCTCATGGCCCGCACGCCGGTTTTGAACATTTATATGTGCGTTTCCACATCACGATCGTCGCTTACGCCACAATGCGCGGTCTCACAAGCGGTGATCTGATGAGTTTTTGATTTGCGCTATATTGCGCCGCACAATTGCGAATTTACGCGGCGTATTCAAGCAAGCAAGAAAGCGCTTCTTTTTTGAAAAAAAGAAACAAAAAACTTTTTTAATCTGGGCTAAAGCGATTTCAGCCGCATGAACCCAGCGAATAAAAGTTTTTTTGCTTCTTTTTTTACAAAAAAAGAAGTCCTTTCTCCCCTGTACTGCCCGACTCACTTGACAGATCAATGTTCATTCATGTTAAGTTTGCCGGATAAACTGGACCCAAAGGGGCGGAATCAACAATCTATCGGAGGGAAACGCGCCATGAAGCATCATTTTCGGTCATCAGCGATCCTGGTCGGCCTTGCCTTGCTGGTCGCTGGTGGCGGCATGGCACTGGCCGCTGAGCCGAGCATCGCGTTCGTGCCGAAACTGGTCGGCATTCCGTATTTTTCGGCGATGAAACAGGGTTTCGAGCAGGCGGGCAAAAAGTTCGGTGCCCACATCATTTATCAGGGACCGACCACGGCTTCGGTTTCGGGCCAGGCTGAGATGGTGCAGAGCCTGATCAACAAGCATGTCACCTCGGTCGGTGTTTCCGCGAACAGCCCAACGGCGCTCGAGGCGCTGGCCAAGCAGGCGAAGGACCACGGCATTCTGTTCTATTCGACGGATTCACAGGTCGATGGTCCGGATGTGGATTTGCGGGTGCAGCAGACCAGTAACAAGGCGTTGGCTTATACCGTGATCGATCAATTGGCGAAGGCGATCGGCGGCAAGGGCGACGTGGCCTTCGTCTCCGGTGGTCCGACCGCGACCAATCTGAACGAATGGATTGCGCTGATGAAGCAGCGGATCGCGGCGAAATATCCGGGGATCAAGGTGGTTTCGATCCAGTACGCCGGGGAGGACATCAACAACGCGACGCAGGTGACCGGGCAGTTGCTCTCGGCGTATCCGCATCTGAAGGGCGTGGTCGGCGTCAATTCGACGGCGGTGCCCGGCGCGGCGCAGGCGGTGTTGCGGGCCGGGCTCTCCGGCAAGGTGGCCGTGACCGGCATTACCGATCCGAATTCGATCCGCCCGTTCATCATGAACGGCACCGTCAAGAGCGTGGTGCTGTGGAACCCGATTGCGCTGGGATATCTGACCGCCTGGGGCATCATGCAGGAGTTGGCGCATAAACCGTTCGCAACCGAGAACGCAGTGCCGGGGATCAAGGGCAAGGTGCACTATGATGCCGCAACGCATACGCTGCTGCTGGGCAAGCCACTGGTGATCGACAAGGCCAATGTCAGCCTGAATTTCTGAGCGGTTCGCAGGATGGCGCCGGTCGAGCTGAAAGGGATCGTCAAGCGCTTCGGCGGCGTGGTCGCGCTCGATGGCGTCGATCTGACTTTGGTGCCGGGCGAAACCCACGCGTTGCTCGGCGAGAACGGCGCCGGCAAATCGACCCTGATCCGGGTAATGACCGGCGCGATCGTGCCGGATGAGGGCAGCATCACGGTGGGCGGCACGCCGTGCCGGTTCACCCATCCGGCGCAGGCGAGCGCGGCGGGGATTGCAGCGGTCTATCAGGAGCCGATGATCTATCCGCATCTTTCGGTGCTCGAGAATATATTCGCGGGCGCCGAAATGACCGGACGGTTCGGCATCGTGCGGCGTGGCGCGATGGCTTCGGTGGTGCGGCCGCTGCTGGAACAGCTCGATCTGCCTGCGAGCCTGCTCGTGCGCCGGATGAGCAGCCTCAGCATCGGGTTTCAGCAGATGGTGTTGATCACCAAGGCGCTGATGCTGAATGCGCAGGTGATCATTTTCGATGAGCCGACCTCGATTTTATCGCAGGCGGAGACCGATCGGCTGTTCGTGATCATCGAGCGCTTGCGTCGCGACGGCCGGGCGATCGTGTACATCACGCATCGGCTGGACGAAATTCGCCGGATCGCCAGCCGGGTGACCGTGCTGACCGATGGGCGGGTGAGCGGCACCGCGCTGACGAGTGATCTGGATGAGGCGAAGTTGCTGACGCTGATGGCGGGCAAGGCGAGCCGGGATTACGGCAAACCGCTGCGCGACCGCGCCGCTCCCGCCCACGGCAAGCCGGCGCTGCGAATTACCGGGCTCACGCGGGCGGGGTTATATCAGAATGTCGATTGGGACGTGCCGGCGGGCCAGGTGACCGGGGTTTACGGGCTGGTGGGATCGGGGCGCAGTGAGGTCGCGCTGGCGGCGTTCGGCGCATTGCGGCCCGAGCGCGGCACGATCGCGCTGGAGGGCCGGCCGATCGCCCCGCGCGATCCGGCCGAGGCGATGAGGCTCGGCATCGGGTATCTGCCGGAAGACCGGAAATTACAGGGTATTTTTGCGACCAAGCCGCTCGAGGCGAATTTGACGGCAGGCACCATCGGGCGGTTTCGCGCGCGCGGCGGGCGGCTCGATTTCGCGGGCTTGCGGGACGAGGCGCTCCGGCTGATCGGGCACTACCGGATCAAGGCACGCGATGAGACAATCGGCATCGGCACGCTTTCGGGCGGCAATCAACAAAAGGCGTTGTTCGCGCGCTGGGCGGGGCAAAGTTTGAAAGTGCTGATCCTGGATGAACCGACGCGCGGCATCGATATCGGCACCAAGGCGGAGATCCACGATTTCATCCGCGATCTGGCGGCCGGCGGATTGGCGGTGGTGGTGATTTCATCGGACCTGCCGGAGGTTCTGGCGGTGAGCGACCGGATCATTGTGATGCGGCGCGGCGGCGTGATCGGCGTTGCCGAGGGCGCGGCGATGAATGCCGAGGCAATTCTGGCCAGCGCGGTCGGCGCGGATGCGAGGGCCGCATGAGTGCGGCGGTGATGGGCGCGCCAAAGGTGCCGCGCTTGCGCCTGCCGCAGGGGCGCGAGGCGCTGCTGCTGATCACGCTGGCGGTGCTGGTCGCGGGCATCGGCATGTTTTCGCACGGCGCGTTCTGGAGCCGGATCAATCTCGATAATCTGTTCGTATCCAGCGCGATCACGCTGATCCCGGCGATCGGCATGACGGTGGTGATGCTGACCGGCGGCATCGATGTTTCGACCGGTTCGATGCTGGGGCTGACCGCGGCGATCGGGGGGTCCTGTTTCGCGGCGGGGTGGAGCCTGGCCGCGACGGTGCCGGTATTTCTGCTCGCCGGCGCGGGCCTGGGGCTGGTGAATGCGGTGCTGATCATCAAAGGGAAAATTCCGCCGGTGATCGCGACGCTGGGAACGCTCAGTATTTATCGTATGATCGTGTTCATCGTGCTGGGCAGCAACTGGATCACGCAGATCCCCCCGGTGCTGACCCGTGTTTTCGTGGTCGACCATGTGCTGTGGCTGCCGGTGGTGGCGCTGATTGCGCTGGGCTTGGTGATCGTGGCGTCGCTGTTCCTGCGGTATTTCCGCTGGGGGCGGCATGTTTATGCGCTCGGCAACAACGAGGAGGCGGCGCGGCTCGCCGGCATCCGGCCGGAGCGGATCAAGCTCGCGGCCTATGTCATGCTCGGCCTGCTGACCGGGTTTGCAGCATTGCTCACACTGGGGCAGAGCCCGATGGTGCAGACCTCGACCGGCAGCGGGTTTGTCTTGCAGGTGATTGCGGCGGTGGTGCTGGGCGGCACATCGCTGTCCGGCGGGCGGGGCACCATGGCGGGCACGCTGCTGGGCACGCTGGTGGTGCAGGTGGTCGATGACGGGATCGTGCTGCTGCACATCCAGCCGTTCTGGAACGGCGTGGCGCTGGGGGTGATCATTCTCGCGGCGATCGGGCTTAGCTCCCGCCGTGATGCGGGAGGGATGTGAGGATGCATGCATCGGGGTTCGACCGCACACGGCCGTTGCTGCTGGCGGCGATGGCGGTGCTGGCGCTGGCCGGGTTCGCCGTCGGGCACCCCGATATTCTGAGCGGTGCGAATTTCGGCAGCATGGCGGTGTTCGGCGTCGAGATCGGGATGATCGCATTGGGGCAGACGCTCGTGATCAGTGGTGGCGATTCCGGGATCGATCTGTCGGTGGGCGCAATCGCCGGTCTGGCGCAGGTGGTGCTGGGCCGGCTGCTGCATGCCGATGTGACATGGCCGCTCGCCGTCGCGGTGACGCTGGGTGTCGGACTCGGGCTCGGTGCAATCAACGCGTTGGCGGTGACCTGGCTGCGGATTGCGCCGATCATTGCGACGCTGGCGACCTTGTTCGGATACGCCGGCCTCGCGCTGGTGCTGAGCGGGGGGACCAATATCGACCTGACGCAGCAATCCTCATGGTTTCTGGCGTTGGGCCAGGGGCATGTGCTCGGCCTGCCGTTTCAGTTGATCGCACTGTATCTGCCGCTGCTCGCAATGTTCGCGTTTTTGCAGCATGGCACTGGCTACGGCCGGGCGCTGTATCTGACCGGCACCAACGACCGGGCGGCGGCGCTGGCGGGATTGCGCGTCGGCCGGCTGCGCGGTGCGGCCTATGTGCTGTGCGGATTGACCGCGACGATTGCCGGCATCGTCGGTGCCGCGCGGCTCGGCACGGCGCGGCCGGATGCGGGGATGAACGACAATCTGATCAGCATCGCCATCGTGGTGCTGGGCGGCACCGGGATTTTTGGCGGGACCGGCTCGGTGGTGGGCACGGCGCTGGCGACGGTGGTGATCGCGATCGTCGATTACGGGCTAAGCTACAATGATTTCAACCCGATCTATCAGGCCGGCGTGATCGGGGTGATTTTGATCGGGGTGATCCTGGTCGAAAATCCGGTGCTCGCGTGGCGCGCCCGGCGCTTCAAATAAGGAGAGGCGGCACGTGAAGGGATTTGGCATCCATACCAGCCTGTGGGCGCATGATTGGACCGAGCAGGCCGCACGGCTCGCCATTCCCGAGGCGGCGAAACACGGGCTCGCCTTTGTCGAGATCGCGCTGATCGAGCCGGACCGGGCCGAAACCGAGGTGACGCGGGCCTTGCTGGAGCAGCATGGGCTCACTGCATGCTGCTCGCTCGGTCTGCCCGAGGATGCGCGGCCGACCACCAACCCCGACAAGGCGCTGGAGTTCGTGACGCGCGCGCTGGAAAAGACCGCCGCGATTGGCGCCTCGCTGTTCACCGGCGTGACCTATGGCTCGATCGGCGAGCGTACCGGCCAGGCGCCGACGTGGGCGGAGCTTGATGCGGTGGCGCGGTTTCTCGACAAAGCGGCGGCGGTGGCACGCGGCTTTGGCATCATTTTCGGGATCGAGGTGGTCAATCGCTACGAGTCGCACCTGTTCAACACCACGGAACAGGCGGTCGCGCTGATTGAGCGGGTTGGCGCGCCGAATATCGTGCTGCATCTGGATACCTATCACATGAATATCGAGGCGACCGGGCAGGCGAACGCCATACGCGCGGCGGGGGCACACCTTGCGTATATCCATTTGTCGGAGAGCCACCGCGGCGTGCCGGGGACCGGCACGATCGCGTGGGACGAGGTGTTTGCCGGGCTGGCGGGGCTCGGGTTTACCGGCGGCATGGCGCTTGAGAGTTTCATCCATATGCCGCCGCGGCTTGCTTCGGCATTGTCGGTCTGGCGGCCGGTCGCATCCAGCCGGGCGGCGATCGTCGAGGAAGGATTGCCGTTTCTACGCAACAAGGCGCGGCAGTACGGGCTGATCTGACAGCAGCCTTCAGTCCAGCTTTTGCGCGGTGGCCTGTTCCAGCAGCGCGCGGGCGCGGCGCAGGTCGGCGTGGTCCGACCCTGGGGTGAACGCGGCGAGGGCCGGTAGGAGCAAGGATTTGATCTTATCCGGTTCTGCGTCCGCGGCGAGACTGACGGCCGCGCGCAACTCGTAGAATCGGGCGGTTTGCTGGCGGGCGATGCGCAATGCCGTGTCCAACTCGGCTTTTGCCCCGGCGTCGCCGCGCGCGCGGAGGATGCGGCCGCGCAGATGATGGACTTCGGCGAGCGCGTAGGCCTGGCCTGAGGACGCGATCAGGACGTTGCACTGGTCAAGCTTCACGAGGGCGACGTCGGTCTTGCCGTGTTCGACCATCATCGCCGCCTCGGTCAGCCGGTAGAACGGAGACCATACGTTGCTCTGGATTTTTGCAGCAAGGGCCGCGCCAACCTCCATCTGGGCGATTGCGCCTGACAGGTCGCCCGATTTGGCAGCGAGCCAGCCATTCAGATAGTCAGCGTGCGGCTTAAGCCACACGGCCCGTTCCACCGCAACGTTGAGCGCCGCGGCGACCGCTCCGGCGGCGGCGGCGTCATCGAGCAGAAGGCACGCGATAGCGAGATGCGAGAGCACATAGGCCTCGGTTGTCGGAGACTGCAGCGTCGCCGCTTCGGCGACCGCCGCCTCACCACGCGCCTTCGCGGCATCAAGCCGGCCCTGCTGGATCAGCAGCAGGACGTCCTGCGCCATCATGCTCGCATAAGGATCATGCGGCGAACCCGGCCGGATATCCCGATTGACGGTGGGGTCATACCCCTGCGCCGAGGTGGTGAACCAGTAATCGGCCTGCGCCAGATGACCGCGCAGCAAGGCGCTGTAACCGATAATGCGCTGGGGCAGGAACGGCAGATTGGGAATATCGGTGCGCTGGGCGATCTGCAGCGTGCGGCGCGCCAGACGCTCGGCGTGGTCGAGTTCCGAGCGCATCAACAGCCGTGCCGATTCGCTGTAGAGCAGCACCACGCCATCGAGGCCGGGCGGCGCATGCTCCAGCAGCTGGCTGAGGCGCTCGATATTCTTGCGGGCTTCCTCGGTGGTATAGCCGCCGATGCTGACCAGCGGCGTCATCATCGTTTTGCGCAGCACGATCTCGCGGTCGTCACGCTCGCGGCCTGGTGGCAGGGTGAGCAGCAGGCGGAGGGCGGCGCGCAGGTGCTGCATCGCCTCGACCCAGGCGGCCCGGGCGGTCGCGCGGATGGTTGCGCGCTGCCACCAGCGCAGGGCGGGTTCGACGGCGCTCGCCTCGGTATAGTGGTGGGCCACCAGTTCCGGCTGGTCTTCCGCGATGCGGGGAAATTTCTGTTCGAGCACAGACGCGATATTGCCGTGCAGGCGCATCCGTTCGGTACGAAGGATCGAGTGGTAGGCCGCGTCCTGGATCAGTGCATGACGGAAGCTGAACACGGCATCGGGTGGCGCTCCGCGCCCGGTGATCAGACCCGAACGGATCAATTCGTTGAGACCGCCGATCAACCGGGTGTCGGCAACGCCCGCGCAGGCGGCCAGCCAGTTATAAGGAAACCTGCGGCCGAGCACGGCGCCGGTCTGGGCGATCGCCTTGGCGGGGCCCAGGCGATCGAGCCTGGCCATCAGCGTGTCCTGCAGGGTGGCCGGCACGGTCATCGTCGCGGTATCGCCTTCCAACACCGAGCGGGTCAGCTCTTCGACGAACAGCGGCACACCGCCTGCCCGTTCGGCGATGCGCTCGCGGATGTCTGATGCCAGAGTGCCGGCGCCGAGACGCTCGATAATTGCGGCGGCGGCGCTGGGCTCAAGCCGGTCGAGTTGCACGGTGGTGACGGCCGGATTGCCCACGGCTGCCCAGGGCAGCGCCAGTTCGGGCCTTGCGCTGACCAGGACCAGCACCTGCAGGCCCGGTACGCGCGCGACGATGCGGGCCAACAATTCGAGCGTGAGCGTGTCGCTCCAATGCACATCCTCGAATATCAGCAGGCGGGGACGTGTCACCCCACTGACGAGCAGATCGACCAGGGCCGCGAGGGTTCGTTCGCGTCGGGCGGTCTGGTCGGCGATCGCGTCGGCGCCATCGGCGAGGCCGAGCAGATCCTCAATCACAGCGCGCGCAACGCCACTGAGGCATAAAAATTCGTCGAGCCTCGCCTGTCGGCTGGCATCGGTTTCTTCCGCCGTGAAGCCCGCCCGGCGTTCGACCCAGTCAATTACCGGGCGCAGCGGGCTGGATTGGCTATAGGAGGCACATTGCAGGATGATCAGGTCGTGCGGTTCCAACTCGTGTGGTGCGTCGGCCAGGGCTTCGCGCAAGGCGGCAATGATGCGTGATTTGCCGAACCCGGGTTCGCCGAGCAGCAGAACGACTTGACCATCGGCGGCGGCAGCACGATTCCATCGGTCGAGCAGTGTGGCAAGTTCGGTGGTGCGGCCGATCATGGGGGCGCGGCGGCTACGGTGGGAGGCAGCGAACCGGCTGTCAGATGCGGCGGCACCAATTACGCGCCACGCGGGCTGCGGTTGATCGAACCCTTTGAGTTCGAGTGCGCCGAGGGGTTCGAGGGTGAACAGGCCGCCGAGCAGATCACCGGTGGCCTGGCTGATGACGATGCCCCCCGGCGGCGCAGCCGATTGCAGCCGCGCAGCCAGGGCGGGCAGTTGGCCGACGACGCCATTCTGACGATCAGCCGCGTTGCTGACAACGGCGAGGCCAGTCGCAATGCCGATGCGGGCCTGGATTGGAAACCCGGGCAGACCTGGAACCTGCCCGACGGCCTGAACGAGGCGCAGCCCAGCCCGAACGGCCCGTTCTGCGGCATCTTCGCGCGCCTCGGGGTAGCCAAAGAACGCCATCAGCCCGTCACCGTGGTAGCTTGCGATATAGCCCCCCAGCTGGTCGATCACAGCGGTGCAGGCATCCATATACCGTTGCAGAATGACCCGCAGTTCCTCGGGGTCGAGCCTTGTGGCGAGCGTTGTCGACCCGACCATGTCGCAAAACAAAAGGGTGAGGTTGCGCCGCTCAGCCGCATCTGACGGCGGCTGGGGGCCACCATGCAGCGCCTTGATCGCCCGCAGCAGTTTTTTGCGGGGCCCCATCGGCAGCCCCAGGGCGACGAGATCTGCTTCAGTCAGGTCGGCAAGGATATCGCCGTCGATCCCCTGCTCCCGAAAAATAGATGCGAATGCACCGAGGCCCAAGCCTTCGAGCCAGATCGTGATGTCGTCGCCCTGCATGCAGCCATTGCCCTACCCGCAGAGCGTGCATACGATGGCGGTACCTTTGTTACAATATTCCTGTGGGAGCGCAGCAGATCCCAGAAACTTGGTCAGCGGGTGCGCTAACCTAAGCCTATGAGGGGATTCCGGGCGATTTGTCTGTGACCTGGGTCACATATGTGAGCTGTGAAACGCGATATTTTCCAGCTATGTGGCCGAAATACACTGCCGCCGCGCTCCAGATGCCCCTTCACAGCCGCCTTGACGGCGCTTTACGTTGGCTTTGGGAACCATGACGGACAAAGGTGGGGCGCAGCGGTTGATACGCACCAATCCCTTGGGTCTCTGGCCGGACTCGGCATATGACGAGATGGTGGTGCGCCAGGCTTTTTCGGGCCGTAGCCTGATCCTGGTCAATGCGCCGGACATGATCCGCCACGTGCTGATCACCCGCCACGACATCTATCGCCGGACATCGGCCGCAACTCGTTTACTCAGGCCACTGATCGGGCGCGGGTTGCTGTTGAGCGAGGGGCGGCTCTGGCGGCACCAACGGCACCTGATCGCGCCCACCCTTGCTCCGCGTTCGATCCCGACGCTCATGGTGCCGGCGGCCCGTGCGATCGATGCCTGGCGCGAGGCACTCGCCGCGCTGCAAGCACCAATTGATCTGCTCCAATCATTGCAGGGTCTGGCGCTGGAGGTTGCGTGTCAATCGATGTTCTCGCTCTCTGCAGTCCCGTTTGCCCGGGAGGTTCGCGCGCTGATCGGCAGCGCCACCATTATCAACCTGTCAAAACCGGATTATCTCGACATGATGCTGCCGGCACAAATGCCGGCACCGCGCGATTTTCGGCGCTGGTGGTTTCAGCGACGCTGGATGGGCCTGATCAGCCGGATGATCGCGGCGCGGCAGGCGGCGCCGCCCGGTGGAGCGCCCCGCGACCTGTTCGATCTGCTACGGGCCGCCTCTGACGGGGATGGGGGCGGCGGCAAACGACAGCTGCGCGACGAGGTAGCAACCATGATCATTGCAGGGCATGAGACCACGGCGCTGACGCTGTTCTGGGCCTGCGTGCTTGTCGCGGATCATCCGGAGGCGCAGGCGAGGCTGGCGGCGGAGGCGGCGACCCTTGACCTCGCCGGCGGGGGCGCTGATCTGGCGGCAGCGCTGGAGCGGATGGTGTTTACCCGTGCCGTGGTGAACGAGACCCTACGGCTTTATCCGCCGGCGGCGATGATCACCCGGAGGGCGATGATCGCCGACCGGTGCGCAAGCGTTGCTGTACCGAAAGGCGCCACGGTGATGGTGGCCCCCTGGGTGCTGCATCGGCACCGGTCGTTATGGCGAGACCCGGAACGGTTCGACCCGGCGCGGTTTCTGCCTGATGCGCCCGGATACGATCGCTTTGCGTATCTGCCGTTCGGTGCAGGACCGCGGGTGTGCGTGGGTGCACAGTTCGCCTTGGCGGAGAGTTCGCTGGCGTTGGCCGCGCTGATGCAGCGCTTTGCTATCAGCCGGCTCGATTCTGACCCGGTTGAGGCCGTCGTCGTATTGACAACTCACCCGAATCGAGCGCCGTTGTTTCGGCTGATACCGCGGTGATTCGGTGCGCAAGGTTCGGGCGCGGACAGCGAGCTTGCGATAGGTCGATCCGGTCATGCGACACACAACGGTGCAGGCTGATACGCAAGCGGTGGGAGGTGGCCTGGATGAACAGGCGCACGGCACTGCCGTTGCCGCTCGGTCGCTCAAAATGTCCTGAACCATTGGCCAACAGCGCCGTGGGGACCGATCCAGCAAGTTTCGATACCGAGTGAGCAAACCCAGAGACTATCGCAATCGCTACGGGCCGTGGGTTGGGGTAGCAGAGCGATCCGATCGACCGAGCGATCCAGGGCCCAGAACGGCATCGGCTCGGCGGCCGACGGGATATTATGTAGAACAGCACGAAGGTCCTGCGCGGGCATGAGAAGCATAGGGTTTGCCGTCGAGAGCAGGCCACCGCAGCGGCCAGCCGGGGGGGGGCGTGCGAAAGCGCTTTGCGGCCACACTCGGCTTCGACTGCTGCGCAGTATTGCTGCTCATCGGGGAGGGGCGGACTGGCTGCCTGCATCGTATACTGACTGCTCGAAAGCTGAATACATGGTCTCCGGTTACATCGATCGAACCAGCCGCCACTAGCCGAGGAGTACCAATAAATGCGCCGCAATGCGGCGTGGGAGGCATACCCAATTTTGTTTTTGTATACTTTACGTTGGAGACAAAACATAAATTGCCAAATATTTTCGATTATGCAGAAAATTGAATAAGAAATTTAATTAGATCAAGAATTTTACTATAGTATTACTGAATATTGGCTCCACGCATTATATTTTTATCTTTTTTACATATTCAGATTGAAGCTGAAAATAACGGCCGCTCTGCCAATTTCAGGCTGCGTTACGGCCGGCCACCTGATCTTGCCGGAACGTTACGAAGTTTTGTGGAGACAAAACGGCAGTATTGCCCTCTATTTCCATGATCGGACATTCAAGAGATGGTGGAGGCGGTGGGATGGATAAGCAGGCAGAAATGTTCGAACCGTCACACTTTGCGTGTGGCGCGGCAGTATACCCACACTCATCCGCGAAACGCACCGGTTGCCGCGATTATAGGTCACGCGTTCCCGCGCGGACAGCACGGATGGCCCTGCATGCTTTACAGTGGATCGCAGCGGCGGTCCCCACGACGGCCCCGCTTTTCAGCCTGTCCGATTTGCGCTGGCTTGACACCGACCCAGCGGTTTCGGCGGTTATACCCTATGCACCTGAACAACATGGCTATGCCGTGCCCGTCATCAGCGAACTGATGGCCGCAGCGCTATCGCAGGTGGACGCGCGGACCCGTCACATCGTCACCTCCCTCCATCTCCTGGATGATCCTTTGTCGCTGTCAGTTCTGGGGGCACTGCATGGCCTCCTGCCGGAGCAGGTGCGTCAGATCGATGAACGGGCATTTGCGAAGATACGGCGCTGGATGCGCTTGACGATTGCGGAACGCCGGCGATTGCGATCAGATTACGATTGACGAATATTCTAGCATGTCGGCGGGATAACGAGCGAATACGGCATTATTGATTTGATTATGGAATATTCTGGCTGACTTTATTCCTGCTGGATCAAAAAAAACCCTTGTGTTCATATCCGGGCCGCGCCATGTCGCCTGAAATGACGATCCTGTCAGAATGCGCGCGGCGGAAGGCCGAACAGGTTTGATGAATCCCCGGTTGCCCGGTAAGCGGATTATGATTGTCGATGACGAACCGATGGTCGCAATGCTTCTCGAAAGTGCTCTCTCGGACGAGGATTGTACCATTATTGGTCCGTTCGATGGCGTCGCCAGTGCGTCTGAGGCCGCTCGCGGCGAAGATCTGGATTTTGCATTGCTCGATGTGAATGTCGCAGATGGCAAAATTTATCCAATCGCGGAAGTTCTGGAAAGTCGAGGTATTCCCTTTCTATTGCTGTCCGGCTTCGGCGATGACGACGTGCCGGCGGGGCATGAACACTGGCCAACAGCTGGCAAGCCGTTTTCGATCGAGCCGATGATCGAGCGAATTTGCGCTGCCCTCGGTGTTGCGTGCTGAGCGCTACGCGTCTGATGCTGGCCATTGCTGGCATACGGGTGTCGTCTGTCGTTGGTAACATGAGGCAACACAGGTGACCGGCAAGGCGGCCCCGTCACCGCCGAATATAGGTGAAGGCACTGAGCGTGGGCGGATCGTTTATGGGCACGATTGGTCCTGCACGCCGCTAGGCCCGCGCGCGAATTGGCCGGCAAGCCTGACATCGATCGTCCGCATGATGGTGAACTCCCGCTATCAGATGTGGATGGGCTGGGGTCCTGAGCTGATCTTTTTGTTCAACGACGCCTACCGGCCGACGCTCGGCGTCAAGCAGGACTGGGCGCTGGGCCAACCGGCAAGACTGGTCTGGGCTGAGATCTGGCCCGATATCGGCCCCTTAATCGACCATGTCATGCGGACTGGCGAGGCGACCTACTCCGAAGCCATGCTGCTTCTGCTCGAACGCAGCGGGTTTCCGGAAGAGACGTATCATACGTTTTCTTATAGCCCCTTGTTCGACGATGATGGTGCGATCGCCGGCCTGTTCTGCGTCGTGGTCGAGGAAACCGATCGTGTGATCAATGATCGACGGCTAGACACGCTGAGGCATCTAGCCGCGGGCGCCGGGGCAAAGACCGAGGCTGACTTATTCAAAGTGATTGACCGCGAACTGTCGCGAAACCTCGCGGATCTGCCATTCGCCTTTACGTATGTGTTCGATGACGACCGGACGGGCGCTCGCCTCGTCGCCCAATCAGGTCTTGTCAGCGATGATCCGGCTGTGCTGAGCGGCGAGATCTGGCCGGTGGCCGGGGTTCTGGCCGAAGCCGAAACAGTGATTATTGACGATCTCGGAACCCGGCTGGCCGGTTTGCCGCATGGCGTGTGGGACAGGCCGCCCGCGCGCGCCTTGCTGGTGCCGATTTTACAGCAGGCGCAGGGTAAGGTCGCGGCCGGGTTCATGGTGATCGGGTTGAACCCCTATCGCGCGCTCGATGCGGCGTATCGAGGCTTCATCAATCTGCTCGCCGGGCAGATCGCCGCCGGATTGGCCTCCGCCCGGGCGTTCGAGGCGGAGCGTCGGCAAGCCGCCGCGCTTGCCGCGCTCGACCGGGCGAAGACCATGTTCTTCTCCAATGTCAGCCACGAATTTCGCACGCCTTTGACGCTCATGTTAGCGCCCCTCGAAGATGCCCTGGCGACAACCGAAGGCGCGCTGCAAAGACAATTACTTCTTGCCCATCGCAACGGTGTCCGGCTGTTGCGACTGGTCAACAACCTGCTCGATTTTTCGCGGATCGAGGCGGGGCGCGCGCAAGCCCGTTTCGTGCCGACTGACCTCACCCTGTTCAGTGCCGAGATCGCCTCTAGCTTTCGCGCGGCGATGGAGCGGGCCGGCCTGACGCTGACCATAGAAACCGCGCCCCTGCCGGAGCCGGTGTACCTCGACCGAGATATGTGGGAAAAAATCCTGTTCAATCTGCTGTCGAACGCGTTCAAATTCACCCATGAAGGCGGCGTAACCCTGCGTGTGATGACGACCGCGGATCGCCGAGGCGCGCTGGTGAGCGTGTGCGATACCGGCATCGGGGTCGAGCCTCATGAGGTTCCACGGCTGTTTGAGCGGTTTCATCGGATCGAGGGCGCACATGGCCGCAGCATCGAAGGGAGCGGGATCGGTCTGGCGCTCGTGCAGGAACTGGTGCGCCAGCACGGCGGTGACATCGCAGCGACCAGCACGCCCGGCGTCGGGACCTGCTTTACCGTGCAGTTGCGATTTGGATCGACACATCTGCCACCGGATCGGGTGATGCCTGGCGAAGCGCTTACGGGCTTAACCAACGCCGCTATGTTCATCGAAGAGGCGACGCGCTGGCTGCCGGCGGACGATGCGATCACGGAGGGCCCGGTCGAGCCCGACCTTAGCGTACGCGCGAGCAGCGGGCAGCATATCATCCTGGCCGATGATAATGCCGATATGCGCGACTACCTGCGTCGACTGCTCACGGCGCAGGGATACACCGTGACCGCGGCGGGTGATGGTGCCGCAGCGCTCGAGGCGGCGCGGGCGGCGCCGCCGGACCTGATCCTGTCGGACGTGATGATGCCGCAGCTGGATGGTTTCGGCCTGCTGCGCGCGGTGCGCGGGGACAAGGCGCTGGCCAGCACGCCCGTGGTGCTGCTGTCGGCCCGGGCCGGTGAGGAAGCAAAGATCGAAGGGCTGGACGCCGGCGCCGATGATTATCTGACCAAACCCTTCGCCGCGCGCGAGTTGCTCGCGCGAGTGGCCACCAACATTCAGATGGCCCGTATCCGGCGCGAGGCCGCACGTGAGGTGATGCGGAGCGAGCAGCGTCTGGTGATGACGCGCGAGCGGCTGGATATCGCCCTGTCGACCGGACGAGTGGCAATTTTCGATCTCGATATCGAGAGCGGTTCCACGATGGCGTTCGGCGCGCTGGTGACGTTCTTCGGCGTACCGGAAGCGGTGGCCGCCGCCGGCCTGCCGATCGATGCATTTCTGGCAGCGATCGACCCCAGCGATCGGGCGCGCGTGACGGATGCTTTGGCCGCCGCCATCGCCGCGAACACCGCGTTCGAAGCCGAGTACCGGATAAACGGGGGCGATGCGCCAAAATGGGTGACGGCGCGCGGGACGATTCAGATCGACCGATCCGGGGGGCGGCGATTGGTGGGGGCGATCATTGATATCTCCGATGAAAAGATCGCGCAGGATGCCTTGCTCGAACAATCCATGGCGCTCGAGGCGCTCAATCTGACGCTGGAAGATCGCATCAACACCGCCGTTGCGGAACGGTTGCAAGTTGAAGAGGCGCTGCGTCAGGCCCAGAAGATGGAGGCGGTCGGACAGTTGACCGGCGGGGTTGCGCATGATTTCAACAATCTACTGACGGTAATTCTGGGCGGGCTCGATACGATCAGGCGGCGGGGTCCGCAGGATAATCCGCGCGTGACGCGGGCACTCGACCTCGCAACGCAAGGTGCGCAGCGGGCGGCGACGTTGACCGCGCGACTGCTGGCGTTCTCGCGCCGCCAACCGCTCGATCCCAAGCCGCTCGATCTTAATCTGGTCGTGCGGGACAGCACCGAATTGCTGCACCGGACACTGGGTGAGACCATCGAACTCGAAACCGTGCTGGGCGCGCGGCTGTGGCCGGTAGAAATCGATCAGAACCAGCTTGAAAGTGCAATTCTGAACCTGGCAGTCAATGCGCGCGACGCAATGGCCGGCAAGGGCAAACTGACAATCGAAACCAGCAACACGATGCTCGATGATTCGTATACGGCAACGGATTCCGAGGTGGTGCCAGGGCAATATGCCTCGGTCTCGATCAGTGACACCGGCAGCGGTATGACTGCGGAAACGCTGAGCCGGGTGTTCGAGCCGTTCTACACGACCAAGGAAGTCGGTAAGGGGACCGGGCTCGGCTTGAGCATGGTGTACGGATTCGTCAAGCAATCGGCCGGTCATATCACGATCTACAGCGAGCCCGGCGAGGGTACGACCGTGCGCCTTTATTTTCCGCGCTATCGCGGTGATCTTCCGGCGGCTCAAACTGATGAATGCCTCCCCACGCCTGGAGGCCTGAAGGATGAAATCATATTGGTTGTAGAAGACAATGATGATGTGCGTTCATATAGCGTCATGATGCTGAACGAGTTGGGCTATAGCGTGATCGAGGCCGCAGATGGCGATGCAGCGATGGTTCACTTGCAGCGTCCAGGACGGATCGATCTACTGTTCACCGACATCGTTCTGCCTGGACGGACCGGACGAGAACTCGCAACCGAAGCGCAGGCGTTGCGGCCTGGACTGCGTGTCCTGTTCACCACCGGCTACTCCCGCAACGCCATTATCCATCACGGTAGGCTCGACGCTGGCGTACACCTCCTGACCAAGCCATTCACGTACGATCAATTGGCGCAACGCATCCGTGATGTGCTGGATGTACCGTCAGTCTGATCACGATTACGTGGGTACATCGCTGTTTTGTAGGCGTGCACGCGACTATTGGCAAAATACGTTGGTATACATGCGTGGATTTCAGTTGAAGTTTCGCTGGCCGGCCCTTTGATCGACAACAATCGGATGATCGAGCCACGCCCAATTACCATTGACATCATTTTTTCCGTTTGTTATCGATAAAACACAACTAAATGACCGCTTCACCAGAGGCGGCGGAACGGAGGAAACAATGAATTTCGCAAAGCTATTTTTGGCTACAACTGCTTTCCTCAGTGCCACGGCACTGGCAGGTACTGCGCCCGTCGACCCTTCAAAAATCACTCAGGCTCAGTCAAAGGCTGTGTGTATCAATCCATCGCCCTCGCATGTTAATCTGTCGAAGTTGGTCGTCGGGTTTTCCCAATCTGAATCGAACGCAAACCCGTTCCGCGCTGGCGAAACCAAGTCGGTTCGAGACGCTGCCGCCAGTTTTCATGTCAAGCACCTGATCTACACCAATGCTCATAGCGACGAGGCCCGACAGGTCGCAGATGTTGAGAGCATGATCAACCAAGGTGCCCAGGCTCTCGTGATTGCGCCGCTCGACGCTACTGGCCTGCAACCCGCCTTTGCCCAGGCCGCGGCGAAGCACATTCCGATCATAACGCTGGACCGGCACACCGCCGGCACCATATGCACCGATTATATCAGCTTTATGGGATCGAATTTCTACTTCAAGCAGGGCGAGATCGACGCGAAAGAACTGGCTAAGGCAACAGGAGGCCACGCCAAAATCGCTGAAATTCAGGGCGCTTACGGCAACTCCGTCGAAGTGGCGCGCACCGAAGGGTTTGCGGCCGGGCTCAAGGCGTATCCGGGGATGAAAATCGTGACCGAGCAGACCGGCAACTGGTTCACCACGGACGCTGAGAAAGTGATGAGCCAAATTCTGCTGGCACATCCGGACGTCAATGCCGTTTATGCGCAGGCCGATACAATGGCGTTCGGGGTGATGACGGCGTTGCGCGATGCCGGCAAAAAACCAGGTCAGGTCAAGATCGTTTCGATCGACGGGACCAAACAGGGCGTGCAGGACATTGTGAGCGGCTGGATCTATGCCGATGATGAAACGAATCCGAGGTTTGGCCCCCTGGCATTCTACGAACTTCAGAATTGGTTCGACGGCAAGCCGGTACACCAGCACATGGTATTGACCGATCATCTGTATACCAGAGCAAACGCCGCAGCGGCCTTGAAGAATAAAATTCCGTTCTGAAACATGTCGGCGCGGGCCGGTCGAAGCTAGTCGACCGGTTCGCTGCGGCGGTCCATCAAAGGCATGATTGACGATGCAAGAAACTGCGTTTATCTTCTAGTCCAGAACAAGGTTCTAAATTATGGAACAGACGAACGGTCTGAGGTTGGGTCAGCATGATCGTGCTGGCCCTAGCGGTTCAGGTTGTTCGATACGGTTCGGTCGGGATAATTCTGCCTTTTCTTGCTGCCGCCAATAAACGGAGGAAACCAACAATGGCCATCAAGACATCATGGGTCGTCACATCAGTCGCTTGTGCCGCAGCACTCGCGGGCGTGGCGCATGCCCAGTCGCCGTCGCCGCACGCCGCGCAGATGATCCGCTCGCGCTCCAAGGCGGTTTGCGTCAATCCGCATCCCAACCATATGAAAATCTCGGCCATTGTCGTCGGGTTTTCGCAATCGCAGGGCAATGAAAATCCGTTCCGCGCGGAGGAGACCAAATCCCTCAAGGATGCGGCTGCATCGTTTCATGCCAAGCGCTACGTTTATACCAACGCACACAGCAACGAGGCCAAGCAGGTCGCCGATGTGGAGAGCATGATCAATCAGGGTGCCCAGGCGCTCGTGATCGCGCCGCTGAACTCGACCGGGCTGCAACCGGCGTTCGCTCAGGCGGTCGGCAAGCATATTCCGATCATCACGATCGATCGCCATACCGCCGGCACTGATTGCACCGATTATCTCAGCTTCATGGGCTCGAATTTTTACAAGCAGGGCGAGATCGACGGCGAGCAACTCGCCAAGGCGACCGGCGGCCATGCGGTGATCGCCGAAATCCAGGGTGCGTACGGCAATTCGGTCGAGACCGCGCGGACCAAGGGGTTTGCCGCAGCAATCCATAAATATCCGGGCATGAAGATCATTGCGGCACAGACCGGCAATTGGTCGACGACCGACGCGCAGACCGTGATGAGCCAGATTTTGCTGGCGCATCCGAACGTCAATGCGGTCTACACCCAAAGCGACACGATGGCGTTCGGCGCGATCACGGCGCTGCGGGATGCCGGCAAAAAGCCGGGTCAGGTCAAGATCGTGACGATCGATGGCACCAAGCAGGGCGTGCAGGATATCGTCAGCGGGTGGGTCTATGCCGATGATGAAACCAATCCGCGCTTCGGGCCCATTGCGCTGCACGAGATCCAGAACTGGTTCGACGGCAAGCCCGTGCCGCAGACCATCGTGATCAAGGATCATCTCTACACGCAGGCCGATGCCAAATCGGCTCTCGCGAGCGATGCGCCCTACTAATTGCGGAACTGATACGATCTTGTCCGATATCATCCTCGAAACCCGCGCCGTGTCCAAGCGCTTTGGCGCGGTGCAGGCATTATCCGACGTGTCGTTCGCCTTGCGGGCGGGCGAAGTGCATGGGCTGGCTGGCGAAAACGGTGCCGGCAAGTCCACGTTGATCAAGATCCTGACCGGGTTTTATCAGCCCGATGAGGGTGAGATTATCTTGAGCGGCACTGCGGTTCGCCTGGATAGCCCGCGTGCCGCGCAGCGCCAGGGGATTAGTGCGGTGTATCAGGAGATCAACCTGATTCCCGAGCGCAGCGTTGCCGAAAACCTGTTTCTCGGCAACGAGCCGCGCCGGTTCGGCGTGCTGATCGATCGGGCGCGGATGGAGCGATCAGCGGCCGAGCTGCTGGCGCGCTACGATCTCGCGATCGACCCGCGCGCACGGCTTGGCGCGCTGGGTCTTGGTTTGCAGCAGATGGTCTCGATCGCGCGGGGTGTCCGGCTTGGAGCACGGGTTGCGATTCTCGATGAGCCCAGCTCCGCGTTGACCGGTACCGAGGTGGAAACGCTGTATCGGGTGGTCGACCGGCTGAAGGCCGACGGTATTGCGATTTTGTTCGTCAGCCATCGGCTTTCGGAATCCTATCGGCTGTGCGACCGGCTGACGGTGCTGCGCGACGGCCGCGTGGTGGCCAGTGAAGCGGTTGCGGATTTGCCGCGCGCCGCGCTGATCGGCGCGATGCTTGGGCGCAATGCCGAGGCCATTCACGGCAATCGGCCCGCACGAACCCCGCGCGAGGGCGTCGCCGCGTTCGAGGCGAGTGGCCTGCGCTGGCGCAACCGGGTGCGCGACGTATCGTTCGCTGTACGGCCTGGTGAAGTTGTTGGGTTGGCAGGGTTGCTCGGTTCGGGCCGGACCGAGACGATGAAGGCGAGTTTTGGCGCCGAGACCAAAGAGGGCGGGGCAATCCGCGTCGGCGGCAGCTCTGTCCCCTCCACCACACCCGGACGCTCGATTGCGGCGGGTCTGGCGTTTTTATCCGAGGATCGGCGTGCGGAGGGGATATTTCCCAAGCTGTCGGTCGCTGAAAATCTGACCGCGACCGCCCTGCCCCGCATTGCCCGGTTCGGCTTCGTCTCGCAGCGCAAGCAGGCGGCGATGGTTGCCGAATTCACCAAGGTTCTGGGCATCAAGACCGCCGGGCCGAATGCGCCGATCACCTCGCTCTCGGGCGGCAATCAGCAGAAGGTGCTGCTGGCGCGCTGCCTGGCCACGGCGCCGCGCGCGATCATGCTCGATGATCCGACCCGCGGCATCGATGTCGGCGCGAAGGCCGAGGTGCATGAGGCGATCAACCGGCTGGTCGAGCAAGGTTTGGGTGTGCTGGTGACATCGTCGGAGATGGAGGAATTGATGGCGCTGGCGGATCGGTTGATCGTGCTCACCGAAGGAGCGGTAACCGGTGCGACCAGCACCGACGGGCTGGAGGTGCAGGACGTGCTAGACATACTGGCCCAGCCGCACGAGGCGGTCGCGCACCCATGAGCACCGGTTTGATGGCGCGGACCGGGCATGACAGCCCGATGGCTCTGCTGCGGGCGCAAAGCGTCTATGTGGCGTTTGCCGCGTTGATCGTGATCGATTTGATTTTCACACCCGGCTTTCGCAACGTGTTCGTGATCCGCAACCTGCTGTTCGAGGCGGCGCCGGTCATTCTGGTGACGCTGGGGCAGAGCCTCGCCATTGGTACGCGCGGCATCGATCTGTCGGTAGGCTCGACCATGGGGCTGGCCGCGGCGGTGATGGCACTGGCGCTGCCCGGCGGCTCATGGCTGGCGGTGGCGGCGGGGGTTGGTGCGGGGCTGGTGGTGGGGATGATCAATGGTGGCCTGATCGCGGCCCTGGACATCAATCCGCTGATATCGAGCCTGGCGCTGCTGGTTGCCGCGCGCGGCACCGCGGAAGCCCTGCTCGATGGTTCGCGCGTGAGCCTGCCGACCGGCGGCTTGTTCGATGCGCTGGGCATCGGCGCCGTTTGGATCGTGCCGACCGTCGCGATTATTGCCCTCGCGATTGCGGGGTTGGTCGCTTTTCTGGTCCGCACCACGATGTTCGGGCGATACGTGCTGTTCATCGGCGCGAACAAGGCGGCGGCGATGATTGCCGGGATCAAGGTGCGGCGCACGTTGTTGCTGGTCTATGCCGCGAGCGGCGTGCTCGCGGGGCTGGCGGGTGTGTTCGCGGCGGCCAGGCTTGGCGCGTCCGACCCCAATTACATCGGCGTCAATTACGAACTCGATGCGATCGCCGCGGCGGTGATTGGCGGCACGCCGCTGTCCGGCGGGCGGATTTCGATTCTCGGCGGCGTGTTCGGCGTGTTGCTGTTGCAGGTGCTGGGGGCGAGTTTCATTATGAACGACATCAATTTCAGCTATGCGCAGATCCTCAAGGCGGTGTTCATCGTCGGTGCGCTGTATTTGCAGCGGGCGGGGGGTTGAGCGTGTCGGGTACAAGCGCGGCCGTACGGGCAGAAGGCGCCGCGCCGGAGCGACGGGCACGGTTGATCGCGCTGATCCAGTCGCGTGGGGCGATTGGCGTGCTGGTGCTGGCGACGATTGTCGCGAGCCTGCGCTTTCCGTTTTTTCCGACGGTTGCGAATTTCGAGAACATCGGTACCGCGGCGAGTTTTCTGGGCTTGGTGGCGATCGGCCAGACCTTCGTGATCATCCTGGGTGGGTTTGATTTATCGGTGGGTTCGTTGATCGGCCTTGGGTCCGTGTTGGCGGCCTATGCGCTGCCTTATGGCTGGTGGGCGGCCTTGCTGGTGCCTGCGCTGGCCGGCGGCGCGGTGGGATTGGTCGATGGTCTGTTGATCGCGCGCGCCGGCATGGCACCGTTCATTGTCACGCTGGCGGCCCTGCTCGGCGTGCGCGGGATTGCGCTGGTGTTGGCGAAGAACAGCCTGGTGATTGCCACGCCCGGGGTGTTCGGCCTGATCGCGAACGGGCAGATCCTTGGGATCGATAATCTGATCTGGATTGTGTTGATCGGGTTTGCGATCGCCGCCATCGTGCTCAACCGCACCCGGTACGGTGTGGCGGTGTTTGCGATCGGCGGCAATGAGGAAGCGGCGCGGATGCTGGGTGTGCCGGTGGCACGCATCAAAGTACTCACCTACGTGGTCTCCGGCACGCTCGCCGGCCTGTCAGGGGCGCTGCTGGCGGCGCATCTGTCATCGGGCATCTCCACCGCCGGCCAGGGCGAGGAATTGAAATCGATCGCGGCGGCGGTGATCGGCGGCGTGCTGTTGACCGGTGGCGTGGGCACCATGGCGGGCGCGCTGTCCGGTGTTCTGCTGCTCGGCCTGATCGAGAACGTGATCGATCAGATCGGGAATTTGAGCTCTTATTATCAAAATCTGGCGAGCGGGGTGTTTTTGCTGATCGCCGTGCTGATCCAGACAGTGCTGACCCGACGGCGCCGATAATCCGGGCCTGACGGCTTTGTGACGGGTTGGTCGCGCGCATCCGTTGATCGCCGGATGCGCCATCCCAATGTGGGCTGAGGCGCCGTGACAGGACCCGCCATGAGCGCCACGCATGCGCGCGGACATTATAGCCGCGGTGAACCAGGGGATTATTGCGATTGTGCAACTAAGGCATCGTGCAGATTTCATGAGACGGCGATGCGGTTGGTTGCGGCTGTCGCCACTGGCACTGTTGGCGTCGCTGTCTGGGTGTTCGGGGCATCAGCTCCGGCTGCTGCATCCGGATGGGCCGATTGCGGCGACGTCGTTGCGGTTGAGCGTGATCGATGTGCTGATCATGCTTTGCATCATTCTGCCGACCGGTATTTTCGTTGCGATATCGCTATGGCGTTTCCGGGCCGCGCGCAAGGCTCGCTACGATCCCGGCTTCACGCATTCGGTTCGGCTCGAGGTTTTGATGTGGGGCGTGCCGTTCGCCGCGGTGGCGACACTCGCCTATTTTTCATGGCGCGGTGTGTTTCTGGTGAACCCCTATGCGCCGACGGCCCTAGGGCAACGCAAATCCTTGCTCGCCATGCCGGATCGGCCGGGGAAAGCGAATCCGCTGGTAATCGACGTTGTCGCAACCGACTGGCAGTGGCTGTTTATCTATCCCGATCAGCACATCGCGATACTCAATGCGCTCCGGCTACCGGCGGGCCGGAACATTGAGTTCCGCCTGACCGCGACCGATGTCGTCAATGATTTCTATATCCCGCAACTGATCGGCATGATCGACGTCATGCCCGGGATGCGGACCAAGGACATGATGCGCGCTGACCGGCCCGGCGTTTGGCAGGGGTTTTCGGCGGACATCAGCGGCGCGGGATTTTCGTGGATGCAGTTTCCGACCCGCGTGATGACGCAAGCTGGATTTGCGGCCTGGGTTGCGAAAACGCAGGCGGTGCCGACGCATCTCGACTATGCACGGTTTCGATCGATGGCGCGCCCGACCATCGATCTGGGCAATGTTACCCAGGTGTTTTCGGCTGTGCAGCCGCATCTGTTCAGCCGGATCGTCCACGCAGCGATGAACGGTGTGACCTATACGACTCCAATGTTTTTGACCGAGCATATGCGGCGCGACCTGGCCAGGCGTGTGCCGTATCTATCGGGCTATCCGCATTCCTGAAAGTATCGAGGTTCAACAGTGTTGGTTCATCTACAAGGTGCCTGGACCCCCTGGCTGGGGCGGCTGACGCTCTCGCAGATACCCTATAACAGCCCGATCGTGCTCGGTGCGTTTGTCTTTGCGCTGCTGATGGCGGTGCCGATTGTTGCGCTGTTTACCTACTATCGCAGGTGGGGCTATCTGATCCGCGAGTGGATCACCACGCTCGACCACAAGAAAATCGGGGTCATGTACATCATTATCGGGCTGGTGATGCTGTTGCGCGGCTTCATCGATGGCGTGATGATCCGCACACAGCAATTACTGGCCGATGGGCCGCGGTCAGCAGCACATCTTCAGGCGGTGCACGGGTATTTGCCGCCGTTCCATTTTGATCAGATCTACAGCTCGCACGGCACCATCATGATCATTTTTGCCGTCACCGTGGTCCTGACCGGGTTTCAGAACATCATCGTGCCGTTGCAGATTGGCGCACGGGATATGGCGTTTCCCTATCTCAACGCGGTCAGCCTGTGGCTGACCGCGGCGGGGGCCGCGCTGGTCATGATTTCGCTGTTCGTCGGCGATTTCTCGCATGCCGGCTGGGTCGGCATCATACCGCTCACCGAACTGCCCTATAGCCCCGGCGTAGGGGTCGATTACTGGGATTGGGCGTTGCAGCTGAGCAGCCTCGGCACCACGCTCGGCGCGCTGAACCTGATCACCACGATCGTCATGATGCGCGCCCCGGGTATGCGCTGGTTTCGGATGCCGTTTTTCACCTGGGCGACGCTAAGTACGCAGACCATCGGGCTCACCGCGTTTCCGGTTCTGGGCGTTGCCCTCGCTTTGTTGAGCTGTGATCGTTATCTGGGTACACATTTCTATACTGCCGGTCTCGGTGGGAATTTGATGCTGTACACGGACCTGTTCTGGATCTGGGGACATCCCGAGGTTTATTTCATCATCCTGCCGGCGTGGGGCATCATGTCTGAGGTGATCCCGACGTTTTCCGAGAAGGCGCTGTTCGGCTACACCGTCATGGTTGCGGCAACCTTATCAATCGCCGGTCTGTCCTGGGCGGTATGGCTGCACCATTTCTTCACCATGGGTGCGGGGCCAGGCGTCAATCTGGTGTTCAGCGTCTCGACCATGCTGGTCGGCATTCCGACCGGCGTGAAGGTGTTCAATTGGTCGCTCACGCTGTATCGTGGCCGTCTGCGCTTTGAGACGCCGATGTTATGGGCGATCGGCGCGCTGTTTCTGCTGCTGGTTGGCGGCCTGACAGGGATGATGCTCGCCATTCCTGCAATCAACTACACGGTGCATAACAGCGTATTTGTGGTGGCGCATTTCCACACGATGTTCCTGGTCAGTGTATTCGGTATTTTTGCTGGACTGATGTACTGGTTTCCGAAAGTCTTCGGTTTCCGGCTCGATGAGCATAGCGGCCGGCGGTTCTTCACGTTTTTCTCGCTCGGCACGGTGTTCGTGTTCGCCGCGATGTATATACTTGGCTTGATGGGCATGACCCGCCGGTTGGATTATCTGTATGATCCGCACTGGCAACCGTTGCTGATCATTCAGGAATTCGGCATTTTTCTGTATTGTGTATCGGTCTTTTATTTCTGCAAGATGATCTACGTCAGTATCCGCGATCGCGCGAAGGAAGCGCATGGCCAGGATGTGTGGCAAACCTCCCGCACGCTGGAGTGGATGACGCAGACTCCCGTGCCGTTCTATAATTTTGCGGTCATCCCGGTCGTGCATGGGCGTGATGCATGGGCGATGCGGCGTGACAGCGGGTTGACCGCGACATCACCGGACCAATACGAGGACATTCATCTGCCGAACAACACCATCGTGCCGGCGTTGCTTGGTGGGCTGGCGTTCGGGTTCGGCTTCGGCATGGTGTGGCGCATCTGGTGGCTGGCCGGGTTCAGCTTGCTCGGGATCATCGGCCTCGTCATTCTGCGCTCATTCGCGGACGATAAAGGTTTCACACTGAAGGCCGCGATGGTGCGCCGGATGGAACGCAATCATGAGGATACGGGGATCATGACCGATCATATCAGCCCGCCGGTTGCTGAACTGATGTTATTCCAATGAGCCGCACTGCACATCGTCTGATCGGGCCTGAGGAACCGCTCTGGGCGCCGCATCATCCCGAAGCGGACCCGGTTTCGATGCATACGCTGGGGTTCTGGCTTTATATGATGAGCGATGCCCTGATTTTCGCAGCATTGTTCGCAGCCTACGCCGTACTCGACCACCCTTACAACGCCGCCGGCGGTCCGCAGATCCGCGATGTGGTTCACCCCGCCGGCGCTTTTATCCAGACAATCATCCTATTTACCAGCGTCTTTACCTATAGCCTTTCGATGGTCGGACTCAAAGCAGGCAACCGCGCCTTTGTCATCGGCGGTCTGCTTGCCGCAGTTGTGTTTGGTGCCGCCTTTCTCGGGCTCGAACTGCGGGACTTCGCTCGGCTCTTCGCCGAGGGTGCCACACCGGATCGAAGCGGCCTGCTGTCGATCTTCTTCGTACTGGTCGCGGCCCATGGGGTCCATATGGTGTTCGGGATTCTATGGATGCTGGTGATGATGGTTCAGGTCGCGGTGAAGGGATTTACGACGGCAGTGGTCACCCGGCTGCTCAACCTGCGGATTTTTTGGATGTTTCAGGCATCGATCTGGGTCTGCATTTTCGTGTTCGTGTATCTCAACGGAGCCTATCGATGAACCCGCATCCCGCCGATCCACTCGATCATCCGGATGTTCGCAATGCCAGTGCGGTCGGCTTTGTCGCTGGGTATGCGGCATCGGTCGGTTTGATGGCCATCGCACTGATGGTCACGCTGCAACATGAGATGTCGTATGCGGGGTTTGTGATCGCTATCGCCATCCTGGCCGGGTTGGCGTTATTGGCGCAAGCGCTGCTCATGTTCCAACTGAACTTGTCGGGTGCACAACGCTGGAAGACCATCTCACTGTTGCTGGTCGTGCCGCTGTTCGTGTTATCGATCGGACTGACAGGTTGGATGTTTCATACGCTCTACCCGCGTACCATGCTCGATTTCATGCAAGTGCAAGGCAACGGGATGTAATAAACCCAGGCAGCGGTTCGGCCGCCTGGGTCGATTTCACACGATGCGGTCAGTGCATGCCAACGCCATGCGCGCCCATGCCGCCGACCAGCCAGACAACGATCAGGACGATCAACACGATACCGAGGACGCCGCCAAGTCCCCGGCCGCCGTAACGGTTATAGCCGTAGTAGCCGCCGCCGCCCCCGAACAGAATGACGATCAGAATGATCAGCAGAATGAGACCCATGAAACCTCCAAATGAATGATTCGATGCAGGGAATGTTAAAAATGCCTGGAGCCGTTCAAACGGCCACATAATTTTCAAAGTCGATGCACAAAATCTGTATTTTCGAACCTTGACGATTTGGGGATTCACGTCCTCAAAACCAAGAGATTGGTTCCATCTCCTTCAAACATTTTCGAATGATTTACTGGACATTATATTTTTGAAACTTATGTCACACTATGATTTTCATTTGAACACCGCATGCTGTTCTGCGCGTTCGATTGGATTGATCGACTGAAGAATTCATACCGTAGGCGAGGCTTGTCGAAGGAGATCGACTCCGCCAAGCAGTCCCATCGCGTATACACGAACGCTCACAAATCTGTGATAGATGAACGTCCGTACTGGGTTTTTATAAAGCCGCTTCCAGACATTACAGTAGTTCAGGTGGCACGCATGAGTGGAGCATATCGGCCGATCGTCTGCGCATTGTCGCCGGCGCGCAGCTTGATCAGATACGACCCACCAACCATATCGGGCTGGACAACGAGAAGAGATTGTTTCCCCTGGCTGTAAGGCGCTGACTGTGAACGACATTAAACGTGATGGAGGCCAAGTGTCGACATCTGGCGGCGACGCGCCGCAATCCCGTGGAGGGGACGACCCCGCCCGTATTTCGACCGGCAGCGCAGGGCTCGATGACATTTTGGGCGGTGGATTCGATGCGGATCGGATTTACCTTTACGAAGGTCGTCCCGGTACTGGCAAGACGACGTTGGCCATGCAGTTTCTGACCGAAGGCGTGCGGCAAGGAGAACGGACCCTTTACATCACCCTGTCTGAATCCCGTGTAGAACTTGCGGTGGTTGCCCAGAGACATGGGTGGTCGCTCGACGGGATCGATGTCTTCGAACTGCTTTCGCCAGAGGCACTGCTCAATCCGGATCATGAAATGACGGTTCTGCATCCGGCGGAGATGGAACTGAACGAAACGACAAGGTTGGTCTTCGACCGGGTTGAGACCTCCAACCCGACTCGCGTGGTGTTCGATAGCCTGTCTGAAATGCGGCTGCTGGCACAGAATCCGTTACGCTACCGGCGGCAAATTCTTGCCCTGAAGCATTTTTTTGCGGGCCGACGCTGCACTGTTATTCTCCTCGATGATCTTTCGTCGGCACAGAACGACCTGCAAGTGCACTCGATCTCGCATGGCGTGATTCTGCTCGAACAACTGGCGATCGACTACGGCGCGGAGCGGCGGAGGTTGCGCGTGATTAAGATGCGCGGCATCCGCTTTCGGGGCGGCTTTCACGATTTTACCATTGAAACTGGTGGCCTCGCTATTTATCCACGGTTAGTCGCCGCAGAACATCATACCACATTCACTACCGAACAGACCCCGAGCGGCAATGCGGCGCTTGATCAACTGCTGGGCGGGGGGCTCGAACGTGGTACAAACGCGTTGCTGATGGGCGCCGCGGGCGTCGGAAAATCGACCCTCGCGCTGAGCTACGCGGTAGCCGCCGCTTCGCGCGGCGAGCACGCCGTGGTGTTTGCGTTCGATGAAGGACGGGGAACGATCATTGCCCGCGCCCGCGCGCTGGGCATGCCGCTGGATCGGGCGCTGGACGCCGGCCTGATCCAGATCAGGCAGGTGGACCCCGCCGAGTTGTCCCCAGGCGAGTTCGCCCATCAGGTGCGCGCCGCGGTCGAAGGGCAAGCGGCGCGGGTGGTGATCATCGACAGTTTGAATGGTTACTTGAACGCGATGCCGGATGGCCGATTCCTGGTACTGCAGATGCATGAATTGCTCAGCTATTTGAGCCAGATGGGTGTGCTGAGCATTATGGTGCTCGCGCAGCACGGCATCATCGGCACCACCGAAACACCGCTAGATGTGAGTTATCTGAGCGATGCGGTTATCATGCTGCGGTATTTCGAGGTTGCCGGCACGATCCGGCGGGCTCTGTCGGTCATGAAGAAGCGCAGCGGCGCGCATGAACATACGATTCGCGAGTTTCGTCTGACGGATGAGGGAATTTCGATTGGCGCGCCGCTCACCGGGTTTACGGGCATCCTGTCCGGCAATCCGGTTTATACAGGTGGTCCAGAACCGCTGCTCGCGGTCGGCGGAAAACGCGATGGATGAGACTCCGGCGCCCCCGGCCGCGTTCGAACACGGGGATGAAGACCGATTTGCAATACTAGCGCCGATCGGGCGAGACGCGGCAGCTATTGCCGGGGTTCTGGGGCGCGCCGGCTATTCCAGCGTGATATCCCGCGATGCGGCCACGCTGGTCGCCGCGCTCGACAACGGCGCAGCGGCAGCGTTTATCGCCGAGGAAGGTTTGTTCGGGCCGGGTGAAGCGATTCTTGCGGCCTGGGTAAGCACGCAGGCACCCTGGTCCGATCTGCCATTCATTATCCTGACCAGCCGGCAGGTGCGACCGGAAGTGGAACGCTGGCGCCTGCGGATGATCGCAACGCTGCGCAATGCTTCGTTGATCGAACGCCCCCTCGATGCGTTGACGCTTTCGAGTGCCGCGGGGTCGGCCTTACGCGCCCGGCGCCGGCAGTATGAGGTTCGCCATCATCTCGCGGCGCGGGCGCAGACGGCGGTCATGCTCGAGCATCTGGTCGAGGACCGTACCCGGGAACTAGCGCATGCCAACGCTGCGCTACACCAGCAGATCGCCGAACGCGAACGCACCGAAGAGGCGCTGCGCCAGGCTCAGAAAATGGAGGCGGTCGGCCAGCTGACCGGCGGACTTGCGCATGATTTCAACAATATGCTCGCCGGCATCACCGGTAGTCTGGAAATCATGCGTCGGCGTATCAATCAGGGCCGCCATGGCGACCTTGGACGATATGTCGATATCGCCACCGTTTCGGCCACACGTGCCGCCGCCCTAACCCATCGACTTCTGGCATTTTCACGGCGCCAGACGCTCAGTCCGAAACCGACTGACGCCACCGCCCTGGTACTCGGCATGTCCGAACTGATCACCGGTACGGTTGGCCCAACGATCCGCGTCGAGACCACCCACGCGCCCAATGTCTGGCCGATCATGTGCGATCCGCATCAGTTGGAAAGTGCCGTGCTCAATCTAGTTATCAATGCGCGCGACGCGATGCCGGAGGGCGGGCAGCTGACAATTGAACTGGGGAACACCGTGCTCGATGCAGCCTACGTTGCCGATCATGCCGACCTCGAGCCGGGCGATTACGTGGTGCTGAGCATCAGTGATTCTGGAACCGGCATGTCACCCGAAGTGGCATCGCGGGCGTTCGATCCGTTTTTCACGACCAAGCCGCTGGGCGCCGGCACTGGGCTCGGTCTGTCGATGGTCTATGGGTTTACCAAGCAATCGAGCGGGCATCTGCGGATTTACAGCCAGCTTGGATCGGGCACGACCATCCGGCTCTATCTGCCGCGCCATCAGGGCGGGATTGGCCACGCCGATGGTGCCGGACCCAGCACTGAGATACCGCGCGCGCAACCCGGTGAAACGGTGTTGATCGTCGATGACGAGTCCGCGATCCGCATGCTGGTGCGCGAGGTCCTGGATGATCTGGGCTACGCATCGCTCGAAGCCGAGGACGGTCGTGCCGCGTTACGCATTCTGCGCTCCGCCAGCCCGATCAATCTGTTAATCACCGATGTCGGGCTACCGAACGGTATGAATGGACGCCAGTTGGCCGATGCGGCGCGGCAGAACCGTCATGATCTGCGGGTCCTATTTATCACGGGTTATGCCGAGAAGGCCGCGGTCGGTAATGGTCTGCTCGATCAGGGGATGGACGTAATGACCAAACCCTTCGCCCTCCACGCGCTGGCCAGCAAGATCCGCGAAATGATCCACTGAGAGGCCCGCGGCTGGGGCAAATCAGTCGTGGCCATGCACATGATGGGCAGCATTGCGCCTCAGGATATCCAGTGCGAGCCGCTCATGCGCTGCCGAGCGCACGCGGACCCAAAGCAGCAGGCCGCCGGCATCCTCTTGCGCCGCGATCCCACGGTCCCGGTTGCGCGTCAACGCGTAAACGAGCGCACCGCCGATAAGGGCACCGACGCCGCCGGTTGCGGCGGTAACAGCCGCCGTTGCGGCAATCGCCGCGCCTGTTCCAGCCGTCGCGGCGGCCGCGCCCATCGCGGGCAGAAGCGCAAAACCGGCGATCAGACCGCCCTGGGCATCGCCGACCGATTCCGGCGCCACATAGGGCTTGCGCTGCACGGTAGGATCATCCGCCAGATGATGCGGCGGCGCATCCTGGACCGCCGCGGGATCGAGCAGCCCGAGTTCGAAGCGAGCAAAACCCGCCAACATCAGTTCGTCGATTGCGGCCTGCAAAGAGGCCTGATCATCGAAAATACCGACCGCTTCACGCACGGCGACCGACGCATTGATGTCCTGATGGCCGTCGGGGACTGGATCTGTCATGATAGGACATTCCGTTGTGATGCTCGGGCTTTGGTGATCATAAGCGCCGTGGGCGGGCCTTTTTTTCCTCATCGAGCGCCCAGTTGATGATGTGGGACTGATCATCAGGACGCTCGGCTAGCCAATGTCCGTCATCCGTCCTGTCGCGCTCGTCGCACATACGCTTGATCGCTGACCCCGCATCCGGCGCGTCCCACAAGCCACCGACACGTTCAATGACGCCGTCGGTATCGCGGCGAAAGACAATCCATGGCGGCATGAGAATATCCTCCAACGGGGTTTCGTTGAAACGAGACGTGGCAATAGATGGCGCAATCACAAGCGCCGGCGAGCACGTCAGCATGAAACCTTGGTCATCTGCGTCACAGACGTTCACACACCGTGTTGATCGACCCCGGATGCCGGAACACTTTACGTTTACGCAAATCGCTTGGCGGTTTATAGGAATGGCGCATCGAGACGCTGATTGGTCACGGATCGGGCGTAGCGCAACCCAAGGAGACCGCGTGGCAAGACGGCAACCCGATGAAAACTCTCCCGCTGAAGCCGGAGCGGCGGTCGTCGGCCAGATGGCGTCCGAACGGTTTTATCGGGCAATTTTCCACAGTGCAGTCGATTTTGCGATCGTGGCGCTCGATTGTGCGGGCACAATTGTCGATTGGAACACCGGTGCCGTTCAGATTTTCGGGTGGTCGAGCGCGGAGGCGGTGGGGCGCGATGTCGCGCTGATCTTCACCCCGGAAGATCGTGAACAGCAACGGCCGACCACCGAAATGCGTCGGGCACTGGCCGATGGGCGTGCCAATGACGAGCGCTGGCATTTGCGCAAGGACGGTACGAGCTTCTGGGCCAGCGGCGAGATGATGCCGTTGCGCGATGAGGCTGGCGCGCATGTCGGCTATCTGAAGATCCTGCGCGACCGGACGGATCAGCGTGCGGCCGATGCCACGCTGCGCGAGGCGCGCGGCCTGAATACGCTGATCCTGCGTTCGGCGCGCGATTGCATCGTGGTGCTCGATCTCGACGGTCACACGCTGTTCGTCAGCCCTGGCGGCATCGAAAGCATGGAAATCAGCAACGTCGCCACCGTTCTGGGGTCGTCATGGCTGCGGGTATGGCAGGGCGAGGATCTGGTCGCCGCGCGTGCGGCGGTGGCGGAAGCCCGCGGCGGCGGCATCGGGCGGTTTCAGGGCTATTGCCCGACCCACAAGGGCACCCCGAAATGGTGGGACGTGGTGATTTCGCCGCTCCCCGGTATCGACGGCACACCGGAACGGCTGGTTTCGGTCGGGCGTGACATCACGCAGATCCACGATGTCCAGCAGCGCCAGGCCGCGCTGCTGGTGCTCGCCGATCGGATGCGCGACATGGTATCGATCGACGAAATTGCGCGCTGCGCGGCGGAAACCCTGACGTTGACGCTCGGGGTGAGCCGGGCCGGCTACGGCGTAATCGATCTGGACACCGAGACGGTCGATGTGCTGCACGATTATCACAGCGACATGATCCCCGAGGTGATAGGCCAGCATCGGCTGCGCGACTTTGGATGCTATGTCGATGATCTAAAGCGGGGCGACGTCGTTGCGGTGAGCGATGTCCGGCTGGACGCCCGGACACGCGAGCAGGCGGGTAACCTCGAACGCATCCATGTGCGATCCTTCGTCAATCTGCCGATCTTCGAACGGGGCCAGTTCGTCGCGCTGTATTTTGTGGCGGGTCTTGCGCCGCGGGCGTGGTCCACCGATGACATCGAATTCATCCGCGCGATCGCCGATCGCACGCGCATCGTCACCGAACGGTTGCGGGCCCAGCAGGCATTGGAAATATTGAACGCCACGCTCGAACAACAAGTCGACCAACGAACGCGCGAGCGCGACCGCGCCTGGAAGAACTCGCAGGACCTGCAGTTGGTGCTGGACGAGGCGGGCGGTATCCGGGCCATTAACGATGCCTGGACCGAGCTGCTCGGCTGGGCCCGCGATGACCTGATCGGTCGTAGTTTTCTCGAATTCGTCCACCCCGACGACCGGCCGGCGAGCGAGGCGCGGCTGGCCGTGGTCGGTTCGCGGCCTCTGCCGTTTCATGAAAATCGCTATCGCCACAAAGATGGCTCGTGGCGGTGGCTCGCGTGGGTGACCGCCGTCGAAGAGGGGTTGATCTATGCCAGTGGCCGGCACACCACGATCGAACGCCAACAGGCCGAGGCGTTGGAACATTCCGAAGCACGCCTTCGAACGATTTTCAGCGCGAGTTCGCAGGCGCAGGGTCTGCTGACCCCGGACGGCATCCTGCTCGAAGCCAACGCCGCCGCGCTGAGCCTGGCGGCCACGACATTGGACCAGATTGCCGGCCTGCGGTTCTGGGAAACCCCTTGGTTCGCCGGCACCCCCGGCATGCCCGAACTGATGCAAGCCGCGGTGGCGACAGCGGCACGCGGGGAAACCTTTGTTCAGGAAATCAGCCTCGCCCTTCCCGTCGGCCGCCGGGTGTTCGAACTTTCGATCCGCCCGGTACTGAATGTCGCCGGCGAGGTGATCGCACTGGTGCCCGAGGCCACCGATCTGACCGATCGCCGGCAGGTCGAGGAGCAGTTGCGCCAGGCACAGAAAATGCAGGCAATCGGTCAACTGACCGGCGGCATCGCGCACGATTTCAACAATCTGCTGACCGGCATTTCGGGCAATCTGGAATTGCTGCGGCGCCGGATTGATCAGCGACGCTATGACTCGCTTCAGACTTACGTCACCGGCGCCCAGGGTGCGGCATCCCGCGCGGCGGCGCTGACGCACCGGTTACTGGCGTTCTCCCGCCGCCAGACGCTGGCACCGAAACCGACCGACATCAACCTGCTGGCATCCAGTATGGCCGATCTGATCGAACGGACAGTGGGGCCGGCCATCGATGTCGAGTTTGCTTTGTCCAAAGAACTATGGCCGACGTTGTGTGATCCCAATCAGTTGGAAAATGCGCTGCTTAATTTGTGCATCAATGCCCGCGATGCGATGCCGGACGGCGGCCGCCTGACCGTGGAGACGCGGAATCGGCGGCTTGAGGATCATGCGGCCCGCGCCTGCGACCTCGCACCCGGCCATTACGTGTCGCTCTGCGTCAGTGACAACGGCACCGGCATGACGCCGGAGGTGATTGCGCGCGCGTTCGATCCGTTTTTCACCACCAAGCCAATTGGGTTGGGGACCGGCCTCGGCTTATCGATGATCTACGGCTTCGCCCGCCAATCGGGCGGCCAGGTCAGGATCTATTCCGAACCGGGTGAGGGTTCGATGGTGTGTTTGTATCTGCCACGGCATCGTGGTCCAGCCACCGAACCGGAGGTTGCGGTAATGCCGAGCGACGCCGCGCAAGCCGGCGCCGGCGAGGCGGTGCTGATCGTGGATGACGAACCCGGGGTGCGCAGTTTGGTGACCGAGGCGCTCAGCGATCTGGGGTATCGCGCGATCGAGGCGGAGGATGGCGCGAGCGGCCTCGCGATCCTGCAGTCACCGGTGCGGATCGATTTGCTGATAACCGATGTCGGTCTCCCCGGCGGCATGAACGGACGGCAGATGGCGGACGCTGCACGCGCGCAACGACCCGCGCTGAAGGTGCTGTTCATCACAGGATATGCGGAGACCGCTGTGATCAGCCACGGTCATCTTGACCCGGGAATGCATGTACTCACCAAGCCGTTCTCAATCGAAGCGCTGGCCGGACAGATCAGCCGGTTGATCGCTGGAAGCTGAGGGTATGAGGCGCCGGCGGGCGCAGCGATCAACCCTTGCCAGGGTTGATCGCCGGACGGACAAGGCGCGATGGTTCAGGCCGCCTTGGCCATATTCCGCAACACGTAGTGCAGGATACCGCCGTTTTCGTAATACATCACCTCGTCCTTGGTATCGACGCGGCAGAGCAGGCTTGCCCGATCTGTCGACCCATTGGCGCGATGGATCAGCATTTCGATGTCCATCCGCGGTGACAGATGTTCGAGGCCGAGAATATCGATCGTCTCGTCGCCCTTCAGCGCGAGCGTCTTGCGGGTCATGCCGTCTTTGAACACCAGCGGCAGGATTCCCATGCCGACCAGGTTCGACCGATGGATGCGCTCGAAGCTTTCAGCGATCACCGCGCGGATACCGAGCAGCATGGTGCCTTTGGCCGCCCAGTCACGCGAGGAGCCGGTGCCGTATTCGCGGCCGACGAAGGCAACCAGCGGCACGGCTTCGGCCTTGTAGCGCATCGCCGCATCATAGATCGGCAGTTGATCGCCGGAGGGGTAATGCCTTGTGTAGCCGCCTTCGACGTTATCGAGCATCTCATTGCGGATACGGATATTCGCAAAGGTGCCGCGCATCATGATTTCATGATTGCCGCGGCGCGATCCGTAAGAGTTAAAATCCTTCGGCAAAATCTGGCGTTCGGCCAGATATTCACCGGCCGGTGTGGTCTTTTTGAAGCTGCCAGCGGGGGAAATGTGGTCGGTGGTGATCGAATCCCCGAGCAGGGCCAGGATGCGCGCGCCCGTGATATCTTTGACCGGGGCGGGTTCCATCGTCATGCCCTCGAAATACGGCGGGTTCTTTACATAGGTCGAAGAGCCAGACCAGCGATAGGTCTCGGCATCGCCTTCGACCTCGATCGCCTGCCACTGCTTCCCACCCTTGAATACATCGCCGTAGCGATCGAGGAACATCGCCCGGGTCAGGGTCGCCTTGACGATATCGGCGATTTCCTGCGTGGTCGGCCAGATATCCTTGAGGAAGACGTCCCTGCCGGACTGGTCCTGACCGATCGCGACCGTCGTGATATCCTTGGTCATGGTGCCGAGCAGCGCGTAGGCGACCACCAGCGGCGGCGAGGCCAGGTAGTTTGCCCGCACGTTCGGGTGCACCCGGCCTTCGAAATTGCGGTTGCCGGACAGAACCGAGACAGCGACCAGCTTGTTGTCCTCGATCGCATCGGCGATCGCATCGTCGAGCGGGCCGGAATTGCCGATGCAGGTGGTGCAGCCGTAGCCGACGGTCTCGAAGCCGAGCGCGTCCAGATCGGCCGAGAGGCCGGATTTGTCGAGATATTCGGTCACGACCTGCGAGCCCGGCGCGAGCGAGGTTTTCACCCACGGCTTCGGCGTCAGCCCCAGGGCACGCGCCTTACGCGCCACCAGACCGGCAGCGACCAGCACGGAGGGGTTGGAGGTATTGGTGCAGGAGGTGATCGCCGCGATCACGATATCGCCATGAGTGATCGAGAAATTCTTGCCGGCGACCTCGGCCTTCATGCCGACATCGTTGGCGAGCACGCCGAGGCTTTTGGTCAGTTCGGTCGCGAAGGCCGACGCCGCTTTGGACAGGGCGACGCGATCCTGCGGGCGTTTCGGGCCGGCGAGCGAGGGTTCGACGCTCGACATGTCGAGTTCCAGCGTGTCGGAAAACGCTGGCTCGGTGCCATCGCGCCAGAGACCCTGCGCCTTCGCATAGGCTTCCACCAGCTTGATGCGGTGCTCGTCACGCCCGGAGAGCGTCAGGTAGTCGAGCGTGATCTGATCGACCGGGAAAAACCCGCAGGTCGCGCCGTATTCCGGCGCCATGTTGGCGATCGTCGCGCGGTCGGCCAGCGGCAGATGGTCCAGCCCCTCGCCGTAGAACTCGACGAATTTGCCGACGACGCCTTTTTTGCGAAGCATTTGTGTCACGGTCAGCACCAGATCGGTCGCGGTGATGCCCTCGCGCAGTGAGCCGGTGAGTTTGAATCCGATCACATCGGGGATCAGCATGGCGATCGGCTGGCCGAGCATCGCCGCCTCGGCCTCGATGCCGCCGACGCCCCAGCCCAGCACACCCATGCCATTGACCATGGTGGTGTGGCTGTCGGTGCCGAACAGCGTGTCAGGGTAGGCGATGGTCTTGCCCGCGGCTTCCGCAGTCCAGACCGCCTGGGCGAGATATTCGAGATTGACCTGATGGCAGATGCCGGTGCCGGGCGGTACGACGCGAAAATTATCGAACGCCTCCTGACCCCAGCGCAGAAATTCGTAGCGCTCGCCGTTACGTTCAAATTCGAGATCGACGTTTTGTTCCAGCGCATCCTTGCGGCCGGCGACATCGACCATCACCGAATGGTCGATCACCAGATCGACCGGCACTAGCGGGTTCACCTTGTCGGCGTTGCCGCCGAGCTTGACGATGCCATCACGCATCGCAGCCAGATCGACCACGGCGGGCACGCCGGTGAAATCCTGCATCAGAATCCGCGCGGGGCGGAACGGGACGTCCTTGTCGGAATGTGCAGCACCCACCCAGTCGACGATCGCCTTCGCGTCATCGACCGTGTAGGCCGCGCCGTCCTCGAAGCGGAGCACGTTTTCGAGCAGGATTTTCAGCGTGCGCGGCAGGCGGGAAATATCGCCCAGCTTTTCAGCGGCGGCATTGAGTGCGAAATAGGTGTACTCCTTGCCCTCGACGCGGAGCGTCGTCTCCACTTTCAGACTGTCCTGACCGATCATGTTCATGGTGCTTGTTCCTCTTCGCAGCGTTCGGCGTGTCGCGCCGCAGCAAAATCGATTTGTGATCCGCTTTAATCACGGTGACCGCCGCGCGTCCATCGCCACCATGGCGATTTAGCCATGCTCGAAGCACGGTCCCTGGCCGCGATTCGCGGCGAGCGCCTGGTGTTCCGGGATGTCTCGTTCAGCCTCGCTTCGGGCGGTGCCTTGCTCCTGATCGGGCCGAACGGGGCGGGCAAATCATCGCTGATCCGGCTGCTCGCCGGCCTGACGCCACCGGCCGCCGGCGATCTGCTCTGGCAGGGCGACAACGCGCTCGACGATCCGCCTCTGCACGCGACGCGGCTGTGCTTCGTCGGGCATATGGACGCGATCAAGCCGGGCCTCACGGTCGCCGATAATCTTGGCCTCACGCGCAAACGGACGCGCGCCGATATCCTTGCCGCCCTCGCCACGGTCGATCTCGATCGTTTTGCCGATCTGCCGGCGCGGCTGCTGTCATCCGGGCAGCGCCGCCGCCTTGCGTTATCGCGCCTCGCGCTGAGCGACGCGCCGCTCTGGCTGCTCGATGAGCCGACCACCGGGCTCGACGCCGCATCGGTCCGCCGGTTGGAACAGAATTTCGCTGGACATCGGGCCCGCGGTGGCATGGTGATCGCCGCCACCCATCTGCCGCTCGACCTGCCGGGCGCGGTCCCGTTCGATCTGAGCCGGATGGCAGCGTGAGTCGGTTTTTGGCGCTGATCCGGCGCGAGCTGATCCTCGCCCTGCGCCATGCGGGCGATTCGGTGGCTTCGCTGCTGTTTTTCATTATCGCAGCCAGCCTGTTTGCCTTCGCGGTCGGCCCCTCGCCGGCGGTGCTCTCCGGCATCGCGCCGGGCGTGATCTGGGTAATCGCGCTGCTCGCCGCGCTGTTGCCGCTGAACCGGCTGTTCGCCGCCGATTACGAAGATGGCGGCCTCGATCAACTGATGGTCTCCGGCCTGCCGGCTAGCGCGGTCGCGTTCGGCAAGATCATCGGCCATTGGCTGACCACCGGGCTACCGCTGCTGATCATCGCCGGCCCGGTCGCGATCATGCTGCGGCTCGACGCCGGCGGTGTGCCGCAATTGCTGCTGACCTTGCTGCCGGGCACCATCCTGCTCTCGCTGGTCGGCGGCATGAGTGCCGCGATCACGCTCGGCGCGCGGGGCGGCACCGTATTGTTGCCGCTCATCGCCCTACCGCTGATGATCCCGGCGTTGATTTTCGGGGCTGCCGGTGCGGTGACACCGCATCCGATCGCGGAATTCGCGATGCTGCTGGGCCTGCTGGCGTTGTTTTTACCGCTGGCGCCGTTGGCGGCGGGTGCGGCATTGCGGGCCGCGGTATCCTGATTTGGGGACGTAGCGAACGCTGCATCGCGCCGGGCGTGCGCGGCTGCGTCGATCATCCAGCCGCGGCGGCATCGCTGGCCAGCGCCTGAGCCAAAGCCGCATCGACCCTGTCCACCGACCAATCCCGCTTGATCATCGCCCGGCCCGCCAGCACGGACTGCCGGTGCAGCGCGGCATCGGAGCACAACGCGAGAATGGCAGCGCTCAGTCCCTCATCGTCATCGGCGACGCAATGCGCCAGTTTGGCGGGCCAATCGAGTCCCTCGATGGCAACAGACGTGGCAGCGCAGGGCACGCCGGCGGCGAGACTGTCGAGCAGCTTGCCTTTGATCCCGGCACCGAACCGCATGGGGGCGACCGTCAGGGTGAGGCGCGCGAAAAATGCCGCCAGATCATCGACCGCGCCGAGCAGTTGAACGCCGGTGGCGGCCCATTGGCGCATTGCCGGCGGCATCGCCGAGCCGGCGATCAGGCAGGTGATTGCGGGTATGGCGGCGCGCAGGCGCGGCATGATCTCGAACGCCAGCCGGTGCGCGGCGGCCAGATTGGGCGCATGACCGAAATGGCCGATGAACCCGATGGTCGCTTGCGGCACCACAGCGCGAGTCTTCGCCGGTGTCACGAGCCACGGCGCGACAACCACGCGTTCGGCCGGCAGGGTGCGGCGCAGGATGGCGGCTTCGGTGTGCGAATGGGTGATGACCGCATCCGCCGCGCCGGCAACCGCCAGTTCGGTATCGCGCACCTTGCGGGCATGGGCGATCAGCGCCGGTTCGCGTTCGCTGTAGCCGCGCCGGGCGAGGCGCAGATGATGCAGATCGGCCACGCTATAGATCACCCGGGCGCGCGGCTGATGCAGGCGCACCAGCGGCATGTAGCCCGCCGCGGCATCGAGCCGGTGCAAATAGACCAGATCGAAGCGCCCGGCCTCGCGCGTCAGAACCTCCTCCACCGAGCGATGGACCGGCCGGCTGCGCCAGTCGATGCCGGGGTGGCGGGGCGGCGCCGAGCCGTCGGCCGCGGCGAAACTCACGGCGTAGCCGAGCCTGATCAACGCTTCGACATGTGAAAGGATGGCGTTCGACCCCGCATCACGCCCTGGCGCGGGCATCGTGGTGTCGATCACCAGAGCGCGCGGCTTGGTGCCGGCGGGGGCGAGGCGGCGGGCCGCGAGGCGATCGATTTGTGCCGACAGGGCGACGATCGCCGCATCGATCGCCGTGGTCGTGGCCAGACCGTCCAGCACCGATTGTAGGAGCGACGTTTCATGCGCATCGAACGCATTGGCCGGGGCAATCACAGCGGGCGAGGCGGCGAGTTCCGCGCCGTCACGCTCACGCACCACCCGGATCAGATGCTGGCCAAGGCCTGGCAACCCGCCTTCGTAGCGCAGATCGAACCCGTGCCGGCCATCGCCGATGCCGCCGGCCGCCAGATCCGGCCGAAGCCGGTTGGCCACCACACGGTCGAGCAGAACATCATTGTCGATAACCAGGAGCGCGATCGGCTGGTGCGGCAGGCGCTCGTCCTGCGCCCAGCCGGAGATATGGGTTCGCGTGGCGATATCCAGCCTGCCGCGCAGCATCGTTCAGGCCGCCGCGAGGGCCGCCGCACTTGATAACACGGCGCGGTCGGCAGCACGGCGCACCGCAATATCCTCGAGCCCGGTGCCATCCGGCAGCCTGACCCGAAAGCCGCACCGACCGCTGCCAAACCCGGCATCCTCGACATCCGGCCGGTGCAGATTGGCCAGACCGCGATGGATCACCCGCCCGCGATGCAGCAGTTCGAAACAGACCGGAACCGCCGCATATTGTTGGCAGAACGCCCAGCCGACCGCATGGGTGCCATCGCGGTCGGTCTCGACCCGTTCGAGCCAACCGGCCAGATCCCCGTGCCCTGCCTCGGCCGCAACCGCGCCGGCCAACGCCGTAAGCCGGGCCTGGATCGCGGCCAGGACGGGACCATCCTCGATCCGCGCCGCGCAATAGCGGCGATCGGGGACATCCGCGCCGTACCGGTCGGCATAATCGGCCGCGTTGTGAAACATCAATCGGTTATCGTCGTTGATATAGGTTTCGGAGGCTGCACCCTCGGCGAAAATCACATCATGCCGGTCAAGTTCGACATGGACGTACTCGATGCGCTCGACCGCGGTTTCCTGCACGATCGATACGCCGTTGACGAGGCAGATTGCCGGGATCAGCGCGCCATCGACCAGCATGGCGTGCTGCGGACTGACCCACAGCGGGCGCACCGGCCGACCGTTGCCGAGTGCACCGGCGGCAAACCGGACCGGCAGCAGATGCGGCTTGCCTGCGGCGAACCGGCCAGAATAGGCCCGCCGGCCTAGCCATTTGATGGGTTTGCAGGATCCATCGGCCGTCAGCACACGATCGCCGATCGCCAAAGCCTCCACCGGCATATCGCCGCCCGCCGTGGCGATTCTGGTGCCCGCGCGATAGCAGGCCACTGTGATCGCTGAACCGCCGAACCCGTCGGTCGTGATGCTGAACTGGCTGCTGGTGAAACTGCCTGTCGAGAGCGTGACATCCGCGAGATCGGCCTGCGTCGCCGACTCCAGCGTCAGCACACCGCCCGCCGCTCCGGCGTTCTGGGTCCAGACCGCGCTGGCAACACCGCTGACGCCGCGCAGATCGATCGTGTCAGTATAGGCGAAGCCTGAAATTGCACTCAGCGAACTGCTCGTGACGCCGGAATCGACGATCAACGCGTTGTTGGTGCCGGCGAATTTGAGCGGTGGGGGCGTGGTCACACTCGCGACGTTATCGCCGAGTTCAAGGGTGCCGAAGCCCGGGGCGCTCGCAGCACCCGGCGCGAAGCCGATCTCGAGAAACGGAATGATATTGCCGAGGGTTGTCGGGTTGAACGTCTCATACGCTCCGCCGCTGACCTCGTCGGTAAACAGAAAGCCGGTGCCGCTCACCGAGACGATGTCGATGACCAAGCTGGACTGGGCGGAACCGGAAACGTCGAGGATGCCTTGGCTGCCGTCCACGATGAGATCGACCGTACCGCTGGTCGTCACCTGACTATACGATCCGAGCGTTCCTGTTCCCACCGTAATCGTCGTCGTGCTCATGTACTGGCCCCGCTGTATCCCACAATCCGCAGAATTTGGTTGCAATCGTTAACTTAAGGTTGCATTCTACGATGCGTCTCGAGGTTGTCAATAAAATATTAGTATTGTCATTAATTTATAGTAGAATTCTCTGAAATTGAACGATCGCTCGTAGCCACGCGATTGGGATCGTCCGCGGCAACATGGGCGCCTGGAATTGCCAACGCGACGCGCCGCAATGCCCAGGCTTCGATCATTCGATCAGGATGACGGGGCGGTTTCCGATCGGCAAGAATGTACGCATAGCGGTTAGCCCCGGATGGAAACGGATGATGCGGTCCCAACCCAACGCGGCCGGGCGGTACCGGTGGCTGCAAACCCAGATCGAACCGCGCGTTTATCGCGCGTAAAGCTGCACCCTCCAGTGGCCGAATGCCCACCATAGGGCCGATGCGGGCAATGATCCGCCCGACCGCCGGCGCCGCTACATAGCCGCCGGTCGTGAAACCGTGAGAAAAATCATACATCTTCGGCGTCGATTTCGGATGGACGATCAACACATAGACCACGTAGCGCGGATGATCGGCCGGAAACATCGCCATGAACGAAGCGTTGTTCAGATGGTTGCGATAACGTCCATTCGCTGCAACCACCTGCGATGTCCCGGTCTTACCGCCTACACGATAGCCCTTTACCCGCGCATAGACGCCCGTGCCTGACAGCACGACGCCGCGCATCATTTTACGCATCAAAACCGATACATGGTGGCGCATCACCCGCACACCCGTGCGTGGCGGCGCATTCGGCTTTCGCGCAAGCAGGGTGGGACGAAATAGGACGCCTCCATTGACATCGGCCACCACCGCATTGACCAGAATGATAGGCGCCATCGCAATACCGTTACCAAAACTGACCGTCATCGTGGTCAGCAACTTCCAACTGCTTTTCGGGTGCCAGATCGGCCGCTGGGTGCCGGGCATCTGCACTGGCGAGGGGCGGAAAAAACCCATTTTCCGTAGCCAGGTACGCTGGATTTTCCGGCCCAGAATGGTTGCGATACGCGAAGCGCCGATATTCGATGAGTAGGCGAGCACTGCGGGCATCGCGAGCCAATGGTGGACGGGCTCATAATCGGTCACCGAGAATCCATCGACGGATAGCGGGTGGGTCGTATTGAACCGGTCCCAGTAGTGTATCAAACCCGACTGCAACGCCGCCGGCAGGGTCATCAGTTTCATCACACTTCCCGGCTCGTAATCGCCAGAAATACAGCGATCGAACAGCGTGTCCTGCGGTGCGCGGTGAAGATTATTGGCGTTGTAATCCGGCAGGCTGACCATCGCGACGATCCGGCCGGTCATGCTCTCAACAATTCCACACGCGCCGCGCGCGTGATAATCGCGCATCGCCCGCGCAACGGCCTGGTGCACGATGTCTTCGATACGCAAGTCAATCGAAAGACGCAGCGGCCGGTTCGTCGCCCTGACTAACCGCTGGTTGAAATAGGCTTCGACGCCGGCAATGCCGCGCTGGTCCGGGGTGACGCCACCAAGAATGTGCGCGGCAAGATCGCCCTGGGGATAATGGCGGACCCAGGTCGGTTGAAAATAGATCCCTGGCATTCCAAGCCTGTTCACGGCGACCTCCTGCCCGGCCGTGAGCGATCGATCGAGATAGACAAAGCGCTCGCGGGCCTGCCCCAACCGACGCGCAAGTGTGGCGCGGTTGAGCATCGGCAACACGTTCGCAAGCCTCCTGGCATCGCGACCTGGATGCGTGATTTGTTGGGGATCCGCGTACAACGCAGCGCCCGGGAGTGACACGGCCAGCAAACGGCCGCGCCGATCGAGGATCGGTGCGCGGTCGGGTGAAGGGAGCATCGTCCGAAAGTCGGGGCGCTGCGCCGCCAGGACTGCAGGGTTTGGCAGAACCGGCCTGATTATTGTGGCGTCGATCAGCTTGATCGCCAATACGCCGTATAGCGTCGCGAATCCGACGATCCCTAGGCTCGTCCGCCCACGAAAACGACGCCGCCACCGCCGGATATCGGCAGGCGCGATGTCCTGGGCTGTTGCCGGATGAGGCTTATGCTCCAATGCCATGACATTGAATTAACATAAAGCCTGCACGTCGTTGTATAAGCCGCTGAAAAACTTTATGTTACCACAATTCGCGCCTACAAATTCCACCGGCGCGGGTCAAGCCGTTCATCATGGGAGCCGATCATGCCGGGATCGAAAGTGCGTTTTCTCAAGCGTTGGCTGTTACTGCTCAGCTTCGCGGGCACGCTGAGCGGCTGCGGCACCAATGCGCCGCACCGAATGGGCACCGGTACCGCCAGCGGTGCAGCGACTGGGGCCGCGTTTGGCCTGATCGGAGGACCAATCGGTGTTGTGATCGGAGGCGCGATCGGCGGCGGCATCGGCGCGCTTACGGCTTCGACCACGACGCCGCAGCAAATCAACCTGGATAATATCGGCAAAACCGGTACCGGACCCGGTGCAACGCCGCAGCAGCCGAGCACCACCTCCGCGCAGCCGGGATTACGCGACCAGATCAATTCGTATCGGTCTCAACCACAGTCCCTCACCCCAGCCGCGCCGCCTGCAGGCTATAACGCAAGCGTCCAGGCGCAACCGCTGGCGCCCCCCGCCACCCAGTAGTGCGGATCACTGCGCTCAGCTGTATGCGCGCATACCCAAGTCCAGATGAGCGGCGCTATAAACTTCGTCCATGCATGACTTGACTCGGGTTGATCGGCCCGATCGCCATGCCCACCATATCGGTCCGTCAACGGTCCTATGCTCGGGACGACGACAGGTTGGCTCAATACGATCTCGGAAAGGAATACCGATATGACCCTCAAGAAAACCATGATTGCAGCGCCCGTTGCCTTGGGCATGGCTCTCGCCCTGGCCGGCTGCGGTACGTCGCAACCGGAGCGCGCTCAAGGCGGGGCCGCCGGTGGGGCTGCCGCCGGCGCTGCGGTTGGGGCAGTTGGCGGCCCGATAGGAGCGCTTGCGGGTGCGGGCATTGGCGCTGTCGGTGGTGCCGTTGCGGGCTCGCAGACAACCCCGCAGCAGGTCAATTTGGGCGCCCCTCCGAAAGTCAAACTACCGGGCACGTCCTCGGATAGTTCCAGCAGTCAGTAACGCAGCTCACGTAAAATCGCAGGCGGACCGCGGTCCGCCTGCGGCCCTGCCTCGCATCAATTGTTGTCGCCGTAAGCGGCAAGAAAATTATACAGCGCTGCCCGTCACGTAGTCGCGCAAGCTCCGTACTTCCTGAGCCTGCTCATCCATCAATCCAGCAACCACGTCGCCAATGCTGACGACGCCAATTAGTTTGCCACCGTCCACGATCGGCAGATGACGGAAACGCCCCTCGGTCATCAAGGTTTCGGCCTCGAAAATCGATGTCGAGGGTGTGGCGGTGGTCGGCGCACGCGTCATCAGTTGGCTCGCCACCATATCGACAGTGCCAGTTCCATTCGCGGCCAGGCTGCGCACGACATCACGTTCCGAGAGGATTCCAAGCAAATCGTTTTCAGACGATTGCACAACAACCGCACCGATCCGCTTTTCAGCAAGAACCATGACCACATCGCGGATCTTGGTATCGGGCGTGACAGAAATCAGTGCCGCGGGTTTCCGTTTCAACAAAGCAGCCATCGTCGTCATCATAATCCTCCCGAGGATTGTGCGCCCGTTGATCCGGGCCGGCGCCTGGGCGTTTGCCTCAAGCAGACATTAGACGATGAACATATGTCATCGGACTGCATCAAATCAATAAAATTACCAGCGACTCCCGGTTTTCATTTCGCCCGCGCCCCTGACGCTGCCGCCACCCACTCATCCTGGCCACTCACGATGGCGAGCTCGTCGCCCGCCGCCCGCACCGTGGCCTCAAGCAGCGCGGCGCTCGCAGCACACGCGGACTCCATCGCCGCCAGCGCATCGCGATCGTGCAGATAACGCGCCATGAACAATGCGGCGAACGCATCGCCCGCACCGGAGAACGCACGATCGAGCCTCACCACAGGGATGAAGTGTCGCGTATCGGGCGTGACCACTAGAACGTCGAGCGAGCCAGGCACCGTGTCCGCGCCGGTAAAGCCGGTGAGCACCACGATCGGCGGCCCGAGCGCCGCCATTGCCGCGAAGGCGCTCGCGCGATCCGCCAGCGCCCAGCCCGTCAGAATTTCGAGTTCGAACGGGTTGGGAAACGCGATATCGGCCAGCGGCAGCAGGACATCGCGGAACGCGGCGACCAGCGCCGGCGGCACATAGACCCGCCCGGCATCGCCGATCACCGGATCGCACGCATAGAGCGCAGCCGGATGCGCCGCGCGTGCGCGTGCCACCGCATCGCACACCACCGGCACCGCCGTCGCCGCGCCGAGATAGCCCGATGTCACCGCGGCACAGCGCGCGAACGCACCGCGCGCGGCAAGGCCCTGGATCAGGGCCGCCATTAACGCCGGCGCCACGGGGCCGCCTTCGGTGCCGCCGTGGCCCGGATGGTGCGAGAGCAACGTGGTTGGCAGCGGCCAGACCTCATGACCGAGCCGCGCATAGATGAATGCCGCACCCGTGTTGCCGACGCTGCCGTTCAGGACCTGGGATTGGATCGATAAAATCGCCATCGCACCACTTGGCGCGGTTGGCCTTTCGCTGGCAAGCTGGGCGCATCGCCGCTAATGGCACGCTGCGGTATCGCCACCGCTCGTATCCAAGGAGAGTTCCCCTGTCACGCATTCCGAAATTATTGCAACCGATCAGCTTCCGCGCGGTCACCGCAAAGAACCGGATCGTCGTCTCGCCGATGTGCCAATACAGCGCGGTCGACGGGCTAGGTCAGGACTGGCATATCCAGACGCTCGGTGCCAAGGCGATGGGCGGTGCAGGCATTGTCTTCACCGAAGCGACACACATAGCGCCCGAAGCCCGCATCACGCCCTATTGCCTCGGCCTTTGGAACGATGCGCAGGAAGCGTTCATGACCAGGCTTGCGACCCTGATCAGCTACGGCGGCGCCATCCCGGCGATCCAGATCGCCCACGCCGGGCGCAAGGCCAGCACGGTGGCGCCATGGGAGGGCGAACGGCACATCGCGCCCGATGCGCCAGGCGGCTGGCTGCCCGCCGCACCCAGCCCGATCCCCTACGCACCGGATCGGCCCGCGCCGCACGCCATGACCGCGCGCGACATCGCAACCACCATCCGCCAGTTCGCCGACACCGCCGCACGGGCCTACCGCGCCGGGTTCAAGATCGTCGAACTCCACGCCGCCCACGGCTATCTGCTGCATGAATTTATCTCGCCGATCGCCAATCACCGCACCGATCGCTACGGCGGCGACCTGGCAGCGCGTGCGCGCATGCTGATGGAGGTGCTGGATGCGGTCCGCGCGGTCTGGCCGGCTGATCTGCCGCTGTTCGTCCGCCTTTCCTGCACGGACTGGATCGAGGGTGGCCACACGATCGAGGATTCCGTGACACTGGCCCGCTGGCTGCGCGACCGTGGTGACGTCGACCTGATCGATTGCTCAAGCGCCGGTATCGCGCCGCAACAGAAGATCGCCTCGGTCCACCCCGGCTATCAGGTGCCGTTTGCCGAACGTATCCGCCGCGATGCCGGTATTGCCACGGGTGCGGTCGGCATGATCCGCGAACCGGAACTCGCGGCCGAAATCATCGCCAACGAGCGGGCGGATCTCGTGTTTCTGGCCCGCGCTCTGTTGGCGAACCCGGCATGGCCAAACCATGCCGCCAGTCATTTCGGTATCAAACCCGAGTTAGTACCGCAATATCAGCGTGCGTTAATCTCGCCATGACGATGTGACGCCCAGCGCCAAAACGGGAACAAAACGCGATTATTCCGGCAATACCCCCTTGACGCGGCGCGGAATCGCTCCCTAGAACATCATGTTAGCGCTTTGTTCTATAACGCGCCGGCGCCTATTGTCCCAACCCCGCCGCCACAATGGCCGGCCTCAGACCGAAACGAGGGCTCGATGCTTACCCGCAAGCAATATGAACTGCTGGTGTTTATCGACCAGCATCTGCGCCGTACCGGTTGCTCGCCGAGCTTCGAAGAGATGAAGGAGGGGCTCGATCTGAAGTCGAAATCCGGCATTCATCGTCTGATCGGTGCGCTGGAGGAACGCGGGTTTCTGCGCCGGCACAAGCATCGTGCGCGCGCGCTCGAAGTGATCCGCTTGCCCTTAGACAGCGTACCCCATGAACGCGCCCCTGAAAATGCGCCCGAGCGCGTTAGCGACCAGAAATTCGCACCCAACGTCATCCGCGGGGATTTTTCCGCCCGCTTTCAAGGGGCGCGCGCTGCCGCCGAGGTCGCGGCGATCAGCCTGCCGCTCTATGGCCGGATCGCCGCGGGTCAGCCGATCGAGGCTTTGCGCGAGCATCAGACCGAAATCGAGGTTCCGATCGCGCTGATCGGCCAGGGCGATCACTACGCGCTGGAGGTTACCGGCGATTCGATGATCGAGGCCGGCATTCTCGACGGCGACACGGCGATCATCCGCAAGGGCGAAACCGCCGAAAACGGACAGATCGTTGTGGCGCTGGTCGATGATAACGAAGTCACGCTGAAGCGCTTGCGACGGCGCGGCAACTCGACCGCGCTGGAACCCGCCAACGCACGGCATGAAACCCGCATTTTTCCCGCCGAACGGGTTAAGGTGCAGGGGCGCCTCGTTGCGCTGATGCGGCGATATTAGTCACGCGGAGCGGGTTACCCCTTTGACCTGACGGCCCTGCCACCCGATATGGGACGAATGGCGGTATGGGGTAAGGTTATCGGCGGCGTTGCCGGCTTCGCGTTCGGCGGCCCGATCGGGGCGATCGCGGGCGCAGCACTCGGCCACGCGGCTGACACCGGCGATCTCGGATCGCTGGGCGCGCGGGTCGGTCGGGTGCTGCCTCTCGATTCTGCGCGGTTCGCAGCCCTGCTCGGCAGGCGTGAACAGGTATTTGCGATCGCCGTTACCGTACTCGCCGCAAAGCTCGCTAAATGTGACGGCCCTGTCAATCGGGCCGAGATCGATGCGTTCAAGCGCCAGTTCCGCATTGAAGACGCGGCGGTGCCGATGATCGGGCGGCTATTCGACCAGGCGCGCGACGACGCCTCCGGCTTCGAGCCCTATGCGCGACAGTTGGCCGAAAGCTTCGCTGACAATCGGCTTGCCCTTGAACAGGTATTCGGCGCCCTCCACGCGATCGCCCGCGCCGATGCGCCGCTCAACGGCCGGGAGGCCGATGTACTGACTCGGATCGGCGTCGCTTTCGGTCTTGACGAAGCCGCCCGGAACCGCGCCGCCAACCCCTCATCCTTCGCCCAATCCGACGGCGATCCCTATGAAGTACTCGGCATCGCCAAGACCTCGAGCAACGAAACCATCCGCGCCCATTGGAAACAGCTGATGCGCGAAAATCACCCCGACCAGCTGGCTGCCCGGGGCGTGCCGGCGGAATTCGCCGCGCGCGCGACCGATCGTGTCGCCCGGATCAATGCTGCCTGGGACGATATCAAGCGCGAGCGGGGCCTGTGATCTCACCCAACCAGGACGACCGTCCGCCCGGCGCGCCGGTCGATCATCTGGTACTCCACTACACCGGGATGCGCAGTGCTGCGGATGCCATTGCGCGGCTCTGCGACCCTGCCGCCAAGGTTTCCTCGCATTACGTCATCGAGGAAGATGGCACCGTCCACCAGCTCGTGCCGGAAACACGCCGCGCCTGGCACGCCGGCATCAGTTTCTGGCGCGGGCGGCGCAATTTGAACGATTGCTCGATCGGCATCGAAATCGTCAACCCGGGCCATGAATGGGGCTATCGCTCCTTCCCCCCCGCGCAGATCGCCGCCGTCATCACGCTCGCCCAGGGCATCCTGGCGCGCCACCCGATCCCGGGCGCGCACATCGTCGGGCATTCCGACATCGCGGCCGATCGCAAGCAGGACCCTGGTGAATTATTCCCCTGGCGGCACCTCGCCGCGCACGGGATCGGCCTGTGGACCGACGAATTCGCCGCGCCGTCCGACCCGCTCGGGGCACTGACCGCGATCGGGTATGATCCGGGGCTTGATCCGGTTGTTTCGATCACCGCGTTTCAACGGCGATTCTGGCCGTCACGCTGCGATGGCGTGATGGATGAGGCGACGGCCGGGCGGATTGGGGCGGTTGCTGGAGTGTTGGCTTAGGGAAGGTAAGGAAGCGCTTCTTTTTTGAAAAAAAGAAGCAAAAAACTTTCTGACTCTGGGGCACGGGCGTTTTCACGGGCACGGGCCCAAATTAACAAAGTTTTTTTGCTTCTTTTTTGTTCACAAAAAAGAAGATTCTTCCCTGACCTTCCCTACCCTACCCTCCCATCCCCCCAAACCTTGCATTTCTATATAAAAACTATATAAAAACTCTGAAATCCGGAGCACACCTATGGCCGTCACCAGTTTCGAGGTCGACCAGCATACCGCCGAAGCGATATCGGAATTGCGCGGCCTGTTCGGGGTCAAGACCAATGCCGCGGTGATCCGGCGGGCGCTTGCACTTGCTCAGGTCATCGGCCGCGAGGCCGCGCCGGACCATACCATTACGGTGAGCGGCCGGGCTGAGCCGGTCCGCATCGTCCTCAACGGGTAGGCGCGGCGCCGGGCATGAGCGGTGCGACGCCACGATTGTCGCCGGCGGTCCAGCTTGAGGATGTCGAACGCGGCCTATCGGTCAAGGATCGGATCGCGCTCGGCGATGCGTCGATCCGGCGGCAGATCGCGATCGTGATCATGGCGCTGTTCGCGATCACCAACGTGCTCTCGGTCATCTTCATCGGCGTGCTTTATTATTTCGATCAGCGCGACATCGCCGATCACCTGATTCCAGCGACCGCGCGGGTGATTACGCCATCGGTCGTGATGAGCCTGCTCGGTGCGACGACCGTGCAGCTCGGCGCCATCGCGGTGATCATGGCGCGCGGCATTTTCAACGTCCCCATTGACCAGCCCTACCCGATCGTCGAAGAGACCTGAGCCAGACGGTTGGACGGCCGCCGTTCCGGGCAACCGGGGCGGAGGAAAGTCCGGGCTCCACGGAAACACGGTGCCGGTTAACGACCGGCGGGGGCGACCCCAGGGATAGTGCCACAGAAAACAAACCGCCCGCGCGTGCAAACCCGCGGGCAAGGGTGAAACGGTGCGGTAAGAGCGCACCGCGCGCTCGGTAACGAGGGCGGCAGGGTAAACCCCACCGGGAGCAAGACCGAATAGGGGTGGCCGGCGGCGTGAGCGATCATGGCCGCAGGGATGTTTTCGACCCGTCACCCGGGTTGGTCGCGCGAGGCGCGCAGCAATGCGCGTCCCAGACGAATGGCCGTCCACCATCCGCGAGGATGCGGACAGAACCCGGCTTACAGACCGTCTGGCATCTATATCGATAAGAAGAAGCGGGCGCGTGGTGCCGGGTGAGGGATTTGAACCCCCGACCTTCGGTTTACAAAACCGCTGCACTACCACTGTGCTAACCCGGCCGCGCTACCAACGTCTTATCACGAGCGCGCCGGGTTTCCACCCCTTGCCTGCCCCCGCCACCCGGTTTATACGCCCCCAACGATCGGTGGGGCCATAGCTCAGTTGGGAGAGCGCCTGAATGGCATTCAGGAGGTCGGCGGTTCGATTCCGCTTGGCTCCACCAATCGTTTCAATGGGTTGCGCGACTTATCCACAACGCGCGATTTTTCCCGGATACCAAGCGGATCACAGTTGGCCTAGATTTCGACCCATCTGGTCGGCTCCTTCACGGTTGTGTGATTGCCGAATAGATGCTGGTCGAGGTCGAGGGCCGGCCTATGCGGCGTCGAGGGTGTCACGCGACATTGTGTGAATCTGTCTTTTATCGGTAAAATAACACGCGCGCGACGGGTCAGCGGGTGCGGTCTGGCTTTTCTGCCGTGACAGGCGCAACATAACCCCTCACTCGCCCGCCATCCTGACGCCACTGTGCGGGCTTCCAGGCGGTGTCTTTCATGAGCCGCCCGAGATCATGCGCCGATAAATCACGTAGTGCTGATAGGGTATGGCAACCGGCAAGCAAGTCATTCACCGCAACCCGGCGCGATCGGGTTGCTGCAACGATCACGGCGGCGATCATCGCTACGGCGCGTTGTCGAGGGTCATCCGGCATCGGCGTCGAGGTCAGGGAACGCTTCGTAGGCAGCGAGCACCGGATTCGCCCGGCGCTTCATTTCGGCAAGATCGCGGCAGGACCGGGCGGCATCGATCTGTTGAATGCCGATGTAGAGCCGATCGCGCGCGGCCTTCATCTTGGCTTTGAGGTCGAGCAGTTCGGCTTTCTCGGATTCTGGCAGGCCACGGCCGGCCATCTTGTTCGCGACGAAACTCATTTCAGAATCCTCCTACGGGATGCCCGCCAGTGCCGTGGGAACACTGGCGGGCGGGGCCGCGCGACGGGGTATCAAGTCGCCGCGCGGTTTTCGGTCTATCAGGCCACCTTCGCCGTTTTCACGTTGTGCAGGGCGCGTTCTACATCGGCTAGGCTCGCGATCGGCGCGATCGCCCAATGGTCAGCCGGGGGCGCTTGTCGGCTAAGCCGAAGCGCATACTTTTGCGCGAAGTCGAGGCCGGCATCTCTCGCTTCCGCACCGGCCTGATCCAGTTCGGCCAGCGCCGCGCGGGCTTCGGTCAGCGCAGCATCGACGCGGGCGGCGGCTTCGATACGCCTCGCGATGGCGGCGGTAAGACGATCGGCGCGGTCGAGGCGATCGGCTTCATGGGCTTTTGCGGCCAGTTCGGCTTCGCGTAGCTTGGCCGCTTCATTGATCGCCGTCGCCAACTCCAGAGCCGCCTCGGCATCCGTGATCATGCGGCTGGCATTGACCAGATCGGCCGCGGGGATTTTGCTGCCTTCGGCGGCGCGCTCCACCAGTTCGGTCCGCTCAGCTTTCGCGCGGGCGAGCCTGCCCATTTCGGTCGCGACTGCGGTACGGGCGGCGGTGGTGCGGGCCTGCGCATCGGCGCGTTCGGCTCGGGCCTTGGTGCGTTCATCGGGTGTCATTTTGGGTCTTTCATTTGGTGAATGGGACGGGCGGCGATGCGGTTCATCGCGGCGCGTTCGGTGCGGATTCGATCCATTTTCCGCGCGAAGTCAGACCACGCGGATTTTGCGGCGCGAAACTCTGCGGGCGACAATTTACGAGCATCAACCGGCGCGGGTGGTTCGGGATCACCGTCTTGCCAATCGGCCGGCATGCCTCGTGCGAGCAGATCGCGATTGCGTTGTTTTTCGTCGTCGGTCATCGCGCTGAACGGCTTTCCCATTTTTTGTAATCCTTCGCTCCCGGCTTCATCTTTTCCGATTCGACAAATCGCCGGACGGAGTATTGCGTGGTCGTAATTGAACGGCGCACTGCCGTCATTTCACGTGGTAATGGGCAACCTTTGTGCTTGTTCGCCATAAGTCGTGATTCCTCTATCAACTTTGGTAATCATAGCAAAATATGGGGATAGGACACAATATATATTTAATACGTCACTTCGCGTCACTGCGCGTCAATGATGTATATTGGTGTATTTACGTAGAACTACGTTATGATGACTGGCTTCGCTAGGCGGTAGGGCTGCAACTACGGCATGGTGGGAAAAGGAAAGATCTGACCGTCGCCGGTCACTTTCAACGATCACGCTACTCTCTTTCTTTCTAACAATTCCGCCCCTTCTGTTTGTATCGCGAACCGTTCGTCTCGCTCGTATTTCCAATCTGGCGAGCACGTCGAGCACGTCCATCCTGCGGGATTTTCGATGGCGACGAACCGCTGCGATCCGCCGCACCTAGCGCACAAGACGATGATGGTCGGGTCCACCAATTCGCGGATGATCTCGGTCTCTTGAGCGCGGATCGCTGCCCTAATTTCCGGTTGCAATTTGTCGGCACCCTCCACCCACAGGCGGGCGCGGAGTGTCGCCCCCGCGCCTTGTGCCGACCGGATCAGATCGGCCCCGGTCATGCCCATTCACCCCCCTCAAAACCCGTATCTGTGCCGTTTCCGTCCGCTACACCCCCTGAAACCGCTACACCGCTACAATCGGCAGGCGACTGCGATTTTTCGGGTGTTTCGTATCCGCTACATACATGAGGGTGTAGCGGTTCTAAATCATCGTTTTGGCCAGGATTTCCTTCACTTGTAGCGGTGTAGCGGTTTGAATCCCCCCCACTAGGCGCGGGGTCGAGGTAACGGGCGAATGCGTCGTCAAACTGGTCGATCTGATAGGCTTTCAGAACCCGGTCGATTGCTCCCCCGAATCTGGCGTTGTGGGGCCTGATCCTGAATGGTGACAGAGCACGCGAAAGTTGCGCTGCCGTCATCGGCTTGCCCTGCCTCCACTCTGCCCATGGCCTGTCCTCCATGCTCCCCAGGCGGTTCGCGAGGTCGGTTGATGCAAGGCGATTCTGGCCTGCATCCTTAAACGCGGTTCGGATATCGGAGAGCAGCATTGCACCGGTTCCACCACTGTCCTGATCGTTAGCGCGGTCACCAAATAGGGTTAGCAACGCGCGCCGACCACGTGCTGCCCAGGCGGCTCCAGCGGCATCCGCGATAGAAAAGATGGGCACAGAGATATCACCCTCACGGTCATTCAGCGCGGCGGGGATTTCCGGGTTTTCGTCGAGTTTATCGGCTTCGTCTTTCGCCCATCGAGCAAGTTTACTACCGATCGTCGCGATCTTGTTCCGCGCTCCACGATCACGCATTTTCGCAACACGCTGTGCGGCGCTTTTGCGCTCAAGCCTGATTGGGATCGCGCGATCTTCCAACGTGCCGGGCAGGCTCTTGATGGCAGCGAGCGCGACGGGTGCAAAGGTGGCAAATTGTACCGGAACAAACGCGCCAGAGATTTCGACCACCCTGATCACGTTGCCTGATCGCTCGAAGCCAGAATTGAGCACCCCCCTCAATTCCTCTGCGTTCTCTTTCAGGTGCGTGTCGGCTTCGTCGATCAGCAGTGACAGCGGAGCCAAGGCTTCGATGGTCCTGAATACCGACGACGAGCTGATGTTGTCGGCTTTGAGTGGCGACAAGCATGTGGATCGCAGCACGTCGAGCAGGGTGGACTTTCCACAGCGTTTTTCCGGGCTGGTGATTGCCAGGCGCGGCGTATGCTGAAACCGCGCGTAGCACCACGTATGGGCGATCCAGAGCACGGTTGCATCGCGGGCGGCGGGCGAGAGGATGACGTGACGGTCCAGAGCAGAAGCCAAGTCATCGAGCAGCGTAGCAAGGTTGACCGGCTCAGGGTGCGGCTCATGCGTTTTGAATGACAAGCGCCGTCCGTGCGTCGGCTCGTTCGTATCGCCGCGCGCCTTCCTGACTTCGTCGTCGAGGGTCGAGCACCTGATTTTGAGGCGCTTTGCCTCATCCTCTCTTATCTGATCGTAGTTGATCGCAGACAATTTCGCGAGGCGGGCGATCGCTTGCTCAGCAGTCTCCGGCGCGGCCTCATGCTCAGTGAAACCGTCGTCTTGCGGCGCGTCATGGGAGGCGCTGGCCGCGTTCGGCTTGGTGACGGTCTCGCCCATCACGGTATCGCCCATAAGAGCCTCAGCGGCCCGCAAATCGGCGCGGCGGATAGGGCGGCTCATGCTTCACCCCCGGCGCGGCGGATGAGCACGTCGTTGAAGTCGTCGCCCCGCAAATTCGGTTTCACGATGCGGACTGTGCGGCCTTCCGATTTCCAGCGCCGGAGTGCGGCCTCGGCAGATTCGATGCCGGGTTTGTCATGGTCGGCGGCGATCACCACGGACTTCACGTCTGGGGGCAGCAGCAAACCCTTGGCCAAGTTCCCAGCCGAAACCGCTGACCAGGCAGGAAGGTCGAGCAGGATGCCGGCGGCGATGGCGGTTTCCGGCCCCTCGGCAACCACGATGTCGGCACCCAGGCCAAACCGGATTGCACCGCCCCAAATTGGCCCCTTGAACGCCTTGGCCGGGTCGAGCGCGGCCTTGCGGCCATCGTCGGCAAGGTAAATCCGCTGCACCCCGATCTGGTTGCCATTTACGTCGTCGATCCGGCAGATCAGCGCGGGGTAGCGGCGATTGTCCAGGTGGCGAGTGTCGGCACGAAACCGGAGTGCGGGATTGCCGATCGCCTGATCGAGGCGGCGGCGGCGGAGGTAAATCGAGGCTAGGCAGTTGCCGGTCAGGGTCTCACTGCTACCCCAGAGTGCTACAGCCTGTTCCTGCTTCTTGGCGCGGCCCTCAGCGGCCTTGGTGGAGGCGATGGCGTCGTCGGAGCGGTCAATCCGCGCACCCGCTCCAGCGTCCATCACAGCAGCCCAGATCGCATCCCGATCATTGCACGACACGCAAGACGCGGAGATTTTCCCGCGCTTGGATTTCAGCAGGAGCGTCGGCACCGTGTAGTTGCAGGCCGGGCAGGTGCAGCGCCAGTGATTCCCAGTCTTGAATGCTCCCAGGTTGGAAGCGATAGTTTCGATTGTTGCAGTCATGGCATGAAACTTTCATTCATGCCGCTTCGGATATCGCTTGACGTAGAGCAGAAACTTTCGATATATGGGCTTGCGCGTCTATCGAGTTTCCGCCCCGTCCGCTTGCCAGAGCGGCGGGGTTTTTCGTTTAGGCGGCGGTGCGGACTTCGGCCCGGCTGGCGATGTAGTTGGCCAGATCGGAGCGGCGGAAAAAAATCTTCCTGTCACCAATCTTTATGCGCGGGATTTCCGGGATGCGGTCGAGCGTCCGATCAGAAACATGAAGGAAATTTGCGGCCTGCTTGCGGTCGAGCAGTTCATCGGAATGAGACATAAATCACCTTGTTTGTTGTGGTGACTGTCCAAATACACATACGTGCACGTATGTGCAGCAATAGACTTCTCTCATTTTCAGGGGGTGAAAATGGTCTTGATTGAACGTGCGTCGCGTTTTCGGGCGGCTTTGATGCCGATAAACTTAAGGCCAGTTTTTATATGCCGGCGCATCTGGGCTTCCGATAATTTAGCGCGACGAGCCATAAACCTAATTATGTCATCGGACTTCATCGCCGGGTTCGCGTGGCAATTTTCGAGATAGGCTTGCGCTGCCTTGTATCCGAGCGACTGATCCCGATACCGGGCGAACGGGTTGCTCCCTTTTGTTTTTCCGCTCTTGAATCCGAATGAATCGGCAAGCGCCTTACTGCCATCCGCAAGCTTCCAGGCTTTTTCATCGAACGTCGCGAATCCGGCTATTTGCTCGATGAAAGTAGACGCGCTGGCAACCACGTAGCCGGCCAAGTCATCAGGCAGAGGATTAGATCGGTCCCAAGTCGCCAGCGCCTCCATCGCACCTATCGGGTTGCCGTCCGTCCGCCATGATCTCAGAGCGTCCGCATGGCGCACGGCGCGCGTTTGGGCCATGAGTGCTGGAGCAATTTGCTCGTTGCGTTTGGTCACTTCCTCCAGCACCGCGTTCACCCAATCGGCGTAGATGGGCGGGGTTTCACCCCCGCCGTTGTCATCGCCGATCACGATTTTGCCCCAAGACGCTCCACCGCTTCCAGCGCCTTCACGTCGGCGTCCGGGTCGCCATTGGCGAGCAGAAAAGCCAGCGCGGCCTTGCGCACCCCACTCCGCCGGACAATCGCGCGGAAAAAATTTAGAAAGAGTGGTTGCGCTTCCGGGGAGCATGAGCGGTACGCCTGAAGGACACGGAGTTCGTTGTCGGTTATGGCCATTGTCGGCTGCTCAGCCGGTTGTTTCGCGTTCATGACTGCGACTCCGCGAAAGTCCGCCGGAACGACGCCAGCGTCATTTTGGCGATCAGCTCGCGCTCGGACGGGCTGGTCGCCATTCTCGCCAGCTTCAACATCGCGGTGTCGGCGGTTCGCACCACGTCCACCACGCGCGGGCTTGTGGCGCGGCGGGCAACGGTTGTGGTATCGGTTGATCGGTCCTGTTTCATCTGGTTTGTCTCCATTGGCGGGATCATCGGCGGCGGGTGTCTCACCACCCGTCGCCATCCCGTTCATGCTGCCGGCCGGGCAGCGCGGTATCTTCCATCACCTGGGCTTGCGCCTCGGGTTCGGGTTGATTTCGACAATCTCAGCCTTGCTACCGCCGCCCATCATTGCGGCGATGCGCGCGCCGGTCCGATCCGCCGCCGCCTTGGCCGGATCATCGGCCAGATGGGCGTAGCGTTCTGTAGTGACTGATTTCTTGTGGCCTAGAAGCTTGCCGACGATGTAGAGGGCATCGCCCCCTCCGATGGCGGCGCTGGCGAAAGAATGCCTCAGATCATGCAAGTGAACGTCCAGAATGCCGGCAGCGGCGCGGATGCGCTCCCAGGGCTTCGCCACCCCAACGAACGGCGCGGCAGGACGATCGCCCGGCAGCACGTAGGGATTGCCGGCCAGGCGCGGCAGGCCAGCGAGCAGTTCCAGCGCCGGCGCGGACAGGAAGATGTTGCGCGCGCCGGTTTTGGATTCAGGCAGGCGGGCGATGCCGGTTTGCATGTCGATCCACTCCCACTTGAGGGTCAGGATTTCAGATCGGCGCGCACCGGAGAACAGCAGCAACCGGATAGCGGCGATTGCGCGCCAATCTGCCAGACCAGCAGCCTCGGCAGTCATGAGGGCATCCCCCAGGCGGGCGAGTTCATCGGCTGATAGGTAGCGTTCTCTCGGTTTTTCTTTGTTCTTCTCGATGTTCCGGCAGGGATTGGAGTTGTCCGGGCGTTCGCCAATCCGTTCGGCCCATCCCAGTATGCTCGAAACCAGTGCTAGGGCGCGGTTCGCCGCGACTGGCGTGTCTCTCATGGAATGGTGGAGGCGCTGGATATCGGCCTTGGTGATCTCTGGCAGCCTCAATTTGCCGATCGCCGGCAGTATACGCTGGTCTAAGAGCCGCTTGTCCTCCGCGACGGTCCTCAGTTTCTTATGCGGGGTGGCGTATTCCGTGATGTAGCGTTCGGTGAAAGCGGCGAACGTGATGGCACCCTTGGCCCGCCTGCGTTCATCGGCGGGGTCGCGTCCATCACGGATTAGACCAAGAATGCGGATGGCTTCGCGCCGGGCAGATTCCGCCCCGTAGGCACCCTTGCCGTGCCGACCGATCGTGTAGAGCACCTGCCGGCCCTTCACGCGCGTCTTGACGCAGTAGGTGGCATCGCGGCCCCGCTTGCGGATGCCAAACCCCCGGCACTCCGTATCCCAGACCTGATCGCCCTCAGCCATGTGTTCGACGATCTCGGCAGTGATGCGCTTGGTTGCCATCGCAGTATCCTATGGTGACCGGGATATCCTTGGTTCACCCCCGGATACCGCGTCATGCAAAGACACGCAAGAAAATAACGCGCCATAGGTGAGGGTTTGTCTCACTCTGTCATCCCGTTTTCACCCCTGTCTAGGTCGATACACAGAATGGCATTCAGGAGGTCGGCGGTTCGATTCCGCTTGGCTCCACCAAATCGACGTTTCCTGACGCACTTGGCCACAATGCCGCATTTCACGGCACGGTTGCCTCGGATCAAGGCGCAGTTCCAGGCGATCATCCAAGTGCAGTCACGATTGAGTGGCACATGGCATCTTACGCCGCTCGGATGGGCCGTTTGTGCTGTCGCAGCCCGCCCGTTACCGCTTCGCAACATATCAGATACTCTGCCGGACAACGAGCGACTGCGATGCCCAGACTTACCCTCGAACCCTCGTTTGCTTTGTTTCTGTTTGACGTGCGCGGCGGCGACCGGCGCAGCTGCCAGTCGCGTAATGCCGGGCCCCGCATGACCAATGACTTGATCAACTCGGGCATGCGTGCCGTGCTCGCCTGTGTACTGCCCGATGACAGCTTCAGGCTGGCAAGTCTCATTTCCGATCGGCAATACCCTCTGTTCCTGCCGATTCACGCCAGTCGAGATCTCTTCCCTCTTGTTGTCACGCGAGCTTCACTGATATGCCATCGCCCTGTCATCAAGCCGCGTTAACCGGCACGGGTTTTCAACAAGGGGATTTTTCCATGAAACGCCGCCTCCTGATCGCCGCAGCGCCGGTAACTGCGCTCGCCGCCGCCACCGCCCGCGCCGCCGCACCCGTGACCATCACGCTCTGGCACGCCATGGCCGGCGCGCTCGGCCAGAAACTCCAGGCGACCGTCGATGCGTTTAACAAGGGCCAGACCGCCTATCAGGTGGATGCCGTCTATAAAGGCACCTACCCCCAGGTGCTGACCGCAACCATCGCCGCCTGGCGTGCCGGCAAAGCCCCCTCGATCGCGCAGGTGTTCGACGTCGGCACGGCCGACATGCTTGGCGCGGGCCGCGCCGTGGTCGATGTCTACAAACTCGCGGCCATGACGGGCGTCGCCATCGACCCCGCCACCTACATCCCCGCCGTGCGCGGCTACTACAGTCTCAATGACGGCAAGATGGGCGCCGCACCCTTCAATTCCTCCACCGCAACGATGTGGATCAACGAAGACGTCTTCGAGAAAGCCGGCCTCGACCCAAAAATGTCGCTCGCCACCTGGGACGACGTGATCAAAGCCGCCCGCGCCATCAAAGCCAAGAACGCCGCCCCCATCCCGGTGATGACCTCCTGGCCGACCTGGGTGCATTTCGAGCAGTTCGCCGCCATCCACAATGTCGAATACGCAACGCTGAACGATGGCTTCGGCGGCCCGAAACCCACGCTGACGATCGATAGCGCCCCCTTCGTCAAAAACCTCGGCACCATCCTGTCGATGCAGAAGGAAGGCCTGTTCAAATACCAGGGCCGCGACGGCGCCCCCAGCCCGATCTTCTACGCCGGGAAAGCCGGAATCACCTTCGATTCGTCCTCGATCTACGGGCAGCTCAAACAAAGCGCAAAATTCAAGTTCAACGATACCTACTTGCCCTACCACCCCTCGATCATCAAATCACCGATCAACTCCATCATCGGCGGCGCCGCCTTCTGGGCCATGACCGCACCCGATCGCAGCAAACCCGAATACACGGCGGTGGCGCATTTCTTCAACTTCATCAGCCAGCCCGGCAACGATTCCGGTTGGTCCGAAGCCACCGGCTATATCCCCGTCACCACCGCCGGTAACGCACTGATCACCAAACAAGGTTTCTACACCGCCAACCCCGGCACCAATATCGCGGTCGAACAACTCACCCGCACCCAACCCACCAAATTCTCCCGCGGCATCCGCCTCGGCGGCATGCCCGAAGTGCGCGTCATCATCGAAGAAGAATGGGAACGCGCCATCCAGAATAACACACCAGCCAAAACCGCCCTCGCCACCGCCCAACACCGCGCCCAAGCCGTGATCGACCGGTTCGCCCAATCCATCCACGCCTGATGCCGGGGGGTGGGGGTGACGTGCTGGAAGGAAAGAAAGGCCAGGGGGCTTTGCCCCTTGGACCCCCACTAAGGGCGGAGCCCTTAGAACCCGCTAGTTTTAGGCAAGGGGAGGGCGCTGCCTCGGACTTTCCACTGATCTGGCCTATGTCGCCCTCCCCTTGCCTAAAACTAATGGATTTTAAAGGCTCCGCCTTTAACGGGGTCCAGGGGCAGAGCCCCTGGCCTTCCTTGCTTCCAACACCCCACCCCCACACCCCGGCATAGGCGCCGATGGAGCGGCGCACGTTGTTCGCGGGTTGGTTGCTGCCGGCGGTGCTGGTGGCGCCGCAGTTGGCGATTACGGTGCTGTTTTTTTTGTTGCCGGCCTGGCGGGCGTTTGGCGAGAGTGTACGCGCGACGGATGCATTCGGGCTGAACACAAGTTTTGTCGGCCTCGCTAATTTCACTGAATTGTTCCAATCATCGACCTATCAGGCGGCGTTGGTGCGCACGTTCGTGTTCTGTATTGCGGTCACGTGTCTGGCGATGGGATTTGGTCTTCTGCTCGCGAGTTTCGCCAATCGCGCAATCCGTGGCGCCCGGGTCTACCGGATTTTGCTCATCTGGCCTTATGCCATCGCGCCCGCGATCGCTTCGGTGATTTTCGTATTCCTGCTGCAGCCGCAGATCGGTCTGCTGACCAATCTGTTTGGGCGTTTCGGTCTCGATTTCAATTACGCCACCCATGCCGACCAAGCGTTTCTGCTGGTGATCGTCATCGCCGCCTGGAAGCAGGTGAGCTATAATTTCATTTTCTATCTTGCCGGACTGCAATCGGTGCCGCGCTCGGTGATCGAGGCGGCGACGCTCGATGGTGCACGGGGTTTCTATCGGTTTCGCACCATGATCTTTCCGCTGCTGGCGCCGACGACGTTTTTTCTGATCATCGTCAACATCGTCTATGCCGCGTTTGACACCTTCGCCCTGATCTTCGCGCTCACTGCCGGCGGCCCGGGCACCGCGACCGAGACGCTCGTGGTCAAGGTCTATCGTGATGGGATTCTGAACCTCGATATCGGCGGTTCGGCGGCGCAGTCGATCATTCTGATGTTGATCATCATCGCGCTCACCACCATCCAGTTCCGTTACACAGGGAAACGCGCCGGATGAACCGCAAGCCCGATTATCTGGCCCATGCGGTGCTGCTGCTTGGGGTGGTGATTTTCATCTTCCCGCTCTGGGTCGCCTTTGCGGGGGCCACGCAATCGGCCGCGGCGATCAACCGGGGCGACATCTCGCTGATCCCCCGCCTCGCCGGGCTGAAGATTTTCATCACGGCGTTCGGCTTCGGCAACGCGGCCAAGGGCGGCGTACCGGTCTGGCACATGCTGCTGGTCAGCCTTGGCATGGCGTTGGTCATAGCGATCGGCAAGATCGTTATCTCCGCCTTGTCCGCCTTCGCCATCGCCTTCTTCCGGTTTCCCTTTCGCATGACAGCGTTCTGGCTGATCTTCATCACGCTGATGCTGCCCGTCGAGGTGCGCATCATCCCGACCTATGCGGTGATGTCGGATTTCCATTTGATCAACAGCTTCACCGGCCTGACCATGCCGCTGATCGCCTCGGCCACCGCGACCTTGCTGTTCCGCCAGGTGTTTCTCGCCATCCCTGACGAACTGGTCGAAGCCGCTAAACTCGATGGCGCCGGGCCGATGCGCTTCTTTTTCGACATCCTGCTGCCCGTGTCGGCGCCCAACCTCGCCGCCTTGTTCGTCATTCTGTTCGTCTACGGCTGGAACCAGTATCTCTGGCCCCTGCTGGTCGCGACCAACGGCAAACTCGACCCGATCGTGCTCGGCATCGTGCAGATGATCACCACCGACCAGATCCCTCAATGGAACCTCGTCATGGCCGCCACCATCCTCGCCATCATTCCCCCCGTCCTCGTAGTAGTCGCGATGCAGCGCTGGTTCATTGGCGGCCTGACCGAAGTGGATAAATGATGGCGACGCTCGAACTCCAATCCCTGCAAAAAACCTTCGGCGCCACCACCGTGCTGCACGGGATCGATCTCGCGCTGGCCGATGGCGAAATGCTGGTGATCGTCGGCGCGTCCGGCTGCGGCAAATCCACCCTGCTCCGCCTGGTCGCCGGCCTTGAATCCCCAAGCGCCGGGCGCATCCTGCTCGACGGCGCGGATATCACCGACCGCGATCCCTCGCGTCGCGACATCGCCATGGTGTTCCAGAATTACGCGCTGTATCCGCACATGTCGGTATTCGACAACATGGGCTACGGGCTGAAACTGAAAGGTCTCGACCGCGCCACGATCAAATCGAAAATCGAAATCGCCGCAGAAACGCTGGGATTGACCCCCTTGCTCGCCCGCAAGCCACGCGAACTCTCCGGCGGCCAGCGCCAGCGTGTCGCCATGGGCCGCGCCATCGTGCGTGAGCCGAAATTATTCCTGTTCGACGAACCGCTGTCCAACCTCGATGCCAAACTCCGCGTCCAGGTTCGCGCCGATATCCGCAAGCTGCAGAAACGCCTGAATATCACGAGCCTCTACGTGACCCACGACCAGGTCGAAGCCATGACCCTGGCCGACCGGCTGATCGTGATGCACCAGGGCCGCGCCGCGCAGATCGCCACGCCGATCGAAGTGTTCGACCGCCCGGCGACCATGTACGTCGCAAGCTTCATCGGCGAGCCGGCGATGAATTTCTGCCCCGCCACAATCACCCGCAACGGCCGCGCCGCTAAACTCGACGCCGGCCCCGAACTCACCTTCACCGATGGCCCCCGCACCGCGCCAGATGGCACAGCCATCACACTTGGCATCCGCGCCCAACACGCCACCATCGCATCCGGGCCCAACAGCATCCCCCTCGCCGTCGAATTCGCCGAACCGCTGGGCTCGGAAACCCTGCTGCACGGCACCCTGCCCGATACCACCCCCTTTATCCTCCGCGTCACCAGCCCCGCACCAATCGACCACATAATTCCCATCGAAATCCCGCCCCACCACATCCACGTCTTCGACCCCACAACAGGCACCCGCATGGACCCGGCATAGCGGTGGCGGCACGGCGAAAAGCAAGGCCAGGGGCTCTCCCTCCGGAGCCATTCCAGCGATGAAGAGCATCGCTGGAACCTTCGGCTCCTCCGCCCCTGGACCCCGTTAAAGGCGGAGCCTTTAAAATCCATTAGTTTTAGGCAAGGGGCGGGCGACCCAGGCCAGATCGACGGAACCACCGAGGCAGCGCCCTCCCTTGCCTAAAACTAGCGGGTTCTAAGGGCTCCGCCCTTAGTGGGGGTCCAGGGGGCAAAGCCTCCCGCCTGGCTTACCTTCGCGCCGCCTCGGCTATGGCCATGAAATCAGTCGCGGTCAGGCTGGCGCCGCCGACCAGGGCGCCGCCGACCTCCGATGTGGCGAGCAGGGATGCGGCGTTGGTGGGTTTCACGGAGCCGCCGTACAGGATGAGCATGGTTTCGCCTGGTTCGCCGAGTTGTTTTTTGAGGGCGGCGCGGATGGTGGCGTGCATGGCTTGCACGTCGGTTTCGGTTGCGGTTTTGCCGGTGCCGATCGCCCAGACCGGTTCATAGGCGACCAGCCCGGTGAAGCCATCCGGCAGGCTGCCGGCGAGTTGGGCGCGGACCACGGTTTCGGCTTCGCCGGCCTCGCGTTCGGCGAGGGTTTCGCCGACGCAGATGATGGGGGTCAACCCGGCAGCGATGGCGGTGCGGGATTTGTCGCGCACCAGGGCGGATCGCTCGTTGTGATCGGCCCGGCGTTCGGAGTGACCGAGAATGACATGGCTGGCGCCGATTTCAGCCAGCAGGCCGGCCGCCACGTCGCCGGTATGGGCGCCGGATTGTTCGACCGCACAATCCTGCGCGCCGACCGCGATGCCTGGCGCGCAGGCGGCGCGCAGCGGCCCGATCAGCGGGTAAGGCGGGCAGATCAGCAAATCGACGCCTGCGACCCCCTGCCCCAGCGCCGCCGCGTAGGCGGCGATGCCGGCGAGCGTGCCGTTCATTTTCCAGTTTCCCGCAATCATCTGTCGCATCGATCTTATCCCTACCGCGTGAAAAATCTTCGCCTCGTTCAGTCGGGAACGAAGGTGTCGGGTTCCCTAGCCCTACCCGGCACCGGGTGGCAATCGGCCGCGCGCGTGGTAAAGACCCGGCTTTCCGTTGGATGAGGTTGGAACCGGATGCTCTCGACGATCCGCAAACTGCTCGATAACTGGCTGGTCCGCGCGTTTTTCATGCTGCTGATTGCCGTGTTTATTTTCTGGGGTGTGTCCAGCGTGGTGACCAACCACGCGTCCAGCACCGCGGTCGCGACCGTCGGCGGTCACGCAATCGAGGCGGGCACGGTCAACACCGGCTATCAGCAGCAGATCACGGCCTATGCGCAGCAGCATAACGGTGCCTCGCCGAGCAAGGGTGAGCGGCGCCTTTATGCGGGCAATGCGCTGGGTCAGGCGATCGACCGGACGGCGCTGGCGCTCGATGCCAGGCGTCTTGGCGTTACCGCGCCGCCAGAGGCCCTGCGCCAGCAGATTTTCGGGATCAGCGCATTCAACGGGCCGAACGGCAAGTTCGACAAGACCACATTCAACCAGGTGCTTTCGCAGCACGGGCTGACGCCGGCGGCGTTCATGGCGGATATTGCGCGCGGGCTGAACGCCAGCCAGATCGTCCAGGCAATCACGGTGGGTGCGGCAGCGCCCAAACCCTTGGTTCAGCAGATTTTCGACTATGTCGGCCAGGAACGCACGATCCAGTACGCGCAACTGCCGTTTGCCGCTGCAACGCCGCCGCCGCCGCCGCCGGCACCTGCCGTGCTGCGGCGGTTCTGGCGCAATCATCCGGAGCGGTTCTCGACCCCGGCGCTGCGCAAGGCTCAGATCATAATCCTCTCGCCCGCGCTGCTGGCGCAAGATCAGGTTGTGACCCAAGCGGAAATCGCCAACGAATACGAGGCGGAGAAATCCAAGTTCGCGCGTACCGCCAGCCGTTCGGTGCACATCATTACCGCCGAGGATGCCGCGAGTGCCGCCAAGCTGGCCGCCTTATGGCGCAAGGGCACCAGCTGGCCGGCGATGCAGCAGGCCGCCGCCGCCGCGACCGCGACGGGTGTGAGTTTCAAGAACGCCCAGCCCGATCAATTCCCCTCCGGCCGGCTCGCGAAGGCGGTATTTGCGGCCACTCCCGGCACGATCTCCGACCCGGTTAAGGGTGCACTGGGCACGTATGTGTTCAAGGTGACCCACGCCAATCCGGGCGGCACCACGCCGATGGCGCAAGTCGAACCGGAGCTCAAGGCCGCCGTGCAGCAGCGCAAGGCGCGTGAACTGGTCGATGGCACGGTTTCGAAATTCCAGGACGCGTTGGCCGGCAATACATCCCTTGATCATCTGCCCGGCACCCTGCATCTCGCTGCGGTCGAAGGTACGCTCGATGCGCAGGGGCTCGAGGCCGATGGTAAACCGGCACCGATCCCGGGCGGCAAAGCCTTGCGCGCTGCGATCATCAAGACGATCTTTACGACGGCGCCGGGTGCCTCACCGCGTGCGGTGACCGGACCGGATGACAGTTATTATGCGGTCAGCGTACAGAAACTCATCCCGCCGGCGCTGAAACCCTATGATCAGGTCAAGCATGACGTCCTGCTCGACTGGACCGGCAACCAAGTGAAGCGTCAGGAGGAAATGGCCGCCGCGGGGCTGATCGGTGCGGTAAAATCGGGCAAGACCTTCGCACAGGCCGCCAACGCCGCCGGCCAGCCGATCACCACCAGCCCGCCGATGACCCGCGCGAAACCCGCGCCGGGCATTCCCGCGAAGCTGCTCCCGATCCTGTTCACCCTGAAAATCGGCGAGCCGACCATGGTAGAGACCAATTCCGAATTCGTGGTCGGTGTGGTCACCGCGATCACCGAGCCGAAACCCGGCAGCGATCCGGCGATGCTTAAGCGGATCCAGACCGCACTGAACGCCGCGATGCAGACCGATATTCTGCAAACTTACGCAACCGCCCTGCGGTCGCGCTACCATGTCACCGTCAATGAAAAAAAACTGCAACAGATCAGCGATTAAGGACGCACCATGAACGCCGTGCCCGACCCGACCCCCCTATTCCGCACCGCTTATGAAGCAGGATCGGGCGCGTTGGTCTGGCGGGTACTCGCCGCCGATCTGATCACACCGGTCGCGGCCTTTCTCAAACTGGCGCACGGCACGCCCTATTCCCTGCTGCTCGAGAGCGTCGAGGGTGGGGCGGCGCGCGGGCGCTATTCCGTGATCGGCTTCGCCCCCGACCTGATCTGGCGCTGCGAGGGCGGCGCGGTCAGCGTCAACCGCGACGCCAGCACCGATCCCGCTGGCTTTACCGCCGACCCGCGCGACGCCTTCACCAGCCTGCGCGCCCTGATCGCGGAAACGAAGCTCGACCTGCCCGAACACCTGCCGCCGATGACCGGCGGGCTGGTCGGCTACCTCGGCTACGACATGGTCCGCCTGATGGAGCGCCTGCCGGCGTCAAATCCGGACGTCCTCGGCATCCCCGATGCGGTGCTGATGCGCCCCGGCATGTTCGCGATATTCGATTCCGCGAAGGACGAAATCACACTCGCCGCCCCGGCCTGGCGGCGCGAGGGAGTCTCCGCGGCCGATGCCTACCGCGCCGCGACGGCCCGGATCGAAGCCGCCGAAGCCGCGCTCGATCGGCCCACTCCGCACCTGACCGGCTCAATGGCAGTGGCCGGCGCGCCGGTGCCCAACATGACCGAGGCCGCGTTCAAGGCGATGGTGCTGCGCGGCAAGGACTACATCGCCGCCGGGGATGTCTTCCAGGTGGTCGCCAGCCAGCGCTTCGCCCAGAAATTTACCGCGCCGCCCTTTGCCTTCTATCGCAGCCTGCGGCGGATCAACCCGGCGCCGTTCCTGTTTTTCCTCGATTTCGGCAGCTATCAAGCGGTCGGTTCCAGCCCTGAAATCCTCGTCCGGCTCCGCGATGGCACGGTGACCATCCGACCGCTGGCCGGCACGCGCAAGCGCGGTGCCAACCGCGCCGAGGACGAGGCGCTGGAGAGCGAATTGCTGGAAGACCCGAAGGAGCGTGCCGAACATCTTATGCTGCTCGATCTGGCGCGCAACGACGTCGGACGAGTCGCCAAAATCGGCTCGGTTGCGGTGACCGAGAGCTTCGCGATCGAGCGGTTTTCCCATGTCATGCATATTTCATCGACCGTCGAAGGCACCATCCGCGACGACGCCGATGCGCTCGATGCGCTGATCGCAGGCTTCCCGGCCGGCACGCTCTCGGGCGCCCCCAAGGTTCGGGCGATGGAAATCATCGAGGAGTTCGAACCCTCCCGCCGCGGCCTGTACGGCGGCTGCATCGGCTATTTCGCGGCAAACGGCACAATGGACACCTGCATCGCCTTGCGCACCGCGCTGATCAAGGATGCCACCCTCTATGTCCAGTCCGGCGTCGGCATCGTTGCGGATTCCGACCCCGATGCCGAATATGCTGAAAGCCTGCAAAAGGCGCGTGCCCTGTTCCGTGCCGCCGAAGATGCGGTGAACTATGTGAGCGCAACCGGGAGCGCCCCATGATCCTGATCATCGACAATTACGACAGTTTCACCTTCAACCTCGTCCATTTCTTCGGCGATCTCGGCGCCGATTGCGTGGTCCGCCGCAACGATCGGATCACACCGGAGGAGGCGCTCGCACTGCAGCCCGAAGCCATCGTGCTGTCGCCCGGCCCGTGCACGCCGAACGAGGCGGGCATCTGCCTCGATCTGATCCACGCTGCCGCCGGCAAGGTGCCGATCCTTGGGGTCTGCCTGGGCCATCAGGCGATCGGTCAGGCGTTCGGCGGCGTCGTCAAGCGCGCACCCCAGCCGATGCATGGCAAAATGGCCGCGATCCGCCACCAGGGCAGCGATCTGTTCGCCGGCGTGCCCGACCAGTTCGAAGCCACGCGCTACCACTCCCTGATCGTCGAGCGCGAAACCCTGCCGGAAACCCTGATCCCGACCGCCTTTACCGAGGACGGTTTGATCATGGGCTTGCGCCATCGCGATCTGCCGATTTTTGGCGTGCAGTTTCATCCGGAGAGCATCGCGACCGCGCATGGCCATACGCTGCTGCGCAATTTTCTCGCCCTCGCGCGCGGCCGCAACCAGGGCTCGGCGGAGATCCTGGCCGATCTGAAGCCGGTGCTCGATCGCCTCGCGCGCGGTGACAAACTGAGCGAAGATCTATCGGAAGCTGCGTTCGGCGCGATCATCGACGGTAAATCGAACGATGCGCAGATCGCCGGCATGTTGATGGCAATGCGGGTGCGCGGCGAAACCGTCGCGGAACTCACGGGCGCGGTGCGGGCGATGCGCGAGCGGATGCGCGCGATCGCCGCCCCGCAGGGTGCCATCGATGTCTGTGGCACCGGCGGCGATGGCGTCGGCACGCTCAATATCTCGACCGCCGTCACCTTCGTGCTCGCCGGCCTGGGCGTACCGGTCGCCAAACACGGCAACCGCGCGCTCTCCTCGCGCGCCGGCGCGGCCGATGTGCTGGCAGCGCTGGGCGTTGCGGTCGAACCGCCGTTCGAACGGCTTTCGGGCATCCTGCACGAGGCCGGTTGCGTCTTTTTATATGCCCCGCGCCACCACGCCGGGCTGCGCCACGCCGCTGCGGCGCGCATCACGCTCGGGACCCGCACGATCTTCAACCTGCTCGGTCCACTCGCCAACCCCGCCTCGGTACGCCGCCAGCTCATTGGCGTGTTCGATCCCGCCTGGGCGCGGCCGATGGCCGAAACCTTGGCGCAACTCGGCACCGAACGCGCGATGGTGGTGCATGGCCAGGGGCTCGATGAGCTCACGCTGGTCGGCGAAAGCCGGATCGTCTCGCTCGATCACGGTGCGATCAGCGAACTGACCATCACGCCGGAAGCCGCCGGCCTCGCCCGCGCACCGCTCGCCGCGCTCATCGGTGGCGATGCCGCCCACAACGCGGGCCGCCTCAGTGCCCTGCTCGATGGCGAGACAAGCCCCTACCGCGACGCCGTGCTGCTGAATGCCGCTGCCGGGTTGATCGTCGCCGGCCGCACCGATGATTTCCGCACTGGTGTCAGCCTGGCCGCCTCGTCGATCGATAGCGGTGCGGCGCGCGCCAGCCTCGATCGCCTGCGCCACGCAAGTGCCGCAACAGCCCTGGAACCGGCAAGATGAACGATTCGCCCACCGATATTCTACGCAAGATCTGCGACGATACCCGCGCCGAGGTCGCCCGCCGCCAGGCCAACCATAATCTGGATGACATCCGCGCGCGCGCCAGGGATGCCGAACCGCCGCGCGGGTTCGCCCGCGCCCTGATGGACGCCGCCGCCTCCGGCCGCACCGGGCTGATCGCCGAAATCAAGAAGGCCTCGCCCAGCGCCGGCCTGATCCGCCCCGCTTTCGACCCCGCCGCGATCGCGAAATCTTACAAGGAAGGCGGCGCTGTCTGTCTGTCGGTCCTGACCGACGCTACCTATTTTCAGGGTAGCGAAGCCGATTTCGCCGCCGCGCGCGCCGCGGTCGACCTGCCGATGCTGCGCAAGGATTTCATCCTCGACGAATGGCAAATCTACGAAAGCCGCGCGATGGGAGCCGATTGCATCCTGCTGATCATGGCCGCATTGACCGACGAACAGGCCCGCAGCTTCGAGGAACTGGCAACCGCGCTCGATATGAATGTGCTGGTCGAAGTGCATGACGAAGCCGAACTCGAACGCGCGCTGGGCCTGCGCGCCCGGCTGGTCGGCATCAACAACCGTAACCTCAAGACCATGGTCACCGATATCGCGGTATCCGAACGCATGGCCGCGCAAATCCCGCCCGAACGCTTTGTTGTCGCAGAGAGCGGCATCCGCGACTTCGCCGATATCGAACGCCTCAAGGCGGCCGGCGTACAAGGAATTCTGGTCGGCGAAAGCCTGATGCGCCAGGACGATATCACCAAAGCCACCCGCGCCTTGCTGGGCGTCGGCGCATGAGCCTGACCCATATCGATGCGACCGGTGCAGCCCGCATGGTCGATGTATCGGACAAGCCAGCCACCGTTCGCGATGCCACCGCCGCCTGCCACGTCACCATGCAAGCGAAAACCCTTGCGCTGGTTACCGCGGGAACCGCGAAAAAGGGCGATGTGCTCGCAACCGCCCGCATTGCCGGCATCATGGCCGCTAAACGCACGTCTGACCTCATCCCGCTGTGCCACCCGCTCGCCATCGCCGCCGTCACCGTCGAACTGACACCGGATGACAAACTCCCCGGCATCCGCATCACCGCCGCGGTGCGCACCACCGGCCCGACCGGCGTCGAGATGGAAGCGCTTACCGCTGCCTCGGTCGCTGCGCTCACCATTTATGACATGTTGAAAGCCGCCGACCGCGCCATGCGGATCGAGGCGCTCCGCGTCATCGCCAAATCCGGTGGCAAATCCGGCGATTTCACCCAAGGTTGACCCATGCTGAGCGTCCCTGAAGCCCGCGCGCGGATCCTGGCCCTGCTCGCGCCGACCGGCGGGGAAATCATCCCGCTGGCCGAAGCCGCCGGGCGCGTGCTGGCCGCCCCGCTCATCGCCCGCCTGACCCAGCCACCGCACGATGTCTCTGCGATGGATGGCTTCGCCCTGCGCGCGGCGGATAGTGTCATCGGCACGCGGCTGCGCATCATCGGCGCGGCCCCCGCCGGACACCCCTTCGCCGGATCGGTCGGCCCCGGTGAGGCCGTGCGCCTGTTCACCGGCAGCGTGGTACCCGCAGGGGCCGATTGCATCATCATCCAGGAGGACGCCGAATACGACGACACCACCGTCACGCTGCGCGCAAGCGGCCACGCCGGCAAGCATATCCGCGGCGCTGGACTCGACTTCGCCACTGGCGATAGGCTCCTGAGCCCCGGCCGGCACCTCACCGCGCGCGATATCGGCCTCGCCGCCGCCGCCAATCACCCCTGGATCACCGTCCACCGCAGGCCCGTCATCGCCATCCTCGCCACCGGCGATGAAATCGCGATGCCCGGTGATCCCATCCCCGCCGGTGGCATCGTCAGCTCAAATTCCCACGCGCTCGCAGCGTTCATCCGTTCCAACGGCGGTATCCCGCTCATCCTGCCGATCGCCGCCGACGACCGCACCGCCATCGCCAGCGCCGCGGCGAGCGCATCACACGCCGATCTGCTGATCACCACCGGCGGTGCCAGCGTCGGCACGCACGACCTGGTACAGGCCGGCCTGTCCGAAATCGGGCTCGACGTCGATTTCTGGAAAATCGCGATGCGTCCGGGCAAGCCCCTTATGTTCGGCCGCCTCGGCGACCTGCCGGTACTCGGGCTGCCCGGCAACCCGGTCTCTGCCATGATCTGCGCGCTGCTCTTTGCCAAACCCGCGATCGAACGCCTCGGGGGTCTGCCCGGCAGCGCACCCCCCACCGAGTTTGCCCGCTGCACCGTCGCTTTGCCCGCCAATGATCACCGCGCCGACCATCTCCGCGCTACGATCGACCGCGACCCCGATGGACACTGGACCGTCACGCCTTTCGGCCCGCAGGACAGCTCGATGCTCCGCCGCCTCGCCCTGGCCGACGCCGTCGTCCTGCGCGCTCCCCACGCCCCCGCCGAACCCGCAGGCGCGACAGTTACCATCATCCGTCTCGCTGCGTGCGGGTTGTAGCATGACGCGCTCCACGAAGCGGCGCCTGGGGCAGCAACACCAAGGTCTGCCGCCAGCACCATTTCAGCGACGAGGAGATCGCTGAAACGTTCAGCGCCTCCGCTGACGGACCCAGATAAACGCAGAGACTTCAGATGCATGCACCTGAGATGAGTATCCCTCATTCCAACTGGTCCGTCTTGACGCTTTGGCTATCGGTGATGACGGCACCGGGACAAGCCCCGCATCACGGCCGTCCGGGTCCTGCCTGAGCAGGTCATGGTTGATGGTTTCGCACGTGGCGTCGTCGCGTAGCCGGGCCAGCCAGCCATACGTGCTGCGCCAGGGCGGGAGGTTTTTTCTGCATCAACTGCCAGGCAATGTCGCTGCGCAGCACATAGCAGATGTCCCTGATGCTCGCGTGTATCACATGTGCCCGCTCCACCTTTCGCACGACCACGTCACATGCGTTTCGAGACAACCCCTATAACCTGGACAAATGAGCCGGAATTGATCCGCCCTGAACCCTCGATGAGATTCCGGATTGAAACATTCGAGGCGTGCATCTAGCATTCAACTGTTGGACGTCATCCGCGCCGCCGCGCCACGCGCCAAGGTTTCGATCCGCTCAAAAACCCCACGCGCATCTGGCATCGCTGAAAGCTCCTGCTGCACCACACCAGCGCGCTCGGCAAACCTGGGCTCCTGCAGTAACCGATTAAGCGCGGTCGTTACGGCCTCAACGCTCAAATGATCACGTTGGATCGCAAGCGCGACGCCAGCCGCCACCGCACGATCAGCGTTGTCGAACTGGTCTCCAAATTGTGGCAGCAGCAACAGAGGCACTCCCCAGCCAAGTGACCCGAGCAGAGTTCCGCCCCCGCCATGCGCCAGGACACAGGCACAATCGGCCAAGATCTCATCCTGGGCGATGAATTGATGCACCTGAACATGCGAAGGCTGCGGCCCCAGGATTTCCGGATTGGTCGCGTTGCCGACAGTTACAATCAACGGCACCCCCACTGCAGCGGCGCCCGCTACTGCGATGCGCATCCGTTCGACAGCCGCGGGACCGGTGTTCCACAACGTTCCGAACGTGAGATAAATTTTAATCCGTTTTTGTAATGGTTGCCGCGATCCCACTCGCGCAGGCCGAATACCGGTTCGAGCGGGCAAATCCGCAACAGCCGGAATCTGCATTGCCGGCGGGCACGGATCAACATAAAGATGATGGTATAATCCAGCCCAGCGCAGTGGTTCGAGACCGTTTTCGCGCCACATGGGTGCCGCGCCTTCGGCAGCCATATCGGCTACCTCGGGCTTCAATAAAGGTCCAAACCCCACCGTTACCCAGGGTAAACCCAGCCGGGCGCCCAGCACTGGTGCCGCAAGTTCGGCGACCTCGTGCAGAATTATGTTCGGCAGAAAATCTTTGCAGATCCGCAAGAGATCCGGTAACCGTGCCGGCGCTTCGAGCTTCGAAAACAGCGATCGAAAAGCGACAGGGCGCATCTGGGTTGCCGGAAGCCCGAAAAAATCGACCCCGCTTGCAATCAGCGCACGCATGCTCACGCCGTCCTCCTGACCAGCCTGGAAAACCACGAAACCCGCGCTGCGTGCCTGGTGGACAACTGGCTCAGCAGACGCGAACGCGACCTGATGACCAAGTTCCAAGGCGACACGCGCCAATGGAACGAGGGGCAGGAAATGTCCTGTCGTTGGGCGACAGGTGATAAGAATTTTCATAATACGTTGCCTTGGTTATCCAACTTTCACTCCGGCATCAATACACTTTGAAAATAAAACTACCAAGGTCGAACGCCACCCTGAGTCGAGAGCCGACCATCACGATCACGCTCACCAACGCGTTACCCCCACCGATCCGGGATCACGGCCTGGCCGCAACAATGGCGCGCATATGTTGCCATCCGAAGAACCGCGAAAATCGATCGTTGGCCATGAGCACAATGGACCGCGTCTCGATCCGCAACGGTTCCATACCTGATGATCTCGGACCCAGGATCGTCATCGTAGCACCACCCAGCGATAACCTCCATGAATCCAATACTATTCTCGACCTCCTTGGTATTGATATTTATTACGATAAATTTACAATAAACCCTCTCGGAGAACCGGACAAACTAGACGCCAGCTAATAAATCAAAAAATTTGTAAACTGCACTGAAATATAAGATCAAAACTTACATTTTGAATTATAATTTATCTGTTTACCCTGAAATATTGGCATTAAAATTGTGAATTCCGATTCCTTTTCACTTTGGAATGCAATGTTTCACAAGGGCGCTTGCAGTCCCAGGGCTGCCCGCCTCTCATGAACGCACACACGTCGATGAACAAAAATCACGTCCCGTGTGATCGCACCAAACTGCACTGCCCGCGCGGTGTTCGTTGAGCGAACAACCCGCTGATCCAACCGCTGTCGCCGGCTGGCCCGGTATCGAGAGTGCCTCGCCCAGGACGTTCAACCACCCTGGCCATCGCCGGGTGGCTGCACGATCACGTGCGTAGCCTCACGCAGGTGCGCCGCGCTGCAGCCCTCCGCAGCCGTCTCGGTGCGGCGTTGCTACCGGTGTCAGACCATCGGACGTTCACCAGGGGCATCGCCAAACCCTGCATCGGGTCCGCCGCCGTCCCGGCCCAATCCTGCAACGACCGGCCATTGGGCTTCGTCTGAACGACCCCGGAGCAACGGAAGGGGGGTATAGATGAGTATTTTCTAAGACGCTGTAGTCTTTCTTGGCAAGTAAACAGACTACAGCGTCCATGAAACGCCGAAACAACCGGATGTTGGATCAGCCCTGGGTGGGTTGCTTCACGCCGGTGGCGGCCTGATCGGCCTTGTGCGAGTAGTCGAGCCCGTTGCGGCCCGGATAGGGCTTGCCCGGCATCATGCCTTCCCAGAGGATATGATCATAGGCGACCGCGGGGATCTTGTCCTCGACTTTCCAGTCATAGCCTTTGGTTTTGGCCGACCACCAGGCCGCGTTGTGCACGTCGTGCCACAGTGAGTCGCGCATCGCCTGGCTGCTGATCGGCAGGGTCGTCGCGGCCAGCGGCGCGGGTTCGACGGCGTTGAACGTCCAGGTCTTGTCCTTGCGGCTGAACACATGGGCCATCGGGCGTTCATAGGCGTCGTTCAGCGTCATCGGCGCCATGCCCATCACGTCCTCGATGGTGCGGATCATGTTGACCGTGGTGTAGCGCGCATCGACCACGGCGTGGTGCTTGACGTAGGGCCCGACGATGAAGGCCTCGCTGCGGTGCGCATCGACATGGTCGGGCCCGTCCTGCGCATCATCCTCGATCACGAAGATCAGCGTGTTCCGGGCATAGGGCGAGTGCGCCACCGCCTGGATCAGCTTGCCGACGGCATAGTCATTGTCGGCGATCTGCAGGGCCGGCGTGTTCACCCCGTCGATCGCGGTCGAGAAGCTGCCGGTATGGTCGTGCATGAAGCGCACAAATTCGATCGAGGGCAGCGTGCCGGTCTTGACGTAACCCTGGAACTCACGCGCCCACTCGGCCTCGCGGTAGTAGTCGGGCAGGGCGTTGTCGAAGCCGCGGAAATACGGGTCGGTGTATTGCGCGAGCACCGGGTTGGTGCCGAACGACACCTTGGTCTTGCTGGCATAGGGATCGGTCAGCAGCGGAATGCCGCCTTCGGCGGTGGGCAGGCCGTAGCGGTCGAGATCGATGAAGAAACCGTAGTTGCGGATGGTCAGGCCGGCGCGCAGCGCGTTGTCCCAGATGTAGCCTTGCTGGAACTGACCCTTGGGGCCATCCGGCGCCGCCACGTTGTTCTGCCCCGGCAGCAGGTTCGGATCGTTCGGGTAGAGCGGATTTTCCGCCATGCGCGCGGCGAGTGTGGGCTCGGCGACCACCACGTTGCGGTTGTTGCCTTCCCAATCGTAGGACAGGCCGCGCCCGGCGTAATTGACCGGCAGCGCCTTGGCACCGAAATCGGATTCGCGGGCCGAGGTGCTCCATGGCCAGCCGTTGCCGCTGACTTCGCCCGTGTCGTAGAAATTGTCGAGATCGACGAAATTGCGCGCGACCGCATGGACGTTCGGCGTGATCGTTTTGCCGAATTCCGCCAGCGCCGGATCGGAATTGCCCTCACCGAGATCGCCGAGGATCTGATCGTAGGTGCGGTTTTCACGCACGATGTAGATCACGTGCTTGATGTGATGATGCAGGAATTCCATCATCGATCTGTCGCGGCCGCTCTCGTGGAACCCGAAATTATTGTTCTGCGCCACAATATGGGTCAGCCGGTCCATCTCGGCGGCACCGGGTACGGGCATCGACAGGAAGCCCGCCTTCGAGAGCTGCAGGATATAGTCGTTGGTCAGCTGCGTCGGCGTGCATGAACCCTTGGCATCCGCCGCGATCTTGAAATTACAGGGGTTCGGTCCGGGGTTGCTCTTGCCGTTGACGATGTAGAGCATCTTGCCGTCGGCGCTGACGCTCACGCTGTTCGGGAAATAGCCGGTCGGCAGCAGGCCGATCACTTCGGGCCGGGGTGTGTTGAGCGCGATCACCGCGACCGAATTGGTGCCCCCGTTGGTGACGTACAGGCGGGTGCCGTCCGGCGACAGGGCGAGGCTGTTGGGCTCGGTGCCGTGGTAATAGGCCGGCAGGCCGACGAAATTGCCCGGCGCCGTGGTGTGGATGGTATCGACCACCTTGTTGCTCGCGGTCGAAATCACCTGCACGTCGGCTTCATTGTCGCACGAGACGTATAGCAGCGTGCCGGCCGCGTTGAGCACCATGCGGTTGGGGTTGCCGGTCGTCTTGATCCGCGCGGTGACGGTGGGTGTGCCGCTCAACGAGACCACGTCGATCTCACGATCCCGCTCGCTCGACACATAGGCCGTGCCGTTGCCCCTGATCGCGACCCAATAGGGGTATTCGCCGCCGGCCACGCCATCCTGCGCGGGGTTGATGATGCCGGGGCGCAGCGGTACCTCGGTCACCGCACGGCTCGCCAGGTCGATCACCGAAAGACTGTCGTTATAGAAATTGGCGACCACCAGCTTGCTGCCGTCCTGCGTCACCGCGAGTCCGGCCGCCTGCGGCTTAACCTCGAGCCCGTTGCCGCCCAGGTTCAGCGGCGGCTTGGCGAGTGCGAGATGGCCCAGCGCGATCGGCGTGCCCTGTTCGGACCAGACGCCGTTCGACACGGCAAACGTATGGACATTGTCGGTGACACCGCCCGAGACATAGAAATGCTGGCCATCCGGCGCGAAGGCGATGCCCATGAACGTGTCGGGCACCTGCAACACCTGCTTCTGCACCGGCGTGCCGTTCGAAATATCATAGACGAACACGTATTCGTTCGAAGCCGACGGAATCACGTTCGCCGAAGCGTCTTCCACCAGATTATAGCCGCTGGTCAGGATCAGCAGGGTCTTGCCATCCGGGCTGACCGTGGTGGTGACCGCCTGGCCGGCGGTGTAGGTCGGGAACGCCGCAAGCCCCGGGTTCAGCGTGCCGAATTGCGCGCCGGGTGCGACGGTCGGTGTGATGGTCTGGCCGCTCGGCGTCAGCACACCATCCAGCGGAATCCCGCGTGGCTCCTTCGCACAGCCGAGTTGAACGCTGACAAGCAACGCCGCTGAGGCGAGCAGTGTCGTCTTCAATAAAGCCTTGGCCGCCGGATTGGCGCGCATCGGTATTCTCCCTGACATGCAAACATTACTGACGCATGAACGATTCATGCTGCCACCTCCGGTAGATATCCGATGTTCACTCACCTGTGTGTGATCGATTGCGGTCAGTTTGATGACAGTTGCAAGTGCGGTGACCTGAAGCGTCGCGCCGCAGATTTCCCTGATTTGTCATAATCGTCCGGCTCCGGTTGGGGCAAAGGCAGCGCATAACCCAAGCCGTCCCCACTGCGAGAAACCGAGTGCTCGACCACACCGCCCGACCCGACCCGCCAGATCTTGCAGCCTATCTGCGCGCGACCGGCCAGATCGATGCCACCGGATTGGCGCGTGCCGATGCCATCGTTGCCGAAACCGGCCAGAGCCGCGCGGCGGCCCTGGTTCAGCTCGGCCTGATCGGCGAGCGCAGCCTCGCGCTGGCCTATGCGGCCATGCTCTCGCTGCGGCTGCTCGAGCCGGCCGATTACCCGGCCGCGCCAATCCTGCCCGAGCGGCTCCGCCCGCGTTTCCTGCGTGATGCGCGGGCCCTGCCGATCGCGCTCGATGCGGGGGTGCTGCATCTCGCCATGGTCGATCCCGAACGCGATTTCGTGCGCGATGCGATCGCGGCGGCAACCGGTCTTGCGATCCGCATCGCGATCGCGGTGCCGATCGATCTCGACGCCGCGCTCGCCCGTCTCTACCCCGATGCCGCGCTGGCCGCCCCGATCGCCGAGGCCGAGGAGCCGAACGAGGCGGATGCCGAACGGCTGAAGGATCTGGCGAGCGAGGCGCCGGTGATCCGCCTGGTCAATCAGCTCATCGCCCGCGCGGTCGAGACCCAGGCGTCCGACATCCATATCGAGCCGGAGGAAGACCGCCTGCGCATCCGCTATCGCTACGACGGCGCGCTGGTCGAGGCCGAGACCCAGCCCGCCGCGATGGCGCCGGCGATCATGTCGCGCATCAAGATCATGGCCCGGCTCGACATCGCGGAGCGCCGCCTGCCGCAGGATGGGCGGATCAAGCTCGCGGTGCGCGGCCACGAGGTCGATTTCCGGGTCTCCTCGATCCCTTCGCTGCATGGCGAGACGATTTCGATCCGCGTGCTGGATCGCGGCGCGGTGCGTTTCGATTTCGCCGCAATCGGGCTCGATCCCGCCATCACCGCGCAGTTCCGCGCGGCGCTGGCGGCACGCAACGGCATCGTGCTGGTGACCGGCCCGACCGGCAGCGGCAAGACGACGACCCTGTACACCGCCCTTGCCTCGCTCGATGGCGTGGCACGCAACATCACCACGATCGAGGACCCGATCGAGTACCAGTTGCGCGGGGTCAATCAGAGCCAGGTCAAGCCGCAGATCGGGCTCGATTTCGCGCAATTGCTGCGCGCCTTGCTGCGCCAGGACCCGGACGTGATCATGGTGGGTGAAATCCGCGATCTGGAAACCGCGCAGATCGCCGCGCGCGCCGCGCTCACCGGGCATCTGGTGCTGTCGACGCTGCATACCAACTCGGCGGCGGCGACGGTGACACGGCTGCGCGACATGGGGCTCGAGCCGTATCTGATCGCCTCGGTGCTGCGCGGCGTGCTGGCGCAGCGCCTGATCCGGCGGTTATGCGCGGCGTGCAAGCGCCCGGCGCGGATCGATCCGGTGTTCGCCCGGCGTTTCGCGATCGATGACGGGGCGACGGTCTTTCATCCGGTTGGCTGCGCCGCCTGCCGCGGCACCGGGTATCGGGGCCGCCGGGCGATCGCCGAGTTTCTGGTGCCGGATGCCACGATCGGCAAGCTGCTGGCCGATGGCGCGAGCGAGGCGGTGATCGCCAGCACGGCGGGCATGCGCAGCCTGGCGCTGGCCGCGGTCGACGCCGTCGTCGCCGGCGAAACGTCGATGGAAGAAAGCGCGTCATTTTGAAACCCGCCGCCAAACGATCCCCAAGCCCGATCCCCCGGCGGCGCCCGCGCCAACCCCCATGCCCGGAATTAACGAAAGTTTTTTGGTTCTTTTTTCCAAAAAAGAACGTCTTCCTGCCATGCTGACCTTCACCTACCGCACCCTCGACCGCACCGGTGCCGAATCCCGCACCACGATCGAAGCCGCATCCGAACCCGATGCCATTGCCACCCTCAAGCAGCGCGGCCTGATCCTGCTCGGCCCGGATCGGCCCGGCCGGTTCGACCTCGGTGCCCTGCTGGCGACCGAGATCGGCGGTGCGCGCCTGTCGGCGAGCGAGCGGGCCGATTTCACGCGCGAACTCGCTTCGATGCTGCAAGCCGGGCTCGATCTGGAGCGATCCCTGCGCTTTGCCGGCGAGATCGCGGCGCGCGCACGCACGCGCCGGATCATCGCGCATCTGCGCGATCAGGTGCGCGATGGTGCCTCGCTCGCGCAGGCGCTGAGCGCGGAGGCGGCGAGTTTTCCGCGCCTCTACATCGGGCTGGTGCGGGCGGGCGAGGAATCCGGCGCGCTCGCGGGTACGCTGGAAAACCTGGCGGACCTGCTCGAAACATCCCGCGCCCTGCGCGCCTCCATCATGGCGTCGCTGACCTATCCGGCGCTGCTGCTGATTGCGGCGATCGGGGCGATCGTGTTCCTGCTGACCGATGTGCTGCCGGAATTCGTGCCGATTTTCGCGGAAAACGGCGTGAAACTGCCGGGGTCGACCCGGCTGCTGCTGGCGCTCGGGCATGGCTGCGCGGTCGGCTGGCCCTATGCGCTGGCGTTCGCGCTCCTGGGCGGGTTGGCTGTGCGTGCCGTGCTGCGCCGGCCCGGGCCGCGCCGGTCGGTCGATGGGATGCTGCTGCGCCTGCCGGTCGCCGGTGCCTTGTTGCGCGAGGCGGTGGCGGCACGGCTGACCCGCACGCTCGGTGTGCTGCTGACCAACGGCGTCGCCCTGGTACCGGCGCTGGCGATCGTGCAGGAGGTGATCGGCAATCGCGCCGCCGCCGCGGCGATCGCCAGCGCGACCGAGGCGGCGCGGCGCGGCGCCGGCCTCGCGCGCGGGCTGGAAACCGCGGGCCTGCTGCCGATCCGCGCGATCCACCTGCTGCGGCTCGGCGAGGAGACCGGCCAACTCGGCCCGATGGCGCTGCGCGCCGCGGCGATTCACGAGGAACGCACCAGGCTCGGCGTCGAAAAATGCGTCGCACTGCTGGTGCCCGCGATCACCGTGGCGATGGGTGCGGCAATCGGCTTCATCGTGTCCTCGCTGCTGCTCGCCATGCTGGGGCTCGACCAGCTTGCGCGCTGAGGTCGATGCCGGGTTCACCCTGCTCGAAGTGATCGTGGTGGTCGTGATCCTCGGGCTGGTGCTCGGCATGGTGGCCGCCAATGGGCCGCTGCGCAGCCCGCGCCTCGCCCAGGCGGCGGCGGTGCGCGACATCCGCCAGAGCCTGCAGGATGCCGCGGCGCGGGCCATCGCACAGGATCGCACGACGGTGTTCCGCCTCGATCCTGCCCGCGGCATCTGGCGCGAAGGCGGCCGCACCGGCACGCTACCCGCCGGTACCCAGGTGATCTTTCGCGGTGTCACCGGCGTTGCCGCGCGCAAGGCTCCGGTCGGCATGGTGTTTTTCGCGCCCGATGGCAGCGCCAGCGGCGGGCGCATCAGCCTCGCCGGTCCGGGCGGTGTGCGGATCATCGCGATCGACTGGCTGACCGGGCGGATCAAAATCGATGCGCCAGGCCCCCGACGATAGCGGCTTCCTGCTGCTGGAAACGCTGATCGCCTTCGTCATCGCGGCGCTGGCGCTGGCGGTGCTGTATCGTGCCGCGTTCGACGGCGCGGCCTCGGTTGCGGTGTCGCGCCGGGAAACCGCGGCGATCGACCGCGCGCAGTCGCGCCTCGCCGCCTTGCGGGTGATGGCGCCGGCGCATCGCTACGTGCATGCCGGGCCGGACGGTGGAGGGTTTTTCTACCGCGAAACCGCGACCCGGCTGGCCGCACCGCATGGTGCCGCGCTGGTTGCGGTGCGGATCAGCGTGACCGAGCGCTGGGGGGCGGCCGGCCGCGCGGTGACACTGACCAGCCTGGTCGCGGTGCCGGCGCAATGAGGCGCGAGGCCGGCTTCACCCTGCTGGAAATGATGGTGGCGCTGGTCGTGCTCGGCCTGTTGCTGGTCGGTCTGGCCCAGGGGGTCGGTTTCGGACTGGGCAGCTATGCGCGGCAATCCGCCGTGCTCGCCCAGGCCGGGCGGCGGGTCGCGGTCGATCGGGCGTTGCGCCGGCTGATCACCGAGGCACGGCCGGGGCAGGCGGCGGGGGGCGCCCATGTACTGCATCTGATCACGTTGCTGCCGGAGGCGGTTGCCGGCGAGGACCGCTGGATCGATGCGACGATCGTGGTCGATCGGCGGCACGATCTGATCCTGGTCTGGTCGCCGCATCGCGCCGGTGTGGCGCTGCGCCCGGCCGCACCGCCCAGGGTCGAGCGTCTCGCGCGTGCCGTGCAGCGGCTCGATGTCGGCTACTGGTGGCCGCGCACGGTGTTCGGCGCACCGGTGTGGCGGACGCGCGGGCCGGCCGGCGGCCTGCCGCGGCTGATCCGGCTGCGCATCGTCGGCATCGGCCATCATCACCGGTCCGCGCCGGTGCGGTGGCCCGCTCTGATCGCCGCGCCGGCGCTCGCCACCGCGCACTGACATGAAAGCTTCATTTTTCAAAACCCTGTCAGCACGTCACTAGGGCGCAATGGAATTGTTCCGCTGGTATGGCGCCATGCTGGGATCGTTGCTGCCCGCATGGCTGCGCGCCATGATGGGCGGCGGCGCGCCCGCGCTGGTCGTGACCGCCGATCCCGCCGCACCCGGGCGGGCGATGGTCGCGTTGCGCGCGCGCGGCGGGCTGCGCGACCTCGGCCCGCTCGGCGCGCTGCCCAGCCTGTCGCCCGCGCTGCGCCGCGCGGTGACGCTGATACTCGCCGCGCCGGCCCGGCTGATCCTGACCACCACCATCACGCTGCCGCTGGCGGCGGAACGGCATCTGGCGACGGCGGTCGCCTTCGAGATGGATCGGCTCACCCCGTTCGATCCCGAGGAAATCTGGTTCGGCACCGAAATCCTGCGGCGCGACCGTGCTGCCGGGCTGCTGGCGCTGCGCCTCGCTGTTCTGCCGCGTCAGAGCGTGGCCCCGCTGCTCGATGCGCTGGCCGCCGCCGGGCTGCACGCGACGCGCATCGAAGACCCCACGCGCGATGGCATGACGGCGCTGACGCTCGACCACGCCGCACCGCCCGCGCGGCGGCTCGATCGGGTATTGGCCACCCTGTGCGGGCTGCTGGCGCTGGCGTGTCTGATCACGCCGCTGGCGCGCCAGCAGAGCGCGCTCGCCGCTCTCGCCGCGCAGCACAGCGCGCTCGCCCCGCGTCTGCACGAGGCGGAGGTGCTGCGCGCGCGCCTCGCCGCCGCGAGCCAGGGCGCTGCGACCCTCGCGCGCGAACAGGCGCGTGAGGGCGATGCGCTGGCGGCGCTGGCCGCAATCACCACGGCACTGCCGGATCGCAGTTTCCTGACCGATTTTTCGTTCCGCCACGGCGTCGCGACGCTTGATGGCGAGTCGCCGAACGCGGCCGGTCTGGTCGCGGCGCTGTCGGCCGATCACCGCTTCGCCGATCCCGCCTTCGCCGCACCGGTCACCCGCGCGCTCAACGAACACGCCGATATTTTCTCGATCAGGGTGAAAGTCCGCCAGCATGGCCCGCGCTAGGCTGATCGACGGTGCACGGCCCGATCTGCCGACTGGCCGCGCCGGCCAGGGGGCTGCGCTCGGGCTGACGCTGGCGGGTCTGCTGGTGGTGTGGTTCGGCCTGATCGCCCCCGGCCTTGCGTGGTATGATGCACGGGCGCGAAGCATCGCCGAACGCCGCCTGATGATCGCCCATGAGCGCGCCCTGATCGCTGCCCTGCCCGAATTGCGGCGGCGCATCGCGGGGTTGCGGGGCGGTGATATCGCGGCGACCGCCCTGCTCACCGGCGGCTCGGATGCGGTAGCGGGTGCCGCGCTGCAGGGCGATGTGCAGGCGCTGGCGGCGCGGCACGCGATAACCCTCGATTCCGCCGAGATTCTCACAACGGTGAAAACCGGCACGATGCGGCGGATTCCGCTGCGGATCAGCCTGACCACGGACTATCCCCGGCTGATCGCGCTGCTGGGCGCGATCGGGGCCGCCGCGCCGCGCATGCTGGTCGATGACGTCTCGCTGCACGCGACCGGCCTGCCCGATCCGGGGCGCGATCTGCCCCTTCGCGCGCGCTTCACCATCTCGGCGTTCCGCGCCGCGCAACCCCGATGATCACCCTGCGCCGCGCCGCCCTGGTCGTGCTTGCCGCGGCCCTCGCCCTGGTCTGTATGACTGAAATCACCGCGCAACCGCCGCCGCCGCACCAGCCGGTCCCGCTCCTGCCGCCGCACCCGGCAGCACCGCCGCGCGGGGATGCGACCGGCGCGATCACCACGATCCTGGCGCGCCCCCTGTTCCGGCCGGATCGCCGGCCGGTCGCTGTCGCGGCACGGGGCGACACCGCGCTGCCGCGCCTGTCCGGCATTCTGATCGGCCCGTCGCTGCGTCTGGCGATTTTCACCCCGGCGGGCGGGCCGACACGGCTGGTCAAGCAGGGCGGGCGCATCGGCGCCTATCGGGTCAGCACGATCGCCGCGACCGCGGTGACGCTGACGGCACCGGGTGTGCGGCTCGTGCTGACCCCGCGTTTCGCCGGCGTACCGGATGGGCCGCCGCCCGCGGGCCCGCCGCTGCGGCCACAGGGCCTGCCACCCATCCATACGCCTGGAAGACACTAGATGCGCCTGACGCCACCCCGCGTGACCCGCCTGCTGCCGACCCTGCTGCTGCCCGCCGCGATGCTGGCCGGTTGCGCGCCGAAGCCGTTGCCGCCCGATGCGCCGATCACGGCGCAGGGTGGCGCATCGCTCCGGGCGGCCAGGCTGGCGCCCTTGTCGATGCCGCCGCAAAGCGGCACCATCGTCGCCGCCCGGCCGGAGGCCGTCACCGCAAGCTACGGCGCGCAGACGCCGCTGCCGGGTGCCGGCACGCCACCGCCGGGCGCGGCGGGCGGCGCGGTCTCGCTCGATTTCGCCGATACCGATATCCGCGCCGTGGTCGCGCAGATCCTCGGCAATATCCTGCACGTGACGTATACGATCGACCCGGCGGTGCATGGCAAAGCGACGCTGCATACCGCCCATCCGCTGCCGATGGCCGATCTGATCCCGACGCTGCAGACCCTGCTCGGGCAGAACCGGGCCGAGCTGGTGGAAAGCCACGGCATCTACCGCGTCATACCGGTCGCCGCCGCCGGTCCGGCGATGGCGGGGAGCGACGCGCTGGCCGGGGCGACGGTGGTGCCGTTGCGCTATGTCGATGCCGCGCATCTGGCCGCCGTGCTGCAACCCTATGTCGGCAAGGGCGGCCGGGTGGTCGCCGCGCCGGGGCGCAACGCCCTGATCGTCGATGGCGATCCGCAGACCCGCGATACGCTGATCCAGCTGATTTCGGCGTTCGATGTCGATGCGCTGGCCGGCCAATCCTACATCCTGTTTCCCGCCGGCGGCGGCGGGGCGAAGGATTTCGCCACCGCCTTCACCGCCGCGCTGCACGCCGGCAAGACGACCGGATCGATCCGGGTGGTGCCGCTCGAGCGGATCGGCGCGGTCATGGTGATCGCGCCCAGCCTCGCCCAGATCGTCCAGGCCAACCGGGTCTATACAGTGCTCTCCCGCCAGGACGCGGCGACGCGGCGCGTCTGGCACGTCTATTATCTGCATAACAGCAGCGCCGGGGCGGTCGCGCATGTGTTGCAGGAAGCCTTCACCCCGAACGACGTGACGGCGCCATCGAGCGGCAACGAGGGGCAGACCGTGCCCGGACTGGCGGCACAGACCCTGTCCGGCATGCCGGGGGCCAATGCCGGTGCCACCGCTGTGTCCCCGCTCGGCACCACGGCGGGGGGCATCAGCGTCGGCGGAGCGGGCGGTGCCAATGCGGGCGGTGTCAGCGCGGGCAGCAGTCCCGGCGGTGGCCTGGGCAGCGCACCGGCGGCATCGGCGCCCGCCGCCGACAATCCCCTGCTCGGGCCGCTGAGCGGCGGTTCGCTTGGGGGCGCCGGCACCGGCGAGACCGGCGATGGCACGCGCATCATCGCAGCACCGCAGCAGAACGCCGTGCTGGTCTACGCGACCGAGGCGACCGATGCGACGATCCACGCCATGCTGCGCAAGATCGACATCGAACCGCTCGAAGTCGAGATCGACGCCACCATCGCCGAGGTCGATCTGACCGGCGCGCTGCAATACGGCACCCAGTTCTTCTTCAAATCGGGCGGCATCAACGGCGTGCTCAGCCAGGGCACGACATCGAGCCTGGTGCAGAATTTCCCCGGCTTCGTGCTGTCGGGCTATGGCGCGGATGCCGCACCGCTCGCGATCTCGGCGCTGCAATCGGTCACCAAGGTCAGGATCCTGTCCTCACCGCAATTGATGGTGCAGAACGACCGCACCGCCAATCTGCTGGTCGGCAATCTGGTGCCCTACCTGTCGCAGACCTCGCAGAGCACCATCACCACCGGCGCACCGGTGATCAACTCGATCAATTACCAGGAGACCGGCGTGATCCTGCAGATCACGCCGCGCATTTCCAACGACGGGCTGGTGGCGCTCACGATCTCGCAACAGGTCAGCGGCGTCGCACCGACCGTGACGACGCAGGGAATCAACTCGCCTACCTTCTCCGAGCGCGCGGTCTCATCGAGCGTTGTGGTGCACGACGGCCAGACCATCGGCCTCGCCGGGCTGATCAGCGACACTGACCAGCGGCAGAATTCCGGCGTGCCGTTTCTCAAGGACGTGCCGGTGCTGGGCGCCCTGTTCGCCAGCCAGAACAACACCCGCACGCGGGAGGAATTGCTGGTGCTGATCACCCCGCACGTCGTGCACAACCAGACCGACGCCGCGTCATTGACCGCGGATCTACGCCAGGAACTGCCCGGCCCCGCCGCGGTGCCGGACGAGCTGAACGGACTGCCCGCCGATGGTTCGGCCGACCCCAACGCGCGGTTGCGGGCAAGGCTCGGCCTGCATTGACCCGGTCCGCAGCCGCTCCCGACGACCATGGCACGTCCGATCGGGGCTTCGCTCTGCTGATCGTGCTGTTCGTGCTGGTGCTGCTGGCGTTTCTGATCACCCAGTTTCTCGGCGCGGCGCGAATGCAGTTGACCATCGCGGGCAATCTGCGCGGCGCGGCGATGGCCGATGCCGCGGCGGATGGCGGCATTGCCCGCGCCATCGTGGACCTCGCGGACGGCGACGCGCTCGTCCCCACACGAATCGGTGCCAGCACGGTCCGTCTCACGGCGCACAGCATCGCCGGGCGGATCAACCCGAACGTCGCACCCGCCGTGCTGCTGGCAGCCCTGCTGCGTGTGGCGGGTGCCGGACCGGCGCAGGCACAGAGCATCGCGGATGCGATCGTCGCCTGGCGCAGCCCCGCCGCATCCCCCACCGCGCAAGCAGCGCTCGATGCCGCCTATCGCGCAGCGGGCCATGCCAGCGGCCCGAATGGCGAGGGGTTTGCCGCGATCGGCGATCTGGCCGGGGTGATGGGCATGACGCCGGCGCTGTTCACCGCGATCGCGCCGCATCTTTCGCGATTCGCGCCACCGCTGCCGGTCGCCGCGGTGGCCGATCCGGTGGTGCAGGCGGCCCTCCGCCTCGCGGGCAAGATCGATCTGCCGGGCGGTGCGGTGGAGGGGCCACGGATCGTCGAGATCGCCGCGGTCGCCTCAGGCCCCGGCCGCGCCCGCGCGGCACGCTGCGCGGTGGTCCGGCTGAGCCCGTCCAACATCGAGACGCCCTACCGCATCCTGCGCTGGCGCCCGCACGCCTGTGGCCAGTGACGCCCGAGGGACTATCGACCAACCATATCGGGGCGATGCGCCCGCGGGCGAGGCAAATGACATGGAACTATCATGCACAACGGATTAAAATTTGATTATTCCGGTATCAATAACAACCCGGAGATAATCATGAGACGTGCCATATTGATGGCATGTTCGGCGCTTTGCGCGCTGAGCATCACCAGCCAACCCATTCTCGCCGCCGCAACGCCGGTTTCGGCCATGGTCGTTGCTCAACCCGATGCGACCGGCGTGGTAAAATCGGTGATGGCCCGCCGGCCGCATCTGAACCTGTCCGACGCGCAGATGATCCAGCTCGTCAAGAAAAAGATCAAATATGTCTTCGTGATCTACCAGGAAAACCGCTCGTTCGATTCCTATTTCGGCACATTCCCCGGTGCGGACGGCATTTATTCGAAGCCGCCGTCGCAGACCCCCGGCTTTTACCAGGAACTCATCACCCCGACCGGCAAAAAGACCACCATCGCGCCGTTCCGCATCGGGCCGAAGCAATACGCCTGGGACACCGATGATATCGACCACTCGCACGCCCGCATCGTGGCCAAGGAAGACGTGGTCAACGGCAAGCCGCGGATGGACAAGTTCGCGATCACCGAAGAGCTGAAGTATTCACCTTCCGGCAATCCCTCACTCAAGGCCGAGCAATATGGCGAGCTTGCCATGGCGCATGAGGATTGCGACACCATTCCGTTCCTCTGGCAATATGCGTCGCGCTTCGTGCTGTTCGATCATGTGTTCCAGAACATCACCGGTCCCTCGACCCCGGGCAATCTGTCGATCTTCGCGGCCCAGACCGGCCTGACCCAATGGGCGCTGCATCCCTCCGAAGCCTTCGTCTCGCCGAACGGCACGCCGTTCACCGGCATCAGCGGCACCAACAAAGCCGGCGGTACCGTGACGGAGGTCGGCGCCGGCGAACCGGTGATGGACGACAACGACCCGTTCTGGGGCTCGCCGCTCGATCCGGCGTTTGGCCAGCCGGGCACCGTGCCGCTCAACCCGGGTGAGCTCCAGGGTACCGGCGGCGGCAGCGTCGCGATCAACCAGACCTACGCCTCGCTCGCGCTGACCACCGGCGGCCGCGACGCGAAAATGATCGCGCGGCAGGATACCAATCCCGGTATCGACCTCGCCGACATCAATGACGACGTCAGCTACCTGCGCGCGCATGGCCAGAAGCCGGTCGACTGGGCCTGGTTCCAGGAAGGTTACGATCATGAGCCGACCGATCCGGCCAACCCGGTCGATGCCAGCGGCACCCATGCCTCCTACATCACGCACCACAACGGGCCGCAGTATTTCGGCTATATCGCGAACAATCCCGCGCAGAAGGACAACCTGCACGGGCTGGAAGATTTCTTCACCGCGATGAAGACCGGCGGCCTGCCGAGCGCGGGCGGCGTGTTCTACCTCAAGGGCGGCTACCAGAATATTTTCGGCCTCAAACTGGATAACCCCGCCGCCGGGGCGAAGACGAACTTCGTGGGTGACGACGATCACCCCGGCTACTCCGACGCACAGATCTCCGAGGCCCTGGTCGCCAAGGAAGTCAACGCGATCGCGAGAAGCCCGTACTGGAAACACGCCGCGATCATCATCACCTGGGACGATTCGGAAGGGGATTACGATCACGTACCGCCGCCGATCGTGGCCGACGGGCCGGATCATCTGGCGTTCGATTTTGGTCCGCGCGTGCCGCTGATGGTCATCTCGCCCTACGCCCGCGTGCATGCGATTTCGCATGAACCGGGCAGCCAGGCCTCGGTGGTGAAATTCGTCGACGAGGTGTTCGGCCTCACACCGCTCGCCCTGCTGCCGGATGAACTAAAGGGCCGCAAACTGGGCCAGCAGGAATTCGGCCAGCCGAACATCGGTCCGGCCGACGCGCTGACGCCCGACGTCGGCGACCTGATGTCCGCCTTCGATCCGCACCGTCTGAAGGGCCAGATCGCGCCGCTGCCGCCGAGCTACGCGATCATCCCGAACAAGGTGATCATGCATCTGCCGCAGGACAACGGGCTGGGCTGCGACGCCGATGGCATCGTGCCCACCGATATCGCCAAGGGAATCAGGAACCACATCCCGAGCGACTTCAACCCGCTGCCCTCGACCAACCCCTCAACCTGAGCCACGGCATTTCAGAGGCCTATATTTGACAGGAGCGCCAGCATGCAGCCGCATGCTGGCGTATTTTTTCCGGCTTCCCAACTGTCAAGGATAACAATGCGTCTGCACCACGGACTCGCCGCACTGTTGCTCGCTTCAACCACGACCCGCGCCCTCGCGCAGACCGCGCCCGTCAACGCCGGCACCGTCTCGGCCGCATCCGGCGAAACCACGGCCGAAGCCGCGGCGCGCACCAGAAATTTCAAATCCGGCCAGGCGGTGCGCGTGCTCGACCGCGCGCTGTTGGACGCCGCCGGCCCGGTCGGCGGTGCCGCCCAGGCACTGGCCTATGCACCCGGCGTCGCCATCAATTCCTACGCCACCAGCGGTGCGGGCAAGAGCATCATCACCCTCAACGGGGTCAACCAGGGCTGGTCCGGCCTGAACGGCAACGCCCAGGACGGCGCGGTGGCCGTAACCTTCGATGGCATCCCGATCGCCGATCCCGTCACCGGCCTCTGGCAGGCGCCGACCATCCCCTTCCTCGCGATGATCGGTTCGACCAGCGTGGCCTATGGCCCCGGCAACCCCGCGCATCGCTGGTACGACAGCCTCGCCGGCACGGTAGGGTTCAACCCGGTGCAACCCACCGCCAGACCAGGCGGCCGCATCGCCATGACCTATGGCAGCTTCAACCAGAAATCCCTGACCTTCGATGTCCGCACCGGCCTGTACGATGGCTGGTCGAGCATCCTCGCCGGCGGCGTCGGTAACGGCCATTCCTATCGCCAGGGCAACGGCTTTGACAATCCGAACAGCGACGAGGCGATTTTTCTCAAGACGCGGCACGATTTCACCAACGGCGCCCTCAGCTTCGGCGCCTACGACGTGCGCAGCCAGGGATTTCGGCCGACCTATATTCCGCAATCGGCCAATCCCGCCATCACCATCAACGGCCTGAACCCGCAGGGCCAGCCGAACCCCGGCCCGCTCTACAGCCAGGCGACGGCGGGCTACTACGGCTCCCCGCCGTTCGCGACGTACGACAAGAACGATGCCAACGCGATGTATTTGCTCTATGCGAAGCAAACGCTCGATCTCGGCGGCGGCACCACCCTGCATAACCAGGCCTGGTACCTGCACATCAAGCGCACCCACTCGCGCATCACCGATAACTGGACCCAGGGGCCAACGCAGGATCGGCTGCTGCAACCCCATACCAACACGATCGGCGACAAGCTCTGGTTCAGCCATGATTTCGCCTGGAACACGCTGACCTTCGGTGCCTACGCGCTGCACAGTTATTATAACAACAAGGCCAATTTCTATAACCCCGCGGATGGCGGCGGCCCCGACGTCATCAACCCCGGCGGCACCGCGCGCGATGGCGCATTCACCCTCGATCATCAGGCCGTCTTCATCCAGGACGATCTGAAACCGCTGCCCGGCCTGACCATCACCCCGGGCCTGCGGTTCTCCCGCGACCGCCTGGCATTTCATCAGGACATCGCCTCGGGCTTCCTGTTCGCAGGCGGGGCGGCCGGGCATTTCACCGCGCAGGATGTCCTGCCGGCGCAGGCCGAAATCCGCAGCGGCGTCGAACCCTCGCTCGCCGCCAATTATCGCCCGGTCCCCTGGCTCGCGCTGTACGTGAGCTACGCGCAAGCCCTGAAATCACCCGAAGTCGGCGGCGGCGGCGGCCTGTTCCAGCAGATCGCCGGGGCCGACTACCGGCTCGAGCGCGGCCAGTACACCCAGGCCGGCATCAAGCTCGACATCGGGCACGCCGGCCCGCTCGGCAGCCTGCGCGCCGGCGCCGACTTCTATCATCTGCGCTACGGCAGCCAGACCATTCCGATCACCCTGAACAACGCGAGCGAGGTCGGCATCAGCGGCACCTCGCAATATCGCGGCGTGAATATGTATGCGGATGCGAACCCGCTCTACAATCTGCATCTGTTCGCGAACGCCAGCCTGCAAGGCGCCGATTATCAGAATTACACCGTTGAAAACGGCGGGCCGCCGGCGTCCTACAACGGCTATCCGGTCTCCTACGTGCCCGCCCGCACGATGAACCTGGGTGCCGACTACATCGCCGCGATCGGCACCGCGACGATCGCGCCGCGCGCCTGGGTCCAGTACATCGGCCCCGAACACATCTACAACGGCATCACCACCGCGCCGGACTATCGCTCGATGCCCGGCTATCAGACGTTCAACGCCAGCCTGAAACTGACCATGCCGCTGCCCGTCGCCTCGCTGCGGGCGCGCCGGATCGCCTTTACGATCACCGCGCTGAACATTCTCAACCGGCACTACGACAGCTATGAATATATCTCATCGGGCGGCTATTTCGGCACCGCCGGGCTTGCCGGCCTCGCACCGCACTATGCCGCGAACTACATCAACGCCTATCCCGGTGCACCGATGAGCATCTACGGCACGGTGTCGATCACGTTCTGATCCTGCGGGAAATCCGGCCGGCGGAATAATCCGCCGGCCGGCAATGCCGTTCAGACCGCGCGACGCCGCGCGACCAGGCCCAGCCCGACCAGGCCAGTGCCGAGCAGAAGCAGGCTGCCAGGCTCAGGCACCGGCAGGGCAGCCGGCGTAATGGTGAGCGTTCCCGATGAAACGGTGCAGCTGCCCGTGAGAACCGAACAGGTGCGCGCCCCGAATATCACACCCGCGTCACTGAACAGGTTGATGAACTGGTTCGCGGAATCTTTGAACGAAATGCCATTGGTATCGAACGGACTATAAAAATCGGCCCCATTCGCAAAATCGGCGAAGAACAGATTGTCATTGCCCTGAAATTTGTTGACGGCAAGCAGCGTCGTAATGGCGGAATTGTCGAAACGGCCGGTAACGCCGGTGACCCGATAACCACCGCCCGATTGCCTCACAGGTTTCAGAGCGGTCGTGAAACTGCCCGTGATATTGTTGTTCCCGAACCCTCCCTGATAACTGAAGTCATAGGTCCCCGCTGAAGCCGTCGCGACGCCCGCCACAGCGAGTGTGGCCAGCGCGATACCGATTCGTCGAATGATCGTCATGCGTGTTTCCTGCTCTTCAAAAATGTTGCGATATCAGCAAATAAACTATACTTGCGTGACATATTATAAGGGAGCAAGTCTTGTGCCAATTTTTATCTCATTGATTTCAATCAATAAAAAATATTACAAGATTATGACTGTAAAAATTCCTGACTCGGAGAGTCCGTCTCAAATCGTCGCGCCAACGATCCGGCCGTCCGAGACTCAGGGTGGAGCAAGCCCGATAGGGACAGGCTTCAGCCCAGGCGATCGGGCCTTCCGACGTGCGCCCGATCGCACCGCGGATCGATCTGGCCGATGCAAGCCGCGCTCCCTGATGTCCCAGCCCCAACACCATGATGTCATACGCGTTCCGAAACAGCGTCCAACCTCAAAAACATGGCGCGCCGTGACCAAAACCGACCGAAAGTCCACCGCACCAAACGCCTGACCCGATCGAGCCGGTTGACGCGCAGGCCCGTTCGGTCAGACTGCCGGACATGACCGAAGGGCTCTTTCAACCGGACCAGATATCGATCCCCGGCGTGCCGGTGCCCGATCGTAAAGGTCGCACCGACATCTGTGGCCCGCGCCATGCGCTGGAATACGGCTATCTGAACCGGGTCCAGGTCAGCACGCGGCGCATCGTCGACTCCCTCGGCCGCCCCGCACCAGCCGCGGCTCGCAATCGGCAATAGCGAATCCGAAGGGGAAAGCTCCGTTCCGGGCCATACGAGCGATCGCTGCATTTGCATCGCTGCACGAAGCATGGCCAACCTGCCAATCCGTCGATCCCCAGCACGCGAGTGAGCTTGATCATGGCAAACCATCCCACACATCCCCAACGCCTTGCCGGGCAGCGCGCCCTGATCACCGGTGGCACCACCGGCATCGGCCGCGCCGTCGCCGAGCGACTCGCCGCCGAGGGGTGCGGCGTCACCATCACGCATCTGAACGACCCCGACGGTGCGGCCGCCACACTCGATACCCTGCGCGCCATCAACCCCGCCGGTGCCCATGGCACCGAGGCGGCGGACGCCGCCGATCATGACGCGATGGACGCCGTGGTGGCGCGCGCGATCGCACTGACCGGCCGGCTCGATCATCTGGTGAACAACGCCGGCATTCAGTACGAGCAACCGGGCGATCAGTTCGATCCGGTACGCTTCGCCCGGGTCATCGCAGTCAATCTGATCGCGGTGGCACAGGTTTCATCACGCGTGCTGGCGCATATGGTCGAGCACGGCAGCGGCAGCATCGTAACCATCAGCAGCGTGCATGAAACCGTGCCCAAACCGGGATTCCTCTCCTATTCGGCGAGCAAGGGGGCGGTCGGCAACATCACCCGCACCCTCGCGCTGGAATTCGCCCACCGCGGCATCCGGGTCAATGCGGTGGCGCCAGGTGCCACGATCACGCCGATGAACGCATCCTGGACCGGTGATGCCGCGCGCAGACGCGCGGTCGAAGACCATATCCCGATCGGGCGCGCCGCCCAGCCGGCCGAAATCGCCGCGGCGGTGGCGTTCCTGGCCTCGGGCGATGCCAGCTACATCACCGGCCAGACACTGTATGTCTGTGGCGGCCTGTCGCTGCACACCGAGTTCGCCCGCAACTGGACGACCTGAACCGGACGGATTTCACCGAAAATTGTGCTTGCGATCGTTCGCGCGTTCGCTTAGAGAAAATCCACGCAAACGTTTTCGGAATACGTTTGCGGCGGAGAGGAAACATGAAGGTCAGGCGAACGCCGGCCCCCAAAGCAGCGCAGGCGCCCCGCGTGGCCCGCCAAAGCGAACGCCCCCTGGCGAACACGCCCGCCCTCCGCGCCCGCCTGCCCGATGCCGGCCCTGCCACGATGCGCGATGTCGCCGCCCTCGCCGGTGTTTCGATCTCGACCATCTCCCACGTGCTCAACCGCACCCGCGCCGTGCCGGACGCCACCCGCGACCGCGTAATGCAGGCGGTCGCCACCGCCGGCTACACCCCCAATTCGGTCGCCCGCTCGCTCAAGCGCGCGGAAACCCGTACCATCGGCATCGCGATCGGCGACATCACCAACCCCCATTTCACCGCCGTGGTCGATGCGATCGAAACCTCCGCGCGCGAGCAGGGCTATACCGTCATCCTCGTCGGCATCAGCGAATCCGCCGATCGCGAGATCGAGGCGCTCGACGCGCTGCTCGGCCGCCGGGTCGATGGGCTGATATTGGCCCCCTCCGCCGATGGGGGCGCCGCCGTGCTGGACCGCGTGGCACGCCATAACATTCCCGTCGTGCAGATCGATCGGGTCGCGAGCCCCGCCTGCGATGCCGTCGTGGTCGCCAATGCCGATGGCGCCCGCCGCCTCGTGCGCCACCTCGCCGCCTGCGGCCACCGGCGGATCGGTATGCTGACCGGCCTGCCCGGCCTGAGTTCGACGCGCGAACGCATCGCCGGCTATCGGGCCGGTCTGCGCGATGCCGGCATCCCCTACGATGCGAAGCTGCTGGCCTGCGGCGAATACAGCGCCGAACCGGCCCGCCGCGCCACCGAGGCACTGCTCGCGCTGGCCGCACCACCCACCGCCCTCTTCGCCTCGAACAATCTGATGACCCTGGGCACAATGCAGGCCCTGGCCGACCATGACCTCGCCGTGCCCGACGATATCGCCCTGGTCGCGTTCGACGATTTCGCCTGGACCGATCTGTTCAAGCCGCATCTGACCACCGTGGCACAGCCATGCCGCGAAATCGGCATCACCGCGGTGCGCCTGCTGCTCGAACGCCTGGCGGAACCGGGCCTGCGGCCACGCCTTACGCGCCTGCCGGTCACGATCCGGCACCGCCGCTCATGCGGCTGTGCGGCGGATGCGGGCGCGATCGCATGAAATCTTCAACTGAAAGGGAGGCTGGATCATCGAGACGACGGATATCGCAAGGGGTTTATGCGGGGAAGAATAAGCAAAGTAAGGCTTCTTTTTTGTAAAAAAGAAGCAAAAAACTTTTTGACTTTGGGGCCACGGGCGCTTTCACAGCCGCAGTCCTAAATTACTAAAGTTTTTTTTGCTTCTTTTTTGTTCACAAAAAAGAAGAACTTGCTTCCCTCACCTTTCCCTTCACCAACCAAGAATTTCATTGACCCGAGGCGCAAAAACGCCCTCAATCATCGAAAACGACGCAAGACCAACCAGGAGAGAAACATGACCATCCACAAAAAAATCGCGAGCCGCGCCATTCTTGCGCTCGCCGCCGCCACGGCCCTCGGTGCCGCGACCGCCCAGGCCGCGCCGATCAAGGCCTGCCTGATCACCAAGACCGATTCCAACCCGTATTTCGTCACCATGCGCACCGGCGCGCTCGCCGAAGCCAGGAAACTCGGCGTCGATCTGAAAACCTATGCCGGCAAATACGACGGCGACAATCAATCCCAGGTCTCCGCGATCGAAACCTGCATCGCCGATGGTGCCAAGGGCATTCTGATCACACCGTCCGACACCAAGGCGATCGTGCCGACCGTGGAAAAGGCCCGCAAGGCCGGCCTGCTGGTGATCGCGCTCGATACCGCGCTCGACCCCACCAGCGCCGCCGACATGACCTTCGCCACCGATAATTTCGAGGCCGGCAAGCTGATCGGCGAATGGGCCAAGGCGAAACTCGGTGCCAAGGCGAAGGACGCCAAGATCGCCATGCTCGACCTGTCGATCTCGCATCCGACCGTCGATATCGACCGCGATCACGGCTTCCTCGCCGGCTTCGGCGTACCGATCAAGGACCCCAACACGTTCGACGTGCCGGATCCCCAGATCGTCGGCCACGCAGAGACCGGCGGTTCGGAAGAAGGCGGCCAGAAAGGCATGGAGACGCTGCTGGCCCGCAACCCCAACATCAACCTGGTCTACGCGATCAACGAGCCGGCGGCATTCGGCGCCTATCAGGCGCTGAAATCGGTCGGCAAGACCAAGGACGTCACGATCGTGGCGATCGATGGCAGCTGTTCGGGCGTGGCCGGCGTCAAGGCCGGGATCATCGGTGCTGATTCGCAGCAATATCCGCTGAAAATGGCCTCGCTGGGCATCGCCGCCATCGTGAAATTCGCTAAGGACGGCACCAAGCCCGCCGCCAGCGCCGGCAAGGATTTCTACAACACCGGCACCCAGCTGATCACGGCGCACCCCGTGCCCGGCGTCCCCTCGATCACCCCGGCCCAGGGCGCCAAGCTCTGCTGGGGCAAATAAAAGCTAAAAAACGAGCAACGGGAGCGGCGCGCGCCGCCGCTCCCTTCATCACCGCGCGAAACAATCACGCGGTCCTGGAGGGGAAGACATGTCGACCATTTCACCGGGCCCACAGGGCTTCGAGGCCGCAATCAAACCCGCCGGCACCGACCAGGTGGCCGAGTTCGTCCACCGCAAATCGGCGCTCGAACGGATGCAGCACATCCTGCACGAAACGCCGTGGCTCGCACCGCTGCTGGTGCTGATCGCCTCGCTGATCGGCTTCGGCATTGCGGTCGGCGCGCGGTTCTTTTCGGCCTATGCGCTGACGCTGATCCTTCAGCAGGTGACCATCACCGGCATCGTCGGCGTGGCCCAATCGCTGGTCATTCTCACCGCCGGGATCGATCTGTCGGTCGGTGCCATCATGGTGTTCTCCTCGGTGCTGATGGGCCAATGCACCTTCGTCTACGGCCTGCCGGCGCCGATTTCGATTCTGTGCGGTTTCGCCTTCGGCGCCGCGGTCGGTTATCTGAACGGCACACTGGTCGCGCGGATGAAACTGCCGCCCTTCATCGTCACCCTCGGCATGTGGCAGATCGTGCTGGCCGCGAACTATCTGTATTCCAATAACCAGACGATCGGCGCCACCCAGATCGAGCTGAAAGCCCCGCTGCTGCAATATCTCGGCAACACCTTCGTGATCGGCGCCAACGCGGCGGGCAACGGCGGTGCCACCTTCACCTACGGCGTCATTCTGATGCTCGCCCTGGTCCTGCTGTTCGCCTACGTGCTGCGCCACACCGCCTGGGGGCGGCATGTCTATGCGGTCGGTGACGATCCGGACGCGGCGGCACTCGCCGGCGTGCAGGTGAAGCGCATGTTGATCGGCGTCTATACCTTGTCCGGCCTGGTCTGTGCTGTGGCCGGCTGGGCGTTGATCGGCCGCATCGGCGCCATTTCACCGAATTCGGGCCAGTTCGAAAACATCAACTCGATCACTGCGGTCGTGATCGGCGGCATTTCGCTGTTCGGCGGACGGGGCTCGATTCTCGGCATGATTTTCGGTGCCATGATCGTCGGCGTGTTCACCCTCGGCCTCAACATGTACGGCACCGACCCGCAATGGACCTATCTGCTGATCGGCGCGCTCATCATCGTCGCCGTCGGGGTCGATCAATGGATCAGAAAGGCAGCCGTGTAATGGAACCGATTCTCACAGGCCGTAACCTCGTCAAGCGCTACGGACGCGTCACCGCGCTCGATAATTGCGATTTCGACCTCTATCCAGGCGAGATCCTCGCCGTGATCGGCGACAACGGCGCGGGCAAATCCTCGCTCATCAAAGCGATCTCCGGCGCGGTACAGCTCGATGAGGGGGAAATCACCCTCGAAGGCCGCAAGGTGCGCTTCGCCTCGCCCATCGCGGCCCGCGCCGCCGGCATCGAAACCGTATACCAGACGCTCGCGATGTCACCCGGCCTGTCGATCGCGGACAACATGTTCATGGGCCGCGAAATTCGCAAACCGGGCATTCTCGGCAGCGTGTTCCGCAAGCTCGACCACGCGGAGATGCAGCGCATCGCACGCCAGAAACTCAGCGAGCTTGGCCTGATGACGATCCAGAACATCAACCAGGCGGTCGAGACGCTCTCGGGCGGCCAGCGCCAGGGCGTCGCGGTGGCCCGGGCGGCGGCGTTCGGCTCGAAAGTCATCATCCTCGATGAACCGACGGCGGCGCTGGGCGTCAAGGAATCCCGCCGCGTGCTCGAACTCATCCTCGACGTCCGCTCCCGCGGCATTCCGATCATTCTGATCAGCCACAACATGCCCCATGTGTTCGAAGTGGCGGACCGCATCCACGTCCACCGCCTCGGCCGCCGCCTCTGCCTGATCGATCCGAAAGAGCACAGCATGTCCGACGCGGTCGCCTACATGACCGGCGCAAAAGTGCCGGATCAGGCGCTCGCCGCATGAAGGCACACGGGCGGGCGGTCCGCAAATCCGACCGGCATATTCATTCGGAAACGCCCACCTCTTCGCTGCTCCCGCCTCGCTAATCTCTTAATTTGAGATTTAATATCAAAAACTACAAAACTTCTTGTCAAACACATCTTTGTCGCAGTATCGTAATGTCTCGCATGATGGGTGACCATCCGTTGCAGCGCCGGTCGGGCTTCCCGACCGGCGCTGCCAGCGGTCGCATCCGTCAATCAACCAAATCGCGCGGCATGCTCGACATCCGAATGACAGGGAACCAGACAGTGGACGAACAGGTCGTTTTAAACGGCGCCGATACACGATCGACCAACCCGGGACGGCGCCATATCATGCGCTTTGGCAGCAGGGGCGCCGCGGGTCTCGCCGCACTGGCAGGACTGAAGATCGCGGATGCGACGGCGGCCGCCAGCGGCACACCGCAGACCCCAGCCATCACCACGAATGATTATTACAGCCTCGCCCTCATCCAGAACATCCAGTATCTCGAGGCAACCTACTATCTCTACGCCGTCACGGGCCAAGGCTTGTCAGCCGCCGACACCGCCGGCATCGGTACCCCCGGCACCGTGACGGGCGGCAGTGCCGTACCGTTCCAGACCTCGATCATCCAGCAATATGCAAGCGACATCGCGGCCGACGAGTTGACCCATGTCAGAAACATCCACGCTGAATCGATCTTGAACGGTTTCGCCATGCCGGATATCGACATGCAGACCGCCTGGACCACAATGGCGATCGCCGCGGGGCTCATCGTGCCCGGACAGATTTTCAACCCGTTCGCGGACGAGACCAGCTTTCTGCTAGGCGCTTTTTTCCTCGAGGACATCGCCACGGCCGCGTTGGGCTTTGCAATCCAATCCCTCAGCTACCACACCAACCTGACCTATCTGGGGGCGCTGTTAGGCGCGGAATCCTACCACGCCGGCACCATCCGCACCCTGCTTGCCAAGATCGGCGGTGGTGCGGCGGCCAACAAGATCGCGGTCCTGCGCGCCTCGCTGTCAGGCGCCAATGACGACAGCGGCATCCTGCAACCGAACGGCGACGTCAATATCGGCCCGTTCGGTTCCCAGGCGCTGCTGTTCCGCCGCAGCTACGCCCAGACCCTCAACATCCTGTTCCTCTCGTCCGGCGCCACGGCCGGCGGCTTCTTTCCGAACGGTGTCAGCCCCGCGTTTCTGCCCATGGCACTGGGATAGTCCGGCCCCGGCAGCGACTGGCGGCGCGCCCCGCTCTGTGCGACGCTCTTCAGACAATCGTTCGGAGGCATCGATCATGGCAGATCACGAAGTGACCGCGGCGTGGGACCTCGAAGCCCTGTGGGAAGAGCATTGCCGCTACGAATTCGAGACGCGCGATGTGGACGCCACCATGGCCACCATGGTGGCGTCGCCCTACGTCAATCACATCCCCACCATGACCGGCGGCGTCGGCCATGACCAGCTCAAACGCTTCTACAAATACCATTTCATCGGCGGCAATCCGCCCGACACGGCCATGATCCCGGTCAGCCGCACGGTCGGGGCGGATCGCATCGTCGACGAAATGATCTTCCGCTTCACCCACACCTCGTCGGTCGACTGGATGCTGCCCGGCGTGCCGCCGACCGGGCGCACCGTCGAAATCCCCCTCGTCGCCATCGTGCAATTCCACGATGGGCGGCTGGCCCATGAACACATCTACTGGGATCAGGCGTCGGTCCTGGTCCAGATCGGCCTGCTCGACCCGGCCGGGTTGCCGGTCGCCGGCGCCGAAACCGCACGTAAAGTGCTCGACCCGACACAACCCAGCAACCGCCTGATGGGCGAAGCCTGGGCGAGCAGCGCCGACCGCCCGGTCTGACCCGCAAGGACGGCGCTACGCCGCCGCCCCGATCGCGATGCCGGTGAGCCCCGTGCAATCGACGATCGTGATTTCCTGTTCGGTCGAAATCGCGATCAGCCCGCGCTGCCTGAGAATCGTGAAATTGCGCGAAACCGTCTCGATCGTCAGGCCCAGATAATCCGCGATATCCCCGCGCCCCATTGGCAGCCGGGTGCCGGTCAGGCGCGCCGGCTCGATCCATGCCAACAGGAACGAGGCCAGGCGCTCCAGCGCGCTCTTGCGGCCGAGCAACAGCATCTGCGCCTGTGCGATCAGCAGTTCATTGCCCGTGGCGACCAACAATGTCCGCTCCAGTGAGGGAAACGTCACGAACAGCGCGCGCAGCGCCGCCCGGTCGAACCGGCACAGCCGCACATCCTCCACCGCCTCGACCGAGGCGCTGTAATCCGCCGCCATGCCGAGCCCGACGAAATATCCCGCGGTCACGAAACCGGTGATCTGGCGCCGTCCATCCGGCAGGTCGCGGTAAACCTTGGCGGTGCCGTGGTTGATGTTGAAAAAATATCGTGCCGGATCGCCCTCGGTCATCAACAGCGCGCCGCGGCGGATGGTGCGCCACTGCGCCGCGGCCGCCAGTTCCGGCAGATCGCGATCCGCCAGCGCATCGCACAGCCCGGTGTGGCGCGCGGCACACCCCGCGCAATGCGTGCCAGCACCCTGCTCGGCGATCGGGCGATATGGCATCGCAGCGATCGCAAGCCCGACCGGGACGGGCATCACGCCATGATTGACCATGTCATGGAATGGCATGGATGCCGACCGGCAAAGCGATGGCGGGCGGCGGGGCAGTTTTGGTTTCGAGCAAGGCGAGCAATGGCTTGATGACATCGAGCGGCATCGGGAAAATCACCGTCGAGTTCTGTTCGGCGCCGATCTCGGTCAGCGTCTGCAGGTAGCGCAACTGCATCGCCGCCGGCACGCTCGCAATAATCGTCGCCGCATCCACCAGCGTCTGCGCCGCCTGAAACTCGGCCTCGGCGTGAATGATCTTGGCCCGCCGATCACGTTCGGCTTCGGCCTGCTTGGCAATCGCGCGGATCATATTATCGGTCAGCTCGCCGGTGCGGATCTCGACATTGCTGATCTTGATGCCCCAAACCTCGGTCTGGCCTTCCAGGATCACCTGCAGATCGAGGCTGAGCTTCTTGCGCTCGGACAGCATTTCGTCGAGCGGATGCTGCCCCAGCACGGCGCGCAGCGTGGTCTGCGCCAGCATGACCGTGGCCGGCAGATAGTGCTGCACCTTGATGATCGCGTGCTCAGGATCGACGACATTGAAATACAGCACCGCATCGACCTTCATCGAAACGTTGTCGCGCGAAATCACGTCCTGGGCCGGGATTTCGATCACCTGGATCCGCAGATCGACACGAACCATTTCCTGCACGAACGGGATCAGCACGATCAGTCCGGGACCCTTGACCGTCTGAAACCGGCCCAGCGTGAAGATCACGCCACGCTCGTACTCGCGCAGAATTTTCACCGTCGCGCGCACCAGCACGCTCAGCACGATGAAAATCACGATCACGACTAGAATGGTGGTGACAAAGTCTTGCAAGGCGAATGTCATGAGACCCTCCTCGCGCGTGACCGGACCGTCAGGGCTGCGCCGGGCCATGCAGGCGGCGCAGTTACGGACCCTAGACGATGTCAGACAATCCCGGCAGACTCGGAGACTACGTAGAGGCCAGATCGGCGAGGAAAAAGGGAAGTCTTCTTTTTTGTGAACAAAAAAGAAGCAAAAAAAACTTCGTTAATTCGAGCCCGTACCCGTTCAAACGCCCATGCCCCAGAGTAAAAAAGTTTTTTGCTTCTTTTTTCCAAAAAAGAAGCCTGCCCTTCCCTCTCTTTTTTACTTCAACGCGCCTTCAGACTTGCCAGATACGCAATCACATCGGCGCGATCCGTCGCGCGCGGCAGACCCATATACGGCATCTTGCTACCAGTCACATCGCCTTGCGGATCGGCCAGAAATTTGTCCAGCGCGGCGTCGGTCCACACAATATGCGCCGCCTTCAGCGCGGGCGAAAAATCGAACCCTTGGGTCGATGCCGCCGGCTTGCCATAGATGCCGGCCAGACTGGGCCCGATGCCGTTCTGCCCCGGCGTGGCGCTATGGCAGGAGGCGCATTGATCGGCGAAAATCGCCTTGCCGTGCGCGGCATTGCCCGCCTGCGCACACCCCGTCCACAACAATCCACCAGCGAGCACCATGCCCAGCACGATCGGTTTCATCCTGGATTTTCCTTTCATGATCAGAACGCCAGCCAGATGCCGGTGAAGAACGTATCGTTCGCCTGGGCGTTGGTGCCCGCCCCGTCATAATTGCGCGCCAGCCCGTTGAACGTCGGATAGAGCGTGTTCTCGACAAAGATTTTCGCATTCAGCCACGGCAACCATTTCGGTCCGCCATTGTTGAACGGATAGTAATCGAGTTCGGTGGTCCAGCTGTCGGTGTTCGGCTTGCCGTTCGCATTGCCATAAAGCGCGGGGTCCGAACTGCCATAGATCGTGTTGAACGATTCCGTGACGCCGTATTTCTGAAACAGCAATTCCGACGCCGTCAGCGTCGCGGTGTTGAGCGTATCGGCACGATTGCTCGCAAGGCCGAGCGGAAAACTCGCCTGCCAGCTCTGCGACTCATGCGTGAAATTCGCCTGCACCGAAAACGCCTGCTTGCCGGTGATGTACTGAAACTGCGAATCCGCCGCCACATCCAGAAACTGATCGGTCGGGCCGTTGATCGTCCCCGCCGCATAGGGCCGGTCCATCAACGCATAGGTGCCGATTTCGAGCGATGAGCTGCCCCATTGATGCTGCAATGCAACCCGCGCGTAGGGGATCACCGATTCCACCTGCGTCGCCGGCCCGACGCCGAGCGCATAGCTCATCCGGTTCGGCAGCGCCTTGTACAGATCGAACTCGGTATAGAGCATGTTCTCCGAATTCAGATTGAGCGCGTTATAGGCGCCGACGCCATAAACCCCCTGCGCCAGCGCCTGGATCTGCTGTTGCGCCGCCGGGCCGTTCGCGAGTCCCGAAGGGATATATGGATACCCCCAGCTCGGCGGCGAATTCCACAAATCGGTCACGGTCGGCGCATTGTTGAACGTGATGCCCCAGAACAGCGACTTGCCGAACACCCGGCCAGGCCGCGCGATCCGGATATCGATATTATCCCAATGCCATTGCTTGGCGATCCCGTCGTAGGTCACCTGAATGAACGCGCCGAGCCCCGCACTCGCATCGAGCGCACCGCCGAAAAACAGGCTGGTCTGCTGGGCCGCCCAGGCATCGTTCGATTTAAAGCCCGGCGCGAGCCCGCCGGGCACCTTGTCGTGCTGGGTGGTAAACCCGATCTGCGACATCAGCGCGAAGTTTTTCCAGGTCGGAAACGTGCCCCCCGCAACATACCCTTCCAGCTTGAATGCCCGGCCATAGGCGGTGAGTTGCGGAAACCCGATATGGCAAGCCGAACATTCCTCACCCGTCTGCGCCGCAAACGCGGGAATCGCCTGCGCCGTGGCAGGCGCCAAAGCAAGCAGTCCCAGCCCCAGGACGGCCGCCGTGGTGCGATTGGGCGTCGATCTGAACATCATAGGAAGAACCCCTCTTTTGCAGCGCACAATGCGCGCGCGCGGGCTCTCCGTCATTGATCCAGATCAAGCGCCCCAGATGAAACGACGGCCCTGCCCGCCGCCCCGGCGCGCATGTCAGGCGTCCATTCTCCCAAAAACCGTGCGCCTGCCCCCGATCGCGCCGCCTCAGGTCAGGAACCGCAGAACCAGCTTGATCATGCGCCGCACCCCGCGCGCGTAGGGCGGAAACAGCATCGGTGCCGCGCTGAACCGGTCCGTCAACACCGCACGCTCATGCGAAAACGCCCGAAAACCATAATGGCCATGCGCGCTGCCGATCCCCGAATTATTGATGCCACCGAACGGCAGGTTGGCGTGCAGATACTGCGCCATCACCGCATTCACGCACGACCCGCCGGCCGCGGTTTGCGCCATGATCCGCTCGACGGCCGCCGTATCGCGCGAGAATACATACAGCGCCAGCGGTTTCGGCTGCGTATTGATCGCGCGGATCGGCTCGCCGATGTCGTCAAACGGCACGATCGGCAGCACAGGGCCAAAAATCTCCTCCTGCATGATCAAGGCATCCGCCGGCACGCCGGACAGCAGGGTCGGCGCGATGAATTTGTCAGCCGCGTCATACACGCCACCGGCATGTACAATTGCCCCCCGGCCACGCGCATCCTCGATCAGCCGCCTGATCCGCTCGAAATGCTGCGGCGTGACGATCCGGCAGTAATCCGGGCCGCGACCGCCCTCGCCATACATCGCGGTCATGTGCCGCAGCACCGCCTCGATGAACGGCGCCATGCAGTCCCGCTGCACATAGGCATGATCGGGGGCGATGCAGGTCTGCCCGTTATTGGCGAACTTGCCCCACGCGATGCTGCGCGCCGCTTTGTCCAGATCAGCGCTCCGCTCCACGATCACCGGGCTCTTGCCACCCAGTTCCAGCGTAACCGAGGCAAGATGCCGCGCGGCGGCCGCCATCACAATCTTGCCGACCGCCGGACTGCCCGTAAAGAAAACATGATCGAACGGCAGCTCGAGCAGCGCAGTCGCCAGTGCGGCATCCCCCTCGAACAGGGCGACCTCATCGGTCTCGAAACACGCCGCGACGATGGCGCCGATCAGCGCAGCCGTCCGCGGCGCGAATTCCGAGGGTTTGATGACCGCGGTACACCCTGCCGCGATCGCCGAAACCAGCGGGCCGAGCGCGAGATTGAACGGATAATTCCACGGCGCGATGATCAGAGCGACCCCGCGCGGTTGGGCGCGCACGCTGGCCCTGGTTCCCAGCATCACCCGCGTCGGGCGCACCCGGCGCGGCGCCATCCAGCCCGCCAGATGCCGGCACGCATGTCGGATCTCCTGGATCACCGGCATCAATTCGGCCAGATCGACCTCAGCCTCCGGCTTGCGCAGATCGTCGTGCAACGCCGCATACAAGGCAGAACGCCTGCGAAAAATCTCCGCCTCCAGCCGGCGCAGCGTCGCGATCCGCGCCGCCGCCGAGGACGTCCGCAGCGCCAGCGCCCGCAGGCGCTGCCGCTCGAACACCGGGCCGATCGCGTCCAGCCCCGGCGCGCCGGCGCTCACCACGCCACGGTCTGTCCCCGATAATCCAGATAGCGCAACCCCGGCTTGCCGGAATGCGCGGTCAGCACATCGACCACGCGCGGAATACTCTCCTCGATCGCAAGCGACGCCCCCGGCCCGCCCATATCGGTCCGCACCCAGCCGGGCGCGATGATCGCCATGCTCCGCGCATCCCCGGCGTGGCGGGCGGCAAAACTGCGCATCAGCGTGTTCAGCGCCGCCTTGCTCGCGCGATACACTTCCCAGCCGCCGCCCGTGTTATCCGCGACACTGCCCAACCCCGACGACATCACCGCGATCGTCCCGCTCTGCGGCACCAGGCCCTCGAACGCCTCGACCGCGCGCATCGGGCTGAGCGCATTGGTCACCATTGTGCGGATGAAACTGTCCGTGCTCACCGTCGCGATGGTTTCAGCCGCGCCGTTCGAAATCCCCGCGTTCACGAACAGCAGATCGATCACCCGTCCCGCCAGCGTCGCGCGCAGCGCCTCCATCTGCGCCGGCTCGTTGATATCGGCCTGCTCGATCTCGAGCCGACCCCCGGCCGTCGCGGCGAGCGCATGCAGCCCGGTCCCCGTGGCACGGCGTACCGTGCCGATCACGTGCCAGCCGCGCGCCAGATAGGTCTCGGCCAGCGCAAGCCCAAGCCCGCGCGATGCGCCGATGATCAGCGCCGTCCCGGTCGGTGTCGAAGCCGCCATCGAATGATCCTCCTACCGTCCGCCAAATCGTTCAAGATCGAGAATACAGCGGATCAACCGGCTGTCCGGTTCGCGCAGCTGCGCAATGATCGTGAAATGATCCGCATGAGCGACCGGCAGCAGCACGCCCGGCGCCTGGCGCGCGGCGCGGTGGGCATGAAAATCCCGGCTGCTATAAATCAGCGCCGGCAATTCCGCCGCGCCATAGGCAATCGCAAACTCCTTGTCCACCACCGGCAACCGCAGCGGCGAGGCTTGCGTCAGATCATCATCACTCAGGCGCAGATACTGATTGAGATTGGTATCGCGCAGCGGCCCCAGCTCATAAACCCCGGAAATCCCCATCCCCGCCGCGATCAGCGGATGATCGAGCGCCATCGCCGCCAGATGCCCCCCGGCCGACCAGCCCGACACGATCACCCGCCCCGCAATGCCATGCGCCGCGCCATGCGCCTGCAACCAGTCGAGTGCGGCGCGGATCTGCGCCACGATCGCACTCACCGAAACCGCCGGTGCCAGATCATACCCGGGGATCGCGACCGACCAGCCATGCGCCGCAATGCCCGCGGCGAGACACGCAAAATCCTGCCGCCGGTTCTTCCACCAATAGCCGCCATGAATGAACACGAGGCACGGTGCCGCCGGATCGGCCGCCGGATACAAATCCCACGCCGTCCGCTCGCCCGGCAGATACGCCAGATCGAGCGCGCCGCCATGCGCCGCCCGATACGCCGCCGAAGCCTCGATCCGCTCCTGGTTCAGCGCCGCACTGTTCGCGACGGCATTGGTATTGTCATAAGCCGCCGACCGCGCCGCGGCGCCAAGGGTTGACCAGATCGTATCGGGGTTCTGCATGTTCGTTATCCTCCTTGGCTGATCGCCACGTCGCCGGCAGCATCCCGAGACTGCCCCGCCCCACCGGCAATGACAAGCCGATCACCGCCGCTGCACGGCACCCCCTCATCGAACGAAACGGCAGATACACGGTGTGGAGCGCATGGCGGCCGGTTTCGCGTGGATGGCGGCACGCCCGCGCCTCATAGATGCGGCACCGGGAAACTGCGGACCAGACTGCCGCAGATCAATTGCCAGCCGTTGATCACCACGAAAAAGATCAGCTTGAACGGCAGCGACACGGCGGTGGGCGGCAGCATCATCATGCCCAGGCTCATCAGAATCGCCGACACGACCAGATCGATCACCATAAACGGCAGAAAGATCATGAAGCCCATCTCGAAGCCCCGCCGCAATTCACCGACCACGAAGCTGGGGATCAGGATGCGCCACGATACGTCGGCCTTGTGCGCCGGGATCTGGGCATGGGCGATGGCGGAGAACATGCGAATGTCCGGCGCGCGCGCGTTCTGGGCCAGAAACGCATGAAACGGCACCGCCGCCTGGCGGATCCCGGTCAAGGTATCAACAGCGCCCTGCGTCATCGGCAGCAATCCGGCCTGCCACGCCTCGGCAAACACCGGCTGCATCACGAAATAGGTCAAAAACAACGCGAGCCCGATCAGCACCGTATTCGGCGGCGTCGTCTGCAAACCCAGCGCCGTGCGCAGGATCGACAGCACGATGATGATGCGGGTGAACGCGGTCAGCATCACCAGCAAACTAGGCGCGAGCGCCATCAACCCGATGAACAGCACCAGCTGGATCAGTTTCGCGGTCTCCGGCGCGCCGCCATGCCCGAGATCGACCGAGACCGACTGCGCATGGGCCACCCCCACCGCAGCGAACGATACCAAAAGACCCGCGCTGCCCGCCCGCAACACACGCCGCATCACATTGGCCGGCATCACATCGGCCGGCATTACATTGACTCCGGCGTCGGCGCATCGCCCAGTCGCACCAATTGATCGGAGCGCCCGCCGGTCAGCACGGCAAACCGGTATCCCTCCACCTGCACGATCGACAATTTACGAACCCGATCGATCTGCACGACACTCCGCCCGCTCGCACCCGGCCGCAGCGATAACCGCCCGCCCAGATGCTGCGGCACGCCCGATCGCCTGGCCGCATACCACAGCCCGATCATGATCCCGACAAGCACGATCAGCGTGATCGTCGCATTCAACAGGTCCGGTTGCATCATGGCCGCATCGCTCTCCTCAACCTGGCCGCAACAATATGTGTCGGGTGTTCGAAGCGCCGCACCACGCGATCAGGTGAGGATCAGACTAGCGACGATTTATTAATTTTCTGTTGCCAGATTTCATCAGGACAACAGAATTAAAAATGCCTGTTCCCGGACAAGTTAGTCATTCGTTTACTTTTCTCCGCTATCTAGCATCCAGAGATCATGAGGGCACCATGGCAGACAATCTGATGGCAATCGCCGCGCAGCGCATATCCTACCTGGCTGACTCCCAGAACGTGCTGGCGCGCAACATCGCCAACATCGACACACCCGGTTTCTCCCCGCAAACGATGACGCCGTTTCAGGACTATCTGAGCCGCACCTCACCGATCGTCCCCGCCATGACCCACGCCGACGACCTGCCCGGCCAGTCCGATCCGGCAACGGCCAGCACACCCGCCGCGATAAGTCAGCGCGCGCCCGATGGCAATGCCGTCTCACTGACCCAGGAACTCGCCGCCGTCGCAAAGACGCAAATCGAACAACAATACAGTGTCAATATATACAAATCCTATATTGGCATGTTCACCACGGCACTTGGTCCGAACATTTAATCGGACAAAATTGTCCCAGAAGGAGTCTTCAATGGAATTCGGCACCTCACTCGCAATTTCCGCGTCGGGCATATCCGCCCAAAGCGCCCGTCTGCGGGTCATCGCGGAAAATCTGGCGAATGCCAACAGCACCGGCGCAACACCGGGCAGCAATCCCTACCGGCGCCAGACCATTACGTTCCAGGACGCCTATAATCAGAAGCTCAACGCCGATCTCGTGACCGTCGCCAATATCGGCACCGATCCTTCCTCGTTCCCGGTCAAATACGATCCCTCGAATCCGGCCGCCAACGCCCAGGGCTATGTGAAATTGCCAAATGTCAACAGTTTCGTGGAATTGATGGATATGCAGCAGGCCGAACGCTCGTACGATGCCAATCTGTCCGTCATGAACGCCACCCGCGGCATGTTGACGCGCACCCTGGGGCTGATCTGATGTCCGGCACCGTCAGTTCCATCACCAAGGCCGTACAAGGTCTCGCCGCCTATCAAACGACGGATGCGTCAACCAGTCCAGGCAACACCTCCGGCAAGGACTTCGCGAGTTACATCTCGGGCGTCCTGACCAATACCGTCAAGCAGGGTGCGAACGCCGAAACGCTCGCGCAGAACGGCCTGATGGGAAATGGCAATCTCACCCAGGTCGTCACCTCGGTCGCCCAGGCGCAACTGGCCCTGCAAACCACGGTCGCCATCCGCGATCGTCTGATCACCGCCTACCAGTCGATCATGAGCATGCCGATCTGACCCCCCCGAACCACCGATCCGCTCGAAACCCTTCGCCGCGCACGACGACCAACCAGGAATGAGGGACCCATGCCCGACCCGTCGATTGCCATCGTGCTGCACGAGGCGCTCTACATCACCGCCCGGCTGGCGGCACCGCCCCTGCTTGCCTCCCTCGCAACCGGTCTGATCATCTCGGTTCTGCAATCGATCACACAGATCAACGAACCCAGCCTGATCTTCCTGCCCAAGGTGGTCGCCGTCGCCGGAGCCGTGATGATGTTGGGGGGATATTCGGTCACCATCCTGACCGAGTTTTCCCACAATATATTCTCCGCAATCGTCCATGTCGGCTGACCCAGGCCAGGTGCTGCTGACCAACACGGTCTTCGACTTCCTGATCGTGTTCGTCAGGGTCAGCAGCATGGTGATGGTCCTGCCGGGGCTGGGCGCCAGCACTGTGCCGGCGATGGCAAAAATCGGCGTCTCCCTCGCACTGACCACCATCATCGCCCCCCTGGCCGCCGCGACCCTACCGCCGATGCCGCAGACACCGGCACTCCTCATCGCCCTCATCGTCGGACAACTCGTAGTCGGCCTCACGATCGGCTGGCTGGTCAACACCATCTTGTACGCGTTACCAATCGCCGGACAGGCCATCTCGTACCAGATCGGCCTATCGAGCGTGCTGCTGCCGAGCAACGACATCGGTGCCGAAAGCACATTGGTCTCGAGCATCTTCAGCATGCTGCTGCCGGTCCTGTTTTTCAGCTCGACCCTGGTAATCGTACCAATCATCGCGCTGGTCCACTCGTTCCATCGCATTCCCGCCGATTTGATCGGGCAGTCCCACGGCGCCGGCTTGATCGTCCTGCTGATCAAGCTCGTGATCAAATCAGTCGCTTTCGAATTCCTCCTGGCAACCCAGATCGCAGCGCCGTTCCTTGCCATCGGGATGATCTGGCAGGCGGGCCTTGCCTTGATGGCGAAGGCCTCCCCGCAAATGCAGATATTTTTCGTCGCGGCACCGCTGCAAATCCTGGTCGGGCTCGGCATGCTCGCCGCGCTCCTCGGCCCGATCCTGGCAACCTGGCAGGCCGATGCCGGCCGTGTGCTGGTTCGCTATGTCGCGCTATGAAACACACGAACCCGCCCTGATGCGAAAGCCTCATCGTGGCTGAATCCGACGATCGCACCGAAGCCGCCACACCGGCGCGCATGGGCAAGGCGATCGCCCAGGGCGATATCGTCGTCTCACGCGAAGTGACCGCATTCGCAACGCTCGGCGCCGGCGTGGCCGCGCTCGCCGTCCTGCTGCCACCCCTGGTCACGCGGCTCGAACACGCCGTCACCACGCTGATGTCAAGCGCCGGCCCGACCGATAGCCCCGCAGGCATTCTGCTTCTGATCAAGCCAATCGTCCAGGGCGGCTTTGAAATCGTCCTGCTCATCGGTGCGCTCACGGTCGCAGGCGCCGTCGCAGCAACCCTGTTGCAAACCGGGTTCAAACTCCGCACCAATGCCATCGGGTTCTCTTTGGGCAGGATCAACCCGCTGACTGGATTTTCCAACCTGTTCTCACTGCGCCACACAGTCGCCTCGGCGCAATCGATCGTGAAAATCATCCTTGTCGGCATCATCATGTATGTCGTCATCGCCGACAAGATCAGCGGGCTGCGCGCCCAGATGATCCTGCCCGCGACCAATCTGCCAACGGCGATCGGCACGGCGCTGCTCGCAGTCGCCATAGCCGGCGTCATGGTCCAGGGCGTCATCGGCGCGGTCGATTTCGCGTGGTCGAAGCGCCAATTCGCCACGCGCAATCAAATGTCCCAGCACGAGGTCAAGGACGAGCAACGCGAAGCCGATGGCGATCCAGCGATCAAGGCAAAATTCAAGGCGCTGCGGGCGCAGCAGGCAAAACGAAACCTGCGCGCCGCGATGGCACGCGCCACCGTCGTCATCACCAACCCCACCCACTACGCCGTGGCACTCGAATACCAGGCCGGGCAGACCCAGGCACCGCGCGTCGTCGCCAAAGGGGCGGATCATCTGGCAAAGATCATCCGCGAAATGGCCGCCGAGCTTCACCTGCCGATCGTCGCAAACCCGCCGCTGGCGCGCGCACTTTACACGCTGGACGAAGATAGCGAGATCACACCGGAACACTACCGCGCGGTCGCCGAAGTCATCGCCTATGTCTGGAAACTCGCCGAGCGCAACGCGGCCCGGTTTCAGGTGTGACTGTCGTGACTGTTGATTTCCAACAGCGCCAGCAACGCCGCCGCGCGGTCCGCCTCGGTCTTCGCCTCCAACAGCGCCTGTTTCTCGATCGGGCTGAACGGGCAGGCCATGCACAACGTCACGATCAACGCCGGCTCCGATATCTCCTCGATTGCATCCCAGTTCGCATCCACGCCGGTCGCCACGAAATACCGCTGCAATGCCCCCATCAACTGATCGCGCGTCACCGCCTGCGCCGCCGCCGCCGGGGCCGGCGCGGTGCCGAGGTCGTGGCGAAATTTCGTCACATCACCCTGCACACGCCGATAGCCGCGGCGCATCTCCGCCTCCTCCACCACGCTGTAGCGCACCAGCCCGGTCAGCGTGATCAGATAGCGCCCATCATCGGTCTCGCTGAACGCGGAAATCCGCCCCAGGCACCCATGCCGATACAGCGCCGGCCCCGTCTCGCCCGCCGGCGCATCGTAATCGGGCTGAATCATCCCCAGAATCCGCCCCGCGCCGAGCGCATCGTCCACCATCGCAAGATAGCGCGGCTCGAATATGTTGAGCGGCAACCGCCCGCCGGGCAGCAGCAAAGCGCCAGTCAGTGGAAAGATCGGGAATATTTCTGGAATACCCTCGATCCTGCTCACCCCCGCACTCATGCCCAGCGTCCGGCTCAACTGAACAACAACGTCGAAAGTTTTCGCCGCGCCGCCATCGTCTCCGGCGCATCGACCCCCCAGGCATCGAAAAACTTCAACAATTGCAACCGCGCCGCATCCTCGTTCCACCCGCGCTGCCGCCGCATGATCTCGAGCAGGGCCGCCGCGGCGCCCTCCCGGTCGTCGGACGCGTTGAGCGCCGTCGCATACGCATACCGCGCTTCATGATCATTCGGGTCCGCCGCGAGCCTCGCCTCCAGCTCCGTGCGCGCCCCCGCCGCCGCACGGCCCTCGCGCGCCACAGCCAGCGCCGTCCGCGCCGCGGCAATCTCCGCGTGCTCGGCGAGTTTCGCCGGCACATCCGCCAGAATCGCCTCCGCCTGATCGTCGTCACCCAGCGCGATCAGGCTGCGTACCAGCCCCACCCAGGGCTCCGGCCGCTCCGGATCATCGTTCAACGCCGCCGCAAACAACTCGGCCGCCCGTTCATGTTCGCCCGCGTCCGCCGCCTTGCGTGCCTCGGCAATCACATCCGCCGCTGGCGCCGCCGAACCAGCCAGCTTCAGCACAGCGTCCACAAACCGCCGCGCCTCGCTCTCCGGCAGCGCGCCCTGAAACAGATCCGCAATCTGCCCCTGCCAGAACGCCGCCACCGTCGGCACCGACTGCAGCGGCAGCCCCAAACTCGCCAACTGCTGCACCAGCGCCCGGTTCTGGTCGATGTCGATCTTCACCAGCCCGATCCGCCCGCCCATCGAGCGCACGATTTTCTCGAGCGTCGGCGTCAGCGTCTTGCACGGACCGCACCAGGTCGCCCAGAAATCGACCAGGATCGGCCGCTCGCGCGATGCCTCGATCACATCGCTCATGAACGTAGCCTGCGTGCCATCGATAATCATCGCGGCCCCGCGCGGGGCCGATTTCAATTCAGGTGCCTGGTCCATCATCGTCGATCCATCCATAGTGATCGATAGATGATAGCCAGACCGCGTCCTGCAAGCCAGACCGATCCCGCACGGGGCGAATGCCGCCTCCAATTCGCACCGCACCGCCAATCCCGCCGGCCCGATTTACCCGCCCGCGCAATATCATGTCGTAAATCCACCACCGGCATACGGGAGACATCGTAACAGCCCGCCCGAACGTAACACGATGTCGTGTTGGTTTATCGCTTTACCACCCCCCCCGAATTGCGCGAAACAACCCTCCCCGGCGCCCGAACGGCCGGGCAGGCAGTCAATTCGGCTTCACCCAGGAGAGTTCAATGCCAGGCCGCCCACCGGCCCCGTACCCCCTTTGCGCCCTGACGGCCCTGTTCATGGCGGTCGTCTCGCCCTGCGCCCGCGCCGATGCGCCCCCGCCTGCCCCGCATGTGCCGGTCACAGCGCCGCGCGCCACCATGTTCCGCCCAACCATCGCCGTCTCCGGCCAGATCGCGGCCGTCCAATCCGCCACCCTCGCCGCCCAGCGCGCCGGTGTCGCGGCCCAGGTGCTGTTCCATTCCGGCGAAACCGTCGCGAAAGGCACCGTACTGCTCCGCATGGACGATGCCGAGCAACGCGCCCAGGTCGCCCTCGACCGCGCCAAGCTCGCCGCCGCCAACCGTATCGTCGCGCGCGACCTCCGCCTGCGCGCCATCTCCGGCATCGCCATCGCCCAGCTGGAATCCGATCAGGCCGCCCGCGACGAAGCCGCCGCCCAACTCGCGCTCGACACCGCACGGCAAAACCGCCGCACCATCCGCGCCCCCTTCGCCGGCGTGCTCGGCATCCGCCGCCTCTCCGCCGGCGACTACATCGGCGCCGGCGCCGTCATCACCACCATCACCCAGACCAGCCCGCTGCGCATCCTGTTCGCGGTGCCGGAAACCGAGCTTACCGGCATCGGCTTCGGCGACGCCTTCACCTTCACCCTGCCAAGCGCCGATGCCACGCCCCACCAGGGCCGCATCCTCGCCCTCAGCCCGGCGCTCAACGTCACCACCCGCGCCCGCATGGTCGAAGGCCGCATCGCCAACAACGCCGGCACCCTGCTGCCCGGCGCATTCGGCCAGGTCGATATCGCGACGGGCACCCCCACCGCCGCGCTCGATGTCCCCGCCACCGCCATCGACTACGGCCCCCTCGGCAGCTTCGTCTACGCGGTCGCTCACCGCGGCAACGCCGATGTCGTCCACGCCCTCTACGTCCGCGTGCTGGCCACCAAAGGTGCCACCACCACCATCGCCACCCCGGTCCCGGCCGCACCCCGCCGCATCGTCGCGATCGGCGGCTTCAAACTGGACGACGGCGAAACCATCATCCCCACCGCGCCCGCAACCGCACTCCAGGCGACGCCCCCCGCCGCCGGCCGTAAATCGTGACCCCCGAACGCGGCTGGACCAGCCCTTGGGCGCGCCTGCTCAACCACCCCATCCTGGTCGGGCTGGGCGTCGCCGCGCTGCTGCTGTTCGGCACCATTTCGCTGCTCACCCTGCCCATCCGTCCCAGCCCCCCCATCCCCGCCAACCGGATCAAGATCCGCACCGCCTATCCCGGCGCCTCCGCCTCGGTCGTCAACCGCTTCGTCACCATCCCGACCGAAGCAAGCGTCGCCGCGGTCAACGGCGTCTCCTACGTCACCGGCACCTCGCGTGAGGGCCGATCGACCATCCGCGCCTATCTCGGCGGCGGGGTCGATCCCAACACGGTCTACGCGGAAGTCCTCTCGGCGGTGAACGCCGCCCGCAACGACCTGCCAAGCGCCGCCCGCCTGCCCAGCGTCGCCCTGGTCGGCCGCCAAAGCGCCAATCAGGAGCTCAACGTCGCCGCCCTCTTCGCCCCCGGCATCTCGGAAACCGCCGTCACCAGCTACCTGAAAACCGATGTCATCCCCCGGCTCGAAACCGTGCCGGACATCGGCCCCGTCACCATCTTCGCCCCCGACCCCGCCATCCGCGTCGCCATGAACCCGGCCCGCATGGCCGCCCTCGGCGTCACGCCGGCCGACATCACCAACGCCCTGGCCAGCGCCGCCAGCCTCGCCGCCGCAGGCTCGCTGCGCAACCAGGCCGGCGTCATCCCGGTCCAGGCCCGCACCGGCCTCGCCGCGATCACCGATTTCCGCCACATCCCCATCGTCACCCGTGCCGGCGTCACCATCCCGCTCTCCACGGTAGCCAATGTCGCGGTCGGCCCGCCCTCCGATACATTCGAAAACTGGTGGCAGGGCCGGCGCGCCGTCTACCTCGCGGCCGGCGTCGCCCCCGGCGGCAACATCATCGCCGTCTCGCGCGCCTTTCGCCACATGCTCACCACCATCCGCGCCACGGCCCCGCCCGGGCTGAAACTGCCGCTCATCTACGACCAGTCGGTCAGCATCATGCGCAGCCTGCGCGACCTCGCCTTCACCCTGCTGATCACCGTCGGCCTGGTCATCGTCATCGTCCGCCTCTCGCTCGGCACCACCCGCGCCGCCGTCGCGCCCTTCCTCGCCATCGTGCTCTCTTTGCTCGGCACCGCCATCGTGATGCATCTGCTCGGCCAGAGCCTCAACCTGTTCACCATCATCGCCCTGGTCCTCGCCGTCGGCCTGGTGGTCGACGACGCGATCGTGGTGGTCGAAGACATCTTCCGCCGCATCAACGAAGGCGAATCCCCGCTCGATGCCGCCTCCGCCAGCGTCACCCGCCTCGCACCCGTCCTCGCCGCCATCTCCTCCACCCTGGTGGTCGCCTTCCTGCCGCTGGTCTTCCTGCAAGGCCTCACCGCCGCCCTGTTCCGCCCCTTCGCCACCGTGCTGATCACCGCCTTCCTGCTCTCGCTGGTCATCGCCCTCACCATCGTGCCGCTCATCGCCCTTTGGGCCGGTCGCCACTCCACGCGCGAGGCCCATACCGGCCCGCTCGATCGCCTGCGCGATCTCTACACCGGTCTGCTGCGCCCGACGCTGCGCCATCCCGCGCTCGTCGTTCTCGTCGCCGCCGGCCTCGCCGGTTTCAGCGGCGTTCTCTACGCCCGCGCGCCGCGCAACCTCACCCCCGCGGCCGACGGCCTCTCGGTCAACATCTTCGCCGCCGGCCCCTACGGCGCCTCGCTCGCCTATCTGAAAACCCAGTACCACGCGATCCAGACCGTGCTCGACCGGCTCGAACCCGGCATGCCGGACTGGATGGTCGCCGATGAAAACGCCCACAGCCTGTTCGGCGGCTACACGTTCAACACGCCGGACGATGCCCTCCACGCCACCGCCGTCCTCGGCGCAGCACTCGCCAAACTCCCCGGCGTCAAAGCCTATGTCAACGAAAACAACGGCCTGCCCGGCCTCAACGGCCTGCCGATCGACGTGCTGATCTCAGGCCAGGCCAGCTACCGCACCCTGCTCGCCGTCGCCCAGCAGGTCATCGACGCCGGCTACGCCAGCGGCAAATTCGACTTCCTGCAAGCCTCGCCCGGCGCCAGCCAGCCGCAATACGACATCTCGATCCGCCGCAACCTCGCCGAATCCCTCGGTATCCCCACCGCCGCGATCGGCGACGCCCTGGCCGATTCGCTATCCGGCGGCACCATCGGCCACGTCAGCCTCGGCCACACCACGCTCGACATCATCCCGACCGGCCCGCGCAACACCACCCCCACCGGCCTCGGCACCTACACCGTCCACACCAGCACCGGCAGTCTCGTGCCCCTGGCCGATGTCACCCGCATCGCCCTCCGCCAGGAACCCAACGCCATCGGCTCCTGGCAAGGACTGCCCACCGTCACCATCCAGGGCGAGCCCGTCCTCGGCGTCTCCCTCTCGGATGCACTGAAAACCCTGCACCACAGCTTCGCCAGCCTCCGCAAACCAGGCCTCTCCTTCGGTTACGCCGGCCCCTCCGCCACCTTCCGCCGCTCGCAACACGAAAACAACCTCCTGTTCCTGATGGGATTCGCCGGCCTGTTCTTCCTGCTCGCCGGCCAGTTCCGCTCGCTGCGCGACCCGTTCGTCGTCATCACCACCGTCCCGCTCGCCAGCCTCGGCCCCCTCACCCTCATCGCGCTCGGCGGCGCCACCCTCAACATCGTCACCGAAATCGCCCTCCTCGCCGTCTGGGGCCTCATCGCGCGCCAGGGCATCCTGTTCGTCCAGGTCGCCCACGAACGCGCCCGCGAAGGCCATAAAATCAGCGAAGCCGCCATGGACGCCGCCCGGCTGCGCTTCCGCCCCATCCTCATGATCACCCTCGCCCTGATCGGCGGCGCCGTTCCCCTCATGCTCGCCAACGGACCCCAGGCCGTCATCCGCTACGATATCGGCGCCATCCTGGCCACCGGCATGGCCTCAGGCTTCGTCCTGTCCCTGTTCGCCGTGCCCGCTATGTATTGCCTCGTGCACGGGCGGCGATGATGAAGGCAGTGAGCAAGACGGGGCTTCGCCCCGAACCCCACCAGGGGGCTTTGCCCCCTGGACCCCCACTAAGGGCGGAGCCCTTAGAACCCGCTAGTTTCAGGCAAGGGGAGGGCGTTGCCTCGGTAGTTCCGTCGATCTGGCCTGTGTCGCCCTCCCCTTGCCTGAAACAAATGGATTATAAAGGCTCCGCCTTTAACGGGGTTCCAAGGGGCAGAGCCCCTTGGTGGGGCATGGGGCGAAGCCCCATCCTTCTCACCGCCCTCATCCTCACCGCCTGTGCCGTGCCGATCAAGCCGGTAACCATCGCACCGGCGCCGCGGTCGTATCTGCCCGGTGTCCCGACCGCCGGCGCGCGGTTGCAATCCGCCTGGTGGCGCGGGTTTGCCGATCCTGCGCTCGATCGTCTGGTGGCGGCGGGCGAGCGCCGATCCCCGAGTATTGCCGCGGCGGATGCCTTGGTGGCGCAGGCGGCGGCAAACCAGGCGGCGGCGACCGGGGCGTTTCTGCCGCAGGTGTCGGTGAACCCGAACGTGTCGCGCCAATCCTTCCCGACCGGCCCGAACGGCTATGGCGCCTACACGATCGACGAGTTCACCGGCACGATCACCTATAATCCGGGCCTGTTCGGCGCGCGGTCCTATGCGTTCCGCAACGGCCGTGCGCTCACCGCATACGAACGCGCCAATGCGGCGGCGGCGCGGCTCACGCTGGCCGACAACATCGTGGTGGCGGCGATCACCGAGGCCGGGTTGGAAGCCCAGATCGCAACCGATCGCGCAATGGCGGCAAGCGAGCAGCGCCTGCTGACCTTGCTGCAGGGCGAGTATGCGGCGGGTGCCATCGCGCGACTGCCGGTCCTGCAGCAGCAGGCGCAGGTCCAGGCGACCATGGCGGCCCTGCCCGGTCTGCTGGCGCAGGCGAGCGCACAACGCCACGCGCTGGCGGTGCTCAGCGGCGTCGCCCCGGCTGATTTCGCGGGCGGTCATTTCCGCCTGACCGATTTCACCGTGCCCGCGGACAGCATCGCTTCGGTGCCCTCCGCGCTGGTCGCCGGCCGGCCGGATATCGTGGCGGCCCGCGCGCTGGTGTCCGCCGACCATGCCGCCGTCGGGCAGGCGGTCGCGGCGCTCTACCCCAGCCTCACCCTGTCGGCGCAGGGCGGCTACGCCTCGGAGACGTTCAACACATTGTTCGAACCGGGTGCCGCCCTCTGGACGCTCGCCGGCTCGCTGCTCGCCCCGATTTTCGACGGCGGCGTCCTGCACGCCCACGAAGCCGCGGCACGCGCCACCCTGGCCAATGCGCTGGCGACCTATCGCGGCACCGTGCTCACCGCCTTTCAGCAGGTGGCGGACGCGCTGCGTCGCACCGCCGACGACCGTGCCTCGGTCGCCCAGAACAACGCCGCCGCCGCAACCGCGGACGACGCCTACACCCTGGCCCGTCAGCAGTTCAAACTCGGCGCCGCCAGCTACAACACGGTCCTGACCGCGCAGATCACCTGGCGCCAGGCCCAGTTCACCGCCGTCCAGGCGGCAACGCAGCAATTGCTGGATCAGGCCGCGCTGGGGGCGGCGTTGGCGGGGGAGTGAGGCTTCTTTTTTGTAAAAAAGAAGCAAAAAACTTTTTTAATCTGGGACTTGGGCTTGGGGCGGCTGGTTGCCTCACTGAAAACTAACGGATGCCCTAACAAAACGCTTTCTCACCCCCCGGCCTGCCGCCTATCATGCCTGCGTGCGCGCAACCCCAACCAATCCCCCCTTCGTCATCCGCTGCTTCATCGTCATGATGAACGCGCTGTGCGACGCCGTGGCCGAACACGGACCCGCCGGCTACGTCCCCATCCCCATGGTCAACCGGATCTGGACCCGCCTGCAAAACCTCACCACCCGCTTCCTCGCCGCCCTCGCCCGCGGCCCCATCCAACCCCGCGCCAAACCAACCGCCAAACCAACCCCCGAACCCAACCCCGAAGCCCAACCCGACCCCCAGCCACCCCGCGCCCGCCGCAAACGCCTCACCCTGCCGTGCCGCGAAGCCTGGCTCTACCGCCTCATCCCCGAAACCGGCTTCACCCGCTTCGCCCTGCAAACCATCCTCACCGACCCCGAATTCGCCGGCCTCCTCGAAGCCAACCCCCGCCTCATCCGCATCCTCGCCCCGCTCTACCACGCCATGGGCATCGACCTGCCCGCACAACCCCCCGTCACCACATCCCCACCACCAGACTCCCGCCGCCACATCCTCTTCGGCACGTCAGACCCCACCCCACCCGACACCCAAACCCCAACCCCCCATTTCAAAATTCAACCCGCCTGATAACCGCACTTCCGCACACCTATATCATTACGATATCGAAACGACTGAATGACGCCAACCCACCCTGGATCCCGGCTTCAAACCACCCGCTTGCTTTTCCCGGCCGGTCCAGCGAAGTAGATTTCGCACAAATACCGCGACACCGATCAAACCTTGGGAACGAACACCATCATGACAGGCAAGGCACCGTAATGCTGGCGGGCCAACGAATCGCGGTCGTGCTGCCGGCCTACAATGCGGCGCGCACACTGGAACGCACCGTCAGCGAGATCGATCGCGACATCGTCGACGATTTGATCCTGACCGACGACGCCAGCACCGACGCCACCGCGATCCTGGCCAAATCGCTCGGCCTGTACACCATCATCCACGACCGCAACCGCGGCTACGGCGCCAACCAGAAAACCTGCTACGCCGCAGCGGTGGGTCGCGGTGCCGATATCGTCGTCATGCTCCACCCCGACTACCAATACTCTCCACGCCTGATCCCGGCGATGGCTTCGATGATCGTGTCCGGTCATTACGACGCCGTGCTGGCCTCGCGCATCATGGGCGTCGGCGCCTTGGCCGGCGGCATGCCCCTGTGGAAATTCCTCGCCAACCGCGCCCTCACCTTGGCGGAAAATATCCTGCTCGCCCAACATTTCTCAGAATACCACACTGGATTTCGTGCCTGGTCGCGCCACGTCCTCGAAACCCTGCCGCTCGATCGCTGCTCGGACGATTTCGTCTTCGACAATCAAATGATCGTGCAGGCGCTGCACGCCGGCTACCAGTTCGGCGAAATCTCCTGCCCGACCCGCTATTTCAAGGAAGCCTCCTCGATCAATTTCCAGCGCTCGGTCACCTACGGCTTCGGCGTGCTCGATACCGCGCTGCGCTTCCGGCTCGATCACGCAGGCATCCGCCCCTGGCCGCTGTTGGGCAAATCCAAACCGTGAAACCACGGCTGATTGCAATCGCCGCCGGTTTCGCCATCCTCGCCGCCGCTCTGGCACTCAGCCTGGCGGGCGGCGCCACCTGGGCCGCCCGCATCCTCGATTGGCTCGACCGGTTGCGCGCCCTCGGCGTGTTGGGCTGGTTGATCTTCGTGCTGCTGCAAACCCTGGTTGCCCTGATCGGCTTTCTACCTGCATCGCTGCTCGGCCTTGCCGCCGGCGCGGTCTATGGCGTGGCCCTCGGGTTCGGACTGTCCAGTATCGGCCTGCTGCTCGGCGCCGGCGCCGCCTTCTCGCTCGCCCGTTCCGCCCTGCGCCCGGCCATCATCCGGCTCGTCGCCCGGCGCGACGGCTTGCGCCGCTTCGATGCCGCAATCAAGCGCGACGGCTGGCGCCTGGTGCTGCTCATGCGGGTCTCGCCGGTGATGCCGTTTTCGATCACCTCCTTCGCCCTGGGATTATCCGGCATCGGCCGGCGCGATTATGCCCTCGGCACCCTCGCCTCACTGCCAGCCCTCGCGCTCTATGTCACCCTTGGCGCGCTCGGCGTCCAAGGCCTCACCGCACTGCGAACCGCACCGGGCTGGCTCCATCTCACCCTGATCGGCGCCGGACTCGCGGCGACCCTCATGTTGACACTGCGCATCGGCCAGTTGGTCGCACGCGCAGCGCGCATTCCAGGCTGAACCTGACCTGACGCGGCAAAAAAGCCGGCACCTCTTGTCTGCACCAAAGACCCACAAAACATTCCCTACTCTGCAGCCTCGTCGGTTTCATCGTGACAGGCTGAACCGAACGAGCTTCGGTCGCTCGACATTCAAACCCCAAACCAAACAGCGCCCCCTCAAAACGCCTCGAATTCACCAGCCTCATGCGTCGATAATTGCGCCGGCGCGCCGCGCAGCCGGCACGACAGATCAGACAGTGTCACCACGCGCGCCGCCGGCTCCGGATCGACCGACCACGCCTCCGGCACCGAGGGGCGCAACGCACGCATGAAATCGCTCAGCCCATATAGTCTTTGCGTGATCAGATCGATAATCTGCGCCTCCTGATGGCAGGCGAAATCATCGGCTGCACGCAGTATCGCCGGACCCAGAACCGCCTGGAATTGTTCTGCCAGACGTCCGAGTTCGACAAGTTCCGCCTCAACGGTAATCAGCAGATCACCGAACAACACCTGTGAATTGCTCAAAACAGCTCCACCATGCCGGCCGTGCTCAGCGATGGCGGCGGGGCCCGGTTGGCCTCGGCCCGGAAAACCGCACCACTGCCGCTGCTCAACAACGTCTGGCGCGCCCGCCCCGATACCGGCCAGAACTGAATCCGCCGCCCCTGGTTGCCCCGCAGACTGCCGCCGACAACCGCAATTCCCTCCGCCTGTAAAAACCGCTCCGCAAATGCCGCATTCAACTGCCCTACATCCGTCAAACCGGCCATCATGCAGGACCCACCAAACAACTTCGCCTGCAACCGCCGCCGCTGTGCGCCATGCCGGAGGAGGCCGTTGATCAATAGCTCCATCGAATATGCGCCATAGCGCATCGCATCACCGCCTCGGCTCGCCTGTCCAGCGTCGGTCCGATCACCCGGCAACAGAAAATGATTCATCCCACCGACCCCCGCCTCGCGATCCCACATGCAGGCCGCAATGCACGATCCCAGAATCGTCGTCAGCACCACACCAGGATCATTCGAAACGTGTTGCTCACCTTGCACGATGTTGATTTTGCGTTCGACAACGACATCCAGATCAGTCGGTGAACTCATTTCAGCGCACCGATCACCGCCTCGATTTTTTCGCGCAATGAGTCCGGCGTGAACGGTTTGACCAGATAGTTATTGACGCCATGCTCAACCGCGCTCAACACCATCTGCTTGTCGGCACGACCGGTCAGCATGATAAAGGCAGTCTTGCTGATCGGCCCATGAGCGCGCACCGCCCGCAATAGACTCAATCCGTTCAGATTGGGCATGTTGTAGTCGGAGATGATCAGATGGATCGGCGTCTTGTGCGTCAGAATGGCCTTGAGCGCCTCTTCGCCATCGGCCGCCTCCAAAATCGTGCCAACCCCCCATTGCTCCAGCGCCATTCTCGCCAGGCTCCGAATGGTCTGCTGATCATCGACGACCAGAATTGTCAGGCTGCTTGCAAGAGGCATCACACTCTCTCCCTATGATGAAGGTTGGTGCTGCGCAGAATGTGATCGGCCATTTTGCCGAGTGGTAATTGGCGTGAGACGGCGCCGATCTCGAACGCGACTTTCGGCATGCCGTAGACGATGCAACTCGCCTCGTCCTGCCCGACCGTCTCCGCCCCGGCTTGGCGCATCTCCAGCAGCCCCTGTGCCCCATCCCGTCCCATGCCGGTCAGGATCACACCAAGCGATCTGGCACCGATCACCCGCGCCACCGAGCCGAACAACACATCCGCCGACGGCCGGTGCCCACTGACCCGCTCGCCCTCATGCAACCGGCAGCGCGGCTTGCTGGGATTGGCAATCTCCAGATGCGCGCTGCCCGGCGCCAGATAGATATGCCCCGGCAGTACCAACATCCCGTCTTCCGCCTCCGCGACTTCAGGAGCACACAGACGGTTGAGCCGCTCGGAAAAACTCTTGGTGAACGTCGCCGGCATATGCTGGGTGATCATCACGGGCGGGCAATTCGCCGGAAACCGGGATAGTATCGCAATCAATGCCTCGACCCCGCCGGTGGAGGAACCGATCGCCACGACCCGGCCATCCGGCGCGAACCGCCCGCCCCGATCAGGCGTCACCGGTTCGGCGGGCACAAAACTGCGCGGTTGCACGCGCGATTTTGCCGCCGCCCTCACCTTCTCGGGCAATTGGTCGAAATCGTGATAATCGCCATTGGATGGTTTCGCGACGCAGTCGAACGCGCCACATTCGAGCGCCCGCAATGTCACCGAGGCGCCGGCCTGGGTCAGTGTCGAAACCATGATAACCGGGGTTGGCCTCAACCGCATGATCTTTTCGAGAAACTCGAGACCGTTCATGTTCGGCATCTCGACGTCCAGCGTGATCACATCGGGATTCAACTGCTTGATCGCCGTCCGCGCCTCCAGCGGATCTGCGGCATGCCCGACCACCTCGATCAGCGGGTCCCGCCTGAGCACCGCGGAAATCAACTCCCGCATCGTGGCGGAATCATCAACCACCAGAACCTTGACGCTCATCGGCGCGCCTCCTTGCCGACCAGCGGCCGATACGTGGTAATCCCATCGCTGCGCAGCAGCCGCTCGGCCGGCCCGCTCACCCGTTCGGAATGTCCGATGTAGAGCGCACCCGCCGGATCAAGCAGGGGCACCATGCGCGACCAGATCGCCGCCTGCGTCGGATCGTCAAAATAGATCGCGACATTGCGACAGAAAATCGCCTGGAACCGCCCCTGCATCGGCCAATCCCCGATCAGGTTGAGCCTGCGGAACTCCACCAGTACGCGCGCCGCATCGGCGATCTTCACCATACCCCGGTTCTCATCGGCCGGTGCAAACCAGCGCTGGCGCAGATCAGGCGGTACCGGCTCGATGGCAGACTTTTCATACAAGCCAGCCTTGCCGATCGCGATCATGTTGGGATCGATGTCGGTGGCCAGAATCCGGACATCGTGTTGCGCCGCATCCGGCAGCAATGACAGAACTGTCAACGCCATCGAATACGGCTCCTGGCCGCTCGAAGACGCGGCCGACCACAGCCGAACTCGCCCACCCTTGCGGGCACTGGCAATCAACGGCGGCAGAATCTGCGTGCGCAAATGCTCGAAATGATGCGGCTCACGATAAAATCGCGTCACATTGGTCGTCAGCGCCGCCAGCATTTCCTGCCGCTCGTCGCCGCCCGTGGGACTGCCCACGAGTTCACAATATTCGGAGAAATTTTTCAGCCCCAGGGCGCGCAACCGCTTGGCCAGCCGCGAATACACCAAAGTCGCCTTGTGATCGGGCATCGCGATCCCGGCATCCGCATAAATCATCGCCGAAATCTGGCGAAAATCCTCCGCGGTCAGGCGATACTCACCACCCTCGATCAGGCTGCGTCCACCGGCTGCATTGAGTGTCGCGCTCATGCTGCCTGACGTTCTTCCAACGGCAGGATATGATCCAGCGAGATAAGACTGATCATCCGCCCATCCACCGGCAGAAGGCCGCGCACAAACGCCTTGACCAGATCGGACGCGACATCCGGGGTCGGTTGAATTGCGTTTTCGTTCAGCGTCAGGATATCCGAAACCGCATCGACCAGCAGCCCGACCTGCTGGTTATGGATCTGCGTCACGATGATCACGTGCCGCGCGGTCGGCGCCGATCCCGGCAACCCGAGCCGCACCGCGAAATCCACGATCGGCAGCACCGCGCCGCGCAGGTTGATCACGCCGCAAATATACCGCGGCGCCTGTGGCAGCGCGGTCGCCGCCGTCCATCCGCGGATCTCCCGGACCGCCATGATGTTGACGCAGAACTCCTGCTGACCAACCCGAAATGCAATAAATTCGCGGCCCTCGGCCCCGTTCGTGAGCGATTCATTCATGGCTTAACTCGCTTGTAAAAGAGTTGGTTCGGCCCGCAGTGCGTCACCACGGATAAGTTCAGTCCTTGTCACCGAGACGATCGCATCGACATCGAGAATTAGGGCAACGCGCCCATCGCCCATTACCGTTGCGGCGGCGATGCCGGGCACCGCGCGATAGTTCGCCTCGAGACTCTTGATCACGACCTGCCGCTGGCCCTGGATTGCATCGACAATCAGCACCGCGCGAATGCCGCCCTCACCTTCGACCAGCAAAGCCACGCTCTTGTCAGCCTCGAGCGGGACCTCACTATAGCCGAGCGCCATGCCGACATCGACAAGCGGAATATAACGCCCGCGCATCGCCACAACCCGCACATCCGTCCCAAGCGTGTGAACATTGGCAGCCTGCGGCTGCAATGTTTCGATGATCGCGCTGAGCGGAACGATCAGCGTATGGCCTGCCACGCTGACCACCATGCCATCGAGCACAGCAAGCGTCAGCGGCAGGCTCAACGTAAAGGTCGAACCGGCCCCCGGCCGCGACGCAATCGAAATTCGCCCGCCGAGCGACTGAACCGAGCGCCGCACCACATCCATGCCGACCCCCCGGCCAGAGATGTCGGAAACTTCACTCGCGGTCGAAAAGCCTGGCAGGAAGATCAGATTGTCGGTTTCTTCATCGCTGAGCTGCGCTTCCGGCGCGACCAACCCCTTCTCGATCGCCTTCGCCTTGACCCGTTCCCGATTGATCCCGGCCCCATCATCCGCCACCTCGATCACGATTCGCCCGGAGCGATGCAGAGCCGTCAGCCTGACCACCCCTTCCTCCGGCTTACCAGCCGCAAGCCGTGCATCGGTTGACTCCAACCCGTGATCGATCGCGTTGCGGATCATATGGGTCAGCGGATCGGCAATCCGTTCGATGACTGTTTTGTCGACCTCGGTGCCCTCGCCATCGGTCAGCAAACGGACTTGTTTTCCCGTCATTGCCGCGACCTCACGCACCAGTCGGGGCATGCGCTGGAACACCGATCGCACCGGCTGCGCACGGATCGCCATCACGCTGTCCTGAATCTCGCGCGTCAGGTGTTCGAGCTCGTCGAGCGCGGCCGCCACGCCGGAGGCGCGCGCAAGCCCGGCTTCCATGACGCGCTGGGTCAGCATCGCCTCATTGATGACCAGTTCGCCGACCAGGTCGATCAGGCGATCAACCCGGTCGAGATCCACCCGGATCGTCGCCCCGACGGCAGACCCGGTGTCATTTTTCGATGGCGCGCCGTCCGTGCCGGGCGCTGCATCCTGCCGGGATCGAACCGCCGGCGGCGATGGATTTTGTGCCCCGCCGGCAATGGCTCCTGGCTGTTCACGATCGGATGACGATACGCTCTGTTGAGCTTTGCGAATCATTGCGAGCACATCGGCGTCGGAAGGCATGCCACTGTTCGCCGTGACGTTGGCTGCCGTGACGGGATCGGGTGTCGGGATCGTCTCCGCGGTTCCCCCGCCGGCTACCTCTGCGTCTGGCTGTGGCAGATTCAACCGATCAGACTGGTCTGACGCACGGCTGATCACCAATTCGCAATCGTCCTCGACGAATTCGAACGCGCTGCGAATCGCCTGCTCATCACACTCGGCGTGTAATGCGATCGTCCAGGCCAAATACGCGCCTTCCGGATCGAGTTCGGCAAAGTCGGGCAGTGCTGAGCGATCGACCGTCACCCTGACCGGGCCGAGCATGCTGACTTCGCGCAGCAGCAGCGCCGCCTCGTTCGCATTGGCGTAAAGATCGGCGAACGGCCGAAACTTGATGACCCAACCACCGGTCTGCAGCGTCTCGTCTTCGACCGGGACCGGCAACGGCAGGAAGGTCAAATCGCCGAGCCCATCATCCTCCGCTGGATCGCTCTGCTCCGTCGCGTCCCCGTTGGTGAGTGCCTTGAGCGCCGCAGCCAGCGATGTCGTCTGCGCTTCATCAGGTGTTGCGCCATCGCGGGCGCACCGAACCTGATCGGCCAGCGCATCCGAAGCGCGGAGCAGCAGCCGCATCGCGTTTGCGGATGCCTCAAGCTTGCCCGAGCGCACCCGATCGAGCGCGGTCTCGAAGACATGGGCAAAGCGTACCAGATCCTCCAGCCCGAACGCGCCAGCGCCACCCTTGATCGAATGAACGGCCCGGAAGACGGCATTGACCGTCTCCTGGTCGGTCTCGCCGCCCTCCATCCGCATCAGGCCGCTCTCTAGTTCGCACAGCTGCTCTTCACATTCCTGAAAGAAGGTCTCACGGATTGCCGCCATCGGGTCCATTGCGCACCATCCTCCTTAAGCGGCGACGCGTCGGATAACGTCGACCAACTTGACCGGATCAAACGGCTTGACGATCCAGCCCGTCGCACCCGCCGCCTTCGCTCGGCTCTTCTTTTCGGCGTCGACCTCCGTGGTCAGCACCAGCACCGGCGTCGACCGCCAGGTGACATCGCGCCGCACCGCTTCGATGAAACCGAACCCGTCCATGCGCGGCATGTTGATGTCAGTGACGATAACGTCCGGTGTCTCATCACGCAGCACTTCAAGCCCGTGCACGCCATCCTCCGCCTGCACGACCCGGAAACCGGCCTCCACCAGGGACAGGCGCAGCATGTCGCGCATTGTCCGTGAATCGTCGACCGTCAATATTGTCTTGATCAAGCGCCCATTTCCCTTCGATGATCAAACGCCGTGGGCTCGATGCCCATCAATTCCAGCGTGGCGATCACGCCGGGTGAAAACCCCTCGACCAGAAACCCGCGCTGATCGGCGGCCCAACGTGCACGCGCTGCAAGCAACACTTGGAGACACTGCCCGCCAAATCGTTCGACGGCACTGGCATCAATGACCAGGTCGCGGCCACGGTGGCGGGATAGAAGCGCATACAACGGTGCGGATGCCTTGATATCGAGAATCGGATCAAGCCTGAGTTTGACAGCTGCAGCGCCTTTGGGCGGGTTGGATCTCTTTGGCATCTTGTTCAAAACTCCTCCCAGCTATCGACATCCGCTGCGACCGCAAGCTTGCGGGCCGCGGCCGCCCCGCTCGACCTGAGCTGCGAGACCGCCGGACGGACCGCCCTGATCGAGCGCTCCGCCGGCGCAGGTCGGCCGGCTGCTTTGCGCGGTCCCTGACGGGACGATGGGTCGGCGATCTCGCCGATCTGAAATTGGGCGATCAAGGCAGCAAGTTGCTCGGTCTCCTGCGCTAGTGCATGGCTTGCCGCGGTCGATTGCTCGACCATCGCAGCGTTCTGCTGAGTGACCTGATCCATCTGGTTGACCGCCACATTCACCTGATGCAGCCCGGTCGCCTGCTCCTGCGCGGACGCAGCGATCTGCACGACAACCTCATTGATCTCGCCGATCTGAATAACCAGTCGCTGCAAGGCCTTGCCCGTCTGCCCGACCAGTTCGACACCGCTGCCGACCTGTTTGGACGACGTTGAAATCAACGCCTTGATCTCCTTGGCCGCATCGGCCGATCGTTGTGCGAGCGCCCGCACTTCGGAGGCGACCACGGCAAATCCACGCCCGGCATCACCGGCTCGGGCGGCCTCGACCCCTGCATTCAATGCCAGCAGATTGGTCTGGAAGGCGATTTCATCGATTACACCGATAATGTTGCTGATCTGCAGCGATGAAGCTTCGATGCCGCTCATCGCCGCCACGGCTTCACGCACCACCGCCCCGCTGCGTTCGGCGTCCGCCTGCGCCGTACCGACGACGTCGCGCGCATGGGTGGCGCCGTCGGCCGTCTTGCCTACCGTTGCGGTGATCTGATCCAGCGCAGCTGCCGTCTCCTCAAGGCTGGCCGCCTGTTGCTCGGTACGACGGGACAAATCATCCGCAGCCGATGAGATCTCGCCCGTACCGGCACGGATCGCCCCCGTATTGGTCGCAATCGTCCTCATCGTGTCCTGAAGCCGACCAAGCGCGTTATTGAAATCGCTACGCAACCGTTCGTATCCGGGGGCGAAAGCCTCGGTGATACGGTAGGTCAGCGCCCCGGAAGAGAGGCGCTCGAGCCCTTCGGCCAGTGAATGAACCACATGCTCCAACTCCTTCGCGGCGGCATCACGTTCTGCTTCGGCGCGTGCACGTTGCGCTTCCAGCTCGATGCGCGAGGTCAGCCCCTCCTCAGCTTTATTGCGGGCAATCAACGCGGTTCGAAACGCATTCATCGCCTTGGTCATTCGACCGACGCAATCACGATGCTGCGTAAACCGGACCGGTGAATCGAGATCGCCCGCCGCCAATGCCTCCATTCGCTCGACCGTCGTGACATAGGGATCGGCGATCGCTCCCCGTAAAACGAAGCCAAGCACGGTTGAGACCAGCAATGCGACCGCGCAGACTGCGATCGAAATTCGGCCCAGCGCCGGCTGGGCATAGATCATCGCCGCAGCGGCAAGGCAGATGAGCAGTAAGCCGCTCTCCATTGCAAACGCCAGGGTGAGCTTCAAACGGATCGGAGCCGTCTCACGAAACCATGTTAGCATGCGTGCCTCGTTACTTGTCGCGCCAGTTGATGATGAGGTCGAAATCATTGGGATGACTGAGCATGAACGTCCCGACCGCAGTCCGTATGATCACGATAGGAGACAAAGATTACGCCATCGTTAACGATGACCCTTGACCGATTATCCTTTTGGGAGGGGGTGCCAGCGCCAAGCCGTGAAACGTACCACCGGCGCGGCGATGTCTCCCCCGACCGCCGCCGCTCAAAGGCATCAACGCCCGTCCGTATTGGCGCTGCTGACGGAACCAGTCGCCGTCCACACACAGACGAACCGGCGGCAATTATCCGTCTGTTAAGATTCCGCGCGCATTATGACCGCGCGTCGCGCTTATCGGCAGTAAATGGAGACACCTTCCTTGAACAGAACTCTCACGATGAGCATGGACCGTGCCGGAACGCACTCTCCTCCGCAGGGGCAACCACTATGAATATGGTTCTTCTGACCGGCGCCGGGATCGTCGTTGTTGGCCTTGGTTTCAAGATCATGCAAGCGTGGGTCCGCCATCAGTTGACGCCTGTGTGCGAACATATTGCTGCCGTGGTCGAGCGGGCAGCGGAGCATGAGCGCATGGTACTGGCGCAGAATGCCCTCGGTCAGAACATCGACATGCTGCGCACGTTAACACAGGCTTATGGTGACGCACGGCTGGAGGGCGAGGATCTGTGGTTCGGTGAGCATCGCATCAACGGGGATTTCGAACTCGTTGATCAGGTAAAATCGAAATTTGGGGGTGCAGCCACCATTTTTGCGCGGGATCGGCGGGTGTCCACCAATATCCTGAGCGCAACCGGCGCGCGGGCGACCGGCACCTGCCTGGCGGCGGGTCCGGTGCGCGATCGTGTACTCGGACAGGGGCTCAGCTATCGCGGCGTGACCGAAATCCTCGGCGAGCCTTACGTGACGGTATACGAGCCGATCCTGCGCGACGATCAGGTCATCGGCATCTTGTTCGTCGGCGTCCCGGCCGCATCAATCGTTGGATCGCGTACCAAGACCGCCTCAACCACGCCATGCTTCAAGGCGATTGCCGCCAACATCGACAATCTGGAGGCAATCGAGTCGGGACAACTGGCGGCTGCGGAACTCGCATTTGCGAAGCGTCAGGAAGCCGATGACGTCAACCGGCGATTTACAGCCGAACGGCAATCGATCGCCCGAAGTCAGGCGCTGGCAATCACGGCGGTCGCAGCCGGTCTGGAGCAACTGGAAGCTGGCAACCTGACCTATCGGATCGATGGCGTTCTACCCGGCAGCTATGAAAAGCTCGGACGCGATTTCAACAGCGCCATCGCAAAATTGCAGACGACCATGACAGCGATCGCCGCGAGCAGCGCCGGCGTGCGGGCCGGGGCGAGCGAAATCACCCATGCGTCGGACGATCTCGCCCGGCGCACGGAGCAACAGGCGGCGACGCTCGAAGAAACGGCCGCAGCGATGGACCAGATCACCGCAACGGTCCAGACCACGGCACGCCGCAGCAGCGATGCGCGGGACCTGGTATCGGCGGCAGGACAGGACGCAAAGCATTCGAGTGATGTCGTACTCGAAACGGTGAACGCGATGAGTGCCATCGAGGGATCGTCCCGCCAGATCGACAAGATTGTCGGTCTGATCGATGAAATCGCCTTTCAGACGAATCTGCTGGCCCTGAACGCCGGGATCGAGGCCGCTCGCGCGGGCGATGCCGGGCGGGGATTCGCCGTCGTCGCCACCGAGGTGCGCGCGCTGGCGCAGCGCTCGGCCGACGCGGCGAAAGAGATCCAAGGATTGATCACCGCATCGGGGCAACAGGTTGCGGTTGGCGTCCGCCTGGTCGGCGAGACCGGGCAGGCGCTGACCCGTATCGCCGAACAGGTTACAAGCCTCAATGCGCTGATCACCGACATCGCCGCCTCGGCCAGCGAGCAGTCCACCGGGCTGCATGAGGTCAACACGGCGGTCAACCAGATGGATCAGGTCACGCAGCAGAACGCCGCCATGGTCGAACAGGCGACCGCCGCAAGCCATGGTCTCGCTAACGAAGCGGATGAACTCGCGCGCTTGGTCGAGGCATTCGTCATCGGTGACGACCTGCGCCAACCGGTCAATGAGCCCCTGGTCGAACGGCGGAATTTGGCTACGCGTCCTTTCGCGGCTACGCCTGTCAGGCAGCGCACGAAACCGCCGCCGGTGTTAGCGACGGGCAAGCCGAAACTGGTCGCCGTCAGTTCAAGCGACCCGGCGTGGCAAGAATTCTGACAGAACCCACCCATGGCAGCTTATTGGCAATGAGGTCAGGTCTGGTTGGTCCTCGCCTCGCTCGATCGCTTCTGTTGTGGTTTGCGCCAGGAGTGGTTTTGCTGGGCATCCTGAGTTTCGAGACGATCGAATTGATGTCTGCGCAACAGACGATCGTCCATCGCGCCCGGACTGATGCGACCGAATATGCGGGCAGTATCGCGCGCCATTTGTTCGCACAATTCGCAGAGCTTGAATTCATCGGCGTCAGCCTGCTCGCACCCCGTCCAGATGGAACGATGCGGCCAACCGGCCGGTCGGTTGTCGCTCTGCGCCGCTTCATGGCGCTCCACCGGAGCCTGTACGCTTTCAATATCCAGTCGGCCGACGGCAACACGATCGTGTGGTCGACCCAGAAACAGGCCGCAAGGCCAATCACCCGCGCCGCCGGGTTCACCCCCCTGCCCGGTCATCCGGATTACCTGCTCGGTCGATCGCGCTACGCGGCCCGAGTTGGTACCTATGCGATCACAATGCGCTTTCGCGCCGTCGCGGCAACCGGCGTCACGCGGTACTTCGTCGGCACGCCCTACCGACTCGAACAACTATTGGCTTATCCAAACGTTTTCTCATCCCCTTGGGTTCTAACCACGGTGGACGTGCGCAACCGGCGCCCAATCGGGCAATGGCGAGGCGGACTGATGTTTTTCCCGCCCAATCGACCGGGCGTTGGGAATCCGCTGAAGCCAACCGGTACTAACAAAAGTGAGGTCAACGTACCGGGACTGCCGTTGAAAGTGCTGATCTCCTGGCCCATCACCTGCGCACCCCGGCTCTGGGCCACGGATGGCTGGGTGCGCTGGATCATGGAACTGCTCGTTCTGGTCGGTATCGTCGTTCTGACCCGCCAGATTGAACAGAGCCAGCGCGCTCGCGAGGATACCGTTTTCGCCATCGAGCACGCGCGCCGCCTTGATCGCCTGACCGGCACATTGTCACGCGTTGGCTTCGACGAGCAGATTATCGGCCTTGCTGACCGGCTCGCACCGGGGGCGCAGTTGGCCGCATTCGTGATCGACATCTGCAATTTTACCGCCCTGAACAAGCGACTCGGCGCCACCGCCGGCGACCGCATATTGATCGAACTTGCGGCGCGCCTGAGCGCACTTCCCGGTGCGCTCCTTGTCGCGCGGGTCGGCGGCGATTCTTTCGCATTTGCGCGGATCGATCCCCGTCGCACCGCCGTTCATGGTCATATCGAAACGGCGCTCAGCGTGGCGGAGGAGCGATTCCGCCCGCTCGAAGGGATCGCGGAGCGTCTGACCTTGTCACTCGGCTGTGCCATCCATGGCGACGACACCGAGATTGCGAACGCCCTTCTCGCAGTCGCCGAAGCCTCGTTGTTCGGACAGGTGCAACGCCAGTCAGCAATCAGACGGCAGACTCTCGATCCATATGGCGATCAAGCCGGGCTGTTGCTGGGTTGGGCGCATCGGTTTCTGGCTGGCCGTTTCGATGAACTTGCCGCCGGCCTCCTCGACCACGTACGGGCGGACCAGCGCAATAAAGCCGTAACCGCGGCGATGACGCCGCAGGTGATAGCAAGGTTTGCCACGCTGCTGCCGAGCTATATCGAAATGCTGCTCGATCCCGGGCTGACGCGTGCGCAGCACGCGGAACGCGCTCGTCAGCTTGGCCGGTTGCATGCCGCCCTCGGCGTTGGCGCGAACGGGATAACCGCGACGATGAGTTGGCTCTATCAGACGATCACGGTCATGAGTCAGCAGGTTCCAGGTCGCTTCAGCCAGCGTCAGATCTACCTCGACATTGTTCTGCGGCGGATCGAGTTCGATCTTGAATTGCAACAAGAGGCCGCGGAGTCGCTGCGTCAGGACATCCACGGCAGAATGCGCGAGCTCGCTCATAGCCTCCGCCCTCTGCGTCGGCGGATCGATATCCTCGATGCAGTCGTCGCTGCCTTCGATGGCTGGCCGTTCATCGCCTTCGCCGCGGTATATGGGCAGGACCCCGACGGCGCCTTTATCGTTGAAGCGGAAAGCGATGCTCATCGCGCCTGGTTTGACCAGCATCCCGACCAGAAACTTCATGGCAGGCGCCTGACTCCGGCCAGCCTGCATCCCATGGCCGAGGCTTGGGCGTCCGGTGAACCCGTCGATATCCCGTTGATCGACGGGCAGACAGATCAGGGCCCGGCATGGGCCGTAACCCTCGGCAATGCCGGGATTCGCAGCATCGCCGCGCTGCCGGTGCTCGACGCCACAGGACGCATCCTGGGCATGATCAAACTTTATGGTCGCCTGCCCAACCTGTTCCGCACCAGGCATATGCGCGAGACTGCCGAAGCCCTGAGCCTGTTGATCAGCCGCGCGATCGAACGTACGCACAGTGCTGACACTGTGATGATCTCCGCGGACGATCGAAAAAACTGGCGCGAGCAATTGTTCAATGGCGGTTTGCGGATGTTCCTCCAGCCAATCGTCGATCTTGCAAGCGGCACGTGTACCAAGTTTGAAGCCCTTGCGCGCATCGAACTCGCCAATGGCCAGATCATCAGTCCAGGGCAGTTCCTGCCCGCGCTCAGCGAACAGGAACTCGATCATCTGTTCGTCGAGAGCCTCAACCACGCCCTCGACGCCATTCTTGAGTTTCAGAGCAAAGGCTTTCCTCTCGATATCTCAGTCAATCTGCCTCCGTCGACCTTGCGCAAACCCGCCTGCGTCGATTGGATACGAACGGCGCTGTCCGCACATCGGATCGACGGCGCACGCCTGACCTTGGAATTGCTGGAGGATCAGGGCTTCGCCGGCGACGATGAACTTTGTGCGCAGGACGCGGCGCGATTGCTCGAACTGGGCGTGCACCTCGCGCTCGATGACCTCGGTGCCGGCTATGGCAGCCTCACGCGCCTGCGCGCCCTGCCGTTCGACATTCTCAAGATCGATCAGAGCCTCGTCCGGGGCATTTCAGCGGGTGACCGCCGCAGCGTGCCGCTGGTCGAGGGGCTGGTGCAAATGGGCCGTAAGCTCGGCATCAAGGTTGCGATCGAAGGTCTTGAAACGCGGGAATTGATCGACTTCGCCCGCAGTATGGGCGCTGAGCTGGGTCAGGGGTATGGCATCGCGCCGCCCATGGCGCAAAGCGCGGTCCTGCCGTGGCTGGTCCGCTTCGCCGCGCGATCGGCACGAGGCGGGGTGCAGGTACGCGCTGGCGCGCATGCGCCCCAAACGGCGCAGCATGACGACGCTGATGACGAGGCCCCCACACTCGTTGGCCTGCATGGCGCGTGAAACACGTTCAAATCGGCGGCGGGCTCGATTTCATCCGCTCCATCGCAAACCGCGACGATACGTTGCGCAGCGGAATCGCCGCGATCAGGCGGCGGTAGAAGGCGTCATAGGCGGGAATATCCGCCACCATGATGTGCAGCAGGTAATCGACATCGCCGCTCATCCGCCAGGCGCCGACGATTTCCGGCATGGTGGCGACGAGTTCGGCAAAGCGCGCGATCCAGGCTTCCGAATGGTCTGCCGTTTCGATCGAGGCGAACACGGAAACCGGGTATCCCAGCCGTTCGGGTGACAGCATCGCGACCCGGCCGGTAATCACCCCGGCCTCTTCCATCCGCTTGATGCGCTTCCAACACGGTGTCGCAGACAGGCCGACCTGGCTCGCGATCGTGGCAAGTTGCATGGTGCAATCGCGCGCGATCAACCGCAAAATGGCACGATCGATCTTGTCGAGCATCGGAGCGGCGCTGGGCGGCGGCAATTCAGAAAGCTCCGGCATGGCGTGGAATCTCCCGCATGGATGACCGGTTTCTCTTTGCGATCGCCAGGATAGAAAATCAATCTTATTTCCCCGAATTTGAGCGCTAGGCGGAGAATGCGGTTTTACGACACGTGCAGGACCGCTATATCCAGCCCAGGAGATATGATGATTCCGATTGCGCTCGATCCTCGTTTTGCGCGTCTTGCGGTCGCCGGCAACGGTGCCTTGGCGCTGCGCCGGTTTCGCGCCCTGCGCGCCGCAGGTGCTGCCAACGCGCTGTTGTTTTCCGACGCCCCCGATGATGAAGCGGTGGCCGAAGCTGGCGACAAGCTCCGTCGCGCGGTGCCCGGCCCCGATGATCTCGCCGCGCTGCACGTTCTGTGGATCGTCGATCTGCCGCGCGACCGCGCCGAACCGCTCGCCGCCACCGCCCGGGCGCTGCGGCTGCTCGTCAATGTCGAAGACGTGCCGCCCTTGTGCGATTTTCACTCAGTCGCCGAAGTGCGGCGCGGCGATCTGCTGCTCACCATTTCCACCAACGGCCGCGCCCCCGGCCTCGCCGGCATGATCCGGCGCAATCTGGAACTGCGCTACGGCGCGGAATGGGCCGATCGCGTCGCGGAAATCGGCTCCCTGCGCGCCGCCTGGCAGCGTGAAGGCGTCTCGATGCCGGAAGCCGCGAAACGCATCGCGGCGATTGCCGCGGACCGGAAATGGCTGTGCGACCGGGTGTGCGATTTCGCTGCCCCGCAACCTCAAGGCTGATATCATGACAAGAACCGCCAAACTGCCCCGCACCGCGCCCTTCGCGCCCGAGGAAATCATCGCGCTCGATCAGGTGATCGGCCGCGCCTCCGCGGTGCAGCGCGCCTGGCTGACCGGATTTCTGGCGGGCATCGATGCCGCGGGCAGCGAAGCGGCACCCGTCGCTGCGGCACCCGCGGTCAAAACCAAACTCACCATCCTGTACGGCACCGAATCGGGCAACGCCGAAGCCCTCGCCGGTGCCGCCAAGCGCGATGCCCAGAAGCGCGGCTTCGCCCCCCGCCTGCTCGACATGGCGGATGCCGACCTCGCCACGCTGAAAGACACCGTCAACCTGCTGGTCATCGCTTCCACCTGGGGCGAAGGCGAGCCGCCGCAACGCGCCGCCCCGTTCATGCGCGCGCTGATGGCCGACGGCGCACCGACGCTCGATGGCGTGAATTTCGCGGTGCTCGCGCTCGGCGATTCCTCCTACGCGCAGTTCTGCGAAACCGGCAAACAGATCGACGCCCGGTTCGAAGCGCTCGGCGGCGTCCGCATCGCCGAACGGCTCGATTGCGACCTCGATTACGAAACCCCGGCCGCCGGGTTCATCGCGTCCCTGCTCGAAAAACTGACCCCCGCGGCCGACGCCGGCTCGGTCATCCATGTCGATTTCCACCGCGCCGAAGCCGAACCGGTCGGCAAGAACGCGCCCTTTGCCGCCGAAATCGCCGCCCTGCATCCCATCACCTCGTCACGTTCCTCCTCGGAAACGCTGCACCTCGAACTCGATCTGACCGGCTCGGGGATCGTCTACCAGCCCGGCGATACGCTGGGAATCGCGCCGGAAAACGATCCCGCCCTGGTCGGTGCGGTCCTGCGCGCCACCGGCCTGTTCGATGACAGCGCCGCCCATAGCGCGCTCACCCGCGAACGCGACATCACGACCCTCAGCGGCAAATTGATCCAGGATTACGCCGCCCTCACCGGCGATGCGCGCCTCACCGCCCTCGCCGCCGATGCCGAGGCGCGCGGCCGCTTCATCGCCGGGCGCCAGCCGATCGACCTGTTCGAAGCCTATCCCCACACCCTGACGACCGCCCAACTCACCACCCTGCTGCGCAAATTGCCGCCGCGCTACTATTCGATCGCATCATCGCAACGCCTGGTCGGTGAAGCCGCGCATCTCGCGATCGCCAAAGTCGCCTACGAAAGCGAAGGCCGCGCCCGGCTCGGCGTCGCCTCCGGCATGATCGCGGAACGGCGCAAAACCGGCGGCAGCGTCAATGTCCACGTCAAGGCCAATCCGCATTTCCGCCTGCCCGATCGCAGCGAAACCCCGATCGTGATGATCGGCGCCGGCACCGGCATCGCGCCCTACCGGGCGTTCCTGCAGGAGCGCGAAGCCCTCGGCATCGCCGGCAAATCCTGGCTCATCTTCGGCCACCGTCACTTTCTGCACGATTTCCTCTACCAGCTCGACATTCAGGAGTGGCTGAAATCCGGCGTGCTCGGCCGGCTCGACCTCGCCTTCTCGCGCGATCAGCCGGAAAAACGCTACGTCCAGCACGTGCTCTGGAACCAGCGCAACGACCTGCGCGCCCAGCTCGACCAGGGGGCCACGCTCTACCTCTGCGGCGACGCCAAGGCGATGGCGCGCGATGTCGATGCCACCCTCGTTCGTATTCTCGGCAAGGACGACGCCGACCGCGGCCAGCACGAACTCGATGCGCTGATCGCCGCCGGCCGTTACAAAAAGGACGTCTACTGATGCTCGAAACCCTCACCAGACACGAAGCCGAAGCGCTCGATCTGCTGCGCACCAGCATCGCGGCCCACCCCGGCCGCGTCGCCCTGGTATCGTCCTTCGGCACCGAATCCGCCGCCCTGCTCGACCTCGTCGCGCGGATCGACCGCACCCTGCCGGTCATTTTCCTCGATACCGGCAAACTCTTCCCCGATACCATTGCCTATCGCAACGCTTTGATCACGAGGCTGCGCCTGTCGGACGTGCGGACCATCCGCCCCGACCCCGCCCACCTCGCCAGCTTCGACCCTAACGGCACCCTGTTCGCCCGCGACCCCGATTTATGCTGCACCCTGCGTAAAACCATGCCGCTGGACGACGCCCTGCTGCCGTTCGAAGCCTGGATCAGCGGGCGCAAACATACCCAGTCCGACAGCCGCGCCACCCTGCAAGCCACCGAAACCGGCCCCGATGGCCGCATCATCGTCAACCCGCTGCGCGCCTGGACCCAGACCGATATCGAAACCTACTTCGCCAGCCGCAACCTGCCACACCACCCGCTCCAGGCCGACGGTTTCGCCTCGATCGGCTGCCATACCTGCACCCGCCGCATCCAGCCCGGCGAACCCCCCCGCGCCGGACGCTGGAGCGGTACCGGTAAAATCGAATGCGGCATCTTCCTCCCACGGCCGGTCGCGGCATGAGCCGGCAAGGCGGGGCTTCGCCCCGGACCCCGACCAGGGGGCTCTGCCCCCTGGACCCCCGCCAGGAACTTAGTTCCTGGACCTCATTAGTTTCAGATGAGAGGGGGCTTGCGACGCCCTTTGAAAGGCAACGGAATTGATGCCCCCTCTCATCTGAAACGAGCGGGGTCTGGGGCCTAAGGCCCCAGCGGGGTCCAGGGGCGGAGCCCCTGGTGGGGCGTGGGGCGAACCCCCAAGCCTTCGGCACATATCGCGAAAGGACGCACGATGGCTAATTTGGCGCGCAATGAGACGATCAAGGCGCGGAGTGATTTTCTGCGTGGCACTCTGGCGGATGAGCTGGATGTGCAGGCGTTTGGCGGGTTGGGCGAGGACGATGGCCAGCTCATCAAGTTTCATGGCGTCTATGTGCAGGACGACCGTGATTTGCGGCCGGAGCGCGCCAAGCGGAAGCTGGATCTGGCGTATATGTTCATGGCGCGGCTGCGGGTTCCCGGCGGCGTCCTGACGCCGCGGCAGTATCTGGCGATGGACCGGCTGGCGACCGAGCGCGGCAATGGCACGGTGCGGCTCACCACGCGGCAGACGATTCAGTTTCACGGTGTCATCAAGAGCAACGTGCGCGAGGCGATGCGGGCGATGGACGCTGCTTTGCTCGACACGATCGCGGCGTGCGGCGACGTCAACCGCAACGTGATGGCGGCGTCGAACCCGTATTTGTCGCGCGCGCATGGCGAGGCGGTGGAGGCGGCGCGGCAGTTGTCGGCGCATTTCCTGCCGCGCACGGGGGCGTGGCGCGAGATTTTCATTGGTGACGAGCGGGTGCTTGGCGGCGAGCCGGAGGCGGAGCCGATTTACGGACCGACCTATCTGCCCCGCAAATTCAAGATGACCGTGGCCGTGCCGCCGTCGAACGATGTCGATGTGTTCGCGCATGATCTATCGTTCATCGCGATTGTCGAGGGCGAGACGATCGTCGGCTACAATGTGGTGGCGGGTGGCGGCATGGGCGCCTCGCATGGCGAGCCCGCGACCTATCCGCGGGTGGGTGACGTGATTGGCTATTGCGCGGCGGCGGATCTGATTCCGGTGGCCGAGGCGGTGGTCACAGTGCAGCGCGATTACGGCGACCGCACCAACCGCAAGCACGCCCGACTGAAATACACGATCGACACGCACGGGCTGGAGTGGTTCAAGCGCGAGGTCAACGCGCGGCTGGCGACGCCGCTGGCACCGGCGCGGGATTTCACGTTCACCGGCAATGGGGATGCGCTCGGCTGGCTGACCGATCACGAAGGGCTGCATCACCTCACGCTGTTCATCGAAAACGGCCGGATCGCGGATGTCGGCGAGCGGCGCCTGAAATCGGCACTGGTCGCGATCAATTCGATGCCGGATTTCATCGATCGTGGTGCGATCATCATGACCCCCAACCAGAACATCATCGTTGCGCGCGCGAACGATGCCGAGCGGGCGACAATTGAGCGGATTCTGGCCGAGCATGGCGTCGTGCAGCATGTGTCGGTGTTGCGTGAGGGCGCGATGGCCTGCGTCGCACTGCCGACCTGCGGCCTCGCTTTGGCCGAGAGCGAGCGGTATCTGCCGCATCTGATCACCGCGATCGATGCGCTGCTGGCCGAACATAACCTGTCGGATCAGCGGATGACCGTGCGCATGACCGGCTGCCCGAACGGCTGCGCGCGGCCCTATATTGCCGAGATCGGCCTGGTCGGCCGCAATCCTGGCCGGTACAATCTGCTGCTCGGCGGCGCCGCCGACGGATCGCGGTTGAACACGCTCTACCGCGAAAACGCCGACGAGGCTGAGATCATTGCCGCCCTGTCGCCGCTGTTCGCGCAATTTGCCAAGGATCGTTTGCCCGGCGAGGGATTTGGCGACTACACCAGGCGCGCCGGCATCGTGTGAGGCAGCGCCGCCCGGCGGGTGGCGTCATTTACTGCCCGCCGGCGGGATATAGATCGTTTCCTGCGCGGTAAAGCGGATCGGGATGAGGTGATAGGTCTGTTTGCCGGCGGGTGCCGCGTCGAACGGCGTGGCCTCGATCGCGGCGATCGCTTCGTCATCATCGGTCGCATCGCCCGACGAACGGGCGATGCCGATTTTCGTCAGCTTGCCCTTGGCATCGATGGTGAATTGATAGAACCCGACACGGGCGACGCCGGGCTGTTTCAGCATGGTCGCCTGCGTTTGGTTCACCGCCGCCGCCACACCATCGGAAAGGGGCGGGAACGCGCTGGGGGCGATGAAGTCGCCCTGCCCGGCCCAGGCGGACAGGGGCAGTGCAACAAGGCAGATCAGTAAACGCTTCATCCGGTGGCTCCCGTATCATGACGATGCGCCAGATTACCGGGCGCCATCCGGATTTAGCAACTACTCACTTGACCGGGCATACACCCAGCTTGTTGGGCGTACCGGCCGGGTGAACCTGAGCTGCCAGCGGTGCAGTCCCAAAGCTCGATGGCGGGTTGGTCGGAAAAGCGGTCTTACCGGCGGGATAACAGTTCGACGCCAGAAGATAGGCCATGACCTCGGCGTATTCGCCGGGCTTGAGCGAACCGGGATTATTGAACGGCATGTTCTGCGTCACGATCGTGTTGAGAATCGAGACGGTGTATTTATTGCTCGCCGCGGTTTTCAGGAACTCCGTGCCGGCGATCGCGGGCGCCGCGACGCCCTGCAGATTGGCGCCATGGCAACTGGCGCAATTGGTGGCATATACTGCCTTACCGCTGGCCGCCTGGGCCGCCGTGTAGAGAGCCGGGCTCGCCGCGGTGTGCGCCGCTGCATCGATCAGCAAGGACGGGCGCTTGGCGGGGAGGGTGTCGGCCACCGGCCTGATCATCGCGGGCGCGGCCGCATGTTTCGTGGTGGCTGCCGCCGCATGGGCGGCGCAGTGGTGCTGCACCATCGGTGCCGCGGCAGTGTAGAGAACCAGCATACCATTTTCCTTCTTGACGGATGCGGTGCCTGTCGCCGGAATCGACACGGCACCGGGTTTCACGGCGTGCCAGATTAGCCAGCCGTGATGAAGACCATAACCGACCGCCTTGGGTGCCGCGCAGCCGTTCGCCGTCGGGGCGCCATCCGGCACCGCGAGGCTGGTGTTGGCAATCGCGCCCAGCATGCCGCCGAGCACGTCGTACTGGCTGGTGCGACCCTCCGCGACTTCGAGGTTTTCGAGCGCGCTGGATGATGCGGTCTGAAATGCGTTGAGGCCGCGTGCCTTCACAGCTTCCTGCAGATAGGCGACGGCGGCGAGTTCGTTGACCTGCACGCCGTGCAGCGCGGGGACGTAAGGCGGCGTCGCTGTCTGGTCGAGCAGGGCGTTGACCTGGCCCATCGAGCCGGTGGCATCACCGGGGTTGGGCACATGCGGGTCGAACGCCGGGTCCTTGCTGCCAACGAGCGCATTGATGGCACTCTGCGCCGCCCGGACGTAATTGGCGGGGCCGCTGGTCGTGCCGTTCTCGGCCGCCATAATGGTGGAAATGGCAACCTGGATATCGGCCAGGGCGGCGGCCGCGCGCGCATGCGCCGATGGCGAGGCGGTGGCGGCGAAAGCAGCAGGGGTGGCAAATGCCACCCCTGCGCCCAGGATCAATCCGATCCGGTTCGCCCGCCTCATTTCGAAAGGGTGAACATTGTCAGCATGGTGCCTTTATTGTCTTTCGGCATCGTCGGCAGTTGCTGGTTGCCGGCTGGGCCGGACGCGACCGCGACATACTCGGTGCCGCCCTGGGTAAAGGCGACCGGCGGAGCGATGATCGGCGAACCAGTGTCATAGCTCCACAATTTCTTGCCGCTGTCTCCATCGAACGCGGCGAAATCGCCGTTTTCCATGCCGGTGAACACCAACCCGGTCGAGGTCGAGAGCGCGCCGCCGGCCATCGGCAGTTTTTCCGGCTTGCGCCAGGCGAACACGCCGTTGCTCACGTCGATCGCATTGAGCTGCCCGGTGTTCGGACCGACGAAGGTCGGGAACGCACCGCCGAGGTAGAACTGTCCGGCGATGTAGACCACCGATTTGGTCGATTTCCAGAAGCCGCACTCGTTGCTGCTGGGCAGATAGATCATGTTGGTCTTGGGGTCGTAGGTACCGCCGTTGTATTCGACGCCGCCATTGGTGTTCGGGCAGGCAACGTTGCCTTTCAGGGACGGATCGACCTTCTGGTGATATTGCATGCTGACCTGCAGATGATTGACCAGAGCGCCGGTCTTTGAGTTCAGCAGCCAGAAATTGCCGGCCTTGTCACCATCGGCCACCAGCGGCATCACCTTGCCGTCGACCTTGCCGTTGAACAGCACCGGCGGCATCACCGGATCCCAGTCATGCGTGTCGTGCGGAATGAACTGGTGATACCAGACCAGCTTGGGCTTGGCACCGGAAATATTCAGCGCCACCAGCGAGTCGCTGTAGAGGTTACTGCCTTTGCGGGCCGGGCCGTTGAAATCCGGCTGCGGGTTGCCGGCGTTGGCATAGAGCATGTCGGTTTTCGGATCGATCGCCATCATGGTCCAGACCGCGCCGCCGCCGCGCTTCCAGCTGTCGCCGCTCCAAGTCGAATGACCCTTCTGGCCCGGGCCGGGAACCGCGTTCCACTGCCACAACTCGTCGCCATTGGCGGGGTTATAGGCCGCAACATTGCCAATGCCGCCCCAGTCGCCGTTCGAGACGCCCAGGATCAGCATCGCCTTGCCGGTCTTGGGGTCCTTATAGGGCAGCGGCGCCATGGTGTAGAATGAGTTGGCCGGGTCCTTGACCAGCAGCTTGCTGAATACGACCTTGCCGGTATTCGCATCGAGCGCGATCAGCTTACCATCGAGTGTCGCGATATAGACCTTGCCATCCAGCAGCGCGATGCCGCGGTTGGCGGCGAACGCGATCACATGCGGATTGTCGGAAAACTGCCATTTCAGCTTGCCGGTCTTCACGTCGATTGCGTAGACGTGATCATGCGCGGAGCTGATATAGGCGGTGCCGTGCCAGATGATCGGCGCCGCTTCGATCGGGCCGTTGTCATCGATCTTGAAGGTCCACGCCGGCTTGAGTTTCGTCACGTTGGCCGGCGTGATGTCGTTCAGATCGACATAGCGATCGTTGTTGTAGTTCTTGGCCGGCAGGATCCAGTTCGAATGATCGCCCTGGGTCGAGACGTAATCCTTCAGCGTCGGTGTGGTGGTATTGGCCATGGCACCGGCATAGGCAAGACCGCCGAGGCCGATCGCAAGTGCGGCGCCGGCAATGCCCGCCATGATCGCGCGTTTGCGCCGATGAGTTCTGGTTTTTTCCATTGGGTCCGTTTCCTTCTTTTGAGACGCAGCCTACGGGAAGTCGCCTGATGCGGCGGCCACTCGTTTCACTGGTAACGCTACCATAACGCGAGTGTGATGCAAGAGGGCAAAATTCGATGGGGGGTTGGCGTCAAAACCAGTCACGGGCTGCACCAAATGGCCGCCGGCACGTCACGCGAAGCAAAACCGCCGTCGGCTTGGTCTAAAAAGCGGGCAAAGGACAATCAATACGTGCCCATCCGGAGTCAAAAAGTTTTCTTTGTCATTCGGACGGCGACGAATGACTTCATCTTACTCACGTATTTCTTGTCATGTGAGGCAATTCGAAGCCACAGCATCCGCTGAAATCCGGTCAGCGGCGGTTTTCACCTCCGGCGCCAGGGTCGCAAGCCGGGCGTTGTCCATTCTCATCGCCGGCGCCGTCACACTCAGGCTCGCGACCGGGCGGCCGGCACGATCGAAAATCGGCGCGGCAACGCAGACAATACCGATCTCGTGCTCTTCCCGGTCGAACGCCAGCCCCGCCGTGCGAATCTCGTCGAACGCCGCGCGCAGCAAGTGGCGCGACGTGATGGTGTGCGGCGTATGCTCGGTCAATGTGATCGCGTCGATGATCTCGTCCCGTTCGGCCTGCGGCAGAAACGCCAGAATCGCCTTGCCCACGCCGGTACAGTGCAGCGGCCCGCGCCGCCCGACCGAGGAAAACAGCCGCAGCGTCTTGGGACTCTCGCGCTTGTCGATGTAGATGATCTCGTGCCCGTCCCGAACTGCGAGATGCACGGTTTCGTCGGTGCTGCGCCACAGCGTATCGACATGGCGCGACGCGACCGCCTTCAGATCGATCGATTCCCACGCCCGGTAGGCGAGTTCGAGCAAACCGAGCGCCGGGCGGTATGTGCGGTCGGGCGCGGTGCGGATCAGGCCAGCGGTGACAAGCTCCTGCAGCAGGCGATGCAGCGTTGCCTTCGGCAGGCCGGTCTGCTCCAGCAGGGTCGAAAAACTGGCGGGCGGTTCGCTCATACTCACGCAGCGCAGCAACGCGAAGGCCTTTGCGATGCTGGTCGGCAGATCGGTAATGGGGATGGTCATGGGCACAGAGTAAGCCGGGCCCCTCGCTTGTCAATTCGGAAACAGGTTCCGCGATTTGAAAGCCGGTTGCCTTCCGAAGCGCCGATCGAGCGGATATAGCAGGGGAATGGATGCTCTGATCTCCCGCCTCACCGCCGCGCTGGGGCCAGCCGCCGTTCTGACCGAACCGCACGATATCGCGCCCTATGGCGAGGATTGGCGCGGCCTGTATCGCAACACCCCGCGCGCCGTGCTCCGCCCCGCCGATACCGCGGGCGTTGCCGCCGCCGTGGCGCTGTGCGCGGCCGCCGGCATCGCCATCGTGCCGCAGGGCGGCAACACCTCGATGGTCGCCGGCGGCATTCCGAGCGCGCCGGATGCCGAAATCGTTCTCAGCCTGGCGCGTCTGAACCGCTTGCGCAGTCTCGATCGCGCCGGCCTCACTCTGGTGGTCGAAGCCGGCATGACCCTGCGCGACGCGCAACTGGCCGCCGAGGCGGCGGGCGCGCTGCTGCCGCTCTCGATCAGTTCCGAAGGCAGCGCGCAGATCGGCGGCGTCATCGCGACCAACGCGGGCGGCAACAACACGCTGCGCTTCGGTAACGCGCGCGACCTGGTTCTCGGCCTCGAGGTCGTGCTGCCGGATGGCGCGATCTGGCACGGGCTGCGCGGCCTGCGCAAGGACAACACCGGCTATGCCCTGCGCCATCTGTTCGCCGGATCGGAAGGCACGCTCGGCATCATCACCGCCGCCGTGCTCAAACTATCGCCCGCGCCGCGCGAACGCGCAACCTGCCTGGTCGGTCTCGCCAGCGTCGCCGCCGTGCTCGACCTGTTCGCCCGCTTCCGCGACGAGGACGATGCCGCGCTCTACGCCTTCGAATACATCTCGGGCACCGCGATGGAGATCAATTTGCGGCACATGCCGGATGGCCGTTTGCCGCTCGGCCAATCTGCCGCGCATTACGCGCTGATCGAACTCGCGACCACCCGGCGCAACGCGGCCCTGCGCACCACGATCGAGGCGGTGCTGGGCGATGCACTCGAAGCCGGCCTCATCGAGGATGCCGCCATCGCCCTGTCCGAAGCCCAGCGCCTCGCCTTCTGGGCGCTGCGCGAACACGTCTCGGAATCCCAGAAACGCGAAGGCGCCTCGATCAAGAACGACGTCTCGGTGCCGGTCGCATCAGTGCCCGCGCTGCTCGACCGTGCGGCAACCATGCTCGCCAAAACCTACCCCGACGCACGGATGGCCGCGTTCGGCCATATCGGCGACGGCAATATCCACCTCAACGTCATCACCACCGCCGATCCCGCGGCGCTGATGGCGGATGTCAACGCCATCGTCGCCGACCTCGGCGGCAGTTTCTCGGCCGAACACGGCGTCGGCCTGGTCAAACGCGCAGCGTTCGGGCAGTGGCGCGATGAGACGGAACGGGGGGTGATGCGGCGAATCAAGCTGGCGCTTGATCCAGGCGCGGGGATGGGGCCTGGGAAGCTGTTTTAAGGGAGACTTCTTTTTTATAAAAAAGAAGCAAAAAATTTTTTGACTCTGGGCCATGGGCGTTGGCGGTGCCGACGCCCATGGCCCAGCAAAATAAAAGTTTTTTGGTTCTTTTTTACAAAAAAGAACCCTTCTAAAACCTATACTTCGCCGTCGCCCCCAAAACAAAATTCCGTCCCGGCGAAGGCTCATAATACTGCCCATTATTCGCAGCAACGACGACCGCGCCGACATAGGTCCGGTTGAACAGATTATCGACCCGCGCGAATTCATCGAACCCGAATTTGCCGATCGTCTGGCGAAACCCGCCGGCGATACCTGCGGTGAAATAGCCGGCGGCGTAGGCGGAGTTCTGATTGTCGACATACATCCGGCTCTGCCACTGGCCATCGACCGAGGTATAGAAACCGCTGGCCGGATCATGCCAGCTTACCTCGGTAAAGATGCGCTGCTGCGGCACGCCGGGCAGCGCCTTGCCGGCAATCGCGCTGTGCTGGAAAAACGCCTTCAGCAGCGTGTACGAGCCGTATAATTCGATGTGGTGCGGCAGAAAACTGTCGACACTGGCATCGACACCGTTGCGCCCGGTCTGCCCTTCGTTGGCATAGGCGGTGCGCCCGTTGTTCGAGGACGATACCACGATCTGATTATTGGTATGAATATGAAACGCCGCAACTTGCACATAGGTGCGCGACCCGAGCAGGGATTTGATGCCCGCCTCGTAATTCTGGCTGGTGGTCGGCACCAGGGCGGCGTTGAACCCCGCCTCGCCGTTCGGCAGATAGGCGAGCTGGTCGAGGGTCGGCGTCTCGAACCCTTCGCCATAATCGGCGAACAGATTGGTGGTCGGTGTCAGATGATAGGTCGCGCCCGCGACCAGGCTGGTGTGCGAATAGCTGACCGAACCGGTGTCATTGGTCAGTTTCGGCGTCACGTACAGATCCTGCACGCTGAAATAATCCTGGCTATGCCGCAAACCGGCGTCGAAAATGATGTTCGGCGTCAAATTCGCGTTGATTTGCGCATATTCGGCGATGTTGCGCGCAATATCCTGCTCGTTGCGCCGCAACGCACCGACCGTGCCGTAATTATTCACATAGCCTTTGCGGTGCTGATCCTCATACCCGAAATCGACCCCCGCGACCGCGGTGATCGGCACGCCCGCGATCTGGTCCTTATGCGTAAATCGCGCGCCGACGCCGCCCGATTTGCGCGCGAGATCGACCACCCCGCCGCCGGATGCCGCGAAACTGCCGGTGAACGGCAAATATTGCAGCACGTCGTGGTTCACGTCGTATACCAGCAGGCGGATGCTGTTATCGGCATCGATCCGGTGGCGCATGATGAAGCCGAACTGGAAATGCCGCAGCGATTTGCGGGTGTCGAACTTCACCGCGCCGTTGCCGGCCGCCTGCGGATCGGCATGATATTGCGCCGCCGTCAGCCCGCCGGGATCGAGCGAGCGCGGCTCGTTCAGCGCATCGACCAGCAAGGTATAGCTGGTGTCGGCATCGACCTGCACCCGATACTTGCCGTAAAACTGCTGGCGCCGCGCCGCGCTGTGATCGCGATACCCGCCGGAATAGAAATCCGATGCGTTCATCATGTAGTTGAACGAACCATCGGCGCCGAATTTCCGCGTCCCGCCATAGGATGCGCTGGCCCTCCAACTGCCGTAGCTCGCCGCCAGAATACCGCCGCTCACGGTCGGCACCGCCGGCCCATCCTTGCTGAAAACCTGGATCACGCCACCAGCGGCGTTGCCGTACAGCACCGAAAACGGCCCGCTCAACACCTCGATCCGCGATACGTCGCCGAGATCGATCACCTCCGAATCGCCGGTGCCATCGGGTTGCGTCGCCGGCACGCCATCGATCAGGATCTTGACGTTGCGGGTGCCGAACGCGGTCTGCGCGCCGAACCCGCGCGAGGTGATGCGCACGCCGGTCGCGTAGTTCTGCTGGTTCTGCACATCGATCCCGGGTACCCGGTCGAGGCTTTCCGACAGGTTCTCCTGCTCGTTCGCCGTACGCACCTGCCGGCCCGTTACGGCGTAGATCGAGACCGGCACATCGAAGCTCGACTGGCGGGTGCGCGTTGCGCTGACCACGATCCGCTTGATCGCGATCGCCCCCGGCGAGGGAATGATCACCGGCGGCGCGGTCTGCGCCCAGGCAGCCAGCCCGACGGAACAAAGCGCCGTGCCCGCAAGCAGCGAGACGGCGCCACGCGCCAGCCGTGCCGGCATCAGTAGACGACGACGCTGCGAATGCTCTCGCCTTTGCGCATCAGCTCGAACCCCTCGTTGATCTGTTCGAACGGCAGCACATGCGTGATCAGGTCGTCAATGTTGATTTTGCCATCCATATACCAATCGACGATCTTCGGTACATCGGTCCGGCCGCGCGCGCCGCCGAACGCCGTGCCGCGCCAGTTGCGCCCGGTCACCAGCTGGAACGGCCGCGTCGAAATCTCCTGCCCGGCGCCGGCCACGCCCACGATGATCGAGGTGCCCCAGCCACGATGGCAGCATTCCAGCGCCTGGCGCATCACTTTCACATTGCCGATGCACTCGAAGGAGAAATCGGCCCCGCCGTCGGTCAGGTTGACCAGATAGGGTACCAGATCCTCGCCGATTTCGGACGGGTTGACGAAATGGGTCAGCCCGAATTTCTCAGCCATCGCCTTGCGGCCGTTGTTCAGATCGACGCCGATGATCTTGTCGGCGCCTGCAATCCGCGCGCCCTGGATGACGTTCAGCCCGATGCCGCCTAGGCCGAAAATCACCACATTGTCGCCCGGCTGCACCTTGGCGGTGTTGATCACCGCACCGATGCCGGTCGTCACACCGCAGCCGATGTAGCAGATCTTGTCGAACGGCGCGTCCTCGCGCACCTTGGCCAGCGCGATTTCCGGCAGCACGGTGAAATTCGCGAAGGTCGAGCAGCCCATATAGTGCATCACCGGCTCACCCTCGCAGGAGAAGCGGCTGGTGCCGTCCGGCATCACGCCCTTGCCCTGGGTCGCGCGGATCGCGGTGCACAGATTGGTCTTGCGCGACAGGCACGATTTACATTGCCGGCATTCCGGCGTGTAAAGCGGAATGACGTGATCGCCTTTTTTCAGCGTGGTCACGCCGGGCCCGATATCGACGACGATCCCGGCCCCCTCATGGCCCAGAATCGCCGGGAACAGACCTTCGGGGTCCGCGCCGGACAGCGTGTATTCATCGGTATGGCAGATGCCGGTGGCCTTGATTTCCACCAGCACCTCGCCCGCCTTCGGGCCTTCGAGCTTGACCATGCCGAGGTCGAGCGTCTTGCCTGCTTTCCACGCAATCGCGGCGCGAACGTCCATTATCTTCAGTCCCCCTGTTTAAGCTGCGAGAGCGCCCGAGGCTTTCGCCACACTCGTGGCGATAGCGTCCATCAGCGGCGGCGACAAGCAGTCGTACGGCTCAAGGCCGAGTTCCTTCAACCGCGCGCGGATGCCCGCCATTTCGGCCGGCGGCGTGCCCTGCTCGATCACCGAGGATACGAAAGCGGCGAATTCCGGCGCCGACCAGCCGGTCTCGTCGGACAGTTCGGTGTGGACGAAGTCGAGCCCATAGAACGGATGCGCCTTGTTCTCGATCCGGCCGAACATGTGCACGCCGCACTCGCGGCAGGCATGGCGCTGGATGGTCGCGTTGGGATCGACGATGTGCAGCTTGCCGCCGTTTTCCGTCACATGCACCGCCTCGCGCGGGACGACAGCGATGATCGCGAATTTCGCGCCGGCCGGCTTCCAGCACTTCGAGCAGCCACAGGCATGGTTATGCGCTGTCTGCGCATCGATTTTCACGGCCACCTTGTGGCTGGGGCAATGGCAATGCAGCGTGCCGCCCGCAAAGCCGGACGCGCCTGGTTTGATCCCGTGATCGATCGACGGGTGAAGAGCGATGGGCATGTCTGGTGTTCTCCCGGTTATGTTATGAAAATTGTCGCGACGCGGATCGGCGGCACGATCTCAGTGCTTCGGTGTGCCCTGGTGGACCACCGCAACCGCGCGGGCATCCGTGTATTGGTAGATCGCCTTGATCTGGTGCGGTGTGAAAAATCCCGCCCAGCTCGGCATGCCCTTGGCCTTGACCCCGGTCATGGCGATACTGAGGAACTTGCTCTCGGTCATGCCGTTGTTGAGTGAGTTGCGCAGGTTCGGCGCATAGGAACCACCATCGGCATCCGCGCCGTGGCAACGAAAGCAGTAGGAATTGAACAGTTCGTAGCCCCGGAACACCGTCGGCGTCACTTTATCGGTTCCCTTCTGAAAGATCGGGAAACTGGTGGTGACCGTCTTGCCCTTCACGGTGTAGGTGAATTTCTGCCCCGATGCTGCGCCGCCGGCTGCGGTGGTGCCGGGCTTTTTCAAGGTCAGGATCCAGGAAACGATCTCCTTGGTATCGGCCGCACTCAGCTGCGGGTGCGCCGGCATCGGCACATTGCCCCACGTGCCGACGTGGCCTTTCATGATCGCGTCGCTCAGCGTCGTCTCCGCCCCGCTCTTGCCGGCAAATTTGGCGGCCACCGCATCGAAGGCCGGCCCCACGATTTTCTGGTTGATCGCGTGGCACGAAAAGCAGTCACTGCCCTTGGCCAGCATCTCGCCCTTGGGCATCGCGGCCGCCGTGCCGCTGCCTGAGGTATCCGCCGCGTAGCTGGCCATCGTGACCAGAGCCGCGGCAGCCACGCCAAGCACGCCGGCGCCGACGATGGTGGGGATCGATCTAATCTTCATGCGTCCTGCTCTCATCCAGAAGTTTCAGTTACTGATTCGGAAAATTGACGTGCCGCGGGTTCGCCATCAGCTTGACGTCGTATTTCGCAAGCGTTGCGGCGATTTCGGTCTTGTGCGTGGCAATCACCTTGTCGAGCGCATCCTTCAGGGCCGTATCGTGCTTTCGCACCCCCATCGACATGCCATAGGTGTAGTTCACCGTCGGCAGGCCGGGCCCGTATTCCTCGGATGGTACGCGCGCCATCTGCAGATCGGGGTAATCCTTAAGGAAATCGCCGATAGCGGGCTCCCACGTGATCATCACGCCAACCTTGCCGTCCTGCACCGCCTGCAACAATTCCCGGGGCGAGGCGGTTGGATTGCTGGCGACGTGAAACGGCACCGCATTGCCGATCAGGTCGAGCAGTTTGATCGCGGTTTCGGGCGTCGTATCCTCCTCGAAGCCGATCTTGACCATTTTGAGCGAGACCGAATTCATCGAGCGGATGTGCAGATGCTTATCCTTGCGGGTGATGAACACGTAGGACGACCGGTAATACGGCTTGGTGTAACCGTCTTCGTGATCGCCATACGGCAGGTTCATCACGACATCGCATTTGCGCGCGTCGAGATTTTCGGCGAGGAAATTCGAGTAGCCGCCATGACCGCGATAGCTCGCCCAGGTGTATTCGAGCTTGCGCCCCATCGCCTTGGCGACCAGTTCGGCCACCTTGTTCTCGAAACCCTGTCCGGCGCGGTTCGAGTAGGGCAGGTAATCGGGATCGGCACAGACCCGCAGGACGTGGCTGTTTGCGGCAGGCTCGGCATTGGCGGCAGCGGCGTGCGACACGCCCGCGCCGGCGATGGCCATCGCGCCGAGCATTGCCCAACGAAAAGCCGGATTTTTCATGGTGTTTCACTCCAATCAGACAGTCGGATACACAAGCGGATCGCTCGGGCGGATTGCGCGCCGGACCGCAGGAACCAGACAAACCAAGGCACGGCAAGACAGAAAAAACCAGCCCGGGCAGGGGAACCCGGGCTGGATCGTCAGACGTGATCAGTCCGCACTGGCCACTTTCGAGGGCAGCGCAAACACCATCAACGTACCGCCAAGGTTCGTATAGTCGGTCAGCGTCGCGTTCAGCCCGACCGCGCCAAGACCTGCACTGGCCTTGTGCAGATTGTCGGCCATGCCGATCGCGGCCCAGCCACCCACGCCACTCAGGATCGCAACATACTGCTTGCCATCATGCATGTAGGTGATCGGGTTGCCGATGATGCCCGACGGGGTCTTGAACTGATACAGGATTTTGCCCGTCTTCGCGTCGACCGCACGGAACATGCCCTTCAGCGTGCCATAGAACGCGAGCCCGCCGCCCGTGGTCATCGCACCGCCCCAATCCTGGAACATATCGTGCTGCTGCCACACGGTCTTGCCGGTCACCGGGTTGTAGGCAATGAACCGGCCCCGATAGCCGCCCGGGCCCGGGATCATGTTCACGATCGCACCGACGAACGGGAAGCCTGATTTGTACTTCACGTTGAACGCCTGATAGCTCATGCACAGGTGGTTCAGCGGCGCATAGAACAGTTTGGTCTGCGGATCGTAGGAAACCGGCTGTTCGTCCTTGTCGCCCTGCGAAGCCGGGCAGATGTCTTTCACATCCTTGCCATTGCTGGTCATCTTGGCGGGATCGACGATCGGCTCATTGGTTTTCGGGTCGATCCCCGTCGCCCAGTTCACCGACGGATCGTATTTGTGAATCGCAATCGGCGCGCCGGTTGCGCGGTTCATCACATACGAGAAGCCGTTACGGTCGAAATGCACCAGCGCCGGCACGGTCTTGCCGTGATCATCGACATTGGCGAGCACCATTTCATTGACGCCGTCATAATCCCAGCCGTCGTGCGGGGTCATCTGATAGACCCACTTGGCTTCACCGGTTTCCGGGTTACGCGCCATGATGGTCATCGACCAGCGGTTCTTGCCGGGGCGCTGGCTCGGGTTCCACGTGCCCGGGTTGCCGGTCCCGTAGTACATGAGGTTCAGCTTCGGATCGTACGAAAACCAGCCCCAGGTCGTGCCGCCGCCGACTTTCCACTCATTGCCCTGCCAGGTCTTGATGCTGGAATGCGCGCCGATCGGCTTGCCGGTCGCACCGTTGATGGTGTGTGTGGCGCTCATCAGCATGTCCTTGTTCGGACCTTCGCTGTAGGCGCGCCAGACCTGCTTGCCGGTTTTTGCGTCATAGGCCGTCAGGTAGCCACGTACCCCATATTCACCGCCGGCCACGCCGACGATCACGTTCTTGCCCACCACCATCGGTGCGCCGGTCATGGTCTGGCCATCCTGCGGATGCGCGTTCTTGGCTTGCCACACGACCTTGCCGGTCTTGGCATCGAGTGCGTAGAGCACACCGTCGAGCGCATCGGCATAGACCATGCCGTCGCTGAACGCCGGACCGCGGTTCACCACGTCGCAGCAGGCAACCGGCGGCGCGTTGGAATCATGCGGCGGCTCGAATTTCCAGGCGATCGCGTCCGGATGATTGAGATCGATCGCATACACGTAATTCGGATACGATGTCTCGTAATACATCATGTTGCCGATCACGATCGGCTGCCCTTCCAGGCCGCGATCGGTTCCGGTCGACATCGACCACGCAACCTGCAGATTCTTCACGTTGCTGGTGTTGATCTGTTTCAGCGGGCTGTAGCGCCAGTTATTGTAGGTGCCTGTCGGCATCACCCAGTTGTCGGGGTTCTTCTGCATCGACGTCAGCGAGGTGCTGGCCGGCGTCTGAGCCTGTGCGCCGAGCACGAAGGCGCCGGCACCGATAACGCCCAGCGTCGCCAGCCTGAGCGAACGACTCAGCGACGATCCTCCTAGTTTTGCCATTTAATTTCCTCCAGTTACGCGGCCGCGCCGTCAGGCAAAGTCCGCAAGTCGTTCATTGGGAGCCGGATTTGCCCGGCCGCATTTCCATCAGCAAGGATCATGCCAAAACCACCGCTCGTCGCCCGGGTCACTAACTCCAAGGCGCGCACCCGTTCGACGCCCCTCGCCCATGACAGGTCTGTCACGCAGTCTTCAATCCTGCGTGACAATATGCCCCAAAAGATGTGACACTCTGCTACACTTGCGTGCAGCGGTCGCAATGTTATGTCTGACCGGGAAAAATGGGGAAAACGTCCAGCATGACCCACGCCGCAACGGCAAGATCACCCTGGCTCGATCAGCGCACCCTGAGCCCCGAGGGTCTGGCAGCCGCCAGCCCCCAGCCACGCCCGGTCGCACGACCCGGGTCAGGTGCCGCCGTGCGTCTGCGCGAACCCTATGTTCCGCGTGAAGCCTATATCGAGGCCGCCTGGCAGCGCTGCCGCGATATCTATCATCTTGACCCCGATCATCCGCCGCCAGGCGAGCACATCGGCGGCGCGGCGCTGAAACTGCTCAGAGAAGAGCGCGGCCTGTTCGAGCGGGTCGGCCGGGTCGAAATGCACCGCCTGCTGGGGCAGATCAATCATCAGGTCACCCAATCCGCCGCCCCCTCGCGGTATGTGCTGATGCTGGCGGATGCCTCGGGCGCCATTCTCGATGCGTTTACCGACAGCGCCAACACCGATTGCGCCCGCACCGCCAATATGGCACCGGGGTTTCTCTGGAACGAGCGCCACGCTGGCGTCAACGGCCCGGGCACCTGCCTGCACGATCGCCGCGCCCGTGTCGTACATCGCGAAGACCATTATTTCACCCGCAACAGCCGCATGACCTGCTCGGCCGCGCCGATCTGGGGTGCGAACGGCACCTTGCTCGGCGTGCTCGACGCCTCCTCCCTCGATTGCGACGACAGCCGCGCCGCCCAGGTGCCCACCATCGCTCTGGTCAGCATGTCGGCCCGCATCATCGAACAGATGCACTTCACCCATAGCTATCGCGACTGTCTGATCCTGCGCTTTCACGAGCGCCCCGAACTGGTCGGCCTGCCCTACGACAGCCTGTTGGCGATCGACGAGCACGGCACCATCCGCGCCGTCGACAGCACGGTGCCCGGCCAGCTCGGCAAAGCCGACCACACCGCCCTGCTCGGCCGCAGCGTCGCCGAATTGTTCGATCTCACGACCGATCGCCTGTTCGAACACGCCGAAGCCGAACCCTTCGCGATCTGGCCGATCGCGCATGGCGCCGACCGCCATGGCTTCGCCAGTATCTGGCCCGCCAAACAGGTCCGCCCGCGCGCCCGCGCCGGCCTGCCCGGCAGCACCGCGCAATCCGGCAGCGGCAAGTCCAGCGCGGCACCGCGCGCCATCGCCAGGCCGCAACGGCCCGCCACCCCTCCGCTCGCCCGCTTCGCCGGCACCGACCCCGTGATGGCCGACAACGTCTGGCGTGCCGAGCGCGTGATGAACCGCGACATCAACATCCTCCTGCTCGGCGAGACCGGCACCGGCAAGGACAGTTTCGCCCGCGCCATCCACCGCGCCAGCGAGCGCCACGCCCAACCCTTCATCGCGATGAGCTGCGCCGCCATCCCCGAACAGCTCATCGAGAGCGAATTGTTCGGCTACGAGGCCGGCGCCTTCACCGGGGCCCGCACCGGCGGCATGCGCGGCAAGGCGCTCGCCGCCCACGGCGGCACCCTGTTCCTCGATGAAATCGGCGACATGCCGCTCTCCATCCAGGCCCGCCTGCTGCGCCTGCTCGAAGAGAAGGAGATCGTCCCGCTCGGCAGTTCGACGCCAATCCCCGTCGATATCCGCGTCATCAGCGCCACCCACCGCGACCTCGAAGCCCTGGTCGCCAGCAACGATTTCCGGATGGATCTGTTCTACCGCCTCAATGGCGTCACCCTCACCATGCCGCCCCTGCGCGCCCGCGCCGATCGCGCCGCCCTGATCGAGCAGATCTGCCGCGAGGAAGCCTCGAGCGACATGACCATCGCGCCGGACGCCACGCGCGATCTGCTGGCCCATGACTGGCCCGGCAACATCCGCGAACTACGCAACACGCTGCGCACTGCCATCGCCTTCGCCGAAGGCGGCATCATCGAACGCAGCCACCTGCCGCGGCTGCACAACACGGCGGCACCCAAGCCGTCCCTGCCTGCCACCATACCGGTGACCCCGCCGGACGAACGCGCCCATATCGTCGAGACGCTGGAACAACACCATTGGCGCATCGCAGCCTCCGCCGCCGCCCTCGGCATCAGCCGCAACACGCTCTATCGCAAAATGCACCGCTACGGGCTGATGGCCGATGGCACCTGACGGCGCGGCACGCCCGGCCGATCTTACCCGGCCGGATCGGGGTGCAGGTCGATCCGCAGCGCCTGCAACAACCCATCCCCCTGGCTCTGTGTGATCTTCAGCCGCGCAAAACTGGCGAGCGAGAGCAGATTGAGCGCGCCAAGATCACCACCCCGCACATCGGCGCCGGCCAGCGCCATCCCCGTCGTGATCGCCCCGGTGAAATCACCGCCGCTCAGATCGGCATCGGTGAAATCGACCCCGCCCAGATCCGCCTCGCGAAACCGGCAGCGCGCGAGATCGCACCCGGGCAGGCGCGCATCGGCGAGCTCCGCGAAATCGAAATTGCAATCATTGAACACCGCGCGGGTCACCACGTTCTTGCGGCCGATCGCGCGGCTGAAATCGGCCTGATGCAGCCGCGCGCCGCGCAAATTGCAACCATGCATCTCGATCGCATGCAGATCGCTGCGCTCGAAGACCGCAAAAGATAAATCGCACCGCCGGAACCGCGCATTGCGCAAATCCGCGAACGCAAACCGCGACCCGACCGGCGGATCGCCCGGCACGGTGAACCGGCATTCCTCGAAGCCCGCATCGCGCAGCACCGTCCGGGCAAATCCGCAGCGGGCAAACTGGCACCGCTCGAACCGCGCGCCGGTAAAATCGGCCGCACCGAAATCGGTATCCGCAAACTGGCAGTCGATGAAATGCGCATCCTCACAGACGGCGTCACCCCAATCGATCGACCGCAGGGTCTCGCCGCTGATCGTTCTGCGGTCGTTTATTGCGGCCATTACGTCGGCGAGGGTCATGGGTGTGGGGCGGAAGGAAAAAAGAAGTTCTTTTTGAAAAAAGAACCAAAAACTTTTATTCGTTTGGTCCGTGCTGGTGATACCGGCACGGACTCAAAAACGGAAAGTTTTTTGGTTCTTTTTTGCAAAAAAGAACCGCTTGCCTTCACTTACAGGCCATCACCGCCCGCCGCGCCATCACCCCCACCAGATGCGCCCGATACGCCGTCCCGGCATGGATATCGCCGTTCATCAGGCTCTCCGGCGTCGTCACATCCTTCAGCGCATCGGCGGTGAAGGATTGATCGAGCGCCGCCTCCATCGCCGCATGGCGGAACACGCCGTCATTGCCCGCGCCCGTCACCGCAACCCGCGCGCCCTCGGCGGTCTTGGCGACGAACACCCCTACCATCGCATAGCGCGAAGCCGGGTTTGGGAATTTGGCATAGGCCGCCTTTTCCGGGATCGGAAACGACACTTCAGTGATCAACTCGTCCGGCTCCAGCGCCGTGGTGAACATGCCCTGGAAATAATCCGCCGCCGCAATGCGGCGCCTGCTCGTCACGATCGTTGCCCCCAGCGCCAGCACCGCCGACGGATAGCACGCCGACGGGTCGTTATTGGCGAGCGACCCGCCGATCGTGCCGCGATAACGCACCTGCCGGTCACCAATGTTGCCGGCCAGCGTCGCCAGCGCCGGAATCGCGCTCGCCACCTCGGATGACATCGCCACTTCACGATGCGTCGTCATCGCCTTAATCACCAGCGCATTGCCCTCGCGCCGGATGCCGGTCAGGCCGAGACCCGCCAGATCGACCACCGCACTCGGCTTCGCCAGGCGCTGCTTGAGCACGGGAATGAACGTCATGCCGCCCGCCAGCGCCTTCGCCTCCGCATCGGCGCCGAGCGCCTTGACGGCATCGTCGATCGCGCCCGGCTTGTGATATTCAAAATCATACATCGCTCTGTCTCCTTTACTCGGCGGCCATGCGCGGCGCGCCCGCATTGATGATCGACCATATCTTCTGCGGCGTCGCCGGCATATCGATATGGCTCACGCCATAATCGCGCAACGCATCGACCACCGCATTGATCACCGCCGGCGGGCTGCCGATGGCGCCGACTTCGCCGACTCCCTTGGCGCCGAGCGGGTTATGGGTGCACAGGGTCGATTCCGTGCCGACATGGATATTCACGACATTGTCCGCCCGCGGCATGGTGTAATCCATCAGCGACCCCGACAGCAGCTGCCCGGTCTCGTCATAGATCGCATGTTCCAGCAGCGCCTGCCCGATCCCCTGGGTGACGCCGCCATGCACCTGACCGTGCACGATCATCGGATTGATCACCCGCCCGATATCATCCACCGCGGTGAACCCGATCAACTGCACCACACCGGTATCGGGGTCGATCTCGACCTCGCAGATATGGCAGCCACCCGGAAAGGTGAAGTTCTTCGGATCATAGAACGCCGTCTCGTCGAGCCCGGGCTCGACCTCCTCGATCGGGTAGTTATGTGGCACATAGGCCGTAATCGCGATTTCGGCGAAGCTCTTCGACTTGTCGGTGCCGGCGACGGTGAATTTGCCGTCCTTGAACTCGATGTCGTCGACCGCCGCCTCCATCAGATGTGCCGCGATCTTCTTGCCCTTGGCGATGATTTTATCCATCGCCTTGACCATCGCCGAACCACCGACCGCGAGCGACCGGCTGCCATACGTGCCCATGCCGAACGGGATTTTGGCGGTATCGCCATGCACCACCTCGACACTTTCGAACGGCACGCCCAACTGGTCCGCCACCAGCTGCGCGAATGTGGTTTCATGCCCCTGGCCATGGCTGTGCGTGCCGGTGAACACCGTGACCGATCCGGTCGGGTGCACCCGCACATTCGCCACCTCATACAGCCCGGCCCGCGCGCCGAGCGCGCCCGCCACCGCCGAAGGCGCGATGCCGCACGCCTCGAGATAGGTCGACATGCCGATGCCGCGCAGCTTGCCCCGTTTGGCCGCCGCCGCCCGCCGCGCCTCGAACCCGTTCCAGTCCGCAATCTCCATGCAGCGCGCCAGCGTCGCCTCGTGGTTGCCGCTGTCATACATCAGCGCAACCGGCGTCTGGTACGGATAGGCATCGATCGGAATGAAGTTCCGCCGGCGGATCGCCACCCGGTCCATCCCCATTTCCTTCGCCGCGACATCGACCAGCCGCTCCAGCAGAAACGTCGTCTCCGGCCGGCCCGCACCACGATACGCATCGACCGGCACGGTATTGGTGAACACCGCCTTCACCTCACCGTAAATCGCGGGCGTGGTATAAACCCCGGCCAGCAGCGTCGCGGACAAATAGGTCGGCACCGATGGCGCGAATGTCGACAGATACGCCCCCATGTTCGCCATCGTGTTCACCCGCAGCCCGAGAAACTTGCCATCCTCGGCCAGCGCCAGCTCGGCGTGGGTGATATGATCGCGCCCATGCGCATCCGTAATAAACGCCTCGCCGCGCCCGCAGGTCCATTTCACGGGCCGGTTGATCTGCGCGGCCGCCCAGGTCACCGCCGCTTCCTCGATGTAATGGAAAATCTTCGCGCCGAACCCGCCGCCGACATCGGGTGCCACCACCCGCAATTTATGCTCGGGGATCTGCAGCACGAACGCACCCATCAGCAGCCGGATCACATGCGGATTCTGGCTCGTGGTATACAGCGTGTGCTCGCCCGATGATTGATCGAAATCACCGATCGCGGCGCGCGGCTCCATCGGGTTCGGGATCAACCGGTTGTTCACCACATCGATCCTGGCCACTTTGAACGCGGTCGCGAACGCCGCATCCACCGCGGCCTTGTCGCCGATATGCCAATCGAAACAAATATTGCCCGCCGCCGCGTCGTGCACCAGCGCGGCCCCCGGCGCGGTCGCCGCCCGCATCTCGGAGACCGCCGGCAAGGATTCGATGTCGATCACCAGCGCCTCGGCGGCATCCTTCGCCTGCTCGGTGGTCTCGGCAATCACCATCGCGATCGCATCGCCCACGTAGCGCACCTTGCCTTGCGCCAGAATCGGGTGCGGCGGCTCGACCATCGGTGAGCCGTCCTTGCTGTGCAACTGCCAGCCGCACGGCACGCCGCCGATGCCCGCCTTGGCGATATCCTCGCCGGTATAGATCGCAACCACCCCCGGCATCGCAGCGGCCGCCGCGGTATCGATCGATTTGATCACGCCATGCGCCACATCGGAGCGCTTGAAATACGCATAGGCCTGACCCGGACGATTGATATCGTCGGTATAGCGGCCCTTGCCGGACAGAAACCGGTGATCCTCGGTGCGCTTCGGCGAATCACCGATGCCACCCTTGATGATCACCGGATTTGACAGATCGTTCATGGATACGCTCCCGTTTTATTGAACCCGCGCCGAACGATACCGGCGCGGCAGCACCCAGCCGCTCTTTTATTCGGCGGCTTGTGGCATTTGCTTGTCGTGCATCAGCGGCCAGGCCGCCGCGATCGCCTTGACGATATTATGATAGCCGGTGCAGCGGCAGATATTGCCCTCCAGACCCTCGCGGATCTGCTGCTCGGTCAGACCATCGGGGTGGCTTTCGACCAGATCGATCCCGCTCATCACCATGCCCGGCGTGCAGAAGCCGCACTGCAGACCGTGATGCTCGCGGAACATCTCCTGCATCGGGTGCAGCGTGCCATCGGCCGCCGCGAGCCCTTCGATCGTGATGACCTGCGCGCCCTCGGCCTGGACCGCGAGCATGGTGCACGATTTCACCGATTTGCCGTCGACCGACACCACACACGCGCCACACTGGCTGGTGTCGCAGCCGACATGAGTGCCGGTCAGATGCAGGTGGTCGCGCAGCAGCTCGACAAGCAGCGTCCGTGACTCGACCTCGGCATGCGCTGCCTTGCCGTTCACCGTGAGATTGATTTGGGCCATTGGTTCCTCCTGGCTGATCGCCTCATGATGATGGCGCGGCAACGGTTTGGTCAAGAGCGGTATACCCCGGCAAAGCCGGTCGAACCAGTTTTTGAAACAATGTCTTCACAGTTTTTTGCGGGCAAACAACCTTCCTCCTCATTTTTGGACCGCCCAACCAGCCGCTCGGCCGAGCCGAAGCCTTTCCGCGCGCGCACCGGGCTGGTATCGAACGCGCGTGGCATCCCTCCCCTCCCCCATCGCCTTTCTTACCGCCCGTCTGCCCGCGCGCCATCGCGCCGCCGGCGGCGAGTTCCTGCGTTTCGGCCTGGTCGGTGCCCTCGGCTTCTGCCTCGACGTCGCCTTCGTCTACGCCCTGATCCCCAGCCTCGGTCTCTACGGCGCCGGCGCCGTCGCTTATTTCATCGTCGCAAGCATCAACTGGGCGCTGAACCGCCTGTGGACCTTCGGCCACCGCACCCACCGTGCCGCCCACACGCAGTGGTTGCGCTTCCTCGCGGTCAATCTGCTCGGCTTCATTCTCAACCGGGGCGCGTACTCCCTGCTGCTCGCCCTGTTCGTCCTGCCGCGCCACTACCCCATCCTCGCCGTCGCAGCCGGGGCCGCATCTGGCTTTTTGGTCAATTTTTTGCTTTCGCGCCGCCTCGTTTTCGGTTAACTCCATAAAACCTCCGGTTGCATATTGCGAACCCGAGGCGGAGCTGGACCGGCATGCCGCATCGAGACGCCCATGTTTTTCTAATCGCCGCGGCCAAAACTGCGCCCGAACCCGCCCCCCTGCACAACCCTGACGTTTACCGGCTCCATCACGCCCTCGGCTGGGCCAGCGGCGTCGGCCTGCTGATCCTGGCCGACGCTGTGTCTGCCCTCGCCGCCCCGCGCCTCGCCGGCCTGCTGATCGGGCCAGCGCCCACCCTGACCACCGGCCTCACCAACTGGCTCGCCTACGCCGCGTTCACCGTCGGGTTCATGCTGTTCGCCGGGCTCTACGCCGCCACCCCGGCCCGCGCCCCGCTCGATCACGCGCCCGCCATCCTGCGCACCCTGATCGCCGCCCACGTCGTCATCCTGCTCCGCCTCGCATTGCTCCGCACCGCGCCCACCACCCCGCCGGTCAGCGCCTCGATTGCCTGGGCCGCCACCGCCTTCACCCTGGCCGCCGGCCTCATCCTCGGCACCCGCACGCTGATTGCCGTGTGGTGGCGCCACGCCGAACGCACGGTCCCGCGCGGCAGCGTCGCCCTCGTGATCGCCGGCCCCTGCGACCGCGACCTGCGCGCCCGGCTCGATCGCCTGACCGGCCGCAATCTCGGCTACCTGTTCGCCTGGGGTATGCCGCAATCCGCCGGTCTGCGCGTCATTACCGCAGCCGACACCTTTGCCGCCATGATCCGCGCCGGCACCATCACCGATATCCTGGTCTTCACCCGCCGGTCCGACGATGCCGCCGCCCGCCGCCGGATCGACGCGCTGCTGGCAAGCCTCGCCGACCAGCCGGTGCGCGTGCGCCTTGCGTTCGACGCCGTCGCCGAAATCGGCGCCGGCGGCATCGCCCAGGGCCAGAGCCTGCGCATGGTCACCGTGCTCGACCGCCCGATCCGCCCGCTCGCCGCCGCCTACAAACGCGGCTTCGATCTGCTCGGCGCCACCGTCCTGCTCACCCTGTTCGGCCCGCTGATGGGCGTCATCGCCCTGCTGCTCGCCCCCTCCGGCGCCATCCTGTTCCGCCAGCGCCGCATCGGGCTCGATGGCGCGCCCTTCACCGTCTTCAAATTCCGCACGATGCGGACCACCCAACCGACCGCTTCCGCCCCGCTCCAGGCCCGGCGCGACGACCGCCGGATCACCCCGATCGGCGCCATCCTGCGTCGCCTGTCGCTCGATGAACTGCCGCAGATCTTCAATGTGCTGCGCGGCGACATGTCGTTGGTCGGCCCGCGCCCGCACGCGCCGCACACCAGCGCGGGCGATTTCACCTTCGAACAGGCGATCGAATTCTACGGCGTGCGCCACCGCGTCAAACCCGGCCTCACCGGCCTCGCCCAGGTGCGCGGTCTGCGCGGCCCCACCGACCATCCGGACATGATCGCCGCCCGCGTCGCCGCCGATCTCGACTATATCGAACGCTGGTCGCCCAGTCTCGACCTCGCCATCCTGCTGCGCACCATCCCCGCCGTCATCGGGGGCCGCAATGCCTTCTGAACCCGCAACGCTCCTCGCCGGCAATCCGCCGCCCGCCACACCCTACGCGGCCGACGTCATCATCCTCAGCCACCACCGCACCGAAGCCACCATCGCCGCAATCCGCTCCGCCGCCGCACAAACCGGCTGCGATCACCACGTCATCGTGCTCGACCAGAACTCACCGCCCGAAACCCGCACAGCCCTTGCCACACTCGTTGCCACCCTGCCCAACACCGCGCTCTACGCCATCGCGGAAAATCGCGGCGTGCCCGGCGGGCGCAATCTCGCCACCGCGCTCGGCCGCGGCCGCGCCATCATCGCACTCGACAACGATGCCACCTTCGCGACACCCGATGTCGTCGCCCGCGCCGCCGCCCGCCTCGCCATCCTGCCCGATCTCGGCGCCATCGGCTTTCGCATCCTCGCCGGCGACGGCACCTCGCTCGACGCCTCGAGCTGGGGCTATCCGAAATCCCTGCTCGCCGCCGCCGCCCGCCGCTTCACCACCACCGTGTTCGTCGGCTGCGGCCACGCCCTGTCCCGCGCCTGCTTCGACAGCCTCGGCGGCTATGACGCGAGCCTGTTCTTCGCCTGGGAGGAATACGAATTCGCCCGCCGTGCCATTGCCGCGGGCTGGCAGATCGAACACCACGGCGATCTCGCCATTACCCACGCAGTCTCGCCCGAAGCCCGCGTCAGCTGGCAGAACGGCCGCTGGCGCTACGTCGTGCGCAACCGCCTGCTGATCGCCCATGACTGGCACGGCACCGCCGGCATGCTGCCGCGCGCCACACTCTACCTCGCCCGCGGCTTGTTCGCCGGCCGGCTTGTCACCACCATCGGCGCCATCGCCGAAGCCACCCGCCTCGCCGCCACCCGCCCCCGCCATCATACCGACGCTTCCACGCGCAGCTACATTTTCGCCCATGAAACCGCCCACCGTCTGCCCCGCCCGACGCCGCGCGCGGCTCGCCCGGCGCTGATACCGGTGGGATTGGACTTCGATCGTTGAGCGCCAGGCCATCGGTTTGGCGTCCCGAACAACACCGATGCCGCGCCTCGGTTGATACTCCGCCCTGTTTAAATTCCCGCAAGAAACCGCGGCTTTATTGAAAGCGCCCGACCGCCGGACAATGTCGGCTGGATGGCACTACACCAACCAGCCGTCATCGCCATCCCTGTGCGCAACGAGGAGCGTCATCTCGATGCATGTCTCAATGCGTTAGTCTCTCAAACGCATGCACCCGATGAAATCGTTTTGCTTCTGAACAATTGTACCGACGGCAGTCACGAAATTTGCCGTACCGCGCAACAAAAATATCCATGCATGACCATCGTTGTTTGCCGGTTGGAGGATTACGAAGCAAGCGCCGGCGAGGCCCGGCGCCGCACCATCGATCATGCGCTCCGGCTGGCGGGCGATGGCGTCGTCCTGACGACCGATGCCGACTCGGTGGTACCGGCGACCTGGGTTGCCGACAACCTTGCCGGGATCGCGGAGGATACGGATTGCGTCTGCGGGATGGCCGTGCTCGACCGCGAAGCGTGCAGCGAGGATCGCAAACGTCTTGAGCGCGATGCGGCGCACGAAACTTTGCTGCTCGGCTTGCAGGATGAAATCAGAGCGATGATCGATCCTGATCCTTGCGACCCCTGGCCGCGGCATCAGCAACACTCCGGCGCGAGTATCGCGGTGCGGGCCGCCGTCCTGCGCCGCATCGGAGGCGTTCCACGGGTCGTCTCGGGTGAAGACCGTGCACTGGTCGCAAAACTCGCAAGTCTCGATGCCCGAATACGGCATGCACCGGATATAAAAGTCCGCGTCTCTGGCCGGCTGTACGGTCGCGCCGCCGGCGGCATGGCCGAAACAATAGGACGCCGTCTGCACTGCCCGGATCAACTGACCGATGAGATGCTGGAACCGACAGTGGACGCCTATCGGCGCGTGCTCACGCGTGCGCGTCTGCGCGACCTGCGCCACGGCGATATCGGCGCCCCGGCGCTTGACAGGGTCGCAACCGATTTACTGATCCCGCCGGTTACCGTGCGTGCTGCACGAGACGCACCGCATTTCGGTGCAGCCTGGAACATCATTCAACACGCAAGCCCGATGTTGCGGCGCCGCCGCGTCGCCTTCGCCGAGCTGGCGCGCGAGACCCGCCAGGCATTGGTTTTGCGCGATCATCTCCGTTCGGGTCAGGTGCAGTGCCGCGAGAGTCTGGAGTGGAAAGATTTGCGTCATGCTCTGTGAAAGCGCTGCGTTAATCGAGGCATTGAGCGCCATCCTCCCCGCGCTGCAACGCCAGGCCATAATCGACGATGCCCTGGCGGCGTTCCCCACTGAGAGTTTTGAAAGGCTACAGAAGCTGGGGCTGCTGCGTGCCCCGCTCCCTGTAGCCCTCGGAGGCGCCGGCCTGGGCGACGGTGCGACGGGTGCCTCCGCATTGTTACGTGTGCTGACATTGCTGGGCGAAGCAAGCTTGCCGGTCGCGCGGCTGTACGAGGCACATGTCAACGCCCTGCAACTGGTCTGCCGTTACGCTCAAGACAGATTGATCCGCCGCTGCGCGCGCGATGCGGGCGCCGGGGCCCTATTCGCGTTGTGGGTCACCGATCCGCCCGAGTCCACGCTGGCCATGCACCGCGATGGCGACGGGTATCGTCTCGAAGGTTCCAAGGCATTCTGTTCCGGCGCAGGGATCGCAACCCGCGCGCTCATCACAGCGGCAATGCCGAGCGGCATCCGAATGCTCATCATCGACGTGGAGCCGGGCACCAGGGTGTTGCCAAGCCCGATAAAGCTCAGTGGTATGCGAGCGGCAATTACCGGCAGCATTGATCTCACCGGCATCCATGTGCCGGCCGACGCCCTGTTGGGTGAGGATGGCGATTACCTGCGCGAGCCGGTTTTTTCCGCCGGCGCCTGGCGCAGCGCCGCGGCGGCGCTTGGTGGTTTGAAGGCGCTTGTCGAAATTCACCGTGGCGAGATTCTTCGGCGCGGGCGTGCGCAGGACCCGCACCAGCAGGCGAGGTTCGGCGCGCTGGTGATGGCGTATGAAACCTCGCGCTTGTGGATGGCGCAGGCTGCGTTGCGCGCCTGCCTCGAAGATGACGACGCCGGTGCCATCGTCGCTTATGTCAATCTCGCCCGGCTGGCCGTCGAATCCGCGTGCCTGGATGCGATGCGGCTCTCGCAACGCAGTCTTGGTCTCGGTGCCTTCATCGCAGGTCATCCCGCAGAGCGCGTCTGCCGCGACCTTGCCACCTATCTGCGTCAGCCGGCGCCGGATGAAACATTGGTCAAAGCGGCAAGCCACTACTTCCACACGCAGCTTCCCGGCACGGCACGGGCAGGTGCCGCGTGAAGCGGGTCGCCGACCTGCTGGCCGGTTTTCGCGCCCTGCCCGCCGCCGACATCCACACGCTGCTAGGAGGCGCAAAACCCCTGATTCTGGCACCTCATCCGGACGATGAGAGCCTGGGCTGCGGTGGTCTCATCGCGGCCGCGTGCGCGGCTGGCCAGCCGCCTATCATTGTGGTGCTGACCGACGGGGCCGCGTCACACCCGGGCTCCCGGCAATTTCCGCCGCCGCGCCTGGGTGCCGTGCGCGAGGCGGAAGCGCGGGAGGCGGTCTCCCGGCTCGGCCTGCCGCCCGGTAACCTGGTCTTTCTGCGCTATGCGGATACGGAACTGCCCTCGTGCGGACCCGCCTTCGATGCTGCCTGTGCCGATATTGCAAAGATCGCGTCTGCCGCCGGCTGCACGGTTCTGGTCGCGCCCTGGCATGGCGATCCGCATTGCGATCATCAGGCAGCCGCCCGGATCGCTGCGGCCGTCGCCACACGTGGCCGGCTGCGGTTGCTTTCCTACCCGGTCTGGGGCTGGCTGCGCGCCGGCGCCGATCACGTCAGCGAATGTCGGCGCGGCGGCTTCCGCCTCGGCATCAAGGATCACCTGAGCGCGAAACAGCATGCGATCGCGGCACATGTTTCGCAATATGGCGCATTGATCACAGATTCGCCCGCCGGGTTCCAACTGCCGCCGGCACTGCTGGCGATCTTCGAGGCGCCATTTGAAGTCTTCATCGAATGACCGCCTCGCCGAGCCGTTCGCGCGACGCCGGCTATTTTGCCGCGCTGTACGACGCAAACCCTGATCCATGGAATTTCGAAGGCAGCGCCTACGAGCTTCGAAAATATCGGGCCACGCTGTCTGCGCTCGGAGGTCAGCAGTTCAACCGTGCACTCGAAGTCGGCTGCTCGATCGGCGTACTCACAAGCCTGCTCGCACCGCGTTGTGTCAGTCTGTTCGCCGTCGATATCGTCGAGAGCGCGCTGGCGGCCGCGCGGGTGCGCTGCGCTGCCATGGCGCAGGTGGAGTTTGCCTTGCTGCGCGTCCCTGAGGAATGGCCTGCGGGGCAGGTATTCGATCTGATTCTCCTTTCGGAAGTATTATATTTTCTGACACCTGCCGACATTGGGCGGGTCGCCGCGCATGTTACGAACGCACTCGCCCCAGGCGGCAGCGTCGTGCTGGTCAACTACACCGAACAGATCGACGAGCCATGCAGCGGCGATCAGGCGGCGGACGTTTTCATCGCCGCCACGCAGGCGCAGCTGCGTGTCGGTCTGCACGAACGCCACCAGGCTTTTCGGATCGACCGCTTACAACCCTGTGGGAGCACACGTGACTGACGAACATTATATGAGACTGGCGATCGAGATGGCCAAACAGGGCGACCGCACGAGCCGCTGCAGCCCGATCGGCTGTGTTCTGGTGCTCAATGACGCGGTGATTGCGCAGGCGCACAATGAAGTCGAGCAGCGATGCGATCCGACCGCCCATGCCGAGATCGTCGCCATGCGCGCGGCCGGCACGCATCTCAAGCGCTCACGATTTCAAGGTGCGGTGCTATATTCGACGTTGCAACCCTGCGGTATGTGCAGCATGGCAAGCATTTGGGCGGGTATTTCACGCATCGTTTATGGAGCCCAGCGGCATCAGGTGCATCAGATGTATTTCGAGGATCGCGATCTCGACACGATCGATTTCCTGCGTGATGCGTATAAGGACGATATTGCGATCGAAGCGGGCTTACTCGCTGAGGAATGCGCTGCCCTCTATTACGGTCCCGACGATGATCCGCCGCGGGAGGAACAGGCGAACCTGTGATGAAGCCCGTTGATTGCGTCCCGGGCTGAGGAGCCCGGCATAGCGTATGAAAATGATTCCAATGTTTTATGCCTAAACGACGATCCGTTGCGTTGCCTCGGACAGCGATGAGCCACGCGGCACGGCGATCCGATCTGCACCGCCGGTCACCCCATAACGCGAACGAATGCGATTGGCTGACTAATCTAACCGTACGTGCCGCATGAAATTTGACCCGCATTTAACCCCAATTTTATGCAGGAATTCTTGCTATTACAATCATCATCACAAATCTTACCTGAAGCCGGGCAGATCATAACCAGGCAAACGTGAAGGAAACTTAGTCATGAAAACAAGTTTATTTGTTACAGCGCTTACAGGTGGCGCCTTGAGTCTCGGTCTCGGCATCGCCGTCGCGCAAAGCACAGGCAGCGCGGCCGCCTCGTCGCAGTCAACCATGTCGCATGGAAACTCGTCAGGCACCGCGCCCGGTGCATCCCAGGGCAAATCTTCCGCTCGCATGTTAAAGAAACGCCGCACCAACGCAACGTCCGGTGCGGCCGGTAGCACAGATGGCGCGTTGAGCCATCAAACGGGAAATCAGGCGAAGACGCCACCCAAAACCCCGTAGCACGCGAAAGGACCGCAAGGCGGGCTCCGTTGTAGCCGCATGATTGCGACCGCACGGGGAGCACTGGTCTTGCGTATCCCCGGTCCTTGCCCGGGCCGGCGCGTAACAGCGACGCGCCGGACCCGCGCAACCGACCGTGCGAGCGAGGTCGTAGGCCATCGTGTCCCTGTCACCGTGCCGCGTGATAATGCCAACGCGCCGGCCACGGAGGAACCCAGGGGCGATCGCCTTGGATCGTCCGGTCGGTTCGGACCAGCAGCCGGTTTCGTCGGAACCAGACGGCCATAGCGCCGTTGCGCCACACGCTGAACCGGTCGATCACCAACCGCCCGTCCCGCCGGCAGATACCGTGCAGGGGTCGCGGCGATATCACCACCTTGGCGGAGCCGCAGCCCGCGGCGCCGGCGGCTCGGTCGGCAAGATACACGACGCGTCCTTGCGCGAGGGTACAGCGCCCCTGTTCGCACACATCCCCGGCGGCGCCTTGCCGCATGGCATCGCCCGCCCAGACCGGCCGCCATTGCGCGAGGGTGAACTTATCGACCCGTCCTGCCTCGATAACCCGCACCACCGCCCCATCGCGCACCCCGGCGAGATTACCGGTCGGTGATACCAGCACATCCGGCGCGCGCCCCAGCGTCATCGCCAGAACCCCCAGCGAGATCGGCGCCAGCCCTGCCAGGCGCGCGCGCGAGCGCAGCAGCCCCAGCAGCGCGAGCCCGATCGCGACCAGCGCGACCGCGTATCCCGGGCTCGGGCTGATCTCGATCAGCGCATGCGGCAACCCGCCGACCAGACGCGCCACCCGCAAAATCACCGCGATGCCCCACCCCATCGGCACCAGCGCCAACCGCGCGAGATGCAGGGGCATCAGCACCAGCGCGGCCATGCCGAGCGGCAGCACTACCAGCGCGGTCAGCGGCACCGCGATCAGATTGGCGAGCACGTAATACGGCTCGATCTGCTGGAAATGATACGCCGCGAACGGCATCGAGGCGCCACCCGCCAGAAACGAGGTGAACGCCAGCGCCGCGATGTGCCGGCCCAGCCGCGCGGTGTGCGATGCCCCGCCGATCGAAAACCGCCGCCCGACCGCCTCATACCCCGCGATCAACGCGAGCACGGCGGAAAAGCTCATCTGGAAACTCGGCCCCGGCACCGCCTGCGGCTCGATCATCATCAGGGCGAGCGCCGCAAGCGCCAGGCCCCGCAGCGACAACGCCCGCCGCCCCGCGATAATCCCCGCCAGCACCAGCGCCGCCATCGCCAGGCTGCGCACGATCGGCACATGAAACCCGGTCAGCGCCGCATAAATCACGCCGCCAACAAACGACACCACCGACGCCACAATCTTCGCCGGCACCCGCAGCAGCACGAATTCCGAAAACCCGACGATGAACCGCGCCAGCGCATACAGCGTCGCCATCACGATGCCGATGTGCAGTCCCGCCACCGCCAGGATATGCGCGAGCCCCGCCGTAATGAAATCCTGCCGCTCCGCCGGCGGAATCGAATCCTCGAACCCGGTCAGCAACGTCGCCGCGATCGAGCCGGTATCGAGCGGCAGATCGTGCAGGATCCGGACCGTGATGGCCTCGCGTACCTGGCGCAGCGCGCTGAACCAGCCCGGCGGCGCCCGCGCCGTCACATCGAGCGGCGAAATCGCGAATCCCACCGCCCCGAGCCCGGCAAAATACTGATCCCGCCCGAAATTCCACCCGCCCGGATAGGCCGGCCGCGACGGGCCATAGAGCAACGCCCGCACCCGCACGCTGTCACCCGCCTCGACCGCGACATCATCGCCCCGCCGCAACTTCACCCGCACCGCCCGCGCCTGCACCGCGCCCCCGTTCAGCGTCGGGTGTGCAATCCGAATCCGCCGCCCGGTCGGCAACAGATCCACCCCCACCACGCGCCCAGTGATCGTGACGCCATGATGCGGCACCGCCAGCAGTGGCGGCATCCCCAGCGTTTGCACCTGCGCCCGGCCAAACCCCAAAGCCGCCGCCAGCAGCAACATCGCCCCACCACGCGGCACCGGCCAGCGCCAGACCAGCGCCAACAACCCCGCGGTGGCCGCAACCACACCGCCCGCAACCCACACCGCGGGCTCGCGGGTCAGATCGAAATACACCAGCACGCCGCCGCCCATCGCGACGGGGAGAAACAGAAACAGCCGACCGCGTTCCGCGCCCAGAAACCGATGCGGCCAGTCGCCCATCACCGCACGGCCCGTGCCCGTGGCCCGTGCCACCACCCCAACCGACCGTTCGGCAATGATCAGCGCCGTACCCACCGCGTGCCTCAACCTCCGATTGATTCACCCTAGGCGGAGATTGCCACGCCGCAAAGCAAAATCGCCCGCGGCAAGAAGCGATGCCGGCCGATCGCGCTACCCGCGCCCAGCGAACGGCATCGTCGTCGCCATCACCGTCAGGAACATCGCGTTCGCATCCGGCGGCAGACCGGCCATATATACCAGCGTCTTGCCCACCACATCGACATCCATGGTCGGCTCCGGCTTGATCGTTCCATCCGCCTGCGGCACGCCGCTCGCCATCCGGCGCGTCATTGGCGTCGCAGCATTACCGATATCGATCTGCCCGCACGCAATGTTGTGCGCCCGCCCATCCAACGCGATCGTCTTGGTCAACCCGGTGATCGCATGCTTCGTCGCGGTATAAGGAGCCGATCCCGGCCGCGGCGTATGCGCCGAAATCGAGCCATTGTTGATAATCCGCCCGCCCTGCGGCGTCTGATCGCGCATCATCCGGTACGCCGCATTGGCGCACAGAAACGCCCCGTTCAAATTCACCGACACCACATGGTTCCATTGCTCGAAGGTCAGATCACCGAAATTCGTACTCGGCACATTGTTCCCCGCATTGTTGAACAACAAATCCAGCCGCCCGCACCGCGATTTGACCGCCTCGAACAACGCCGCAACCGAAGCCGGATCCGTCACATCCGCCGGAATCGCCAACGCCCGCTCCGCCGCCGCCGCCAGACCGACCGTCTCCGCCAGCGCATCCGCCCGCCGCCCGGTCAGCACCACGAAATACCCCTCCGCCAACAGCGCCAACGCCGCCGCCCGGCCCACGCCACTGCCCGCTCCGGTAACCAATGCGATTTTTGTTGTCATTTTGCTTGTATCCTCCCCAAGAAATTAAAAAAACTGAAGGCAAGCACTTCTTTTTTGAAAAAAGATGCAAAAAACTTTTTGACTCTGGGGCATGGGCGGTTTCACCGGCACGGGCCCAAATTAAAGAAGTTTTTTTGTTTCTTTTTTGTTCACAAAAAAGAAGACTCTTCCCCTCCCTAAGCCGCCACCACACCCCCCATCTCATCCTCGATATGCACCTGAATAATCTCATCGAACGTCGATTCCGCCTCAAACCCCAACGCCCGCGCCCGCTTCGCCTCGAAACTCGTCGGCCACCCCGCCACAATCCGCGCAATCGTCTCATCGGGCTCCCGCCGGATCAACCCCACCGCCCGATCTCCCGCAACCCGCCGCAAGGCCTCGATCTGCTCACCCACCGTCGCCGAAAGCCCGGGCAGACTCAACGTCCGCCGCCAGCCCAACGGTGCCAGATCCATCGTCGCCGCATGCACCAGAAATCCGACCGCCGCCCGTGGGCTCGCATGCCAATGCCGCACGCCCTCATCCACCGGCAACACCGCCTCCTTGCCCGCCAGCGGTTCGCGCAGAATATTGGAAAAAAACCCCGAAGCCGCGGCATTCGGCGTCCCCGGCCGAATGCAGATCGTCGGCAACCGTATCGCAATCCCATCCATGAACCCGTGCCGCGAATAATCCGTCAGCAACAGTTCACCAATCGCTTTCTGCACCCCATAACTGGTCAGCGGCGTGGTAAAAAACTCATCCCCGATCACCGGGGGGAACGGCGCGCCGAACACAGCGATCGACGATGAAAACACCACCCGCGGCATATAATGCAAACGTATATGCTGGGCGCGGATCGCCTCGAACAGCAACCGCGTTCCGTCCAGATTGATCCGATACCCCTTGTCGAAATCCCGCTCCGCCTCGCCCGAAACAATCGCCGCCAGGTGCATCACAACGTCCGGCCGCTCTGCCACGCAGATCTCGGCACTTCCGGGCGCCGATAAATCGAGCGTATGCGTCACTACATCGCCCTCGAACCCCGCCGGCGCCGCCGGTGCGAACGCATCAACCAGGGTCAACTTCGTCACCGGCGCCGCCCCCAGCGTCCCGTCCGCCGCAAGCCGCGCCGCAAACTTGCGGCCCAACATCCCGGCCGCACCAATAATCAGAATATGCATGATCGTTTCCCCGACGTTATATCGCGGACGATTATATTTAAAATCGCGAAAGCGCCAAGGGCGGAGGGACTCGCAATGTCGATACGTTGGCATAACCAAGTACAGGACACCGCCATAACCGCCACAACAACCCGATCGAATGATCGCAGAAATGATCGATAAATATATCTTTATTTTTACAAATTAAAAAATTGGGTTCTATGGATAATTCAATATAATAAAAATATTCCATAAATAAACTACCACATTATGAAATAAAATTCTCGATTTTCTTACACAATGATATTCTGAAACAAGTTAGGGTTGGTATCATTGAATAAAATATTTTGCCCGAATGTTGCAGAACGCAATTGCAGAAAACTTTCTGCGTTCGTTTCCACAGCAATTGAAAGACAACACGATGAAGAAGGCGATAGTTTTAGCGGGCGTTTTCGCGCTCACCGCCATAGGCGCATCGACAGCTCTGGCTGGAACGATGGCGCAGACCTATGGTACGTTCACCATAAATGCGACCGGAACGGTCATCACCTCACCGGCTGGTTCTCCACTTAATTCCATCACCAGCTTCACCTTGCCCGCGGATGAGACGGTGAGCAGCATCCCGGCAACCTATTTCATGCACACGAACGCGTTCCTCACCACACTCGCTCTGGGGCAACCCGTCACGATCAGCCCGCTCACCGTGCCGGTACCGGCGAGCGGTTCGTCAGAAACGTTGAATTATACCGATTTTCTGACTTTCGGATCGACCGGGCAGTATAGTTTTTCCTTGATGAACCTATCGAATGTCACAGCAAACGGTGGATTGGTGCTGCAGGGACTCGGTCTGTTCAGCGATAGCACTGGACTCCTCGGCACCGATCTCCCGTCGGAGATCAGTTTCGCGCTCAGCCAGACGAACAGCCAGGGTGCTACCGGAATCTCGACCACTTTCTCGGTGCCGCCGTCGTTGACAAATGTGCCAGAGCCAGGGTCTCTCGCCTTGCTGGGCACCGCTTTGATCACACTCGGCCTGATCATCCGCCGCAAATCCGGCAAGGGTAACTCGTCAATTTAAAGCGATATGCGGTCATGGCGTCGCGGCCGCGGCATCATGATTGCATGAAATCGATCGTTAAAGCTGACAATCAGCGCGGTGGATCGCACCCATAACGCCCTGATACCGGCGCCGTTACGGATTGGCTTGCGGTCACCCGCAGCCAATCCGAGACCACGTGACCTTGGCCTGATATCGGCCGCCGGGCATGGGCAACTCGGCGGCACGGCCCGCGGCCACGATGCCCACCAGGCCGCTCCCATCGCGCCAATGCTGCATCGCCGGCGAACGCCGCCGGAATTATCACTCTGGTCGGCGACCGTGCGCCTTACTTGTTGCAGATCAGATGGGGCGCGCCGCTCGCGCCTGCGTCCGGCCCGCGCGAGCACAGATCATAAGGCATTCCCGCCCGGTTCGACGGATCGCGATAAATATACGGGTGATTCCAGGGATCGACCGGCAGCTTACCTGCCTTCACATAAGGACCGTTCCAATTTTCGACCCCTGCCGGCCGCGCCACCAGTGCCTGCAGCCCCTGTTCGGTGGTCGGATAAGATCCGGTATCGAGCTTGTACATATCGAGCACCGACTCCAACCGCTCGATCGACTGCCCCGCAATAGACACCCGTGCCCGGCCAAGCTGGTGCAGCACCGCAGGCGCCACGATGCCGATCAACAGCCCGATGATGACAATCACCACCATGATCTCAAGCAGTGTAAATCCCGCCTCGTCCGAACTTCGCACCGATTCCACAGCACCAGGCCGCATCCGATTGATTAAATCGCGCAGATAAGACAACTTAAGCCGTGGCTGATTGGAGTGCATGAGGTTGGCGATCCCTTATCTGGCGTGTATGGCGCTCGTCGCGTCGATCTATCATCTTCCGCCACGCGTTCTCCCTTCGATAGCACGCGTCGAAGGCGGCACAAACGGCAGTGTCCATCATAACGTCAACGGCTCGGACGACCTCGGTGTCATGCAGGTCAACACCCTCTGGCTACCCGCTTTGTCACGCTACACCCGCCTGCCCACCAGCCTCGTGAGAGCCCGCCTCACCAGCCAGCCCTGCTTCAACATCGCCGCTGCGGGCGCCATTCTGCGCACGTATCTGGCTCAGGATGACGGACATCTGATGCAGGCGATCGGCGATTATCATTCGCATACCGCGCCGCTAAATCAGGCCTATCGGATCAAAGTCGTCGCCGCGGCGCGGCGCCTGTTCGCCTCACGCCGGACTGCCTCGCCTAAATTGACGAAGGTAGCGGCAAACCGCTGAACGAGCGACGACACAACGGGGCCGGATCACCATGCCCCGCGTGCGATCATCGAAACAAGGCCGGGCGCCTCGAGCAGCGCCCGGCCTGACAGGTCAGGATGTATAAATCGTGCCATTCATGCCGGACGGGAAGAAAAGACCTTTCGTCAAGCCGGTTCCCGTCGCGCCGTAAACAATGTTCAGCACCTGTTGCGGCGTACGCCGGAATACCAGCGCCTGCGGCCCGAACGGACCCACGTTGACCGCACCGTTCGGCATCAGCACGCCCTGGTCGTCCGCGGGAATGCCGGTCATGCCGCCGGTGCCCGACAACGTGGCCCGCAAAGCCGAAATCTTCGCAAGCGGCACACCGCCGCCGATCGTGGCCAGCAAAGTCCGAACAGTGGCGGCATGATACGCTTCAACCGCCTCGATCGCACCGGCGTAGGTCACGTTCGCAGGCGTCGTCAACGCCGCCAGCGCACCACAGTAAGCCGTCACACCGACATCCTCGAACACATAGGCGCCGATCAGAAAGCTGAGTTCATCGGCGAACGGGTTGAACGTCTGCCCTTTCACGATCAACCCGGCCGCAAGAGCCAGAGTGGTCCAGGAATTAACGAGGTCGATGTTCGGCATTGCCACGGCCGAAGAGCCTAGGCTCGTGCGCAGAAACCGCACATGGGTCTGTTCATCGGCGGCGATATTCGCGGCATACTGCTGATAGATGGGGGTCTTGAACGGCACCGCGGCACCGCCGGTGACGGTTCCCTGCGTTCCGGTGCCGGTCTGATCGGCCGGGGCGACGCCTTGGCCGGTCACCGCATACAGATAATAGTTCGCCTCGAGATATTCGAGATTGAGCGCGAAGTTCAGAATATCGGCATCCGTATACCCCGTGGCGGCGCGCGCGGAAGGGCTGGTAAGCGCCAGGCCGCCGACACCCGCTGCGGTCATGCCGCTCAGGGCCGCCACACCGGCGACGCCGACACCCGCGTTCCGAATAAGGCTCCGCCGGCCCGCGCGTGCGGTGGCGACGGTCTTGATCTGCTCAGTCACATCGATCGTCATTGGCTGATTCCCTGAAAGTTGATAAAAACGACATTGTCAGGCCGGAGCGCACAGAGAGACGCACAGTCGCGCTTCAGTATTTTCGCCGACTGCTGCATTGCCGGACACGGTTCGTATGCGCTGCTATGCCTCCCTTTGATCACGCCGCCATGTCATCCCTGGTCCTCGCGGTGCGGCTCTGATGTCAGGTGTACGGCCGATCATCCGCGATAGATGCGGCAGAATGCGAATATTTCTGAAAAATCCGGCAGTCTCGAAAACCGCAACCGAAGGCTCAGGTCTCGGACCCCACATGACCGCCCCGAACGTCGCGCTCGTGATCTGACGCCGCACCGGGCGGTCGGTAGTGACCACTCAGACGATGGCCAAGTTCAATCGTTTTGTCTTCGACTGTTCTGTGTAATAAATATGAAATAAAAATGATGATCAGCACGCTGCCTGACAGTGCAACGTAATAATCAAAATGCAATACCATCATGAAAATTTTGATCATGGTAAACCCAAGGACCGCGTGGATCAGATAAAACGGAAAGCTGATCGAGGCGACGAAATCGAGCCCCCGATTGCCGCCGATCCGGTGCCGCGCCGCGTAAAGCCCCCCGAACACCGCCAGCGCCGCACAATAATTGCACGCCACCACACGATACTCCGGCTGTGCGACACCCCATGCTGTCGCCGCACCGAACAGCAGAACCATCCCGGCGCCGCCGGCCAACAATCCTCTTGTACCGATCTGGCCGTTGTTGTGAAAATTGAACAATACGCCGATCAGCATGAACACGAGGTAGCGCAGTTCGAAGCCAAATCCCGCAAGCATGCGCGCCTCCAGCGACGGGTTGTGCGCGGCCGGCTGGCGACCGATCAGCACAGCGAGCATCGCAAGCCCGATCGCGACGCCGACCACCGCCACGACATTGCCGCGTCGGATGACACCTGCAAACAGCAACACGAGCAGATAGAACTCGAGTTCGATTGTCAGCGTCCAGTTCACGAAATCAATCACCGGTGCGCCGACCAGATTGGCAACCACGAGCAGATTGGCGGCGATCGTACCCGCACCATAGATAAACGGCCGCTGCCAATAGATCGCGGCCGCATAAAGCACGCCGAGTTCGATCAGCAACGCCAGAATGACCAACGGATAGATCCGCAGGATTCGCGCCGCCAGAAATGTCAGGCGGCTATGCCGTGTCAGCGAATACGGAATGACCAGACCACTGATCAGAAAGAACAGGCCGACCCCGAACGGACCGAGCTGGAACCATCGGTCATCGACCCAGCCATAAGCCGCCGGCACCGGGCCGGTCTGCACCGGCGAGAATGTCGCCGCCGCGACAAATTGCGGCACCGCCCAATAGACGCCGACCAAATGACTGCACGCGACCATGATGGCCGCAAGGCCGCGCAACTGGTTGGCAAACGCGAGCCGCCGTGCCGGCCGCGGGGCGGGTTCAGGATTGTACGCGGCCATCTTGTGCCGCGGGGACAAACCACGCCAGTATCCGCATCCAGCCGCCCGCCTGCGATCCCAGCCGCACGATCGCACGCCGCGTGAACCTGCTTCTCCCAGGACCCGACGCCGTGGCGGTGATCTCGATCACCCGTAATCCCGGCGGATGCGGCATGAACGCCGCCCCGGCACCGGCACCCATTGCCACCGCCCGTCTCACCGCCGGTGCCGCATAGGCGAGGTTGACCCCGCCGTTGCCGTATAGAGTGAGATACGGCCGCAGCGCGTTCAGCAGGCGCGGTGACACGCCGGCCACCAAACCGAGTTCGCTCAACGACTCAAACGGCGTACCCGGCGGCCCGAGCCGATGGCCGCCAGCGCGATATTGCGCGGCAAGATGCACGGCGTGTTGGGCATCGGCGTCCGGCGCCCGCCATTGCACGATGCTCGAAGCCACCGCGGCTGCCTGCGCCCGGCTGCGGCCCACCGCCACGATCAGTGCCTGCAACAGCGACGCCGGCGCGGCATTGATGTTGATTTTGCCGGATTGATCGATCAACGCAACCCTGATTCGCGCGACGAATGCATCACCGTGAACATCGATCAGATGGATCTGCCCATCCGCGGGCCAGTGGGCCGCCGTCTGGTCGAGGTTGTGAAACGCCGCCACCGCAATCGCGCCGTCCGCCTGGCTCTGGAGCGCGGCACCGCGCCGCAGGTTCAGCGCGAGCCGCGCCTCGTCACGGCCTGCCGCCTCGATATGACCGACCAGAAACATCAGAAGCACGACGGTCCACAGCACGATGATCAACGCAACACCCGATTGCCGCTCATCGCGCGGCGCCCGGCCGGTCACTGCTGAACCCGCAACGCACGCCGAACCGCAAGGTTGGGATCGGACAGCCCGGCATCCGGCACGCTCAATGCCGCCGGCACATTGGTCGCACCCGGCATCGCACGTTCCATATCCGCCGTCAGCGCCTGCACGTCGTGTGTGTTGTAAACCACGTGCGGTGTCAGCAGCACCAGCAATTCGTCGCGCACCCGCGTGTTGTCCTGCGTGCCCGCGAGTGCACCGAGCACAGGAATATCCTTGAGCCAAGGAATTCCTTGGTTTCCACGCGAGGCGTTATCCGTGATCAACCCGGCCAGACCGATCGTCTGGCCGTCCTGCACCACCACGCTCGACGATATGCTGCGCTGCAGAAACGTCGGCGACTGGATGCCGTTGGTCGTCGTGGCGGTCGATACGCTGCTGACATTCTGGGCGATCCGCAACTCCACCAGCCCGTCACGGTCGACCCGCGGCGTCACCCTCATGATCACGCCGGTCGGCTGATATTGAATGCTGCTGATCACCGGTGCGCCAGACGTGATGGTGCTCTGCGAACTCGACGTCAGATACGGCACCAGGCTGCCCACCTGCAGTTCCGCCGTATGATTGTTCAACACCAGCAACTCCGGCGAGGACAGCACCCGCACCTTGGTCACCGCCTGCAATGCCGAAATCGCCAGCGGCGCGCCACCGACTCCGCTGCCACCGATCACGAAGCCGGGAAAGGTCGAATCGAGCGCCACGTTCGCCGGCGTGGTGAGCGATGCGGTGCCATTGTTCAGAATGCCGTTGATGCCGCCAGCTTTCTGGAAAAAGAACTGCGTGCCATATTTCAGATTATTGTTGAGCTGCACCTCCGCAATCGTCGCATCGATCCGCACTTCCAGCGGCAGCACGTCGATCTTGCGCAACATGGCGTTGACCAGGTCGTCCTCGCTTTGCGTCGCATAGATCAACAGCGCGTTGTTCTGCTGATCGGGAATGATCCGCATCGTATCGCTCGCACTACCGCCGCCCGCAGCGCCGCCACCCCCCAGCCCGCCCAACAGAGGATTGGCCGAACTGCCCGAAGCCGCCCCCGGCGTGCCGGTGGCCGCGGGTGCCACCGTACCGCCGCCGATGCCACCACTGCCGATGCCGCCCGCAGCAATGCCGCCCCCCGCTCCACCCAACGGGTTCGATATTGAAATCCCGCCGGATGCGCCGCCGGCCGCCGCCGCGCCGCCCATTGTCTCGCCGCTGCTGCCCGTGCCGCCGGTCACAGTCCCGTTCGGCTGCGCGGTCACGTTATCGGGCGTGAACGCCTGCTGCAGCACATACGCAAGATTATTGGCCTGACTGTCCTGCAGGTAATAAACATGCCAGCTTCGCGTTGTCTGCGCCTGGTTCCGCTCGATCAGGTCGAACACCCGCCGCACATCCGCGATCGTGTCGGCACGGCTGGCCACCGCCAGAATGGCGTTGACCTGCTCCATCGGCACAATCCGCAACCCGGCCAGATCCGCCTTGCCCGCCAACGCGGTTTGCAAGGAAGCCGCCATATCCTTGGCATCACCTGCCGATACCGGGAGCAGAGCATAGGATTGCCCGGCCAACTGATCGATATCGAACGCGCGCACCAGGCCTAGCATCGTCGCCCGATCCGCCGGGTCGCCCGACAGCAGCACCGCATTCCCGTTCGGTGCAGCGACGATCTTTCCCCCGGCGCCGATAAAGGGCTGCAGCACCTTGGCGAGCTCCCCGGCGGCGGCGTAGCGCAACGGCACCAGCGTGCTGCCCGCCTCGGCCGTGTTGCCCGCCAGATTGGTCGTCGTCGCAGCGGTCGCCGCCGGCACCACCCGATACAGCGTGCCGGTCTGCACCAGCGCCGCGCCGTTCTCGCCCAGCAACGCCTGCAACACCGGCAGCAGTTCTGCGCGCGTCAGCGGCTGCGCGGTATGAAACGTCGCCGTGCCGTGCACGCTGGGATCAATCACGTAGTTGACGTGCAGCATATCCCCGAGGATCTGCGCAATCACGGTGCGGATATCGGTATCGGCAAAGTTGAGTGAAATATCGCCGCCGCCGGCCCCGGCGCCGCTTGCCCCATCAGACGGCAGACCAAGCGGTTGCGCCTGTCCGTAGCTCACCTGCGGCGACGCCTGCCGCGCGGGGCCGAGGTTCGTATTGGGATCGAGCGTGGCATACCGGGCGCCGACCGACCCGCGCAACTGGCTCAACCGCTGCGGCGCCGCGAGCGGCTGCCGCGACGCAGCGCATCCGCTCAGACCGCCCACTGCCAGCATCCCCGCCAGGCTGCCGAGCGAGATCACCCGCGCGAGTCGGTCCTTCTTCATGCGGCGGCTATCATTCGGCCGCGACCCCGGCTGGCGCCGAAGGTTTGCCCGCCGGCAGCAGCGGATGACTGGCGAGTGGCGGCCGCGGCGGCGGCACCAGTTGCGATAAAGGCGGCGGCCCCGACCACGTCGCCGCGCTCGGCAGATCCGTCGATGTCCCGCCGAGCATGATACCGCCCGCCGTCCGGGTCATCGGGGGCATGGCGAACAGCGAACCCGGTGGCACCCCGCGCGCAGCCGTGACCGGAGTCGCACGCGGCGCGGTCGGGGCCGCGCTCGTGCTGGCAGCCGGCGTGTCGCCGTAGGTAATCCGCACCGTCTCGACTCCATCGGGTCCGAGCACCGAGACACGATCACGCGCAATCCCCCGAACGGTGAAACCACCGATCCGCGCGCCCGGCTGCACAGTGATCGGCTTGCCCGTGGCGGGCGCGAAAATCGCGAACCGTCCTTCCGGACTGACCATGATGCCGGTCAGCCTCGGCAGCGCCGCGCGACTTGATCCCGCAACCGCCGCAATGCGGGCCGGCCGGCGTGAGGGGGTGAACAACGGCCGCGCCAGAATCGCCGCCACCCACCTGTTGGTCCGGCCCGGGTCCACCGGCACCCCCGGCGTCAATCGCAACGGGGCAGGCCCCGCCGCCACGATCGCGCGACTTGCCTCCCCATGCGCCGACCACGCCTCGCCGATCACGATGCAACCCAGAACCAAAGCCAATCCACCCATCGTCATGAAGGCAAGTCGAAGCATTATTTCACCATAGCTTCACTACCCGATCCCATCGCCAATGGATGCGCGGTTCCAGGCCGGAAGGCAATCACGGTGATGGTCGCGCTCAGCGGTGCGTCGCCGCCCCGCACACCGATATCCGCGCCTGTCACCCGCAGGTCATCGACCAGCATGGTCGGTTGCGCCGTAGTGATCGCCTGCAACAGGTGCACCAGCACCGGCCATCTGCCGGTCAGCGCGACCTGCAGGCGAATCAACCGATACCGCCCCCTGCGCTGCGTCGCCAGCGTTTCGGTGCTCGAAATCACTGCCCCCGCACGGCCTGCCATGCTTTGCACCGTCTGCTGCAAGTTTGCGGCGGCGATCGCATCGGTCGCACCCTCCAGCAGCACCCGCCGTGCCGGCACCGACGCCGAGAGCCGGTGTGCGTCGCGCGCGAGCACGGGCAGCGCGGCGGCCAGCCCCGCCAGATGGGCCGCAAACAGCCGGCGTTCGGCCAGATGGGCCGCGCGCGCCTCGTACCACCCCACCAGCGGGCTACCGATCGCGAGCCACAGAACAGCCAGCGCCAGGGCGGCGAACCCCACCGCGAGCACGCGGCCGTTACGCCCTGTCGGTAACGCGCGCGTCATGGGCCCGCCTCCGCCGTCGGCCGGATCACCGCCTTGATCGTGAACAGATCCTTATGGCTGTTCGCATCGCGCGTCACCGGCGCCGCGAACGCCACCCCACCCAGCGACGGATTGGCCGACAAGGCCGCAAGCAACGGTGCCGCCGCGCCGGACTGTCCCGCGAGTTGCAGATGCAACTGCCGCAGGCTGAGTTCGGTCAGATAGGTGTTGTCGGGCAAAGCCCCGGTCACCGCGGCCAGGATCGCGAGCGGGTCGCCCACCCGCAGGCGCTCGCGCGCGACCACATCGACGCTCGACGATCCCGCAAGAATCCGGCGCCGCAAAACCTCCGCGCGCACCACTACCGGCCGCAATGTCCTGATCTTCCGATCCACCGCCGATAGCGCGCGTGCCTGCGTCAGAAACGGCAGCGCCACGGCCAGCACCGCCAGCCCGGCGCATGCCCCGCACAAAGCCTGCAAGGCACGCAGCCGCCTGGTCTCGACCATCGCCGCCGCCATACGGATTACGCGCACGCCGTCGGCGCCCATTACTTCAATCGTGCTCGGCACGATCTGAGCCGCCGCCAGCGCTTCGATCACGGGCACAAGCGGCGCCTTCGGCACGATCGACAACCGCAGCACGATTTTGCCGCGCGCCACATCACGCCGCTCCACCCGGCCGGTCCAATAGACCGCGTCCGTCGCAAACGGTGTCAGCCGCGCGATTTCATGACCCAGCACGGACCGCCAATCCGCCTCGGCCGCCTCAGGGAGCACCACCATCCGTTCCAGCAGCATGCCGGTCGGCAGCGCCAGCACGACCCGCGGTGGCAGTCCCCGTCGCGGCGTGGCGCGTAAGGCCGCCAGACCGTCCCGATCCAGTGCCACGTGCATCAACCGGTTCACCCGTCGCTGGCGCCGCACCGACAGCTGGACGCTCGCCCCATCGCCGCCCGCCGGCTCGACCAGCAGCGCATCGACCCCGAGCGAATCCCGGTTGATCAGTCGGGCGGGGATCAACTCGGCCAGACGTTCCGCCCACCATCGCATGAAGACGCTCACCATGGCCGACCGGCCCCGACAGGTTGCGCCCAATCGCGAAACGCCTCGACGGCCGCCCGACCAACGCGGCGACAGCCCGCCCCAGATGCGCAATCCTGCCTGCTGTTCACTGACATCGCGGTTCGGCCACCTCTCTCAAAAAACCGGCTGGCGCATCGGTGCGATCACCATCATCGGCCAATGGCGCCGGTCAGCGGCGTGCCTGCGGGTCGCGAAGTGAAGACGGCATTCCACCAGCGCGGGCGGTGTCCGGCCGTCCCAGCTGCGCACCCACGCTCCCCCGCCAGGGGCCGGCCGCCAGTACGCGAAATCGACCGAAGCGACCCCATGCAAAAGAATGGTCGTGCGGATCACCGGCGCGCCAGCCAGCCGTACGGCATGAAAATGCGGTGTCCAGCGCAGAATGAAATCGTGCCGCGCATCCACCGTCAACGACACATCGACCGGCGTGAACGCCGCCACCGGCGCACCCTCCGGCAGATGCGTGGTAAACGCAAGCCCATGCGCACGGCCGATTATGTTGGGTGGATCGACCTTGAAACCCGGCGCCATCTGCCCGATCAGCGTGCGCAGCACACGGTCGGTCGCATCGAGATCACCGCGCGCGGCAATGCTGCGGGCCTGCCCGTTCCATGCCCGGAGTCCGAAACTGACGCTCTGGGCCAACCCGATCATCAGGAACCCGAACACCACCAGTGCGACCATGATTTCCAGCAGCGTGAAGCCCGCCTGCGACCGGCTGTGCCCGGTTTTCATCGTGCCCGCACCGCGATCGCCCCCAGCCGCTCGCCGTGCAGCGTCACACTGCGCCGCCCACCGCCGGAACCCCCGGTGCTTGATACCCAAGACTCCGTCACGCTCAACGCATACAGAGCCGGACGCGTCGGCTGCGGCGCGCCGCCGGTCACCGCAACGCCGAGCGGCACCACCCGCGTCTGCCACCTGAACCCGCCCCCGTCACGGCCGCTCTGCCGCCCGGCGCGAAACCCGCTCTGCACGAGCAGCCCCGCCATATGCGATCGCGCGCGCGACAGGGCTTCCTCATATTGGCTCGCGGCCTTGGCCGACCGCATCCCCCCCACCGAACCCTGATAGAGCACGCCGAGCGCCAGCGCCGCGATTACCAGCGCCACCAGCACCTCGATCAGCGTGAAGCCGGCATCAGCCGGTCTGAACTTGGCCGACACTCACTCGCCCATTCACCCAGTGCACCACGATCACCGTGCGCATCGCCCGCAGCGATAACCCGATCGCCCCGCTGGTCGCACTGCCATCCGGCTCGAACACGATCACTGGTTTTACGGTCGACAGCCCGATCCCAGGCGGCGTTGCCATCTCATGACCCGGGGGTCCGAACGCCCGCTGCGCCGGATCGATCCGGAAGGACACCGGCTCGCCGCGCGCAATCGCCTCGGTCCGCGCGAGCCGCAGCGCCTGCACCACCCGGCTCGCCGCGGCGCGCAACGCCAGCGTCGGGCTGCGCTCGGGTCCCCGGCCGATCACCAGCGTCAGCAACAGACCCATCACCACGATCACGACCATGATTTCGAGCAGCGTAAAGCCTGCGGACCGCCCAGGATCGGTCGGGCCCCGACGCATCCTCATCCCGCCAGATTGTTCAGGCTGAGCATCGAGAGCATCAGCGACGACACGATCCCGCCGATGATCGCCCCCATCACGATCGTGATGGCCGGCACCAGCAGCGAGACCAGGCGCTGGATGCCGAGTTGCACCGCCTCGTCATGAATGTCGGCGGCGCGCAGCGCGATCGCGCCGAGCTGCGCGGTCTCCTCGCCCAGGCGCAACAAATGCAAGGTCCGCACCGGAAAAATCTGCGCCGCCGCCAGCGGTGCAGCCAGCCCCGCGCCGCCCTTGGCACTGCCGGTCGCCTGCTCGACCGCAGCGATCGCAGCCCGGTTGCCGATCACGTCGCGCACGATGCCAAGGGCCGCGATCAGCGGCACGCCGTTCAGCAGCAACGATCCCAGCGTCCGCGTGAAGCGCGCCGCCAGCACCTCGCGTGTCAGGGCGCCGATCACCGGCACACGCAGCACCAGCCGGTCCACCACCAGGCGGACGCCAGGGCGTCGCAATAGCCGGTGCACCACCAGCCCGAACCCGATCAAGCCAAGCAAGCCATACAGACCATCGTTGCGGATCAACGCGCCAAACCGCAGCAGAAACGCGGTCGAGGCCGGCATCGGTGCGCCATTCTGGGCAAACAGTGGCGCGAATTGCGGCAACACCTCGGTAAGAAGAAGCGTCACCGACCCGATCGAGACCAGCGCCAGCAGTCCGGGATAGATCATCGCCGACTGTACCGTGGCCGTCAGCTTGCGCTGGCGTTCCAGCAACAGCGCCAGCCGGTCGAGTGTCGCGGCCAATGCGCCGCCCGCTTCGCCGGCCCGCACCAGCCCGATATAGAGTTTCGAGAAACTCCGTGGCTGCGCCGCCAGCGCCGCAGCGAGCGAACCGCCGTCGCGCACCGCGGCGCGCAGCTGTTCGACCAGCCGTGCGACCCGCGGCCTGGGTGCTGTCTCGACCAGAAACCGCAGCGCCCGGTCCAGATCCTGGCCCGCACCGAGCATGATCGAGAGCTCCCGCGTCAGATGCGCCACATCCTGCCGGCGCAGCCCCGTGTTGCCGAACTCGGTTGCCAGAAGCGCCGCAATGAACGACCGCCGGTCCGCCGGCTCGGTGCGGACCGGGATCTGGCCGTCGCGCTGCAACCGCGCGATCACCTGCGCTGCATCCGGCGCGTCCATCACCCCGCTCGCCATCTGCCCGGATCGATCGATCGCGGTATACCGAAACGCTGCCATCAGGCACCCGACCTGATGCTGCGCACGACTTCCTCGATTGTGGTCTCCCCGGCCAGCGCCGCCGCGATACCACGATCGAACATCGTCACCATCCCCGCCGCGACCGCCGCATGCTCGATGTCGGCCTGATCCGCCCGCGCAAAGATCAATCGCTCGATCGCCGCATTGGGCTCCAGAAATTCGGCAATCGCCATGCGGCCGCGAAACCCGGTGTTGCGGCATTGCGGGCAGCCCACCGCGTGCCAGACCGTGACCGGCGCGCCGCTGCCATGATCGAGATCGAACTGGCGCACCAGCGCGTCCGGCGCAGGCGCCGATGCACGGCACGCAAGGCACAGCCGCCGCACCAGCCGCTGCGCCAGCACCCCGCGAATCGTTGCCGCGATCAGATAATCCTCGAGCCCCATGTCGCGCAGCCGCGTGATGGTCGCCGCCGCCGAATTGGTATGCAGGGTGGACAACACCAGATGCCCGGTCAGCGCCGCCCGCGCCGCAACCTGCACCGTCTCCAGGTCGCGGATTTCACCGACCATGATGACATTCGGGTCCTGGCGCAGGATCGAGCGCAGCAGCGTCGCGAAATGCAGGTCGATCTGCGGCTTGACCTGGATCTGGTTGATGCCGTCGAGCTGAAACTCGATCGGGTCCTCGATCGTGACGATCTTGCGCGCCGTCACGTTCAACCCGCTCAGCCCGGTGTAGAGGGTCGTGGTCTTGCCGCTGCCGGTGGGCCCCGTCACCAGCACGATGCCATTGTGCAGTTCCAGCGCGGCCCCCAGCTTGCCGATGATCGCCGGCGGCAGACCCAGCGCCCCGTAATCGAGCTCGACCGCGCTGCGATCCAGAATCCGCAGCGCGACCGCCTCGCCATGCAGCGACGGCACGGTCGAGACGCGGATATCGATGTCCTGGCCACGCACTGCGAGCTTGATCCGGCCATCCTGCGGCAGGCGCCGCTCCGCGATATCCAGCCGCGCCATAATCTTCACGCGCGAGGTGATCGCCGCGGTCAGCTGCGCCGGCTGGCTCTCCGCCTCATGCAACTCACCGTCATAGCGGTAGCGCACCCGCAACCGGTCCTCGAACGGTTCAAGGTGGATGTCCGACGCCTGGGTCTCCACCGCCCGGAAAATAATCTGGTTGACCAACCGGATCACCGGTGCCTCGCTCGCCAGATCCTTCAACCGCTCAGCGTCTTCTTCCAGCGGTTCGCGTCCCGCCAGCCCCTCGGCCGCGTCCGTGCCGGGGCCCGGTGCATCCGGATAGAGCCGGTCGAGGGCCGCATCGATCTCGATCGGCAGCGCCACCTCGCGCCGCACCGCAAGTCCGGTCGCGGCGGCCATCGCCGCGGCGGTGAAATCATCGAGCGGATCGGCCATGGCCACCACCAGATGCCCCGCTTCAAGCGCGACCGGCACGGCGCGGGCACTGCGTAGAAACAGGGCGGGCAACGCGCCAGGGAGCACCGGCTCTGCATCGGGGTAGCGCGCCGGTCCGGCCACCGGGCAGTCGAGCAGCCGCGCATAGATCTGCGCGAGTCCGCGTTCCGAAATCAGACCCAGCTGGATCATCACCAGGTCCAGCCGCTGATCGCTTTCCGCAGCAACCGACCGGGCCCGCGCCACGGTCCGCGCGTCGCACACGCCGGAGGCGATCACCAGTTCCGCCAGGGTGTCCATCCGGTTGGGCACACGCAACGGCATCGCCGGCGTGACCACACCGGAACGCGCCGCATCGGGGCGGGCGCCGCCGGTGCGGCTTGTGCCGAACCGTGGCACCGCCCATTTAAGTGCTGTCGACCACTCCAATTGCCTCGGCTGCTCCTAAACGCACAATCGCTGCATCCAACGCTTGTACCGTCCCGTTATCCTTATAGATGCAGGCGCCCCGTTTCAAACCCCATAACCATCTGCCGATCGGGCGAGACGAACAGGAGTATCGACTGGTGTTCTGGCTGCCCCCCCTCCTGGTTGCGCCCTTCGCCGGCAGCGTCGCGGGTGTCATGGTCCGGCGCCTGCCGCACCGCCGCCCGGTCGGCCTTGCCCGCTCGGCGTGCGACCATTGCAACCAGCCGCTCGCGCCGCACGACCTTATCCCGCTTGTCAGCATCGTGCTGCTGCGCGGCCGCTGCCGCATCTGCAACGCGCCGATCGCACGGTTCCATCTCGCAATTGAGCTGGCCGCCGTCGCGATCGCGCTATGGGCGATCAGCGCGACACGCACCCCCTCCGCACTCTGGACCGCCTGCGGCCTGGGCTGGACGCTGCTGGCCCTGGCCTGGATCGACGCCGAACACCTCATCCTGCCTGATGCCCTCACCCTGCCGCTGATCATCGCCGGCCTCGCTGTCACCTGGTGGCTCAACCCGGCCGCGCTCGCGTCCCACGCGCTCGGCGCCATCGCGGGCTACCTCGGTTTCCGCGCGATCGCCCTGACCTATCGTGCACTCAGGGGCCGCGAAGGTCTGGGCGCCGGCGATGCCAAGCTGCTTGCGGCCGCTGGCGCCTGGGTCGGCATCGCCGCCCTGCCCGATCTGATCCTGGCCGCCGGCTTGCTCGGCCTCGCCGTCGCGATCGCGGCCCGCAGCCCGGCCGCGCGCTCCATCACCGTTTGGCCACCCGGTGCGGCCATCCCGTTCGGTCCCGCGCTGGCGCTGGCTACCTTCATCGTGCGCCTCTACCGCTAGCCGGAGCCCGCCGTTTGAGTTTTCGACGCCGCATGCTCTATCATCCAAAAAATTGAACCAGGACCCGATGCCCCTCATTTCCTACGCCCAGAACTTCGAAGATGTCATGCTCTGGCGCGCGCTTGGCCAGATCCAACACGGTGTCTACATCGATGTCGGCGCCGCCGATCCTGTTGAAATGAGCGTCACCAAGGCGTTCTACGATGCCGGCTGGCGTGGCGTGAACATCGAGCCGAGTCGGCACTATTTCGCCCGCCTGTGCGAGGCGCGGCCCGAGGACGTCAATCTCGAGGTAGCCCTGGCGGATGCACCCGGCAGCCGGATATTTCACGAAGTCGCCGACACCGGGCTTTCCACCCTGCACGCCGAGATCGCCGCCAACCATCGGCGCGACGGCTTTCGCGTCAACGCCCGTCCGGTCCGCCTGATGACCCTGGCCGAAATATGCGAAACCTATGCGGGCACCGACATCCATTTCCTGAAAATCGATGTCGAGGGCGCCGAAGCCGAGGTCCTCGCCGGCGCCGATTTCAAACGCTTCCGCCCCTGGATCATGCTGCTCGAAGCCACCGAACCGCTCACCACCATCGAGAACGCCGCATGGGAGCCGGCGGTACTGGACGCCGGCTACGTATTCGTCTGGTTCGACGGGCTCAACCGCTTCTATGTCGCGCAGGAACGCCACGCCGAACTCGCACCGCACTTTCGCGTGCCGCCGAACAATTTCGACCTGTTCAAAATCTATGATCCCGCCACCGCGGACGCTGCACGCCTGCTCGCGGAGCATGCCAACGAAATCACGATGCTCGAACGCGAGATGCTCCATCTGCGCACGATGCAATCGAGCGCCGAGGCCCGCAGTGCCGATCTCCAGGCACAGCTTGCCGCAGTGCAGCACACGCTCGCCGAGACCCAGCAGGGCATAAAATTACGCGAAGACTGGGTGCAGCTATTGGAGCGCCACCTCAAAATGATGGAACAACAGGAGGCCGACCTGCGCGCCCAGATCGCGCAATTGATCCCCTACAAGGACAAGCTCGAGCATCTTGCCCTGGCGCTGCATTGGGACGACGGACCGCGGGCCCTGAAACCCGTCCTGCCGCTCGCCCGCATGCTGCGCCGCCTCACGAGCCGCGCGTCGGCCACCGGGTCCCACCGCTGATGCTGCCGGCTCCGCTGCGCCGCGCAGTCCACCAGTTCCACCCCGGTGTCGCCTTCGGCGATGCCATCACCAACTCGATGCTGTTGACCCGCGATATCCTGCGCGTGCTCGGCTACCGCAGCGATATCTTTATCGAACACCCCGATGACCGGCTCGAAGAGCAGTTCTTCCGCCTCGAAGACCTGCCGGTGCATGACGATTATATCCTTATCGTCCTGCATTCGCTCGGCCATGAGCGGGCCGAGCACCTGGCCGCGCTGCCCGCACCGAAAATCCTGATGTATCACAACATCACCCCGGCCAGCCTCCTGACCGGCATACCCGGTCTTGCCCGCTTTGCCGATCTGGGGCGCGCACAGCTCGACTTCTGGCGCGACCGCACGGTCGCGGCCCTCGCCGTCAGCCCGTTCAACGCGATCGAACTGCGCCGCCACGGCTACCGGGCGGTCACGGTCTGCCCCCTTCTGTTCGATGTCGATGCGCTGCGCGCCAGCGCCGCGGTTCCATTTCAGCGCGAGCCGGATCAGCCGTTCACGGTCCTGTTCGTCGGCCGCATCGTCGAGAGTAAGGCCCAGATAGACCTTGTCGAGGCATTCGCCGCCTTCCGCGCGCAATTCGCGCGCCCCTGCCGCCTGGTCTTGGTGGGCCGCGCGGAAGGCGGCAGCGACGGATACGTCGCCGCGTTGTATCGCCGCATCGGCGAACTCGGCCTGCGCGGCGTCGTGACCGTCACCGGTCAGGTGTCCGAGTCAGAGCTTAGCGACTGGTACCACCGGGCTGATCTCTACGTCTCGCTCAGCCGCCACGAAGGCTTCGGCGTACCGCTGATCGAGGCGATGGCCCACGGCATTCCGGTCATCGCCCACGGCACCGGCGCCGTGCCCTATACCATGGGCGGCACCGGCGTCCTGCTTGCCACCACCGATCCCGCTGCCGCCGGCGCCGCCATGCTGGACCTGTCCACCAGCGCCCGCCGCAAGGCGATCATCGCCGCACAATTCGGCAACCTCGACCGCTTCCGCCTGTCGCGCCACGTCCCGGACCTGCTCGCCGCCCTGCTGCGCGCCGGTGCGATGCCGCCGCGCAGCACGACCGCCGCCGCCCCGCTGACCGCCAATCTTGCCATCACCATCGCCGGCCACGTCAACGGTACCTACAGTCTCGCCGCCGTCAATCGCACGCTCGCCCTCGCCCTCGACGAGGCCCTGCCCGGCCGGGTCAGGTTGCAACCGGTCGAACAGCAACCGACCGACCGGATTGACGATGTTCCCGCGGCAGACCACGCCGCCTTGAACGCCCTGGTCAGCGCCAATCCGCCACCCACGGCACCCATGGTGGTGATCAGCCAGCACTATCCGCTCTACCTGCCCGATCAGGCGGCCGATCTCGCCATCGCGTTCTTCTTCTGGGAAGAATCCGTCATCCCGCTGGCCATGGTCGACCAGCTCAACCGCTCGTTTCGCGCGGTACTCGCCCCCTCGCAGTTCGTGGCCCAGGCCCTTGTCAACTCCGGCGTCGCGATTCCGGTGCGCGTGGTAGGCTACGCGCCGCCGCTCGACCATTTCGCCGCCCTGGCAGCCGCGCGCACCGTATCACCCGTCGTTGCGGGCGTTTTCACCATTCTCCACGTCTCATCCACCTTCCCCCGCAAAGGGGTCGATCTGCTGCTTGCCGCCTTTGCCGAAGCCTTCCCCACCGCCGCCGCCGGCACCCCGGCTCAACCGCTCCGGCCGCGGCTGGTCATCAAGACCTTCCCGAACCCGCATAACGACACCGCCGGCCAGATCGCGCGCCTGCAAGCCAACCACCCGGATCTGCCTGAAATCGTCCTCATCGATCGCGACATCCCCGCAGCCGATCTACTCGACCTCTACCGCACGGCCGATGTTATGGTGCTGCCGACGCGCGGCGAAGGCTTCAACCTGCCTGCTGCCGAGGCGATGGCCGCCGGCTTGCCCCTGATTGTCACCGGTGGCGGCGGTCACGCCGATTTCACCACGGAGGACGACGCCATCCTCCTCCCGGCACGGCGCGAACCCTCGGCCAGTCACCTTGCAGCGGCCCAATCCCTCTGGCTCGCGCCGGACCCGCAGGCGCTGGTCCGCGCCCTGCGAGAAGTCTTCGCCGATGCCGCTATCGCCGGCACGGCCACCGCCGCCCGCGCGCACCGCGCCCATACCGCCATCATGCAACGCCTCGATCGCAGCGCCTGGACCCGCCGCGTCATCGACACCACGATCGATCTCCTGCTCACCCCGCCGCCGCCGCCGCGCCGCTTCGCGGTCATCAGCTCATGGGATGTCCGCTGCGGCGTTGCGGAATACACCCGCCATCTGGTCACCGCCCTCGCCGCCCACATCGCCCCGCATGACCAGCTGACGATCCTGACCGATCATCGCACCCATGAACGCACCGAACGGATCGGCGATCACCGCGTGCCGGTCGCCCCCGCCTGGACGCAAGGCGGCCTGACCACCATCGCGGAGCTTGCCGCCGCCGTCAGCCGCGCCGGCCCGGACGTGCTGATGATCCAGCATCAACCCGGCCTGATCCACTGGCTCGGTCTTGCGCAACTGCTGCACGATGCCCGCCTTGCCGGTCGCATCGTCGCCGTGACGCTCCACACCACCGCCCATCTGCTCGAATGCCCCGTCTCCGATCAGGTGATCGTGCTCGACGCTCTGCAGAGCGCCACCCGCATCATCGTGCACACAATGAACGACGTCGATTTCCTCGCAACCCGCGGCCTGTCCGACACTGTGGTCCTCATTGCACACGGCGCCCCTGCGCCGTTCAATCCAATATCCGCCCCTGCGCCGTTCAATCCAATATCCGCCCCTGCGCCGTTCAATCCAATATCCGCCCCTGCGCCGTTCAATCCAATATCCGCCCCTGCGCCGTTCAATCCAATGTCCGCCCCTGCGCCGTTGAATCCCGCCCACGACACACCGACCATCGGCTGCTACGGTTTTCTGCTGCCCTCGAAGGGCATCGGTGCCCTCATAGCGGCCCTGCCCATCATCCGCGCCACGTGGCCGCACGCCAGACTCCGCCTCGTCAACGCGCTCTTCCCGGCCGAGGAATCCCGCGCCGAACTTACCGCGTGCACCACCCTTGCCGCCGAACTCGGCGTTACCGACGCGATCGAGTGGACGACCGACTACCTCACGCATGAGGAATCGATGCTGCGGCTCGCGGGCTGCGACCTGCTCGTGCTGCCCTACCGCCACACGCCGGAAGCCTCGAGTGCTGCCCTGCGCAACTGTCTCGCCAGCCTCACGCCCACAATCGTAACGCCGTTCCCCATCTTCGAGGAAGCCGGCAACGCCGTCGCCCGCACCGCCGATGAATCTCCCGCCGCCATCGCCGCCGCCGTTATCGCCCACCTCGCCGATCTGCCGGCGCGCACCGCCCTCCGCACAGCCGCCCAGGCGTGGCTGGGCGATCGTACCTGGAATGCCGTCGCCCGGCGGACCCACGGCATGCTCGCCGGCCTCGCCGCCGCGGCCGATCCGCTGCCCGCCGCCCCAGACCCGATCCCCGCAGCCGCGCCCGACCAGCCAGCCCGGCACGCCGCGTCGGTGCCGCGCCCGCGGCCCGAACGCGCACGCGAGCCGTGGCAGGAACCCTATCTGCCGCTCGCCACCAAAGCCGACATCATGGCGTGCTTTCGCCTCCTGCTCGGCCGCTCACCCAATATCGAGGAATGGCGCGGCCATGCCGCACATATCGGCGGCAACCTCCAGGGCGTCGTCGCCAGCTATGTCAACAGCCTCGAATTCGCCCGACGCGGCCTGATGAACCAGGACGTCTCGTCCGACATCGTCATCACCGACCTGCCCGATTTCCGGATCGTCTCGGACGTCACCGATGATGCGATCGGCAAAATCGTCCGCGAATCGGTCTATGAACCCGACGTCAGCGCCATCTTCCGTCGCACGTTGCGGCAAGGCATGGGTGTGCTCGATATCGGCGCCAATATCGGCTATTTCTCCATGCTCTCCGCCGCCATCGTCGGTCCCTCCGGCCAGGTCTTCGCGGTCGAACCCAACCAGCAGAACGCCCGCCTGCTCGAAGCCAGCCGACGGCTGAACGATTTCGGGCAGATCACCCTGATCCACGCCGCCGCGGGCGCGAAAACGGGCATCCTCTCACTACACACCTCTCACTCCACCGGCACCACCTCCGGCGTGCCAGACGAGATCGGCGCCCTACTCACCGCGCGCATTGTGCCCTGCCTCGCCCTCGACAGCATCATCCCCGCCGACCGCCGGATCGACCTGATCAAGATCGACGTCGACGGCGCCGAATACCCCGCCATGCAAGGCTGCGAGCAAATCATCCGCCGCCACCGCCCCGCCATCATCAGCGAATTCGCCCCCGACCTCATCCCTGGCATCTCCGGCGTTTCCGGCGAAGACTACCTGCGCTGGTTCGCACGCCAGGACTACGAAGTCGCCGTCATCCAGCCGGACGGATCATTGAGCGCCGCAGGTCAGGACTGGTCCCGCATCATGGAGGCATATCACCGCTCGGGCATCGACCACATCGACATCTTCGCAACCCCGCTTGCCGGTCGCTGATGCCACGCCTCATACGCACCGCCCCCGCCCGGCCATGATCGTGTTCCTCGCCGGCATGCAACGCAGCGGCTCCACCTTCGCATTCAACATCGCCCGCGAGGTTCTCGCAAAACGCGGCACCCTCCACCAGCAGGCCGCGTTCGACATCCCGGCCGAACTCGCCGCCGCAGGACCCTGCGATCACCTGTTGCTGAAGTCGCACGACATGGACGAGCTCGGCATCAACCTCGCCCGCACCGGTGCCATCCGCGTCATCTGCACCATCCGCCGCCCGGAAGACGCCGTGGCCTCCTTCATGGAAACCTTCGGCTTCCCCGAAGCCGAGTCGATCATCCTGATCAAGGCATGGCTTGCCCTGTATGAAAAGATCCGCAACGTCGCCCTGACGATCGATTACGAATTCCTCGACCGTCACCCGATCCGGGCCGCCCGCACCATCGGCCGCTTCCTCGCCCCCGATGTCGGCTGGCTTGAGGCCCGGGCCATAGCCCGGCGCCACGCCAAGCAGACTGTCAAAGCCATGGCGGACCGCCTCGACCGCAGCGATCCCGGCGTGCAGGACCTCGGCTACAGTTATTACGACCAGACCACCTTCTTCCACCGCAAACACGTCTCCTCCCTCTCGTCCACCGCCGCGGAACAACGCCTCTCGCCGGCCCAGGCCGCCCGGATCAGACAAGCCTTCGCCGCCGATCAACCTCCGCGCTGAACCGGTTTGCGAACGGCCGGGCGCGCCGTCGATCGCGCAAAAAAAACCGGCACCCCGAAGGATGCCGGCTTCTTTACTCCACCGAACCAGGCCGTTACTCCGCGGCAACCTCGCGGCGTGACGGCAGCGCCGTGCGTGTCTGCGCCAGCGTCGTCTTGTCCCGCCCCGCGGCAATCGCGCGCAACCGGCTCATCACGCTGCCGGTACCCGCCGGGATCAACCGCCCCACGATCACGTTCTCCTTCAAGCCGAGCAGTTGATCGGTCTTGCCCGCGGTCGCCGCTTCGGTCAGCACCCGCGTGGTCTCCTGGAACGAGGCCGCCGAGATGAAGCTGAGCGTCTGCAGGCTCGCCTTGGTAATCCCCTGCAACACCGGCAACCCGCTCGCCGGCCGTTCGTCCAGCTTCACCCGCCGCTCGTTCTCGGTCTCGAACTCGATCCGGTCGACCAGCTCGCCGATCAGATACGTGGTATCCCCCGGCTCGGTGATCTCGATCTTCTGCAGCATCTGACGCACCACGACTTCGATATGCTTGTCGTTGATCTTCACACCCTGCAGTCGATAGACATCCTGGATTTCGTTGACCAGATAATCCGACAGCGCCTCAACCCCGAGCACCCGCAGAATATCATGCGGCACCCGCGGACCATCGACCAGCGGATCACCCCGGTGCACGTAATCACCCTCCTGCACCGACATATGCTTGCCCTTCGGCAACAAATATTCGGTCTCCTCGCCGGTCTCGTCGTTCTTGACCAGGATGCGGCGCTTCGCCTTGTAATCCTTGCCGATCTCGACCCGACCGTCGATCTCCGCGATGATCGCGTGATCCTTCGGCCGCCGCGCCTCGAACAATTCCGCCACACGCGGCAGACCGCCGGTGATGTCGCGGGTTTTCGAACCTTCGCGCGGCATCCTTGCCAGCACGTCACCGGCCTGCACCACCGCGCCGTTCTCGACCGACAGGATCGAATCCGGCGGCAGGAACGAGCGCGCCTCCGCACCGTTGGCCAGGCGCACGATCTCGCCTTTCTCGTCCTTCAGCAGCAGGCGCGGCCGCAGATCCGCCCCCTTGGCCGATTGCTTGTAATCGACCACCACTTTCGAGGTCAGCCCGGTCACGTCATCGACCCGTTCGACCAGCGTCACACCTTCGAGCAGATCGGCGAATTCGACCACGCCGCCCCGCTCGGTGATGATCGGCAGCGTGTAGGGGTCCCACTCGGCCAGTTTCTCGCCGCGCGTCACGGTCTTGCCTTCCTCGGTCAGCAGCCGCGCGCCGTAGGGTACGCGGAACTTCGCCCGCTCCCGCCCGGCCGCATCGGTAATCGCGAGCTCGCAGTTGCGGCTCATCACCACCGGGACGCCGGCCGAATTCGCCACCACGTTGCGGTTCTTCACCGTCACCGTCCCGTCATGGCTCGCCTCGACGTTCGACTGCTCGGCCCCCCGCTGTGCCGCGCCGCCGATATGGAAGGTGCGCATCGTCAGCTGTGTGCCCGGCTCACCGATCGACTGCGCCGCGATCACACCCACCGCCTCGCCGGCATTCACCGGCGTGCCGCGTGCCAGATCACGCCCGTAGCACATCGCGCAGACGCCCACTTTCGACTCGCAGGTCAGCACCGAACGGATCTTCACCTGCTCGACGCCGGTCTTGTCGATCCGGTCCGCCTCGATCTCCTCGATCAGCGTATTCGCCGCGATGATCAACGAACCATCGGTCGGATCGAACACGTCCTCGGCCGTGGTCCGCCCCAGGGTCCGCTCGGCGAGGCTCGAAATCACCTCACCGCCATCCATCACGGCCCGCACGGTCAGCCCGCGCTCGGTGCCGCAATCATGCGCGATGATGATGCAATCCTGCGCCACATCGACCAGTCGCCGCGTCAGATAACCCGAGTTCGCCGTCTTCAGCGCGGTATCCGCCAACCCTTTGCGCGCGCCGTGCGTCGAGTTGAAATACTCGGCGACCGTCAGGCCCTCCTTGAAGTTGGACAGGATCGGCTGCTCGATGATCTCGCCCGAAGGCTTGGCCATCAACCCGCGCATACCCGCCAGCTGACGCATCTGGGTCGGCGACCCGCGCGCGCCGGAATGGCTCATCATCCACACCGAATTGGTCTGCTTGCCCGGCTCCTGCTTCGAAATCTCGCGCATCATCGCGGCCGCGACCGTGTCGTTGCAACGCGACCAGGCGTCGATCACCTTGTTGTAGCGCTCCCCCGCCGTGATCAGACCGTCATGATACTGCGCCTCGAACTCCTTGACCTCGGCCTGCGTCTTCTCGAGCAGGGCCTGCTTTTCGGCGGGGATCACCATGTCGTCCTTGCCGAACGAAATACCCGCCTTGGCCGCATGACTGAACCCGAGCGCCATCAGCCGGTCACAGAAAATCACCGCCTCTTTCTGGCCGGTGTGGCGATACACCGCATCGATCACGTCCGAGACCGTCTTTTTGGTCAACTGGCGATTGACCAGCGCATACGGCACCTCATGATGCTTCGGCAACAAATTACCGATCATGGTGCGTCCCGCCGTGGTCGCGACGAGCTGGTACGAAACCGTGCCATCCGCCGCGGTCACCGCCACGCGCGCGCGGATGCGGTCGTGCAGCTTGATCCGCTTGGCGTTGAGCGCGTGCTCGATCTCGCCGGCATTGCCGAACGCCGGCGCATCCTGGTCGGCCACCCCGGTAAACGCCGGCGTCTCCAGCGACAGATAATAAAGCCCCAGCACAATGTCCTGGCTCGGCACGATGATCGGCTTGCCGTTCGCCGGGTTCAGAATGTTGTTCGTGCTCATCATCAGCACGCGCGCTTCCAACTGCGCCTCGATCGACAGCGGCACATGCACCGCCATCTGATCGCCGTCGAAATCGGCATTGAACGCGGTGCAGACCAGCGGATGCAGCTGGATCGCCTTGCCTTCGATCAGGATCGGCTCGAACGCCTGAATACCCAGGCGATGCAGCGTCGGCGCGCGGTTCAGCATCACCGGATGCTCGCGGATCACCTCTTCAAGAATGTCCCACACCTCGGGACGCTCCTTCTCGACCATCCGCTTCGCCGCCTTGATGGTGGTGGCCAGCCCGTATTTCTCGAGCTTGGCGTAGATGAACGGCTTGAACAATTCGAGCGCCATCTTCTTCGGCAGGCCGCACTGGTGCAACTTGAGTTCCGGCCCGACCACGATGACCGAACGGCCCGAGTAATCGACGCGCTTGCCCAGCAGGTTCTGGCGGAACCGCCCCTGCTTGCCCTTCAGCATGTCCGACAGCGACTTCAACGGCCGCTTGTTGGTCCCGGTAATCGCCCGGCCGCGCCGCCCGTTGTCGAACAGCGCATCCACGCTCTCCTGCAGCATGCGCTTCTCGTTGCGGACGATGATATCCGGCGCCCGCAATTCGATCAGCCGCTTCAAACGATTGTTGCGGTTGATCACCCGGCGATACAGATCGTTCAAATCAGAGGTCGCAAAACGCCCGCCGTCCAACGGCACCAAAGGCCGCAGTTCCGGCGGAATCACCGGCACCACGTCCAAAATCATCCACTCCGGCCGCGTGCCGGATTCAATGAACGCCTCGACCAGCTTCAACCGCTTGACCAGCTTCTTGCGCTTCGCCTCGGACGTCGCTTCCTTCAGATCCGCCCGCATGGTGACCTGCTCGGCCTCCAGATCGATCTGTGCGAGGATCGACTTGATCGCCTCGGCGCCGATGCCGGCCTTGAACCCGTCATCACCGAACTCGTCCTGCTTGGCGTACAGATCATCTTCCGACAGCAGCTGATAGCGCTTCAGATCCGTGGTGTACGGATCGAGCACGATATAGCTCTCGAAATACAGAACCTTCTCCAGATCCTTCAGGGTCATCTCGACCATGGTGGCGATCCGGCTCGGCAGCGACTTCAAAAACCAGATATGCGCCACCGGCGAAGCAAGCTCGATATGCCCCATCCGCTCGCGCCGCACCTTGGCCAGCGTCACCTCGACGCCGCATTTCTCGCAGATGATGCCGCGGAACTTCATCCGCTTGTACTTGCCGCACAGGCACTCGTAATCCTTGATCGGCCCGAAGATGCGGGCACAGAACAACCCGTCCCGCTCCGGCTTGAACGTGCGGTAATTGATGGTTTCGGGCTTCTTGATCTCACCGAACGACCACGAGCGGATCTGCTCGGGCGAGGCGATCTGAATACGGATCTGGTCGAAAGTCGCGGCCTGGCCGGTCTGGCCCAGAATCTTCATCAAGTCGTTCATGCAACAATCCCTTTCATCGACGCGGCGTGGCAACGCCACCCCGCGCCATGATCAAACCGCCAAAACTCACTCAGCCGAAAGCGTCAGATCAACGTTGAGACCAAGCGATTTCAATTCCTTGGTCAGCACGTTGAAGCTTTCCGGCACACCGGCCTCGAAATTATCCTGCTCGCGCACGATGGCCTCATAGACCTTGGTGCGGCCCGAAACGTCGTCCGATTTCACGGTCAGCATTTCCTGCAGCGTATAGGCCGCGCCATAGGCCTCGAGCGCCCACACTTCCATCTCGCCGAACCGCTGCCCGCCGAACTGCGCCTTGCCACCCAGCGGCTGCTGGGTCACCAGCGAATACGGCCCGATCGAACGCGCGTGGATCTTGTCATCCACCATGTGCCCGAGCTTGAGCATATACATATAGCCCACGGTCACCTTGCGCTCGAACGTCTCACCGGTCCGCCCATCCGCCAGGGTCATCTGGCCCGAGATATCGACCCCGGCCTTCGCCAGCATCTCCTCGATGTCGGTGATGCGCGCGCCATCGAACACCGGGGTCGCGATCGGCACGCCCTTGCGGATATTGCCACACAATTCGGCTATCTCGGCATCGTCCATGATCTCGATCTGCTTGGTGTAGATCTCCTCACCATACACATCCTTGAGCATGGCATGCAGGCGCTCACGCTCCTGCCCGGTGCGCCGGTAGTTATCGACCAACTCACCGATCTGCCGACCGAGATTGGCGCACGCCCACCCCAGATGCGTCTCGAGAATCTGCCCGACATTCATGCGCGAGGGCACGCCCAACGGGTTGAGCACGATGTCGACCGCGGTGCCGTCCTCCAGGAACGGCATGTCCTCGATCGGCACGACCTTCGAGACCACACCCTTGTTGCCATGGCGGCCGGCCATCTTGTCGCCCGGCTGCAGCTTGCGCTTCACCGCGATGAAGACCTTGACCATCTTCATCACACCCGGCGGCATCTCGTCGCCGCGCTGCAGCTTCTCGACCTTGCTTTCGAACCGCGCCTGCAATTTATGCACCGCCGCATCGAATTCGCGCTTCAGAGTCTCGATCTCGGCCATCACATGATCGTCCTGCACGGTCAGATTCCGCCAGGCATTGCGCGGCACTTCCGCGAGCAGTTCGGCATTGATCTCGCTGCCCGACCGCACGCCCTTGTAGCCCGACCCCGCAACCTGCCCCAGCAGCTTCTCGCGCAACCGATTCAGGAACGCGCGCTCCTGAATCGCCCGCTCGTCATCCCGATCCTTGGCAAGCCGCTCGATCTCCGACCGTTCGATCGCCAGAGCGCGCTCGTCCTTATCGACACCACGCCGGTTGAACACCCGCACATCCACAATCGTGCCCGAAACCCCCGGCGGCAGCTTGAGCGAGGTATCGCGTACGTCGGACGCCTTCTCACCAAAAATCGCCCGCAGCAGCTTCTCTTCCGGCGTCATCGGGCTTTCGCCTTTCGGCGTCACCTTGCCCACCAGAATATCGCCAGGGTTCACTTCGGCGCCGATATAGACAATCCCGGCCTCGTCCAGATTCCGCAACGCCTCCTCGCCGACATTCGGAATATCACGCGTGATTTCCTCCTGCCCCAGCTTGGTGTCGCGCGCCATCACCTCGAATTCCTCGATATGGATCGAAGTGAACATGTCCTCGCGCGCGATCCGCTCCGAAATCAGGATCGAATCCTCGAAATTATACCCGTTCCACGGCATGAACGCGCACAGAATGTTCCGCCCCAGCGCCAATTCGCCCAACTCGGTCGACGGCCCATCGGCAATGATGTCGCCCGCGCCCACCCGGTCGCCCACGCGCACCAGCGGCCGCTGGTTGATACAGGTCGACTGGTTCGACCGCATGAACTTGCGCAGCCGATAGATATCAACCCCCATCGTCGTGCCGTCATCATTGGTCGCCCGCACAACAATCCGCGCGCCGTCGATCTGGTCGATGATCCCGGCCCGCCGCGCCACGATAGTCGCTCCCGAATCCTGCGCCACCGCCGCTTCCATCCCGGTGCCGACCAGCGGCGCGTCCGAACGGATCAACGGCACCGCCTGACGCTGCATGTTCGAGCCCATCAGCGCGCGGTTGGCGTCATCGTTCTCCAGGAACGGAATCAACGCCGCAGCAACCGAAACCAGCTGGCGCGGCGACACGTCGATCGCGGTCACTTCCTCCGGCCGCACCAGCCGGAAATCGCCGTTCCGCCGCACCGAAACCAGATCCTCGGTCAGCGTGCCGTCTTCCAGCTTCGGCGCATCCGCCTGCGCAACCGTCAGCCGCTCCTCTTCCATCGCCGACAAATACTTATAGTCATCGGAAACTTTACCGTTGGTGACCATCCGGTACGGCGTCTCGATAAATCCGTACTTGTTCACCTTGGCAAACGTCGCCAGCGAGTTGATCAGCCCGATGTTCGGCCCTTCCGGCGTCTCGATCGGGCAAATCCGGCCATAATGCGTCGGATGCACGTCGCGCACCTCGAACCCGGCCCGCTCACGCGTCAACCCGCCCGGCCCCAACGCGGACAGGCGCCGCTTATGCGTCACTTCCGACAGCGGATTGGTCTGATCCATGAACTGGCTGAGCTGCGAGCTGCCGAAAAACTCCCGCACCGCCGCCGCCGCCGGCTTCGCATTGATCAGATCATGCGGCATCACCCCGTCGATATCGACCGAGCCCATCCGCTCCCTGATCGCGCGCTCCATCCGCAGCAGCCCGACCCGATACTGGTTCTCCATCAGCTCACCAACCGACCGCACCCGCCGGTTGCCGAGATTATCGATATCGTCGATCTGCCCGCGCCCGTCCTTCAGATCGCACATGATCTGGATCGTGCGCAGAATATCCTCCTTGCGCAGCACCCGCATCTGGTCGTCGCACTCGATCCCCAGACGCATGTTCATCTTCACCCGCCCCACGGCGGACAGATCATAGCGCTCGGAGTCAAAGAACAACCCGCGGAACAACGCCTCGGCGGTCTCGCTCGTCGGCGGCTCACCCGGCCGGATCACCCGATAGATATCGACCAGCGCATCCTCGCGGTTCGAATTCTTGTCCACCGCCAGCGTATTGCGGATCCACGGCCCCTTGGTCTGATCCACCGCCAGCGTCGGAATCACGTCCAGCCCGGCCGCCTCGAACACCGCAAGCTTCGCCTCGGCAATCTCCTCGCCGGCATCGGCGAAAATCTCACCGGTGTTCGGATCATACAGATCCTCAGCCACATACCGCCCGACCAGATCGGCCCGGCTGACCAGCACATGCTTGGTCGTCTCGCCAATCTTGCGCGCCGCCCGCGCCGTCAGCTTCTCCTCGGCCTTCGCCACCACCTTGCCCGTCTCGGCATCGACCAGATCTTCCACCAGCTTCGCGCCACGGAACAACTCCGGCTCGAACGGCCGCGCCCAGGCGCTCTCGCCATTGGCATCCTTGGTCCGCGTGAACGGCACCTGGCCATAGAACGTGCTGAGGATCTCCTCGGCATCCATCCCCTTGATCTCGCCGATCTCGAGCGTCTCACCCTTCGCCGCCCGCGCCGCCCGCAGCGCCTCGGTCGCCTTGCTCTCCAACGCATACAGCAGCGTCGTGATCGGCAGCTTGCGCTTCCGGTCGATCCGCACATACGCCAGATCCTTGGCATCGAACTCGAAATCCAGCCACGACCCGCGATACGGAATCACCCGCGCCGCGAACAGAAACTTGCCCGAAGCATGGGTCTTGCCCTTGTCGTGATCGAAAAACACGCCCGGGCTGCGATGCATCTGACTGACAATGACCCGCTCGGTCCCATTGACCACGAACGTGCCGTTATCGGTCATCAGCGGCATGTCGCCCATATAAACGGGCTGTTCCTTGATGTCGCGGATCGAGCGCGCCCCGGTATCCTCATCCAGATCCCACACGATCAACCGCAGCACCACCTTCAACGGCGCCGCATAGGTCATCCCGCGCTGAATGCACTCTTCCACATCATATTTCGGATCTTCGAGCTCGTAATAAACAAACTCCAACCGGCCCCGCCCCGCGAAATCATCGATCGGGAACACCGATTTGAACACTTCCTGCAAACCCGACACCGAACGCGAATCCGGCGAAACATTCATCTGCAGAAACGCGTCATAGCTCGCACGCTGCACATCGATCAGATTGGGCATCGGCGTGGTTTCGGGAATTCTCCCGAAGCTCTTGCGGATGCGCTTGCGATTGGTAAAGGAAATCTTGTTCATGCCACCCGAAATCGCATTCATGCCCATACCCCAATCAATAATTCACTAACGACCCATCGCCCGACCGCGATGCCGTATCGTATCAGTCCAAATCCCGCCCATCAGGCGCAACAGCAAACGGGCGGAGTGCCCGAGGGCACTCCGCCGAAGTCAGGTCGAAAACGCCGCCATGAGTTGCCTCACGCGGCGTTGCGGTAAATCATTCGATGCCGACAGATGCGCCCTGCTCTTCCAGAACCTTCTTGATCTTCTCCGCCTCGTCCTTGTTCACGCCTTCCTTCACGGTCTTCGGCGCGCCCTCGACGAGGTCCTTGGCTTCCTTCAGCCCAAGACCGGTGATCGTCCGGATTTCCTTGATCACGTTGATCTTCTTGTCCCCCGCGGCCTTCAGCACAACGGTGAATTCAGTCTGCTCCTCAACCGGAGCCGCAGCCGCACCAGGCGCCGCCGCGGCAGCAACCGCAACCGGTGCCGCAGCCGAAACGCCCCACTTCTCTTCGAGCAGCTTGGAAAGCTCCGCTGCTTCGAGAACAGTGAGGGAAGACAGTTGGTCAACTAAATTTGCCAGATCAGCCATTTCGTCAGTTCCTATAATAGTCGTTGTGATGGTTCCATGCAAGCCCGAACCGTTCGGGCTCACTCACGGCGACGCTGAAGGCGTAAAAGAAGTCTTCTTTTTGTGAACAAAAAGAAGCAAAAAAACTTTGTTAATCTAGGCCGTACCGGTGAAACCAGCGCGGACCAGAGTCAGAAAGTTTTTTGCTTCTTTTTTACAAAAAAGAAGCCTCTTCCTCCCCTCACGCCGCCTCAGCGCTCTCCTCAGCCCCATTCGCCTTGGCATACGCCCCAAAGACCCGCGCAAGCTGCCCGGCCGGCGCCTGCAGCACACCCGCAACCCGCGTCGCCGGCGCCTGGATCAGACCCAGCAGCTTGCCACGCAGTTGATCGAGCGACGGCAGCTCGGCCAGCGCGCGAACACCCGATGCATCAAGCATCTGAGTCCCCAGCGCGCCACCGACCAGCACGAACTTCTCGTTGGTCTTGGCGAACTCGACCGCAGCCTTCGCCACCGCCACCGGATCATGCGACCACGCAAGCGCGGTCGGACCCTTCAGCAACGGCATCAGCCCGTCGAACTTGGTGCCCTCCAAGGCGATATGGGCCAAACGGTTCTTCGCCACCTTATATTGTGCGCCCGCCGCCCGCATCCGCACGCGCAACGCCGTCACATCGGCAACCGTCAACCCGTCATTGCGGGTCACCACGATCATCGACGTCTCAGCGAACACGGTCGCAAGCGAGTCCACGAACTCACGCTTCTGTGCGCGATCCAATTCGGTCTCCACTCGTCAGGCATCACGCGTTTGGACCGCGCAACACCGGTTTGCCCAAAGCGGCAAGGACCATCCCAGCCGCATGTTCGCCTGTCCGTGATTGGAACCATCGGTGCCTCAACACCTCCGACACCCCATCTACGGCCTGCGGGCTACACCCATTAACGCCCCGAAAGGCGACAAACCGTCTTGGACAGGTCCGGAACCGCCAGCCGAAACCAGCAATCCCGCCATGGCCGAGCCAAAGCCCGGCATAGTCTCAACGCCCCACACGGGCGTAACAAAAACCAAGTAAAGCCTTCTTTTTGTGAACAAAAAGAAGCAAAAAAACTTTATGACTCTAGTCCGTACCGCCGAAACGCCCGTGCCCCAGAGTCAAAAAGTTTTTTGCTTCTTTTTTACAAAAAAGAAGTCTCCCTTACCCTAACCCCCTCAAGCCGAAAGCGTACTCACATCAACCCGAACTCCGGGACCCATCGTCGAAGACAGCGCGGCCTTCTGCAAATACGTCCCCTTCGCCCCGGCCGGCTTGGCCTTCTGAATCGCATCGACCAACGCCTTCGCGTTCTCGATCAGCAGCCCAGCCTCGAAACTCGCCTTGCCGATCCCCGCATGGATAATCCCGGCCTTCTCCGCCCGGAACTCCACCTGGCCCGACTTCGCCGCCGTCACCGCACCTTTGACGTCCATCGTCACCGTGCCCAGCTTCGGATTCGGCATCAGCCCGCGCGGCCCGAGAATCTTGCCCAGCCGCCCGACCAGCGCCATCATGTCCGGCGTCGCGATGCAACGATCGAACGCAATGTTGCCCGCCTGCACCTGCTCGGCCAGATCATCGGCACCCACCACATCCGCACCCGCCGCCCGCGCCTCATCCGCCTTCGGCCCGCGCGCGAACACGCCAACCCGCAGCGTCTTGCCCGTGCCGTTCGGCAATGAAATCAGCCCACGCACCATCTGATCGGCATGACGCGGATCGATGCCGAGATTCAACGACAACTCCACCGTCTCGTCGAACTTCGCACCCGCGTTGCTCTTCACCAACGCCATCGCATCCGCCAACGGATACAGCTTCGTCTTATCGACCGCCGCCGCCGCCTTCGCCAAACGCTTGTTCTTCGCCATGATCAGCCCTCCACCACCGAAAGACCCATCGACCGCGCCGACCCGATCAGCATGCGCACCGCACCATCGACATCATTGGCGTTCATATGAACCATCTTCGTCGCCGCAATCTCCCGCAACTGCGCCATGGTCACCTTGCCCACAGTCGCACCCTTGCCGGTCGTCGTGGACCCCTTGGTAATCCCCGCCGCCTTCTTCAGAAAATACGTGTTCGGCGGCGTCTTGGTGATAAAGGTAAATGTCCGGTCGCCAAACGCGGTAATCACCACCGGCACCGGCATGCCGACTTCCATACCCTGCGTCGCCGCATTGAAATCCTTGCAGAACTGCATGATATTCAACCCGCGCTGCCCCAAGGCAGGCCCAACCGGCGGCGACGGATTAGCCTTGCCCGCCGGTATCTGTAGCTTAATGTAGCCAACAATCTTCTTCGCCATAAGGCGCACTCCCATCCGCTGACGCAAAAACGCCAATAGACCGCGGTCCAACCGGCCAGAGCACCATGCCCCAGCCTCCCGCGTTCTGTGTGCGCTGCCTATATCGCCCCCAAACCGAATTGTCGAGTCGCGCAGCGCAAGACAGGCAAGCACTGCTTTTTTGGAAAAAAGCAGCAAAAAACTTTTTTATATTTTCACGATGCCGGCGAAGGCTGAGCGGCTACCGCACGAGAAAATCGCCGGCTTTATTCCCGACGATAGTCTCGATAACATATTCTTTCTTCCAGACAAGGCCGAGCTGAGTGTCTTGGTCGTCATGCCGAAGTTCTCGGCCCGAGTAAATCCCCAAAAATCGCGTTGATGGAGGTCCCGCCATCTGACTACTACCATTTGTCCGCATGAATGAGCTACTTCTCATTATAACTGGGGAACCTGACATTCCGTCTTTGGTCGTGCTGTCGACCAAAAAACTTTTTTTATTTCGGTAGTTTAAGCTGTATTCTGTCGCGATACTACCCCTCTTCCATATCGGAAGGGAACCCGCCCACGAAATTTTCATCGGAAATCCGATAATAAATACGTCCTCACCGACCTGGGGTAACATGAATTCATCATTCCGAAGGTCGTTGATGCAAACAAGATTAATTCCGTTTTGTTGCTGTTTCCGATATAATGGCCTGACATCAAGTTTCTTCACGGCCACGTCTACATCCTGACCGAAAACAGGATGCTGAAGCCAACCAGAATCTAGCGATATGTTAATTCTCTTGGAAAACATTGCCTGTTGCCCCAAAGAACGTTGAAATCGTGCGTAATGAAGTGTAATATCGAGATTATGTGGCACCCTGTAATGTTGATCTAAGGCGCTACCATCCGAGGGACGCCGGCCGGAAAATACATGCCAATTCGATACCAAATATACACAATCAAAGTATCGATAGAGAAATCCAGTTGCGGTCGAAATCTCCTGGCCGTCGGATTTCGCATATACTGGAAATGATGACAACGTATATTCGTCTATAGGCATAAGTACTACCTTGCTGCGCGCATTGTCGACGGAAATCGTAGAAAGCGTAGGATGGGCAGAGCGCTTGCGAAGCCCATCAACTTCGTGTGAACAAAGCTGCGTTGGTCCGCTGGCCAAAGCATGTTCATGCTCGTCATCGTATCAGCACATCAATCGTATGTTCGGTATCCTTGATAGCCATCATACGTATCGTCTCCCCGGCCACATCACCCAAACACCATCAACCAAACCAATAACACACGATCCGCACCATCCCACCAAATTCCCCGCAACCGCGTCCCCGGCACCACCTATGTCTTCACGATAAACCTCCACGACCGCCGGCCGACGCTCCTAACCGAACACATCGACCCCATCCGCCGCGATCTCGATGACCCCACCAAAGCGCAATCCGCCATCTTTCCGTGCCCCAGCCTCTGCCGCCGCGATGATCACAACAACACGCCACCAACGCGCTCACCCCACCCGATCGCTCACCCCGGCAAATTGTCCAGCCGATCGCAAGCGACAACCTTCACCACAGCCGCCATGAACGAACGCCCCACACTTGATCGACCAATAACGGTTGCCAATATCCGCCGCCGAAAACACAACGCCCGTCGTCCACCCCCCATCCCCCTTCACTTACATCCCGCGTAAGCCGGCCCCTTCGACTTCACGAATTCATCCTGACCAGCGTTCCAAATCAACGGCGGCGTACAATACGTGCCCAGCACCGCCGCACCCGCCACCCGCATCACAATCCGCCGCGGCCAGTCATCCCGCCAATCCTCGAACAAGACCGCCTTGGTCCCAGGCCCCTCGCCAAACAATCCTTCCTGAAGATGCCCAACAGCCCGATCATCCGGCGTTAGAATTACCGGCAACGGAACCGGGTCCGCGTTCATCAGCGCCATGCTATCCCGCCCATCCCAAGGCTTGCCGTGATAAAAATAGAGACGGTGATGTCGCGCCGCCGCATCCTGGCGCAACGCCACGATTTTCAAAACAACCCGGCCCCGCCCATCACGCACCCGGCACTCGGTCAAATACGGCCGATACGCCCCCGCATGAGCACCAAACCAAACCTCCGCTTTCGCGCTCACCCGCCCAGAAACCGCACCGCAATCGGCCAGCGCTAACTTAACCGGCGGAGACGCCACCGCCCAGCCGCTCAGAGCAAGCCATGCAACACCGAACAAAACGATCCGCGACATCATGATTTTTTCTGCCACGCCCAGAAAGTAACATGCTTAAACACCTGCACATTATCCCAAGGGTCAAACACCGTCTTGTCGCCATCGCTAACCGCACCAGGCCATGGCCCGAGCGATGTCGACATCGCCGGCGGAAACATCCCGTGCGACGGCATCAGCCTGCCATCCACTTTATATCCACCGCTCGGCCTCCAACGCCCCGGCAAAACAACAATAACATGGCCATGCCCGCCGGGTTCCGCCAAACCGCCTACCACCACCACGCCACGATCAGCCAGAGCCGAGGCCTCAGCGTAATCCCGGACTTTGCTCCACCCATTGGCCGGATTGGCAAGATATCCCATCAGTGCGTTGGCAAGCCGGTATGGTGCCGCCGGATTTACCAATTTTCGAATAACGTCATGTACAGCGCCCGAGCAGTTGCCTGGGTTGTGCAAATAAGCCTGTTGCGCAACCTCGCACAGCAACTCAACCGCAGAGGCCTTGACGGCTGTGCGCATATCGATGTCGCCTTGTTGAATGTAATCTTAAAAGATTAAGAAGCGAAGGGCGACACCGCAACCATGTCATCATTCTTCTCTTCTCCCGCCCATCGCGCCCAACGCCATCACCCAACCCGATCAACGCCCCGCGCCTCAAGCACCGCCATCCCGCCCGCATCCCCAATCCGCCGCACCGGCCCAAACCCCGCCGCCGCCATCAGCGCATCGAACCCCGCCATCGTCCGTTCGCACCCGCCGAACAGCACAAGCATATTCAAATCATTGACATAAGTGTCGGCATCCCCCGCGCCGGCCTCCGCCGCCAGCACCTCCTCGATCACGATCAGCCGCGCCCCCGGCGTCATCGCCGCCCGCACCGCCTTCAGTATCGCAATCGCCGCCGCATCCGGCCAATCGTGCAAAATCCACGACAGCACATAACTCGTCCCGCCCTGCGGCACGCCCTCCAGAAAACTCCCCGCCTCGATCACGCACCGCGCCCGCAAATCCTCCGTGTCGAGATACTGCCCCGCCCCCACCACCACGCTCGGCAGATCATACAACACGCCGCGCACACCCGGATTCAGCAGCAAAATCTCCCGCAGCAGCGACCCCGCCCCGCCGCCGACATCGACCACGATCTCCCCCGCCGCAAACGACAACCCCGCCGCCATCGCCGCATGCCGTCCCGCGAACCCCACGCTCATCAGCGACGAAAATACCCGATGCTCCTCCGCATGCGCGTCCAGATGCTCGAAAAACCCCCGCCCGTTCGCCACCGGAAAACTCGCCGCCCCCGTCCGCACGCAGTGGCTCAAACCACCCCACGCCGCCCAGATCGAAGGCATCGTCCAATACCGTATGAACCAGGCGAGCGAGTGCGGCTCATCGCGCCGCAACACGCGCGACGCCGCCGAATGCCCCACCATCCGGTCCGCATCGATCGTCAAAACCCCCTGCGCCGCCAGCGCCCGCACCAGGCGAAACAGCCCGCCCTCATCACACCCGAGCCGCCCCGCCAACGACCCGACCGTGGCCCGTTCATCAACCCCAAGCGCATCCGGCAGGCCGATCTCACAAATCGCCCCGGCCATCTGCGCAAAAATCAACCCATCGACCGCCGCGAACATCCGGCCGCGCTCATCCGCGATGGCGCCAGCCCCACCCGTCCCCTCGTCCGCCATCGCCCATGCTCCCGTTCAACCACCCCACCCGATAGAGCAGAACCCGGAAAAGCAAAGGGTAATTCAACCGATCGCGGCAATCCGCCCAAAAAAAAACCGGCGCCCGGCAGGACCAGGGCCGCGGCGAACGGTCGATCCCGCCGCCACCACCCCGATCCGCCTCACGCCGATCCTTAAGCCACACCGGCCGGTGCCATCCGCACCGGCCAAGCACTACTCAGCCCTGGTTGCCGCTGTCGTAATGGAACTTCGGCATCGCCTTGAACGTCGATTCCGATGCACCCGGATACACCACGCTGTAATCCGGCCGCTTCGCGGTCGAATTCGGGTCGCTCTTCTGGAATTTCAGCTTGCTCAGCGGAAACGACACCAACCGCCCATCCGCCGATGCCACCACGGTGGTCGGCCCGCCGTTGTCGCTGACAAGAATATTCTTCAGCGTCGCAAGATCCTTGCCGTTTTCGTTATAAATCGTGGCGCCATCGAGCCCCGACGTCCGCAACATCCCATGCGTCATCGTCAGCATGCCACCCAGCTTATGGCTGCCAGTCCCGCTGTCAGCCATCGCCGCGCCATAACCGGCCAGCACAACGGCACCGGCCAGAAGTCCGGTTTTGACAATCCTGTTCATTCGACTCTCCGTATAAAAACTGCGTTATCCAAAAAACCGTTGCTCTCGCGGGCAACTGTTAGGAATACCGAGTTCGGAGCGCCGCCATTCGATTACAACCACACAGTCCTGTCCCCCGAATTACAACGCCTCAACGCCCAAAACCCCATCCCGATCACGACCTGCAGGGTGGGTATCCCTCAATACCCACCACCCAAATCCCCCAACCCCACCAAATCATTGCAAGCACAGCGCAAGAATCGACCCCAAACCAAAAATCTAACAACACCCCCTAACAAAACTCTTTCTCACCCCCCACCCCGCATGGTTTATATGCGGTCATGATCGCAAACGCGCCGTTCATGCCTGCCGACCCGACCGAGCGCTTCACGGTGATCTTCCGTGCCCTGCAGCGCTCCGTCGCGGACAACGGCTACCGTCTTAAAATCCACGGCCCGCTCATCGTCCTGATCTGGAACTACCTCGCCCGCCAGATCGCCCGCTTCGCCCGCATCGCATCCCGCCCGCCCCAATCCCCGCGCACCCGCACCCGTGCTCCCAGACCGGTCGAGCGCGAACCCGCCACCCCCAATCCCAATCCCAAACCACCCCTCACGCTCCCCCGCGGCTTCGCCTGGCTGATCCGCCTGTTGCCCAACGGCCCCGCCACCGTCGTCGCCGGTGCCGCCGCCCGCGCCGATCTCCAGTGCTTCATGGAAGACCCCATCGTGCTGGAGCTGCTGGCCACCCACCCCAGCCTCGGCCGCATCCTCCGCCCCCTCCACACCATGCTCGGCCTGCGTCCCCCCCAGATCATCAAACGCCCCAGAAAACCCCGGCGCGAACCCACAAACGCATCCACAGGCGAACCCAACCCCCGCCCCAAACGCCCCCGCCCCAGGCGCCAGCCCGACTTCATGGCCCAATACAAAGTCAACCCCGACGGCAGCATCGACTTCACCCCCGAACAACTCCGCGACATCCTCGGCCCACCCCCACCGCCCGTCCCACCCTGGCACCACCCCTTCGTGCCCTCCTTCGATGCCAAAAAAATGTGGCGCAAAGGCCCGCGGGGCTGATGCACGCCTAAATCGTTACGATATCGTAACTAACTAGCATCCCCATCGGTGTTCCGCATCATCATCGCCAGGTGCCGCAGCAGCTCGTCCCGGCTCGCCGTACAGCCGTGTTCCCGCCACCAGCCGCGCAGCACGGCAAGCCGTTCGCCCACGGCGGGACCGGGCGCCACCCCCTGCGCGACCACATCCCGCCCCTTGAGCGGAAACACCGGCCGGTGCGTCTCGCCGAGCCGTGCGCGCAGCGCGGCGTGATCCACCCCGCCGGCCAGCCATGTGCGGTCGATCAAGGACTCCGGGGTCCAATCCGCGAGGGCACGGCGCAGCGCCGCGTCATCGGCATCCGGCGCGAGCAGGGGTGCGGCCTGGATCAGCGCGAGGCGGGTGCGTTCGGCATCCGATAGTTTGAGCCGGGCGGCGAGCGCGGGGTCGGCTTCGGCCAGCGCGGCGAAGCGCAGCAACGGGTCGGCGGGGGCGGCGGCGGCGATCATGCCGTCAAGCCCGTCGAGCGGGCCCGCCTCGGGCAGGATGGTAGCCAGCACCCCGGTCTCGCGCATCAGATGCAAGGCGTGACGCGGGTCGGGCGCGGCGAGGATTTTCTTGATTTCCTGCCAGGCGCGCTCGGCCGACAGCCGCGCGAGGCCAGGGTGGAGCGCGCCGATTGCCGCGAGCGCCGCCGGATCGGCTTCGGTCCGGGCGTAGCGGGCGAAAAAGCGGAAGAAGCGGAGTATGCGCAGGTAATCCTCGGTGATCCGCACCGCGGGATCGCCGACGAAGCGGACGATGCCGGCGGCGAGATCGGCCGCGCCGTTGAAATAATCGTGCAGGGTGCCGGCGCGATCGATCGACATGGCGTTAATCGTGAAGTCCCGGCGTGCCGCGTCCTGCTGCCAGTCATCGATGAAGGCGATCGTCGCGTGCCGGCCATCGGTCTCGACATCCCGGCGCAAGGTGGTGATCTCGAAATGCCGCGCACCGACCAGCGCGGTGATCGTGCCATGGGCGAGGCCGGTGGGGATGACGCGCAGCCCGGCGGCTTTGAGCCGCGCCGCCACGGTATCGGGCGGCAGCGGGCTGGCCAGATCGATATCGGCGACGGGACGCCGGGCGAGCCGGTCGCGCACCGCGCCGCCCACGATGCGCGCTTCCGGGATCGCGTGCCAGAGCTGCTCAAGCGCGGCGGAGGCGGCAGGTTCCATGCCGCTCAACCGGCCCGCAGCGCCATCGCCAGCCGGAGCAGGATCCATGCGGTCGCACCCCAGATCACATGATCGGGGTGCGGCCAGACCGGGAAATCGCGAGTGCCGCCGTGCCAGGTGCCGCGGCGCCATTCCGGCAGTGCGGGGTCGAGCAGCGCATCGAGGCCGAGCGGAAAGATCGCCGCAACCTCGCCCGGCGCGGCGGTGAAGCGCGGCTCGCCATGGATCAGCGCGGTGACCGGCGTGATGTGAAAGCCGGTGCCGGTCGCGAAATCATCGAGCCGGCCGATCAGTTCGACCTGGGCGGGATCGAGGCCGATTTCCTCCCATGCCTCGCGCAGCGCGGCGGCTTCGGGCGAGGCATCCGATGGATCGACCGAGCCGCCCGGCAGCGCCACCTGCCCGGCGTGATGGAGCAGATGCGGCGAACGGCGGGTCAGCCAGACGCCGCGCGCCGGCTCGATGGCGACCAGCACGGCGGCCGCCCGCGCGTCGCTCGCGCAGGTACGGCCGCGGGGACCGACCGCGGCGTGGCTCAGCCGGCGGCGAATTTCATCAGGGGTCATCACGGCGCCAGTGTGAACCGGGGCGCCGTGCCGATCAATCCGTGCAGGACGCCAGTTCACCCAGGGAGAAGAATACGCCCTGGCTCCAGACGCCGAGCACGCGCTTGCCGAATTTGATGCCGGGTTCGGCCAGCGCCACCAGCTCGTAATAGACCGAGCGGCTCACCCGCGCCTCGATCGGGAACATGCCGGCGCCATCGCGCACATGCAGATAGGGTGTGGGTTCGCAGGTCAGCAGATTGTGCGACACCCGCAGCCCATGGCCGGGGCCGGCGGTGACGATCTCGTCGATATTGGTGCGGAAATGCAGCACCTGCGACTGACCGTCGCCGCTCCATTCCAGCCCGACGGCGACGAAAGGTGCATCCTCGACCGCGATCCGCCCGCGTTCGGCCGGCGTTTCGAGCAGGAAATGCCCTTCGTCGTCACGCTTGAGCACGCTCGCGAACAGGCAGACCATCGATTTCCGGCCGATCGGCGAGCCGCGGTACAGCCAGGTTCCGTCACGCCGGATCACGAAGGGCAGATCGCCGCAATCGACCGGCACCCGCTTGCCGCGTCCGGCCGGACCTGCCGACTTCACCATGCGCGCGGGCGGCGCTTCGGCAAACCGCAGATGCGATTGGCGCGCGCCGGAGTTGTCGCTCTGGTCGTTCTGCGTCATGGTCTCCATCACCGGACCCATGGCGGCGCGTCCGGCGGTGCGATGAAAATCGTTCACAATCCTTAGCCTCTATGCTTCGACCTGATCGTTCATACATGCTGATATAGGCAGGCGATGCTCACCGTAAAACCATACAGGCGATCACAAATGACCAGCATATTGCAAAAAGATGGCGGTGAGGCGAGCCCGGCCGACACTTCGGATATTCTGGCCCGGTTCGCCGCCACCACGGCAAGGCTGGCGGCGGCACGCGCGGAGGTGCGCCGGGTCATCCTGGGACAGGATGCGGTGATCGACCAATGTCTCGCGGCGGTGCTGTCGGGCGGGCATGCGTTGATCGTGGGCGTGCCTGGGCTGGGCAAGACCAAGCTCGTCGAGGCTTTGGCCGCCGCGTTGGGCCTGGCGACCCGGCGCATCCAGTGCACGCCCGATCTGATGCCGGGCGATATTCTCGGCAGCGAAGTGCTGGACGTCGATGCCGCCGGGGCGCGCAGCTTTCGTTTCATCGAAGGACCGGTGTTCACCGAATTGCTGATGGCCGATGAAATCAACCGCGCCAGCCCGCGCACCCAATCGGCGCTGTTGCAGGCGATGGCGGAAAACCGGGTGGCGGTGGCGGGGTTGAACCGCGAGCTGCCGCGGCCGTTCCATGTGCTGGCGACGCAGAACCCGCTGGAACAGGAAGGCACCTACCCGCTGCCGGAGGCGCAGCTCGACCGGTTCATGTTCGAGATCAGGATCGATTACCCGGGCCTTGCCGATGAACGGGCGATGCTGCTGGCCACCACCGGCACCACGCAGAGCCGGGTGAACGCCGCGCTCGATCCCGCAAGCCTGCTGGCCGCACAGCATCTGGTGCGCGCCATGCCGGTGGGCGAGCGGGTGCTCGACGGCATCATGCGCCTGGTGCGCGGCGCGCGGCCGGAAACCCCGATCCTGCCGGAACTGAAAGAGGCGCTCGCCTGGGGGCCGGGCCCGCGCGCAGCGCAGGCGCTGATGCTGGCATGCCGGGCGCAGGCCTTGATCGACGGCCGGGAGGCGCCGAGCCTCGATGATGTCGCAAGCCTCGCCGGTCCGGTGCTGCGTCATCGGATGGGGTTGTCGTTCGCGGCGCGCGCCGAGGGTGTTGGGATCGAGGCGCTGATCGGCCGGGTGGTGACCACGGCGCTTGGCTGAGCCGGGCGCGTCCGTGCGCAGCCGGATCGCCGGCGCCGAGGCGCTGGCCGCGCGGCTGCCGGCGCTGGTGCTGGCCGCGCAGCGCCTGGCCGCGAACGCCGCACCGGGCCGGCATGGCCGTCGCCGGGCCGGCGCAGGCGAGCAGTTCTGGCAGTATCGCGATGTGCGCGACGGCGATTCCCCCGCCAGTATCGACTGGCGGCGCAGCGCGCGCGGCGAGCGGCTGTATGTGCGCGAGCGCGAATGGGAATCGGTCGAGACCCTGGTGATCGACGTGCAGGATCATGCGGGCATGGATTTCGCGGGCGATGCGGCGCAGCCGACCAAGCGGGATCGCGCCCTGCTGCTCGCGCTGGCGCTGGCGGCGCTCGCGCTCGATGGCGGTGAGCGCGTCGCCCTGTTCGGCCGCACCCCGGCGTTCGGCGGGCCGGGCGCGCTCGATCGTCTGGCGGCGGGGTTCATGCTGGCGGCGCGCTCGACGCCGGTGGCCGGGCGGCTCGCGCTGATCGGCGATTTCCTGGCACCCCCCGCGGCGATCGCCGCCGATCTGGCGCGGCAAGGCGCGGCCGGCCGGGGTGGCGTCCTGGTGCAGGTGCTCGATGGCGCGGAATGCGATTTTCCCTATCGCGGCCGGGTGCTGTTCGAACGGCGTGGCGAGGCGGGCGAGGATATCGCGCGCGCCGAAGACATCGCCGCCGCCTATCGCGCCCGCCTCGCCGCCCAGCGCGACGCCGTGATCGGCCTCGCCGAAGCCGCACGGCTGGTGCCGCTGTTTCACCGGACCGACGCGGCACCTGGCCCGGCGCTCGCCGCGATCCGCGCCGGGCTGGAGCCGCTTTCGTGATCGGGCCGGTCAGTTTCGCCGCCCCCGCCATCCTGGCCGGGCTGACGCTGCTGCCGGTGCTGTATTTCCTGCTGCGCGCCACACCGCCGGCGCCGCGCCGGCAGGAATTTCCGCCGCTGCGCCTGCTGCGCGACATCATGCCGAGTGAACGCACGCCGGCGCGGATGCCGTGGTGGCTCCTGCTGCTGCGCCTGCTGGGGGCGGCGCTGGTGATCATCGGGTTCGCGGGGCCCCAGATCGTGCCGCCACGCCTGCTGGCGGGCGACGGGCCGGTGCTGCTCGCGATCGACAACGGCTGGGCCGCCGCGCCCGATTTCACCGCGCGCATCGCGGCGGCGCGGCATCTGGTGGATCAGGTGGCGGCCCGGCGCGGGATCGTGCTGCTCGCCACCGCCGGTAACGCCGCCGGCCAACCGCCGCGCGCGAGCGGCGTGCTCGGGCGGATCGGCGCGCTCGATGCGCTGGGCGCGCTGCACGCCGAACCCTGGCCGGCGGATCGCGCGGCGGATGCATCGGCGGTCGTGGCCGCGCGGCGGCGGATTGCCGGGCTCACCAGCGTGTATCTGGCGGATGGGCTGGCGGCGCCGGGGTTGCGGCGGTTTCTTGCCGCGCTCGACCCGGCACGGATCATCACCGGCTCGCCGCGCTCGATCCGGCTGTTGCAGCCGCCGGAGGTGAGCGCGGATGGTGCGCTGATCGCCCGCCTCGCGGTGGTGCCGCAGCCCGATGCGGTGGTGCAGCCGGTGCTGGCCGAAGCCTCGTCCGGGGCAGCGCTCGCGCGCATCGCGGTGCGGATCGCGCCGGGTGCGGCAAGCGGCGCGGCGCGGTTCGACCTGCCGGCCGCCCTTGCATCCCAGGTGACATCGCTCGCGCTGCCGGGTGCGGCCGGACCCGGCGGGGTCATGCTGCTCGATGGCGCGACGCGGCAGATCGTGGTCGGGCTGGTCTCCGGTGGCACCGCCAATCCGGAGCAGAAACTGCTCGGCTCACTCTATTATGTGCGCCGCGCCCTGCCGCCGGGCAGCGTGGTGCGGACCGGGCGGATCGGCCCGCTGGTCGCCTCCGGCATCAGCGCGCTGATCCTGGCCGATGTACCGTTGACCCCCGCCGATCGCAGCACGTTGGATCGGTTCATCGCGGGCGGCGGCGTGGTGATCCGCTTCGCCGGACCGCTGACGGCGCCGCGGCCCGATACGCTTACCCCCGATCGCCTGCTTGACGGGGTACGGACACTGGGCGGCGCGCTGGCCAGCGGCCGCCCCGCGCCGATCGCGGCGTTCGAGCGCGGCGGGCCGCTCGCCGGCCTGACGCCGCCGCGCACGGCGACGGTCTCGCGCCAGATCCTGGCCGATCCCGCGACGCTCGACCCGGCGACCGTGTGGGCGCGCCTGTCGGACGGCACGCCGATCGTGCTCGGTGTGCGGCGTGGGCGGGGCGCGCTGGTTTCGGTGCTGACCACCGCCAACACCGCCTGGTCGGACTGGCCGATCGCGGCGGATTTTCCGACGCTGATCGGACGGCTGGTGCGCCTCGGCACCGGGGCGGTGCCGAAATCGGGCCTGCTGCGGCCGTTGCGCGTGCTCAACGGCACTGGCACGCTCGGGGTGCCCGGTGCCGCTGCACGGCCGCTGGCGGTGACGGATGTCGCGCATGCCACCGTCTCGCCCGCGCATCCGCCGGGGTTGTGGGGCGATGCGCAGGGCGCGCTCGCGCTCAATATCGGCGGCCATGTGCCACCGCTTGCGGCGGCGGGGCTGCCGGCTGGCGTGCCGGTGACCGGGCTGGATGCGCTGCCGCGCGCCCGCCGGTTCGGCCCGCCGCTATTGGCCATCGCACTGGCGCTGCTGCTGACCGATCTGCTGATCTCGCTGCTGCTGCGCGGCGCGCTGCGGTGGCGGGCGGCGCTGATGCTGCTTGCGCTGCTCGGCGGCGGCCACCGCGCGCGCGCGGCGACCCCGGTGCCGGCCGGCGCGCTGGCGCCGATGCTCGCCTATGTGCGGACCGGTGATCCCGCGATCGATCGGATCAGCCGCTCCGGGCTCGGCGCGATCGCCGATCTGGTCAACCAGGAAACCGCGGCACATCTGGGTGCGCCGCGCGGCGTCACGCCGGGGGTGAGCCCGATCAATTTATATCCGCTGCTCTACTGGCCGATCACCGGCGCCACCCCGGCACCCGATGCCAAGGCGTGCCACGCGCTCGATGCGTTCATGGCCGGCGGCGGGCTGCTGGTGATCGATACCGATGGCGGCGGCAGCGATGCCGCCGGCTCCGGCGCCGGGTTCGACCCCGGGGCCGATGCGGCGCTGCACCGCGCCACCGCCTGCCTCGCCATTCCGCCCTTGGTGCGGCTGACCGCGCGGGACACGCTGGCCCATACCTTCTTCCTCGCCCGCAGCTTTCCCGGAAGGTTCGATGGCGCACCCGTGTTCATCGCGGCGAAGGGGGCGCGCGATGCCGATGGCGTCAGCCCGGTGGTGATCGGCTCGAACGACTGGGCAGGGGCCTGGGCGGTCGATGCTTCGGGCATGCCGGTGCGCGCCTTGCTGCCCGATACGCCCGGCCAGCGCGAGCACGCCGCGTGGTTCGGCGTCAATCTCGTGATGTACGCGCTGACCGGCACCTATAAATCCGATCAGGTGCAGATCCCGGCGATTCTGCGCCGGCTCGCGCAATAATGGCCTGGCCGATCCTGTTCGCACCGCTCGTGCCGGTGCCGGTGCTGGCGGTACTCACCACACTGGCCGTCGTGATCGTCCTGCTCGGGCTACGCCGCCGCGCCCGTGGTGCGCTGCTGCGCGCACTGGGTTTCGCGCTGCTGCTGGCGGTGCTCGCCGGGCCGCGCTGGCAGATCGAGACCACCAGCGGCCTGCACGATATCGTGCTGGTGATCCGCGATCGTTCACCCTCGATGAACATCGGCCGGCGCGCCGCCTTGAGCGACGCCGCGTTTCATCATCTGATGGCGCATGTGCCGCGAAATACCGATGTGCGCGTGGTCACGGTGCGCGGCGCGGCCAAGGACGGCACCAAACTGTTCGGCGCGATGCGCGATGCGCTGGCAACGATCCCGCCCGCGCGGCTGGCCGGCATCATTGCGCTGACCGATGGCGAAGCGACCGATCGGCCCATCGCGATCCCCAAAGGCGTCGCGGTTTCCGCTCTGATCCCGGCGCGCGGCAACCAGACCGATCGGTCGCTCGATCTGATCGCAGCACCACGCTACGGGCTGGTCGGGCACCCCGTGGCGCTGCGGTTCGCGGTGCTCGATCACGGCGTGGCCGATCGCGGCACGCCGGTGCCCGTGACCGTCTCGGTCGATGGCAAGGCGGTGGCACGGGTGATGGCGCCGGTCGGCACCACGATGACCGTCAATCTGCGCGTCGCGCACGCCGGTACATCCGTCGTCGCGGTGGCGGCAGAGCCGCTGGCGGGGGAGGTTTCGCGCGCCAATGATCAGGCGGTGTTCGATCTGGCCGGGGTGCGGCGGCGGCTGACCGTGCTGCTGATCGCTGGTGCGCCCAACCCCGGCCTGCGCACCTGGCGGTTGCTGCTCAAGGCCGATCCCGCCGTGCGGCTGGTCAATTTCACCATCCTGCGCCTGCCGACCGAACCGCTGGCCGCGCCGGTCAACGACATGGCGCTGATCCCGTTTCCGGTGAACCAGCTGTTCGGCCGCGACCTCGGCAAGTTCGACCTGATCATCATGGACCAGTTCGCCAACGACGATCTGCTGCTGCCACCCTACCTCGCCAACATCACCGCCCATGTCCGCGCCGGCGGCGCTCTGCTGGTTGAAACCGGCCCGGAATTCGAGGGCGAAACTTCGCTCGCGCGCTCGCCGCTCGAGCCGATCCTGCCGGTGCAGCCGCGCGGCGACGGCACCGTGACCGGCGGGTTCACCCCGACACTGACCGGGGATGGCAAGCGCGATCCCGTCACCGCAGCGCTCGCGCATGATCATCTGGCACCATGGTACCGCTATGAAAGCGTGCAACAGACCGGCGGGGTCGCGCTGCTGCGCACACCCGCCCCCGCCCGCGCGCCGCTGCTGGTGCTGGCCCACGCCGGCAAGGGACGCGTCGCCGTACTGCTGTCCGACCAGTTCTGGCTCTGGGCGCGCGGCGCGCTCGCCCATGATCCGGCCATGGCGGGGCCGGCGGAAGCGCTGCTCCGGCGCACCGTGCACTGGCTGCTCGGCGAACCCTCCCTCGCGGCACGGCAACTCACCGCCCGATTCAATGGCACGACACTCGATATCACCCGCCAATCGCTGAAAGGTGGGGCGCCCGGCTCGGCCGTGGTCACCGATCCATCCGGCAAGACTACCACCATCGCCCTGCACGAGGCGGGGCCAGGCCGCTACCAGGCACATCTTGCCGCAAACGCACCAGGCGTCTGGCAGGTCCAGGCACACGGCATGACCGCCTACGCCGGCGCCGCCAACGACGATCCGGCGGAACAGGCCGACCTCGCCGCCTCCGACCGGATCATCGGTCCCCTTGCCACCCACACCGGCGGACACATCATCTGGCTCGGCAAAACCCCGCAACCCGGCTGGACCGGCCTGCTCCACCGCCGCCACGCCGCGCTGGTGACCGGTGAACGTGACATTCCCATCCCGCCCGCGCTGCCAACCGCCATCCTGGCCCTCGCCCTCCTCACCGCCGCGTGGTGGCGCGAACGCGGCTGATGCCGGTGGGCTGGGGGCACTGAGGGTAAGTAAGGCCAGGGGCTCTCCCTCCGGAGCCATTCCAGCGATGAAGAGCATCGCTGGAACCTTCGGCTCCTCCGCCCCTGGACCCCGTTAAAGGCGGAGCCTTTAAAATCCATTAGTTTTAGGCAAGGGGAGGGCTGTCCAGGCCAGATCAGCGGAAAGTCCGAGGCAGCGCCCTCCCCTTGCCTAAAACCAGCGGGTTCTAAGGGCTAAGCCCTTAGTGGGGGGTTCGGGGGGCAAAGCCCCCTGATCTTGCTTACCCCCAATGCCCCCAACCCACCCGACATCAGACGACGATCGGGTGGCTGGCGCCGTCCATGGAGATGTTGACGCCGGTGATGTAGCTGGCGCGGTCGGAGGCGAGGAAGAGGGCGGCGTTTGCGATATCCTCGGGGGTTGCCATGCGGCCGAGCGGGATGCGGGCGATGCCGCGGGTTCGGGCTTCATCGATGGTGATGCCGGCGAGGCGTGCGTCGGAGGCGAGGCCTTCGTTGACGCGGTCGGTATCGGTCAGGCCGGGGTTGAGGCCGACGACGCGCAGGCCACGTGGGGCGTAGGCGGTGGCGAGGCCGGCGGTTGCGAGCATGAGGGCGGCGTTGGCGGCGCCCCCGGCGAGGTGGACGGGCGAGGCGATTTTGCCGCCGGCGCCGATGATGTTGATGATGACGCCGTGGCCGCGTGCCGCCATGCGTTTCACCACGGGATCGATCACGTTGATGTAGCTGAAGTATTTCGCGTCCATCGCCGCGCGCCAGTGGGCGGGTGTGAGGTCGTCGGGCGGGGTGCGTTTTGCGGCGCCGGCGCTGTTGACCAGGATATCGATCGGGCCGAGGCGGGCTTCGACCTGGGCGACCATTGTGGCGGCCGCCTCCGCATCGATCAGGTCGGCGCGAAGCCGAGGGCCGCGGGGATGGTGTGCAGGGCGGCGTCGAGATTGGCCTGATTGCGCGAGCAGATCGCGACGCGGGCGCCTTCCTGCGCGAAGGCGGTGGCGCAGGCGAGGCCGATGCCTTTGGAGCCGCCGGTGATGAGGACGCGTTTGCCGTCAAGGGTGAGGTTCATCGGGTCAGATCATCCTTTCGATCAGGCTGGCGATCAGGGTGGGGTCCTGGAGTTGCGGGACGTGGGCGAGGCCGGGGAGAATGTCGAGCGTGGCGGCGGGCAGTGCATCCGCCAGGGCTTCGGCCATGGCGGGCGGGGTGGCCTGGTCTTCCGCGCCGACCAGGATGCGGGTTCGGGCGGTGATGCGGGCGATGTCGCCGGTCAGGTCGAGGGTTTCCAGTGCCGCGCAGGCGGCGGCGAACTGGGCGGGGTTGGTGTGCAGGAAGGCCGACCGCCGTTGTTCGATCAGATCGGGGTGATCGGCGCGGAAGGCGGCGCCGAACAGGCGGGCCATGGCGGTATCGGCGATCGCTTGCAGGCCTTTGGCGGCCGCGACCTCGCGCATGGTGCGAAAGGCGGCGCGGCCCGGATCGGAGAAGCGCAGCCCGGCGCCGATCAGGACCATGGCGCCGACGCGGGCGGGGTGATCGAGCGCGAGGCGCAGGGCGAGGAAGCTGCCGAAGCCGTTGCCGACGATCAGCGGTGCGGCGGGGAGTGCCAGCGCGGCGATGGTTTCGGCGAGGGCCGTGGCGATCGGGGCGAGGCCACCCTCGATCGGCGGCAGGTCGGCGAAGCCCGGCAGGTCGAGCACGATGGTTTCGGCGCGGCGCGCGAGCAGCGGCGTGACGCCGGCCCAGCTTGAGGCGTCGGCCAGCAGCGAGTGCAGGAAAATGATCGGCCGGCCGGTGCCGGTGCGGTGCACGCCGAGGCGCGGATGCGTGAAAACATGGTCGGTCATCGTCTCTCCCTGTTCTGTCGCGATATATCAATGTCGATGCTAGCGGATAAGTTTCATGAGTTACAGGCTCTAAATCCTGCTTGTTTTTTCGACCGTGATATATCACAAAAGAAAACGGGGGTTCCAGATGTTGATGCGAACGAGCGTCTATGCCGCGCTGAAGGACGACATCATCGCCTGCCGCCTGATGCCCGGCACCGAGTTGCGCGAGCCGGACATCGCGGCGCGCTACGGTGTTGGCCGCTCGCCGTTGCGCGAGGCGCTGCTGCGGCTGGAGGCCGAGGGTCTCGTGGTGATCGTGCCGCGCCAGTCCTGCCGGGTCGCGCCGATTTCGCTGCGCGATGCGGCCGATATGTTCGGCCTGCGCCGGGTGCTGGAGCCCGAGGCGGCGCGGCTGGTGGCGCGCACGGCCGACGATGCGGCGCGCACGCGCCTGCGCGCGGTGGCGGCGGGCGATGAGGCGGCGGATTTCATCGATGACAACCGGCGGTTCCATTGCACCCTCGCCTCGCTGGCGCCGAACCGCCGGCTGGCGGCGTCCTGCGTCGAGATCATCGAGCAATCGGATCGGCTGGTGCGGGTCAGCCTCGCTCAGATCGAGGGACGGCGGCCTGATCTGCTGATCGGCGAACATCGGGCCATCGCGGAGGCGGTGGTGCGGGGCGACGCGCGCACGGCGGCACGGCTGTTGCGGGCGCATATCGATGCGGCCGAGACGCGGGTGCTTTCGGCATTGCGGCGGGCCGCCGTGATCGACTGAACGGTGGACGGCACCATCAATCAATAAAAATCGAGGAGCGGGAGAGAACGACAATGGATCAGGTAACGGCACAGGACCCGGCGCTGATGGGGGTTTCGGCGGGGGCGCGGCTCGATCGGCTGCCGATCGGGGCGTTTCACCGCCGCGTCATGCTGCTGATCGGCATTGGCATGTTTTTCGACGGGTTCGATATCTATATCGCGGCGACGGTGCTGGGGGCGACGATCCGCAGCGGGTTCGCCACCCTGCCGCAGGCCGCACTGTTCGTGTCGGCAACCTTCGTGGGGATGATGCTGGGGTCCGTGGTCACCGGGTTTCTGGGCGACCGGTTCGGCCGGCGCTTCACCTATCAGGCCAATCTGGCGATTTTCGGCCTCGCCTCGCTTGCTGCCGCGTTTGCGCCGGGCATGGGGGTGCTGATCGCGCTGCGCTTCGTGATGGGGTTCGGCCTCGGCGCCGAGAATGTGGTGGGATATTCGACCCTGACCGAGTTCATCCCGCCGGCGGCACGCGGCCGCTGGCTCGGCATGATGGCGGTGATCGTGGTGACCGGCCTGCCGGTTTCGGCCCTGCTGGGTTATGCGCTGGTGCCGCATTTCGGCTGGCGGATCATGTTCGTCCTCGGCGGCATCGGCGCGCTGTTCGTATGGCAGGCGCGCAAGGCGCTGCCGGAATCGCCGCGCTGGCTGCAAACCGTCGGGCGGGATGCGGAGGCCGAAGCACTGCTCGGGCGGATCGAGGCAGAAGCATCCGGCGGCGCGCCGCTGCCGCCGCCGGCGCTCGGCAGCGCGGTGCCGCTGCAACCGTTTTCGGCCCTGTTCGCACCGCCGTTGCTCGCTCGCCTGGTGCTTGGGTGCATAGCGCTGATCGTGATCAACACATTGATCTATGGGTTCATCACCTGGCTGCCGACCTTCATGGTCAAGCAGGGGCTGAGCGTTGCGCAGAGCTTCGGCTATGCCGTGCTGATGGCGCTGGGCGCGCCGATCGGCTCGGCGATCGGCGCGTTCGGGGCGGATCGCTGGGGGCGCAAGCCGTGCATCGTCGTGGCGTGTGCCCTCGCGATCGTGTTCGGCGCGATCTATCCGTTCGTGCGCGATCCGGCGTTTCTGCCGGTGGTCGGTTTCGCTCTGACCATTCCGATCTATATCCTGGTGGCCATGCTGTTCGCGATCTACATCCCCGAATTGTTCCCCACCGAGATCCGGCTGCGTGCCGCCGGCATCTGCAACATGTTCGGGCGCGGGGCGACCATCATCACGCCGTTCATGGTGATCCGGCTGTTCGCCGATTATGGCGTGAAGGGCGTGCTGGGCATGATGATCGGGCTGCTGCTCGCGCTGATCGTGGCGGTGCTGGTGCTGGGGGTCGAGACCCGGCAGCGCCGGCTGGAGGCGATTGCCTGACATGGATCGATCGATGCTGAACCACCGCCCGACCCAATCCGAACGCGACCGCACCCGCTGGGTGACCGGGGCGGGGCGCTACACTGCCGATATCGCGGTGCCGGAGGCGCTGAGCGCAAGCTTTCTGCGCTCTCCGCACGCCCATGCCGAGATCGTTTCGATCGATACCAGCGCCGCCCTTGCGATGCCGGGCGTGATCGCCGTGCTGACCGGGGCGGATTGCGCGGACGCCGGCTTTGGCAATTTCCGTGGCCTGATGCGCTACGGGGCTGACGGGCCGCATCCGTTGATCGTGCCGTTCCGCCCGGTGCTGGCGCTGGAGCGGGTGCGCCATGTCGGCGAGGCGGTCGCCTGCGTCGTTGCGACCAGTGAGAGCGTAGCACTCGATGCGGGCGAGGCGATTGCGGTGACCTATCGTGATCTGCCCGCGGTGATCGGGATCGATGCGGCCGGCGGGGCCGATATGCCGCCCATTCATGCGCAGGCGCCGCAGAACCTCGCGTTCGCGCATCAGGCCGGCGATGCCGTGGCGGTGCGGGCCGCGTTCGACGCGGCGACGACCGTGGTGGCGACGGCGTTCGACCTGCCGCGCCTCGCCCCGACCACAATGGAATTGCGCGGCATCATCGCCCGTTACGACGAGGCGGCGGGGATTTATCATCTGATCACGCCGCATCAGGGCATCAACGAAATCCGGGCCGATCTGGCTGCGGTGCTGAACGTGCCGGAGGGCCGGATCAGCATCGAGCTGCCCGATGTCGGCGGCGGGTTCGGCGCGCGCAGCCCGGCCTATCCCGAACATGCCGCCCTGTTGCTCGCGGCGCGCCGCACCGGGCGGGCGGTGCGCTGGATCGCGAGCCGGAGCGAGGCGTTTCTGACCGATTACTACGGCCGCAGCACCCGGCTCGCCGGGCGCCTCGCGCTCGATGCGGCCGGGCGGTTCACCGCGCTCGAGATTACGTATGAAACCGATCTGGGCGCGTATATCACCACCGTTGGTGCCTTCGTGAACGTGCACAATCCGCTGATGAGCGGCAGCGGCACGTATGGCATTCCGGCGATTGCCGCGCATTTCCGCCAGTATTTCACCAATACCGGCCCGATCGGGCCGTATCGCGGTGCCGGACGGCCGGATGTGGCGCTGCTGATCGAGCGGCTGGTCGATCGTGCCGCGAGGGCGCTGGGGGCGGACCCGTTGGACCTGCGCCGCCTGAATGCGATTCCGCGCGCGGCGTTTCCCTACCGCACCGCGCTGGGGTCGACCTATGACAGCGCGGATTATGCCGCCCTGATCGATGCGGCGCATCAGGCCTCGGACTGGGACGGGTTTGCCGCGCGGCGCACCGAGGCACAGGCGCGGGGGCGGTTGCGGGGGCGTGGCGTGGCGCTGTTCACCGAAATCGCCGGCGGCGGTGCCGCGACGCGGGACGAGGCGCGGGTGGTTCTGGGCGTGACGGATGGGCGGGCGACCGCGCGGATCGAAACCGTGACCGGCGGCAGCGGCCAGAGCCAGGCCGAGACCTATGCGTTCATTCTGGCCGAACGGCTCGGCATGGACCCCGCCGATATCGAACTCGCCGCGAGCCCGGCGCATTCAATGCTGCATGGCGGCGGCTCGATCGGGTCGCGGTCGACGCTGAGCGCCGGCAGCGCGATCGCCGATGCGGGCGAGCAACTGCGCGGTCATCTGCTGGCCGCCGCCGGACTGCGGGCCAATGCGCCGCCCGCGGAGTTGAGCATGGCGGGTGGCGCGATCTGCCGGCCGGATGGCAGCGTGGTGATGACGCTGGCCGAGGCGATTGCCGCTGCCGATGCGCCGCTCGATGTGGTGGGCGCGGTGCCGGTATCGTCGAGCTTTCCATCGGGCTGCCATGTCGCAGAGGTCGAGATCGACCCGCAGACCGGGCTGGCCGCGCTGGTGCGCTATGTCGCGATCGATGATTCCGGCGTCGTGCTCAATCCGATCGTGGCGGAGGGGCAGATCCATGGCGGCATCGTGCAGGGTTTGGGCGAAGTGTTCGGCGAGGCGATGCAGTATGACGAAACCGGCCAGGTGCTGACGGGCAGCTTCATGGACTATACGATGCCGCGCGCCGCCGATGTGCCGAATTTCGTCACCGGGGACCGCCCGACCGCATCGCCCAACAATCCGCTCGGCGTCAAAGGCCTGGGCGAGGCCGGCACGACCGGCGCGCTCGCCGCCGCGGCCAACGCGTTCGCCGATGCGCTGGCGATGGTCGGCGCCGAACTGCCGGCATTTCCCTGCACGGCGCACAACGTCTGGCGCAGCATCCGTGCGGCGGGATCGGCCTGATCGTGATGCCTATTTGAGTTGGCTGTCCTTGCTGCCGCGCCGGTTGAAGCCGATGGTGGCCGGGCGCTGGTCGGCGGCGGACTGGCAGGCGATGCAGGTTCGCACGCCGGGCATGGCGTTGCGGCGCGCCTGGGGAATGGGTTCGCCGCATTCGACGCAATGGGTCTGACCCGCGCCGGTCGGCATGCGGGCGCGGGCGCGCATGACTTCGTCCTTCACGGTATCGTCGATCTGGTCCTGTACCGCCCCGTCCGGGGCCCAGCCGTTCGCCATTGTCGTGGTCCGATGTGATGGTTGCGCCGCACCCGCAACATGGGACGGACGGGCCGCGTTGGAAAGCACCGGCTGGCAGCCTGGGGTGAATTGTGATTGCCTTGATCAGGATCAAGGCGCGACCGAGCTGATCGGTCCAGTGTTCGCTCATGGACACGGTTCCCCTGCTGGCGCGCCACGATCGCCGACTGCCCCGCTACACGAGTTATCCGACGGCCGCGCATTTCGATACGCGGGTGAATGCCGGAACCTATCGGCGGTGGCTTGGCGCGCTCCCTGAGGATGGCACCGCCTCGCTCTATCTGCATGTGCCGTTCTGCGCCAGCCTGTGCTGGTTCTGTGGCTGCAACACCAGCGTGGTGCACAGTGTTGGCGCCCTTGAGCGTTATGCGGCGGCGATGGTGGCGGAAATCGAGAGCGTCGCTGCGGCGATCGGCCATCGTCTGCCGGTGCGTCATATTCATTGGGGTGGCGGCACGCCGACCGCCTTGCCCGCACCCCTGATGCAGGCGATCGATGCAACACTGCGCCGGCATTTCATGATCGACGGTGCGACCGAAATCGCGATCGAGCTCGATCCGCGCACGCTGCCGGCGACGGCCGAGGTCGATCTGCGTGCGCTTGCGATCAGCCGCGCCAGCCTGGGGGTGCAGGATTTTTCACCGCTCGTGCAAGACGCGATCGGCCGGCACCAGAGCGTGGCTGAGACGCGCGATGCCGCCACGGTTGCGCGGGCGGCCGGGGCATGCTCGATCAATCTCGATCTGGTCTATGGGCTGCCGCGGCAGACCGTCGCGTCGCTTGAGGCGACGATTGCGTCGGTCCTCGAGATCGAACCGGACCGAATCGCCCTCTACGGCTATGCCCATGTGCCGTGGATGCAGAAACGCCAGGCGGTGCTCGCCGGTTTCGACCTGCCCGATGCTGCGGCGCGGCTGTGCCAGCAGACGCGCGCGGCGGCCATGCTGGTCGAGGCCGGGTACCGCAGGATCGGCCTCGATCATTTCGCGAAACCCGATGATCCCATGGCTCAGGCTCGCGGTACACCACGCTTGCGGCGCAATTTTCAGGGCTACACATTGGATGATGCCGCCGTGCTGATCGGGTTCGGTGCCTCGGCGATCTCGGCGTTGCCGCAAGGCTACGCGCAGAACATGACACGGACGATCGAGTATCTCGATGCGATCGAAACCGCGACGCTGGCCACCGCGCGCGGCATCGCGAGGACAGCGCAGGATGGCCTGCGCAGCCGCATCATCGAGCGGTTGATGTGCGATCTGACCGTCGATGTCGCGTCGATTGCGGACGCCGCGGGCATCGATGCCGCGACGCTCGATGACGCGTGGCCGCAGCTCGAACCGCTGGAGACTGATGGGTTGATCCGGCGCGATGGCGCGATCGTTACCGTCACCGAGGCGGGCTGGCCGTTTCTGCGCTGTGTCGCGGCGTGTTTCGATCAGTATCTGGACCCGCAGGCTTCGCGCCATGCCGCGGCGATCTGAGCGCGGGTTGATTATCGTCACACCGAGGGCACTGGCGCCCGATTGAGCGTGCCTGAGAGGTTTGAGGCAAAGCCGATCAACCCTTGCAGGATCGCGACGGGGTCGGGCGGGCAGCCGGGGATGTGCAGATCGACCGGGATCACCTGCGACGCCGCACCGAGGCAGGCGGGGCTGGCCGCGAACATTCCGCCGGTGCACGCGCAATCGCCGATCGCGATGACGAATTTCGGTGCCGGCATCGCCTCATGGGTGAGACGCAGGGCGGCGTGCATGGCGCGGGTCATCGGGCCGGTGATCATCAGCACATCGGCGTGACGGGGTGAGGCGACGAATTTCAGGCCGAAGCGTTCCAGATCGTAAAACGGGTTGCCGAGGGCGATGAGTTCCAGCTCGCAGCCGTTGCAGGAACCCGCATCGAAGGCGCGGATCGCGAGCGAGCGGCCGAGGCGGCGCCGGGCCACGCGGTCGAGTGCGGCGGCGAGGTCCGCCGGCTCGGCGGGCGTGATGCGCGGGGCCGGTTCGGTGAGCCGGCCGCGCCAGAGGTTTTCGATCAGGGTTCTGCGCATCGGTGCCTACAGGTCGCAGCCGGAATAGCTGGGGTTGAACGATTTGTTGCAGAGCGGGAAATCCGCGACGATGTTGCCCGCGATCGCGGTTTCCAGCGCCGGCCAGAAAAACCACGACGGGTCGCGCAGCATGGCATCCACGACCACACCATCATGCAGGCGGACATGGGCGAAAATATCGCCGCGGAAACCTTCGATCAGCGCATGCCCGGTGGTGGAGCCGGCTGGTGTGGGCAGCGCGGTTTGCAGCGCGCCGTGCGGCAGGGCGGCCAGCAGGTTATCGATCAGCGCCGCGCTCTGGTCGAGTTCCGCCATGCGAATCCGCAGCCGCGCATCGACATCGCCGCCTGTCCGGCCGGGGACGACGAAGCGGGCTGTGTCGTAGGGTGGGTAGGGTGCATCGCGCCTTGCATCGAAATCCTGGCCGGAGGCGCGGCCGACATAGCCGCCGCAACCCAGGCGCCGAGCGATCGCCGGGTCGAGCCGGCCGGTGGTGGTGACGCGGTCCTGCAAGGAGGCGGTCTTTTCGTAGAGTTCGAACAACCGGCGCCACTGCGCGAGCAGATCAGGCAGGCCAGCGCGCAGCAGGGCGGCATTGTCCGCACTCAGGTCGCGCGCGACGCCGCCGGGGATGATGATGTCCATCATCAGACGGTGCCCGAAACAGGCGGCGGACAGGCGCAGCACCCGTTCACGCAGACCGGCGGTGAGCGCGTGCATCAGGGGAAATCCGCCGTCGTTGCAGATTGCGCCGATGTCGCCGAAATGATTGGCGAGGCGTTCGAGCTCGGCCATCACGCCGCGCAGCGCCGCGGCGCGCGGCGGGGCGGCGATGCCGAGCGCCTGCTCCGCCGCGCGGGCGAAGGCGAATGCGTATGCCACGGTGGAATCGCCGGATATCCGCCCGGCGAGGCGCGCGGCGTGCTCAATCGTCTGGCCGCGCATCAGGCCCAGCGTGGCTTTGTGCGTGTAGCCGAGCCGGACTTCGAGCCTGACCACGGCCTCACCGTTGACCGAGAAACGGAAATGCCCGGGCTCGATGATCCCGGCGTGCACCGGACCCACCGGGATCTGATGAATGCCGGGACCGAGTGCTGGTTTGAAGTCGTAGGCGGCGCGGTGATCGAGCCAGGGGCGAGGGTCCGGCGTGTCATCGGCGGCGAGCCCGTGCAGGTCGCACAAAGCGCGTTCCATCAGGATCGCACCGGGATGGTGGCGCGCGATCGAGGGGAAATGCCCGTCCTCGGCCGCCAGGCTGAGCACGCTGATCGCGCCCGAGCCGTGCGGCCGGGTGGCCAGATGCACCACAGCCGCATCACCCGCGGGTTCGGCCCAGAGGGCGACGAACACCGCGGCGCCGGTTGCCAGCGCGGCGGCTGCTTGCTGCCAGATCGGTGGCGCGACCGTCATGACCGCCTCATCCCAGCATCGTCGCGACATGGGCGAACCACGCGTAGAGAAACGCGGGCATCGCGAGGCCGATCAGCAGCACGACGCCGAGATGCAGGACGATCGGCACGGACGAGGCGCTGACCGGGTACGACCCCGCGCTGGGTTCGCCGAAACACAACCCCGTCATGCGCAGCAGCAGCGCGCCGAACGCCAGCAATATGCCGAAGCCGAGCAGCACCGCCAGCAGCGGGGCGCGCGCGAAGGTCGAGGTGATCAGCAGGAATTCCGATGTGAAGATGCCGAACGGCGGCAGACCGGCGATGGCGGCGACGCCTGCCACCAGCGTCCAGCCGAGCAGCGGGTGGCTGGTGGTCAGCCCGGTGATCGCGGCGATTTTCTGGGTGCCCTTGGCCTGGGCGATGTGGCCGACCGAAAAGAAGATCGCGGATTTGGTCAGCGAATGCATCATCATCTGCAACAGGCCGGCGATGTTGCCGAGCGGGCCGCCGATGCCGAAGGCGAAGGCGATGATGCCCATGTGCTCGATCGAGGAATAGGCGAACAGGCGTTTGATGTCGCGCCGCCGGTACAGCATGAGGGCCGCGAAAAACAGCGAGAGCAATCCAACGCCGATCAACAATATGCCGGGCTCGATCGTCGCATGGCTCATCGCCAGCACCATCTTGAACCGCAGGATCGCATAGAGCGCGACGTTCAGCAGCAGACCGGACAGCACGGCGGAAATCGGCGTCGGCCCTTCGGCATGGGCGTCCGGCAGCCAGGCGTGCATCGGCACCAGCCCGGCCTTGGTGCCGTAGCCGATCAGCAGGAAAATGAACCCGACATCGAGCAGTGCCGGGTCGAGTGCCGCGGCGTGGTGGCGCAGATTGGTCCATTGCATCGCCGCCATCCCGATGCCCAGCACCGGCCTCGCCGCGAGATAGACCAGGATGGTGCCGAACAGCGCGAGCGCGATGCCGACGCTGCCGAGAATGAGGTATTTCCACGACGCCTCGATCGAGGCCGGGGTGCGGTAGATGCCCACCATCATCACGGTCGACAGCGTGGCGAGTTCGACGCCGAACCACATCAGGCCGAGATTGTCGGTGATCAGGGCGAGGTTCATGCCCACCATCATCACCTGGTACATGGCATGATAAAATCGCAGGTAGCGCGGCGTCAGATGCCCGGTTTGCAGTTCATGCGCGATGTAGCCGGCGCTGAACAGGCTGGTGGTGCAGCCGACGAAACCGTTGAGCAGCAGGAAGACGATGTTCAGATCATCGATCAGGAACAGGGCGGTCGGCGCGGGCCGGTGCCAGAGCAGCAGGCATGCGGCCGCAATGGTCAGGACACTCGCGATCACGTTGAGCCGCGTCGCCAGACGCCAGGACGGCACCACGGCCAGGATGGCAGCCGCCGCCGCCGGGATGGCGATGGTCGCGATCACCGCATCGAACGCAGGACCGCTCATGAGGCCTCACCGCGAAACGCATCGAGCGCCGTGCTGTCCACCGTGTCGAACCGCTCGCGGATGCGGAACAGAAACACGCCGATCACGATGAAGGCGATCAGGACCGAGAAGGCGACGCTGATTTCCACCACCAGCGGCATGCCCTGCGCGCCGGCGGCGGCGAGGATCAGGCCGTTTTCGAGCGACATGAACCCCGCGATCTGGCTGACCGCGTTGCGTCGTGTCACCATCATCAGCATCCCGAGCAGAATGACCGAGAGTGCGAGAGCGACATCCTCGCGCGCCAGCGCATCGGCATGGGCGGCGGTGCGCAGCATCACCACCATCGAGAGCGCGACCAGTCCGATGCCGCCCAGCATGGTCAGGCTGATGCCGCCCACCGCCTCGACCTCGCGGTGAATGCCGAAGCGCTCGACGATGCGGTGCAGCGCGATCGGGATGACGAGCGCCTTGAAGCCGAGCGCCAGACCCGCCGTGATGTAAAGCGCCGGCGCGTGCTGGATATAGGCCTGCCAGCCGACCGCACAGCCGAGTACCACAGCGTGCAGCGCGAGCACGTTGATCACGGACGACAGCCGGTCCTGATACAGCATCATGAAACTGACCAGCACCAGCGCGCCGGCCAGCACATGCGCGATGCTGAGTGCCGTGGCGGAGGACAGGACATGATCCATCACAGCGATGCCGAGACGAACAGCAGCAGCGTGCCGAGCAGGCCGAGCATGAGGGCGGCCCCGATGAAATTCGGCACCCGGAATACCCGCATCTTGGCGATCGCGGTTTCGAACAGCGCGAGCAGCACGCCGCCGGCGGCGAGTTTCACCAGATAGGCGAACAGCCCGAGTGCCAGCGCGGCCGGCCCCGTGCCGGGTGCGGCAATCGCGACGGGCGCGAAGATGCAGACGATCAGCGACAGATACAAAATAAGCTTGAGCGCATGGGCGAGCTCGATCAAGGCGAGATGCCGGCCGGAATACTCCAGCACCATTGCCTCGTGCACCATGGTCAGTTCCAGATGTGTCGCGGGATTATCGACCGGAAATCGCCCGGTTTCGGCCAGCGCCACGATCACCAGCGCGACCAGCCCGAGCGCCAGCGACAGGCGCAACCCCTGGGTGCCTTCGTGCATGAACGTGGCGATGGCGGATAGCTGGCTCGATCCGGCGACCAGGGCGAGGGTGAACACGATCATGAGCATCGCCGGTTCCGCGAGCGAGGCGAACATCGCCTCGCGGCTCGCCCCCAGCCCGCCGAATGCCGTGCCGATGTCGAGCGCCGCCAGCATCTGGCAGACCCGCGCGGTGCCGAGCAATGCGACGATCACGATCAGATCGCCCGACCACGAGAACAGCAGATCGGTCGCGAAACTCGGCACCAGCGAGGCCGAAACCCAGGTGATGGCGAACACCAGATAGGGCGCGGTGCTGAAAATCCATGAGGCGTCGGTCGCGATGATCGCATCCTTGCCGATCAGCTTTGCGAGATCGCGGTAGATTTGCAGCAGCGGCGGCCCGCTGCGGCGTTGCAGCCGGGCTTTCAGCACGCGCACGAATCCGGCCAGCAGCGGGGCCAGCGCCAGCATCAGCGCCATCTGCGCCAATTGCAGGACGAGCCTCGCGATCAACCCCATAGCGCGATCCAGCCGAGCAGCGCGACCAAGGCCATGAACACGAAGGCGAGGTAACGCCGGATGGTGAGGAATTGCAGCCGGTTGGTCTGCCCGGCCAGCCAGCCGATCGCACCGATCAGGGGCGCATACAGCAAAGACCAGGCGGGATCGCTCCAGCGCAGGGTCAGCCGCGCCGGGTGCGCCTCGCCTGGCAGCGGCAGGGTGGCCTCGTCCCGCGCGCGCAGCACCACGCCCGCGAACACCCGGCGGATCGGCTGGGCGAAGCCCGAGGGCGAATACTGCGTGATGAGCGTGCGCGCCGGCGGGCCGAATTCCTGATAGCCGCAGCCCCAGGCCGGCGCGCGGCGTGTGGCGCGCGCGCCGAACCGGCGCAGCACGAACGCGCCCATGATGGCGCTGATCGCGATGAACAGCGCGATCAGCAGCGGATCGTAAGCATTCTGGCGCAACGCGACCGGCACGATCGTCAGCCATGACAGGCCGGCTTGGGTGCTCACCCGCGCGCCGAGCAGGGCGTGGGTGACCGGTGCCAGCAGATCGATCGCAAAGCCAGGCAGCAGGCCGGCGGCGACGCACAATGCCGCCAGCAGGATCATGGCGCTGAGCGACCATCGATCGGTCTCGTGCGCGGCGGCGGCCGCATCGCCGCGCGCGCGGCCGAGATAGGCGATGCCATAGAAGCGCACGAAACACGCTGCGGCGAACGCCGCCGACAGGGCGACCAGCGCGCCGATCGCCGGCACCGCCAGTTTCAGGCCGAATTGCGGCAGCGCGGGGCTGAGCAGGATGGCCTGCAACAGCAACCATTCCGAGGCAAACCCGTTGAGCGGCGGCAGGGCGGCAATCGCCAACGCGGCGATCAGCATCGGCACCGCGCTGACCCGCATCCGGTTAATCAATCCGCCCAGTTGCGCGAGATCACGCGTGCCGGTCGCGTGCTGGATCGCGCCGGCGCCGAAAAACAGCGTCGATTTGAACAGCATGTGGTTCAGCGCATGGAACAATGCCGCGGTCAGCGCCAGGGCGGCGGCGGCCATCATGCCATCGGCCTTGAAGGCCAGCGCGAGACCCAGACCCGCGAAGATCAGCCCGATATTCTCGATCGTGCTGTAGGCCAGAATCGTCTTGATATCGTCTTCCATCAACGCATACAGCACGCCGAGCACCGCGGTCATGCCGCCGGCCAGCAGCACCACCAGCCCCCACCACCAGGCGGGCGGGCCGGCGAGGTCGAACGCGATGCGGATGAACGCATAGACCGCGACCTTGGTCATCACCCCGCTCATCAGCGCCGAAACATGGCTGGGAGCGGCGGGGTGCGCGCGCGGCAGCCACACATGCAGCGGCACCAGCCCCGCCTTCGACCCCGCGCCGAGCAGCGCCAGCATCATCACCGCCGATCCCATCCAGCGTGCGCGCGGCACCGCCCGCATCGCCGTGAAGGCGTAATTCCCGGCGTTACCTGCGAGCAGGCCGAAACACAGCAGCAGCGCGAGCGTGCCCGCGCTCGCCATCAACAGATAGACCACGCCGGCCCGCCTCGTCGCGGCCTCGGTATGGTGCGCCATCACCAGCGCCCAGGATGCCAGGGACATCACTTCCCAGCAGAGCAGAAACCCATAGGCGTCCGCCGCGATCACCACGAGGTTCATGGCGGCCAGAAACACCGGATAGACCGGCAGCACGCGCCAGGGTTCGGCCTCGTGGCGCGTATAGCCGAGCGCGAACAGGCTGGCCGCAGCCCCGCCGATATTGGCGATGATCAGAAACGCCGCCGCCAGATCGTCCATGCCGAAGCGCATTCCGAGCCCTGACGCACCGGGATGGGGCAACCCGATCGGCAGAACCACGAGCGGGTCGGGCGCGATGCCAAGCGCCAGTTGGGCCAGCGCCGCCAGCAACGCAACCACCGCGATGGCGAGCGAGCCGCCGTAAACGATCATCCGCCCGGCCGGACGACGCGCGATCACGCCACCCACCCCGCCAAGAATGAGCGACGCGGCGGCACATATCAGGATGATCGGCGTCACGTCACATCCCGTCGCCCTTCAGCCGAACACCGCGCCCTGCGCCGGCATCGGACACATCGCCCGGCCGGATCACGATGATCCCGGCCCGATCGAGCGCATCGAGCAGTTTCATGAGGGAGTCGACGTTGCCACGGATGACTCCCTCGCTGCCCTCCATCCGCTGGATGGTCGGCAGCGACAGACCGGACAGTTCGGCGAGCTGTTTCTGATCGATCCCCAGGAGCGCCCTGGCGGCTTTCAGTTGCCCGGCAGATATCATGTTTTAAACATGGATATAAACATACAGAAAACTATAACCAACTTTTTCAAATTGCAAATAGCGCGTACGGCTTGCTGTTCCGACGTGTCAGGCATAGGCTGAGGGTCTACGCGGTGTGAAGCGCTGACGCAGCCATCGTTTGACGATCGATTAGTGGGACGGTGCCCGCATGGGTCGCGCAATGGTCGCAGCGTTCCGCTGCAACCTGATGGCTGGCAATGCAAAGCGACGGGCGATTGCAGTGCAGGCGGGATGGCTGGCTGAAACGATAAAGGAAGTCTCGATGCGTCAAACTCATCCGGAAACGCATCTGGTGGCACGGATCGGCTGGCTGCGGGCCGCGGTTCTGGGCGCGAACGATGGCATCATATCGACATCGAGCCTGGTGCTGGGTGTGGCCTCGGCCGGCGGCAGCGTGCACGGCGTATTGGTGGCGGGGGTCGCGGGGTTGGTCGCGGGTGCCATGTCGATGGCGGCGGGCGAGTATGTTTCAGTCAGTTCGCAATCCGATACGGAGCGGGCCGACCTGGCGCGCGAAGCCAGCGAATTGGCCGGCGATCCCGGCGCCGAAACGGAAGAACTTGCCCGTATCTATGTCGGCCGTGGTCTGGAAGCGAGACTCGCCCACGAGGTCGCGCGCCAACTCATGGCCACGGATGCGCTGGATGCGCACGCGCGCGACGAACTGGGCATTTCCGAAGCAACGACGGCGCGGCCGGTACAGGCGGCCCTGGCCTCGGCCGCTACGTTCTCGATTGGCGCGGCGGCACCGCTGATCCTTGTTTTATTGGCCCCGGCGAGCATCCTGCTGGTCATGGTCGGGGTGGGATCGCTGTTGTTCCTTGCCGTGCTCGGCATGATTGGTGCGAAAACCGGGGGCGCAGGATTGTTGAAGCCGACCCTGCGGGTGACGTTCTGGGGGGCGCTCGCCATGAGCATTACCACCGGCATCGGCGCCCTCATTGGCTCGGCTGCATAAAGACCCATTGACCGTAAAACCCGTGCCAGAGTCTTGAATGTTACATTTATACCGAACAAACGCTATCAGTTCAGAAGTGCGTTTCTCTCTATAAAAAGACAGTCTACCTTTGCGAGATTTTTTCCACTTTCGCCCGATCCGCCGCACGCCACAGATACCAGGCCGCAGTGGTACGGTACGGCGCGTAGGATTCGCCGATTACTGCGAGATCGCGCGGTTTCGGCTGCGTGTCGAGGCCGTGGATCAGACGATAGCCTTCGCGCACCCCGAAATCATCGACCGGCAGCACATCCGGCCGTCCGAGCGTGAAGATCAGAAGCATTTCCACCGTCCAACGCCCGATCCCGCGCAGCACGCATAGCCGTTCGATCAATTCAGCATCGGAGAGCCGGCTGGCGGCGCGGCGGGTTGGCACCGTGCCGTCGAGGGTGCGGGCGGCGATGTCGCGCAGCGCGGCGATTTTGGCGCCGGAAAACCCGCACCCGCGCAAATCCGCCTCCGCCAGCGAGAGCAGTGCGGTCGGCGCCGGGCATTCCGCCCCGCACAGCGCCGCGAGCCGCCCCAGAATCGCTGTTGCAGCCCGGGCGTGCAATTGTTGATGGGCCACCGCCGCGATCAGCGCTGCGTAAGGCTCCCGGGTCCGGTCATGCACCAGGGTGCAGCGCCCGACGCTGCGGATCAGTGCGCCCAGGACCGGGTCCGCCTGGGTCAGATGAGTCCGCGCCAGGCGGCTCATGCGACAACGAGCCTCATCGCGCCGGGCGGTTCATCGCGGCTGCGATCCGTTGCCGCCATGCCGCCAGGCGCCGCGCCAGCCGGCCCCGCTCGCCATCGCGCGCGGCCAGCCGGAGGCGCTGGCGGATCGGCCGGGTGCGGTCCAGCACCCAGTCGCGCGCGACGATCACCTTGTCATGTGCGACGGCGAACCATCGCACCGACATCAGGGTCTCCTCGCACGACTGATAGATCCAAAGTCCGAGCAGGATCGCAAAACCTTTGATAAACACGGCCACGATGGTCGCCGCGAGCCAGTTGCCCTTGACGAACAGCACCGTAGCCCAGAAGCCGCTCAAGTGATCGATCGCCTCGGGGATCAGGAACAGAAAGACGACCACCAGCGGTGGCAGTTTTTGCAAAAACCGCCGCAGCCGCGCGACCACGGCCAGGCGCGAAACCAACTCGAGCAGCGCCTTGGCGCCGTCCCAGATGACCCGTTCGAGAAACTCCAGCAGCAACGCCAGGGGCAACAGCAGGACGTCTTCGACCATGCGGCGCAGCCGCCGCCGTCGTTGTTCAGTCATGGTGCGGAAGGCAGGGTCCTGCATGGCATGACAGTACCACGCGGCGGGCCGGCACTGATAGGGCCATCCGCGAACGGTCCGTGGCCGGGCCGGACGGTGTCGAGCGGGTCAATCCCGGCCGGGACGGCGCTAATTTTTTCACGGCCGTGAGTGGGACGCGCGGCCCGCGTGCGCGCTGCCCTGTTCATGGATGCGGCTGGTCCGGATGCCTCGGCGCGGGGCGGCCTGCGGCGGGCGGCGCGGGGTGCGGGGCGGGATGGAATTGGGGCCGCGGCTGCACCGCATGCTGCACCGGATGAGGCGCCGGTTGGGGCCGCGGCACCGCGTGGAACTGCTGGGCCGGCGGATGGAACTGTGGCGCCCGGGCGACGGGGCGGGGCTGCTGCACCTGCGGGTGAGACTGCGGGGGCTGCATCCGCGCCTGTGGCACCGGCGGATGGAATGGTTGCGGCCGCTGCGGCTGGGCCGGTGGATGGTAAGCCGGTACCGCCGGCCGGACCTGCTGCGGATGGAGTGCGAACGGCCTGTTCTGGGGCGGGTGCAATCCGTCTGGCCGCGCCGGTGCGGCGGGGGGCCGGGGAGTCTGCGGCGTGTTCATATGGATCGTTCCGCCCGGCTGGATCGGCCGCCCGATCGCCGCCGGCATCGGATGTGCCGCCTGCGGCATGGCACCCGGGTGCGGATTCGGGCTGCGCGGCATCACGTGGATCTGCGGCCGGATCGCCGCGGGGCGGATCGGTGCGGGCCGTGCGACGGGCAGTCCGCGTGACGCGGCAAACGGCGCGGGCCTCGGGGCCTGTGCCACGACACGGTGGATCATTGGCCCCGGCGCGCCCGGTAGACGGCCCAACCCGGGACCGCCCGGATGCGCGGCCGGCCCGCCGAACCCGGCCGGGGGCACCGGCCGTGCCGCCGCCAGCACCGCGCGTGGTGCCGGCCGCCCGAACCGCCCGACCGGATCGCCGCGCCGCATCGCGGCGGCCGGGATCACGGTCGCCGCGCCCCGGTTGAGCAACCGGGCCGGCCCGTAATTGTTGATGATGGTTTTGTTGTGGATATCGGTAAAGCGGTTCGGGTTGCGTATATTGTAGTAATTCACCTGCTGCACATAGCGCGGCGGGCAGTGATACCATGGCCGATACGGCTCATCGGGCGCCAGCGGCACCCATCCGATTGAGCCGGCCGCGAACGCCGCGGCGGTGATGCCCACCCCGATCGCCACGCCGGTTCCGACGTTGAAAAAACTCACCGTCGCGGGGGCATAGACGGGCTGGTAATAGGCCGGTGCGTCGTAGGCCACCGGCGCGGGTGCCCAGCCCCAGCGCCCGCCGTACTGCACCCAGCGCCCGTAATGGAACGGCGCGAACCCCCATGGGTCGCTATCCACCCAGGTCCAGCCCCAGGGGGCGACATAGGCCCAATGCCCCTCGCGGTACGGCACCCAGCTCGATGCGACGCGCGGATACCAGACCGCGCCATATTGCGGCGTCTGGGACCATGTTCCGTATTGGGCGAGTTGATAGCCGCCGGTCATCTGGTTCACCACCGCCGGCACGTAGGCGGGCGGCGGGGCATACCGCACCGCCAGCATGCGCGCCACGAACGGGTCGCGCTGACCCGCCCCCAGCGCCGCCGTGACGGGATCGGCGCCCTGCAAGGTCGCGGTCTCGCCCGGCGCGATATCCAGCGAGACGTTCTGCCCCTGCAGCTGCGCCGCGCCGCTGATAACGGTGACGGTGGTCGGGGCGGTCTGATCACCCGCGACGATGTCGTACCGGCCATCCTGCGCAATCGTTACGGTGCCGCGCGGCGTCGTGATCGCAAAGCTTGCGCCCGGTGCCAGATTCCGCACATCCATATACATCTCGCCTTGCGACAGCGCGGCATCGACCACCTGCGGCCCGATCGTGGTGACCTGCAGCTCGGTCGCCTGGTTCAGCGTCATCCGGCTCCAGTCGATCGCGACCGCCGCTTCGGCGCCCGGCTGGGTGTAGAGCGCATCGCCGCTCGTTACGGGATAGTTCAGCGCGGCCGGCGTCCATTGGCTCGAACCTTCGCTATCGAACGAAACCGATCCACGCGCCAGCGCGATCTGGCCGACCCGTTCCGGCGGCGCCGGGGCGGCGGCATCCTGCGCCCGTGCCTGCGGAACGCCCTGCAGCACGGCGGCGATCGCCGTCGTTAAGGCCAGCGCCACCCGAAGCGAAGCGACGCGAAATGGGGCAAAACGCAAACTGGGGCGCATGGCGTGTCTCCGTGGGGCGGCCGCGTTGAGGTCGATCTTGTCGTCAGGATTGAAGTAAATAGCGTCGGCTGCGGCCTAATAGGGACCGGATCACGGCAGTATCAAGGCGGAACGTTGCGGGACGTTACAATTCTGGGACCATTTCGCCTCATCCTTGCCACAAGCGCGCACCTATATAGCAGCCAGTGTCCAATGAGGTGTTTCGATGAAACTGATACTGCGCAAAACCATCGTCATGATCGCGCTTGGCGGCGCGGCGATTGGTCTGTCTGGTTGTGTCTACTACCCGAGTACCTATGGCTACGACTACGGCGGGGGTTATGCCGCGCCGGCATATGTGGCACCCGCGCCCGTGGTCAGCGGCGGCCTGTTTCTCGGTGGAGGCTGGGGCGGTGGTTGGGGTGGCGGCTGGGGTGACGGGGACCGCGGCCGGTGGGGTGGCGACCGGGGCGGCTGGGGCGACCGGCACTGATATCCGCCGCGCGGCTTTTGTGATGCGATAGCGCAGCAGCCCTGCCGCCATCGCACGCGGTTTCGCTTGCCAAACCCCGGCATGAGCCTGTATGTGCAGTGCAACAGAACAGTGCTCGTAGATGCGGCGGTTTCGTCGGCGGCAATGTTCACTGGATGCGTGGTGCCCGCAGGGGTGCCTCATCCCAGGTTGGCGGCGGGTAAAACCAGGCCTTGCACGCTTCAACGGGTGGCTGTTCTACGCATGCTTCCTCAAACCTAAATGTCGCGCCCCCGGCCCGGGAGCGGGACCATGAAAGCATTTTCCTTGACCCTTTTTACCGACCTCGGCCTTGCCGAGCCCGTGCTGCGCGCCGTGACGGCCGAATCCTACACCACGCCCACGCCAATCCAGGCGCAATCCATTCCCATCATCCTCGAAGGCCATGATCTGGTCGGCATCGCCCAGACCGGCACCGGCAAGACGGCGGCCTTCGTGCTGCCCATTTTGCACCGACTGGTCGAACAGCGCACCAACCCCGGCGCGCGCGGCTGCCGCACGTTGATCCTTGCGCCGACCCGCGAACTGGCCACCCAGATTGCGGATGCCGCGCGCATCTATGGTAAATTCATCCGTCCCAGCGTCGCGGTCGTGATCGGCGGGGCCAAGCCCGGCCCGCAGGCCCGCCAGATGATGCCCGGCGTCGACCTGTTGGTCGCCACCCCGGGCCGTCTGCTCGACCATGTCTCCACCGGTGCCATCCGGCTCGATGGTACCGCGATGATCGTGCTCGATGAAGCCGACCAGATGCTCGATCTCGGCTTCATGCCGGCGATCCGCAAGGTCATGTCGATGCTGCCGTCCCGCCGTCAGGCGGTGATGTTCAGCGCCACCATGCCCAAGCCGATCCGTGCGCTTGCCGCCGAATTTCTGCGCAACCCGCGGGAGGTTGCGGTCAGCGTCGAATCCAAGCCGATCGACCGGATCGACCAGCGGGTCATGCTGCTGTCCGGCGAGGCGAAGAAGGATGCGCTCGTCACGCTGATGAAAGAGCCGGGCGTTGAACGCGCCATCGTGTTCACGCGCACCAAGCATGGCGCGGACAAGGTCTGCCGCCATCTGGAAGCGGCGAACATCGGCGCCGCGGCGATCCACGGCAACAAGAGCCAGAGCCAGCGGGAACGCGCGCTCGATCAGTTCCGCCAGGGGCGCATCAAGGTGCTGGTCGCGACCGACATCGCCGCCCGGGGCATCGATGTCGACGGGATTTCCCATGTGGTGAATTTCGAACTGCCGAACATTCCGGAATCCTATGTCCACCGCATCGGCCGCACCGCGCGCGCCGGCACGGATGGGATTGCGGTGTCGTTCGTCGAACCGGCGGAGCTCACCTATCTGCGCGATATCGAGCGCCTGATCGGCAAACAGTTGATCCCGGGCGGCGCCGTGCCCGCGCGCGGCGTGTTGCCGCCGCACCTGAACCGCGCGAACAACCAGGGCCGCAACGGTGGTGGCCAGAATCGCGGCGGGGCACCGAAGACCGGACACGGCCGGCCGCAGCAGCGCGCCTACGCCGCGCCGGGCCGCGGCCGCAGCGAGGGGAACCGCAGCGCCAGCCGCACCGGCTGAGCCGCAGCGCCACCAGATTCACCTTGTTGCGACGCGCACGGCCAGGGGGTTGCCCCTGGCCGTGCTGCGTCGCGCCGATCGCGCTTGACATCGCACGCCGCCCATGGTGCGAGAGTTCAACGCGGGCGGCGTCCTTGTGGCATTTATGTCGCTTGCGATGGGGCTCGCCAACATAATATTCGATTGCATGCGCTGCACGAAGGGATGGAACTGATGCGTCTAGCGGTATTGAAAGAGCGCCTGCCGGGGGAAACCCGCGTCGCCGCGGTGCCCGATTCGGTCAAGAAACTCACGGCTATGGGCATTCAGGTGGTGATCGAGGCCGGGGCGGGGGAAGCCGCTGCGATTTCGGACGCCGCGCTGCGGGATGCCGGTGCCGAGATTGTGGCCGATGCGGCAACCGCGCTTGCGGGTGCCGGCGTGGTTCTTACCGTTCAGGCACCCGACGACGCCACCCTCGCGATGATCCCGCGCGGCGCGCTGCTGATTGGTACGCTGGGCGCGGCCGGCAATCCATCGCTTGCCCAGTCCTATGCCGCGGCCGGCATCGATGCCTGTTCGATGGAACTGCTGCCGCGCATCACCCGCGCCCAGTCGATGGACGTGCTGTCCTCACAGGCCAATCTCGCCGGGTATCGGGCGGTGATCGAGGGGGCGGAAGCCTTCCCGCGCGGCTTTGCCATGATGATGACCGCGGCCGGCACCGTGCCGCCGGCCCGGGTCTTTGTGGTGGGTGCCGGGGTTGCCGGTCTGCAGGCCATTGCCACCGCGCGGCGGCTCGGCGCGATCGTTTCGGCGACCGATGTCCGGCCCGCGGCGAAGGAGGAAATCAAATCCCTGGGTGCCACGTTCATCGGGGTCGAGGATGAGGAAAGCAAAGCCCAGACCGGCGCCTATGCCAAGGAGATGAGCGCCGAGTTCCGCGCCAAACAGGCCGCGCTGATCGCCGAAACCGTGGCGAAAAACGACATTGTCATCTGCACCGCCTTGGTGATGGGCCGCAAGGCACCGATCATCGTGACAGCGGAAGCGGTCGCCGCCATGCGCATGGGTAGCGTGATTGTCGATATCGCGGCGGATGCCGGCGGCAATTGTGGGGCCACGATGCCGGGCGAACGCATCGTTACCGATAACGGCGTGGTGGTGCTCGGCTACCGCAACTGGCCCGCGCGCATCGGCGTTGCCGCCAGCACGCTCTATGCACGTAACCTGCTGACGTTTTTGACCAATTTCTGGGACAAGGACAGCAAAACCCCGAAACTGCCGGCCGAGGACGATATCGTCAAAGGCGTGCTGCTGACCCGGGGTGGTGCCGTTGTTCATCCGAATTTCATGCAACAGGCGGCGGCATAAGAAAACAAGCACTTCTTTTTTTGAAAAAAAGAAGCAAAAAAACTTTATTCCATGAGACCGTGCAGGTGAAACCACCCGTGAGCCAGATCAACAAAAGTTTTTTGCTTCTTTTTTACAAAAAAGAAGCCCTTGCGTCCCTCGCCTGCCCCCATTCGCTTACCCCGCCCAGGAGCCCACAATGACCCCAGCCGAACTCGCGGGCCAGGCCGCCAACCTTGCCCATAAAGCGTCCATCCTCGCGCAGAACGCCGCCGGCTTTGCCGCCCAGGAAGCCGCGCGCGGGCCGCACGGTGCGCCGCTGATCGACCTGTTCGCCGTCTTCGTGATGGCGGTGTTCGTGGGGTATTACGTGATCTGGAGCGTTACCCCCGCACTCCACTCCCCGCTGATGGCCGTCACCAACGCCATCTCTTCGGTCATCATTGTCGGCGCCATGCTCGCCGCCGGTCTGCACGGCGATTTCGCGGCCCATGCGTTCGGCTTTCTCGCCATCATGCTGGTGTCGGTGAATATTTTCGGCGGCTTCATGGTCACCGCGCGTATGCTCTCAATGTTCCGTAAAAAGACCAAATAAGGCGAGGCCGAAATGAATTACGCATCCGATCCGGGCATCACGCTCGCTTATATCGTCTCGGCCGTCCTGTTCATCCTTGCGCTGCGCGGGTTGTCGAGCCCCGTTACCTCGCGCCGCGGCAACCAGCTTGGCATGGCCGGCATGGTCATCGCCATTTTGGCCACACTTGCGCATCCGGGCATGCTGCTCGGTGGCGTCGGGCTGATCATCGTCGCCGTCGCCATCGGTGGCACGGCGGGCGCCGTGGTCGCCAAGCGCATCCAGATGACGGCGCTGCCGCAGCTGGTCGCCGCCTTCCACTCGCTGGTCGGACTCGCGGCGGTGTTCGTCGCCGCCGCGGCGCTCAATGCGCCGCAGAGTTTCGGTATCGGCACGCCCGGGCATCTGCGGCTCGAAAGCCTGATTGAAATGTCGATCGGTCTTGCGATCGGCGCGGTCACCTTCACCGGCTCGATCATCGCCTTCGCCAAACTGCAGGCGTTGATGAAGGGCACGCCGATCACCTTCAAGGGCCAGCACTACCTCAACCTTGCGATCGGCATCCTGATCCTGATCCTGATCATCGCCTTCGTCGCCTCGGGCGGCTCGCAGACCCTGTTCTGGCTGATCGCCCTCGCCGCCCTCGCGCTGGGCTTCCTGCTGATCATCCCGATCGGCGGGGCGGACATGCCGGTCGTGGTCTCGATGCTGAACTCCTACTCCGGCTGGGCTGCCGCCGGCATCGGTTTTACCATCAGCAATTACGCGCTGATCATCACCGGTGCGCTGGTGGGTTCCTCGGGTGCGATCCTGTCCTACATCATGTGCAAGGGCATGAACCGCTCGATCATCAACGTGCTGCTCGGGGGGTTCGGCACCGATGCCGGCGCGGGCGGGCCGGCCGCGAGCATGGGGGACAAAACCGTCAAATCCGGCTCCGCGGAAGATGCCGCCTTCATCATGTCCAACGCCTCGAAAGTGATCATCGTGCCCGGCTACGGCATGGCGGTCGCGCAGGCGCAGCACGCCGTCCGCGAAATGGCCGATCTGCTCAAGGCGGAAGGTGTGGAAGTCAAATACGCCATCCACCCCGTCGCCGGCCGCATGCCCGGCCATATGAACGTGCTTCTCGCCGAAGCCAACGTGCCCTACGATGAAGTGTTCGAACTCGAAACCATCAATAACGAATTCTCCACCGCCGACGTCGTTTACGTCATCGGCGCCAACGACGTCACCAACCCCGCCGCCAAAACCAACGCGGCGTCGCCGATTTATGGCATGCCCATCCTGGAAGTGGACAAGGCGAAGACCGTGCTGTTCGTGAAGCGTTCGATGGCGTCCGGTTATGCGGGTGTGGATAATGAGTTGTTCTTCCGCGACAACACAATGATGCTGTTCGGGGATGCGAAGAAGATGACTGAAGAGATTGCGCAGTCGCTGGGTAAGTGAAGGCAAGTAAGGCCAGGGGCTCTGCCCCTGGACCCCGCCAAAGGCTTAGCCTTTGGAATCAATGAGTTAGCGTTCCGCGCACACGCATGCCTTTTATCAGACGGGAAAGGTGTTGTTTGACCGTCAACACCGGAACTCACTACACATTCGCCGATAGATCTTATTTTTATAGTGTTATCTCCCAAAACGGTGTCAACCTGAAGTTGAAAAATTCAATTTTAAGAAAAATAATTTAGTTTTTATAGAAAAAGGCTTGCCAAGCCGACAGATATCAGTGAGGTTATTTTCGTAAAGAAGTATTAATGTTATATTCTTTAGGTAAACTCGAATGTCACAAAGCACGATTAGTGGAACAGTAAATGTAAGCGTCACGATTAACACGATCGGACCGATCTACGGCGTGGGGAATTATCCAAGTCCCCTAACCATATTATCTGCAGGTTACATCGAACCCTCGCTTCAAGGACAAACTGGCGTCGATGTGAATGGCGGAACGCTTTTGAATGAGGGCATTATTAATGGTGGAATAAACGGCGGAGTTGGTGTCTTTCTGCCGTCAAGCTTAGTAACCAACGAGGGCACGATCCTCGGGGGATACGGCGCGGCGCAGGCCACCGGGGTTTCGATGTTTGGCGGGACTCTCACTAACGGACGAAGTGGCGTGATAGAAGCTGGAAATGGAGCCGGTGGTGGCAGCGGCGTCAGTTTGACGAATGGACTCCTAACAAATTTCGGGACAATTATAGGGCAAGGGTTTGTCCAAAATTCAGTTGTTGAAAATAGTGGAACTTTGTTAAACTATGGCCTAATTACAGGCCTCCAAAGCACGGGTTATGCCCTTGATATCATGGGGGCACAGCAACAAACTATTCGACTATCGATGGGCCAAGTGCGTTCGGTGAAAATGTTGGAATATTTAGCCTGAAAAATTCATGAAGCCGCATTCGGCTTTGGGCGTCATGCGGGCTTTACAACCAGACATTGGGCAGTCGCGCGGAAGCGCCGGTGCGTTGATCCGGGGCTTGCGGGCTTGGTGATGGCGAGGCGCTGGGG
>NZ_JAIMBY010000010.1 GCF_026191915.1 Acidiphilium sp. PA
CGCCACTCGACGCCAGCACGATCCGGGCAGCTTCGGCAAGCCACGTCCGATTGGCAATGAGCCTGAGTAGACGATCGAACCTTCGGTTCCCATCGCTCTCTGCCCATGTCGCGAGCTTGTGTTGCATTTCACTGATTATCAAAGGTCTTCACCTCATTGGGCCAGGTAGTCTGCACTCCAAGCAGTTGAACTGTCCCCCTTCGCCATGTGGCAGGCTTTCCCTGCCGCGGACTACTACGGAGACTCCGCCAGCATGATGGACATCAGGGTCAACTCCCTTGGCATTCCATCATGCCTTCCCTCGTTCATATGCTGGACTTTCACGCGCTGGGGAGGTTGCCGGTCGCAGTCCTTGTCCTTGCGTCCTGCAAGTCGATGCCGATGACATGGCCTGGCTGTGTTCTCTCCATGTCTCCCCGCGAGCAGGCTACATTTCTGCCAGCGTTCGGATGCCGCCGACATACATCTCCGGCGCCATCATCAGCATTCCGCCTGTTAAGCCGTGTAGGCGAAGGCGACATTTCAGCCCTCGGATGCGGGTTAACCGGTTCGTGTTCCTCAACCTTCCAGCGCTACAGCCTCGGAGATCATCTCGGCGTAACGGCTTCGCCTCAATCCCCTTTACCTGCGGGCTACGTCACCCTGCCAGTTGACGGCAGGTCACCGCCGCTTGGGCTCATGCCCTCCCACAGCAGAGGGCAAGGCATTCTTCATTTTCCTCCTTTTCTCCTTTGCATTCCAGACATACGCTCCCCGGACCATCCGGGACGAGGCGCACTGTAGGTGATGTCGGTTGCCCAGACCTGATTGGGCCGGTCGATCACCTTGTCGCGCAGCAGATAGGGGTAGATCTTGTGCTCGTGGTTGGGCTTGCTTGTGTTGGGCTTTGGCCGGACCGCGCAGAGGCCGAGTTTTTTCATCAAGCGCCGGATCCGCCGGCGACCGACCAAAATTCCCTCTCGCTCCAACGCCACCTGCAACCGGCGGCTGCCGTAGACCGGATGGTCGGTGAAAATCCGGTCAAGACGGGCCAGCAGATCGATCTCCTCCGCCGACTCCGCCCGCGGCCGATGATAAAAACTGCTGCGCGCAACACCGAGAAGTGCGCATTGCCGGTTGATGGACAGCTCCGCGTTCGGCGTAATCATCGCCCGCCTCTCAGCAGTCGGGAGATGGCGGGCTGCCCGGCAAGAAAATCCCGCTCAACCTGCAACTGGCCGATCTTGCGGTGCAGATCATCGATCATCTTCTGCGCATCCTCGGCAACGGCCGCCTTGTTGCCGCGCTCGAATAATTCCCCCGCGCGCTTCACCAGCTCCTGCTTCCACGCGCTGATCATCGTCGCATGAACCCCAAATTCCGCCGACAACTCCGCCAGGGTCTTCTCCCCCGACAGCGCCGCCATCGCCACACGAGCTTTGAACTCCGCCCCGTGCTGCTTCCTCTTTACGCCCATCTCTGGCTCCTCTCTCGACCGGCCAGCCTTAGCTTAAACACCTGTCCAAAAAACCGGAGCCGCCGCAAAATGCGCGTGATCGACGGACAAGGAAGCCAAGACGACATTCACCGCAATCCACTGGGCCGCAACTGACGGTAAGCCGGCACGCCCGCGCAGGGAACGGATGACAGTCAATAACTGCCGTCCCTCGTCCCACGGGATTTGCCCTTGCCACCGACTAAATCCCCAGCGCATCGTGGCGTCCAACCCCAGCCATCGTACCCAACCATGCTGCAACTTCGACCCAGCTGCGAATGCTGCAACCGCGATCTTCCGCCAAGCGCCGCCGAAGCCCGCATCTGCAGCTATGAATGCACTTTCTGCGCCGCATGTGTCGAAGATCGTCTCCATGGCCGCTGCCCCAACTGCGGCGGTGGTTTTATGCCGCGCCCGATCAAGCCCTCAGCCATGTTGACGCGTCACCCGCCATCCACCGAGCGCGTCTTCAACTCACAAAGCTGCACTGAACCAGCATAAAGCGCGGCACGACCCCCACACCCAGACTCCCAAAAGTTTTTTGCTTCTTTTTTACAAAAAAGAAGTACTTGCCTTCCTGATCGACTAAGGCCCATGGCCCATTCCCGATAAATCGACAAACCGGCAATCCACCCCAGCCTCGACTATACTTCAACGGGCCGATCTCCCAGCCCAACCCCAGCATGATCCCGGTCAATTTCCCCGCCCGCCGTCAATTTCGTGCTAGACACGGCGAATGAACACGCCGGAAATTCTCGCGGGGTTTGTGGTCGGGGGCATTGTCGGTCTCACCGGCGTCGGCGGCGGTGCTTTGATGACGCCGCTGCTCATTCTTCTGTTCGGCGTCCATCCATCCGGCGCGATCGGCACCGATCTGTTGTTTGCCGCCGCGACCAAATCGGTCGGCGCGGCGGTGCATGGGCTTGGTCATACCGTGGATTGGCGCCTCGTATGGCGCCTCGCGTCCGGCAGCCTGCCGGGGGCGGGTCTGGCCTTGGCGTGTCTCGGCTCTCTCGGCGTCCATGGTGCGCTCGCCAACCATATCAGCGCGCTCATTCTTGGCGTGGTGCTCATTCTCGCCGCCACCGCCTTGCTGATCCGCCCCTGGCTGATCAAAACCATCCGCCACGACCACACAGTAACGAATGCACCCCCCATCGCCCCGCGCACCGGGCTCACCATCGGCCTTGGGTTTGTGCTCGGCATTCTGGTCAGCATCACGTCGGTCGGCTCTGGTGCGCTCGGCACGGTCGCACTGATGCTGCTCTACCCGCGCATGCCGGCCGCCCGCGTCGTCGGCTCCGATCTGGCCCACGCCGTGCCGCTCACCCTGCTCGCCGGCATTGGCCATTGGATGCTCGGCACCGTCTCCCTCAGCTTGCTGTTGCCGCTGCTACTCGGCTCGATCCCCGGCATTATCCTCGGCAGCATCGCCGCCAGCCGCACGCCCGAAACCCTCCTGCGCATCGGCCTCGCCGGCATGCTCGCGGCGTCAGGCTGGTTCATCCTCGCCGCGTAAACCGCACCACGGCCCGAAAATCCGGCCAGCCACGATATCTAGATTTGATCGGTTGTGCGGTACAGAGGAGCAACGCCGGGCGGTGGTGATCAGGTTGCGCTGGCCGGATGGGTTTTCCGGCCCGGTCTGTGGCGAGGCTGATGCACGCCTAATTCGTTATAATATCGTAACGAATTAGGCGTGCATCAGCCCCGTGGGCCTTTGCGCCACATTTTTTTGGCGTCGAACGAGGGCACGAAAGGGTGGTGCCAGGGGGGGACGGGTGGTGGCGGTGGGCCGAGGATGTCGCGGAGTTGTTCGGGGGTGAAGTCGATGCTGCCGTCGGGGTTGACTTTGTATTGGGCCATGAAGTCGGGCTGGCGCTTGGGGCGGGGGCGTTTGGGGCGGGGGGTGGCGGGGTTGGTGGGTTCGCTCCGGGGTTTTCTGGGGCGTTTGATGATCTGGGGGGGACGCAGGCCGAGCATGGTGTGGAGGGGGCGGAGGATGCGGCCGAGGCTGGGGTGGGTGGCCAGCAGCTCCAGCACGATGGGGTCTTCCATGAAAAGCTGGAGATCGGCGCGGGCGGCGGCACCGGCGACGACGGTGGCGGGGCCGTTGGGCAACAGGCGGATCAGCCAGGCGAAGCCGCGCGGCAGGGTGAGGGGTGGTTTGGGGTTGGGATTGGGGGTGGCGGGTTCGCGCTCGACCGGTTTGGGAGCGCGGGTGCGGGTGCGGGGAGATTGGGGTGGGCGGGATGCGATGCGGGCGAAGCGGGCGATCTGGCGGGCGAGGTAGTTCCAGATCAGGACGATGAGCGGGCCGTGGATTTTGAGGCGGTAGCCGTTGTCCGCGACCGAGCGCTGCAGGGCACGGAAGATCACCGTGAAGCGCTCGGTCGGGTCGGCAGGCATGAACGGCGCGTTTGCGATCATGACCGTACGTAAACCATGGCGGGCGGGGGGTGAGAAAGGAAAAAGTCAGGGAAGGAAGGAAGAAAGGAAGCGCTTCTTTTTTGTAAAAAAGAAGCAAAAAACTTTTGTTCGTCGGGGGTGGCCGATCAGTGCACCTGGTCGGGTGATGCCGCTGCGCCGATCATGGTGGACAGGGCTAAGGCGAGTTGTTGCGCGGTCAGTTTGCCGCTCAATGCGGTCCGAAGCCGTCCCGACGGGCCGACCACGTAGAGCAGGCTGCCATGCGATATCTGGCCGGGATTCGGGTTATTTGTTTCGACATAGACATGGAATGCGGACTCCGCCTTGGTGATCGCCTTCACGCTGCCGGTCAGCCCGATGAAGCGATTGCCGAACAGCCGGACGTAGGCGTCGACCAACCGCACCGTGTCCCGCCTTGGATCGATCGTGATGAAAACCGGCTGGACCCGTGCTGCTCGCGGGCCGAGCAATCGCATGGCGGCGGCGATGGTCGCCATGGTCAGCGGACATTGGTCCGGGCATCGCGTGTAGCCAAAATAGATCAGCAGGAAGCGGCCATGAACATCCCTGGATGTGAACGGCTGATCGCCACGTCCGGTCAGTGCAAACAATGGATCGATCGTGGCGTGGATATTGGCCGCGCCGGCCGCGCCACTCATTGTGATGCCGAGGGTGGTGAGCGCGAGTGCGCGGGCGATGGACCATGGCCGGCGCATGAGTGACACGTCGGGTCAGCCGCCCGCGGCGATGGCTGGCATCGGGGCGCTGACCGCTCGTTTGGCGCCACGGGCGGGCCCTGCGGTGACGACGCGATCCGCCTGCCGATTGCGCGGCGCGGTGTGTGCCGCATCGGCCAGCGGCGCCGCGTCGTTGATTTTGAACCGCGCGATCAGGCGCGTGAGATTGCCGGTTTCGGCTGACAGGCCGCGTGCCGCTGCCGTGGTCTGTTCGACCATCGCCGCGGTTTGCTGGGTCGCCTGATCCATCTGATTGATTGCGGCGTTCACCTGGCCGAGCCGGCCCGCCTGATCCTGCGCCGTCCCGGCGATCGTCGCGACCACCTGGTCGATTTTGGCCACCTGCTCGAAGATGTGACTGAGCGCCTGACCGGCATCATTCACCAGGGCGACGCCGTTCTTGACCTGAGTTTCAGCATTGCCGATCAGAAGCTTGATTTCACGGGCCGCATCGGTCGAACGGAGTGCCAGTGTCCGGACTTCGGAGGCGACCACCGCAAAGCCGCGCCCGGCATCGCCGGCCCGGGCCGCCTCGATCCCGGCATTCAGTGCCAGCAGGTTGGTCTGAAAGGCGATTTCGTCGATCACGCCGATGATCTGACTGATCTGTTGTGACGATGTCGCGATTCCATCCATCGCGGTGACCGCGTTGCTGACGACGGCGCCGGATCGTTCGGCATCCGCCCGGGTGCCGGCGACCAGTTGCCGCGCGTTCTGGGCGCTGTCCGCCGCATTGCGCACGACCCCCACGATTTCGTCGAGTGCCGCTGCCGTCTGTTCGAGTGTTGCGGCCTGTTGTTCGGTTCGCCGGGCCAGATCGTCGGACGCGGCGGCGATCTGGCCATTGCCGGCATCGATCGCGCGCGATGCCAGACCAATCTCGGTCACCGCGGCACGCAGTTCGGTGACCGCTTGATTGAAATCGACCCGCAAGGTCTCGTACGCCGCGCTGAACGGCACGGCGAGGGATTGATGGAGGTCGCCGCCGGCCAGTCGGCTCAAGCCGGCGGCGATATGGCTCACGACCAGTGATTGTTGTTCGGCGCCTGTTGAGCGGAGGGCCTCCGCGGCGATGCGATCCGTCTCGATCCGGGACCGCTGGGTGGACGCCTCCGCCTCGGCAGCGGCGACCGCTTTTGCCGCCGCGGCACTCTCGGCAAGGCGCGCCGCAGCCTGACCGAGGGCGGCATTGATCTGGCCGATGATCCAGACGAGCGCGATCGTTTCGAGAACGACAACTGCGGCGTGGAGCAGGACCCTCGTCATGTTGCCGCCGCCGGGAAAGACCAGGGCCGGGACCAGGAAATTCATGACCAGATGCTGGATCGCGATGGCTCCGGCCGCTGCCAGCACGACGTCCCGATCGCAATAGATCGCAAGGATCGCGAGCGCGGCGAAAAAATACATATGCGCGTCGATCTGCAGGTAGCTGCCCCTGGCGCTGGCGACGATCAGCGAGACCATCGCGATATACGCGACGGCGATGGTCAGCCGGGTCGATTTCGCATCGGGGCGGATTTTCCAGGCACCCGTCGTGACGGCGTTGATCAGGATCGCGAGGGCACAGGCACTGGCCCAGTCGCGACCGCTGAGCCAGACGATCGACCCGATCACCGGGACATGGAGCCATAGCAGGGGCACCATCAGCCGGTTTGCCATTTGCCGTATCCGAGACAGGTCGTCAGTCATGGTCGATGGGGTCCTAACATGAAATCATCCGCAGGCTTTGAACGCCTCAGCATCGAGCAGAAACCACGCGCCCGCCTGCAGCAGGTCCTGGCGGTGGCGCGGCAGCGCAATCACGACGAACGGGTAGCCGCCGAAGCCGATGACCCGCCCTGCCGACGCCGCGGCCCCGAACGCGTGAGCGGCCGGCCACCACGGGGGAAACACTGCCGCGACCGGACCACGGGACGACGGTTCCATGATCAGCCCGAAAACCGCGGCCGCGGATAACAGCATGACGACGATGGGCATTCCCACGGCATCGATCATGGAGCGTCCTGGCGAGTGCGGCGGTGGTTGCCGTGGTCCGGTCATGCGTTATCTATAATCCGGCCAGGTTAACAAATTGATACAGGTCGGGTGGGAAATCGATTTAGGTCTGGCCGCGGCAGACTGAAATCAGATCCTTGCGCGCCGGCCCGGCGGGACAGCCGCTGTCTGACCGGCCGGGCCGCACCCGGCGCGGCTGATGACCCGCCGCCGATCCGCGCATCGGGCAGACCGTGGCCGGACCGGGCGCGACGGCGGCGGCCGCCGGGTTGCGGGCAAGATCGATATGCCGCCGGTTGCCAGCCCGGGCTCCAGGCGGCGAAGCCGCCGCCTGACTGACGCGATGGCGATCAGCCCGGGGCGGGATACATCATCCGCGACATCACCGCATAAACCACGGCCCCGACGCCGACGCCGATGAACCAGGAGAACGAATACAGCGTCGCCAATCCGGGGATGAACAAGCCGCTCAGCGCGGCGAGGCCGCCGATCGCCATCGCGCTCAGCCCGGCCACGTTCCACCCGCCGCTCGCGGCATAGGCGCCGTCGTAGCGATAGAACGCCGCGACGTCGTATTTCCGCTGACGCACCAGGAAAAAATCGGCGAGCATGATGCCGGTCACCGGCCCGAGCAGGCCGCCGATCGCGCCCAGCACCTGGAAGATGCTGTTCGCGTTTTTGAACCAGAGCCAGGGTGCGAAGGCCAGCCCGACCACCAGCACCACCATGCCGGCGCGGGCGAAGTTGAGCTGGCGCGGAAACAAATTGATCAGGTCATAGCAGGCCGGCATGATATTGGCCGCGACGTTGACCGAAAGCGTCGCGATGATGATCGTCACGCCGCCCAGCACCAGGATGTAGGGGTTGTGGATCGCCATCAGCAGATCGACCGGATTCCAGATCGGCTTGCCGAAGGCGAGCACGGTGGCCGATGTCACGATCACGCTCATCAGGGTGAAGACCACCGCGGTGATCGGCAGGCCGATCAATTGCCCCAGCGCCTGATCGCGTTCGGAGCGCACGAAGCGCGACAGATCGGGGATGTTCACCGCGAAGGTGGACCACACGCCGATCAGCCCGGTCACGCCGTCGGCGAAGACCAGAAATCCCTTCATTCCGCTCAGGTGCGACGGCTCGGCGAACAGCGGGCCGAGCCCATGGCCGATCTTCAGGCCCCAGATCGTCGCGATCGCGCCGACCAGGATCACCAGCGGGCCGGCGAAGAGTTCGAAATTGCGGATCCGGTGTACGCCATGCGTCACGATCCAGCCGTGCAGCACCCAGAACAACCCGACCGAGACCCACAAATTGAGCGCCATGCCGAGAAACGGCGTGGTCAGCGCGGTCCATGGTGTCCATAACGTGCCGAGGATCGCATTGATCGCCTCGCTGCCGGCATAGGCCTGCACGGCGAACCAGAAAATCGCGATGAACCCGCGCAGCACCACGGGCAATTGCGCCCCGCGCGGGCCGAACGAGGCACGGATCAGGACGCAGAACGGCAGGCCGTAGCGCGTACCGGACACCGCGTTGAACCACATCGCGACAAACAGAAACATATAGGCGATCGCCGTTGCGCCGAGCGCCTGCCAGGCGTTCATGCCCAGTGCCATCAGCCCGGCAGCGGTTTCATAGGCGACCACGTTGTGGACCATGCCCATCCAGACGGTGGACATGTTCACCCAGGTCCAGTCGCGCCGGGCCTGCGGCACCGGCGCCAGATCGGCGTTATAGAGGCTGCCATCGGCCGGGCTGGCGGCATAATCCTGGATATCCTGTGGAACAGCCTGAGATACGGACATGCGGGCCCCTTTCCGGTTTGGAGTTCCGTTAGCAACTCCCCGATAGCAAATCCCGTGCCACGTGTTGCGCCAGTTGCCGCGCACGCGTCGCGTGCGGCATAGGGGACGGCGCATGTGCTAGAGAATGCTTTCAGAAAGGATGTCAGCTTGGCCTGGCTCGAACACCGGACTGCGCACCGATCGCATCGATCGGATCGGATTTCAGTCAATTTTCGCTTAATAGATGGGCATATGTCCTCTGAGTGTGCGGGGATTTCATGGATCTGCTGATCCGCGAGGCATCGATCCGTGGCAACCCGGTGCTGGTGGATTTTGCCATCACCGGCCGCCGCATCGTCGCGATCGAGCCCGGCATCACCGCCCCGGCCGCCCGTGTCATCGAGGCCGGGGGCCGCGTGGCTCTGCCCGGGCTGCTCGAGCCGCATATCCATCTCGACAAGGCTCTGCTCGACTGCCGGATGCCCGCGCAAACCGGCACGCTTGCCGAGGCGATCCGCATCACCGGTGAACTCAAGCGACACCAGCGGCGCGCGGATGTGCTGGACCGCTCGCGTGCCGTGCTCGACATGGCGGTGATGCACGGCGTCACCGCGCTGCGCGCCCATCCTGATGTCGACCCGATCCAGGGGTTGATCGGCGTCGAGACCGCGCTCGAGCTCAAGGCCGAATATGCCGATCTGCTCGACATCCAGATCGTTGCCTTCCCCCAGGAGGGGATCATCAAGGCTCCGGCCACGCTCGATCTGCTGAACGAGGCGATGCGGCTGGGGGCTGATGTGATCGGCGGCTGCCCCTATGTCGAACCCAGCGCGGCCGACGCGGCGGCGCATATCGACCGCGTGTTCGACCTTGCCGCACGCTGGGGTGCGCCGCTCGACCTGCATGCCGATTTCGCCGACGACACCACCGATCCACGCTTTGCGACCGCCGCATTGATCGCGCGCCGCACCATTGAAACCGGCTGGCACGACCGTGTTACCCTCGGCCATGTCACCAGCCTCGCAGCCTTGATGCCGGACGCTGCGGCGCCGATCATCGAGCGGTTGGCCGAAGCCGGTATCCATATCGTGAGCCTGCCTGCGACCGATCTCTACCTCGGGGGCCGGGGTGATGCGGCCAGCCCGCGGCGCGGCCTCACGCCGATCCGCCGATTGCGCGATGCCGGGGTGAACGTCGCGTTTTCCTCGAACAACATCCGCAACGCCTTCACCCCGTTCGGCAAGGCCGACCCGATGCTGATCGGCAATCTGCTCGCCCATGCCGGCCAGTTCGGCACGGCGGCGGATCAGGCCTATGTGATCGACATGTGCACCACCAATGCCGCAGGCGCGATGGGTCTGGCGGCGGACTATGGGCTCCGGCGGGGTGCGAAGGCGGATCTGATCATTCTCGATACGATGGATGCCGGCGCGGCGCTCGCCGATCTGCCGCTGCGCGCCTTCGTCATCAAGGATGGGCGGATCAGCGTCACCGCGACGCAATCCTGCGTCATTCATCGAAAATCTGGCGCGGCAGCATTGCCGACGGGTTAGGTGGCACACCGATCTGCGATGCGGGAGCCTCGGTTGGGTGCCGCGCGGATCGCGCCCGCGGGGGCGATGATGCCGCGATTGTGTTCGCGGGGTCGTTTTCGCTGGAAATCGGGCTGCGGCGTCAGGCAGACGGCCAATACGGCGGGCTGGGGGCCGGATTGATCTTGCCGGCCGGTCTCGCCATCTGCCGCGGGTGACGAGAGAGGGAGTGCGTGACATGGACCGTTCTTATGCCGATCGTCTGCGTCTCGACGGGCGCGTCGCGGTCGTAACCGGTGCGGCGCGGGGGATCGGCCGGGCGGCGGCGATCGCGCTGGCCGGTGCCGGCGCGGATATCGTGGGTATCGACATCGCGGGGCCGGTCAGCCCGGCGCTCGAGGTGCGGGTGGCCACGCCGGACGAGCTGGCGCAGACCGGTACGGCGGTCGGTGCCATGGGACGGGCGTTTCTGGGTTTGACCGCGGATCAGCGCGATCTCGCCGCGTTGCGCCGCTGTGCGGACGAGGCGTGCGCGCGGTTCGGCGGGATCGATATCCTGTTCGCCAATGCGGGCATTCAGGCCTTCAAGCCGCTGCTGGAAATGGCGGATGTCGATTGGCATGATCAGATCGACGTCAATCTCACCGGCACCGCCAATGCGATTCGCGCCTTTGCGCCGGGGATCGTTTCGCATACCGCGCAGCGCGGGGGCGGGCGGATCATTGTGTCCTCGTCGACACAGGGGCGGCATGGGACGAAGTTCGGGGCGGCGTATTCAGCGTCCAAATGGGGGATCATCGGGTTGATGAAATCCGCCGCGCTCGAGCTTGGTGCTCATGGCATCACGGTGAATGCCGTGATTCCCGGCCTGATCGACACGCCGCTGACACGGCATGAAAGCCGCTATGCGCAGGCATTGCAGGAGGCGGGCAAGGCGCCCAGCGGGGATGAGGCGGCGGATGAAGCGAGCGCGCGCGATGGGTTGATTGCGAAGACACCGCTGGGTGTGCCGTGGATCGAACCCGAGGATGTCGCGCCGGTGATTGCGTTTCTGGCATCGGACGCGGCGCGGATGATCAGCGGTGCGACGTTCGACGTGACGGGTGGGGACAGCGCCCATTATCAATAGGCGCTGCGGGACGCGATATTTGCAGACGATCCGCAAGCCGGGCCGGCAGCGTTGACCCACAGCGGCTGGATGCGACTGCCTTCCCGGTGAGGGGTGGTGGGGCATGCGCGGTGGCGATCGGCGCGATTGCGGGCGTGAACGGGCAGGAGAGGACGTTCTGCGTGATCGCGGGCTAGGCGCGGGCTGTCAGCGTGGTCCAGGACCCTCATGGCGCCGCTGAGCGTCGGAGATCGGCCCGCTGTTTGCCGGCACCGCCTGGAAGTCTTGCCGGTGCGGCGGAAACGTGTGTGCCCGCGCCCGTCCATGCCGTGATCATGACGTGCGCAGTCTGCAGGGATGGACGGAGATGGCCGGTGAGGGCTCGATGGAGCGTGGTATCCCGTACCGGATTCGAACCGGTGTTGCCGCCGTGAAAGGGCAGTGTCCTAGGCCTCTAGACGAACGGGACGATACTGAGAGGGGTGATAATCGAGATTGACGCTGCCATCAAGCGGGCGGTGCAAAGTTTAGCGGGTGGATCGGGGTGGCGGGCGGTTCAGGGGGTCGTGCGCCGTTGGCGCTGAATGGCGGCATCGCGTTTGCCGGTGCGGCAGGCGTCCGAGCAGAAGCGCACATTGTCCCAGTCGCGTGCCCATTTGCGCCGCCAGGTGAACGGCCGGCCGCAGGCGGCGCAGGGCTTGCTCGGCAGGGCGGCCTTGCCCTTCATGGCGCGGTCGCGCTGCCGAGCAGTGCGCCGGTGCGCGGATCGATGAAATCGACGCGGCCACCCTTGTCGTCGTGTACCCAGATGGCGATCACCCCGCCCGACGCGGCGAGGCCGGTGATGGTTGCGCCGGGTGCCGCGGGCAGCACGGTCCGGAACGGTGCCGCGCCCGGAACCGCCGCCGGCCGCGCCGCAGATGTGCCCGGGGTGGCGGTTGACTCGACCATGCGTTTGACCACAACCCCGATGACCAGGGCGGTGCCCAGCACGATGAGCACGCCCATGCCGATCACCAGCGCCTTCAAACCCCTTACGTCCGGTGCCGATTTCCGTGAGTCCCGAGTCTGATCCATCCCATCCGTTCCTGCGTGATCCGGCCTCGCTGTACGGCAATCTGGCGGTTTGCGCCACGGCGGAGGACCAGGGCGAGCGGCTCGACCGGTTTTTGGCCGGCCGGCTCGACGGCATGTCGCGCTCGCGCGTCAAAACGCTGATCGAGGAGGGGCTGGTCACCTGCGATGATGCGCCGGCGGCGACGCCGGCGGCGCCGGTGCGGGCGGGTTCGGTCTATCGCATCGCCATTCCGGCGCCGCTGCCGGCGACGCCGCAGGGGCAGGCGATCCCGTTTCCGATTCTGTATGAGGACGGCGATCTGATCGTGCTCGACAAGCCGGCCGGTCTGGTCGTGCACCCGGCGCCGGGCAATCTGGACGGCACGCTGGTCAATGCTTTGATCGCGCATTGCGGTGACAGTCTTGCGGGTATCGGCGGTGAGAAGCGCCCGGGGATCGTGCATCGGCTGGACAAGGACACGTCCGGCGTCATGGTGGTGGCGAAGACCGAGCTTGCGCATCATGCGCTGTCCGAGGCGTTTGCGGCACGGGACCTGGAACGGCACTACCTGGCGCTTTGCTGGGGCGCGCCCGCATCGGCCGCCGGCGCGATCGAGGCGCCGATCGGACGCGATCCGCGCGAGCGCAAGCGCATGGCGGTGGTGACGCGCGGCGGTAGGTTTGCTCTGACCCATTTCACGGCCGTGCAGCGTTTCGGCCTGGGCGCGACGCTGCTGGAATGCCGGCTGGCGACCGGGCGGACCCATCAGATCAGGGTTCATCTGGCCCATATCGGCCATCCGGTGGTCGGCGATCCCGTCTATCTGCGGCGGCGACCGGCCGCGGCGGCGCACATCGCGGAGCCTGCGCGGTCGGTTCTGCTCGATTTTCCCCGCCAGGCGCTTCATGCGGCGAGCCTTGGCTTCGTGCATCCGCGCACGGGCGCCGCGTTGCGGTTCGAAACGCCGCCGCCGGCGGATTTCAGTGCGTTAGTTGACCTGTTGACCGGTTCATAACCATTTTGCACTAATCTTATACCGGACCTTGCAGGTCTTATTTGTTGACAATTCCGCCTTCGCCGGGGTAAAAACGCGGCAATGACCGAGTTATGGAAACCACTGTCAAGTGAATAATTCTCGAAATTGGCCAGATTGCGAGCCAATTACGGCGTTTTCAGGGGTTATCACGGAACCGTGATACATAATCGGGCGGATCGGGTGTATACCAATCTTCATAAGAGACGAGGCATCACGCGGGTTCGGCCGTTGCGCATCCGAACGGTGGCTGGTCTGGTAGTATGGACGACGCAAACAACGACGACGCGAAGTAGTCGAGAGGAATTCGAACAATGGCCTCCGGAATGAGTACGATGGCCCCGAGCGAGGGCAATCTTTCCAGGTATCTGCAGGAAATCCGCAAATACCCCATGCTGGCTCCCGAAGAAGAGGACCGTCTGGCGCGCGCCTGGCGCGATCATGAGGACCACAAGGCGGCTCACAAGCTGGTCACGTCGCATCTGCGGCTGGTGGCGAAGATCGCGATGGGGTACCGCGGCTATGGTTTGCCGCTCGGTGAGCTGATTTCCGAGGGCAATGTCGGCATGATGCAGGCGGTCAAGCGGTTCGATCCGGAACGCGGTTTCCGGCTGGCAACGTATGCCATGTGGTGGATCCGCGCTGCGATCCAGGAATATATCCTGCATTCCTGGTCGCTGGTGAAAATGGGCACCACCGCCTCGCAGAAGAAGCTGTTCTTCAACCTGCGCCGCCTGAAGGGGCAGATGCAGGCGATCGAGGACGGCGACATGCAGCCTGAACAGGTGGCCAAGGTTGCGCGCGTGCTCGGCGTGCCCGAGCAGGACGTGGTCAGCATGAACCGCCGCCTTGCCGCGCCCGATCATAGCCTGAACGCGCCGATCCGCATGGATGGCGAGGGTGAATGGCAGGACTGGCTGGTCGATGATCAGGAGAGCCAGGAAGAGAGCATCGGCGATCGCGAGGAGATGACCGGCCGGCGCGCTTTGCTGACCAATGCCCTGAAGACGTTGAATGATCGGGAGCGCCACATTCTGATCCAGCGCCGGCTGAAGGACGAGCCGACGACGCTCGAGGATCTGTCGCAGCAATATAACATCTCGCGCGAGCGGGTTCGCCAGATCGAGGTGCGGGCGTTCGAGAAACTGCAGAAATCGATGAAGACGCAGGTCTCCGAGCAGCGCGCCGAGCAACGCAACGCCGTCCAGGCGCGGTTGAGCGCCTGAGCGCCGGCTTGTATTCATGAAAAAAGGCCGACCCCGCGAGGGGCCGGCCTTTTTCTTTTGCGGGTCCCGCTCAGTTGGCGCCGTTGGCGTGCTGCTGGGCGGCTTTCTCGCGCGCAAGTTTGGCGCGATGCTTCGCCAGTTCATGTCCGGCAATGCAACCGCCGACCGCGCCGATCACGGCATGGTGGTGCGCGTAGTGACCGGCGACGCCGCCGACCACGGCACCCTTCAGGCAGCCCTTGGCCTGGGCCAGATTGAAACCGCTGAGCGCGACCAGGGCGACGGCGGCAGCGAGGCTAGATTTCATGGCAGTCATCGGGACGCTCCATCACGGGTTGGCCCATCGATATAGGGTGCGGGTGGCGCAATGTCACGTATCCGTGATATCGGTCAGGTGGCGTGCCACACCGCGCCGTGCTCGGCTGCAAACCCCTCCGCGCGCAGCTTGAGCAGATGCGCCAGCACATTGCGCTCGGCGGCGATCTTCAGCATCGGGTTCTGCTTTGCGTAGAGCCGTGCCGCCAGATCGGCCACTGAAGCCGGGGCGCCGTGCAGGGCTTCGAGAATCGCGCTCTCGCGCTTGCGCCGATGCGCCAGCATCTCCTCGACCAGGCTCCGGGGTTCGGGCAGTGCCGGCCCGTGACCGGGCAGATAGAGCCGGTCCGCCCGGTCCAGCAGGCGCTGCAACGAGGCATAATACGCCTGCATGTCGCCATCCGGCGGATTGACGATCGAGGATGACCACGACATCACGTGATCGGCGCTGAATAATATGTCCTGATAGGCGAATGCCAGATGATCGCTGGCGTGGCCCGGCGTGTGCACCGCGGTCAGCCCGGCCACGGCATCGCCATCCGCGAGCGGGTGATCGGGCGTGAAATGCAGGGCCGCCGCACGCTCGAACCCGTAGGTTCGTGCGCCGGTGGCCGATTGCAGCGCCGCCGTGGCCCCCAGGTGATCGTGATGGGTGTGCGACAGCAGGATGCGCTTGATCGGCAGCGTGCCGGCCGCCGCCAGAATATCGCGCACATGGGCCGGGTCGTCGGGCCCGGGGTCGAGCACGGTCAACCCGTCCGCCGCGGCGATCAGGTAGGTGTTGGTGCCGTGATAGGTCATGATGCCGGGATTGCGCGCCACGATGCGGCGAATGCCCGGCAGCACCTCCAGCGCGATGCCTCGTGGCGGTTCGGGTTCGGTCAGAAACGGCATTACCGCGCCGTGCCGGCCATGCACACCGCACCGCTGCTGTCGCGCAGCGTCAGATCGAGCCCGTCCGGCCCGTCGATTGCGGCCAGGGTCAGCGCCTTGCCCTGAAACACCGCGCGCCGCGCCCGGAAGGCGAAGGCGCGGATTGGCGCCTGGTTGCGGCAGGTGCGGGCGAAATCGGCGAGCCAGGTCGCCTGCAATGCGCCCTGCACCACGAGACCAGGATAATGTTCGACCCCGGTGACATATTCGTAATCATAGTGAATGCGATGGGAATTGCCGGTTACCGCCGAATAGCGAAACAGCGTCAGCGCGTCCGGCATCACGCTGCGGGTGCGCGCCGCCGGCGGCACCGGTTCGGGCACCGCCGCGCTGACGGCCGGATCATCCGCGGCGCGGTACACCACATCCTGCAATTCGGTGATGGCCGTCTCGCCGGCGGGGCCGATGTCATGGCGCAACTGGATGAAGGCGAGCGTGCCGGTGCGGCCCTGTTTGAGCGTTGCACCGGCGATGCTGGAGCGGCGCTCCACCGCCTCACCAACGCGCAGGCTGCGATGAAACGTGACCGCGCTGCCGGCCCACATCCGCCGTTCCATTCCTGCGATGGCGGGCATGAACTCGCCGCGCGCCGCATGGCCATCGGGGCCGAGCGTGCTCCATTTCTGCCAGTCCTGAAACAACACCCAATGCCAGAGCGGCGGCACGGTGCCATCGGCCGGGGCATCGGTATCGAGGGTTGCCGCGAGCGCGGCGATGCGATGGGGGGAAACGACATCGCTGACCAAAGCGGTGCGCCCGATCAACCCGTCGAGTTCAGCCTGGATTTGGGTGTGATTGCTGTCCATGCCGCAAGATTAGACCCGACCGGCCGGATTTGCCCATAGGGCGCCGTTATCCGACGCCGAACAACGCCGCCATCAAGGCCAGTACCGCACCCGCCAGGACAAAACCCGCGATCCAGATGCCCGGCGATAGTCGCTCGCGGTCCTGACTTGGCCGCCAGCCCCCCGATTCGTGGGGTTGGCCGCCCAGTTCACCCGGGGCTTTCACCCGGCCTGCATTGCGCATGACCATGGCACGTTCCTCCGGCGCAAATCTGCGCCGGTTGCGGGGGACTCGGCAAGGAAAACTGTAGGGGTAGCCGGAGCGAGGCGAGGAAGGCGTCTTTTTTGTAAAAAAGAAGCAAAAAACTTTCCTTAATTTGGGGTATCGCCGGTTTCACGGGCACGGTCTCAAATTTACAAAGTTTTTTTTGCTTCTTTTTTGTTCACAAAAAAGAAGACTCTTCCTTACCCTGATCGACCGCCTTAGCAGACCATAAGGGACCGCTTGCCGATTGCGGTACCGCAGGCCACATCACGCCGATGCCACGACCGATCATCGAGACCGATCCCGACCTGCCGTTGCGCCGGTCCCTTGCCCGTCACCGTGCCTTCGCCAGCGGTTTGCTCGTGGTCATGGCAGTGCTGGCGGCTTTTGCCTATTGGCTGCCGCCCACGCTGGGCGCGTTGTTTCTGCGCGATGCCGCCAAGGCCGGCGTGATCGGCGGCATTGCCGACTGGTTCGCGGTCACCGCGCTGTTCCGCCATCCGCTGGGGCTGCCGATTCCGCACACCGCGATTCTGCCGGCGCAGAAAGAGCGCCTGGGCGGCGCGCTGGGCCGGTTCGTCGCCAATCACGTCTTTACCGAGGCCGATGTCGCGCGGTTTCTGGCAGGGCTCGATATTCCTGATCTGCTTGGCCGGTTTCTGGCCGATCCGGCAATGGCGCGGCCGATGGCCGAGGCGATCGCGGGGTCCCTGCCGAGGCTGCTGCAATCGGTCGAGGACGGGCGTTTGCGACGCCTGTTCACCAGGTTGCTGCCGCGCATCGCCGGTGGTCCGGCGGCCGGGCGCGTGGTGGCGCGCGCGCTTGCCTCATTGGTGCAGAGCGGTCGGCACCAGGAGGTATTTTCGTTCATACTGGAACAATTGCGCGCCATGCTGCAGACCCGCGAGGCGGATTTGAAGCAGATCGTGCGCGAGCGGGTGCGCGAGCAGGGCGGTGTGCTGGTGGGCTGGGCGGTCGGCGCCAATATCGCCTCGAAAGTGGTGAGCACGCTGAACACCGAACTCGACCGGGTCCGGCCGGACGGATCGGAATTGCGGGCGGCCTTCGATGAATGGGTTGGCCGCGAGATCGTCCGCCTGACCGAAGATCCGGCACGGGCGGCGGAACTTGGCGCGGCGCTGCGCGGCATGGTCACGCACGAGAGCATGCGGGCGTGGGGGCGCGACATCTGGGCCCGGCTGCGCGATGCCATCGCACAGGATGCCGGGCGGCCGGGCGGGCATAGCGTGGCGCTGATCGATACGATTCTCGCCAATCTGGGCACCATGCTGCGCGATGACCCCGGCACGCGCGCGCGGATTTCCGCCGCGGCGGGGGCGGTGGTGGCGCGGCTGCTGCCGGCGGCACAGGTCGAGATTGCCGGGTTCATCGGCCGCGTCGTCGGCAATTGGGATGCCGAAACCATCACGGACAAGCTTGAACTCCGGGTGGGCAGGGATTTGCAGTTCATCAGGGTCAACGGCACGCTGGTTGGGTTTCTGATCGGTGGTATGCTGTTCCTGCTGCTGCATTTCGGTTTCCACCAACAGGGTTGAGCATGCACATCCATATCCACGAGTTTCCCGACAGCCCGTTTCTGAAATTGACAGCGGAAGAGTTTCATGCGGCGGCGGCGTTGGCGGGGCCCGCCGGACAGGGGCATCGGCTGACCGTGGGGGCCAGCATCGCCGATTACGAGGCCGCGGCCGCAACGCTCGACGTGCTGATCGCCACACCGGGCGCGGTGCGGCGGCTCGACCTGATGGCGGCACCGCAGCTTAAACTCATTCAGTCCACGGCCGCGGGTGTCGATGCGCTGGCGCCGTTCGATATGATCCCGGCCGGGGTGAAGCTGCTGAACAATCGCGGCGTGCATGCCGACCGCGCCGGTGAATTCGCGATCATGGCGATGCTGATGCTCACCACGCAGATGCAGCGCTTTGCGGCCGATCAACGCGCGCAGCGCTGGCAGCGCCGGCCCTCGGGCGTGGTGGCGGGGCGGCGGGCGACCATTGTGGGCGTCGGCGGCCTCGGTGGCGGGGCGGCGCGGCGGGCGCGGCAATTCGGCATCCATGTCACCGGCATCCGGTTCGGGACCGATCCGCACCCCGATTGCGACGAGACGCTGCCGATCGCGGCCCTGGATACCGTGCTGCCCACCAGCGATTTTCTGATCCTCGCCTGCCCGCTCACCCACGCGACGCACCACCTGCTCGATGCGCGGCGAATTGCGCTGCTGCCGGCCCATGCCGGGGTGATCAACATCGGTCGTGGCGGTCTGGTCGATCAGGCGGCGCTGATTGCGGCGCTGAACACCCATGCCATCGCCGGCGCCGTGCTCGACGTGTTTGCCGCCGAGCCGATCCCGCCGGGCGATCCGGTGTGGACGGCGGAGAATCTGATCATTACGCCGCATATCTCATCCGATGATCCGGATCATTACAATGCCGCGACGCTCGCGCTGTTTTTCGCCAACCTTGCCACGCTGGCCGAAGGGCGCGACCCGCCGACCCTGGTTGATTTTTCGAAGGGTTATTGATCGCGGTAGCGAAACCGGCGCATCTGCACGGCGTGATCGCGCTCGATCCGCCGCCGCTGCGCCGGGCTGAGCGCCGTGCGCCACTGGCCGGCGGTGCCGTTGCGAAAAAACGCGGCGGCGGTGACCGGGCGTTCGGCAAAGCCATGCGCCTGCTCCTGGGCGGCAAGGGCGGCAAACCGGCTTGCCGCGATTGCGCGTTCGAGCCGGGCGGCGTCGGGCGTCGCGCCCAGAAACCGCACCACATCGCCGAACCCGTCCGCCGGGTCGTCCAGCAGATCCTCGTAGCGCAAAACCAGCAGTTTCGGATGGGGATCGGCGGTCCATGAAGCGACATGGCGCGACCAGGAGCCGATGAACTCCAGCACCTTGCGATCATCACCGCCGCTCACCGCCCGGTCGTCCGCCAGCAGCGCGATCATTGCATCGAGCGTGATCCCCAGATGCGCCGCATACGACACCACCACGTCGCGCGGGTCGCGCACCAGATAGATCGCGCGGTCCGTCACCTCGGGCGTGATCAGGGCGACACCATGGCTCATGATTGCCGCGTTATGGGTCTTGACGAACACCCGCGCCGCATCCGTCCCCATCAGGTCGCGATGAACCAGCGGGCGGAGCCGCGCCAGTTCAGACGTCCGATAGGTGCGCGCGGGCCGTGGATCGTGGCGGTGATACAGCGCCGCCCCACTCTCGCCGGTGGTCAGATCGGTCAGACGGTTGATGTCGTATGGCGTCGCGCGGTCGGTCAGGTAGTTATGGATGAAGGCGCGCAGCCAGGTGTTGCCCGATTTGGGGTAGGCGGCGAGCCAGATCAGTTTGCCCATGGGCCGCGGTCAGGCAGGCGGCTTGCCGTCGAGCGAGATTTTATTGGTCACCCGGATCATTTTGCTCACGGTCATCGACTGGCCGGTGAGACCCCAGTGGAACCGGTTGAACGATCCCGCCGTGTCGATATCGGCCAGTTTGCCGTCGACCATCCGGTAGGTCACGGCCATGTCAAACCGATGGGTCTGGCCATGATTGGTCAATTCGCCCGCCAGCACCGTGCCGCCCTTGGTGCAGGTGCCGACATAGCGCGAGGTCGGGTATTTGTCGGGGTCGAGAAAATCCTTCGCCATCACCTGGCCCCGAATGATCGCGTTGGGCAGAGCGAGGCTGCGGGTCTGGAACGTGACATCGACCGAACAGGTCTTCGCCACCGGATCGAACTGGAGCGTGCCGGCAAGCTGGCGGTACGTGCCGGTCACCGTGAACAGAATGGCGCCCGAATGCGTCTGCGCCAGCATATTGCCGGGCGTGAGCTGCAATGTCTCCGGCGCCGCCTGCGCCATGCCGCTACAAGCCAGCACGGCCAGACCCAGGGGGATGTAGAACGAGGCTCGGTTCATGGTCGCTCCTGCAAATTTTTATCCCTCCCCTATGCCCGAGTTCGGGCTGTGGGACGAGGGGTGTCAGGGCCGGCCCGACCGATGGGGGACGAAGAGCGTGCGCGGAAGGCCCGGCGTTGAAAGGATGATGGGGCACGCCCACGTGCCAGCAGCGTTCGCGTTCATCGGTTCAGGAGACTGCTCATGACAATCCGCCACGTCGCGTTTTTCGCCGGACTGACCCTGCTGGCAGCGGCGCCGGTCGCATGGGGCCAGACGAGCATGACGCCGGCTGATCAATCATTCGTCGGCGCGATGCAGCAGATGGACCAGGCGACGAAATCGATGCCGATGACCGGCAAGACCGACCAGGATTTCGTCATGATGATGGTGCCGCACCATGAAGCGGCGGTGGCGATGGCTCAGACGGAACTGAAATATGGGAAATCGCCGTTTCTGAAGCGCATGGCGCGCAACATCATCAAATCGCAGGATCACGAAATCAAACAGATGCGCCGCTGGCTGGCCAGGCACCCCGGCACGCATTGAGCCCGCGCTTCAACCCGCGGCGGGGTGCCCGCCTACGGCCATGGTTCCAGGCTGACAGGCATAAAGGCGGTGCGGTCGGGCGGGCCCGCGGCAAACTGAAATAGCGTGGCCTCGGGGGCCAGCGCGACGAGGCACGATGAGACGGTGCCGAACCCGTCGTGCGGGGCGACGTTGAGGCTGGTTTCCGCCGGTGGGGTCTGGTCTGCGAGCAGAGCGGTCCAATCGGACCAGTCATTGGTTGACGGGTCGGGGCGGGGGGCAGCCTCGAATCGGGGTTTGTAGCGCGCGATGCGCGGGTTGGCGGCATCGTTCGGATCGCCGGCCGTGATCATGGTGATACCTGGTGCGACCGATGCAGCCTCGGGCGCGCCGGATTCGAGGCCGCGGATCAGAAAGCCGCCGGTGGCATCGGCGATCAGCATGTTGAAGCCGCGGTATGAGCCCGCGTTCAAAGCGACGATGTGATCCGCCGCGGCGGCGGCGGTCCTGCCCCGCAGGGCGATCAGCGGCAGGTCGCCGCGGCTTGATTTACCCGGAGCCGGGCCGAGGCTCGCGGTGCGGTTCAGCACCGCCGCGATGACGCCGTGCTGATTGACGCCGAGCCAGGTGCCGCCGGCCAGCCGATCGCGCCCGGCGATCACCCCGGGCCAAAACCGGCCAGGCGGGTCCCACGGGCGATCGAGCCGTTCATCGCGATTGGCGGCGATCACGAGGGGCCAGGTGGCGGCCGGCACGAAGGAGAGAATGAGCGAACACATCGGGTCGAGGTAGGCGATGGGGTGATGTTTGTAAAAAGCGCATCGCGCCGCGATCCCGGCCATACTGGCCGAGCCGACGAAAATCCGGCAGACAGGCGAGACACGGCACAGTTTCGAGGCAAGCGATGACAAGACCGGCCACCATGCGGCTGCACCATGATGACAATGTTCTGGTTGCCCTCGAGCCGCTCGCCAGCGGCAGCGTCGTGGCGGGAATAACGGCGACCGAGCGGATTCCGCGCGGTCATAAAATGGCGAGCACCGCAATCGCACCGGGTGCCGCGATCCATAAATTCGGCCAGATCATCGGCTTCGCCGGTCAGGCGATTGCGCCGGGCGCCTGGGTGCATGAGCATAACGTGACGCTGCACGAGTTCGACCGTGAGTATCAGGTCGAGTCCCAACCCACCGCCGTGGTTGAGCCAGCCGCCTCGTTTCAGGGGTTCCGCCGCGCCAATGGCCGTGCGGGCACGCGTAACTACCTTGCGATCCTGAGTTCGGTGAACTGCGCCGCGACGGTTGCGCGCCAGATCGTGCGCCAGGCCGAAAAGACCGGCCTGCTCGACGCCTATCCGAATATCGACGGCATCGTACCGCTCACCCACGGTACCGGCTGCGGCATGGCCGCGAACGGCGAGGGGTTCGAGACGCTCGAACGCACCCTGTGGGGCACCGCCTGCAACCCGAATATTGCCGCGGTCCTGTTCGTCGGCCTGGGATGCGAAGTGTTTCAGATCGCGCGGATGAAAGCGGCCTATGGTATCGCCGAGGGCGATGCGTTTCGATCGATGACGATTCAGGAGAGCGGCGGTACGCCGGCCACAATAGCCGCCGGGCTCGCGGCCCTGCGCGATATGGCGCCGATCGCCAATGCGGCGACGCGCAGCACCATTCCGGCATCCGAACTAATTCTGGCGCTGCAGTGCGGCGGCTCGGACGCCTATTCCGGCCTGACCGCCAACCCCGCGCTGGGGGCTGCGGTCGATATTCTGGTGCGGCAGGGCGGTACGGCGATTTTGTCCGAGACGCCGGAAATCTATGGGGCGGAGCATCTGCTGGTGCGGCGGGCAGCGAGCCAGCGCGTGGCCGATGATCTGCTCGCGCGGATCGACTGGTGGCGACGCTACGTTGCACGCACCGGCGATGAAATGAACAACAACCCATCGCCCGGCAACAAGGCTGGCGGGCTGACCACGATTTTGGAAAAATCGCTTGGCGCGGTTGCGAAAGGCGGCAGCGTACCGCTGAGTGGCGTTGTTCGCTATGCTGAGCCGGTGACCGGGCGGGGCCTCGTTTTCATGGACACGCCGGGGTACGACCCGGTCTCGGCCACCGGCCAGGTGGCGGGGGGTGCCAATATTCTGTGCTTCACGACCGGTCGTGGTTCGGCCTTCGGCTGCAAGCCGGTGCCGAGCCTGAAACTCGCGACCAACAGCGATCTGTATCGCCGGATGGAATCGGATATGGATATCGATTGCGGCGATATCCTCGATGGTGTCAGCATCGCGGCCAAAGGCCAGCAGATTTTCGACCGGCTGCTCGAGATTGCCTCGGGTACTGCGACGAAATCCGAGATCCTCGGCTATGGCGATAATGAATTCGTGCCTTGGCAGATTGGGGCGGTGATGTAGGAAGGGTAACAAGAGAAGACGTCTTTTTTGTAAAAAAGAAGCAAAAAACTTTTTTTAATTTGGGGCATGGGCGGTATCGCGGGCACGGGCCAAGTTGGTGAAGTTTTTTTTGCTTCTTTTTTGTTCACAAAAAAGAACACCTTCTCTCCCGTACGCTCCCGCGTCCGCCCCTTGCGGAGAGGATTGAATTTAATATACGATCGACACCAATCGATCAGCCTGAAAAATTAAATCGATCAGAACGGGAAACGAACATGACAATCAAGATCCAAACCGGCCTCGTCAGTGCAGCTGTTTTCGCAGCCACGCTCGGCATAGCCACCGCGCAGGCCGCCAAGACGATCGATATCGGCCTGATCGCCGATCTCACCGGTCCGGCCGCGCTCAGCGGCAAGCACAAAGTCGATGGTGCCAAACTCGCGGTCAATGAAATCAACGCCAAGGGCGGCATCAACGGCAAGAAAATCAAGCTGTTCATCGAGGATGACCAGGGCAAGAATCAAGCCGGCGTCTCGGCTTATGAAAAACTCGCCTCGAATCAGAATATCATCGCCATCATCGGCTCGGTGCGCAGCACGATCGTGAACGCGACGCTGCCTTACGTGGCGCGTGACAAAATTCCGACCATGATCGGCGGCACCGATCCGATGCTTACCCATGTCGGCAATCAATGGGTGTTCCGCTTCCGCCCGAACGATACCTATGCCTCGCAAGCGATGGCCGGCTACGCGGTGGACTCGATGGGTGCGAAGAAGGTCGCGATTTTATACGATACCGATGCGTTCGGCTCCGCCGGCAACGAGCTGCTGAAAACCGCCTTCGCCAAGGACAAGACACCGGTCGTCAGCGACCAGGGCTATACCACCGCGACGCGGGACTACACCTCCTTCCTCGAGAAAATCAAAAGCTCGGGGGCGAATCTGCTGGCCACCTACATGACGAATGCCGAGGATGAAGCGCAGATGCTCAAGCAGCTGCGCCAGCTCGGCCTGAAAATCCAGATCATGGGTTCCCCTTCGATCGCCACCGCCGTATGCATCCAGCTTGCCGGACCGGCCGTGAACGGCACCTATGGCGTGTCGGATTTCGTGGCGAATGGCAATCCGCAGGCCAAGGCATTCACCGCCAAATACACCGCCGCTTATCATTCCGAACCCGATCTGTTCGGCGGATGGGTCTATGATGCGATCAACGTGCTCTCGCGGGTGATCGCGAAGGACGGCACCTCCGGTCCTGCCATCCAGAAAGGGATCCGGGCGGTCAAGGGCTACAAAGGTGTCGAAGGCGTCTATAATTTCGATGACAAGGGCGACGGACTGCACGGCTATTCGGTGGTGAAGATAACGGATGGCAAGGTGCATCTGATCAAATACGACGATTTCACCAAGTAGCGCGGCCGGGCCGGCGCGTGTTCGTCGAATTTATTCAGCTCACGATTGCCGGCCTCGCGGTCGGCAGTATCTACGCGCTCGTCGCGTTGGGCTTCGTGCTGATCTACACCTCGGTCAATGTCGTGAATTTCGCGCAGGGTGATTTCGCGATGATCGGGGCGTATTTCATGGTCAGCCTCGTGCTCGGCGTGCACTGGCCCTGGTGGATCGCCCTGCCGGCCGCCATGGTGCTGACCGGTCTGGTGGGCGCGTTGTTCCAGCTCGTGCTCTATCAACCGGTGCGTAACCGAACGCGCAACTTTCTGCCGGTGATGATCGCAACCGTCGGCGCGTCGGTGTTTCTTGAGCAGGTGTTTCTGCTGATCTACGGCCCGGTGCCGTTTCAGCTGCCGGGCATATTCAAGGCGCAATCTGTCAATATCGATGGCGTGTTCGTCTATCCGCAGTACCTCGTGATCATTGTGGTGACTTCAGTGATGGTGACGGTGCTGAACTGGTTTCTGGAACGTACCAAACTCGGCAAGCAACTTCAGGCCACCGCGCAGGATGCGGATACCGCGCGCCTGATGGGAATTCGCGTCGCCCGCATGACCGCGCTGATTTTCGCGATCAGCACCGGGCTCGGCGGTCTTGCCGGTATTCTGATCGCCCCGGTCTATACCGTGACCGCGGGGATGGGATCGACCATCGCGTTGAAGGCGTTTGCATCCGCGATTGTTGGCGGCTTCGGCTCGATCAAGGGTGCCATCGTCGGCGGCCTGACCATCGGCCTCGTGGAAACCTATGGTGCTACCTACATTTCCGGCAGCTATCGCGATGCGTTTCCGTTCATCGTGCTGATCCTGTTCCTGATCTTCCGGCCCAGCGGTCTGTTCGGTGAGAAGGTCTCGCAGAAAGTATGACCAGAGCCGCCCTAAAATTCCTGCCGTTCCTGATCGCGCTCGCGCTGATCCCGATCTTCCTGCCTGGCGGCCGCCTCGGCTCATATTACCTCACGCTGCTGATCCTGTCGGTATCCTACGCGGTCGCGGCACTGGGTCTGACGATATTGCTCGGCTATTCTGGTCAGGTTTCGCTGGCGCAGGCCGCATTTTTCGGCATCGGTGCCTATGCCTTCGCCGTGCTTGCGGCCAAGCACGATGTGCCGTTCGGGTTAGCCGCCATCGCCGCGCTGATCATCACCACAGGCTTCGGTTTTCTGCTGGGCCTGATCTCGCTTCGCCTCGCCAGCCATTATCTCGCTTTGGTCACCATCGGGTTTCAGATCATCGTCGGGCTGGTGCTGAACAATTGGGCGATCGTCACCGGCGGGGCCGATGGCGTTTCCAACATTCCGCGCCCGGCGTTTTTCGGCATCGATTTCAGCCATGATCATTATTTCTATTGGCTGAGCATCGCCTGCCTCGGCATTGCCTCCTACCTCGTCTATCGCCTGCGCCATTCGCGCCTCGGTGGCGCGCTGCTTGCGCTGCGCGAAGATGAGATCGCCGCCGCATCGAACGGCATCAGCCTGTTCTGGACCAAGATCCTCGCGTTCACCGCCTCCGCCACGCTCGGCGGCCTCGGTGGAATTCTATACGCATCCGGATCGATGTATATCAGCCCCAACGTGTTCGATTTCAATCAGTCGGTCTCGTTTTTTGCAATGACGCTGGTGGGTGGCCAGGAATCGATCGTCGGCACCACGCTGGGCGCCGCGTTGATCACTTTCCTGCCGGAAGTGCTGCGGTTTCTGCACGCCTACTACATTGCGGTGTATGGCGCGCTGGTGGTCATCGTCATTCTGTTCATGCCGCAGGGCCTTTATGGCATGCTGCTCCGCGGGGCGGATGCGCTGCGCGATATGGTGTTCCGCAGGCCGGTGGAGGGCGCTGCCGTGCCGGTCGAGGCGCAGCGCCAACACAGCCTCAAACGTCCGGTCGCGAGCAGTGACCCTATTCTGCAGATCACGGGTCTGCGCAAGCATTTCGGTGGCATCAAGGCGGTGGACGGTGTGGATTTCACCATCTGCCGCGGCGACATCGCGGTGCTGATCGGCCCGAACGGTTCAGGCAAAACCACCGCGCTCAATGTGCTCAGCGGGGTCTATACCGCAACCGCCGGGACAATCAGTTTCAAAGGCGCGGATATCACCAACCGGCGTCCGGCCGAAATCAACCGCCTCGGTATAACCCGCACCTTTCAGAACATTCGCCTGTTTCCCGAACTCACAGCGCTCGAGAATGTGGTAATCGGCTACTATCCGAAAGGCACCGTCGGGCTGCTCGGCACGCTGTTCGCGCGCCGGCGCGGCTTCATCGAAGATCGCGAAGCCATGGCAAAGGCACGCGAGACCCTGCGCCTGCTTGGCTTTTCCCGGTTTGATGTGAAGGCGAAGAACCTGCCCTATGGTCAGCAGCGCGTCGTTGAAATCGCACGCGCTATCGTTGCGGGCCCGGAATTGTTGCTGCTCGATGAGCCGGCGGCCGGCATGAACCGCGAGGAGACCGCGGCGCTTTCTGAAATTCTGTACCGCATCCATGATCTTGGCCTGACGATCCTGTTGATCGAGCACGACATGTCTTTTGTCGCCAGTGTCGCCACCCGCGCCTATGTAATGGATTTCGGCCAGAAGATCAGCGAAGGAACGGTGGCCGAGGTGCTGTCGGATCAGAAGGTCATCAAGGCCTATCTTGGCGATGATGCCGAATATGCTTGAGGTCAGCGGCATCAGCGCGCGATACGGCAACGTAACGGCATTGCACGATGTCAGCCTGACGGTCGGTCAGGGAGAAATCATCGTGCTGCTCGGTGTCAACGGCGCCGGTAAATCGACCACGCTCAAAACCATATCGGGTCTGCTGCATCCGGCGCGCGGCGGCATCAGGTTCGAAGGCGAGGCGATCGACCGCATGGCCCCGGAAGCCATCGTGCGCCGGGGCATTGCGCATGTACCGGAGGGGCGCCACGTATTTCCGGGTCTGACCGTGCGCGAAAATCTGGTGATGGGCACCTCGAACCGCAAAGTCACGCGCGCCGAGACCGAATCCGACATCGAGCGCATCCTGGAGATTTTCCCCGACCTGAAGCGGCTTTACACCCAGATGGGCTGGTCGCTCAGCGGCGGCCAGCAACAGATGCTCGCGATCGGGCGTGGTCTGATGGCGCGGCCAAAATTGCTGATGCTCGATGAACCGTCGCTCGGTCTCGCACCGGTCATCATCAAGCAGGTGTTCCGCACCATCAAATCGATCAACGAGGCCGGCATGACGATTTTGTTGGTTGAGCAGAACGTTGGCCTCAGCCTGAAAATCGCCCACCGGGCCTATCTGCTGGAAACCGGGCGCATGATCCGCACCGACACCGCGGCGGCCCTGCGCGAGGACGACGGGTTCCGGACCGCGCTGCTGGGGGTCAAGCCGGGGGCCTAGCGTCTTTACAAGATCGTCATGATCCTGTTATTCCTTCGGGCGCAAAATAATGTACCGCACAGCACGAGGGGATAGATAAATTCATGCGTCGGCTATTTGTGGCACTCAGCCTGACAGCGCTATCGTGCCTGGCGTCCGGTTCCATTGCCCGCGCGGCCTGTGCTCCTGGGGATTTTACAAAAGCGCAGGCGGCTCAAGGTAAAATTTTGTACGATGCCAATTGCGCGTCCTGCCACATGACTAACCTGTCCGGCGGGTCAGGTCCGGCGCTGGGGGGCGCCAAGTTCAAATCCTACCTCGATTTCACCAAGATTACGGGCGCCCAATTATTGTCGTTCATTACGGCACAAATGCCGTATCAGGCGCCTGGCAGCCTGAAACCAGCCGAATATCGGTCGATATTCGCGTATATATTGCAGCAAAACCAATACAAAGCGGGCAATGTGCCGCTGACCGGGCAAACCGCCGCCTGCATCGCCATGCTGCCGTATCCGGGTAAATCCTGAAACACCACCCGGACGTCGGCTGTTCGTTAGTGTTTTTCACATGTTCAATGAGGGAATTTCCATGACAAAATCCATCCCGTCGAGCCGGCTGTCGCGCCGGCTGCGCTCTGCCGTGCTGCCGGCCGCGGCGCTGCTATGCCTTGGCATGGCGCATACCGCATTGGCCGGCGCCACCGAGGCGGCAGGTTCGGAGACCGGCGGCAAAACGGAGGTTGCCGGCAAGACGATCACGGCGAATGTCAACGTCACCTCCGGCATGATCGAGACGGCACCGAAAAGCGGCGCGAACTGGCTCGTCACCGGCCGTGATTATGACAATTCGCGCTTCTCACCGCTCAAGCAGATCAACGCCGGTAACGTCGCGCATCTCACCCCCGTGGCGATCGCGCAGACCGGCTTTACCGCGAGCTTCGAAACCACGCCGATCGTGGTCAACGGCATCATGTACCTCACCACTCCGATGGTGAACGACAAGCAGGCCCTGATCGCGATGAACGCGGCAACCGGTGCCACGCTGTGGACCTACACCTACACCGACGGCACCAACCAGATCTGCTGTGGCCCGGTCAATCGCGGTGCCGCGGCGGCCGATGGCAAAGTGTTCATGCTGACGCTCGATGACAAGCTGATCGCGGTGGATGCCGCAACCGGCAAGCAGGCATGGATGAGCACGGTCGCCGATCCGCGCTATGGTTATTCCGAGACGATGGCACCCACCGTCTATAAGAACATGGTGATCATCGGCAGCGCCGGTGGCGAATGGCCGATCCGTGGTTTCGTCGCCGCCTATGACGTCAAGACCGGCAAGAAGATCTGGCAGTTCAACACGACCAACAAGGAAAAAAGCTGGGCCGGCGACTCCTGGAAGACCGGCGGTGGCACGGTGTGGACCACGCCGACGGTCGATGCCAAGCGCGGCTTGTTGATTTTCGCGACCGGCAACCCGAACCCCGATCTGAACGGCGCCTCGCGCCTCGGTGACAATCTATACACCGACTCGATCGTCGCCCTGCATGTCGATACCGGCAAACTTGCCTGGTATTATCAGGAAGTGAAGCACGACGTGTGGGATTACGATGCGGTCAGCAACGTTCTGCTGTTCGATACCAAGGTGAACGGCAAGACCGTCCCCGCGGCCGGTGAGGCCGGCAAGACTGCCTGGTTCTACATCGTGAACCGCGAAACCGGTCAGTTGATCCGCAAATCCGAACCGTTCGACAAGCAAAAGAACATGTTCGCCCAGCCGACGCTGGCCGGCGTACAGATGCTGCCGGGTGCCAACGGTGGCGCCGAATGGTCACCCCCGGCGTTCTCGCCGCTCACGCATGAGGTTTATGTGTTGGGCATGAACCAGTTGATGACCTTCACCAACGAAAAGAGCAGCCCTGCAATTCCTGGCCAGATCCGGCTGGGCAGCACCTTCAAGAACGTGCCGCACGGGGTGCAGGACGGTACGTTGACGGCCATCAACGTCGATACCGGCAAGATCGCCTGGAACGACCACATGCCTCAGCCCATGATGGGCGGCGCGCTCGCGACGGCGGGCAATCTGGTGTTCACGGGTGAGGGCAACGGCTGGTTCGACGCGATGGATGCCAAAACCGGCAAACGTCTCTGGCGGTTCAACCTTGGCGCCGGCGTCAACGCACCGCCGATCGCCTACAGCGTCGCGGGCCGTGAATACATCGCCGTGGCCGCTGGGGGCAATTTCCAGCTCAGCTACCCGTATGGCGACACGGTGGCGATCTTCGCGCTCTCAAAATAACACGGGCGGCGACCCGCCGTGCGTACGACGGGTCGGCGTTGCGTACGACGCCTCACGCACCAGGCCGTACGGATCGGGCCCGGGCAATGCGGCGGCATCGTACTGCATCGGCCGGGTAAATGAATGGGTCATCGGCGGTCAACGCCGGTGGCCTTTTCTGTTTTTGCCGCGGTGGCGCGGCATCGCCTCTGCGGCGAGCGATCAGCTGGCGGATTACCGTCCTTGGGGGGACGGGCGCCGATGCCATGAGCCTCGCACATTCGCCAGACCGGTGCGCGGCGATCGCGCAGACCAGTATCGTTGGGTGGCCTGAAACATCGGGGTCGGTGGACCCTGGCCAGGCCGGGGGTTCGAGGGCGGATAACCCCCGGCCTTGCTGGCTGCAAGGCACCCCCGGTCGGCGGCGGCGTTACTCGGCGGGCATGAACAGTTCGGGTTCGCCGGCGAGGATGGTCGCCTTTGCTTCCTCAGGGTCCGGGACGCCCGCATTGATCGCGACGAACAGCATCACAATGCTGAAGATGATCAGGATGATCGAGTCGGTGACCTGGCCGAGCGTGCTGGTGCCGCCGGTCAGGGCTTTCGGGCCGAGATAGGTCAGCAGCCAGAGGCCGAAGAAGTAGGGTGCGAGCCACCAGGCGCCGCGCCAGTGGAGGTTGGCGATGCCGACGCCGGCGATCGCTTCGTAGGCGACGTAGATGACGGTGAAGCCGAGGATGAGTTCGAACAGGAAGTCATCGGTGGCGGCGCCGCTCCAGAAGATGATGAAGTTGGAGATGATGAAGGCGATTGAGGCGATCAGATTGCCGCCGGCGAGCAGGTAGGGGCGCTTATAACGATCCGGCGGCAGGGTTTTGCGCAGCGTCATCATGACGACGGGGCCGGTGCCATAGGACAGCACGGTGGCGGAGGAGATGAACGTGACGATACCCTGCCACGAGGGGAACGGCACGAGGAACAGCAGTCCGACCAGGAAGGTGACCAGAACGCCGACCAGCGGGACGCCGGCGACCGAAAGCTTGGCGAAGAAATTGCCGCCGATCAGGCCTTCCTTGCCGGTGGCGTAGAGCACCCGCGAGGTTGTGGTGAAGTAGATGATGCCGGTGCCGGTGGGCGAGACGAAGGCATCGATATAGAGCAGCACGGCCAGCCAGCCCATGCCGATGAGCGAGGCGAGGCCGGCGAACGGGCCGAATGCGCCTTTGAAATTGACGTTGGCCCAGCCTTTGGCGATGTCCGACGGGTTGAGTGCCCCGATGAACGAGATTTGCAGGCCGACGTAGACGATCAGGCCGATCGAGACCGAGCCGATGATCGCGATCGGCAGGTTGCGTTTGGGATTGCTCGATTCACCCGCGAGTTCCACCGCCTGGCGAAAGCCGAGGTAGGAGAACACGATGCCGGAGGTTGCCACGGCGGAGAACACGCCGGACGCGCCGGCGGGGGCGAAGCCGTGCGAGGAGAAATTGCTGGCGTGAAAGCCGAACAGCAGGAAGACGATGATGGTGAGCACCGGGATGGCGATTTTCCACCATGTCAGGGTCGAGTTGATGGCGAGCACGGTCTTGATCGCCAGCATGTTCACCACCGCGAAGACAGCGAGCAGGGCTGCCGAGACGATGAAGCCGAGCGTGGTCAGCACACCGCCTTTATCGACCAGGCCGGTGATGTAGTTGCTTGCATAGGTGATCACGGCGGAGGCTTCGGCCGGTGCGACCGAGGCGTAGCCGAGGAACACGACAAAGCTCAGCACGGTCGCCATCAGGTTGCCGTGGGAGAGTTTTGGAAAGGCGATGACGGCGCCGGCGCGCGGAAAGGCGGTGGCGAGTTCGGCGTAGACGAAGGAGAGCAGCAGGACCGCGACGCCGCCGATCATCCATGCGATGATCGCGGAGGGGCCGGCGATTTTCGCGGCGGTGAGCGGCCCGAGCAGCCAGCCCGATCCGATGATGCCCCCCAGACTCGCAAACAAGAGCCCGATAATTCCCGCATCGCGTTTGAGTTTGATCCCAGTACCTTCAGCCATCAATGATCCCCTGTTTTGACTTATCGGCGAACCTTAACGCCGTTTTAATGAAGATGGAAAGATATTAAATGACAGCTATGTGACTGACCCTCTTTACAAATGCGGGTTTCCAGCGCGCGGGCGCGGGCGGCGACGCGGCTTGTTTCACATGGGGGCGAACGCCATCTGCATCTTTCGCCAATTCCGGCCGAGCAGATCGAGGATGACAACCATGGACGAAGATGAACTCAAAGGTGCCGCCAAGGACATTGGGGGCAAAATCAAGGACGGCGTCGGCGGGTTGACCGGCGACGAATCGCTCCAGGCCGAGGGTAAGGCCGACCAACTCGCGGGCAAGGCGCAGAAGCTTTACGGCTCGGCCAAGGAAACCATCAGTGAAGCCGCCGAAGCTGCCAGCGAGGCTTTTACCAGCCATAAGCCGCATTTTGACTCGACGACGAATTCGTATGTGGACGACAGTCTGATGGGCCGCGCCTCCGACATGATCAAGGAGCAGCCGCTGCTTGCCATGCTGGGCACCGCGGTCGCCGGTTACGCGCTGGCCTTTTTGCTCCACGGCCGCAGCCGGACCTGAGGCGATACGATCAGCACGATCGAGCACAGCAGGGCGACGAGACCGACCGCGTCGCCTTGCGTGAACGCTTCTCCCAGGATCACGACGCCCGCCAGCGTCGCGGTGGCCGGCAGGAGCGCCGTGAACGCGCCGGCGACGCCGGCCTTCACCCGCTTCATACCGTGATACCATAGCAGCAGAGCTAGCAGGCTCGAGGTCAGGCTGTGCACCACCAGCAAAAGGCCGATGCCCAGCGTGAAATGGGCGGCCGGGATCTGCACGATCGCCAGCGGCATGCAGAACACCGCACTCGCCACCTGCATCCAGAAACTCGCCTGCGCGACCGGCAATTGCCCCGCCGCCCGACGGGCCAGCAAGGCGTACACCGCCTCGCCGCCCACCGCGCCGAACACCAGCCCGTCACCGATCAGGCTGAATCCGCCACCGCCGCGCGCCAGCGCCGCAATACCCAATCCCGCCAGACCGACCGCCAGCCATTGCCGCCAGCTCAGACCCTCCCGCAGCAGGATCGCGGCACCCAGCGCAATCACCGCCGGTAAGGTCGCCAGCACCAGACCCGCCTGGACCGCACCCGTCCGCTGCAAGCCCGCCAGCAACAGGACATTGTACGCCAGCGTGCCAAACCCCGCCTGTAAGACCAGATTGCCCAGAACCCGTCGTCCGGGAATCCAGCGCACCCGCGCAAACGGCGCCAAAACCAAAGCAGCCAGAACCGACCGCAACCCCAGAATCACGAAAATCGGTAAATCCCCGGCCAAAATCTTCAAAATCACCACATTCGCCCCGACCATCATCATGGACAGGGCCAACGACGCGTATGCGGCGATCATGAGTGAGGGAAGCAAGGCCAGGGGGCTTTGCCCCCTGGACCCCCACTAAGGGCGGAGCCCTTAGAACCCGCTAGTTTTAGGCCAGAGGAGGGCGACACGGGCCAGATCGGCGGAACCACCGAGGCAGCGCCCTCCCCTTGCCTAAAACTAATGGATTTTAAAGGCTCCGCCTTTAACGGGGTCCAGGGGCGGAGGAGCCGAAGGTTCCAGCGATGCTCTTCATCGCTGGAATGGCTCCGGAGGGAGAGCCCCTGGCCTTGCTTCCTTCGCTCAGGGCTCGGCACGATACGGCGATTGTTCGCCCAGCATGGCCATTTCGTCGGCGATGGCGGGGCGTTCGGCGTCGAGGAAGTCGGCGACGGCGGCGTTGAGGCCGGGGTGGAACAGGTAGTGGGCGGAGAAGGTGCGGCTGGGCAGGTAGCCGCGCTGGATTTTATGTTGGCCTTGGGCCCCGGCTTCGACGCGTTTGAGGCCGAGGCTGATCGCGAATTCGATGGCCTGATAGTAGCAGAGTTCGAAGTGGAGGAACGGGATGTCTTCGGTGGCACCCCAGTTGCGGCCGTAGAGGGCTTCGTCGCCGAGCAGGTTGAGGGCGCCGGCGATGGGTTTGCCGGCGCGGAAGGCCATCATGACGACGACGGCGTCGCCGAGGCGTTGACCGAGCAGGCTGAAGAAGCTTTCGGTGAGGTAGGCGCCGCCCCATTTGCGATCGACCGTGGAGAGGTAGAATTGGTGGAACGCGGCCCATTCGCGTCTGCCCATTTCCGAGCCGCGCAGGGGGCGGATTTCGAGACCGGCCTGCGCATCGCGGCGTTCGCGGCGGATGGCTTTGCGTTTGCGGGAGGCGAGCGCGGCGAGGAAGGCGTCGAAATCGGCGTAATCGCGGTTATGCCAATGGTATTGCACGCCCATGCGCTGCAGCCAGCCGGCTTTGCCGAGCGCATGCCATTCGGCCTCGGTACAGAACGTGGCATGGACGGAGGAGCATTTGAGTTGCCGGGCGCCGATTTTCAGCGCGTCGGCGAGGGATGCCATGTCGAGCCCGGGCGAGAGCAGCATGCGCGGACCGGGCACCGGGCTGAACGGCGAGGCGATCTGGAGTTTCGGGTAGTAGCGCCCGCCCGCGCGTTCGAGGGCGTTGGCCCAGGCGTGGTCGAACACGTATTCGCCGTAGGAGTGGGCCTTGGCATAGGCGGGCGCGGCGGCGGCGAGGCGGCCCGCGGCATCGCGCAGTGCGGCGTGGTAGGGGTACCAGCCGCTGCGGCCGCCGACCGAGCCGCTGTCTTCCATGGCGGCGAGGAATTCGTGGCGCACGAACGGGTTACCCGTGCCCGCGAGCAGGTTCCACTCGGCGGCCGGGATATCATGGATGCTTTGGTGCAGGCGCAGGGTGAGGTCGCGGGGCGTGCCGTCCATCGCTTCAATATGCGGCACCGATGGCGTCTGCATAGGATTTTGGGCGCGGTCCTTGCAAAATAATCATGTTGGGAAGCGCGACGCAATTTCCGCGAAGTCGGCACGGGATGTTCGGACCGATAAAACCGTGGTGGCTCAGTGCATTGCGCGGGGCGGGCGGGTCGGGCAAGTTTGGGCATCCGAAGGAGTGTCATATGGCTGAGCGTCCCGTCTCGATCCCTGCCCCGCTTGCCGAGCATCGGCTGTCCGATTATCGGCCGCCTGCGTTTCTGGTCGATACCGTCGATCTGATTTTCGATCTGGACCCGAAAGCCACGCGGGTGCGCGCGACATTGGCGTTGCGGCGGAACCCGGCGCATGGCGATGCGGCGGCGCCGCTGGTGCTGGATGGCGAGGATCTGACTTTGAACGCGGTAGCGGTCGATGGGGTGGCGCTCGATGCTGCTGCCTATCGGCTGGGCGCGCATGGGCTGGTGATCGCGGATTTGCCCGATGCGTGCACGCTGGATACCGATGTCACGATCGATCCGGCCGGGAATACGCAACTATCGGGGCTGTATGTTTCGGGGGGCGATTTTTTCACCCAATGCGAGGCGGAGGGGTTTCGCCGGATTACGTTTTTCCCGGACCGGCCGGATGTGATGGCGCGCTACAGCGCTACACTGGTGGCGGACGCGGCGCGATATCCCGTGCTGCTGTCGAACGGTAATCCGGTTGACCGGGGGGCGATGCCGGATGGGCGGGCCTGGGTGAAATGGGTCGATCCGCATCCGAAGCCTTCGTATCTGTTCGCGCTGGTCGCCGGGAAGCTGGTGTCGGTGCACGACGAGTTCATCACCGCGTCGGGCCGCCGGGTGGCGCTCGGGATTTACGTCCGCCAGGGCGATGAGGACAAGGTGGATCACGCGATGGTCTGCCTCAAACGGTCGATGCGGTGGGATGAGGAGGTGTTCGGCCTCGAATACGATCTGGATATTTTCAACATCGCGGCGGTGGGCGATTTCAATGCCGGTGCCATGGAGAACAAGGGGCTGAACATTTTCAACACCGCCCTGGTGCTGGCGCGGCCGGATACCGCGACCGATGCGGATTATCTGCGGATCGACCGGGTGATCGCGCACGAGTATTTCCATAACTGGACCGGCGATCGGGTGACGTGTCGCGACTGGTTTCAGTTGTCCTTGAAAGAGGGGCTGACCGTATTTCGCGATCAGGAATACGGGGCGGATACGACCGATGCCAGCCTGTCGCGCATCGAGGATGTGCTGCGGCTGCGGGGCTTTCAGTTCCGCGAGGACGGCGGGCCGCTGGCGCACCCGGTGCGGCCGCCCGCCTATCGGAAGATCGATAATTTCTACACGGCCACGGTGTATGAAAAGGGCGCGGAAGTGGTGCGGATGATCCGCACGATCATCGGCGCCGATGCGTTCCGGCGCGGCATGGATATTTATTTCGCCAACAACGACAATACCGCCGCGACGATCGAGGATTTCGTCGCGGCGATGCATGAGGCGTCGGGCTACGATTTTACCCAGTTCATGCGCTGGTATGATCAGGCCGGTACGCCGGCGGTCAGCTTTGCCGGCACGTATGATGCGAAGACGCGGCGCTATACGCTGACGCTGCGCCAGGCGACCGCACCGACACCGGGACAGGCCGAAAAGGCGCCGTTCGTGATTCCGGTGGCGCTCGGTCTGATCGGGCCGGAAGGGCAGGATCTGGCGGGCACGCTCGATGGTGAGACGGTGGCGGGTACCCGCGTGGTGCTGCTGACCGAGGCCGAGCAGAGTTTCGTGTTCACCGATGTCGCAGCGGCACCGGTGCCCTCGCTGTTCCGCAATTTTTCGGCACCGATCCGCCTGAGCGGGTACGACCGGGCGCAATTGGCGATGATGGCGGCGCATGACAGCGACGGGTTCAATCGCTGGGAAGCCGGCCATGAATACGCGGTGCAGGTCTTGCTCGAGGCGATCGCGCTGCATCAGGGCGGCGCGCGCTTCGTGCTCGACGACGGGTTGCGCGATGCGCGCGCCGCGGCGCTCGATCATGCGGCGGCCGCACCGGCGCTTGCGGCGCGGTTGCTCGCCCTGCCGGGGGCATCGACGCTTGCGGACCGGATGACTGTGGTCGATCCCGATGCCATCCACGCGGTGCTGACCGCCGCCCGCCGTGCGATCGGGGAGGCGCTGCATGCGCGGTTCCGGGCGGTTTACGCACAGACCGCCTACGAGGGGCCGTTTGCGGTCGATCCGGCCAGTGTGGGTCGCCGCGCGCTGCGCAACGCGTGCCTTGCGTATCTGATGGCAGCCGATGAGGCGGACGGGATTGCTCTGGCGCAGGCGCAGATTGCGGCCGATACCACCATGACCGAAAGCCTCACCGCGCTGGCGCTGCTGGTCGATACCGCGAGTCCGGCGCGGGATACGGCACTCGCCGCGTTCCATGCGCGATTCCAGGACGATGCATTGGTGATCGACAAATTCTTCGCAATCCAGGCGATGAGCAGCGCGCCGGATACGCTGGCGCGGATCGACGCGCTGACCCGCCACCCCGATTTCGACATCCGCAACCCCAACCGCTACCGCTCGCTGGTCTCGGCCTTCGGGTATCGCAACCCGCTGTGGTTTCACGATGCGTCTGGTGCCGGTTACGATTTCGTCGCGCGCATGACCCTTGCGGCCGACAAGGTGAACCGCAGTGTTGCGGCCCGCGGCATGGAAGTGTTCGCGGATTGGAAACGCTACGATCCGGCGCGTCAGGAGAAGATGCGCGCGGCGCTGGACCGGATTCTGGCTGCGAACGATCTATCCGCGAACACGCGGGAGATGGCCGAACGGGTACGCAAGGGTTAGGCTGAGGCGACATGCGCGAGGCAGGGTGCGGGCAGGGCCGGGGGCTCTGCCCGCCACCCTCCGGCGGTGGTCGCTGTCTTGATCGCGGGCGCCGGTCAGCGGAACGCTGACGACCCATGGCGTGAACCGGTTGGGGAATTGATCGGCTGTCCCACCGCAAGCCGCCAGCGTCGCCGTGCCGTAACGCCTCAATTTCAATTGACAGAACCCGGCCAGCCTGATTATTCCGTCAGACCATAAATAATTAATCACCCAGAAGGTCACGGTGGCAAACGATCGAGGAAACCGGAGCGGGGCCGACGATGCCGAGTTGGCGACGCGTGCGGCCTGGCTCTATTACGAGGCATCGCTGACCCAGGCGGAAATCAGTGCCGAGTTGCGGGTTCCTCCGGCCAAGGTTCAGCGGCTGATCGCGCGCGCGATGCGCGATGGGCTGGTCCGCATCCTGATCGAGGGTGACATGGCCGGGTGCCTCACGCTCGAGCGCGCGCTGTCCACCGCGCATCGGCTCAATTTCTGTCGTGTCGTACCGGCCATTCCCGGTGTGGCACCGTTTTCCGCCCTTGGCCGGGCGGCGGCGGCCTATTTGTATGCCGCGATCGAAAGCGGGGCGCATGCCATCATCGGCGTCGGTCATGGCCGCAGCCTGGCCGCGATGGTCGATCACATGCCGCATGTCGAGCGGCCCGATCTGACGCTGGTGTCGGTGATCGGCGGCGTACCGCGCCGGGTCGGTGCCAATCCGTTCGATGTGGTCCACGCCCTGGCGGAAAAGACCCATGCGGCGGCCTGGGTGATGCCGGTGCCGTTCTATGCGAACGATCCTGACGACCGGGTGGTGCTGTTGCGCCAGCGCGGCGTGACCGAGACGCTCGATTTGGCGGCGCGGTCGAGCCTGTTCGTCATGGGCATCGGCGAGGTCACGGAATCGGCGTTTCTCTGCCAGAGCGGCATGATGCTGGCGAGCGAGATTGCCGAGGCGCGGGCGCTCGGCGCGGTGGGCGAGGCGTTCGGCACGTTCTATGATCAGGCCGGCCAGCGCATCAGCACGACGCTGCACGACCGGGTCATTGCGGTGGATATGGAGGCAATGCGCCATCGCGAGGTGTTGATGGTCGCGGGCGGCATCGAAAAACTGGCGGCCTTGCGGGCCATGCTCAATACCGGCCTGCCGACCGGGTTCATCACCGATGAACCGACGGCGCGCGCGCTGGCCGGCACCCCGAAGTGACAGGGTACGGCGCCATGGCCGCATTCCGGCCCGGTTTCGCCGCCTTGCAGGAGGCTTTCCCGTGAGCGACCCGATCTGGCGCTGCGCCGTCATCGCCGATGATTTCATGCTGCCCGCCATGTTCGAAGCCGCCATCCACGCGGCCTGCGGCGCTGCGGTCACGGTGCGGTCGATGCAGCTGCCATGGCCCGATCAGCCGATGGTGCAAGCGAGTGAGGCACCCGCCCTCGCCGGCATCAAGGAGTTCCTCGGCGATCCCGATGATATCGCCAGCTTCATCGGCGAATCCGAAATCGTCGTGACGCATCTGGCCCCGCTCTCGGCCAGCGTCATCGCGCGTCTGCCCCGCTTGCGGCTGATCGGCAGCGTGCGCGGTGGCCCGGTCAACATCGACCGCGCGGCGGCCACGGCGCGCGGCATCGCAGTGGTCAACACGCCCGGCCGCAACGCCAGCGCGGTGGCGGAATTCACCGTCGGTTGCATCCTCGCCCAGACGCGCCAGATCACCGTCGCGCACGAGGGGATGCGCCAGCGCATCTGGCGCGGCGATCTCTACCGCGCGGACCGGACCGGGCGCGAGTTGCGGGAACTCACGGTCGGCATCGTCGGCTATGGGCAGATCGGCCGGCGCGTGGTCAAGTTGCTGGCTCCGTTCGGTTGCCGCATCATCGTGGCCGACCCCTACGCAACCCTCGCACCGGAGGATGCCGCCGCCGGCGTCACGCTCTGCCCGCTCCCGACGCTGCTGGCCAGCGCCGATGTCATCACGCTGCACCCGCGCGTGACCCCGGAGACGACCAACATGATCGATGCGGCCGCCATCGCCACGATGCGGCGGGGTGCCATCATCATCAACACCACGCGCGGCGCGATCATCGACTATGCGGCACTGACCGCGGCGCTCGCATCCGGCCAGCTCGGCGGCGCCGCACTCGATTGCTACAGCATCGAACCGCCGCCCGACGATTGGGCGCTGCTCGACCTGCCGAACGTCACGCTGACCCCGCACATCGCCGGCGCCTCGCTCGAGAACGTGCGGGTCGCCACCAGCATGATCGCGACCGAAATCCACCGGTTCATCACCGGCCTGCCGCCGTTGCACCCGTGCTAGCCCTCGGCATCGACATCGGCACCTCCGGCGTGCGCGCGGTCGCGATCGATCCGGCCGGTGCAATGCAGGGTCAGGGCAGCGCCCGCATCGCGGCCGAGGCCAGGCGGGACCCTGCTGCCATCTGGCATGCGGTCGGCGAAGCGCTGGATGCGCTGCGCCCGTCGATCGACATGGCCGCGATTGCCGCCCTCGCGGTCGATGGCACGTCCGGCACAATCATCGTGACCAATGCCGCCGGCGTGCCGACCGGCCCGGCCACGCTGTATAACGATCAGGCGACGCCGGCCGCCGTCGCCCGCATCGCCGCAATCGCTCCGCGCGACAGCGCCGCCCACGGCAATACCTCACCGCTGGCCCGCCTGCTCGGTTCTGCAGACGAAACAAGCCCGCGTCTGGCCCTGCACGAAGCGGATTGGATCACGCATCGCCTGGGCGGACCGCTCGGTGTTTCGGATGCCAATAATGCGCTGAAAACCGGCTACGATCCGGTCGCCGGTGCGTGGCCGGGCTGGATCGAACAGCTCGCCCTGCCGGTGGCGCTGCCCCGCGTGGTCGAACCGGGCACGATCCTCGGCACGATCGCGGCCACCATCGCCGCGCGTTTCGGCTTTGACCCTGAATTGCGCCTGGTCGCCGGCACCACGGATGGCTGCGCCTCTTTCCTCGCCACCGGTGCCGACCAGCCCGGCGATGGCGTGACGGCGCTGGGCTCGACGCTGACCGTCAAACTCCTGTCAAACCAGCCGGTGTTCGCGCCGGATCATGGCGTCTACAGCCATCGGCTGCTTGGCAATTTCCTGCCCGGCGGCGCATCGAGCGCCGGGGCCGCGGTGCTCGCGCGCTATTTCACCCCGGCGCAGATCGAGGATCTGAGCCGCGGCATCGATCCGCGCCAGGAGTCCGGGCTCGACTATTACCCGCTGCCCGCCCCCGGCGAGCGATTCCCGATCAACGACGCCACGCTGGAGCCGCGCCTGTCACCGCGGCCGGAGAGCGATGCGCTGTTCCTGCACGGCCTGCTCGAAGGCCTCGCGCGGATCGAGGCGCTGGGATACCGCAGGCTCGCCGCCCTGGGCGCGCCGCGCCTGCGCCGTGTGCTGACCGTCGGCGGCGGCGCGGTCAATCCGGTTTGGACCGCACTGCGCGCCCGTATCCTCGGCATCGATGTCACCACCGCCGCCCGGACCGAGGCCGCCTACGGCACCGCGCGCCTCGCGCTGCGGGGACTCGCATGATGCGCGCCAGCGAAATCCCGGGCCTGGCCGCCCTGGCGGAGGACGCGGATGCGTTCCTGATCGACCAGTTCGGCACGATCCACGACGGTGAACGCCCCTATCCCGGCGCGATCGAGGCCCTGCGGGCGATCCGTGCCGCGGGCAAGCGGATCATTCTGCTCTCGAACTCCGGCCGCCGCGCCCGCAACAACAACGCCCGGCTCGATGCCATGGGCTTCACCCCCGATTGCTACGATGCTTCGCTCTGCTCGGGTGAAATCGGCTGGGCCGCGCTGCACGAAGCCCCTTTGCCCTGCTGCCTGCAAAGCCGCTGCCGTGTGCTGCTGCTGGCGCGCGATCCTGCGCTCGACATCCTCGATGGCTTCGACATCGAACCGGTCAACGACATCGAGGATGCCGATCTGATCATGCTGGCCGGCTCGCAGACCGATCGCTACGGTTACGATGCGCTGTGGGCGAAAATCCGCCCCGGCATTGCGCGCGGCATCCCGCTGGTCTGCACCAACCCCGACCGGCTGATGCTGGCCGGCGGCACGCTGCACCCCGGCGCCGGGACCCTGGCCGAAGCCTATCGCGACGCCGGCGGCTTCGTGCGCTGGTACGGCAAGCCTCACCCGAAACTCTATCAGGCGGCGTTCGCCCTGCTGCCCGGCGTGCCCCGCGCGCGTATCTTCGGCGTCGGCGACAGTATCGAACACGATATCGCCGGTGCCGCCGCACGCGGCTGTGCGAGCGTGCTGGTCCGTACCGGCATCATCGCCGGGCTCGACGATGCAGCGCTCGAAGCCGAAATGATCCGCTTCGCGAGCCGCCCGACCGCCGTGATGGCACGTTTCGGCTGGTAGCCTCGCGCTCTACGCCGCCGAACGGATTGCGGCGTTGCGGATGTCGGCATCCACCCCATCCGCGAAGCTCGCGAAATTCGCCTCGAACCGGCCGATCAATTCCGCCGCCTGCCGGTCATAGGCCGCCTGATCGGCCCAGGCCTGCCGCGGGTTGAGCAGCGTGCCCGGCACGCCCGCGACCGCATCGGGGATCATCAGGCCGAATGCCGGATCGGGATGAAAACCGGCGCCATCCAGCGCGCCCGAAAGCGCGGCATTCAGCAGCGCGCGGGTATGCGCAATCGGCATCCGCTTGCCCGTACCGTACGCGCCGCCCGACCAGCCGGTGTTCACCAGCCAGCACGACACATTGTGCTCGGCGATCAATTTGGCCAGCAATTCGCCATACACACGCGGCTCGCGCGGCAGGAACGGCGCGCCGAAACAGGTCGAAAACGTCGCCTGCGGCTCGCGGCCGAGGCCCTTTTCCGTCCCCGCCACCTTGGCGGTATAGCCCGACAGGAAATGATACATCGCCTGCGCCGGCGTCAGTTTCGCGAGCGGCGGCAGCACGCCGAACGCATCGGCGGTCAGCATCACCACATGCTTCGGCCGGCCGCCGCGCCCGGAGGGTTCGACGTTCGGAATAAACTCGATCGGATAGCACGAGCGGGTGTTCTCGGTCAGCGTGCGGTCGGCCAGATCCACCACGCCGCGCGGGTCCGCCACCACGTTTTCCAGCACGGTGCCGAACCGGTGCGACGCCGCAAAAATCTCCGGCTCCGCCTCGGCCGACAGATCGATCACCTTGGCGTAGCAACCGCCCTCGAAGTTGAAAATCCCGCCCTGACCCCAACCGTGTTCGTCATCGCCGATCAGCCGCCGCTCCGGATCGGACGACAGCGTGGTCTTGCCGGTGCCGGACAGGCCGAAAAACAGCGCGACGTCGTCGTTCCTGCCGATATTGGCACTGCAATGCATCGGCAGCACGCCGCGCTCGGGCAGCATCCAGTTCATCACCGTGAAGATCGATTTCTTGATCTCGCCGGCATATTGCGTCCCCGCGATCACGATTTTCCGCTCCGCGAACGACAGCGCGATGGCCGTGCTGCTCCGCACCCCGTCGATCGCCGGGTCCGCCTCGAAATCCGGCGCGTGCAGAATGACGTAGTCAGGCGCGAAGCCGGCCAACTCGCTGGTCTTCGGACGGATGAACATGTTGCGCGCGAACAGCGCCTGCCAGGCGTTGGTGGTGATCAGCCGGACCCGGATGCGGTTCTCCGGATCGGCCCCGGCAAACAGATCCTGGCTGAAAATCTCGCGATCCTGCAAATACGCCTGCACCCGGCCCTTCAGCGTCGCGAAATGCGAACTCGACAGTTTCTGATTGACCTTGCCCCACCAGATCGCCTTGGTGGTGGCGGGCTCATCGACCACGAATTTATCGGCGACCGACCGCCCGGTGTGCACGCCGGTCTGCACCATCAGCGCGCCATCTGCCGAAAGTCGGCCCTCGCCGCGCCTTATCGCATGGGCAACCAGGGCGGGCGCCGTCAAATTGGCGTGCAGCACCGCAACCCGCCCCACGCCCGAGCAGGCGAGGTAGGCGGCGTTGTGCGCGGTACTGTCGATGGCAGCATGATCGGATGCGTTCACGTCGATGGACTTCCCTTGGATCGTTGATCGGCAATGTCGTTAGGCGCATATATGAAACGCCTTTCGGCTTTTGCCAAACCCGAAACGCGCAATTCATACCTGCGTCGGAGGCGCGATATTGTTCATTTCGATCATTAATTCGCCGTAAACGCGCAAGCTTCGGCGTAACGCGATCCGCAGCACCCGGTCCTCGCGCGCTAGATCGAACCCGTCGGCGTCCAGCGTCACCATGCGCCAGCCATCCCCGGCACCGCCATGCCGATGCGCGATCGCATCGATCTCACCCGCCCGTTCCCGGTTCGCCGCCGCCATCGCCGCCTCGGCGGCCGCATCGTCGCACAGCGCTGCCGTCACCGGGCCGAGCCGCGCCACATCGAGCGTCGCCGCCCGCGCGAACCCGCCGACGTATCGCGCCGCGACCGTACTCAGCCGATAGACCCCGAAATCGCCGAAACCCGCATAAAATGCGGCATAGGGATGCACCGCCAGATACCGCGCCCGGTCCGCCGGATCGTCCGACCGCTCGGCATCGCACACCAGCGACAGCCGCGGGCTGGTCTGCGGATTGACCTCGGTCGCCGCCCCGCTCACCATCAGCGCACATCGCCCATCCCGATCGAGCGCCCGGGTATGCGCCGATAATTGCGACAGCAGCACGATCACGGCGCCATCCAGCGTCACTGCCGGCGTCACCAGCGCAAGCGCGGGATATTCATCCTCGATCACCGCGAGGCTTGCCGCCCGCGCAGCCCGCAGCAACAGCCGCGCTTCACGGTGAATGTCGTTCTGTGGTTCCCTCAGGTCTTGCATTGTTGCCTTATTCCCGTCACGTCACTGCACCATTGTTACGTCCAGATCCCCGCTGAAGCAGAGACGATGAAACATACAATTGCCCTGGTTGACGACGACCGCAATATCCTCGAATCGGTCCAGATGACGCTGGAACAGGAAGGCTTCCTGGTCCGCACCTACACCGATGGCGAATCCGCCCTCCAGGGGCTGATGGCCCGCCCGGTCGACCTCGCGGTGCTCGATATCAAGATGCCGCGCATGGACGGCATGGAGCTGCTCCAGCGCCTGCGCGCCCGCTCCGCCATGCCGGTCATCTTCCTCACCAGCAAGGACGACGAGCTCGACGAATTGATGGGCCTGCGCCTCGGCGCGGATGACTACATCACCAAACCCTTCAGCCAGCGCCTGCTGCTGGAACGCATCCGCACCCTGCTGCGCCGCAACGAGGCGAGCCGCGCCGAAGGCTCCGGCGCCGCCCCCACCGGGCTGATCGCGCGCGGCAATCTCACGCTCGATGAAACCAAACACCAATGCCTCTGGAAAGGGCAGGATATCCAGCTCACCGTCACGGAATTCCTGCTGGTCAAAGCCCTCGCCGCCCGGCCGGGCATGGTCAAATCGCGCGACCAGCTGATCGATGCGGCCTATGGCGAAAGCGTCTACGTCGACGACCGCACGATCGACAGCCACATCAAACGCCTCCGCCGCAAATTCCGCGCCCTCGATGAAGAGTTCGACCAGATCGAGACGCTCTATGGCATCGGTTACCGCTACAAAGAGGCATGATGGCGCTGGGCTGCCGGGCACAGGCGGAAAGGCGACGCAAGCACGTCTTTTTTGTAAAAGAGCGGCACAAAACTTTTGTTAATCCGGCGCGCGGTTGGTTTCACTGCCCGACCGCATCCGCATGACCACGCCAGCCCCCGCGCTATCGCCCTGGCGCATCTCGCCCCTGCTGCGCCGCATTCTGCTGGTCAACGCCCTGCCGCTTGCCCTCATCGTCGCGGCCCTGCTCTACCTCGATCAATATCAGCACGGGCTGCTCACCGCCGAAGTCACGGCGCTCCGCGAACAAGCCCGCATCTACGCCGGCGCCCTCGCCGAATCCGCCGTCCAGACCAACGCCGCCAACCAGCCCACCATCAACCCCGACCTCGCCCGCCCGTTGCTTTATCGCCTGATCGAACCCACCCCCAACGCCCAGGCGCTCATCTACGGTAACGATGGTCAGGTCATCGCCAACTCGCGCATCCGCCAAGGCCCCGGCGGCGCGATCATCACCGAACCACTGCCCTCGGTCCGCCCGCGCGGCGATTTCGCCCGCGCCGTCAGCTTCCTCTACGACCAGTTCCTCGCCTTCCTGCCCAACCCGGATGTCGGAACCGCCGGTGCCAACGGCGAAGCCGCCGGCCTCGGCTGGCAACCCAGCGTGCGCGAAGCCCTGCGGCTGACCAGCGCCAAGCCCGACCATCAGGCCGCCCCCTTCATCCGGCGCGCACCGGACGGCCGACTGCTCGTCACCGTTGCCGAACCCATCATCCGCTCCAAACAATCCGTCGGCGTCGTCCTGCTCACCCGCGAAGCGACCGAAGTCGATCGCGCGGTCTTTGCCATCCGTGTCTCCATCCTCGGCCTGTTCGTCCTCGCCCTCGTGCTCACCGTGCTGCTCTCCGCCTACCTCGCCCGTACCATCGCCACCCCGCTGCTCCGCCTCGCCGTGTCGGCCAGCCGGCTGCGCGAAGGCCGCGCCGCCATGGCCGAACCCGTGCCCCCCGCCATCGCAGCCCGCCAGGATGAAATCGGCACCCTCGCCCGCGCCCTTGCCGACTCCGCCCACGCTCTCTGGGCGCGGATGGACGCCATCGAACGCTTCGCCGCCGACGTCGCCCACGAAATCAAAAACCCGCTCTCCTCCATCCGCTCCGCCATCGAGACCATCCGCCGGATGGACGACCCCGTCCGCGCCGCCCGCCTGTTCGACATCATCGCCCAGGATGTTCAACGTCTCGATCGCCTGATCTCCGATATCAGCGACTCCTCGCGCCTCGATTCCGAAATGTCGCGCACCGCCATGGAGCCGGTCGACCTTGCCCCCATCCTCTCGGCCCTCGCCGAAATCCACGACGCCACCCGCAAGGACAACGACCCCGTCATGGTGCTCGACGCGCCGGCCTCGGGCCTTACAATCCGCGGCGCCGAAAGCCGTCTCGTCCAGGTCCTGCGCAACCTGATCGGCAACGCCGTCTCGTTCAGCCCGCCAAACGGCAAGATCTGGCTCCGTGGCCGCGAAACCGGCAATACCATCGAAATCGCCGTCGAGGACGAGGGCCCCGGTATCCCCGATGCCAAATTGAACGACGTGTTCGACCGATTCTACTCCGAACGCCCCCAGACCGAGAGTTTCGGCAGCCACTCCGGCCTCGGGCTGTCGATCTCGCGCCAGATCGTCGAAGCCCACCGCGGCCGCATCACCGCCGAAAACCGCCGCAACAGCACCAACAGCATCACCGGCGCCCGCTTCGTCATTCGCCTCCCACGCGGCTGATCGCTCTGCCGCGTGCCGGCGCACGAGGCCAAGGCGCGCAGACTTGCGCCCCACCGCTCGGCATCAGTCCGCCGGCTGCAAGGCGGCAAGGCGGCGGTACAGGGTGTTGCGGCTGATGCCGAGGCGACGTGCCGCAGCACTCATGTTGCCGGCGGCCTGTTCGACCGCCTGCAGAATAACCTGATCGGCCGCGGTGCGGAGCGATTGCCGGTCATCGGGGCGGCCGTGCGGCACGGCCGGTATTGTGGTCTGGCGGCGCAGATCAGCCGCGATATCATCGGGCAGATGGTGCCAGTCGAGCTCGGTGTCGCCGTCGTCGCACAGCGAAGCGGCAATGCGCAGCACGCTCGCGAGTTCGCGGATATTGCCGGGCCAGGTATGGGCTTGCAGCGCGGCAAGCAGCGGATCGGCGATGCGCCGGGGCCCGGTGCGGCCGGGGGCGCGGGCGAGGATGGACGTGATCAGGGCGACAAGATCGGTGCGCTCGCGCAGCAGCGGCAGGGCGATGCACAACCCATTGAGCCTGTAGTACAGATCCGAGCGGAAACGGCCCTTCGCGATATCGGCCCTGAGGTCGCGGTTGGTTGCGCTGATCAACGCGAAATCGACCGCAACGGGCCGCCCACCCAGCGGGGCCACGGTCCGGTCTTCCAGCACGCGCAACAGGCGGCTCTGGAGCGATGCCGGCATATCGCCGATTTCGTCGAGAAACAGTGTACCGCCCGCGGCCTCGCGAATGCGCCCGAGCGCGCCCTCACGCCTGGCGCCGGTGAAGGCGCCGGGCGCGTAGCCGAACAATTCCGCCTCGATCAGATGTTCCGGCAGCGCGGCGCAGTTCACCGCGACGAAGGCCTCGCCCCGGCGTGGCCCGGCGGCGTGGATCGCCTGGGCCATCACATCCTTGCCCGCCCCGGTTTCGCCGCGCAGCAGGATCGGGATGGGTTTACCCAGCACCCGGCGGATCTGCCCGATCGCGCGGGAGATTGCGGCATCGCCGGTATCGAGTGCGGCGAGCGCGTCGGCCGGCCACATAGGCGTCGCCGGCCGGGGCCGGTTGATCCGCGGAATTTCGAGCCGCACGTACAGGCGTGAGCCATCGCGGCGGCAGATTTCGATGGGTTCGCCGCCGCGCTGGCGGTCGCGCGCGAGCAGATCGGCGAACCGTCCCTCGATCTGATCGGCGATGCTGGCGCGTCCCATATCGACCCGGCGCAGACCGAGCAAATCGGTCGCCGGGCGGTTGGCGCCGAGGATGAGCCCATCCGGGCTGATCGCCAGCACGCCTTCCACCACGGTGCCGACCGCCTGCAGGGCCGTGTGAAACCGCAGCTTGATGTCGCGCACGTGGTTGATCTCGAACATCCGGTTCTCGATCATCTGGGCGGCGGCGCGCACCAGGCCGAAGGTGTGCGGGTGATAGATCCGGTGATCGCACGAAATATCGAGCACGCCGAGCAGGCTGCCGTCCGAGGCGGCAAGGGGGGCGGCCGCGCAGGCCAGAAACCCGTTGCGATCCAGGAAGTGTTCCGGCCCGTGGATGACCACCGGCGCCGCCTCGATCAGCGCGGTACCGACCGCATTGGTGCCACGATCGGCCTCCGCCCAGCAGGCGCCCGGTTGCAGCGCGACGCGGGCGGCCCGATCGCTGAACCCGGGGTCGCCCACCGCATCGAGCAGAAACCCGTTCTGGTCGGACAGCAGGATGATGCAACCGGAATCGCGGATCTGCGCGTGCAGGTAATCGATGATCGGGCGCGCCCGCATGGTCAGATCGCCCTGGCGCTCAACCGCCTCGTGCAATTCCCGCCCGCCGAGATGCCTTGCATCGATGCACGGCCGTTCAGGCGATAACCCGGCAGAGACGCAGCGCGTCCACGAGCGGGTCAACAGGGGCGGCAACCCGACAACCGCCCCGCTGGTCGCAAGATTGCGTCGCGCCGTCGCAAGATCGGCCGCCGCGGCAGGATGACTGGCATGAGCCCGCATTTTACTGTGCTTCTCTTTCGTTCCACCCGTAATGCTGGCGACCCTTTAGCCGGGTCCGTTATGCCAGCGAGCATTAGGCCGGCGCACCACCGCTGACAACAAAAACCGTCACGCAGCCCCGCACTGTCCCGTTTCAGGACAATGTCCCGCAACGGGACGTCCCGATACCGTGACGGAGGCCGCCCGCGCCCGGCAAACCCGCGGCGCCGCGCGGTTCGCCGGCTGGCACGGGACTTGCGATGTAGCGGTCAACCAGATCAAGCGCAGGTCGCCATGGTGGCGGCGGCGCACCCAAAGGAGGACCGACCATGCCCGACGGCTCATTGCGCCCCACCCCCGGCACCGCGCCCGGCGGTTTCGCGTTCAAACCCCGCTACGAGAATTTCATCGGCGGCAAATTCACCCCACCCCTCGGCGGCCGCTATTTCGACAACGTCACCCCGGTCACCGGCCAGGTCTTCACCGAGGTCGCCCGTTCCGACGAGGCTGATATCAACGCCGCGCTCGATGCCGCGCACGCCGCCGCCGATGCCTGGGGCCGCACCTCCACCACCGAACGCGCCAACATGCTCAACCGCATCGCCGATGTGATGGAGCAGAACCTCGCTCTGCTCGCCTATGTCGAGACCATCGACAACGGCAAGCCGATCCGCGAAACGACGGCGGCCGACATCCCCCTCGCCATCGACCATTTCCGCTATTTCGCCGGCTGCATCCGCGCCCAGGAAGGCGCGCTGTCGCAGATCGACGATACCACGGTCGCCTATCATTTTCACGAACCGCTCGGCGTGGTCGGCCAGATCATCCCCTGGAATTTCCCGATCCTGATGGCGGTCTGGAAACTCGCCCCGGCCCTGGCCGCCGGCAATTGCGTCGTCCTCAAGCCGGCCGAGCAGACGCCGGTGAGCATCCTGGTTCTGGTCGAATTGATCGCCGACATCCTGCCCCCCGGCGTGCTCAACGTGGTCAACGGCTTCGGCCTCGAAGCCGGCAAGCCGCTCGCCTCGTCCAAGCGGATCGCGAAAATCGCCTTCACCGGCGAGACCACCACCGGCCGCCTGATCATGCAGTACGCCAGCCACAATCTCATCCCGGTCACGCTGGAACTCGGCGGCAAATCGCCCAACATCTTTTTCGCCGACGTATGCGACGCGGACGACGCCTTCTTCGACAAGGCGCTGGAAGGCTTCGCGATGTTCGCCCTCAACCAGGGCGAGGTCTGTACCTGTCCCTCCCGCGCCCTGATCCAGGAAAGCATCTACGACCGGTTCATGGAGCGTGCGCTCGCCCGCGTGAAGGCGATCAAGCAGGGCAGCCCGCTCGATCCCTCGACCATGATCGGCGCCCAGGCCTCGACCGAGCAGGTCGACAAGATCCTGTCCTATTTCGACATCGGCCGCCAGGAAGGCGCCGAAGTGCTCACCGGCGGCGCCCGTGCCGCCCATGGCGGCGAATTGTCGGAAGGCTTCTACATCGAGCCCACCATCTTCCGCGGCAACAACAAGATGCGCGTGTTCCAGGAGGAAATCTTCGGCCCGGTCGTCTCGGTGACCACGTTCAAGGACGAAGCCGAAGCGCTCGAAATCGCCAACGACACGCTCTATGGCCTTGGTTCCGGTGTCTGGACCCGCAACGGCAACCGCGCCTACCAGTTCGGCCGCAACATCAAGGCCGGCCGGGTCTGGACCAATTGCTACCATCTGTACCCCGCCCATTCCGCGTTCGGCGGCTACAAGCAATCGGGCATCGGGCGCGAGAACCACAAAATGATGCTCGATCATTACCAGCAGACCAAAAACATGCTGGTCAGCTACAGCCCCAACAAGCTTGGGTTCTTCTGACATGCACCGTGCCGCGCCCGATGCGTCGATCGAGCGGGTGATCGCCACACCGGCGGCCCTCGCCCTGATCGCCCAGCTCGAAGCGCGGCACGGCCCCGTGCTGTTTCACCAGTCGGGCGGTTGCTGCGACGGCTCATCGCCGATGTGCTACCCGCAGGACGATTTCCTGACCGGCCCGGACGATGTCTGCCTCGGTGCCATCGGCGGCGTGCGATTTTTCATGAGCGCATCGCAGTTCGAATACTGGCGCCACACGCAGATCATCATCGATGTCGTCGCCGGCATGGGCGGCATGTTCTCGCTGGAAAACGGCACCGGCCAGCGGTTCCTGACCCGCTCACGCGTGTTTTCCGACGAGGAGGCGGCACGATTGAACCCAGACCAACCCGCAGGTTGACTTGTTTCGGTTTATGCCCAAACATTTAGACCAATAACCAGTAATCAATAAAAGACACATCGGAGGACTGACAATGAAACTCAAGACATCGACCCTCACGTCCTGCTTGCTCGGCAGCGCCCTGCTCGCGCTCGCCATCCCCGGCATCGGCCATGCCATGCCATCCTACCCGCCGGTGACCCAGTCCCGGCTCGACAACGCCGCCTCATCCAAAGGCTGGCTGATGTTCAACCGCGACTATGCGGGCGACGATTACGCCCCCTATGCCGCGATCAACACCAGCAACGTCGCCTCGTTGAAGCCGGTCTGGACCTCGCCCAAGGTCAACATCCCGCACGGTTTCGAAAACGTGCCGATCATCAACGGCGACTACATGTTCGTCACCACCCCGCTCGATCACCTCATGGCGTTCGACGCCAAGACCGGCAAGCTGCTCTGGAAATACACCTACAAGCTGGCGGGCGATGCGACCAAGACGATCTGCTGCGACGTCAATAACCGCGGCGTCGCCGTCTATGACGACATGGTCTACATGGCCACGATCGACAATCACGTCGTTGCCTTCGATGCCAAGACCGGCAAGGTCGCCTGGAACACCGCCCTGTACAAGCCCGGGGTCGGCTACTCGATCGACGAAGCCCCGCTGATCGTCGATGGCAAGGTGGTGGTCGGCGTCGGCGGCGGCGAATATGGCGCGCGCGGCTTCATCGCGGCGCTCGATGCCAAGACCGGCAAACTCGACTGGAAACTCCACACCATCCCCGCGCCCAGCCAGCCCGGCGGCAAGACCTGGCCGGCCGGCGCCTACAAGCACGGCGGCGGCAGCCCGTGGATGACCGGCACCTACGATCCCTCGACCAAAACCCTGTTCTGGGGTGTCGGCAACCCCGGCCCGTGGCTCGCCTCGACCCGCCCCGGCCACAACCTCTATTCCGACAGCCTGCTGGCGATCGACCCGTCCACCGGCAAGATCAAATGGCACTACCAGTATACCCGCAACGACACCTGGGATTACGATGGCGTCAATACACCGACGCTGAGCAACGTCACCTACAAGGGCAAGCCCTACAAGGCGATCGTCGAGGCCAACCGCAACGGCTATTTCTACGCGATCAATCGCGAAGACGGCAAACTGATCTATGCCAAACCCTTCGTGCACGATACCTCGATCACCGGCATCAGCCCCGGCGGCCACGCCATCAACAACACCGCGAACCAACCCGGCCTCGATAAACAGATCACCACCTGCCCCAGCTTCCTCGGCGGCAAGAACTGGTGGGCCGCCGCGGTCGATCCCAAGACCAACATGGCCTACGTGCCGACGCTGCACGCCTGCATGACCATGAAGGGCGTCCCCACCAGCTACGCCGCCGGCCTGCCCTATCTGGGCGAAACCTTCCAGATGATCCCCGACCCCACCTCGCCCGATCTCGGCTCGGTGCAGGCGATCGATCTGTCGACCGGCAAGCAGGTCTGGCAATACAAGACCAAGGCGCCCTGGAACGGCGGCATGACGGCAACCGCCGGCGGTGTCGTCTTCAGCGGCGGCACCAACGGCAAGCTCTACGGGTTCGATGCCAAAACCGGCAAAATCCTGTGGACCAGTGCTGATCTCGGTTCGCCGATCGTCGCCGCACCGGTCTCCTACGAGGTCGATGGCAAGCAGTATGTCGCGGTCTGGTCGGGCTGGGGTGGCGTCTGGCCGCTCTGGTCGGGCAAGCTCGGCGCGCCGCTGACCAAGGCGCCCACCGGCGGCCAGCTGCACGTCTTCGCCCTGAATGGTTGACGTCACACCCAACACCCCGCCGCGTCCGCGGCGGGGTCTCGTCTGGTCCGGCGTTGCCCTGATCCTGGCAACGCTTACCGCCTCGGCCGGTGCAGCGACCACCAGTTTCTGCATCGACAAAGGCAATCCCTTCTTCAACATCGACCACGCCGTCGCCACCGCCGTCGCGCAGGCCGAACACACGACGCCGCATTTCACCGTGATCGACACCAGAGTTGGCGCCGATGCCCTCAATGCGCAGAAGGGCGTCTTCTTCGCCAAACTGGCAAGCCGCTGCGATCTGGTGATGGGATTTCCTGTCGAAACCGGCTACCCGACCGTGCCGGCCGGCGTCATGGCCACCAACCCCTACGCCGCCACCGGCTTCGTCCTCGCCGCCACCGGCAGCAGCGCGCCGAGTTTCGCGAGCCTCGCGCCGCACACCAAGGTCGGCATCACCTATCTCACCGTGCCGAGCACCTATTTCGACCACGGCCACGGCGCCACGCTCGAAGCCCATGAATACTCGACCCCCGCCTCCCTCTACCGCGCGCTCGAAGCAAAAGACGTCGCGGTCGCCCTGATGTGGCAGCCCTGGCTGGTCAACCACCTCGCGCACACCCACGCCAAGGTCGCCCAGCACGCCCTGAGCCTGCCGCACGCGCAATGGCAGATCGTCGCCCTCTACAGCACAGCGCACGCCGCGTCAGGCAAATCGTTCGACCACGCGTTGCAGCATTTGGTGGCGCATCGGCAACTGGCTTCACTGGTTGTGCCTTACCGTGTGCCGACGAAATAAGAAGACTTCTTTTTTGAAAAAAAGAAGCAAAAAAACTTTGAACACTTGAGCCTGTACCAGTGAAACCGCCCATGCCCCAAATTAAAAAAAGTTTTTTGCTTCTTTTTTTCAAAAAAGAAGCCTTCCCTTAACCTTACCTAATTCTTCCCAACCAAGGACCACCCCATGAAACTTCCCTTGCTCCTCGCCGCCAGCCTTACCCTCACCGGCATCGCCGTCGCCGCCGCGCCCCCGGCCATCTACACCGCCGCCCAGGCGACCGCAGGGCATGCGGATTTCGAGACCCATTGCTCGATGTGCCACGGCAAAAACCTCCAGGGCATCGCGGGCCCCACCCTGATCGGCCAGAGCTTCGCCAGCAAAGCGAACAACTACACCGTCGCCGCGATTTTCGATGAATTATCGCAACAAATGCCGGCCGGCGCCCCCGCCAGCCTGACCAACACCCAATATGCCGACATCATGGCCTTCATCCTCTCGAAAAACGGCTACCCCGCCGGCAGCACGCCGCTCACTTTCGAAGGCGCGCAGAGCTCGACCGTCAAACTGATCTCCCAGGTCAAATAGAAAACCCGCACCGCCCCCGCCGCGCCGGTTCACCGCGCGGCGCGCGTCCCTCGACCCGCCAAGCCGCCCGCCCACGTCCCGCCATACCCCCACCGCATTCCCCCCGTGCGGCAGGGGGGTGAAATTTCACACAACAATCCCCGAAAAGCCCTTGCGTCTCTAGGGATTTATGCGCATATCGCGCTCTCTTTGGCCCCGGGGGGCGCGGCGCGGTGCTGCGTTCTACAGGCTGTCACTGGTTTGGGGGTTCGCAATGAACGCACTTGCCCGACTGGGGATGGTCTCGGATTTTCCGAGCGAAAACCAGACGTTTGCGCACGACACGGTCGATGAAGTCGCCGTGCCGAAGGATTATTTCGTAGAACGTGACGGCGTGAAATTCGCTGGTACGCATCTGCTCATCGATTTATGGGGGGCCAGCAACCTCGACGATCCCGCCCTGATCGATGTCACACTGCGTGATGGCGCCCTGGCCGCCGGCGCGACCATTCTGCACAGCCACTTCCACCATTTCACGCCCAATGGCGGCGTGTCGGGCGTCGTCGTGCTGGCGGAGAGCCATATCTCGATCCATACCTGGCCCGAGCGCGGTTTCGCCGCGGTCGATATCTTCATGTGCGGCGAATGCGATCCCTACAAGGCGATCAGCTTCCTGCGCGCCACCTTCTCGCCGAGCGACGTGCAGGTGGCCGAACAGCGCCGCGGACTGACCACCTGATTTCATCGGGCTGAAACCGACACACCGCCTTACAGCATGTAAGGCGGTGTTTTCGTATGGAGTGAACGAATGACCGACATGTGGGTGAACGAAACCCTTTACCCCTACTGGGGCCAGCGCTTCCGCGTCACGCGTGAGCTTGCGCGCGCCAAAAGCGACTTCCAGGACATCGCCATCGTCGACACCGAATTCCATGGCCGCGTCATGCTGCTCGACGGCGTGGTGCAAATCACCGAGGCCGATGAATTCGTCTACCAGGAAATGCTCGCCCACGTGCCGATCCTGGCCCATGGCGACGCGAAATCCGTCCTGATCATCGGAGCGGGCGACGGCGGCGTGCTCAGGCGCGTGCTGATGCACAAATCCGTCACCAAGGCCGTCATGGTCGAAATCGACGGCGAGGTGATCCGCCTTTCGAAGGAATTCCTCCCCGCCATCGGCGGCGATGCCTGGACCGACAAGCGCGCCGATGTCATCGTCGGTGACGGTATCGACTACGTCAAGCGCGCGCCGGATGCGAGTTTCGATGTCATCATCGTCGATTCGACCGATCCGATCGGCGTCGGCGAAGTCCTGTTCACCGACGCGTTCTATCAAAACTGCGCGCGCATCCTGACCGATCGCGGCCTGATCGTGAACCAGTGCGGCGTCCCCTTCATGCAGGCCGACGAACTGCGCGAAACCTCCGCCCGCCGCCGCAATTTCTTTCCCCATGTCACCGCCTACATCGCGGCCGTGCCCACCTATGTCGGCGGCTACATGACGCTGGGATGGGCCGGCAAGGACGCAGCCCTGACCACCCTGTCGATCGAAACCATCACCGAACGCGCCCAGGCGGCCGGCATTCTGGGCACCACCCGCTACTGGTCACCCCAGATCCACGTCGCCTCCTTCTGGCTGCCGCCATACATCGCCAAACATCTGCCAGCCTGAGCCCGAGCCTTGGCGTGATCGGGCAGAACGCCGCGCCCGGTCGCGCGGCCGCCGGCCCGGGGGTCGCCCGTCATAAAAGGTTCACGACCACCCCCTTTTTTCGCGGGGCCGGTTCGGCCATGGGTAGCGCGATAACGAGGAGGGTTTCATGCGCCTACGGGACCGTTTGATTTCGACAGTGCTGGCCACCGCCATGGTGATGCCGGGGTTTGCCGCAGCCGGCGTCACCGCGCCCATTCCCCCGGCGGCGCGGCCCTACGTGGTTGCCGCGGGCCAGGAGCCGCATCTCTCACCAGCGCAGATGACCGCGCTGCTCCGCCAGCACATCAAATACGTCTTCGTCCTGTATCAGGAAAATCGCTCGTTCGATTCCTATTTCGGCACCTATCCGGGCGCGGATGGGCTCTATTCGCAACCCGCGTCTCAAACGCCGGGCTTGACGCAGAAGATCATCGGCGTCTCCGGCAAGGTCGAGACGATCCAGCCCTTCACGATCGGGCCGGCCCAGTTCGCGGCCGACACGGACGACATCGATCATTCCCACCCCATCATGTTCGCCAAAATGCACATCGTGAACGGCCATGCCGAAATGAACCATTTCGCGCTGGGCGAAGAGCGGAAATACTGGAAATCCGGCCCGACCCCCTCGCTCAAGGCCAAGCAGATGGGCGAACTCGCGATGGCGCACGAGGATTGCAACACGATCCCCATCCTATGGCGCTACGCCGATCGTTTCGTGCTGATGGATCACATGTTCCAGGACATGGTCGGCCCCTCCACCCCCGGGAATCTCTCGATCTTCGCGGCCCAGACCGGTCTGACGCAATGGGCCTTGCACCCGAACGAGGCATGGAAGCAGGTAGGCAAGCCGGGCGACCCGGTCGATTCCGATATCGACCCGCTCTGGGGCTCGCGCGAAGATCCGTTCCAGCACAAGCTGGTGCCCTACAACCCGCGCGACTACGCGCAAGACGGGCCGGGCAAGGTGCAGATCAACCAGACCTACGCCACCGTCGCGCTGACCACCGCGGGCAACACCATCAAGGCCAAGACCAGCCACGATCTCGACCCCAAGCCCGACCTCGCCGACGTCGCCAAGGACATCTCCTTCATCCAGCGGCTCGACCGGCATAAGGTGGCCTGGCGCTGGTTCGAGGAAGGCTTCTCCAGCCTGCCGGCCGCCAACAACCTCGGCCCGAAGGACGCCGATGGTGTGCACGCCTCCTACATCACCCATCACAACGGGCCGCAATATTTCGGCTACATCGCGAACAACCCGAAAATGACCGCCGATATGGGCGGGCTGCGCGCCTTCTTCAGCGCGGTCAAAGGCGGCACGCTGCCGGCGGAAGGCGGCGTGTTCTACGTCAAAGGCGGCTACCGCAATGGCTTCGGCCTCAAGCCCACCGATCCCAACGCCACCGTGCAAAAGAAATTTCTGGGCGATGACGATCACCCCGGCTATTCCGATGCACAGATCAGCGAGGCCCTGCTGGCGCGCGCGGTGAACACGATCGCAGCGAGCAAATACTGGGCGCATGCCGCCATCATCATCACCTGGGATGACTCGGAAGGCGATTACGACCATGTCCCGCCGCCGGAACTCGCGACGGCGCCGGATGGCACGGTCCTGAGCGATGGGCCGCGCGTGCCATTCCTGGTGATCTCGCCCTACGCCAGGGTGCACGCGATTGCGCACGCCGTCGGCAACCAGGCCTCGGTGGTCAAATTCGTCGATGCCGTGTTCAACCTGCCGCCCCTGGCAACGCTGCCGGATGAAAAAAAGGGCCGCGCGATCGGCCAGAAACAGTTCCACCAGCCATACATGGGACCATTCGATGCCGAAACGCCGGATGTGACGAACCTGGCCTCCGCCTTCGATCCCGCCCGGCTCGATGGCAAGGCCAAACCCCTGCCGGCATCCTACGCCATGGTGCCCGAGAGCTGGACGACCGCGCTGCCGGCCACGACGGGCGCGGATTGCAAAATGATCGGCCTGGTCCCGACCAATGTGCAACTGCATATCCCCAACGTCATCCCGCCGGGGTTCAATCCCCGGCCCAAGACCAATCCCGGGGTGGGGTGAGGGCCGGGGAGGGAAGCGCTACTTTTTCGCAAAAAAGTAGCAAAAAACTTTTCGACTCTGGTTGGCAGGGGTTCCGGCTGCCCTCTTGATCGATCCTGCGGGTGGTGCGATTCGAGCGCCATGGATCTGAATTTTTCGGAAGCCGAAATCGCCCGCTACTCGCGCCACATCCTGCTGCGCGAAGTGGGCGGCACCGGCCAGGCGCGCCTGCGGGCGACCTCCGTGCTGATCATCGGCGCCGGCGGGCTTGGCAGTCCGGCGGCGCTGTACCTTGCAGCCGCCGGCATCGGGCGCATCGGCATCGTCGATCACGACGTGCTGGAACTCTCCAACCTCCAGCGCCAGATCGCGCACACCATGGCCGGCATCGGGCGCGCCAAGGTCGCCAGCGCGGCGGCGGCGATGCGGGCGATCAACCCGGACATCATCGTCACCCCGATCGAGGCGCGGGTCGATCCGGCAAGCACCAACGCGCTGATCGCCGATTACGACATCGTGCTCGACGGCACCGATAATTTCGAAACACGGTTTCTGGTCGCCGATGCCTGCGTGCGGGCGCGCAAAACACTAATCTCGGCGGCGGTGCTGCGGTTCGAAGGCCAGATTTCCACCTTCAAGCCGCACGCCGGGGCCGAACTGCCGTGCTACCGCTGCCTCTACCCCGAAGCGCCGCCCGCCGGCATGGTGCCAAGCTGTTCCGAAGCCGGCGTGCTCGGCCCGGTCACCGGCGTCATGGGCACGCTCCAGGCGGTGGAGGCGATGAAGGAAAGTCTGGGCATCGGCACCGGTCTGGCCGGCCGCCTGTTGCTGTGGGACGCGCTGGACATGCGCTTTCGCATGATCGCCGTACCGCGCGATCCAAACTGCCCGGTCTGCGGCCCAGCGGGCACGTCCCATGCGTAAGGCCCGCGCCGCGATCCTGCCGCTCCTGGCGCTCATCCTGGCCGCCTGGCACGCGCCCAACCCCGGCCCGGGCCCCGGCCCCGCCAAAGGCAGCGCAACCGGCTGGCCGGTGCCCCGCTTCGAGAGTTTCCGCTCCGATCAAATCTATATGCGCGCCGGCCCGGGCTTTCAGTACCCGATCGTCTGGGTCTATCACCGGTTCGACCTGCCGGTGGAAATCACCGGCGAATTCAACGTCTGGCGCCACGTCGTCGCGCCGGATGGCGGCACCGGCTGGGTGCACGAAGCCTTGCTGCACGGCGTGCGCAGTTTCATCGTCACCGGCGGCCGTCACACCATGCGCGCAGCGCCCGATCCCACGGCGGCCCCGGTGGCCTATCTCGACAAGGGCGTGATCGGCGTGATCACCGCCTGCAAGCCGGACGCCACCTGGTGCGCGGTCGAAGCCGGCCACCGGCGCGGCTATCTCCCGCGCGCCGATTTCTGGGGCAGTTTCGCCGGCGAAGCGATAAAATAATCCGACTTGTCCACAGAAAACTGCCTCCATGCCCTTAACAATATATTGAGCACGATTGGCTGATAGACTACTCTATATTGTATCAACCATGAGGACATGGCGATGGATTGGACAGACGACGCAATCATGCGGCTTCGGAGCTTGTGGGACGATGGCTTGTCCACCGCCGAAATCGGCCGGCGCCTGGGCATTTCGAAAAATGCCGTCGTTGGCAAGGCGCACCGGCTCGACCTGCCCGCCCGGCCCTCACCGATCCGGCGCGACCCCGCCACGTTGAACGTGCCACGCGAGCCCGCGCCGCGCCGGGTTTCCGGCCCCACGCTGCCATCCATGGCCGAACCGCCCGAGGCGCCGGTCAGCCCGGCCACCCCGGCCGCCGCATCGCCGGCCCCCGCAATCACCCCGGTCGCCGCCCCGCCCGTCAACCGGCCGGCCCGCCCCTCGCTGGTCGCCGCCATGACCGCACCCATTCGCCTGTCACCCCGCGCGCCGGCCTGCTGCTGGCCGATCGGTGAACCCGGCACCGCAACCTTCCGTTTCTGCGGCGAGCCGGCGCTGAACGGCAAGCCCTACTGCGGCCCCCACGCCGATATCGCCTATGTCCGCGTCCGCGACCGGCGTGAGGATGTGGCCTGATAACGCCCCCTGGTTCGCCTGCCCTACTTGCATGCGAGCCCCGCATCCCCCACAACAGACAGTGTAGTTACGAAAATGTGACGCCTCTGCCGGCGGCTGGGTTTCGCGGCGCCGATCAGGCAGGGTTCGGGGACTGACAGGAGCACCGTGCGTTCATGAGCGATACTTTCAAGACGGCTTCGGCCGATCCGCTTGCGGCGCGCAGTAATCTGGACGCTGACGCCGTGCGCGCCGCCTATCGTCGCTGGGCTGGCGTTTACGATGCGGTGTTCGGCGCCATCTCCGCCCCCGCCCGCCGCGCCGCCGTGGCCGCGGTCAACCAGGCACCGGGCACGGATGTGCTGGAAGTCGGTGTCGGCACCGGACTCGCACTGCCGCTCTATCTGCGGGAAAAGCGCATCACCGGGATCGACCTGTCAGCCGAAATGCTCGACCGCGCGCGCATCCGCGTGCGCCAGCAAAACCTCACCAATGTCGATCACCTGCTCGAGCTCGATGCCGAGGACACCGGCTTTGAATCCGGGCGGTTCGACATCGCGGTAGCCATGTTCGTCGCCTCGGTGGTGCCAAACCCGCGCAAACTGGCCGAGGAACTGCGCCGCGTGGTGCGGCCGGGCGGCACGATCCTGTTCGTCAACCATTTCGCCGCCGATGGCGGGCCGGTCGCCTGGGTCGAACGCGCCATGGCACCGGCGTCCCGCGCGCTGGGCTGGCACCCCGATTTCTCGATCGACCGCCTGATAGCACCGGCCGAAGCGGTCGGGCTGACGGCCCGCCCGATGCGCCCCTTCGGCCTGTTCCGCCTCGTGTCGCTTGTGAACACCACACCAGCCTGAGGTTGCGCGGCCCCACCGGAACGCCACCGCCCAGGCAGCCTTGATCCGGGCGGCACGGTGATATATCAACATTTGTGAATGCGCGTGGCGCTTGTGTAATCTGCGTGTTATTCTCAGGAAACCGACCCCATAAATGGACCTTACCGGCCGAGGCGAGCCCGGCCCGCAGCAATGGAACTGGCGGAATTGATGAAGCAATCGACTAAATACGGGCTCCTCGCCCTGGGCCTGATCACCGCCGCCGCCGCCGCGCATCCGGCCCTTGCCGCCAGCCTGCCGAAAAACAGCGCCGGCTTTACGGTCCACGCGCCACAACCCTGGGAATGGTGGTTCCAGCCGGCCGCAAGCCCGATCCAGAAAAGCATCGACTGGATGATGCAGTTCGTCCTCTGGATTATGTTCGGCGTCGTCCTGCTGGTCGCCGGCCTGCTGGCCTACATCATGGTCAAGTTCCGCGCCTCGGTGCATCCCGTCCCCTCGACCACGACGCATAACACCTTGATCGAGGTGATCTGGACGGTGGCGCCCGCCCTGCTGCTGATCGTGATTTTCGTCCCCTCGCTCAACATGATCTATCAGCAGTCGAACTATAAGCACCCCTACATGACGGTGAAGGTCACCGGCCATCAATGGTATTGGGAATACCAGTATCTCGGCGCCAAAGGGGTCGATTTCACCTCCTACCCGATCCCGCCCAACCAGTTGAAGCCCGGCGAGATCAAGCAATTGTCGGTCGATCACCCCTTGGTGGTCCCGGCCAACCGGAAAATCGTCTTCCAGATCACCAGCGGCGACGTGCTGCACTCCTTCTTCATCCCCTCGCTCGGCGTGCAGCGCTACGCGATCCCGGGGCAATACTGGCATCAATGGACCAAGATCGACGCACCCGGCGTCTATTACGGCGAATGCAACCAGATCTGCGGCATGAACCACGACAATATGCCGATCGAGATCGTCGCACTGCCGATGGCGCAGTTCCAGGCCTGGCTCGCCGAAGCCAAGGCCGATGCCGCGCAGGGCGATGTGCCGCCGGTCCACAAATACGAGGTTCTGGCCGAGGCCGCAGCCGCAAAAGCCGCATCGATCGCGCAACCGCACCTTGCACTCGCCAGCAACGCATCGAATTGAGAGTCCTGTGAATTCCGTCTCCATCATCCGCCAGGGGTCATGACCATGTCCGCGACCGCGCTTCACGACGACCACGCCGCCCACGGCCACCAGCCCGGCTTCCTTCGCCGCTGGCTGATGAGCACCAACCACAAGGATATCGGCACGCTCTACATCACCTGGGCGATCATCGCCGGGATCGAAGGCGGCGTGCTCTCCATGATCATGCGCGCCCAGTTGGCCGAACCCGGCAACACGCTGATCACCAACGGCGCGGCCTGGAACGCGATCGTCACCTCCCACGGCCTGCTGATGATCTTCTTTCTGGTCATGCCCGCGCTGATCGGCGGTTTCGGCAACTGGATGGTGCCGATGATGATCGGCGCACCGGACATGGCGTTCCCACGCCTGAACAACATGAGCTTCTGGTTCCTGTTCATGGGGTTCATCTTCGTCAACCTCGGCCTGCTGGTCGGCGTCGGCTCCGGCATCGGCTGGACCCTGTACCCGCCGCTGTCCGACATCACCTATTCACCCGGGCCGGCGGTCGACTTCACCCTGTTCTCGCTCCATCTGGCCGGTATTTCCTCCCTGCTGGGCGCGATCAACTTCATCGCCACCATCCTGAACATGCGCGCACCGGGCATGACGATGCATAAAATGCCGCTGTTCGTCTGGTCGATCCTGGTCACCGCCTTCCTCCTGCTGCTCGCCATTCCGGTCCTCGCCGGCGCCATCACCATGCTCATCATGGACCGCAATTTCGGCACCTCCTTCTTCGAGCCCGCCGGCGGCGGCGACCCGGTGCTGTTCCAGCATCTGTTCTGGTTCTTCGGACACCCCGAAGTCTACATCATGATCCTGCCGGCCTTCGGCATCGTCAGCCACGTGGTCTCGACCTTCTCGAAAAAGCCGATCTTCGGCTACCTCGGCATGGTCTACGCCATGGTCGCGATCGGCTTCGTCGGCTTCGTGGTCTGGGCGCACCATATGTTCGTCTCGGGCATCTCGATGGACAGCAAAGTCTATTTCGAGGCCGCGACCCTGGTCATCGCGGTGCCGACCGGCGTGAAAGTATTCTCCTGGATCGCGACCATGTGGGGCGGCTCGGTCGAGTTGAAGACCCCGATGCTGTGGGCCATCGGCTTCATCTTCATGTTCGTCGTCGGCGGCGCGACCGGCGTGGTGCTCGCCAACGCCGGTCTCGATACCGAGCTGCACAACACCTATTTCGTCATCGCGCATTTCCACTACGTGCTGTCGATGGGCTCGGTATTCGCGATCTTCGCCGGCTTCTATTACTGGATCGGCAAAATGTACGGCCAGCAGTACAACGAAACCCTCGGCAAGCTGCATTTCTGGCTGTTCTTCATCGGCGTCAACCTCACCTTCTTCCCGCAGCATTTCCTCGGCCTCGCCGGCATGCCGCGCCGCTACCCCGACTACCCGACCGCCTTCGCCGGCTGGAACTACGTCTCCTCCATGGGCGCCATCGTCTCAGGCGTCAGCACGCTGGTGTTCTTCGTGATCCTGTTCAAGATCTTCACCGGCAAACAGAAACTCGCCGCCAACTACTGGGGCGAGGGCGCGACCACCCTGGAATGGACCGTACCCTCCCCCGCGCCGCACCATACGTTCGAAGACGTGCCGGTGATCCGCTGAGCGGATCATCCGGCACGAGTAAACCGATTGGATCGTCTGAATGAGTGATACTATCATGCGCGCAAGCGCGCCGGCCGGCGTCGCGGAACCGGCCTTGCTCGACCAGGCGATCCTCGGCGCAACCACATCGGACTGGCTGGCCCTGCTCAAGCCGCGCGTCCTCTATCTCGTCGTCTACACCGGCGCGGCCGGCCTGCTGGTCGCCCCCGGCCCACTCAACCCGGTGCTCGCCTTCACCGCCATCCTCTGCATCGCCATGGCGGCCGGCGCCGCCGGCGCCATCAACATGTGGTACGATCGCGATATCGACGCCATCATGCGCCGCACGGCGAAGCGCCCGGTCCCCGCCGGGCGCATCTCACCCTCCGGCGCGCTCAGCTTCGGCGTCGGCCTGTCCTTCCTGTCCGTCCTGCTGATGTGGATGGCGACCAACCTGCTCGCCGCGGCCATCCTCGCGCTGTCCATCGCCTTCTACGTCTTCGTCTACACCATGTGGCTGAAGCGCCGCACCCCGCAGAACATCGTGATCGGCGGCGCCGCCGGCGCGTTCCCGCCCATCATCGGCTGGGTCGCCGTCACCGGTCATCTCGCGCTGCTGCCCCTCGTGCTGTTCGCGCTGATCTTCATCTGGACGCCACCGCATTTCTGGGCGCTCTCGCTGTTCGCCTCGGCCGATTACGAAAAAGCCGGCGTGCCGATGCTGCCGGTCGTCGCCGGCGCCAAAGCCACCCGCCGCGCGGTAATGAGCTACACGCTCTGGATGGTGCCGATCTCCCTGCTGCCCTACGTGCTGCACGAGGCCGGGTCGTTCTACGGCGCCAGCGCCCTCGGCCTCGGCGCGGCCTTCATCTGGTACGCGATCGGCGTGATGCGCGATCGCCAGGACGCCACCGGCGTCAGCCTGACGCGGGATGCACCGGCCAAGGCCGCCTTCAAATACTCCATCCTCTACCTGTTCCTGCTGTTCGGCGCGCTGGTCGTGGATCATTTCCTGTGACCGAAGCCGATCGCATCCCCGTAACCCCGACCAGTGCGAACTGGACTCCGGAACAGAAAGCCGAGTTCGTGCGCCGTCGGCGCGGACGAAACTGGGCCCTTTTCGGCGCCATGGTGGCGCTGTGCCTGCTGATCTATGCCATCGCCGTCGTCAAGCTTTACCACGCCGGGCATATGTGGTGATGACATAACGATGGTTCGGGCGACGCTTTCTGGGAGATTGATAACATGAGCGGTGATCTACACACGGCCGAGGGCCAAATCGCGGGCACGGTGCCACATCCGTACCATATGGTCGAACCGAGCATCTGGCCGGTATTCGGCGCGGTGTCGGCGATCCTGATCGCAGCCGGCATCATTTTCGTCGCCCATTACAACGACTACTGGTTCCTCATCGCCGGCACGCTCGGCGCCGTCGGCACCATGTATGTCTGGTGGCGCGACGTGGTGCGCGAAAGCCGCACCCCCGGCCTGCACAAACTCGTCACGCAAATCGGCATGCGCTACGGCATGGCGCTGTTCATCAGCTCCGAAGTGATGTTCTTCGTCTCGTTCTTCTGGGCCTATTTCAACTTCTTCTTCTACCCCTCGCACATGGGCTACGCCCACGCGCCGGTCTGGCCGCCCCAGCATATCACCACGATCGATCCGTTCGCGGTGCCGCTGTTCAACACCATGGTCCTGCTGCTTTCCGGCACCACCATCACCTGGGCCCACCACGCCCTGCTCGAAAACGATCGCCGCGGCATGATCCAGGGCCTCGGCGTCACCGTGCTGCTCGGCATCACCTTCCTCTGCGGCCAAGGCTACGAATACACCCACTCGCCGTTCAACTTCTACCACGGCGGCATCTTCCCCTCGGTGTTCTTCATCGCCACCGGCTTTCACGGCTTTCACGTCATCGTCGGCACCACCTTCCTGCTGGTGAATTTCTTCCGTGCCATCAAAGGCCAGTTCAGCGTCAAGCGGCATTTCGGCTTCGAAGCCGCCGCCTGGTACTGGCATTTCGTCGACGTCGTCTGGCTGTTCCTGTTCGTCTGCATCTACTATTTCGGCCGCAGCGCAATCACCGCGGCATGATGGATGCCTGACTCCATGATCGATCAGGCACCGCCGCGTGCGCGCTGGCGGCGCCTGATCGGCATGGGACTATTCAGCCTCGTCATGCTCGTCCTGCTGCTCACGCTCGGCATATGGCAGGTGCATCGCTGGCACTACAAAGACCGCATCCAGCGCGAAATCGCCGCCGCCCAGCTCCTCCCGCCGATCCGCCTGCCACCCGACCCGACGCCCTATCAAAAAGTCGCCATCTCCGGCCACTGGCTCGCCACGAAGGCGGCATTCTTCGCCGACCAGATCCGCAATTCCCCCGCCGGCCCCTTGCAAGGCTCGCAGCTCATCATGCCGTTCCAGCGCCGCAACGGCGATGTCGTCATGGTCGATCTCGGCTGGGTGCAAGGCACGATACCCCACCCCGCCCCCGTGCCGGCCGGCCCCGCGCTCGTCTCGGGCTATGTTCAGGCCGCACAGAATTTCGGCCCGTTCGCCGCCCGGAGCAACCCCGCCAAACGGATGTTCTACACGCTCGACCCCCGCCGGATCGGCACCGCACTGGGCCTGCACCACGTCCAGAACTTCACCCTGATCATGCTCGGCCCCCAGCCGATCGCCGGCGGCCCGATCCCCGCCGCCAGCCTGCCGCAACCGCCGAACAACTCGCAGCAATACGCCCTGACCTGGTTCGGCCTCGCACTGGTCGTGGTGCTGGAATTCCTGTTCTACGCCCGCAAACAACTCAAGGAGCCCGCATGAACCACATCGCCGCCAACACCGATGCCAAGGCCTACCAGCGGCTGACTACCCGCTTCGCCCGCATTGCGACGGTCGAGGAAGCGATGTCCATGCTCGGCTGGGACGAAGCGGCCGTCATGCCGGACGGCGGCTCCGCCGCCCGCGCCGATCAGTTGGCAACCCTGTCGGGCATCGCCCACGCCATGCTGGTCGAACCCGCCGTCGCCGATGATCTCGATGCCGCCGAAGCCCATCCCCCCGCTGCACCCGCCGAACGCCGCAATCTGGAATTGATGCGCCGCAGCCACACCCAGGCCGCCGCCCTGCCCGGTGACCTCGTCGAGGCATTGACCCGCCAGTCATCCACCTGCGAAAAAATCTGGCGCGCCGCCCGCGCCGCATCCAACTTCAACATGGCCGCCCAGCCGCTCGCCGACCTGCTCGCCCTCAGCCGTGAAAAAGCCGCCGCCCTCAGCGCAGCCACCGGCCTCGCCCCCTACGATGCGCTGATCGATACCTACCAGCCCGGCATCACCGCCGCCGAAATTACCCCGGTATTCACCCGCTACGAAACCTTCCTCCACACCGCGCTGCCCCAGGTCGAAGCCCTGCAGGCCAGCCGCGAACACTGCACACCCGGCACCGCCCCCTTCGCCATCACCGCCCAGGAAGCCCTCTGCCGCCGCCTGTCCGCCCAGGCCGGACTCGACTACACCGGCGCCCGGCTCGACCGCTCCACCCACCCGTTCTGCGGCGGCACCCCCACCGATATCCGCATCACCACCCGCTACGACGAAACCGATTTCGCCTCCGCCCTGATGGGCGTGCTGCACGAAACCGGCCACGCCCTCTACGAAGCCGGGCTCCCGCGCACCAACGCCCGCCAACCCGTCGGCGCCGCCGCCGGCATGGCCGTGCACGAAAGCCAGTCCCTCATCATCGAAATGCAGGCCGCAAGATCCGATGCCTATCTGACCTTCCTCGGCCCGGTCCTCGCCGAAGCCTTCGATCAGGATCCCGCCAGCTTCACACTCCCCCGCCTCGCCGCACGGCTCCGCCACGTCGAGCGCAGCTTCATCCGCGTCGAAGCCGATGAAATGACCTACCCCGCCCACGTTATCCTGCGCTACCGCCTCGAAGCCGCCATGATCGCGGGCGACCTCGCCGTCTCCGACCTCCCCGGCGCCTGGGCCGACCAGTTGCGCAGCCTGCTCGACATCACCCCGCCCGATGACGCGCGCGGCTGCCTGCAGGATATCCACTGGTACTGCGGCCTGTTCGGCTACTTCCCCTCCTACACACTCGGCGCCATGGCCGCCGCCCAACTCATGGCCGCCGCCCGCACCGCCACACCCGCCATCGATGCCGCCCTCGCCCAAGGCGACGTCTCGCCCCTGCTCACCTGGCTGCGCACCAATGTCCACCAACACGGCGCCAGCCTCGGCTTCAACGACCTGCTCCGCCAGGCCACCGGCAAACCCCTCGACCCCACCGCCTTCGAAACCCACCTGACGTCCCGCTACCTGACCCCGTGATGGCTTGGGGGACGGCAGGCAAGCAAGGCCAGGGGCTCTGCCCCTGGACCCCGTTAAAGGCGGAGCCTTTAAAATCCATTAGTTTTAGGCCAGGGGAGGGCGACCCAGGCCAGACCAGCGGAACCACCGAGGCAGCGCCCTCCCCTTGCCTAAAACTAGCGGGTTCTAAGGGCTCCGCCCTTAGTGGGGGTCGAGGGGGCAAAGCCCCCCGCCTTGCTTGCCTGCCGTCCCCGAAACCGCCGCGGCGTCAGGCGGCGAGTCCGGTCAGGAGCAGGATGACGACGATGAATTCGGCGCCGTTGGCGTAGACCGAGAGTTTATGGGCGCGGTCGAAGGCGGGTTGGTTGCCGGCTGCGCGCAGGGTGTTGATATGGGGCAGCCATTCGAGCCAGAGCCAGAGTGTGGCGCCGGCGATGAGTATGGTGGCGAGTGCGTACCACGGTTTGCCGTGGATCAGCAGGCCGAAGCTCGCGATCACAGCGGCGGTGGTGACGTACAAGTAGTAGCGCGGAAAGGCGGCGCGGATGAACGGGCCGGCGACGTCGGGCGGCAGTTTGCTGAACACCAGCGGGGTCATGACCGCGCCGTAGAACAGCATGCCGCCGAGCAAGGCGGCGAGACCCATAACGGCAAGGAACCCGCCCATCCGCGTAATCCTCAATACCGGTATTCGTCGTGCTTGAACGGGCCGGTCTTCGAGACGCCGATATATTCGGCCTGTGCGGGCGACAGCACGGTGAGCGCCGCGCCGACTTTGGCGAGGTGGAGGGCCGCGACTTTTTCATCGAGGTGCTTGGGTAGAACGTAGACCTCGTTCTTGTATTTCCCGGCCGGTGCCTGCCAGAGTTCGATCTGCGCGAGCACCTGGTTGGTGAAGCTGGCGGACATCACGAAGCTCGGATGGCCGGTTGCGTTGCCGAGGTTGACGAGCCTGCCTTCGGACAGCACGATCAAGCGCTTGCCGTCCGGAAACACGACTTCATCGACCTGTGGCTTGACGTTTTCCCACCGGTAGTTGCGCAGCGATTCGATCTGGATTTCGCTGTCGAAATGCCCGATGTTGCAGACGATCGCGCGATTTTTCATCGCGCGCATGTGGTCGGCGGTGATCACGTCGATATTGCCGGTGGCGGTCACGAAAATATCGCCGCGCGGTGCGGCGGTATCCATGGTGACGACCTCGTAGCCTTCCATGGCGGCCTGCAGGGCGCAGATCGGGTCGATCTCGGTCACCAGCACGCGGCAGCCGGCGTTGCGCAGCGAGGCGGCGGAGCCTTTACCGACGTCACCGAACCCGGCGACCACGGCGATCTTGCCGGCCATCATCACATCGGTGCCGCGGCGGATGCCATCGACCAGCGACTCACGGCAGCCATACAGATTGTCGAACTTCGACTTGGTGACACTGTCATTGACGTTGATGGCAGGGCAGAGCAGCTGGCCCGCCTTCACCATGTCGCGCAGGCGGTGCACGCCGGTGGTGGTCTCTTCGGAAATACCGCGCACATCGGCCAGCATTTCGGGATATTTGTCGTGCATCAGCTTGGTGAGGTCGCCGCCGTCATCGAGGATCATGTTCGGCGTCCAGCCGTCGGGCCCGCGCACGGTCTGTTCGATGCACCAGTTGAACTCGTCCTCGTTCATGCCTTTCCAGGCGAACACCGGCACACCGGCCGCGGCGACACCGGCCGCGGCGTGATCCTGGGTCGAGAAAATATTGCACGACGACCAACGAACCGTCGCACCCAGCGCGGTCAGCGTCTCGATCAGCACGGCGGTCTGGATCGTCATGTGCAGGCAACCAGCGATGCGCGCCCCTTTCAGCGGCTGTGCGGCGCCGAACTCGGTGCGCAGCGCCATCAGGCCGGGCATTTCGGTCTCGGCCATGCTGATTTCCTTACGCCCCCATTCGGCCAGGCTGAAATCGCGCACTTTGTAGTCGTTCTGGGGCATCGCGTCGGGCATCGTTACGTCCTTAAATCAGAAAAACGTTAAGTAGGTCCTTTTCGCAAAAAAGAACCGAAAAATCGTTGTGAGGCCGGTTTACGTGTTCATCGCCTCGAAGAAATCGCTGTTGGTTTTGCTATATTTCAGCTTATCCAGCAAGAATTCCATCGCCTCGGAAGAGCCCATCGGATTCAGAATCCGCCGCAGCACCCACATTTTCGACAGCGTGGCCCGCTCGACCAGCAATTCTTCCTTGCGCGTGCCGGATTTCGTGATGTCGATCGCCGGGAACGTCCGCTTGTCGGACAGTTTGCGGTCGAGAATGATTTCCGAGTTGCCGGTGCCTTTGAATTCCTCGAAGATCACCTCGTCCATCCGGCTGCCGGTATCGATCAGCGCGGTCGCGATGATCGTGAGCGAGCCGCCTTCCTCGATATTGCGGGCCGCGCCGAAAAACCGCTTGGGTTTCTGCAGCGCATTGGCATCGACGCCGCCGGTCAGCACCTTGCCGGAGCTCGGCACCACCGCGTTATAGGCGCGGGCGAGCCGGGTGATGCTGTCGAGCAGAATGACCACGTCGCGCTTGTGTTCGACCAGGCGTTTGGCCTTTTCGAGCACCATTTCGGTCACCTGCACATGGCGGGTCGCCGGTTCATCGAAGGTCGAGGCCACGACCTCGCCCTTCACCGTGCGTGCCATGTCGGTGACTTCCTCGGGCCGTTCGTCGATCAGCAGCACGATCAGGAACGCCTCGGGATGATTGGTCGAAATCGAGGTGGCGATGCTTTGCAGCATCACGGTCTTGCCGGTGCGCGGCGGTGCCACGATCAACGCGCGCTGCCCCTTGCCGATCGGCGAGATCAGGTCGATCACCCGTGCGGTATTGTCCTTCTGCTGACCTTTGGGCGGCGGCTCGGCGTTTTCGATCTCCATGCCCAGCCGCTCGGTCGGATACAGCGGCGTCAGATTATCGAAATTGATCCGGTGGCGCACCGCATCGGGCGGCTCGAAATTGATGGTCTCGACCTTGAGCAGCGAAAAATACCGCTCACCATCCTTGGGCGCGCGAATTTCTCCGGCAACCGTATCACCGGTGCGCAGGCCAAAGCGGCGCATCTGTGCGGGCGAGACGTAAATATCATCCGGGCCGGGCAGATAATTGCTCTGCGGGCTGCGCAGGAACGCGAAGCCATCCGGCAGGGTTTCGAGCGTGCCATCGCCATGGATGGCCTGATCATTCTCGGCATAGGCCTTCAGGATGGCGAACATCATGTCCTGCTTGCGCAGGCTCGATGCGTTCTCGACCTGCAATTCCTCGGCGAGGCTGAGCAGGTCGGTGGGTGATTTGGCCTTGAGTTCGGCGAGATTCATATGTGTCCGCTATGGATGATGGGCCCGGAGGGCGAGGCGATCAGGGCGCTTTCAAGGGGAGTGCGCCCAAGGGGGCGCGGCAACCGGGCGTGTTTGTCCCAGCGCCGGTTACATGCCGGATGCCTGAGGTCGGGTCAAGGGGCCGCCGCGATACCGGTTTGACGAAACGGCCGGCCGATCGCTAGAGCCATGACCATCAATCTTTGAACAGTGCCGCATGGCAGGATCAACGCGCATCGAACCCGGCACTGTCCCACCCATCCTGCGCGCGGCGATCGGGCTCGGCATCGCCCTCGGCCTGTTCCAGAGCCTGAAACTCGTCTTTCACCTGTGGGGTGCCGATTCCGACATCGCCGACCCTGTCCTGCTCTGGAACGGCGTGCATCGCTACGGTCTGCACTTCGTCGCCATGTGGCGCTACACCCAGGACAACTGGCTCCTGTCGCTGATGCCGTTCGATGCCGTGATATTCACCCTCTTCGGCGACCGGCCGGTCGTCGTGGTCGCCGCCGGCCTGCTGTTCTTCTGGGCCATCGCGCTGCTGGTCGGCGTGCTGATCGGCCGCGAGCGTGGCGCCTGGGTCGGTGCCGGTGCCGCCATGGTGCTGCTGTTCGCGGGTGAACCGACCATCGGCAACAGTGGCTTCCTCGGTTACGCGGTATCGCACGGCATTTCGCTGGTCTGGGGCCTGATCGGCCTGCTCCTGACGGTGCCATGCCTCGATCGCCCGCGCCGGTGTCTGCCTGTTCGTCGCCGCGGTGTCCGACCCCTGGGCCGATGCCGCGTTCCTGGCTCCCATGCTGCTCGCGGCACTGGCACTCATCGTGATCGGCCGGCCGGATCGGCGGCGACCGCTGATCGCCATCGTCGCGATGGTGCTGATCGCCGGCCTGCTCGTGCAGACCCGATTATTCGGCGCGCTCGGTTTTCTGCCGGGCGTCGTCCATTCGGTCGCAACGCTGCCGCAAATGATCGAAAACGCGAAATTCGCGGCCCGCTACATCGCGGTCTTCTTCAACATCCTGCCCGGATTGCTGACCAGGTCAGGGCCGACACCCCCGCCCGCGGTGGTGGTGATCGAATGCGCGCTGTTCTTCGCCCTCGTCCTGTTCTGCGCATTCCGACTGATGCGGCAGTTTCCGGCCACCTCCAGCCGCCGCCAATTCATCGCGCTCACCGCCCTCGCCTCCATGTTCGTCATGCTCGCGGCCCTGGTCATCACCGGCTTTCAGCAAGGCATGGTGACCGGGCGCTATTTGTCCAACCTGTTCGTTTTCCTGCCGCTGCTGATCGGCGCGAGCCCGATCGGAAGCGACGTTCGCGACCGTTTCGATCGCACCGTGCTCGCGCTCCTGGCCGGCCTGTTCATGATATCGGGTCTGGTCAGCAACCGCATGGTCTGGAACGACCGCATGCCGACCACCGGGCTGAACGGCGTGCCCCAACTCGCCGCCTTTCTCGCCGCCCACCACATCCAGTTCGGCTACGGCCCCTATTGGTGGACCCAGGCCAACGCAACCGGCTGGGTAACCCGCGGCAAACTGACGATCCGCCCGATCGACTTCAACCCGGGCGAGGGCAGGTTCGTCCCCAAGCCGGTCCAGACCCTGCCGGAATGGTACACGAAACCAGCCATCGCGCGGCAACCCGCCCGCATGGCGCTGATCCTGCCGCCCTCACCCGGCGATTGCGGCGCCGCCACCACCTGCCTCGCCGCCGCCACCGCCCAATTCGGCCCGCCCGCGCAGATCGTGCCCTACGGACCGCTGACCGTGCTGATCTACAATCACCATCTCTATCTCCCCCCGCACTGAGCGAAGCATCCCCGCCGCCAACCTCACCCGGACGTGACAGCATCCCGCGCCGCACCGCTTTACAAAGCCAAAAACGGGTGCAAATCGAAGCGACGAAAGACTCCAAAACCCGAGGTCGCCTCATGGCATCGCAATCCGTTGCCGATTTCACCATCCCTGCCCACCGCGCCGATCGCGCCGCCTCGGTCCAGAACCGCCGGATCGTGGCGACCTGGCTGTTCATCAGCTTCGCCCTGATCGTCGAAATGTTCGGCATCGGCGCCTATGTGCAAAACGACAACGCCGGCCTGTCGATCATGGCGTGGCAACCGGTCTCCGGCATCATCCCGCCCCTCACCCATGCGGCCTGGGAGCGGATGTTCGCGCTTTACAAAACCATCCCGCAATACCAGCTCCTCAACAACCACATGGACCTCGCCGGATTCAAGGCGATCTTCTGGCCCGAATGGATTCACCGCATGTGGGGCCGCCTGCTCGGCCTCGATTTCGGCGTCCCGCTGGTCTGGTTCTGGTGGACCGGCCGGCTCGAACGCCGGCTGCGGCCCTGGCTGCTCACCTTGTTCGTCCTCGGCGGCGTCCAGGGCCTGATCGGCTGGTGGATGGTCGCGTCGGGCTTCCAACCCGGCCTCACCGAGGTTTCGGTCTGGCGCCTGTCGATCCATTACTGCTTCGCGACCATGCTGGCGATCGCGGTATTCACCACCGGCCTCGTCGTGCTAAAGCCGGACTCCGAGCGCCTGGCCCCGTCCATCGCCGCCAGATACCGCGTCGCGCGCGGCTTCGCCCTCGCCTCGATCGCGGTGATCATCGTCGCGATCATCGCCGGCACCTTCCTCTCCGGCACTCACGCTTACACGATCGACAACACATTTCCCCTGATGCAGGGCCAATGGGTGCCACCCGATTACGCCGCCCTGCACCCGTTCTGGAGCAATCTCTTCCTCAACAAGGCGGCCACCCAATGGGATCACCGCCTGCTCGGCACCATCGCCGCGGTCGTGGTGCTCGCCGCCGTCGTGGTCGCCATCCGCGCCGATCTGCCGCCCCGCGCGCGCGACGCCTTCCTGACCATGGGCGGCCTGCTGGTCATCCAATACATCCTCGGCGTCACCACGCTGGTCTCGAAAATCCTCGATATCGGCATCGTCCACCAACTCAACGCCGTCCTGCTGCTCGCCGCCGCGGTCTGGGCCTGGTTCGAGCTGCGCGGCCGGCGTGCCGCATGAACGCGCGGCCCGACCGGCTGATCGGCAACTGGCTGCTGATCATCTGCGCCATGATGTTCGGCATGGTCGCCGGCGGCGGCCACGCCCGCACCATCGGCGCCGGCTTCATCATCCAGCAATGGCGCCCGCTCACCGGCATCATCCCGCCGCTCACCCACGCCGCCTGGCTGCACATGTTCAACCTCTACCGCCAGACCGCGCAGTTCCGCACCCTCCGCCCCAGCATGACCCTCGCGCAATTCCAGGCGCTGTTCATGCCGATGTTCATCGATCGCGACTGGGGCCGGCTGATGGCGCTGGTCTTCGCCCTGCCGCTCGTCTGGTTCTGGGGGCGCGGCCGGCTCTCCACCCGCCGCGCCCTCTGGCTGCTCGCCCTGTTCGCCGCCGGTGCCGCCGAAGCGACCATGGGCTGGCTGATGACCCATCAGGGCATGCGCGGCGCGCTCCATCCCTCGCCGCTCTACCTCGCACCCCATTTCGTGCTGGCGATGCTGATCTTCACCGCCATGCTCTGGACAGCGCTCACCATCCGCAACCCCGAACCACCCGTCATCGTCGGCCACACCGGCCTGCGCACGCTGCTCAGCGTCTCGATCGGTCTGCTCATCGCCACCATCGGCCTCGGCGCCCTGGTCGCCGCAACCGGCGCCATCCATGTCTACAACACCTTCCCGCTGATGGATGGCCACGCCCTGCCGCCCCACGCCTTCAAACTCCACCCGCTCTGGCTCAATCTCTTCGCGAACCGGGCAACCGTGCAGTTTGATCACCGCGTGCTCGCCACCATCACCGCCATCATCGTCGTGGTCGCCGCCGTGCAGGGATTGCGCGCCCCCCTTGGCCCAAAACCGCGCGATCTGTTTTTGCTGCTGGCAGGATTGGTCATCGTGCAATATATATTGGGCATGAGCGCGCTGGTCTCCGGCATGGCCGGACTCGGCTACATCCACGAACTCAACGCCGTGCTGCTGCTTGCCGCCTGTGTCGCCTGCCGTCACACCCTGCGTGGCGCGGTACCAGCCGGTGCCGAACATCCTCTTGTCATGAAGGCCGCCGAATAATGCCCGATACCATCATCGCCGCCCCGCACGACGCCCTCGCCACCGCCGACCGTCTTTTCCACGGCAACGACGGTCTGAACCCGGTCGAGGCCAGGCGCACCATCGCCCCCGTGCTCGACCCGGCCGATGACGGCGAACTGTTCCTCGAATACCGTGAATCCGAAATGCTCAGCCTCGATGACGGGCGCATCCGCAACGCCAGCTTCGACAACCGCCGCGGCTTCGGCCTCCGCTCGGTCACCGGCGAAGCCGCCATCTACGCCCACGCCGGCGAAATCACCGATGCCGCCCTTGCCCGCGCCGTCGCCACCCTGCAGGACGCCCGGCCCGAAGACTCCGGCACAGTTGCCCTCGCCCCGCCGAAAGCCGGCCCCTCGCTCTACACCGCCCTCAACCCGCTCGCCGAAATGCCCTTCGCCGCCCGCGCCGCCATGCTCGGCGAAATCGACGCCTACGCCCGCGCCAAGGACAGCCGCGTGGTGCAAGTGATGGCGAGCCTGTTTGGCGAATGGCAGGTGGTCGAAATCCTCCGCGCCGATGGTGTCCGCGTCGCCGATGTGCGCCCCCTCGTCGTCCTGCACGTCTCGGTCGTGATGGAACAGAACGGCCGTCGCGAATCCGGCGGCCACGGCGCCGGCGGCCGCGAAAGCTACGCCACCGTCACCGCCCCCGATTTCTGGCGCGCCGCCGTCGATGAATCGATCCGCAAAGCCACCCTCAACCTCGAAAGCATCGCCGCCCCCGCCGGTGAAATGCCCGTCGTCCTCGGCGCCGGCTGGCCCGGCATCCTGCTGCACGAAGCCATCGGCCACGGCCTCGAAGGCGATTTCAACCGCAAGAAAACCTCCGCCTTCGCCGGGCTGATGGGCAAACGCGTCGGCTCCAAAGGCGTCACCGTGGTCGATGACGGCACCCTGCCCAACCGGCGCGGCTCCCTCACCGTCGATGACGAAGGCACCCCCAGCAACCGCACCGTCCTGATCGAAGACGGCATCCTCACCGGCTACATCCAGGACCGCCAGAACGCCCGCCTGATGGGCATGACCCCCACCGGCAACGGCCGCCGCCAGTCCTACGCCCACCTGCCCATGCCGCGCATGACCAACACCATCATGCTCGCCGGCGACGCCACCCGCGACGATATGATCCGCTCCGTCAAACGCGGCCTCTACGCCGCAAACTTCGGCGGCGGTCAGGTCGATATCACCTCCGGCAAATTCGTCTTCTCCGCCTCCGAAGCCTACATGATCGAAGACGGCAAAATCGGCGCCCCCGTCAAAGGCGCCACCATCATCGGCAACGGACCCGACGCCCTGACCAAAGTCGATATGATCGGCAGCGACCTCGAACTCGACGCCGGCATCGGTACCTGCGGCAAAAACGGCCAAGGCGTCCCCGTCGGCGTCGGCCAACCCACCATAAAAATCTCCGGCCTCACCATCGGTGGCACGGCAGCATAAAGGCACAGACCCCGATTCATAAAAGTTTTTTGCTACTTTTTTACAAAAAAGTAGTTCTTTTTTGTAAAAAAGAACCAAAAAACTTTTTATAATCTTGGCCTTCGCCTTGGCTTGCGTCAGTGCCCAGGCTCGGCGTATGCGCGGGGCATGGATGCCGTGATAGGGCTTGATTGCAGCACGAGCGCAGTGAAGGCGGTCGCGTTCGATGCGCGCGGTGTCGTGTTGGCCGAGGGGCGGGCGGCGCTGGCGTTCCGGGCTTTGGGCGACAACCGGTTTGAGCAGGACCCGGGGGATTGGTGGCGTGCCGCGTGTACGGCGTTGCGGGCGTTGGTCGCTGCGGCGCATGGCGTGCGGTTTATCGGCATCGCCATTGCGAACCAGCGCGAGACGATTGCGCCGCTCGATGATGCATTTCGCCCGACGCGCCCGGCGATTTTATGGCTGGATGGCCGTGCTGCCGACGATGCGGCGGCGATGGCGTCGCGCTTCGGGCGGGATGAGCTGCACCGGATCACGGGCAAAATCCCGGACCCGAACCCGGCGCTGTATAAACTGGCGTGGATGCGGCGGGTTGAGCCCGCCACGCTCGATGCCAGCCGGTATTTCGCCGAGGTGCATGGCTATCTGGCGCAGCGCCTGACCGGGCGGTTCGCCACCAGCACGGCGTCGGCCGATCCGCTCGGGGTGTTCGACCTGAAAGCCGGCGCTTATGCCGATGAATTGCTCGGTTCGATCGGGCTGCGGGCGGATCAGTTCGCCCCGGCGCTGCCGCCTGGCAGCGTGATCGGCGCGTTGCACGCGGAGGCGGCGGCCGAGACGGGCTTGCCCGAGGGCCTGATGGTCGCGGCCGGCGGCGGCGATGGCCAGGCGGCGGGTGTCGCGGTCGGGCTGGCGGCGCCGGGCCGCGCCTATCTCAATCTCGGCACCGCGATCGTGTCGGGTGTGCACAGCCATGCCTATCGCATTGGCACGGCGTTTCGCACCATGATCAGCGCGGGCGGGCCGGGCTATGTGCTGGAAACCTCGCTGCGCTCGGGCACGTTGTTGTGCGACTGGCTGGCCCGCGATCTGTTCGGTGATCCGGCGGCGTTGACCACGCTTGAGGCCGCGGCGGCGGCGCTGCCGCCGGGGGCGGATGGCGTGTTCGTGCTGCCGTATTTCCTGGGTGTGATGACCCCGCATTGGGACAGTGGTGCGCGCGGTGCAATTCTCGGCCTGGCGCCGCATCATGGCAGGGCGCATCTGTTGCGCGCGCTGTTCGAAGGGATCGCCCATGAGCAGGCCGATGTCACGGCGCGCATCGTCGCGGCAACCGGTCTGGCGGTGCGCGAGATCGTGGCGATCGGCGGCGGCAGCCGCAGCGATCTGTGGTGCCAGATCATTGCGGACGTGATGGGTATTCCCGTGCTGCGTTCGGCGAGCGCCGAGGCGTCGGCCCTGGGGGCGGCGATGGCGGCGGCGGTCGCGGCCGGCTGGTTCGCCGATTTCACGGCCTGCGCGGCGTCGATGGCCGGCCCGATCACCGCGCGGTTCGACCCCGATCCCGGGCGCGTCGCCGCCTATGCGGCCTGTGCCGCAGCGTACCGCACGATCTATCCGCGTCTCGCCGGGTTTCCGGCGGTCCCCTGAACCCCGATCACGAAAGACCCGTCATGCAGGCTCTGTTCATCAACGGCATCCGCGACATCAGCATCGGAACCGCGCCGGAGCCCGATGCCGGCAATGCCCGCGTGCCGATCGCGGTGGCCGGCGTCGGTGTCTGCGGCAGCGACCTGCATTATTACCTGGAAGGCGGCATCAGCAGCCAGACCATCGCCGCCCCCTTTGTCCCCGGCCACGAGTTCGCCGGCCATGTGCTGGAAGACCGGCCGGAGCTTGGCCTGCGGCGGGGCGAGCTGGTCGCGGTCGATCCGGCCACGCCGTGCGGCCATTGCGAATGGTGCCATCGCGGCGAGATCAATTTGTGCCCGAACACCGTGTTCATGGGTGCGCCGCCCTATCCCGGCGCGATGGCGGAGCGCATCGCGGTCGATCCGGCGCAGGTGATCAAGGTGCCGCAGGATTTCACCGTCGATGAGACGATGATGCTCGAACCGCTGGGTGTCGCGATCCACGCGATCGATCTGGCAAAACCCCGCCTGCTGGAATCGGTCGCGGTGATCGGCTGCGGCCCGATCGGCCTGCTGATGATCGCGCTGGCGCGCCTGTCGGGCGTCGGTAAAATCTACGCGGTCGATCCGGTGGCGTATCGCGCCGAGGCCGCCGGCATCGAGGGGGCGGATATGACCGGCGCGGACCGGGCCGAAATCGCGGCATGGACCAACGGTCGCGGTGTCGATCTGGTGCTGGAAGCGACCAATGCGCCAACCGGGTTTCAGCACGCGGCGGAGGCCGCGCGCATCGGCGGCCGCATCGTGCTGGTCGGCATCCCGGAGGGCGATTCCTACACGCTGGTTGCCGGGCTCGCACGCCGCAAGGGCCTGTCGGTCAAGTTCTCCCGCCGGATGGGCCATGTCTATCCGCGCGCGATCGATCTGGTGGCCGGCAAGCGGCTGAATGTCGGGCGCATCGTCACCCATCATTTCAGCCTGGCCGACGGCGCGACGGCGTTCGAATTGCAGGCCGCCTGCGCCGACGGTGCGCTGAAAAGCCTCATCATGCCCAATCGTTGAAAATATCTGTTGTCAACGACCGATAATTTTTGGCATAGGTGAATATATAATCAGGTGAGCCCGTCGCGCGCGGCACGCCTGTGCCTGTCCAAGCACGAAATCAACCGGTCGAAGGAAACGTCATGAAACCATCCGTCAAATCGCTCCTGCTGGGCTCGGCGTGCGCTGCCGCCGTGCTGGGGCTTGCACCGAACGCGCATGCCTGGTCGCTCCAGCAGGCCGCCGCTCCCTACAAGGGCGAAACCGTCACCGTGGTCGGGCTCGATCGCCCAAGCTACAAGGCGGCGCAGAAACTCACGCCGGAATTCGAGAAGGAAACCGGCATCCACGTCAAATGGGTGACCTACCCGTACGAGAATTCGCTGAAGGCCGAGACGCTCAATTTCGTCTCCCATTCCGGCCAGTTCGACGCCATTCTGAGCGACGTGGTCTGGCCGGTCGATTTCACCAAGGCGCATTGGGTGGTGCCGATCAAGGATTTCATGGCGAACAAGGACCTCGCCGATCCAAACATCGATGTGAAGGATTTCTTCCCGGTCTGGCGCCACGCCTTCACCATCAAGGGGCAACTGGTCGGCCTGCCGTTCGATTCCTACGCCGGCCTGCTCTACTACAACAAGAAAATCCTGAAAGAACACGGGTTCTCCGGCCCGCCGAAAACCTGGAACCAGTTGCTGACCGATTACGCGCCGAAACTCTACGACCCGGCCAAGAATCTCTACCCCTACGCGCTGCAATCCGCCCGCGGCGAGACCCAGACCGCCGACAGCTTCACCCGCTTCCTCTGGCCCTGGGGCGGCCGCTATTTCGATGCCGCGACCAAAAAAATCACCCTCGACAGCCCCGATGCGATCGCCGGCGAAACCTTCCGCCAGAAACTGATCAAATTCGGCCCCAAGGGCATCATCGCCGATGACCATTCGCAGGTCGTCCAGCTCATGGGCCAGGGCCAGTTGGCCATGGTCACCGAATGGTCGGCCTTCTACACCACATTGACCACCTCGAAAGCAGGGCCGGATATCGGCGTCACCACCGAACCCGCCGGTCCGAAGGGCCAGTATTCCGCGTTCGGCGGCTTCGCCTACATGGTCAGCGCCCAGGTGCCCAAGAAAGTCCAGGACGCCACCTGGCTGTTCATCCAGTGGCTCACCTCGAAATCGATGGCCAAGCCCCTGCTCGAAAACGGCGCCGTCGTCGCCCGCGCCAGTGCCGACACCAACCCGGCCCTGCAGGCCAAATACCCCTACCTCGCGCCCATGGTGAAAACCTGGGAACACGGCAGCGTGCCGGACTGGCGCCCCCAGATCGCCTGCTACCCGTATTTCTCCGAACTGGTCTCGCAATACGGCTCAGACATCGAAACCGGGCAATACACCGTGCCGGCCGGCCTGAAAAAACTCTCGGCCAAGCTCCAGCACTACATGAACTCGACCGGCTGCTGGAATTCGGTCAACGTGCCGAAGCATTGAGCGTCTAGTCGTTTGACGAAACGCACGGGCGGGCCGCCTTTCCCGCCCGTCGCGTCGTTGCGGAGCCAGGAAACAGCATGACCGAACCCACCCTGCACGAGGTCAAGGTGCCGCGCATCCGGCAATGGGAGCCGTGGTTCTTCGTCGGCCCGTCGCTCCTGCTGCTGCTGGCCGTCGGCCTCTACCCCACTGTTTTCGTTGCCTATTTCTCGTTCCACAACTGGACCATGGGCATGGGCCCCCCGGTGTTCAACGGTGTCGATAACTACATCGAAACCCTGACCTCGTCCGATTTCATCTCCTCGATCCTGCGCACCTTCCTGTTCCTGATCGTCACGCTGCCGATCGAGCTGTGCCTCGGCCTCGCAATCGCCCTCGCCCTCGATCAGACCCGCAACGCCTGGCTGCGCCGCCTCGTCCAGATCCTCCTGGTCGTCCCCATCGCCACCACCCCCAGCGTCGTCGGCATGCTCGTGCAACTCATGTTCAACACCCAGCTCGGCGTCGTGAATTACGGCCTGCACGTGCTCGGCATCGCCCCGGTCGACTGGCTCGGCAACGCCCACGCCGCCCTCGGCATGGTGATGATGACGCAAATCTGGGAATGGACCCCCTTCGTCGCCCTCGTGCTCTCGGCCAGCCTCGCCACCGTGCCACAGGATATCGAGGAAGCGATCACGCTGGAAACCGAAAGCTTCTGGGCCCGCTTCCGCTACATCAAGCTGCCGTTCCTCCGCCCCGGCCTGGTGGCCAGCATCGTGTTCCAGACCATCTTCACCATCAAGACCTTCGACATGATCTACTCGGTCGAAAAAGGCGGCCCGGGCGACGCCACTCAAATGATCGCCCTGCACATCGAGCGCATCGCCTTCCGCGGCTTCGATGTCGGCCTCGCCTCGGCGGAATCCGTCCTCACCCTGATCGTCACGATCGCACTGGCGCAAACCGTGGTCAGTTTTCTCTACAAGGACGAGGTCTGACCCCCATGACCAGACACAAACTCCTCTCGCTCGGCCACGGCCTCTTCCTCGCCTTCATCGCCCTCATCATCATCTTCCCCTTCTACTGGATGATCGCCTCCTCGCTGAAAACCGAGAACCAGATCTTCCAGCTCCCCCCGGTCTGGCTGTTCAAACCCCATTTCGCCTCCTACGCCGCCGCCATCGTCAACGACCACATCCTCCGCGCCCTGCTCAATTCACTGATCGTCACGGTCGGCGCCGTCGCCCTCGGCGTCGCGGTCGGCGCCCCCGCCGCCTACGGCCTCGCCCGCTACACCTTCCGCGGCTCATCGCAGATCCAGTTCTGGTACGTCACCAACTGGATGCTCATCCCCGTCGTCGTCCTCATCCCCTTCTACCTCCTCGCCGCCAACCTCCGCCTGATCGACAACCCCATCACCCTCATCCTCATCTACCAGACCTTCGTCGTCCCCCTCGTCGTGTGGCTCCTGGTCGATCAGTTCCGCGCCGTGCCCATCGCCCTCGAAGAAGCCGCCCTGCTCGACGGCATGAGCAAATTCGGCATCTTCCTGCGCATCACCCTGCCGCTCACCGTCCCCGGCATCACCGTCGCCGCCATCCTCGCCGGCATCTTCGCCTGGAACGACCTGCTCTACGCCTTCATCCTCAGCCCCGGCACCGATGCCCGCACCGCCCCCACCGTCATGATGAGCTACCTCGGCGGCTACATCATCCCCTGGGGCCGCGTGATGGCAAGTGCGGTCATGATCACCGGCCCCGTCGTGATCGGCGGCATCGCCATCCATAAATATATCGCGCGCGGGCTCACGCTCGGCGCCGTGAAATAAGGAAGTCCCGTGGCACAAATCGCGATCGACGGCGTCACCAAGCGCTACGGCGCCACCGAGGTTCTGAAACGGCTCGACCTCACCGTCGCCGAAGGCGAATTCATGGTCCTGCTCGGCCCCTCCGGCTGCGGCAAAACCACCCTGCTGCGCATGATCGCCGGACTCGAAACCCCCAGCACCGGCCGCATCCTGATCGGCGGCACCGATGTCACGCTAACCCCGCCCGCCCGGCGCGACGTCGGCATGGTCTTCCAGAGCTACGCCCTCTACCCGCACATGACCGTGCGCGAAAACATCGCCCTCGGCCTCAAACTGCGCGGCGTCACCCAAGCCGAAATCGCCAGCCGGATCGAACGCGTCGCCGCCCTCGTGCAGATCGCCCCCTACCTCGAACGCAAACCGAAAGCCCTCTCCGGCGGCCAGCGCCAGCGCGTCGCCCTCGCCCGCGTCATCGCCCGCGAACCCTCCGTCTCGCTCATGGACGAACCCCTCTCCAACATCGATGCCCAGCTCCGCACCGTCATGCGCGCCGAACTCCTGCGCATCCACCGCAAGACCGGCATGACCACCATCTACGTCACCCACGACCAGGAAGAGGCCATGGGCCTCGGCGACCGCATCACCGTCATGAATTTCGGCCACGTCGAACAGATCGGCACCCCCGACGAAATCTACGCCCGCCCCGCCAACGCCTTCGTCGCCCGCTTCATCGGCGCGCCCCGCATGAACCTCATCCGCCTCGCCCACCGCCCCGGCGCCAACGCAATCGAGGCCGCCGGCATCCGCGCCCCCGTGCCCGCCACCCTCGGCACCCTCCCGCCCGATCTCTTCCTCGGCTTTCGCGGCGAGGAAGCCCGCCCCGGCGCCGCCCACGATGGCGAAGCCACCATCGAAGGCGTCGTCGATGTCGTCGAACACCTCGGCGCGCAAATCGAAGTCCACCTCCGCCTCGACGATGGCGAGGAAGCCGTCTTCCGCCGCCCGCGCGGCGAAACCATCTGGCACGAAGGCGAACGCGCCGCCCTCGCCATCCCCGCCGCGCACCTGCACCTCTTCAACGCGGAAACCGGCGCGGCCCTGCGCGCATGAACGCCGAATTCCAAGGAAAACGCATCCTGATCACCGGCGCCGGCAAAGGCATCGGCCGCGCCCTCGCCACCATGGCCGCCGCCGAAGGCGCCACCATCGTCGCCCTCAGCCGCTCCGCCACCGATCTCGCCACCCTCCACCACGCCACCGGCGCCGAAACCCACACCATCGACCTCGAACACACCGAAGCCATCACCACCCTGATGGCCACCCTCGCCCCGGTCGACTACCTGATCAACAACGCCGGCATCGCCCGCCTCGCCCCCTTCACCGAAACCACCCTCACCCAGCTCGACCAGATCATGGCGGTCAACCTCCGCGCCCCCTTCCTCATCGCCCAATCCGTCGTCCGCGACTGGCTCAGCCGCAACCATCAAGGCGCCATCGTCAACGTCTCCTCCATCGCCAGCCTCTGGGGCACCCCGGACCACGTCGCCTACGCCGCCTCCAAAGCCGCCCTCGACTCCATGACCCTCACCATGGCCAACGAACTCGGCCCCTTCGGCATCCGCACCAACAGCATCAACCCCGTCATAACCCTCACCCCCATGGGCGAACGCGCCTGGTCCGACCCCGCCAAATCAACCCCCATGCTCACCCGCATCCCCCTCCGCCGCTTCGCCAAACCCGAAGAAATCGCAAGCGTCGCAATGTTCCTCCTCTCAGCAGCAGCAAGCATGATCAACGGCGTGATCATGCCGATCGATGGCGGGTTTCGGGCGGGGTAGGGCAGGGGCAGGGTAGAGCAGGGGAAGCAAGCGCTTCTTTTTTGTAAAAAAGAAGCAAAAAACTTTTATTCGTCAGGGTCTTGGCCTTCACCCTTACTCGCGCCCACGTACCCTCCTGACTATGACCACTGTAGTCCCATCTTGTCCGGAGGCCGCCATGCGTGAAATCCAACTGCGCGACGCCCAGGCCGCGCTGTCCGCCGTCGTTGACGATGCCGTACGCGGCGAACCCGCCATCATCACCCGCCACGGTAAGCCCGAACCAGTTGTCCTGAGCTTCGCGGAATGGCAACGCCTCTCGCGCGTGCCCTCCTTCGGCCAACTCCTGATGGCCGCACCCCTCGATGAGATCGATCTCCCCCTCATCCCGCCCACGCGTCAAACCCGCCCAATTATGCCCCGACCCAAAAACGGCCTCTGCCGTTGGCTGACCACAGAACCAGCCGCAGCACGCGCCGCTCAGTCGCCTGCGGTTCAGGCACTCAGTTGGGATTTGTCGAAGGCTGTCGTGCGGCGGGACGGCAATCGCCTCGTGTGGCGTGTCTCCACAAACCACTTCGGCGCACAATGCTGGGTCGAGAGCGACGACGCAACGCGAGCGGTCAGCAAGGTGCATCACGCGCCTGAGCGATAACAAAGGAATGCGGGTCCACGGGCGCCCCTAAAGCAACCGATATCGATGGGAGGATGAATGGCCTCGGCCATGTCGGGCCACCGGCAGACCGACCGCAACGCGCTGTTCCCGGCTGTTCCAGGTCTCCCGCCATCTACTCGTGGGTGAAATCATCGGGGCCTACATCGGGACAAGGCGCATCGTAGCATCAGTCGACCTCTTTACGTTTTGACGCTAGCAGAGGAAGATCGACGCAGAGGCCATGTCCCACGCCTGGAGGAGATAGACGTGTCAGGAGACTCAAATGAAGGCGGAGGTCGGAGCTATTACATCAATACTGTCGGGGCTGGGGCACGTGTTGCTCAAGGAGACAATATATCTTGGTTGGAGGCTGTCAGTACGCTTCCGGATGGGCCAACACTCGCCGGCCAGTTTACGCAGATCATCGACTCAATAGGCACCGATCCAGATCTCGATGATGATAGCAAAGAACTTGCTCGCGTTAAGGTTAACGCAATCGCTCAGGCATTATCAGTTGTTGATAACAACCCCGGCTCTCTCCGCCTCGCCTTGAAGGACGGAATGCCATTCTTTTCTTCCGCCGCGTCTAGGATCGGGAAAGCGATTGGAAGCCTACTTTCAGGTGACGCGGCGCAGAGAACGCTCAGTACCGTCACGGACACGGCAACGCGAGCAGCAATATCATATTTTATATCATAGATGCGCGTGGCGAAGAGTTGACCGAGAAATCACCAGAATACCGAATCGGCAGCGTTGGATCGGGAGCAACCGTTGTTCAAGGTACCAACATTAATATCACGTTGACTCAAAATGTCTTTCCTGCCTCGATCGCACCGGAGTTCCTTCCCGAACCCCTAAAGTCAGTGATGCAATCGCAACCTCCGTCCAAGTCTTCTTTGCAGATGATGCCGACGGATCTCCGAGACCCAGAGGACCCGCTTGATACGAAAATTGGAGAAATTAATAAACTTGTTGGAGATGGCTCCCTATTAGCCGCTCGGAAAGCATATGAACGCCTCTGGAACACAGACGCACCGAAAGCGTCACCGCGCTCAAGGCACCGACTGCGTGCCAATATTGGTCATACATACCTGCTTCTGAATGAAAAGCAAAAAGCGATTACGGAACTACATCTCGCCTATCAAGAAGGGCCAGATTTGCCAGCGGCGCAAGCATCGCTGGCTTTGGCTCTATTACTACAAGGTGAGACCAACAAGGCGTTTGAATGCGCCAAAGAGGTACTTGAGCAAGATAAGACCAACCTTCAGGCCGCTTGTGTCATCTTGGACACGGCTCCTGCGGATCTTTCCGCAGCCGCAGTGAAAGGCCTACTGCCAGTAGACCTTCACAAAAAGAAGGAGGTGTTATTAGGTCTTTCAGCGCGAGCGTCTACAGGCGGGGAAGCAAACGACGCTGAAGCATATGCGCGCGCGGCGTTGCACTCAGCGCCCAACGATTGGCATGTATTGGCGGCACTGGCCATTGCGCTCCTTGCGCCGCTCTCTGATCTTGTCGGCGTACGCTATACGCGCTTCATTCCAAAAGATTTTGAACGAAAGTTTGATGAAGGTCTTCGGCTACTTCGTCGTTCATGGGCGATCGTAAAAACGAGAGATGACGCAATTTGTAGCGCCTACGTTGCCGCTAACTTGGTTGCAACGCTAGAGGTTGCGGACGAGCCAGTAGAGGCTGCGGAAGTTCTCGCCGAAGCTGTCGCGGTAGCGCCTAATGACCCTCATATTATTCGGGAGGTCGTGAACCGTTGCGTGGCGAACAGCGATTGGCCGGGAATTTTGAGGTGGCTCGACAAAATCTCCCCTGAAGACAAATTGCCATCCGATAGACTCGTTGCCTTCCAAGCTAGAATTGAAACAGGGGATGCCGAGCGCGTTCTAATCGAGGCAGAAGAATTTCAGCGTAGCGTTGAAGATATTCGATTGATCGAGATGAGTGGCGCCGCTCGGATTGATGCTGCATCAACGGTAAATAAGCTTAACGCATGCCTAGATGAAGTGTTAGCAAAATCTCCTGAATCTATCATCTTGCGATCTATAGCCATATTCCGACTCCCTGACGGCGATCCAAAAATTCCAATACTTTTAGATGAAATAGGAGCGATTGCTGATCAAGAAAAGGATCCGCGTCAGCGAGTGTTTGCTGCCGACGCTTATTTCCACCGTGGACATTTTGGTAAAGCGGCGGACCTCTATCAGACAATCGACAGCACCATAAGCAAAGGGCCTATTCTACAAAAATATTTGACGGCCCTACATTTCGCTGACCGACGCGCAGACGCTAGGACTTTGTTCGAGAAATCCGACCCAAAATTGCGATTGGCACCGGAATTCGGCCGTCTCGGTGTCGCTATCTACGAGCGATCTGGTTTGCTAAAAGAGGCTCGCAAACTGCTTGAACAGCTTCTAAACGCGTATGGGAATCTGGAAGACAGAGTCTATTGGATCAGACTGCTGGAACGTCTACGGGACGTGAATTCAATAAAACGATACCTCACAACCGTAAAGGCTGATCAGATAGGTCCGCCAAGAATCCTCATTTTCCTTGCCCAAGCCATCGATAAATATATCGGTGGCGCGAACTCTCTTCCGATTGCATACCGAGCGTTAAGGGACGGATTTGACGACGAACAAGTTCATTTAGGATATGCTTTTGGCCTATTTGTAACGGGAAACGTGAATCGTTATCTGAGTAACCCTCCAACGGAAGTCGGCAATGATACAGCCGTAGTTTTGAGGGAGGTTGAGACCGGAATCGATATTTCACGAATTTTGGAAACGCTGAATCCTCGCAAACTAGAACTAAATGAAATCAACATTTTTGATCCTTTCGCACAAATGTTGATTGGAAAGACAGTCGGCGATGTCATCGAAATTCCAAACATGTCTATGGGCGTCAAACGATATATTATAAAAAACATTCATAATAAATATCTCTTTGCACATATTAGAACTCTTGAACAGTTTGGGCGTTTATTCCCGGCTAGTCAGGCTATGGCATCGCTCGATGTTGGCCCATCGCCCGGGCTTGAATCTTTCCAACCAATCATAGACGTAGCCAAGCGCAGACACGAAGCCGGCAAATTCGTGTTCGATACATATAAGGCAACACCAATTCCGATTGGCATGATTGCCAAATCTCTTTCGATCTCACCACTCGATGCTGTCTTGGTATTGCTCTACCGGGACAAAGCTGAGCTGAGATGCAGCATCGGCAATACTATAGAGATCAGCAAAGCACGAGAGGCAATAGCCCAGGCGACGCGAACAATCGTTGATCCAGTGACGTTATTTACTCTTGTCAAATTGGGTGTTGCGTCATTGATAAAGGAAATGTGCCCTAAACTATCGGTTGTTCAAACGTCGATTGATATGATTCAGCAGTTTTCGGATGAACATGAACAGAAAAATACCAGAGGAGGTGGGACGCTCGGCTGGGACGGTACTCAGTTACAAATGACAAGATTTAGCGACGGGAATTTAACGGAGATTGCTGGACTTGCTTCTGAAGCATTACAATTTGCAAAATCGCTAGACCTTGTACCGGCAGAAGGTGGTCATCCTATTTCATCCGGTGGTCGTGAGATTTTAGAAGGGCTGAATCCAGCGTTTATTGACAGTATACTTGCATCGCAGATGGAGCAATCTATTTTTCTTACCGATGATTTGGCTTTGAGATTATTAGCAGAAGAAACGGCTGGAGTAAAAGGGGTGTGGACGCATTCGTTTGTACAATTTAGTGCAGATAACAGAAAAATTCGGAGAGAGTTACTGAACCTTATAACATATAAGCTTGAGACGTCTGGATTTAACTTTCTTTCTGTTTCGAGTAATGACATTCTGGCAGAATTACGTGTAACCAATTGGAAAATAAACGATGTATTACGATCGTTAATGCGCTTGCTTTCAAGACCGACGAATTTTCGTCCAAGCGTTATTATTGTCTTGGTAGAAATAATTTGCCGCTCGTGGAATGAAAAGCCATCTATAACAGAATTTTATAATTTAATCGGGCTCCTGCTGCAGGAGTTTCTGAGTCGACATACTTCAGAAGTGTGCATTGCGATATTTTCAGAGGCCTGTAAGTTTATGTACGAGTCAATCGTGGGAGAAAACCGTAAGACAAACGTGAAAAAAACCCTGCGGTCAACTACATGTTATACTGGAATTGAGGTCGTGTTGGAAAAAATTGACCGGTTTAAGCTTCCTATGCTGACAGAAATATTCGGCATTATTGGATATCAAATCGAAGGGCGTGGAATTGGGAGCCTCGCAGACCTTCTGAATTGGACAAAAGACGTTTTGTGATCCGTCTTTCAAGCCAACCTAAAATGCGATTGCCCGAGTTGAATGCGATTCCGACCCGAGACTGTAACCCCAAAGTAGGTTCATCCGTTTTGGCCAAAGCTAACCGGCCGGCGAAGGTCCGCTCCAGCCCGGCCACGCCCGAAATCCGACAATCGCCCTTCCACCAAACCGTAACATACCGTGCCGCAGAACTTGTAAAATCCGCGATACTCAAGCGACCGTCCCGGTAGCGTGGCATGTCCCTGTCGCGCATCTTTGTTGGGCATCGCCTCTACCGCGCGACCTGAAGTGCGGCAGCAAGTGGAGCAACCATTTGTTCTGAGTCTTCCATCCATCGCATGATCTGATGATGTCTGCCGCCGTGCGTGCATCGGCGATTGCGCGGTCGCAAAACTGGGTATCTCCTAACACCCAGCACCCGAACCTCCCCCAACCGCCCGCCGCTGACCCCACCACACCCGCTCAACGAACAAAAGTTTTTTGCTTCTTTTTTACAAAAAGGAAGCGCTTGCTTTCCCTTGCCTAACTTTTCCCTTTCTCACCCCCCACCGCTCATGGTCTAACCCTACCCATGATCGCAAACGCGCCGTTCATGCCTGCCGACCCGACCGAGCGCTTCACGGTGATCTTCCGTGCCCTGCAGCGCTCCGTCGCCGACAACGGCTACCGCCTCAAAATCCACGGCCCGCTCATCGTCCTGATCTGGAACTACCTCGCCCGCCAGATCGCCCGCTTCGCCCGCATCGCATCCCGCCCACCACAATCCCCCCGCACCCGCACCCGCGCTCCCAGACCGGTCGAGCGCGAACCCGCCACCCCCAAACCCAAACCACCCCTCACGCTCCCCCGCGGCTTCGCCTGGCTGATCCGCCTGCTGCCCAACGGCCCCGCCACCGTCGTCGCCGGTGCCGCCGCCCGCGCCGATCTCCAGCTTTTCATGGAAGACCCCATCGTGCTGGACCTGCTGGCCACCCACCCCAGCCTCGGCCGCATCCTCCGCCCCCTCCACACCATGCTCGGCCTGCGTCCCCCCCAAATCATCAAACGCCCCAGAAAACCCCGGAGCGCACCCACCAACCCCGCCACCCCCCGCCCCAAACGCCCCCGCCCCAAGCGCCAGCCCGACTTCATGGCCCAATACAAAGTCAACCCCGACGGCAGCATCGACTTCACCCCCGAACAACTCCGCGACATCCTCGGCCCACCCCCACCACCCGTGCCCCCCTGGCACCACCCCTTCGTGCCCTCGTTCGATGCCAAAAAAATGTGGCGCAAAGGCCCACGGGGCTGACGCACGCCTAATTCGTTACGATATCGCAACAAATTGGGCGCAATTCAGCGTCACAACGCCCAAATCTAGGCCGAACGCTGCGCCCGCCCGCGCCAGATCCGCACCCCATACCACACGATCAGCACCGCCAGCACCGCAACCGTTGCAATCGTGAAATCATGCATCACCGCATGCAGCCGCTTGTTGGTCTCCCACGCCTTGCCAAGCCGAAACCCGACATAGGCAAGCACGAGGCACCACGGCAGCGACCCGATGAACGTATAGGCCTGAAACTTCCAGAAATTCATCCGCGCCATGCCGGCCGGCAGCGCGATATACGTCCGCACCACCGGCAGCATCCGGCTGACCAGCACGGTCACCGACCCATAACGCCCAAAAAACCCCTCAACCCGGGTCAGTTCCGCCTCATCGAGCAGAACATACCGCCCGAACCGCTCCACCAGCGGCCGCCCGCCGGCATAACCCACCGCATAAGCGACCGTGGAGCCAATATTGCAGCCCAGCGCGCCGACAATCGCGACCAGCCACAAATCGAACCGCCCGGTCGAGACCAGATAACCCGCAAACGGCAAAATCACTTCGGACGGCAGTGGAATACATGCCGATTCCAGCGCCATCAGCACCGCGATACCGGCGTACCCCAACGAAGAAATCGTCGCGATAACGAAATGCGCGAGCGCGGCGATCAATCCGTCAATCCCGCGAACAGCGGCGTCGACAGATACCGCTCCCCATAGGACGCAATGATCGCAACGATCAATTTACCGGCCGACTCCGGGCGCTTCGCCACCTCGATCGCGGCCCACAGCGCCGCGCCCGAGGAAATCCCCACCATCAGCCCCTCTTCGCGCGCCGCCCGCCTTGCCATGCCGATCGCATCTTCATTGGTGACCCGGATGATCTCGTCATAAATCTCGGTATTCAGAATCTCCGGCACGAACCCCGCGCCCAGCCCCTGAATGCCATGCGGCCCTTTTTCGCCCCCCGAAAGCACCGGTGAGGCATCCGGCTCGACCGCAACACAGCGGAACCCGGGCTTGTGCGCCTTCATGAACTCGCCCACCCCCGTCATCGTCCCGCCGGTGCCGACCCCTGCGATCAGAATATCCGCCGTGCCATCGGTATCGCGCCAGATCTCCTCGGCGGTCGTCCGCTTATGGACCGCCGGGTTGGCCCGGTTGGTGAATTGCTGCGGCATGAAATAATGCGGCCCGGACGCAACAATCGCCTCCGCCCGCTTGATCGACCCGGAAATCCCCTCCGCCCCCGGCGTCAGCACCAGCTCGGCGCCATACCCGCGCAGCACCGCACGGCGCTCCTTGCTCACGGAATCCGGCATCGTGATGATGCACTTATAACCCTTCGCCGCGCACACCATGGCCAGCGCAATGCCGGTATTGCCCGATGTCGGCTCGACGATAATGCTGTGCTGATCGATCAGCCCCTCACGCTCCGCCGCCTCGATCATCGCCACGCCGATCCGGTCCTTGACCGAATTGGCCGGATTGAAAAACTCGAGCTTCGCGACGATGGCACCCGGCAGCCCGGCCGCCAGCCGGTTGATGCGAACCAGCGGCGTATTGCCGACCAGTTCGGTGGCGTCCTTGGCGATCTTCATCGGTGGTCCTCCCTGACGCAAGAAAGTAAGCGGTCCTTTTTTGTAAAAAAGGACCAAAAAACTTTTATTCGCTCTGGCGCCGCCGATCGGGTGGCCGCTCAGTTCCTGGATTTATCGACCAGCGCGCCCTGCTTGATCCACGGCATCATCGCGCGCAGCGTCTCGCCGACCTGCTCGATCGGGTGCGCCGCATTGGCCCGGCGCATCGCCTTGAAATTGGTCTGGTTGACCCGGTTCTCCAACATCCAGTCGCGGGTGAAACGGCCCTTCTGGATATCGTCGAGCACGCGCTTCATCTCCGCCTTGGTCTCGGCGGTCACCATGCGCGGGCCGGTGACGTATTCACCATACTCGGCGGTGTTGCTGATCGAGTAGTTCATGTTGGCGATACCGCCCTCATAGATCAGATCGACGATCAGCTTGACCTCGTGCAGACACTCGAAATACGCCATCTCGGGCGCATACCCCGCCTCGGTCAGCGTCTCGAACCCGGCCTTGATCAACTCGACCAGACCACCGCACAGCACCGCCTGCTCGCCGAACAGATCGGTCTCGCATTCCTCGCGGAAGCTGGTCTCGATGATCCCGGCCCGCCCGCCGCCGATCGCGCTGGCATAGGATAGCGCGATATCGAGCGCATTGCCGGACGGGTCCTGCGCCACCGCGACCAGGCACGGCACGCCGCCGCCCCGCAGATATTCCGACCGCACGGTATGACCCGGGCCCTTCGGCGCGATCATGAACACATCGATGTCGGCGCGCGGCTCGATCAGGTTGAAATGAATGTTCAGCCCGTGCGCGAACGCAATCGCCGCACCCGGCTTGAGATTCCTGGCAAGACTGTCGCGATAGAGATCGCCCTGGCCTTCATCGGGCGTCAAAATCATCACCACATCCGCCCAGGCCGCCGCCTCGTCCGGCGCCATCACCTTGAGCCCCGCCGCCTCGGCCTTGGCAATCGCGGTCGAGCCCGGCCGCAGCGCAACGGCCAGATCCTTCAGGCCGGACTCCTTGAGGTTGAGCGCATGGGCATGGCCCTGGCTGCCATAACCGACGATCGCGACCTTCTTGGATTTGATCAGGTTCACATCGGCATCGCTATCGTAATAGACACGCATATCGAGACTCCCTTGGGCGTTCGTGACTGGTTTCGGGGGATCGCATGAGGGAAAACGCGACGATTGGCAACCGTGTTCCGGTAATACTGAGCCATGCAGCGCGCGGGATACGGAATATTATTACGCCCCTCGCCGCAGCGCGCCGCCGCTATCCCAGCAGATGCGAGACGAAATGAAACAGCCCGACATGCGCAAGGTCATGCACGGTCACGAAGATGATCAGCGACGCCAGCAGCGCCGCGCCGATCTGCAGGCCGATCTCCTGCGCCTTGCGCGGCAGCGCGCGGCCATACAGACCCTCGGCAGCGTAGAACAGCAGATGCCCGCCATCGAGAATCGGGATCGGCACCAGATTGATCAGACCGAGATTGACCGAGAGCAACGCAATGAACGAGGCGAAATCGGCCAGCCCGAGCGAGGCGGCCTGACCCGAAATCTGCGCGATGCGGATCGGCCCGCCGAGATTTTTCACGCCCTTCTGGTGCGCCACCAGATTCCACAGCCCATCGAGCGTCGCGGCGGCCGCGGCATAGGTTTCGAAGGCCCCCGCCCGGATCGCTTCCGGCGGCGCGAGCCGGCGGAGTTTGACATCGGCCCCCATGATGCCGAGTTCACCCAGCCGCCGGCCATCGACCATGTGCGACGCGGTGGTCAGGTTGGCCCCCCTGGCGATACCGTCATGGGTGTAGGTGATCGCGATGCGATCATCCGGGCGGGTGCTGATCAGTTTTTCGATATCCTCGAAACTCTTCACCTTCCGCCCATCGATGCTGGTGATGCGATCCCCCTTGGCGATGCCGATCGCCGCAGCCGGCGTGTTGGGCATCACCTGGCTGACCACCGGCAGCACGGTCGGCGCACCGGCGGTCGCGAATATGACGGTGAACAGCACGAAGGCGAGCAGCATGTTCGCCGCCGGCCCGGCCGCGACAATCGCCGCGCGCGCGGCGAGCGATTTGGTGCGGAAACTATCGGGCGCCACCTCGCCGCTGGTCTCGCCGCCAAGCTCGGCCCAGCCTTTCATGCGCACATAGCCGCCCAGCGGAATCGCGGCGATCTTCCACACGGTGCCGTGCCGGTCGGTGCGCGAGAGCAGCGCCGGGCCGAAGCCGAGCGAAAAGGTCTCGATCGCCACCCCCCGCCAGCGTGCGACCAGGTAATGCCCCAGTTCGTGCACCGTGACGAGAATGCCGAGCACAACGATGAAGGCGGCCAGCGAGCGGATGAGGTCGATCATGCCTCCGCTATATAGGATGTTCAGGCCGCGCGGGAGGCTGTTTTGGCGCCGAGTTCCGATTCCGTGATGGCGCGGGCCTCGGCGTCGAGCGCGAGCACCGCCGCAAGGTCGGCAATCGGCGGCGCGCCGAGCCGCTGCATCACGGTCTCGACGATGGCGGCGATGTCGAGAAAGCCGATCCGCTTGGCCAGGAACGCCGCCACGGCGATCTCATTCGCCGCGTTCAGCACGGTCGATGCGCCCTGCCCGGCCTGCAGCGCCTCGCGCGCAAGGCGCAGCGCGGGGAAGCGGGCGGTATCGGGTGTCGCGAAATCGAGCCGCGCCACTGCCGCAAGGTCGAGCCGGGGCGAAGCTGTCGCGATCCGGGCCGGCCAGGCCAGCGTGTGCGCGATCGGGATGCGCATGTCCGGCGCGCCCATCTGCGCCAGCACCGAGCCATCGCGGTAGCAGACCATGCCGTGAATCACCGATTGCGGATGGATCAGCACCTCGATTTCGTCCACGCCGAGGTCGAAAATCCGCGCCGCCTCGATCACTTCGAGCCCCTTGTTGAACAGGGTCGCGGAATCGATGCTGATTTTCGCCCCCATCGACCAGACCGGATGTTTCAGCGCGCGTTCGGGCGTCGCCTCGCGCATCTCGGCCAGCGACGCATCGCGGAACGGACCGCCGGATGCCGTAAGGATGATTTTTTCGAGCGCATGGAGGTTGCCATCGGCGAGGGATTGGAAAATCGCATTATGCTCGGAATCGACCGGCAGCAGCGTCGCCCCGGCCTGCGCGATCGCGCGCAGAAACACATCGCCCGCCGAAACCAGCGCCTCCTTGTTGGCGAGCGCGATGGCGCGGCCGTTGGCGGTGGCCGCCAGCGTCGGCTCCAGCCCGGCGGTGCCGGTGATCGCGGCCATGGTCCAATCCGTCGCCCGCGCCGCCGCGCCGATCACCGCATCCCGCCCGGCGGCGATGCGGATATTGGTGCCGGACAACGCATCGCGCAGCGCGGGGAAGGCCGATTCATTGGCGATCACCGCCACATCCGGCCGCAGCGCGCGCGCCTGCTCGGCCAGCAGCATCGCGTTGCTGCCCGCGATCAGCGCGTTGACCCGGTAGGCATCCGGCGTTTCCAGCAACAGATCGATCGTCTGGGTGCCGACGCTGCCGGTGGAACCGAGGATCGAAATGGTTTTCACCGCCATAGCGGAAGTCCTCCTTGGGCGAGCAGAGCGAGCAGGGCGGCAAGCGGGGCAGCGGCCAGAATCCCGTCGAGCCGGTCGAACAGGCCACCATGGCCGGGAATCGTGTTGCCGGAATCCTTGACCCCGAGATGGCGTTTCAGCGCGCTCTCGCCGAGGTCGCCAAGCTGGGACACCACCGAAATGGCTGCCGCCGGCAACAGGCCGAGCGGCCCGCCCGCAAAGATCATGCCGGCAAGCATCCCGATCGCCAGACCACCGATCGCGCCGCTGACCGTCTTGCCCGGCGAAATCGCCGGCGCCAGCTTGCGCCCGCCGATCAGCCGGCCCACGATATAGGCGCCGATATCGGTCATCCAGACCACCAGCAGCAGGAACAGCACGTCATCGAGCCCGACATCCGGCCGGTTGCGCAGCCAGAGCAGGGCAAGACCGGGCAGCGCGGCATAGGCGAGACCGGCCACCAGAAAACGGTCGCGCGTGCGCGGGGCCTCGAAATGGCTCAGGGCGCGCCATTCGCGCAGCAGGCCGATGAAAAACACCGCAATCAGCGCATCCCAGACCAGGCCGCCCAGAATAAGCCCGAGCAAGGCGACCGGAATGAGCACGGCGGCCGAGGCGGTGCGAATCCCAAGATCCTGAAACCGGGCCCGGCGGGTTTTCGGGGGGGCCAGCTTCGCGCTCATTTCACGGGCGCTGAAGCCGTGGGCGGCGCGGCCGCGGCGGGGCGGGCACCGAACCGGCGTTCACGGCGGGCGTATTCCGCAATCGCGCTGGCGAGATTGGCGGCACCGAAATCGGGCCACAGCGCGTCATCGAAAATCAGCTCGGCATAGGCGGCCTGCCAGAGCAGGAAGTTCGATAACCGCTGCTCACCGCTGGTGCGGATCACCAGATCGGGGTCGGGCATGCCGGCGGTCGCGAGATGCGCGGTGAAATTATCCTCATCGAGCAAGGCGGGGTCGAGCGTGCCGGCCTCGGCCGCGCGCGCGATCCGCCGCGCGGCGGCGACGATTTCAGCCCGCGCGCCATAGGACAGCGCGATCACCAGGTTCAGGCGCTCATTGCCCGCGGTGCGCGTCTCGGCGGCGGCGAGTTCGGCCTCGAGCGCCGGGCCGAACCGATCCCGCTCGCCGATCACCCGCAACCGCACCCCGGCCTCGGCCAGTTCGTTGAGCTCGGAGCGCAGATAGTGCCGCAGCAGGAACGTGAGGTCGGTGACCTCCTCGGCCGGGCGACGCCAGTTTTCCGATGAGAACGCAAACAGCGTCAGCCACCGCACGTTATGCTCGATCGCCGCCTCGATGGTGCGGCGCACGGCGCGCACCCCCTCCCGATGGCCGGCGGCACGCGGCAGGCCCCGGCGCGCGGCCCAGCGACCATTGCCGTCCATGATGATGGCAATGTGGCGCGGGGTGAGCGGCGGGTTCTGGCTGGTCATCGGTGTCGTCAGACCTGACGGATATCCTTGTCTTTTTCAACCAGCAATTCATCGATCCGCTTGATCATCGCATCGGTCAGCTTCTGCACGGCGTCCGACCAGTCGCGCATCTGATCCTCGCCGATCTCGCCCTTCTTTTCCAGGCTTTTGATGGTCTCCATCCCGTCGCGCCGCACGCCACGCACCGCGATGCGGGCACTTTCGGCATATTTGCCGGCCGCCTTGGCAAGCTCGTTGCGACGCTCCTCGGTCAGGATCGGCAGGGGAACCCGGATCATCTGGCCATCCGGCTGCGGATTGAGGCCGAGGCCGCAATCGCGGATGGCGGCGACCGTGGCGTTGACCATCGAGCGATCCCACACCTGCACCGTCAGCATCCGCGATTCCGGTACCGCGATGGTCGCAACCTGGTTGAGCGGCATCATCGTGCCGTAAGCCTCGACCTTGACCGGTTCGAGCAACGCCGGATTGGCGCGCCCGGTACGCAGGCCGGAAAAATCGCGTTTCAGCGTTTCCATCGCGCCATCCATCCGGCGTGACAGATCGGCGGAAATACTCTCAAGATCGCTGGGCATGGCGGCCATCCTAATGCTGTTCCACGATACGGGTGAATTTACCCTCGCCGCGCATCACCGCGGCAAAGGCGCCCGGCGCGCGGATGTTGAAGACGATGATCGGCAGATCGTTCTCACGCGCAATGCTGATCGCGGCGGCATCCATCACCGTCAGATCGCGCGACAGAACCTCGAGATACGATAATTCCTGATACCGCTCGGCATCCGCCACCTTGCGCGGATCGGCGGAATAGACCCCATCGACCTGGGTGCCCTTCAGCAACGCGTCGCATTTCATTTCGGTGGCGCGCAGGGCCGCCGCGGTGTCGGTGGTGAAAAACGGGTTGCCGGTCCCGGCCGCGAAAATCACCACCCGGCCCTTCTCCATGTGCCGCTCGGCGCGGCGGCGGATATAGGGTTCGCACACCGCCGCCATCGGGATCGCCGATTGCACCCGCGTCGGCACACCGCATTTCTCCAGCGCGGATTGCATGGCGAGCGCATTCATGACGGTGGCGAGCATGCCGATGTAATCGGCCTGGGCACGGTCCATGCCGCCGGCAGCGCCGGAAATGCCGCGGAAAATATTGCCGCCGCCAATCACCAGGCAAACCTCCGCGCGGGTGGCCACGACATCGGCCACATCCTGCGCGATCGCCGCCACGGTTTCGGTGTCGAGCCCGTAATCGCGCTTGCCCATCAGGGCTTCGCCCGAGATTTTCAGCAGGACGCGGCGGTAATGCGGCTTGGGTTGGGCTTCATGATCGGTCATGGGGGCGTTTCATCCGATTCCTGGGGCGGACGCAAGGCGGGACGCCTGATTATGCCCAACCCCGTCCGCATGGCGGGCGAACAGGCCGAACAAGCGCCTGGTGATCGGGCCCGGCGCGCCGTCACCCACCGCCACGCCATCCACCCGCACGATCGGTTTGACGTAGGACGTCGCACTGGTCAGGAACACCTCCCGCGCGGCACGGAACTCCGCCTCGGTCAGGCCCCGCTCCTCGAACGCGATCGCATGCTCCGCCAGCAGCGCCGACAACGCCGCCCTGGTGCAGCCCGGCAGGATGTGATCGTCGAGCTGGCGGGTACGCAGCACGCCGTGCGCATCCACCGCCCAGACCGTGGTCGACGATCCCTCGGTCACCCCGCCCGACCCGTCGATCAGAATCGCCTCATAGGTACCCGCCTCGCGTGCCTTCTGCTTGGCGAGGCAGTTCGGCAGCAGATTGACCGTCTTGATGTCGCACCGGCCCCAGCGAATGTCCGGCACCGTGATCGCCGTGCCCGCCCAGGCGTCGATATCGCGCGGAAACGCGGCGCCGTGCCGGGCCGTGACCACCAGCGCCGGCGCGATGCCCTTGGGAAACGCATGATCCCGCCGGGCGACGCCGCGCGTGATCTGCATATAGACAATGCCCTCGCTCACCCGGTTGCGGCGCACCACCTCACGCAGAACCACCAGCAAGGCGGCATCGTTCATCGGCGGCGCGATCGCAACCTCACGCAACGACCGCGCCAGACGGCTCAGATGCAACTCGGTATCGACGAACCGGCCCTCATGGATATGAATGACCTCGTAAATCCCGTCGCCGAACTGATAACCGCGATCCTCGATGCTGACCGCCGCCTCGTTGTGCGGCACATACCGCCCGTTCACATACGCAACCCGGCTCATGACTTGTTCACCCGCATGATCGTCGCCGTCGGCTGGCTGTCGCGAATGCCCAGAAACGCAATGCCGAATAACGCCGCCAGAATACCGATCACGATCACCATCAGCCGCAACCGATACGATACCAATACACTCGCCGCCTGCGCATCAACCCGCAACAGCCCGGCCGCCCGCGCCATGCCGGCACGGTCCGGCGCCAGACCCGCCAGCACCCGCTGACCACTGACCCCCAGCAACGGCCTGGTCGCCACCAACGCCGCCCGCATCGCCCCCGCATCGCCCGAAGCCGCCGCCTGCGCGATCGCCGCCTCGACCATCACACCCCGCACCCCCGGAATCGGCGCCGCATAGGTCGCAAATACCCCGATCAAGGTCACCATCAGAAACGCCGTCAACATCATGCCGATCCGCTGGCCCGAAACCCGCTCACGCGCCGCCATACCATCACCCCTCCACAAACGCCCAATCCATGCGACCCGGTACGCATGGCGTCAATGCGGGGGGACTTGGGTCAAGCAAGGCGGGGGGCTTTGCCCCCTCGACCCCCACTAAGGGCTTAGCCCTTAGAACCCGCTAGTTTTAGGCAAGGGGAGGGCGCTGCCTCGCACTTATCGCGTGTCTGGCCTGGACAGCCCTCCCCTTGCCTAAAACTAATGGATTTTAAAGGCTCCGCCTTTAACGGGGTCCAGGGGCAGAGCCCCTGGCCTTCCTTGCCTCAAGCGCCACCGGGTTGACAGAATGGTGCCGGGTTTCCATAAGCCGGGCAACCCGAGTGAGCAGTTTGAGATAGACATCATGAAAATTCGTAATTCGCTTCGTTCCGCCAAGGCCCGCGACAAGAATTGTCGTGTGGTTCGTCGTCATGGTCGCGTGTATGTGATCAACAAGAAGAACCCGCGGATGAAGGCGCGCCAGGGCTGAATCTGGCGGCTGCCACCGGTTTGATCCGCGTGGTGTGATTCTGGGCGGTATTGCTGTGAAACGGCTGCGCGTGGGTTTTCCGTGCGTGGCTGTTTTTTGCTTGTGGCTGCGCGGGATAGTGGTATCGGCGAAAAACGGCTCGTGTCTGCTAGGCGGAATGCCCGGCTGGTGTTAGGTTCCCCTCATTAGGGGAGATCGGCCTTGATCACTTTGCCAAAACCGAAACCGGATGTGCTGGCGCGGCGCGATGCCGTGCATGAGGGATTGCGCGCGATCATGCAGGATCGTGGCGTGATCACCGATCCCGCCAGGCTGAAGCCGTACGAGACGGACGGGTTATCGGCCTATCGGCAGATGCCGCTGGCGGTGGTGTTGCCTGAAACGACCGAGCAGGTGGCCGCGGTGCTGCGGTTCTGCCATCAGAACGGGGTGCGCGTGGTGCCGCGGGGCGCGGGCACATCGCTGGCCGGCGGGGCGTTGCCGCTCGAGGATGCCGTGGTGATCGGCATGATGCGGATGAACCGGATCGTCGAGGTGAATTATCGCGACCGGTATGCGGTGGTGCAGGCGGGTGTGACCAATCTGGGCATCACCAAGGCGGTCGAGGCGGATGGATTTTTTTATGCGCCCGATCCTTCGAGCCAGTTGGCCTGCATGATCGGCGGCAATATCGGCATGAATTCGGGGGGCGCGCATTGTCTGAAATACGGCGTGACCGCGAACAACGTGCTCGGCATCAAGCTGGTGACGATCGAGGGCGAGATTCTCGAACTGGGCGGCACGCATCTGGATACCGCCGGCTATGACTGGCTGGGTATCGTGATCGGCAGCGAGGGGCAGCTCGGCATCGCGACCGAGATCACGGTGCGGATTTTGCGCGCGCCGGAGGGTACGCGCGCGATGCTGGCGGCGTTCGATGGCAACGAGGTTGCGGGTGCGTGTGTCGATGCGATCATCAGCTCGGGGATCATTCCGGTCGCGCTGGAATTCATGGACCGGCCGGCGATCCATGCGTGCGAGGCGTTCGCCCATGCCGGCTATCCGCTCGATGCCGAGGCGATGCTGATCATCGAGGTCGAGGGATCGGTGGCCGAGCAGGATTGGCTGCTGGGGCAGATCAAGGAGATTTGCGCGCGGTTCAACCCGATCAGTCTGAAAGTGTCGCAATCGGCCGAGGAATCGGCCGCGATCTGGAAGGGGCGCAAGGGTGCGTTCGGCGCGGTGGGGCGGATTTCGCCGGATTACCTGTGCATGGACGGCACGATCCCGACCAGCACCTTGCCGCTGGTGCTGCGCCGGATCGGCGAGATGAGCGCGCAGTATGGCTTGCAGGTGGCGAATATTTTCCATGCCGGCGATGGCAATCTGCATCCGCTGATCATGTTCGATGCGAACGACCCGACCAGCATGCACAAGGCCGAGGCGTTCGGTGCGGATGTGCTGCGCCTCTGCGTCGAGGTGGGCGGGTGCCTGACCGGCGAGCACGGGGTTGGGGTGGAAAAGCGGGATCTGATGAGCGTGCAGTTCACCGAAATCGAGCTGGAGGCGCAGCGGCGGGTGAAATCGGCGTTCGATCCGGAATGGTTGCTGAACACCGCGAAGGTGTTTCCGTTGCAGGCCGGCACCGCATCGGCCGGGCCCGACGCGCTGCCGCACGCGGCGTGAGGCGGCCATGATCGCGCCGGAAGACGAGGCGGGGTTCACCGCCGCGATCGATGCCGCGGTGGCCGACCGGGCGCCGCTGGCGATCGAGGGGCTGGGCAGCAAGACCGGTTTCCTGCGCGAGATGCAGACGGCGGAGACGCTGAGCACCCGCAACCATGCCGGGATTTCGCTCTATGCGCCGCAGGAGTTGATCATCAGCGCCCGCACCGGCACGACGCTCGCCGCCCTCGAGGCGAAACTGGCCGAGGGTGGGCAGCATCTGATTGCCGAGCCGCCGCATTACGCGTTTCTCGATGGGGCGGACCAGACGATCGGCGGCGTGGTCGCGGCCAATCTGTCCGGGCCGCGCCGGGTGGCCTGGGGGGCGATGCGCGATCATCTGATGGGGATGCGCGCGGTGACCGGCCGGGGCGAGGTGGTTCGTTCGGGCGGCCGGGTGTTGAAAAACGTCACCGGGCTTGATCTCTGCAAATTATTCGCCGGCTCCTACGGCACTTTGGGGGTGATGACCGAGGTGACGCTGAAGGTGCTGCCGAAGCCGCAGGCGACCGGGACGGTCGTGCTGTATGGGCTGACGCCGGAAGTGGCCTCGCGCGCGCTGGCGGTGGCTCTGGGATCGCCGTTTTCGGTCTCCGGGGCCGCGTTTCTGCCGCAGGAAGCCGCGATGGCGGTGGGATACGAGCGCGCCATCACGATCGCGCGGATCGAGGATTTTGCCGATTCGGTGACCTATCGGGTCGGCCAGCTCGGCGCACTGTGGGCGAAGTTCGGCACGGTCGAAACGCTGGAGACGGCGCAGAGCGTCGCGTTGTGGCGGGCGGTGCGCGATGCCGAGCCGCTGCCGATCCAGCCGGGCGATGCGGTGTGGCGGGTTTCGGTCCAGCCGTCGCGCGGTGCGGCGGTGCTCGACGCCGGACATGCCGCCGGGTTGTTCGGCTACCTCGATTGGGGCGGCGGGCTCGCCTTCCTGACCGGGCCGGCCACGCTGGCCGCGCACGAGGTGGTGGTGGGTGCGGCGCGGCGGGCCAAGGGCGATTGGTGGTTGCTGCGCGCACCGCCCGAACTGCGCCGGTCGATCGATGCGGTGCCGCGCGAGGCACCGGCGCTCGCGGCCATTCGCCAGCGGGTGGTCGCCTCGTTCGACCCGGCCGGCATTCTCAACCCTGGCCGCCTGTTCGCGGCCTGAAACCGGAATTCGATGCAAACCAATTTCACGCTCGATCAACTGGCCGACCCGAACATCGCGGTCGCCGATAAAATCCTGCGCTCCTGCGTGCATTGCGGCTTCTGCACCGCGACCTGCCCGACCTTCGTGACCGTGGGCGACGAGGACGACAGCCCGCGCGGGCGGATTTATCTGATCAAGGACATGCTGGAAACCGGTGCGCCCGCGAGCACGCCGGTCGCGTTTCATCTCGATCGGTGCCTGTCGTGCCTGGCGTGCATGACCACCTGCCCTTCGGGCGTCGATTACATGCATCTGATCGACTATGCGCGCGTGCGGGTCGAGGAAACCTATGAGCGGCCGGCGCATGACCGCGCCCTGCGGGCCGTGCTGGCGGCGGTTCTGCCCTATCCGGCGCGGATGCGCGCGGCCTTGCGGGCGGCATCGCTCGGGCGGTCGGTGCGCGGGATGATCGGGACGCGTGGTATGCTCGGGCAGCGCCTGCGCGCCATGCTCGACCTCGCACCCGGTGCGGTGGCGGGGCGGAGTTCGACCGAGCGGCCCGGCGTGTTCAAGGCGGCGGGTACGCGGCGCGCGCGCGTGGCCTTGCTCGCCGGCTGCGCGCAGCAGGTGATCGACCCCGGGATTCACGACGCGACGATCCGGCTGCTGACGCGCATGGGGGTCGAGGTGGTGGTGGCGAAAGGGGCGGGGTGTTGCGGCGCGCTGACGCATCATCTGGGCAAGCACGACGCGGCGCTGGCCTTCGCGCGCGCCAATGTGGCGGCCTGGACCCGCGAGATCGGCGCCGGCGGGCTCGACGCGGTGGTGACCGATACCTCGGGCTGCGGCACGGTGTTGAAGGATTACGGCTTCCTGCTGCGCGACACGCCGGAGTCCGCGGATGCGGCGCGGATCGCCGATCTGGCGGTCGATATCTCCGAATTGCTGATGCGGCTCGCGTATCAGCCGAGCCTGACGCCGCCGCCGGGATTGGTGATCGCCTATCACGCCGCGTGTTCGTTGCAGCACGGGCAGCGGGTGACCGAGGCGCCCAAGGCGTTGCTGCGGCGGGCCGGATTCACGATGGTCGAGCCGCGCGATCCGCATCTGTGCTGCGGTTCGGCGGGGACGTATAATATTCTGCAACCCGAGATGGCCGGGCGGTTGCGCGCGCGCAAACTGGACACGATCGCGCCGCTGAAGCCCGATGCGATCGTGGGCGGCAATGTCGGCTGCCTTACCCAATTGTCCGGCACCGCCATCCCGACGATCCACACCGTCGTCATGCTGGACTGGATGGCGGGCGGGCCGCGCCCGGACCGTCTGCCGAGCGATGCCGCAATCGCGGCGACGCGGCCGGCGGCCGCGCTGGCGCAGGACCCCGAGGCGACCTGGTCCTGACGGATGTGTTGCTGAAACCCGATCTGTTTTAGATTCCTTAAGATCTCGCCGCTAGATTGTTCCCATGATTGGGAGAACGATCACCGCCGGTGGCCGCGAACCGGGGGCTCCCGGGCGTTGGCATAGGGCCTGGCTCTATGGGTTGATCGCGCTGGCCGGTGCGGTGATGGCAACGGTTGCGAGCAGCCGGAATGTGCCCGCGGTGCTACGGGGCGGGTTGATCGATCCCGATAGTTTCATGCGGCTGGTGCGGATCGAACAGGGACTCCGGTCAGGGCATCTGGTAAACATGGTGCAGCGGGATGAGTCCGGCGCGCCCCTGCTGATCGAATGGTCACGCCTGTTCGATGCGATGATCGTGGCCCTCGCGGCACCGCTGGCAGAGTGGCTCGGCTGGCACCGCGCGTTGCTGATCGCCGGTGTGGCGACCGGGCCGCTCTCGGCCGGGTGGCTGAGTGCTGCGCTCGCTTTTGCCGTGGCACCGATCACCGGGGAATACGGCCGGCGCCGCCAGGGGCGCGGCTGGCTGTGGATCGTGCCGCTGGTCGGCCCGCTGCTGCCGGGCATTCGCGGCTTCGCATCCTTCGGGGTGATCCATTATCACATCGCGCAGCTCGCCGCCGTCGCGGCCACGGCGGGGTTCGCACTGCGCACCGGCATCGCCCCACCTGGAGATGGCAGGCCGGCGGCGTGGTTGAGCGGCATCGCGGGCGGTTTCGCCTTGTGGCTGATGCCGGAGACCATGCCCTTCGTGCTGCTCTCCTTCGTGGCACTCGGCTATGTGTGGCTGTTCCGGCCGATCGGGGACGACATATGCGCGCTCGGCCTTGGCTTTGCCGGAACGCTGCTGCTGGCGCTGCTGATCGATCCGCCGCACGGCGGGATTCTGACGATCGAGATCGATCGGTTGTCGATCGTGTATGCGGCGCTCGGCGGGGCGGTTGCCGCCGCAGGGATCGGTCTGGCCGCACTCGATCGGGTGTTGCCGGTCGGGGCGCGGCGCGGCGGGGCGGGTATGACCGCTGCGCTGGCCGGTTTCGGGCTCTGGCTCGCGGTGTTTCCCCGCGTCGCGCTGGGGCCGTACGCGCTGATTCCGCCGCGGGACATGGCGGTATTTTTTGGCCATATGTCAGAAACCCAGCCGGTACACGCCTTCGGCGAAGCGGCGATGCTGCTGGGGCCGGGTGGGCTCGCACTGCTCTACGGCACCCACCGCGCCTGGCGCGCGTGGCCGGACCGGATGGTCAGCGGCCTGTGGCTGGTGGTCTGTACCGGCACCGCGCTGAGCCTGGCGCTCACCGCGCGTTTCGTGATCTTTCAACAATATCCCGCAGGCTTCGCCGCCGCCCTGCTGCCCGTGGCGCTGTGCGAGGTCTCGTCCCGCTGGGCGGCCCAGCCGCGCCGGGCGGCGAGCGCGCGGATCGGCACGATCATGCTCGTTCTGCTCGCCCCCTACGCACCGAGTCTGGCCCGCGCCGCCACATCGCCCGCACCGGACAAATCACCCGCATGCCGGTTGCGCCACATCGCGCCGATGATGCGCGCCGCCGCCGGCGCCATCGTGCTGAGCCCGCCCGCCGATGTGCCGGAACTATTGTACCGAACGCGCATCATCGGCGTCGGTTCGCTGTATCAGCACGGGATCGATGGCTATCTGCGCGCCTGGCACGCCTGGCGCGCACCGGCCGCCGCGGGCGAATCCGCCGCGTTCGCCGCAAGCGGCGCCCGGTTCGTCCTGTTCTGCCCCGGTGGTCGGCATGATCCGCTGGCCGATCATGCGCAAAAGGACGCCCTATGGTCGATGCTCAGCGCGCATCAGCCGCCGCCATGGCTGACACTTGTGGCAGACGACGGCCACAACGGCTTCCGCCTGTATCGCGTCGAGGGGCCGCACCCGGGCGGTAGCGGGCGCCGGGCGCGGGCAGGCAAGGCTACGGGCGCTGCGATCCACCAGCCGTGAATCGGGTATCAACCGGACTTGCCGGCTGCCCATGCTGTCAGGGCGTCGGCATCGCGTTCGCCGGCAATGGTCGCGGCGATGCCTTCGCCGATCAGCGGCCCGAGTTTGAAGCCGTGGCCGGAGCACGCGCTGCCGAGCCAGCCTCTGGCGCCTTCGCGGCGGACCAGAAAGCGTTCATCGGCCGTTACGGTATAAAAACAGGCCTTGCGCTCGAGGATGGTATAGGTGTCGAAATCGAGCCAGGCGCGGCGGGCCGCGGCGGTCAGGCGTTCCACGTCGGCATCGGTGCCGGTGCGGTCTTCATCGGGATCGCCCTGGCGGGTGAACTGGTGATCGCCGATTTTCAGCCGGGTTCCGGCGCGCGGCGGCAAGGTGTAGGTGCCGCTGTCCGGCCCGATGTCGATCAGCACCGGCGCCGCCTGCCACGCGCCGACCAGCGCCGGCGGCGGCGCCAGAAACATCACCGCCTGGCGCGACGGCACCGCAACGCCGATGGTGGACGGGACCAACCGGTTCACCCAGGCACCGGCGGTGACCACCACCGCATCGCCCTGGGTGACGCCCCGCGCGGTCCGCACCGTGCCGGCTTGCAGATCGACCGATTCCACCAGCGAATTCGGGTGCAGCACCACGCCGAGCCCGGCAATCAGCTTGACCATGTCGGTCAGAATACGGATCGGATAGAGCATCCCCGCGCCATCCGTCTGCACCACACGGGTGACACCCGCGGGATTGACCATCGGATACCGCGCCATCGCCGTATCGATCGAAATATCGGTGCAGGCCACACCCATCCGGCCCATCGAGCGCCTGGTCGTCTCGTACCAGTCGCTCTCGCCGCGCATCAGATAAACCGCCGGCATCGCATCGTAATGGCAGACCCCCATGGCCTGCCACAACGCATTCCAGACCCGAAACGCCTCGGGCATCAGATACGCATAACCCTCCATATCGCCATACGCATGGCGAATGATCCGGTGCTCGTCATAGGACGAGGCCTTGGGATAGGGTAGCGCCCCCTGCTCGAACAACTCCACCGCAAACCCGCGCCGCACCAAGCCCCAGGCCGTGCTCAGCCCGGCAATGCCACCACCGACGACAAGAATTTTTCCCGCACTCATGCCGGGACACTGGCTTGGTGTGTCGCCGGGGTGACCCAGCCCTGGATGCGCCGCCAATCCGGGTCCAGCCCGTCGAACCGCCGCAGCGACAATTTATCGATATCGGCGAACGAGCATCGTCCGTCGACCACCAGGTCCCGCAGCGCGTGACCGGTCGCGGGCGACAGGCCGAAGCCGACGCTCGACATGGTGGCGATGGTGACGTTGCCCGGGTTGGCGGGCCGGTCGAGCACGGGCCGGCCGTCCGGCGTGTTTTCGACAATCCCGGCCCAGGAGCGGATCATCCTGGCATGGGCCGCCTTGGGCAGCATTTGCGCGATACGCAGCGCGATGTGCTGCAGCACGGGGGTCGAGGGCCGGGGCAGCGCGCCGTGCAGCGGCAATTCGTCCATCCACTCATGCCAGCCGCCGCCGTAGGCGAGATTGCCGCGCAGCGTCTGCCGCCCGTAGAGCCCGTTGCCGTCGACGCCGCCGCACGGCATCAGCGGCAGCGCCTCGGTCACGATCATTTCCGCCCGCGCGGGGGCGACCGGCAGATCGATCCCGATGCCGCGCAGCAGCGTGCCCGATTGCGGCCCCGCCGCGACGATCAGCTGATCGCACCCGATCACGCCATTGCGCGTCCGCACGCCCACCGCACGGCCATGCGCCATTTCGATGCCGAGTGCCGGCGTATGCTGCATGATCCGCGCGCCGTGGTCCTGCGCCGCCCAGGCATAGGCCTGCACGGTGCGCTGCGGATTGGCCTGCCCGCCGGTGCGGATATGCACGCCGCCGATATGCCGATCGCCCGCCAGCGGCACCGCATCGCGCACCTGCTGCGGATCGAGCAGGTCGGCCCGATAGCCGAGCCCGGCCAGAATCCCCTGCATGCGCTTGTAGCGCGCCATCTGCGCCTCGTTCATCGCGATCACGATGCGCTCCGGCCGGTGTTCGGTCGGGTAGCCGAGCAGCTCATCCATCAGCGGCCACAGGCGTTGTTCCTCGTGGAAGAGCGGGCTCTGGTAATGCGTCGCCCCGCCGCCGTTGCGGCTCGACGCCTCGTAGCCAATCACGCCCTTGTCGAGCACCAGCACATCCACCCCGTCGCGCGCCAGCCACCACGCGGCGCTCAGCCCGGTGACACCCGCGCCGATGATGACGACCGCAGCGCCACTCTCCCGCGTGAGGTTCATAGATGCATGTCTCCGGCGATATAGTCGGCCTCGCGCGGCGTGCCGATTTCATCGTAGGGCACCCATTGCGCGACGATGCCGAACCAGACATCCCAGCCGTCCCGCCCGGCTTCGTCATCGGGTGCCGCGAGGGCCGCGAGGCTCAGCGGGCGCACCGGCGCGCGAAACCCGGCGCGGTTGACGATGCCGATATCATCGCGCGCCCCGATCGCCAGCAGCATCGCCACCTGTTCGCGGCAGCGCCGCCCCTGGCATGGGCCCATCGAAACCCGGGTCAGGCGCTTCATCTGGTCGTGATCCGGCGGCCCATCGGCCAGCAGCCCGGCGAGGTCGCGCGCCGCCATCGCCTCCGATTCCGGGCCGAGATAGCGCGGCTGGTGCAGTGCGAACACATCACCGCGGGTGACCTCCTCGCAGGTGCAGGCCAGCGCATCGTTGCCGCCGGTATCGAGCAGCGCGCGCATCCACGTCATGCGGTAATCGAGCCCGCCGGGCTCGGCCACGCCGGCGCAATCCCCCGCCACGCGGATCGCATCGATCGGGGTCTGGCCGGTTGCGTCGCACACCGGTACGTAACCGCCACGATCGCGGTCGAGCGTGATCGGGGCGCCCAGCGTATCGAGCAGTTCGATCTGCGGCACCAGGCCGAGTGCCAAGCATACCGTGTCGCACGCGATCCGTTCGACCGTGCCGCCCGCCACCGGGATGATCCGCAGCGCCACCACGCCATCGACATTGGTCTCCGCCATCAACGGCACGGCGCCGCAGCGAATTGCCACCCCGCGCGCCGCGACTTCGGCCACCAGTTCGGCCGGCCCCTGCGGCGCATCGCACACTTCGATCAGGGCGGCGACCGTCAAACCCTTGTCGAGCGCGCGCAACGCGGTTTCCAGCGCGAGCCGGCCCGATCCCAGAATGCTCACCACGCGGCCGGCGAAGGCGTCGTAGCGGGTGAGCAGCGCGTGCAGCGCCTGCGCGCCGAGCACGCCCGGCTGGTCCGACCCCGCGAAAGACAGCACCAGATCCCGCGCACCGGTCGCGATCACCGCACGGCCGAAGCCGCACAGCCAGGACCGGTCTTCGGTCGCAAGCCCGGCCACCGCGCACGGCAGCACCTGCAGGCCCGGCCCTGCGACCCACATGCCCCAGATGCTGGTATTGAGCGCCACCTCGATCCCGGCCTCGAACGCATCATCCAGCCCCGGCATGGCGCCGGCGATTTGTTCGATCATCCGGGCCTGGTTGCCGAGCGCCGGGGTCGCGCGGCCGCCGAACAGATAGGGCACATCGAGCCCGGCCATCGCCGCACTCACCGGATGCTCATCGACCAGCATGACCGAACGGCCCTCACCCGCGGCCGCCAGCGCGGCGGCGATGCCCGCAGGCCCGGCGCCGACCACCAGCACATCGACGAATTGCGCCGGTCGCGGCAGCTTGCCCACCGCGGATTTCGGATCGACCGGATACGCCTGCCGCGTCACACCATCCATCGTTCAGATCCTTTCGAGCGCCTGCGCCAGATCAGCGATAATATCCGCCTCATGCTCGATCCCGACCGAGAGCCGAATGGTCGCATCGGTCACGCCCGACGCCTCGCGCCGGGCCTTCGGCACCGAAAAATGCGTCGTCGTCGCGGAATGGCAGATCAGCGTCTCGGTGCCGCCCAGACTGACCGCGAGGCGCAGCAGTTTCAGCGCATCGAGCATGCGGAACGCCTCGGCCTCGCCGCCCTTGATGTCGAACACGAAGGTCGAACCCGCGCCCGCGCATTGCCGCTCGAGCGTCGCGCGCGCCGCACTGCCTTCCGGCAGAAACCCGGCATAGGTCACCCGCGCCACTTTCGGATGATCGCGCAGAAACCGCGCCACGGCGGCGGCGTTGCGGCACGCCCGCTCGGTGCGCAGGCCCATGGTTTCGAGCGAGCGCAGCAGCAGCCAGCAGCCGTGCGGGTCGAGATGCGTGCCCATCACCGTGCGCATCTTGCGCAACGGCTCGATCAGCGCGAACCGGCCGGACACGCTGCCGCCCAGCAGATCGCTGTGCCCGCTCGCGTATTTGGTCAGCGAGGTCATGCACAGATCAGCACCCTGTTCGAGCGGGTTCTGCAGCAGCGGCCCCATGAACGTGTTGTCGACCGCCACCAGCGGCCGGCTGCCCTGCTGCAATTCGAGCCGCCGGGCGATCCGCGCGATCAGCGCGATATCGGCAATGCCGGCCAGCGGGTTCGATGGTGTCTCGACCCAGATCATGCCGAGCCGCCCGTGCGCCAGCGCCTGATCGACCGCGCCGGTGATCGACGCCTCATCCACCGCATCCGCGATCGCGACCGGTTTCACCCCGTGCGCGGGCGCCATCAGATTGTTCAGCAACCCATCGGTGCCGCCGTAGAGCGGGCTGGTGTGCACCACGCTTTCGCCCGGCCGCACCAGCGACAGCAGCGTGGTCGAAATCGCCGCCATGCCGGAATTGAACACCGCACAGGCCTCGGCGCGGTCGAGTGCGGCCATCCGGTCCTGCAGCATCTGCATGTTCGGATGATCGAGTCGGGCGTAGATATAGCCTTCATCCGCGCCGGACTGCGGCGCGCGGCCGGCGATGTAGCCCTCATGCGCGGTCTTCGCGTGCATCGAATCGCGATACACGAAGGTCGAGGTCAGATAGACCGGCGGTTTCGCCGACCCGTGATGCTCGGCCGGATGATACCCATGGCCGACCGCGATGGTTTCGGGGTGCCAGGCCTGGTGATCGGGGCCGGCGCCGAGCGGCAGGTCGGCCATGTCAGAGCCCGACCAGGGCGGGCCGGCGCACCGGCGCCGGGTGCGGCACCGCCGCAGCCACGCGGCCGGCATACCAATCGACGAAGCGGATCGCGAGCGATTCCGAACTCTCGCTGTAGGGCCCTGGTATATATCCCAGCGAATTCACGCCGCGCTGGTTGTTTTCGACCAGATCGCGGTCCTGCAGATTGGTCTCGTTCCACACGGTGGTCAGATCATCGACCGTGTAGTCGATCCCTTCCTGCGCGTCCTTGTGCACCAGCCATTTCGCCATCACGATGGTCTCCTCGGGGGCGACCGGCAGGGCGATGAACATGAACACGAAATCGCCCAGCGCATGACAGAAACTATGCGGCTCCAGCGCCCAGCGCATCGACCCGACATCGCCGCCGTTGACGCTGCACATCGGCTTTTTCACACAGGGTCTGCCATCGATCGTGATCGACTCGTTGCCCTCGCGCAGCGCGAAGCGCGAGGCCTGCCACCACGCCCCTTCGACCGGCGCGCTGGGCAGGCCCATCGCCTCCATCCGCTGCTTGAAATCCAGGATATCGACCCGCTCGGAGCTCAGAAAATTGCCCCGCGCATCGGTCGGGAACGAGACCGACAATTGCGGGTGGCGCGCCGCGCAGTGATAGCACTCGCGCGCGTTTTCCATCACCAGCTTCCAGTTGCCGCGCTCCACCAGCGTCGCCTGGGCCGCGACCTTGGCGTTCAACAGATCGTGCGGTGCCAGCATCGGTGCCAGCGCGTCGTGAAACGCGGTGAAATCCGGCGCCTGTTCGGCCAGACACACATAAACCGTGCCGGCGACGGTGCGGACGTGAATGGGTTTCAGGCCATGCTGGGATTTATCGAAATCGCGCGGCATCCGCCCGGCCCCGCGCAGCGCGCCGCGATCATCGTACATCCATTGATGATACGGGCACATCAGCCGCTCGGCGGTGCCGCAGCCATCCGGCAGGATCTGCGCGCCCCGATGCCGGCACGAATTGAAAAACCCGCGCAACACGCCATCCTGCCCGCGCAACACCACCACCGGGCTGCGGCCGATCGTGATTGCGAGATAGGCGCCCGGTGCCGCGACCTCGACCTCGAAGCCGACCATCAGCCACGCCTGGCCGAAAATCTCGCGCAGATCGAAGTCGAAAATCGCCGGATCGTGGTAGAACGCCCCGGGCAGACTGTGCCCCGGCCGGCGGGTGGCCAAAAGATCGCCGATCTGCGCGTTGATCGTCTGCTGGTCGAGCATGAAGAGCCTCCGAATGCACCCGCAGGTTAGGATTGCCCGGCGCGGGGAGGCAAATTGCATTTGTGCATAAGCCCATGTCTTTCTGCGGGCGGCGGCACGGTCGAGGGAAGGGAGCAGGAAGCACTTCTTTTTTGAAAAAAAGAAGCAAAAAACTTTTTGGAACCGGGCTTTGGGCGCCGCAACGGCACGGGACGCGCGAATAGACGTTTTTTTGCTTCTTTTTTTTCAAAAAAAGAAGTGCTTACCTTCCCTTTCCCTCATTGACCTCCCAGAGAGTCGCCCCCCGATGCCATCCCCTTACATCCTCCTCGCCATCGCGATCCTGTTCGAAGTCGCCGGCACTTCGTTTCTGAAGGCGTCGCGCGGCTTCACCCAGCCGGTAGCCGGGACACTGACGGTTCTGTTCTATGCGGGGGCGTTCTATCTGCTGTCGATCATCGTGCGGCGCGTGCCGGTCGGGGTGGTGTATGCGATCTGGAGCGGCATGGGCATCGTGCTGATTTCACTGGTCGGCTGGCTGGTGTTCGGCCAGACGCTGAACCTGCCGACCGTGCTGGGGCTGGGTTTGATCATCGCCGGGGTCGCCATCGTCAATTTCTGGTCGACCGGCCTGCCCCATTAGGTGCAGGATGGGCGGATGCAAGGGCGATGTCGCTTGCATGCAAGACGCCGTCGAGCGCAACATGATGCTTAGCGTTACGGCGACCGCACACAGATTGCGGCGTTCCAGGGACAGAAAACCAGCGCGGATTGGTTACGAGAATCTGTGCATCCAGGAGGCTAAATTGAAAAATCTAACCGTCATCACGGCTTTTGCGTCGATCATGGCAGCGTCATCGTTCGGGGCTGGCATGGCCCGCGCCGCCGAACCCGCTTCGTGCAAGACCATCACCATGGCAAACATCGGCTGGACCGACAATGCCGTGCAGAACGCGGTGTTCACCGATGTCGCCCAGGCGCTGGGTTACAAGGTCAAGACCAATCTCTATTCGCTGCAGGTCATGTATGCCGGCATGCAGGACAAGAAGATCGATGTCTTTCTCGACAACTGGACCCCGTCGCAGGACAAGACGACCGAACCCTATATCAAGCAGAAAGCGATGCAGGTGATCGGGCCTGACCTGACCGATGCGAAATACACGCTGGTGGTGCCGCATTATCTGTATAAGCAGGGCCTGACCAGTTTTGCCGACATCGCGAAATACGGCAAGCAGCTCGATTACAAGATCTATGGCATCGAGCCGGGGAACGACGGCAACCAGCATATCCTCGCCATGATCAAGGCGAACAAGTTCGGTCTCGGCAAGTTCCATCTGGTGCAGTCGAGCGAGGCGGGCATGCTTTCGGAAGTGGCGCGCAAATATCCGAAAAAACGGGCGATCGTGTTCCTCGGCTGGGAACCCGAGCCGATGAACGTGCAGTTTCACATCGATTATCTTTCCGGCGGCCACGAGTATTTCGGCCCGGATGAAGGCAAGGCGACGATCTACATCAACACCAAATACGGCTACGCCAAGGAGTGCCCGAATGTCGGCACCCTGCTGCATCACTTCAAACTCACCATCAACGACGAGAACGCGATGATGTACGATGTGCAGGTGAAACATCAGGACGCCAACGCCGTCGCGGCCGCGTGGCTGCGCGCCCATCCGGACTGGGTGAAATCCACCCTGGCCGGCGTGACCACGACCGATGGCAAGCCGGGTGCGCCCGCCGTGATGAGCAAGCTCAAGGCGAGCTGATCCCGCCCTTGCCGAACAGATTGCGACCCGCCCCGGACTGCGCGCGGTTCCATGTGTGCCGTTCATCGCCGTCTCCGGGGCGGGTCGCCGTCGAAGCGCCTAGGCTGAACATGACCGGACACCGGCCCATGCGGGAGCGATCATCATGACCCTTCTGGCCCATCCCGAGACCTGGATTACCGATCACGCGATACCGGTCGGTACCTGGTCGACCGATTTCGTCAATTTCGTCAAAAATAATTTCCAGGGTTTTTTCGACGGTCTGTCCAACGTGCTGGGCTTTCTGCTCGATGGCACGACCAGCCTGCTGCACGCGGTCCCGGCGCTGCTGCTGATCGTGATCTTTGCCGCCCTGACCTACGCTTTCAAACGATCCTGGCGGATGGCGCTATTCGTTTTCGCCGCGTTGCTGTTCATTCTGAACCAGGGCTATTGGGATCGCACGCTGGAGACGATTTCCCTGATCGTCTATGCCACGATCGCCTGCATGGCGATTGGCGTGCCCATCGGCATCGCCGCCGCGCACCGGCCGGCGCTGTACCGCGTGCTGCGCCCGGTACTCGACATGATGCAGACGCTGCCGACCTTCGTGTATCTGATCCCGACGCTGGTGCTGTTCGGCCTCGGCAGCGTGCCGGGGCTGATTTCCGCCATCGTTTTCGTGGTGCCCACGCCGATCCGGCTGACCTATATCGGCATCAGCAATGTGCCGCGCCCGTTGATCGAGGCCGGGCAGGCATTCGGCGCGAGCCCGACCGAACTGCTCTGGAAGGTGGAAATTCCCGCCGCGCTGCCGACCATTCTGGCCGGGTTGACGCAGGTGATCATGCTGAGCCTGTCGATGGTGGTGATCGCAGCACTGGTCGGCGCCGGCGGCCTTGGTGAACCGGTGGTCGAGGCGATGGAGACCGTGCAGATCGGCAAGGGCTTCACCTCGGGCCTCGCCATCGTGATCGTCGCGGTCATTCTCGACCGGGTGTTCCGGCCGAACAAGGAGAGCAGCAGCGCATGAGTTTCGCCGCGAAGTTCGAGGCCGTCGATATCCTGTTTCCCGGCAGCGCCGACCGGGGCGCGCGCGCGCGGATGCAGACCGCGCTCGCCGCGCTCGATGCCGGCAAGACCCGCAACGATATCATCGGCTTGACCGGCATCGTGGTCGGTGCGGCGGACGTCAATCTGGAAATCGAGCAAGGCGAGATTTTCGTGCTGATGGGCCTGTCCGGTTCGGGCAAGACCACGGTGCTGCGCGCGCTCAACGGGCTGAACACGATCAGCCGCGGCCGCATCACCATCCGCCACGGCGATGAGCTGGTCGATATGAGCAACCCGCCGCCCGCCACGCTGCGCCGCCTGCGCAACCAGGCGGTCTCGATGGTGTTTCAGCAATTCGCGTTGCTACCCTGGCGCACGGTGCGCCGCAACGTGGAACTCGGCCTCGAACTGCGCAAGATGAAACCCGCCGAGATGCGTGCCGCCGTCGATCAATGGCTCGATCGCGTCGGGCTGCTGCAATGGGCGGACAAGCACGCGAGCGAATTGTCGGGCGGGATGCAGCAGCGCGTCGGCCTCGCGCGCGCGCTGGTGACCAACCCCGATATCCTGCTGATGGATGAGCCGTTCTCCGCCCTCGATCCGCTGATCCGCAACAAGCTGCAGGACGAATTGCTGCAACTGCAGCGCACGGTGCAGAAGACGATCATTTTCGTCACCCACGACCTCGACGAGGCGCTGAAAATCGGCAACCGCATCGCGATCATGAAGGATGGCCGGGTGATCCAGGTCGGCAAGCCCGAGGACATCGTGCTCCGTCCGGCGACCGATTACGTCGCGGAATTCGTCGCACACATGAACCCGCTCACCGCGATCCGCGCCGCCTCGCTGATGCGCCCGATCGAGGCGTTGCGGGCGGCGGATGGCGTTCACCGCTTCAACGACCATCAGGATTACGTGCTGCATCTCGACACGTCCGGCCAGCTCATCGCGCTGCACCGCGATGGCGCGGCGTCGCCGTTTCACCAGCCGCAACCCGGCGTGCGCTGCCCGCCAGGCAGCACCGGCATCGTCACCGGCCAGCATCTGCTCAAGGACATCGTGGAAATCCGCCAGCAGACCACCCGCCCGGTGCTGGTGGCCGATAACGGCCGCATCGTCGGCTGCATCGGCACCACCGAGATCCTCGATGCGCTGACCCAGGCCGGCCGCGCCGATTATCGCGACAACACCGCAGCCCTCAACTGACCCGCAAGGCTAAGCCCAGCATGACATCGCGCCCCCATTTCATCGCCGGACGAGACTGGTCCGCGCCCGGTCCTGCCACGTTCGAGGACCGCAATCCCGCGACCGGCGCGCTGCTCGCGACGATCGACATCGCGGACGCCGCCGCAATCGATGCCGCGGTGGCCGCCGCCACCGCCGCGCAGCGCGACTGGGCGGCAACCCCCGCCGCCGCGCGCGGGCGCATTCTGCTGCGCGCCGCCGCCTTGCTGCGCGAAAACCTGCCCGCGCTCGCCCGGCTGGAATCCGAGGACACCGGCCGGCCGATCAGTGAAACCATCGCGGTCGATGTGATTTCCGGTGCGGAATGCCTTGAATATTTCGGCGGGCTGGCCGGTACCATCGCCGGCGAAGCGGTCGATCTGGGCCCAGCCGCATTCGGGTATACCCGGCGCGAGCCGATCGGCGTGGTCGGCGCGATCGGCGCGTGGAACTACCCGCTGCAGATCGCCTGCTGGAAGGCCGCCCCCGCGCTGGTCTGCGGCAATGCAGTGATTTTCAAACCCGCGCCGCAAACCCCACTGACCGCGCTCGAACTCACGCGCATCTTCCAACAGGCCGGACTGCCGGATGGGCTGTTCAACGTGGTCAATGGGTTGGGTGACACCGGCCGGCATCTGGTCGAGCATCCCGGCATCGGCAAAATCTCGCTCACCGGATCGGTCGCGACCGGCAAGGCCGTCGCTGCCCTCGCGGCCGCCAGCCTCAAGCGCGTCACGCTCGAACTCGGTGGCAAATCCCCCATCATCGTCTGCGACGACGCCGATATCGACAGCGCCGTGAACGCCGCCATGCTGGGCAATTTCTACTCCGCCGGCGAAATCTGCTCGAACGGCACCCGCGTGTTTGTTCATCGCAGCATCCACGACCGGTTTCTCGACGCGCTCATCGCGAAAACCCGTACCCTCACCATTGGCGATCCGCTCGACCCCGCCACGCAGATCGGCGCCCTGATCTCGCCGGAGCACATGGCAAAAGTCCTCGGCCACATCGAAGCCGGCAAAGCCGCCGGCGCCCGCCTCGCCACCGGCGGCAATCGGTGCACCGCCGGCGCCCTCGCCCAGGGGAGCTTCGTCGAACCCACCATCTTTGCCGATTGCACCGATGGCATGAGCATCGCCCAGGAGGAAATCTTCGGCCCCGTGATGGCGGTATTCCCCTTCGATACCGACGCCGAAGCCATCACGCGGGCCAACGCAACCCAATACGGTCTGTCCGCCGCCGTGTTCACCCCCACACTCGCGCGCGCCCATGCCATGATCGCGCAACTCAAAGCCGGCACCTGCTGGATCAACCAATACAACGTCACCCCGGTCGAACTGCCGTTCGGCGGCATGAAACAATCCGGCTACGGCCGCGAAAACAGCCGCACCGCACTCGACGCCTACACGGAAACCAAATCCGTCTACGTCGCACTCACACCGGTTTTGGGGTTTTGATGGCTTACGGAAGGAAGATCAGGGGGCTTTGCCCCCCGAACCCCCCACTAAGGGCGGAGCCCTTAGAACCCGCTAGTTTTAGGCAAGGGGAGGGCGCTGCCTCGCACTCGTCGCGTGTCTGGCCAAGACAGCCCTCCCCTTGCCTAAAACTAATGGATTTTAAAGGCTCCGCCTTTAACGGGGTCCAGGGGCAGAGCCCCTGGCCTTCTTCCCGAAAGGCACCAACCCCATGACCGAGTATGATTACGTCGTTGTCGGAGCGGGCTCCGCGGGGTGTGTGTTAGCGGCGCGGTTATCGGAGGATGCCGGGGTTTCGGTTTTGTTGTTGGAGTATGGCGGATCGGATCGATCGGTGTTGATCCAGATGCCGAGTGCGCTGTCGATGCCGATGAACATGCCGAAGTATGACTGGGGCTATCGCAGCGAGCCTGAGCCGCATTTGGGTGGCCGGCGGATGCATACGCCGCGGGGCAAGGTGTTGGGCGGCTCGTCTTCGATCAACGGGTTGGTTTATATTCGCGGCAATCCGCTGGATTTCGACCGGTGGGAGGAGATGGGGGCGCGGGGCTGGGCGTATCGGAATGTGTTGCCGTATTTCAAGCGTGCCGAGACGCGTGATGAGGGCGGCGATGCGTGGCGGGGTGGCGAGGGGCCGTTGCACACGAAATATGGGCCGCTGCGCAATCCGCTGTATCGGGCCTTTATCGAAGCCGGACGCCAGGCGGGGTATCCGGTGACGGAGGATGTCAACGGGTATCAGCAGGAGGGGTTTGGCCGGATGGACATGACGGTTCATCGGGGCCGGCGATGGAGTGCGGCGAATGCCTACTTGCGGCCCGCGCGGGGGCGGGCGAATCTCTCGATCGAGGCGCGCACGCTGGTTTCGCGCGTGGTGTTCGAGGGCGGACGCGCGGTGGGGGTGGCGTATCGCAGGCGCGGCCAGGATGTGGTGGTGCGGGCGCGGCGGGAGGTTATTCTGGCGGCGGGTGCGATCAATTCGCCCAAGCTGCTGAAGCTGTCGGGGGTTGGGCCGGCGGATGAACTGCGGGCGCACGGCATTGACGTGGTCGCGGATCGGCCCGGTGTGGGCGAGAATTTACAGGATCATCTGGAGTTTTACTTCCAGTATGCGTGCACACAGCCGATTACATTGTATTCGAAGATGAATCCGCTGGCGAAAGCGTTGATCGGCCTGCGGTGGCTGGTCTTGGGCGATGGATTGGGGGCGACCAATCATTTCGAGAGTTGCGGGTTCATCCGATCGCGGGCGGGGATCGATTATCCGGATATTCAATATCATTTCCTGCCGCTCGCGGTGCGGTACGATGGCAAGGGGATCGCGTCCGAACATGGGTTTCAGGCGCATGTCGGCCCGATGCGGTCGCGCAGCCGGGGGTGGGTGCGGCTGCGCGGGGCTGATCCGGCGGCGGCGCCGTCGATCGTGTTCAACTACATGAGCGATCCGGAGGATTGGGTGGATATGCGTGCCTGTGTGCGGCTGACGCGCGAGATTTTTGCGCAAGAGGCGTTCGCGCCGTTCCGGGGGCGCGAGATCGCGCCGGGCAGCGGCGTGGTGAGCGATGCCGAGATCGATGCGTATATCAGCAAGAATGTCGAGAGCGCGTATCATCCGTGCGGGACGTGCAAGATGGGCGCGGTGGACGACCCGATGGCGGTGGTCGCACCGGACACAAAGGTGATCGGGGTGGAGGGGCTGCGGGTGGCGGACAGTTCGATCATGCCGCGGGTGACGACGGGGAATTTGAATGCGCCGACCATCATGATCGGCGAGAAGGCGGCGGATCATATCCGGGGTGTGGCGTTGCTGCCGCCGAGCAATGCGCCGTTCTACACGGCGAAGAATTGGGCGGTCGCGCAGCGATGACGGAATTATACAAGGGTTGTGCCGAGTGAGTGCGCGTCGCGCAACGGTTGTCATGCCTAACTAATGGGGTCTGGGGCCTAAGGCCCCGTCACGCGTAAGCGTGCTGCGCACGACGGGTCCAGGGCAGAGCCCTGGCCTTAACTTGGAGCCTTGATATGCAGAAATTCTCAGCCTTTGCCTTGGCGAAAGAGGCGTTATCCGGCCAGAAAGGCTGGGACCGCCAATGGCGCGATGCCGCACCCAAACCGGCCTATGAGGCCATTATTGTCGGTGGCGGCGGGCATGGGTTGGGCACGGCGTATTATCTCGCAAAGAAGCACGGGCTGCGCAATATCGCGGTGCTGGAAAAGGGCTGGATCGGCGGGGGCAACACGGGCCGCAACACCACGATCATCCGTTCGAATTATCTGTTCGACGAGAGTGCCGCGCTCTACGACCATGCGGTGAAGCTTTGGGAGGGGTTGTCGGCGGATTTGAATTATAACGTCATGTTCTCGCAGCGTGGCGTGCTGATGCTGTCGCATAATGTGCATGACGAGCAGGTGTTCAAGCGGCATGTGCATGCCAACCGGTTGAACGGTGTCGATAACGAGTGGTTATCGCCCGAACAGGCGAAATCGTTCTGTCCGCCGTTGAACATCGGGCCGGGGATGCGCCATGCGGTGACGGGGGCGGCGTTGCAGCGGCGTGCAGGGACGGCGCGGCATGATGCGGTGGCGTGGGGGTATGCGCGGGCGGCGGATGCGCTCGGGGTCGACATCATTCAGAACTGCGAGGTCACCGGGATCGATCGTGATGCGAGCGGGCGGATCAGCGGGGTGCAGACCAGCCGAGGTGCGATCGCGACGCGGCGGCTGGGGATTGTCGCGGCGGGCAATACATCGGTCCTGATGGCGATGGCGGGGCAGCGGATGCCGCTCGAGAGTTATCCGTTGCAGGCGCTGGTGTCCGAGCCGATCAAGCCGATTTTTCCGTGTGTGGTGATGTCGAACACGATCCACGCCTATATCAGCCAGTCCGACAAGGGCGAGCTCGTGATCGGGGCGGGGACGGATGCGTATATTTCCTACAGCCAGCGCGGGGCTTTGCATATCTCGTCGCACACGCTCGAAGCCATTTGCGAATTGTTTCCGATGTTCCGGCGGATGCGGATGCTGCGCAACTGGGGCGGTATTGTCGATGTCACGCCGGACCGTTCGCCGATCATCGCCAGGACCGACGTGCCGGGCTTGTATGTGAATTGCGGCTGGGGCACCGGCGGGTTCAAGGCGACGCCGGGCTCGGCCGATCTGTTCGCCTACACCATGGCCAAAGACGAGCCGCACAGGATCAATGCGCCGTTCAACCTTGAGCGGTTCGGCGCCGGCCGGCTGATCGACGAAGCGGCCGCTGCCGCTGTCGCGCACTAACAACGGAGCTGAGAGATGTTGTTGATCCCCTGCCCTTATTGCGGCGAGCGTCCTGAAATCGAGTTCTCTTACGGCGGCGAGGCACATGTGGTGCGCGCCCCCGCGAATGCCACCGATGCGGAGTGGACCGCGTTTCTCTACCAGCGCAGCAACGCGCGCGGCAGCTATGCCGAACGCTGGCGGCACGCGCATGGGTGCGGGCGGTTCTTCAACGCGCGGCGCAATACGGTGACGGATTTTTTCGAGCAGACCTACAAGATCGGTGAGGTGCCGGCATGACTCAGACGTATCGTCTTGCCACCGGCGGGTTGATCGACCGCAGCCGGACCGTGCCGTTCACCTTCGATGGCAAGGCCATGACCGGCCATGCCGGCGACACGCTGGCATCCGCGCTGCTCGCCAACGGGGTGCATCTGGTCGGGCGGAGCTTCAAATATCATCGCCCGCGCGGCATTGTTTCGGCCGGGGCGGAGGAGCCGAATGCGTTAGTCGGCGTCGGGCGCGATGAGGGGCATTACACGCCCAATCTGCGCGCCACGCAGGTTGAGCTTTATCACGGGTTGCGGGCGGAAAGTCAGAACCGCATGCCGTCGCTGGAGCGCGATGTCGGCAGCATTACCGACCGGCTGTGGCGGTTTTTCCCGGCCGGTTTCTACTACAAGACCTTCATGTGGCCGAAGGGCGCGTGGACGAAGTTTTTCGAGCCGCGCATCCGCGCCATCGCCGGGCTTGGCCGTTCGCCGGCGGCGCCGGATGCCGCGCGCTATGCGCAGATCTATGCCCATTGCGATGTGCTGGTGATCGGCGCGGGGCCCGCCGGGCTGAGCGCGGCGCTCACCGCCGCCGAAACCGGCGCGCGGGTGATCATTTGCGACGAACAGGCGCAGTTCGGCGGCGCGCTGCTGGCGGAGCCCGGAAAATCCGCCTGGCTCGCCGAACAGCGCGCACGGCTTGCCGGTTTTGCAAACATCACGATGCTGCCACGCACCATCGCGTTCGGCTATTTCCCGCACAATATGATCGGGCTGGCGCAGGACCTGACCGATCACCAGGGCGAAGCGAGCGACGATGCGCCGCGCGGCCGGCTGTGGCAGGTGCGCGCGAGGCAGGTGATTACCGCGACCGGTGCGATCGAACGACCTTTGGTGTTTCCGGACAATGATCGGCCGGGCATCATGCTGGCCGATGCGGCGCGGACCTATGTCGAGCGTTATGCGGTCAAACCGGGCAATCGCGCCGTGGTGTTCACCGCGCATGACGATGCGTATCGCGCGGCGGTTTCGCTGCATCGGGCCGGGGTGGCGATCGCCGCCATCGTCGATCTGCGGGAAAGCCCCGCGGGGCCGGGTTTGGACGCGGCGCGCACGGCGGGCCTGCCGGTCCGCACCCATGCGACGATCATTGGCACCGAGGGCAATCTGCGCGTCGCGGCCGTCAGTGTTGCCACCATTGGCGAGACGAAATCCGAACGCATCGCCTGCGATCTGGTGCTGATGTCCGGCGGGTTTACGCCCAGCGTGCATCTGTTCTCGCAGAGCCGGGGCAAGCTCGCGTTCGATCCGGCGCTGGATGCCTTTATTCCCGGCACGCCGGCCGAGCCGACGATTGCGGCGGGTGCGGCCGCGGGCTGCCAGTCGCTCGAAGCGGCGATCGCCTCGGGCCGGGCGGCCGGGCTTTCGGCGACCGGGCAGGCGGTGGCGGCGCCGGTGGCCGAGACCGGTGCGGCGGGGTTTCTGGGCGAAGTGCCGCATGGCCGCGACCCGGCCAGCGTGCGCGCCTTTGTTGATTTCCAGAACGACGTGACGGCGAAGGACATCACCCTCGCGCTGTCCGAAGGGTTCCGCTCGATCGAGCACGTCAAGCGCTACACCACCACCGGCATGGCGACCGATCAGGGCAAGACGTCGAACATGAACGCGCTCGGCATCGTGTCGAAATCGCTTGGCGTCGCGATTCCCAGCATCGGCACCACCACGTTCCGGATGCCGTATACGCCGATCCCGTTCGGCTATTTCGCGGGCTATGCGCGCGGTGAACTGGTCGAACCGGTGCGCGAGACGCCGATCCACGCCTGGGCCGCCGAGCACGGCGCGGTGTTCGAGGATGTCAGCCTGTGGAAGCGCGCGCGGTATTTTCCGCGCGGGGCCGAGACGATGCATGACGCCGTGGCCCGCGAATGTGCGGCGGTGCGCGCGGGGGTTGGCCTGTTCGATGCCTCGACGCTCGGCAAGATCGAAATCACCGGCCCGGATGCTGCGGAATTTCTCAACCGCATGTATGTCAACGCCTGGACCAAGCTGAAACCCGGACGGCTGCGCTACGGCATTCTGCTGCGCGAGGACGGGTTCATCATCGATGACGGTGTCGTTGGCCGGATTGCCGATGATCGGTTCCATGTGACCACCACGACCGGCGGTGCGGCGCGCGTGCTGAACATGATGGAAGATTATCTGCAGACCGAATTCACCGATCTGAAGGTCTGGCTCACCTCGACCACCGAACAATATGCGGTGATTGCGGTGCAGGGTCCGCGCGCGCGGGCGGTGATTGCGCCGCTGGTGGAAGATGCCGATATTTCGGCGGCCGCGATGCCGCATATGAGCGTGGTGGAATGCCGGGTCGCCGGCGTGCCGGCGCGGCTGTTCCGCGTCAGTTTCACCGGCGAACTCGGCTTTGAGATCAACGTGCCGGCCGATTACGGGCGCGCGGTATGGGAGGCGGTTGCCCAGGCGGGCCAGGCCCACGGCATCGTGCCCTATGGCACCGAGACGATGCACGTGCTGCGCGCGGAGAAAGGCTACATCATCGTCGGGCAGGAGACCGATGGCACGGCGACGCCCGATGACGTCGGCCTGACCTGGGCGATCGGCAAGGCGAAGCCCGATTTCGTCGGCAAGCGCGCCCTCGCCCGCACCGCGCTGGCGAGCCAGACCGATCGAAAGCAATTGGTCGGGCTGCTCACCGCCGATCCCGCCGAGGTGCTGGAGGAGGGGGCGCATCTCGTCGCTGATCCGGCACAGGCGGTCCCGATGACCATGCTGGGGCATGTGACGTCGTCCTACTGGAGCGCGGCGCTTAATCGCTCGATCGCGCTCGCGATGGTGCGGAACGGACGGGCGCGGATCGGCCAGACCCTGCACGTCCCGCTGCCAGGGCGCTCGGTCGCGGTGACGCTGACCGATCCGGTTTTCTATGATCCCGAAGGAGCACGGCTCGATGGCTGACATCGCACTCGCCCACGCCGACGCACGGCGCACCGCCCCGCTGCCGGGTGCGGTGGATCGCAGGATCGAAAAATCCGCCCCGCTCACCCGCTTCGTGCTGCGGCTCCCGGAAGAGTCCTTGACCGCCGCGGGCGCCGCGCTCGGGCTTGATTTCACCGCGCCGATCAATCGGGCCGTGACCTCGGGCGATCGGACGGCGCTGCGGCTTGGGCCGGATGAATGGCTGGTGCTGGCGCCCGCCACCGATGCGGCGATTCCGGGCGGGCTTGCCGCCGGTCTGGCGGGCCGGCTGTTTTCGCTGGTCGATGTCAGCCATCGGCAGACCGGCATCAGGCTCGCCGGGCCGCACGCGGCGGCGATGATCAACGCGGTCTGCCCGCTCGATCTCGGCCTTGCGGCATTTCCGGTCGGCATGGCGACGCGGACGATTTTCGCCAAGGCCGACATCGTGCTGTGGCGTACCAGCCCTGCCTCGTTCCATCTTGAAATCTGGCGCTCGTTCGCGCCCTATGTGGCGGCATTGCTGCACGAGATCGGCCGCGAGTATCCGGATTGACCCTGTCATGATCAGCCTGTTCGATCTGTTCAAAATCGGCATCGGACCGTCATCGTCCCACACGGTCGGGCCGATGCGGGCGGCGCATAGTTTTGTATCCGACCTCGCTGATCCCGCTTGCGTTGCGCGCGTGCAAATCACGCTGCTCGGCTCGCTGGCGTGGACCGGCAAAGGCCACGGCACCGACAAGGCGGTGATCCTCGGCCTTGCCGGTGAGGCGCCGGAAACGGTCGATCCCGATCAGGCGGATGCGATCGCCGCGGCGGTGGCGCGCGCGTGCGTGCTGAAACTCGGCGGGGTTCATCCGATCAGGTTCGATCCGGCAACGGATATCGTTTTCGACTACGAAACGGCCACCACGCGCCACCCCAATACACTCGAATTCAGCGCGCTCGACGCCGCCGGGCGCACGATCGCCGCCGAACGCTGGTGCTCGGTGGGCGGGGGGTTCGTCATTCGCGAGGATGAAAAGCCCGATCTCGGCGCGATCACCGAAACCGTGCCCTATCCGTTCGCCAACGCCATCGATCTGCTGCGGCTCGGCGAGGCGTCCGGCCTGTCGATCGCGGCCATGATGCGCGCCAATGAATTCGCGCTGCGCGATCCGGCAACCGTGCTGGCCCACGCCGACCTAGTGCTTGCGACCATGATGAACGGCATCGAACGCGGGATGCGGACCACCGGCACCCTGCCCGGCGGGTTGAAAATCACCCGCCGGGCGCACGCGCTGCACGCGAAAATGCAGACCGACGCCGCGCGCAACGACCTGGCCCCCCATGAAAAAATGGACTGGGTCAGCCTGTTCGCGATGGCGGTGAATGAGGAAAACGCCGCCGGAGGCAAGATCGTCACCGCGCCCACCAATGGCGCGGCCGGGGTTATTCCCGCCGTGCTGCGCTATTTTCGCGACTTCTGCCCCGGTGCGACCCACGAATTGATGCGCGATTTTCTGTTCACCGCCACGGCGATCGGCGGATTGTTCAAGACCAATGCCTCAATCTCGGGCGCTGAAGTCGGCTGTCAGGGCGAGGTTGGCGTCGCCGCCTCGATGGCCGCCGCCGGGCTGGCCGCCGCACGCGGGGCAACCAACCGGCAGATCGAAAACGCCGCGGAAATTGCCATGGAACATCACCTCGGCATGACCTGCGACCCGGTCGGCGGCCTGGTGCAGATTCCCTGCATCGAACGCAACGCGTTCGGCGCGATCAAAGCGATCAGCGCCGCCTCGCTCGCGGCACGGGGCGATGGTACCCACCATATCTCGCTCGATCAGGTGATCGCCACCATGCGACAGACCGGGGCGGATATGAACAGCAAGTATAAAGAGACCTCGCTTGGGGGGCTCGCGGCTAATTTTATCGAGTGTTAGGGGGTCCTGCCTCAATTCGTGTGAAAACCAGGGGGTTGGAACGGAAGCATTCGGGCGCGCAGGAGAGCCACGCCGGCGCGATCATACATGGCTCGCTTGAGTGTTTTCAGCCGACTGATCTGGCCCTCGGCTTGCCCATTGCTCCATCGCTCGGTCACGGCGTTACGGACAGCGTCGAGGTCTCCCTGTGCCGTGCGCGCGAAGCGCTGGAGCGCATAGATTCCGGAATGGCAGGCTTCTTCGAGCCACGCATCGAGCTTGCCACCATCTCGGCTGCGAAGGATCCCGCGAAACCGCATAGCGAAACCCCGCATGGCCGCCATCTGGGGCGATATCTGACGCCCCGTCACCGGGTCCTGGGCAAGCAGGCCGGACGGAGTGGACGTTGCCCGTACCTCTTTACTCTCACGGTCACGCCGCCGCCACGGTGAAACGAACCGGGCCAGATGGGTGTAGCAGCCTGTGAAGCGGAGCTGCTTGATCTCGGTAAGCAGACGACGCACGACAGTGCATCTTTCCGCCGAGCGGCGCGACAAGTAGCCCTCATAATAGGCCGGCGATCGCCGGGTCGGTGCCATCGCGTTGCGTTCCGGTAGAATGTTCAAACGGATCCACTTGTCGACGCGCTTGCGGCTGAGGCCAAGTTCCTGTGTAATTGCCGTGGCCGTCTTGCCGGCATCGTACAGACGCCGAACCTGCTCGAACTTGGCCTGGAGCAGGCAACGTAGTCCTGCTCTCGTGTCGTCGATCTCGGCGGTTGCCGAGACTTTGGTGCGAAGCGGACGCTCGAGACGCCCAAGCTGTTTCTCGATCACCTCACGCAAATTCTGGATCAGATGGAAGCGATCAGCGATCTGTCGGGCTTGAGGAGCGCCGATCCGAGCTCCCTCAGCGTAAAGTCCCTGCCTATCACGGCTGACAATCTCGATGGAGGGGTGCGCGCTGAGCCAAGCCGCTACGCTTGTGGATGACCGATCGGCGAGGACGTCCACCACGCATCGGCGCTCGAGATCGACGATGATGGTTCCATAGGTCTGGCCCCTGCGCCACGACCAATCGTCGATGCCGACGACACGCAGCGCCGTCGCTGAGGGCGTCGCAGAGCGGTTCTTCAGGCAGCGCAAGACCGTATCATCACTCACCATCATGCCGAAGCAGCCCAGCAGCCGTTCCGCCGGCCGACCGCCGGTGCTATGTCCGAGCAGGCGGACAATCTTGGCCACCCTCGATGTTCGGCGTGCATTTTGCACGATCTCGTTTGAGGCGCATCCCGCGAATGTCCGTCGGCCGCACTGCTGAGTGAGACACTTGAGCCGTTGACGGACAGCTTGATCATCACTGACGCTCCTTGCGTCGGCAAATCCTGCAAGGACCGGCGGTAGAGGCCGTGCCGCACAGTTGAAACGGCGCCGCAGGAGGGACAGGCACCGCGGTTGGAGCCAGTGGCTTCGACAATCCAGCTGGCGCCATCTCGATGGATATCAACAACATGAATGCCGGCGAGTGGACTGAGGTGCAGGGTTTTGCTCATTCGCGAGATTTACCCGCTATGCAGCCAAAACCATAGCTGGCCTCGGGTCACACAAAGTGAGGCAGGACCTGTTAGGGGGTAAGAAAGGGAAGGCTTCTTTTTTGTAAAAAAGAAGCAAAAAACTTTTTGACTCTGGGGCTTGGGATTTGGCTGGATCGTGCCTTATTCGTTTGTTTTGTTGCGATATCGTAACAATTTGGGCGTGCGAAGATGCTGGGGTCAGGCGGGTTGAATTTTGAAATCCTGGTTTGGGGGTGGGGCGTCGGGTGGGGTAGGGTCTGGCGTGCCGAAGAGGATGTGGCGGCGGGAGTCTGGTGGTGGGGTGGGGGTGACGGGGGGTTGTGCGGGCAGGTCGATGCCCATGGCGTGGTAGAGCGGGGCGAGGATGCGGATGAGGCGGGGGTTGGCTTCGAGCAGGCCGGCGAATTCGGGGTCGGTGAGGATGGTTTGCAGGGCGAAGCGGGTGAAGCCGGTTTCGGGGATGAGGCGGTAGAGCCAGGCTTCGCGGCACGGCAGGGTGAGGCGTTTGCGGCGGGCGCGGGGTGGCTGGGGGTCGGGTTGGGCTTCGGGGTTGGGTTCGGGGGTTGGTTTGGCGGCTGGTTTGGGGCGGGGTTGGATGGGGCCGCGCGCGAGGGCGGCGAGGAAGCGGGTGGTGAGGTTTTGCAGGCGGGTCCAGATCCGGTTGACCATGGGGATGGGGACGTAGCCGGCGGGTCCGTGTTCGGCCACGGCGTCGCACAGGGCGTTCATCATGACGATGAAGCAGCGGATGACGAAGGGGGGATTGGTTGGGGTTGCGCGCACGCAGGCATGATAGGCGGCAGGCCGGGGGGTGAGAAAGCGTTTTGTTAGGGCAGCCGTTAGTTTTCATTGAGGCAACCAGCCGCCCCACCCCCAGTCCCAGATTAAAAAAAGTTTTTTGCTTCTTTTTTACAAAAAAGAAGCCTTCCCTTCCCCGCCAAACCGGCTCTGCGCCAATATCCCCCGCCGCTGTCGAGCCACGGTCCGGGCGATCACGGGCGGGTGCCAAAGCCGTGAAAAACGGGTCCGTGCGTCGATTTTCGAAATTTTCCGCTTGTTTGGTGGCGCATTTGATGGCTTCGATGGGGGTGCATGAGGATGTCCGATCGAATCCGGGATCGAATGTTGTGAGTAGCGATGTCGATCGCTGGTTGATTGCCGCTGTTCTGGGCCTGGCGGCGTTTGCTGTGTTGTTCTGGCCGCAGCCGGACGGCAGACGGGATTGGCACAACGGGTTGCGCCATCCGGCGCTTTGGGTGTTGCTGTCGCTGGCGGCGAGTTTTGCCGCGACCGCGTGGTTGCCTGGGCGTGGCGTTGTCGTGCTTGGGTTATTGCCGTTTCTTGGCACATTGTGGCGCCGTGATCCGACCGTATCGAGCCCGCCGCCTCCGCCGCCGCGTGCCGCGCCGTCGCCGAGGGTGATGTCCCGGGCCGAGGCTCTCGATGTGTTCGGGCTTACGCCGAGCACGACACGCGAAGAAGTGCTGGAGGCGTATCGACACATGCTGTGGTTTGCGAATCCCGAGCATGGGGGGTCTGAATGGCTGATCGGCAAGTTGAACGAAGCCCGGGACGTTCTGCTCAAACGCTGACGCGGCGGCGATGCCGGCGCGGGAGGGTGCGGAGCGCGGGGGAAGGGCGGGGGCCGCGAAAATGATCGTTGACCCGTTCGTATTTTATCATGAAGGTGCGTCTTCAAGGCGTGTGAACGCGGGCATCGGCGACGTGGCCGCGCATAAAAACGAGCCTGCCGGGGGATTATGACCAAGCGAAACCGCCGTGACGTGTTCAGGCTGGGTGCCGCCGCGGGGGCGACGGTGATTGCGGGTTCGGTGCGTGGCGCGCGCGGGGCGGCGCCGCCGGCGGACAATGCGTGGTCGAATTCATTGGGTCATGGGGTGGACGGCAAGCCGTATGGCTCGCCCTCGCCGTTCGAGAAGAGTGTGGTGCGGCGGTATGTGCCGTGGCTGTCGCCGACGCGGGATGCCGATGCGAGCATGACGCCGTTGCAGGATCAGCCGGGGATCATCACGTCGAACGGGTTGTTTTTCGAGCGGTATCATGCGGGGTTGCCGCAGGTCGATCCGAAGGCGTTCCGGCTGATGATCAGCGGGCGGGTGAAGAGGCCGCTGCTGCTGACGCTGGATCAGCTGATGCGGTATCCTTCGGTGTCGCGTATCCATTTCATCGAGTGTCCGGCCAATGGGGCGACGGAGTGGCCGGCGGCGCAGTTGAATTCGTTGCAGTTGACCCATGGCATGATCGGCTGCGCGGAATGGACGGGCGTGCTGTTGTCGACGTTGCTCGATGAGGCCGGGTTGTATTCCGACAGCCGGTGGGTGTGTGCGACGGGTTCGGATGGCGCGCATATGAACCGCAGCCTGCCGATGATGAAATGCCTGGATGATTGCATGATCGCCTGGGGGCAGAACGGCGAGGCGGTGCGGCCGGAGCAGGGGTATCCGGCGCGGCTGGTGGTGCCGGGCTGGCAGGGCAATGTGAATGTGAAGTGGCTGCGCCAGATCGAGGTCGGGCCGGAGCCGTGGATGACGCGTGAGGAGACCAGCGAATACAGCGAATTGCTGGCGGATGGGACATCGCTCGGGTTCACCTGGGTGATGGACGCGAAATCGGTGATTACGTTTCCGTGCCCGGAGAGGCCGTTGACGCAGGGGCCGGGGTTTTACGAGATCCGCGGGCTGGCGTGGAGCGGGCGGGGCAAGGTGAGACATGTGGATGTCTCGCTGGATGGCGGGGTGAATTTTCAGCGCGCCAGGCTCGATCATCCGATTCTGGACAAATGCCTGACGCGGTTCACGCTGCCGTGGTGGTGGGATGGCAAGGACGCGTTGATCCAGTCGCGCGTGACGGATGAGACGGGGTATGTGCAGCCGACGATCGTGCAGAAGCACAGGTTCTGGGGCGCTGATCCGGTTTACGGGAACAATGCGATTCAAACCTGGCAGGTTCTGGCCAGCGGGGCGGTGAACAATGTTCAGCTCTCGTAGGGGGGTTGCGGTGCTGGCGGGTCTTGCGCTGATGGGCGGGCAGGCCGGTGCGGCGCCGACGCCGCCGCCGGGTTCGCCGCGTGGGGGCAATGCGGCGCAGCACGGTGCCGGTATTGTATCGAAAACGGATTTGCAGGTCTGGCGCGCCGAGGGTGACGGCAATGGCCGGCTCGGGCGGTACAAACCGGCGAGGAGGCCGGGTTATTACGGGATCGGTACGGTGCCGAGCGCGGCGCAGATTGCGGGTTGGACGATTGCGGTGCCGCCGGGCGGGGCCGATCTGCCATCGGGGTCGGGCACCGCGGCGGCGGGAGCGGCGGTTTATGCCAGCGATTGCGCGATGTGCCATGGCGCTTTTGGCGAGGGGGCGCATGATTATCCGGCTCTGGCCGGTGGGGTGGGGTCGCTGGGCGGGTCGAGCCCGGAGCGGACGGTGGGCAGCTATTGGCCCTATGCGACGACGGTGTGGGATTACATCAACCGCGCGATGCCGTTTTATGCGCCGCATACGCTCAAACCGGATCAGGTCTATGCGCTGACCGCGTATATTTTGAACATGAACGGTGTGACCAGGAGCGATTGGGTTGCGGATGCGGCATCGGTGCCGCTGGTGAGGATGCCGAACCGCGATGGGTTCGACTGGAGCGATCCGCGACCGGTGACGCATAATACTGCGTGCATGGAGGCTTGCGTCAGGCCGTCTTCGATCAGGATTACGTCGAGTGCGGTGACGATGCATTTGACCCCGCGGATGACCGGGCCGGTGGATCATATGAAATCCGGGCAGTGAGGGTGGGCGTCGCGCTGTCGTGTCCGGTGGACCGGTGAGGATTTCATGATGCGGACGACACGGCGGGGCGTGATGATGGCGGCGGCGAGTACGGCGCTGTTGCCGCGCCTGTCGGTTTCGGCGGCGGATGCATACGATGTGCCGATGCAGGGCGATGTGCGGATCATTCACCAGACCGACACGCATGCCAACGCGCGGCCGGTGCGGTTTCGCGAGCCGAACCAGAACATCGGGGTTGGTGCCGCGCGCGGCCGGCCGCCGCATCTGGTGGGCAAGAATTTCCTGAAAATGTACCATATGCAGTCGGGCACCAGGGCCGCGCATGCGTTCATGTTTCTGGATTTCGAGCAGCTGGCGCATCGGTTTGGCAGGCTCGGCGGGTTCGCCGCGATGAAGACGGTGATCGACACGCTGCGCGCCGGGGCGGGTGCGGGCAGATCGCTGCTGCTGGATGGCGGGGATTTGTGCCAGGGCACGGGTGTTGCCGATCTGACCGGCGGGCTGAGCATGGTTACGCTGGGCAATCTGCTGGGCATCGATGCGATGACCGGGCACTGGGAATTCACCTACGGCCAGGACGGGCTTGGCAAGATCATCAAGGCGCTGCGCGGTACGTTCATTGCGCAGAACGTGTTTTTATCGGCCGAGGCGGGGATGATGGGGGTCGCGGCGTTCGATCAGACCACGGGTCAGGTGTTTCCGCCCTATGTGATCAGGGAATTGGGGCGCTATCGGGTTGGCGTGATCGGGCAGGCGTTTCCCTATGTGCCGATTGCGCATCCGCGCCGGTTCGTGCCGGATTGGCGGTTCGGGATCAGGGCCGGCAATCTGCAGAAGATGATCGACGAATTGCGCCAGACGCATAAGGTCGATGCGGTGCTGCTGCTGTCGCACAACGGCATGGCGGTGGATTTGAAACTGGCCGCGCAGGTGACGGGGCTGGATATCATTCTGGGGGGGCATACCCATGATGCGGTGCCGGCGCCGGTGCTGGTGAAGAATGCCGGCGGCACTACGATTGTGACCAATGCCGGGGCGGCCGGCAAGTTCATCGCCGTGCTCGATCTGGAACTTGGCAAGGGCAGGCTGAAGGATCTGCATTATCGATTGTTGCCGATCTATACCGATCGGATCAAGCCGGATGCGGTGGTGCGCGATGCGATCGAGGCGGCGGAGGCGCCGCATCGGGCGATGCTGGATGAGACGCTCGCGACGACCGAGGTATTGTTATATCGACGTAACAATTTTTATGGTTCGGTCGATCAGGTGATCATGGATGCGCTGCGCGAGGAGATGGATGCGCAGATTGCGTTTTCGCCAGGGTTTCGCTGGGGCAATTCGTTTCTGAGCGGCAGCGTGTTGACGATGGGCGATTTGCTGACGGAGACCGCGATCACGTATCCGATGGTGTATGTGTCGATGATGACGGGGGCGGCGATCAAGGCGATGATGGAGGATGTCTGCGATAATCTGTTCAATCCGAACCCGTATTATCAGCAGGGCGGCGATATGATCCGCGTTGGTGGGATGAATTATGCCTGCGCGCCGGCCAAGTTGATCGGGCATCGGATCAGCGGGATGGTGCTCGATAACGGCGAGACGGTCGAGGCGGGCAAGACGTATAAGGTGGTGAGCTGGGCTTCGGTGTCGTTGCCGCAGACCGGCACGCCGGTGTGGGCGGTGGTGGCCGCCAATCTGAAACGCAGGAAGATCGTGCGGCTCATTAAACCCAACCAGGTCAAGCTGATCGGGGTTGCGGGGAATCCCGGTTACGCTGTCTGATTGCTTGGTTGATTGTCACGATGGTGCTGCCGCCGATCGTCTGGATCATGTCGCTGCGAACCGTGGGTGGCATGGTCGGTCATGGCTTGTCCTTCTGGTGATGGCGTTGGGGTTATGGCGCGGTGCCCGGTGCTTGGTCACCCAGGACGTGGCCGTTCACTGTTTTGCCGTACATCGAGTATTTGTTGTTGTGGTATTTGCTGCGGGTGACCGCGACCGAATTGGTGAAGCGCGGGTCCTGCGGGCGGTTCTGGCTGTCGATATAGGTTGCGACATCCCAGGACTGCTGGACGCTGAGCGTGCCGACCGCGCCATAGGGCATGTTGGCGTGGACGAAGGCGGCGGCGTTTTTGATGCTGCCCATGCCGGCGCCCCAATTGAAGGATTTGTCGCCCCAGAGTGCGGGAAACACGGTCTGGCCGCGTGCGTACTGGCCCTGGCCGGCCGCACCGTGGCAGAGCGCGCAGTTTGATGCGTAGACCGCCGCACCGGCGGCGTAGGTCGCCGGTTTGGGCGGTGGGGCGAGTTCGGGATAGCCGCGCCCGGCGAGCGGCGTACCGGTGGGGGCGCCGCTCGTCAGCCAGTAGGCATAGGCTTCGAGGGCGACGATGGTCGGGCTGCCGAGCGCGGGCACTTTGCCGTTTTCGCTATAGGCGAAGCAGCCTTGCAGCCGCATGCCGAAGCTGTTGACCTTGCCGTTTTTGGAGCGGTAGGCGGGGTAGGCGTTGTAGGCGGCCCACATCGGCGCGGAACCGGCGAGGCGGCCGGCATCGAGGTGGCAGTTGCTGCAATTCAGCGCGTTGCCGATGACGCCTTTTTCGAAGATCGTGGTGTGGCGGAAGATGTTTTCGCCCCGTTTGACGGCATCGCCGAATTTGCCGCCGGGCATGGCGCTTTCCGGCGGTGGGGTGAAGGCGAGCGGGCCGGGCGGCGGGGCGGCGTGGGCGTGCGAGGTCGAGGCGAGAAGGTTCAGGGCGAGCAGGGGGGCTGCGATGGTTTGGCGCATTATTTTGCTTCCTTGACGGCGCCGGGTTTGGGCAGGGCGGTCGGGTTGGCGGCGAGCGCCGCGTAGTAGGCGGCGACCGCTTCGATTTGCGTGTTGCTGAGCTTGCCGGCGACATTGCACATCAGATGCAGCGGATCGTTCTTGCGGCTGTGTTTCTGCCAGTCGGTGAGTTGTGCGGCGAGGTATTGTTTCGGCTGGCCGGCGAAGCGGGGGAATTGGGCGCCGACGCCGATGCCGTAGGGGCCGTGGCAGGATGCACAGGATGGCAGGCCGGTGAGCTGGTGGTTCCATGCGCCGTTGAGGGCGAGGGTGGCACCGGGGCCGGTGGGCAGGGGGTTGGGTTCGGGTATGGGCGGCACTTTCAGGGCGGCGTAGTATTGGCCGATCACCGTGCGTTGCGCGCTGGTCAGGCTGGTGGCGATGCCGGTCATGATGGCATTGATGCGGCTGCCGTGTTTGAAGCTGTAGAGCTGTTGCTCGATATAGGGCGCGGGCAGGCCAGCCAGAGCGGGGAAGCCGGCGGTGGCGTTGCCGAGGCCGTTGGCGCCATGGCAGGCCGCGCAGCTTGCGACCTGCGGCGGTGGTGCCGCTGCTGCGAGGCAGGGGCCGGCGAGGATGATCGTTGCGAGGATGCGGCGCGGTAGTCGGGCCATGGTGTGGACTCCACCTGAAACGATGTGCGGGATCATAGAACGCTGGATTGTGAGGAATACTGTGGTTTGGGCGATTGGACTGATCGGTTTTCGAGATCGGTTAGGAAGAGTCTTCTTTTTTGTGAACAAAAAAGAAGCGCTTGCTTGCCTTCTCTTTTGAAAATCAGCAATCAAGCCGCGTCCGCAAAGCTGCGTTCCTTATGGCCGATATCGAACTCGTTGCCTTTCAGCATCATGTTCCAATACAGGAACGGCAGGAATTTCGATTTGAGCAGCCAGCCAGAGTAGCGTGGTTTGCGCGGGTCGAGCGGGAAGCTGGGGGTTACTTTGCCGCCGTAGGTGAATTCGGCGAGCACGATTTTGCCGTAGGCGGTGGTGAGCGGGCAGGAGCCGTAGCCGTCGTAGGCGGCGGTGAGGGTTTGGGCGTTCATGGCGGCGATCAGGTTGCGGACCAGCACCGGCGCCTGCATGCGGACGGCGGCGGCGGTTTTGCTGTTGGGGGTGCTGGCGGCATCGCCGAGGGCGAAGATATTGCTGAATTTGACGTGTTGCATGGTCGCCTGATGGACCTCGACAAAGCCGGCGGCGTTGGCGATCGGGCTGGTTTTCAGAACGTCGGGCGCGCTTTGGGGTGGGGTGACGTGGATCATGTCGAAGGCGCGGACTGATTCCGTGATTGTGCCATCGGGTGCGGTGACCGCGAAGATGGCTTTTTTGGCGGGGCCGTCGATCGCTTTCAGGGTGGTTTTGTAGTTCACCGCGATGGCGTGATCCTGCATGGCGGCCTTGAGGGCGGGGATAAAATAGCCGACGCCGAACAGGGCATCGAGTGCGGTGCAGAATTCGATTTCGGCGCCGGCGCGTTTGTTGGTGCGCCGGAGGTGATCGGCCGCGAGATAGGCGATTTTCTGGGGCGCGCCGGGGCATTTGATCGGTATGGGCGGTTGCGTGAAGATCATGCGGCCGCCTTCGAAATTGCGGATGCATTGCCAGGTGTAGGCGGCCAGATCGCCGCGGTAGTTGCTGCACACGCCGTTGCGGCCGAGGGTTTCGGTCAATCCTTCGATCTTGCCCCAGTCGAGTTGCAGGCCGGGGCAGGCGATGAGGTAGCGATAGGCGAGGCGGGTGCCATCGGCCAGCACGACGGTGTTGTGATCGGGCTCGAACGTGGCGGCGGCTTGTTTGATCCATTCGACGCCGTTGGGGATCAGGGTTGCCTCGGCGCGGGTGGTTTGTTCGAGGGTGAAGATACCGGCGCCGACCAGGGTCCAGCCCGGTTGGTAGGAATGGGTGGTGGCGGGATCGACGATGGCGATGGTGCATTTCGTCTTGCCTCGGAGCAGGGCGGCGGTGGTGATGCCGGCGGCGCCGCCGCCGATGATCAGGATATCGAAACTGCGATCGGCGGTCAGGGCCGTGGTCGGGGGCGCGGTCGGGTCGGTTGGGCCATCGGGGTTCGATGGGGTGGCGGGCATGGCGTTGTCCTTCTGTTTTTCCGTTTGGAAACCGGGGGCTGTTTTTCCGTTTTGAAACCGGGGGCGCGGCTTCGATCTATTTATTTGCAAACTATCACTTCAATGTCTAGCTTAATTACGTAATTTAGGTCATTGGATGCCGGCGGATCGGGCGGAGCAGAGGCGATCGCGATCGGGGGGATATGATGGAACAATTGATCCTGGCGATTTTGTCGGGCGGCGTGGTGGGGTTTACGCTTGGATTGATCGGCGGCGGTGGCTCGATTCTGGCGACACCGCTGATGCTGTATGTGGTGGGGTTGGCGCCGCATCGGGCGATCGGGACCGGTGCGCTGGCGGTTTCGGTCAATGCGTTTGCGAATTTTGCCGGCCATGCGCGTAAGCGGAACGTGCGGTGGCGCAGCGCGATCATTTTTTCAATCCTCGGGATTGTGGGTGCGCTGGCGGGATCGACGCTGGGCAAGCAGTTCGAGGGCAAGAAACTTTTGTTTCTGTTCGCGATTCTGATGATTGCGGTGGGGATTCTGATGTTGCGGCGGCGGCCACCGGCGGGCGGCCGCGGTGCTGAAGCGGTGGATGAGGGGTCGCTCGATCTGCGCACGAGTTTGCAGGTGTGCGTTGCGGCGCTGATCGTGGGTGCGCTGTCGGGGTTTTTCGGGATCGGCGGCGGGTTTCTGATCGTGCCGGGGCTGCTGTTCTCGACCGGGATGCCGATGATTTTTGCGATCGGGTCGTCGCTGCTGTCGGTCGGGACGTTCGGGCTGACCACAGCGGTCAATTACGCCGCATCCGGGCTGGTGTCATGGGTGGTGGCGGCGGAATTCATTGCCGGCGGAGTGGCTGGCGGGTTGATCGGGACGCGGGTTGCGATGACGCTGGCGCCGCGCCGTGCGGCGCTGAACCGGGTGTTTGCCGGGCTGGTGTTCGTTGTGGCGATTTATATGCTGTATCGGAATGCGGCTTCGTTTGGGGTGCAGTTTTAGGAAGCACTTCTTTTTTGTAAAAAAGAAGCAAAAAACTTTCCAACTCTGAGGCACGGCCGTTTTCACCGTCACGGGCCCAAATTAACAAAGCTTTTTTTGTTCACAAAAAAGAAGATTCTGCCCTTCCCTCAAATTGAGCTCACCTGATTGCGACCAACGACGGCGAGGCGTAAAGTCAGGTGCGATCGGATTTGTGGGAGTCTCGCAAGATGCAGAACACGATCGGAAATCTGAGGCGTGCGCCGGTGAATGTCGTGGCGGGCGGGGTGCCGGCGTTATGTGCGCAGTGCGACGCGAGGCATATCGGGTTGTGCGATGCGCTGCCCGACGATGATCTGCATTTTCTGGCGAGCGTGGCGCGGCAGGCGCGCATCGAGAAGGGGCGCGGGTTCGTCACCGAGGGCGATCCGGCGCGGCAGTTTTTCAACATCAATCATGGCACGGCCAAGCTGTTCAAGGATCTGCCGGATGGCCGGCGCCAGATTACCGGGTTTGCCGGTGCGGGGGATTTCATCGGGCTGGCGGCGAATGCGACGTATATGTTCGGCGCCGAGGCGCTGGAGACGGTGCAGTTGTGCAGTTTCGACCGGGGCGAATTGCGTGCGGTGTTTGCGCGGTTTCCCGCGATCGAGCGGCGGTTGCTCGATGTCGCTTCGCATGAGTTGATCATTGCGCAGGAACAGATGCTGCTGCTGGGCCGCAAGACGGCGGTGGAGCGGGTGGCGAGTTTTCTCGATGGGTGGGGGCTGCGTGTCGCTTCGTGCCAGGGTGCGGCGACGCGGCTCGATCTGCCGATGACGCGCAATGATCTGGCGGAATATCTGGGACTGACGGTGGAGACGATTTCGCGCGCGCTTGCGACGCTGCGCAAGCAGGGGGTGGTGGCGGTCGGCGCGGATCATGTGATTTCGGTGATCGATCCGGCGCGACTGGCGGCGATCGGCCAGGCGGAGGGGTGAGGCCGCGCGGGTGCGGCGCGTGACTTGATCTGGATCAAGGTGGCGGGGTCTCACTTGTCCTATGGTGCGGAACACCAGTGGGATGTTCGGCGATGCGCGATGCAGAGGGGTCAGGGATTGGGTTCGGTGCGCCGGTCGTGGTGCGGCGGGGCGGCGTCTAGCGCCGGGCGGGGAGCGGGATGGCGCGCGATATCGATCGACGGCTGGTGGCGGCCGGGCGCGGGGCGCGCCGGGGGCTGACGGCGGCGATTGCGCTCGGGTTTGCCGCGGGGCTTGCGGTGATCGGGCAGGCGTTCGTGCTGGCGCGGATCGTTTCGGCGCTGGTGTTCCGGCATGTCACACTCGGGGCGGTGCGGGATGATCTGATCGCGTTGGGTGTGGTGTTTCTCGTGCGGGCGGGGCTGAGTTTCGGGGCGGAGGTCGCGGCGCATCGGGCGGCGGCTGCGGTGAAATTGTCGTTGCGGCGGCTGCTGCTCGATCATGTGTTCGCGCTCGGGCCGCATTATGCGGCGGGGGAGCGCAGTGCGGATCTGGCGGCGACGGCGCTGGAGGGGATCGAGGCGCTGGAGCCGTATCTGGCGCGGTATCTGCCGCAGATGGCGCTGGTCGCGCTGGTGCCGCTGGCGGTGCTGGCCGCGGTGCTGCGGTTCGACTGGATCAGCGCGCTGGTTCTGGTGGTGAGCGGGCCGATTATTCCGCTGTTCATGGTGTTCATCGGGTATCGGGCGGAGGCGATCAACCAGCGCCAATGGCGGCAGTTGCTGGTGATGAGTGCGCATTTTCTGGATGCGGTGCAGGGGATCACCACGCTCAAGCTGTTCGGGCGGGCGCGGGAGGAGATTGCGCTGATCGGGCGGATTTCCGATGACTACCGGCGGGTGACGATGGCGGGGTTGCGGGTGGCGTTTCTGACCTCGGCGGCGCTGGAGTTTTTTGCCTCACTCTCGATCGCGCTGGTGGCGGTGCTGTTCGGGGCGCGGTTGATCCATGGCGATATCGCGTTTTTTCCGGCGTTTTTCGTTTTGCTGCTGGTGCCGGCGTTTTTTCAGCCGTTGCGCGGGCTGGCGACGCATTACCATGCGCGGATGAACGCGCTGGCGGCGGCGCGGCGGCTGTTCGACGTGCTCGATACCGCGCCGATGGTGCGCTGGGGCGAGGCGCCGGTGCCGGCGGGGGCGGTTTCGATCGGTGTAGCCGGGCTGGTGGTTGCGTATGGGCCGGGGCCGGCGGTGCTGCGCGGCATTGATTGCGTATTTCCGGCGGGGTCGCTGACCGCGATCGTCGGGCGGTCGGGGGCGGGGAAATCGAGCCTGGCGGCGGCGCTGCTGGGGTTTGTGGCGCCGGCTTCGGGGGGTGTGGTGGTGAACGGCGAGCCGCTCGATACGCTGGACCGCGCGGCCTGGTGGCGGTGCCTCGCCTATGTGCCGCAGGCGCCGCGGCTGTTCGCGGGGAGTATTGCGGATAATCTGCGGCTGGCGCGGCCGGATGCGACGGTGCCGGCGATGCTGGCGGCCCTGGCGCGGGCGGGGTTGCGCGATGTGGTGATGGCGCTGCCGGGCGGGCTCGATGCGAGGATCGGTGATGGCGGGGCGGGATTGTCGGGCGGGCAGGTGCAGCGGCTGGCGCTGGCGCGGGCGTTTTTAAAGGATGCGCCGGTGTTGATTCTCGATGAGGCGACGGCGCATCTGGACCTCGAAACCGAGGCGGAGCTGACATCCGCGATCGGCGATTTGGTGCGCGGGCGGACCGCGATCGTCATTGCGCATCGGCTGGCGACGGTGCGGCATGCGGACCGGATTCTGGTGCTCGATGCGGGGCGGATCGTCGAATCCGGCACGCATGCGGCGTTGCTGGCGCGGGGTGGGGTGTATGCGGGGCTGATCGGGGCCGGGTCTGTCGATGCGGCGGTGTCATGCGCGATCTGATCCGGTTGTTGCGGCTTTATGCGCCGTATCGGCGGTGGATTGCCGGGGGGATTGCGCTCGGGCTGGTGACGGTGCTGGCGAATTTCGGGTTGCTGGCGCTGTCCGGCTGGTTTCTGGCCAGTGCCGGGGTGGTCGGGCTCGCGGGGATCGCGGCGCAGAACAGTTTCAATTTTTTCACGCCGGCCGCGGGGGTGCGGTTTTTCGCGACCGTGCGGGTGGTGGCGCGCTATGCCGGGCGGTTGGTGGATCATGAGGCGACGTTCCGGCTGCTGGCGGGGTTGCGCACGGATTTGTACGCGCGGCTGGAGCCGCTGGCGCCGCTGGGTCTCGCGGCGGATCGCGGGGGTGATCTGCTCGGGCGGCTGGTCGCGGATGTCGACCGGTTGGGCGATTTTTTTCTGGGCGTGGTCGCACCGTTCAGTGTCGCGGCGATCGGGTCGGTGCTGATGGCGCTGGTGTTTGCCGCCTTCGTGCCGCTGGGCGGGGTGGTGCTGCTGGCCGGGCTGGTGGCGGCGGGGGTGGCGCTGCCGCTGATCAGTATCCGGCTGGGACGGCGGCCGAGCGGTGATGCGGTGGCGTTGCAGAGCGCGATGCGGGCCGATCTGATCGACAGCGTGCAGGGTATGGCGGAATTGCTCACCTATAATGCGGCGCCGGCGATGCAGGCGCGGGTTGAGGGCGCGAGCGCGGCGCTGGCGGCGCGGCAGGGGCGGCTCGCGACGATTGCGGGGATCGGGAGCGGCGGGAATGTGTTGATCGCCAATGTGACGATGGCGGCGATGCTGGTGATCGGCGGGCGGTTGGTGGTGGCGGGGCGGTTGGCGGGGCCGGATCTGGCGCTGCTGGTGCTGGGCGCGCTGGCCGCCTTCGAGGCGGTCGCGCCGCTGGCGGGGGCGTTTCAGGCGCTGGGCGGGATGCGGGATTCGGCGCGGCGTGTGTTCGAGATCATGGATCGGCCGGTGCCGGTGTGCGATCCGGCGTGCAGCCCGGCACGGCCGGCGGCGCTTGGGTTGGTGCTGGCGGGGGTTCGGCTGCGCTATCCGGGCCAGGCGGGGTGGGCGCTCGATGGGCTTGATCTCGCACTTGCGCCCGGCGAGCGGCTGACGGTGCTGGGGCGCAGCGGCGCGGGCAAGACATCGCTGGTGAATGTGCTGCTGCGGTTTGCCGCGTATCAGGCGGGCAGCGTGACGCTGGGCGGCGTGGCGCTGCGGGATATTCGCGGCGATGATGCGCGCTCGCTGTTCACGCTGGTCTCGCAGCAGACGCAGATATTTGCGGGATCGGTGCGCGATAATCTGCTGATCGCCGATCCGCAGGCCGATGATGCGGCGTTGTGGGACGCGCTGGCGATTGCGCAACTGGCCGATTTCGTGCGCGCCCAGCCGGACGGGCTGGAGACGCTGGTGGGCGAGGCGGGGGTGCGGCTTTCCGGTGGTGAGGCGCGGCGGTTGACGCTGGCGCGGGCGGCGTTGCGGGATACGCCGTTTCTGATCCTCGACGAGCCGACCGAGGGGCTCGATCCGCTGACCGAGGCGGCGGTGCGCGCGGCGATTGCGGCGATCGGCGTCGGGCGGAGTGTGATCACGATTACCCACCGGCTCGCCGGCATTGCCGAGGAGGATCGGGTGGTGGTGCTGGCGGCGGGACGGGTGATCGAGGATGGGCGGTTCGGCGCGTTGAAGCGGGCGGGCGGTGCGGTGACGCGGCTGGCGGCGCTGCATGACAGGCTTGCGCGGATATGAGCGACCGGCTGGCTTGATCTGGATCAAGGCGGTGAGGTCGCGGCCCTGTTAGGAGCCATGCAGCGTTCGTGGAACGCCGGGCATGGATTTGGCCATGTCGCAGTGTCTGCCGGGGATTTCTGCCGATGATCGATCCGACCGTAGTGAATTTGTCGCGCCTGCAGTTTGCGCTGACGGCGCTTTATCATTTCCAGTTCGTACCGTTGACCCTGGGGCTGAGCTTCATTCTCGCCGCGATGGAGACGGTCTACGTGATTACCGGCAAGCCGATCTACAAGGACATGACGCTGTTCTGGGGCAAGCTGTTCGGCATCAATTTTGCCATCGGCGTGGCGACCGGGCTGACCATGGAATTCGAGTTCGGCACCAACTGGTCGATGTATTCGCATTTCGTGGGCGATGTGTTCGGCACGCCGCTGGCGATCGAAGGGCTGATGGCGTTTTTCATGGAATCGACCTTCGTCGGGCTGATGTTTTTCGGCTGGGACCGGTTGAGCAGGCCGGCGCATCTGGCGGTGACCTATCTTGTTGCTCTGGCCTCGAATTTATCGGCGCTGTGGATATTGATCGCCAACGGGTTCATGCAGGACCCGGCCGGCGCGCGGTTCGACCCGGTAACGATGCGGATGCAGTTCAAGAGCTTCGGCGCGCTGGTGTTCAGCCCGGATGCGCAGGCGAAATTCGTGCATACCTCGATCGCCGGGTACGTGAGCGGGGCGATGTTCGTGATGGGGATCAGCGCGTATTATCTGTTGCGCAAGCAGCATCGGGAATTCGCCGCGCGCAGCTTTCGGATCGCCGCCCTGTTCGGGTTGGTCTCGACGCTCGCGGTGGTGACGCTCGGCGATGCGCTGGGGCGGATGGATGATCTGGTGCAGCCGGCCAAGCTCGCCGCGATGGAGGGGCTGTGGCACAGCGCCAGGGGGCCATCGGCCCCGTGGAAATTGTTTGCCCTGCCCGATGATGAAAAGCAGCGCGATGCCGCCTCGATCGGGATTCCCTATGTGCTGACGCCGCTGGTCGCGCATGAGTGGAAGACCACGATCCCGGGGATCTACGCGCTCGAACGCGCGGCCAAGGCCAGGACCGTCAGTGGCATCAAGGCGATCATCGCGCTCAAATCCTTCGGTGCCTCGCATGATCCGGCGGCGCTGGCGGCGTTTCGCAAGCATGAGAACGACATGGGCTACGGGTTTCTGGCGCAGCGCTATGCGCCGGACCAGGATTTGTCGGCGATCACGCCGGCACTGCTGCCGGCGGTGCTGGCAAAGACCGCGCGGGCGAGTATTCCCAACGTATTTGTCGAATTCTGGTCGTTTCGTATCATGGTGGGGCTTGGCGTCGCGTTCATCGTGGTGTTCGCGTTCGGTGCCTATTACAGCCTGAAGAACGAGCTGGAAAAGCACCCGCTGGTGATGAAGGCGGCGATGCTCGCGATCCCGCTGCCGATCCTGGCCTGCGAATTCGGCTGGGTGACCGCGGAGAACGGCCGCCAGCCATGGACGGTGTACGGCTGGTTGCCGACGTTTCAATCGGCCTCGTCACACGGCATCGGGTACATGATTTTTTCGCTGGCCGGGTTCGTGCTGCTCTACAGCCTGTTCATCGCCGCCGAACTCTACCTGATGTTCAAATACGCCCGCCTCGGGCCGGGTGAGCACACCGCGCAACCAAAGCCGCTGCCGGTGCCGGTGCGGCCGGTGTTCGGCCAGCCCGGTTACGCCCACAAGCCCTGGCAATAAGGAACCCGCGCCATGGAACTCTATATCGCTTTGAAAATCATCTGGGCGTTGCTGCTCGGCGTGCTGCTGTCCGGCCTTGCCATCATGGTGGGAATGGACATGGGGGTGGGGACGCTGCTCCGGTTTGTCGGCAGGACCGACGCGGAGCGGCGCACTTCGCTCGCCATCATCGGGCCGCACTGGGATGGCAACCAGGTCTGGTTCATCCTGGGCGGCGGGGCGATTTTCGCGGCGTTTCCGACGCTTTATGCCACCTCGTTCTCGACCTTCTATGTCGTGATGATCCTGCTGCTGTTCGCCATGATCCTGCGCCCCGTCGCGTTCGAGTATCGCTCGAAAGTCGATGCGCGGCATTGGCGGGCGAGTTGGGATTGGGCGTTTCTGGTCTCGGGCGCGCTGCCGATGATCATTTTCGGCGCCGCGTTCGGCAATGTGCTGCAAGGCGTCGGGTTTCATTTCGGCTGGGATGGCCAGTATTATCAGGATGAAAGCTTCGTCTGGTACCTGCTCAATCCGTTCGCGCTGCTCTGCGGCGTGATGGCGCTCGCACTCGCCGTCTATCAGGGCGGTGCGATGCTGATGATCCGCGGCATGGGCGATCTTGCAGCCCGCGCCAGGCGTTTTGCAATCGGTGGCGGATTGCTGGCGCTGGTGCTGTTCGCGATCGGCGGCGTTTGGATCCGGTTCATCAAAGGGTTCGCCTTCACCCGGAGTGTTGATCCCGGCATGCCGGCGACGCCGCTCGGCGGGCCAGCCGTCGTGATGCGGGCCGGCGCCTGGCTCGATAATTTCCACACCCACCCGCTGCTGTGGCTGCTGCCGGCGCTGGGCGCATGCGGCATGCTCGGCGGCCCGCTCGCCCTGCTGGCGCGCAAGCCGGTGCTCGGCTGGTGGCTCGGCGCACTCGCCTGGATCGGCACGATCTTTACCGCGGGCGGGGCGATGTTTCCGTTCCTGATGCCGTCATCCACCACGCCGGCGGAAAGCCTGACCGTGTGGAACGCCTCAGGCAGCGCCTATAACCTCGGCTGGATGCTGGGCTTCGCCGTTGTGTTCGTGCCCATCATCGTGACCTACACGGGCTGGGCGTTCCGGGTGATGAAAGGCAAGGTCAACCCGGCCACCGTCGTCGCCGATGACCACTTCTATTGAAAGGCAGAGACACCATGAAAGATCTCGTCAAATTCGGCGCGCTCGCCCTCGTTCTGCTGACCGCCCTGCTGCTCGCGGTGGTCGCAGGTGACGAAGGCCCCTGGTACTTCGCCTGGCTGGTCGGCACCACCATGATCGTGCTGATCGCCGTCAGCAGCGCCGTGCTGTTCGAAACCCAGGAGGCCAACAGCCTCGCCACACACAAGGAGACCTCGCAATGATCGGCGGCCTCGAAGGTCTGATCGTGTTCATCCCGTTCGCCTACCTCGGACTCTACGTGATCGCCTGGCGCTACACCAAGAAACACTTCCCATGATCGCGCGATCGGCCAACGGCGCGTTGGGGTGGGTGTCACTGAAGAAAGCAAGATCAGGGGGCGTTGCCCCCCGAACCCCCCACTAAGGGCTTAGCCCTTAGAACCCGCTAGTTTTAGGCAAGGGGAGGGCGCTGCCTCGGACTTTCCGCTGATCTGGCTTGGGTCGCCCTCCCCTTGCCTAAAACTAATGGATTTTAAAGGCTCCGCCTTTAACGGGGGTCCAGGGGGCAGAGCCCCTTGGCCTTCTTTCCCTTAGTGACACCGCCCTCAACGCACCGTTAGCCGATGGTGTAATCCTGGTTGACTGTGGCGGTGCGGTTCAGGGGGATTGTGGTGAGGTCGAGGGTTGGGGTTTGGGGCAGGGCGAGGCTGAGGTGGGTGCAGTGGGTGATTTGGGCGATGGCGCATAATTGTTTGACGAGGGCGGTGATCAGGCGATCGGGGTGGAGGATATCGACGGCGACGACGGGGCGGGCGCACAGGGTTTTGGTGGTGTCGAGTTCGGTGCGCGTGTCGAAACAGGCCAATCCGGCGGGGTGATGGCGGGCATGCCAGCGGGCGGCGAGGATGCCGCGGCCGGGTGATTTCGAGGTGATGGCGCGTCGGGCGTATTGCCGCCATGCGGCGAGTTGAACGTCTGGCATGGCCAGTCTGATGATCGGGAAGCTGGGGTCGATGTCGGCCTGGTGCATCAGGGTGATGAGCACGGCGGACTGGTGGTGCGGGGCGGTGCTCGTCAGATGGTGTGGCATGGCTGCGCGGCGTTTTGGCGGGCCGTACCGCCGGGTTTGCGGTGCGGGGTGGCCTGGGCTCCGAAGGGGGCTTGCCGGATCAAAACGAGCCGAATGCGACGCCGCTGGTCGAGTCGACCAGGATCATCTGATCGTTGACGTGGGTGACGCCGCTGGTGTTTTCGGCGATGACGATGAGGGCGCGCCGTTCGGCATCGCTGAAGACGGGGCCTGACAGGGTGACGGAGCCGTGGTTGGCGACGACCCTGACCATGTCCTTCGGTGCCCAGTTGGAGCGGCTGATGGCGGTGCGGATCAGGGTGGTGATGGTGTCGTCGGAGATGGTGGCATCGCCAGTGGTGGCGAGGCGGTCGAGCAGGGCAGCGAGGACGTTGCGGCGGGTCAGCAGGCCGACCAGTCTGGTGCCCTGCAGGACCGGGAGTTGTTTGATGTGCAGGGACTGCATGCGTTCGATGGCGTCGATCAGCGGGGTGTCGGGATCGACGCTGACGGGTGTTTCGGTCATCACTTCGCTGACGTGGCGCCCGCGTGTCTTGATGAATTGGCTGGCCGAGCGTTCCGGGGCGAGGAAGCCGCGCCACCAGCCGATGGCGGGCGCGGTGCCGAGTTCCGGGCGGCGCAGCAGATCGCCATCGGTGATGATGCCGAGCAGATGGCCATCGGCGTCGGTGACCGGCAGGGCGGAGAGATTTTGGCTCAGCAGGCGTTGCCCGGCCTCCGCCAGCCCGGTTTCGGGCCTGACGGTGGTGGGGTTGGTCGTCATGATGTCGCGGACGTTCATGGGTGCCTCCTCGAAACTGCGAACGTCAGCCTAGGCTGGTTTCGAGGAGGCTGCCTTGATCTTGATCAATGCCGAGGTTGTGGCGATGGGTAGGGGCGGGTGGTTCAGAACTGCACGCCGCGGGTCAATGCGCCATCGACCACGAGGTTGGTGCCGGTGATGAAGCTGGCGGCGGGGCTGGCGAGGAACACGACGGCGCGCGCCATTTCCTCGGGCGTGCCCATGCGCCCGGTCGGGTTCAGCGCGAGGGCCTGGCGGTAGAGTTCGGGGTTGCCGTGTTCGATTTTTTCCCAGACGCCTCCGGGAAAATAGGTGTTGCCGGGCGAGAGGGCGTTGACCCTGATGCCTTTGGCGGCGAGCTGGAACGACAGGCCCTTGGCGTAGTGGATCAGGGCGGCCTTGAACACGCCGTAGGGTCCGGCTGCGAAATCGACCTCGCGGCCGGAGACCGAGGAGATGACGACGATGGCGGCGGCGGTGGAGGCTTCGAGTGCCGGCATCGCGGCATCGACGGCGTGGACCGTGCCCATCATGTCGGTTTCGAATTCGGCGCGCCAGGAGGCTTCATCCTGGCCGATGGCGAGGGCGGAGACGTTGGAGACCAGGATATCGAGCCCGCCGAATTCGGTGGTGACGTCGCGCACCCAGGCGGTCAGGGCCGGACCGTCCGCGACATCGACGGCGCGGCCGGTTGCGCGCACGCCGCGGGCGTTGAGGGTTGCGACGGTTTCGGCGACTTCGGTGGCGTTGCGGGCACAGATGGCGACATCGGTGCCTTCGGCGGCGAAATGTTCGGCGACGGCGCGGCCGATGCCTTTGGTGCCGCCGGTGATCAATGCGCGTTTGCCGCTCAATCCGAGATCCATGTCATTTGCCTTCCGGGGCGAGATATTTTTTCGAGATGCCGGCGCCGACCGTGTAGTTGGGGTCGACGAAATTGCCGAGCCGCACGCGGCCGCACTGGCTCAGCATCATGTAGGCGTCCCACCGGTCGAAGCCGTATTCGGCTTCCATCCAGAGGACGAGGTCGCGATAGGCGATGCGCGTCGCGTCTTCCAGCGGGCGGGCGCTGCCGATCGTCATGATGAAATCCTCGCGCTCGAGGCGCGGCCAGTCGAGCGGCCAGGCTTTGATCAGATCGACGCGGATGGTGGTTTCGGAGGCGAATTCGACCGCGGTGCCGCACACCTCGCCGTCGCCCTGGCAGGCGTGCGCATCGCCGATGAACAGGCGGGCGCCGGGGCTGCGGACCGGCAGGTAGGTGATGCTGCCGGGACCCATGTCCGGCAGATCCATGTTGCCGCCGTGCGGGCCGGGGGTGAGGGAGTTGATGCTGTCGATTTCGGGCGAGGTGCTCAGCGTGCCGATGTGCGGCGCGTAGGGCAGCACGACGCGGGCACTCCAGCGGACTTCCTTTTCATCGACATGGATTTTGCGGGTGATTTCCGGCAGCGGCGGTTGCAGCGAGGCGGTGAGGCCGGTGCCGGTGAGCGCGCCGAAATAGGGGATCATGCAGCAGGTGCCACGCGGGTTTTCGCCGCGGGGGCGCATGCGTTCGATGTGAACGGCGATGGCATCGCCGGGTTCGGCGCCTTCGATCATGATCGGGCCGTTCTGCGGATTGACGAAGGGCATGCGCAGACGTTTGCTGGGCTTGTCGCGCTCGGTGCGGATCGCGCCCTCGAACGCATCGCGCGTTTCGATCAGGATGCGGTCACCGGGGGCGACCGTCAGCACCGGTTCGGAATAGGGGCCGATCGTGTAATGAAACCGGCCTTGCGCGGCTTCGGTCAGGTGGTGCAGGCGCGGTTTGCGCGCCCAGCCGACGCCGCGGGTTGCGACGATCGAACCGGCCAGCCATCGTTCCGCCATGCGTGCGACTCCCCCTGTGGTTGCGGCATGTGAGAGTTCACCGGCGGGAGGGGGCTGTCAAGCTGGTGAGATCGCGAGGGTAGGGCTTCTTTTTTGTAAAAAAGAAGCAGAAAACGTTTCGACCCGCGGGTTGTGGGGGTGACCTGGGCATTGAGCGCCTTCCTGCCGCGCGCAGGGCAGCGCTGCCTGGGGATGCGGCCGATTCAGCTGCTTAGCCTGCATTATGCATGAGGGTTGGCGGACATAGTGTAAACCGTTGATTCGATGTAAGAATTGGGTGTCGACGCCAAATCTTCATCAGCACGGAACGCGATGCCCGCCACGGTTGAAACTACCCCATGCCTCCCCG
>NZ_JAIMBY010000011.1 GCF_026191915.1 Acidiphilium sp. PA
GCCTGGCCCTCAATCTCGCCAAGCTCGAAGGCTCCAAAGGATCGATGAAAGGCAAACTCAAAAAGGCCGGTTGGAACGATGCCTTCCTGACCAAACTGCTCGCCGCATTCAGTTCAACCCAAATGCGATAGCCCTGCATTCCAGCAGGGCCGGCGCACCGTCGCGATCCTGAACATCCGCGGTGTGGACGATCATCCCAACCGGCAGACCGACGGTGTCGGTGAGGATATGCCGCTTGCGTCCCTTGACCTTCTTGCCGGCGTCATAGCCACGCGGCCCCCCGGATTCGGTCGTTTTGACGGACTGACTGTCGATCACGCCGGCGGTCGGGCTGGCCGCGCGCCCGGCGGCCTCGCGGAGGGCCATTAGCAGAACATGATTGATGGTCTGCCACAGTCCAGTGTCCCGCCATGCGTAGAAATACCGCTGCACCGTCGTGTAGGGGGGGAAATCCTTGGGCAGAAGGCGCCACTGGCAGCCGGTTTGAGCGATGTAAAAAATAGCATCGACGACATCCCGCAGCTTGGTCTTGCGCGTCCGCCCGTAACGCGCTGGCGGCGGTAGATGGGGTTCGATCACCGCCCACTCAGCGTCGGCGGTGTCGCTTGCATAGCGCAGCCCGTTGCGCTCATATTTCAGCCGCGTGATTTCAGTCCAGGTCATGATGTCACTCCTCGTTGTCGTCGCAAACACGAGGGAATCGCAACCGCTGAAATCACGCAACCCCAACCTGCAACTGCGGCCGTAAGCCAGACCAGCAGTTCCACCATAACTCCGGCAACTTACTGAATAAGAACAAATTGTCCTTTCGGATACGTTCCGGGTCAGCCTCTCAGCAAATCGTCGATCAAGGCGGGGACTATGTTATGGCACTCAAGGGCAACCAGGTTACGTTGCATGATGACGTCCGCACGTTTCTCGATGATCCGGCATACAAGACGACAGCAAGTGCGCAGACCATCGATGCCGATCACGGACGCATCGAAACCCGCACGGCCACACTGTCGACAGATATCGGCTGGTTGCAGGCCGATCACCACTGGCCCGGCCTCGCTGCCATCGGCAAGGTGGTCCGCGTACGCGAAATCGGCACCAAAACCAGCACCGAAACGGCGTATTATCTGCTGAGCACCGCTTTGTCGGCAGAGCGCTTCAACGAAGTTGCCCGCGCTCATTGGGGGGTCGAGAACGCACTGCATTGGCGACTCGATGTCGTAATGAACGAGGATCACGACCGGACCAGGAAGGGACATGGGCCGAACAACCTCGCCATTCTGCGCCACATGGCACTCAACGTCCTGCAGAAGGACGGCTCAAAAGACTCCATGCGCGGAAAATTCCAGCGCGCCGGATGGGATAACGAATACCTCTCCAGATTGCTCGGCATGTTTTGAAATGCGATTGCCCTGGGTGCCGATCACAATCACCGCGACGAGAACCAGGCTGGTCGCAGGGTCGATCCAGCGCAGGTGGGTGAGCGTAATGAGCAGCCCTGCAACGACCACGCCAACTGACACCACCGCATCGGAAGCCATGTGCATAAACGCCGCCCTGACGTTCAGATCGCCCTTGCGACCGCTCATGAACATGAGCGCTGTCATCCCGTTGATCACGATGCCGGTCGCCGCGACCCACATGATGGTGATGCCTCCGATCGGTTGCGGTGCTGCGAACCGGCGCAACGCCTCGATCGTGATGGCACCACACCCCAGGAGCAGCACGACCGCATTGATCGGAGCCGCCATGATGGTCCCACGGCCCCAACCGTAGGTTCGCAACGCGGTCGGCCGCCGCCGCGCAAGCAAAACCGAGCCCCAGGCGATCAGAAGACCGAAAACGTCACCGAGGTTATGCACGGCATCGGCCAGTAGTGCTGCCGAATGAACGGCGATTCCGAAGAAAATTCCCAATGCAACGAAACCAGCGTTGAGTGCGGTGCCGAGCGCGAAAGCGCTGCCGTACGAACCCGGGGCATGGTGATGGCCCCCCGGTCCGTGCGCGTGATCATGGCCATGGGCGCGGCCATCATCGTCGTGCCCCTCATGGGCAGGGTGCCGATCCCCGTGATGATGGGCGCCATGATCGGGGGCGGACATGCCGTTGTCTCCGTGTCGGTGTGACTTGCTCGATATCCTGTATCGTCATATGAACAGATCTTCAACTATGAGATATTCTGTGATGTCTGTTTCTCCCTCGATCACGGACGACCAGGCAATCGAACTGGCGGACATGTTTCGACTGCTCGGCGATCCGAGTCGGTTACGGGTGGTGCTGACCTGTCTCGGCGCCCCGATCTGCGTGTCCGATATCGCGACCTTGACGCGACTGTCGCCCTCGCTGGTTAGTCACCATCTCCGTCTGTTGCGTGCGGCCCGCATTCTTCGCGCCGAGCGGCTTGGCAAGCAGGTTTTTTATACTTTGGCCGATCACCATGTCCGCTGCACTATCACCGACATGGTGGCGCATGTCGCTGAACCGGCCGAGACGATTGATACCGATGCGGCTGATGTAAACGTGGCTGCCTGAAATGGCGGAGACGTATTGCGGCAACGAGTCGGCCGCGCCCATTTCGGTGGTCGGCGGGTGCGGCGCGCTGCCGGTGAATCCTGAAGGGTCGATCGAGCGCGCTGATTTGATCGGTAGGGCTTTCCGCCTGGAGTGGTTGACCGTGGCCTGGATGGTCGTGGAGGGCACGGTTGCGATCGGCGCCGCGGTGGATGCCGGCAGCCTAACTCTGGCAGCATTCGGCTTCGACAGCTTGATCGAACTGGCGTCGGCCGGTGTGCTGATCTGGCGCCTGACCGTCGAATTGCGTCACGGACAGATTGTCTTCGAAGCAGCCGAGCGCCGCGCCAGCCGGGTCGGCGGGGTTCTGTTGTATGTCCTCGCATTGTTCATCATTGGTGGCGTGGCGTGGTCATTCTGGACGCATCATGGCGAGGCGTTCTCGATCGCCGGCTTTGTGGTGGCCCTGCTCGCGATGCCGGTCATGTTCATGCTTGCTCGTCGCAAGATCGCGCTTGCCACGTCATTGGGTAGCCGCGCCATGCGGGCAGACGCTGTGGAAAGCATCACCTGCGGCTGGTTGTCCCTCGTGGTGGTGATCGGGCTTGTCGCGGACCTGACGATCGGTGCCTGGTGGATCGATCCTGTAACGTCTCTTGCCATCGTTTGGTTTGTAGTCCGCGAGGCACGCGAGGCGTGGTCTGGCGAAGAAAGCACGGCCTGCTCAACGGAAGATTCTGGTATATTGCGATAAAAATTCTCTTTTGCCGGCATTGGGAATTCTACAAGGTCTGTACGGGTAAATGATCTGGAGACCGATCACCCATTCAGCCACGACGCCCTTGCGTCGCCAATCACCTCATCGCCTCAGCTCGACTTTCCGCAAATTAAGCGGCCATAGATAGAGTCTGGAAGAGTCGATTTACCAACTTGGTTGATATTGTGATGGTTTCGCCCGGTTGCCGGGACGTGGATAAATTCGGCAGTGCCCACAATACGCGACGGACGGCGGCAATGGCATCGCTGAATGTCGGCTCGCGTTTGCAGTACCAGGCGGCAGCGTTTGGCCGCACGGCAGTGTTCGTTGTGCGCGCCAATTCGTCCGCCCACACGGTGATCAGCGAGAACAGGCCGAGCAATGCTGGCGTGGTGCGCAGGATCGCCAGATCGGACCACTGACGCTGCGTCTCGACGCCAAGATGCGTGCGAACCTCTTGAAAAGTGGTCTCCACCCGCCAGCGTGAGACGAACCAGCCAAGGATCGCAGCTGGGGTCGCGTCCAGGTCGGTGCTGAGAAAAGCCGATGGTTCATGGGCGCCGGACGGGTCGCGGACCAGCACCCAGCGGATCGGCACCGGCGGCTGCCCGGCATGGTACCAAACCGCGGTGCCGGTAGCGACCAGCAGCGTGCGCTGCTGGGCATTATACCATTGGGACACAACCAGACTGGTCCAGGTAGTCTTTTTGCTCTTCAACACCTTACCCAATTTGGGTAAGGCAGCACCCTTCATGGGGGGCCGGCCACGCTGGGCCGGCCGGCGCCGGGGTGCGGGCCGGAATAGATTGGCATCCAGCCGCAGCCGGGTGATCATACAGACATGGCGCCGAACACCTGACAGCAGGTCGAGTGCGGCAAAACCGCTGTCGGCGACAACAACAATGCGGCGTTCGGGCAGCCAGCGTCTGGTTTGCAGGATCGCCTGACGCCCCTCCGCTGGCATTCCAATGGCTTCGCCAATGGAACCTTTGCCAGCTTCGCCCAGGTGGTCAGCGTCTTATGGCGTTTGGCATGCGTCTGGCTCCACCGCGCGGAGGGCGCAAGGATGGTCAGGAACGGTAGCGCCCAAGTCCGGCCGGCCCAGGGTATCGGCACCGCCACCATCAAAGAAAGCCAGCGCAGGCCGCTGGTTTTGACAAAGTGCCCCTTGGAGGATCGCACCGGATCACGATAAATCCCGCGCGCCTTGATTTGTGCGCCCCAGCGGCGTTCGATGGTATCGTCGATGCCGATCACCACCTCACCCGCGGGCAATAGCCGCTCGATGATATAAAGCAGCAGCCTGCGCGCTATGGCGCGTGCATCCCATCGTGCCCGGCTGAGAACTTCGTGGTAGCGGCGGAAATGTTGGTCATCCGCGAGCCCCATCACGCGCAGCACCTGGGTGACGGTTCGCTGGCCTGGCGCCAGCACCGCACCTGCCACCAGAACGAGAACGCGGTTCCAGACCGGGGCGGTAAAGCAGGAGCGAAAGACGGAGAGCCAGGCCGCCAGGATCGGCGGAACCAACTGTGGGTCGGGCGCGGCGGTGCCGGGATGATGCGATTCCATTACAGGTGTAGAATCGACAACCAGCCGAGTCGCAAGAGTCTTGAACGGCCGCTACATCAGACCGCAGGTGCTTATCATGCCCCAAATGGCCGATCCCGTCATCGCTCGTATCGAAAGCTTTCAGTGTCGCCGCGGCCGTCTACACGCCGAACGCCGCAACCGGGGCTACACGCTCTATCGCGCCGGCTCTGGCGCGCTGGTGGCGCGACTTCGGCTAACCAGCCGTGATGGTCGTCTCGAGGTGCTCTATTGGTCGCTATGGAAAGAACGTTGGTCCAGCGCAGGACCGTTCGGCCGAACCACGCTCCCCCTCGAAGACGCCCTACAGTTCATCGCTTCAGAAGATATATTTTGGGCTATCCGATAGCATCAGCCGCCCAAAAATGCGGAAAGTCGAGCTCAGCTACTGCTGAGGGTAACCGTTCACACCCCCCTGTCTTGCCTGGAACAGCGCGTTAGCGGGTGATCGATAGGACGGCGCAATAGGGGCTTGCGTTTCTATCCGAATCGGATTCCAGGATTCTGATGCTGCGTCAGAGAATCCCCGGCCTGAAAGACATCAAACGGACTGATTTGTCCGCGATGTCGCGCGCCGAGCTTGAAGAACTGACCTGGGATTTGCACGAATTGGCGCGAACTCTGGCAAACCGTGCCGGCAAAGATTCAACAACCAGTTCCCGTCCGCCTTCCAGCGATAATCCCTACCGGCGTGACGGCAAGCGCGAGCAAAGTGCAGACCAGTCCGACCGGGACGATGACGCCGGTGGGGGTGGTTCTGCGCCGGGCGGCAACACGTCCAGGGGTAACCCTGGACCAAAGCCGGCTGGCAAACGACCTGGAACGAAAGGGTTCTGGCGCCGGTTGCCGATTATGGTCAGCGGTGAAGTCCTGCACGCACCGAAGGCGTGCGACGCATGCCATGCAGTCTTTGGATCCACTGTCGCGCAAAGCCGCCACGTCAGCGCCCATCTGAACTTTGAGCTCACCCGCGGCGATATGAACCTTCATGTCGCAGCTACAAAACATTCCTATCTGGCGATACGCTGCGACTACGGTCACGAGACGATCGCACGTCCTGCGAGCGGACTGTGCTCGCACGTCGAGGGGCGACGGCGCGATCTGCAGATGAGCGAACGATGCCTTGTCGGCCCGATGCTCGCCACGTTCATTGCGGCGCTGTCGCTGCGTTTCCGGCTCTCGCGCGTCAAGATCGCCGAATTCCTGGTTGATTGGCTGGGCGTTGAGCTCGGTGTTGCCACCATCGAACGCTGCATCCACGAATTCGGTCTGGCAAGCGAACCCGTGGTCGAGCAACTGATCGAAGAGGTGCGTGCGGCCGAAATTGTGCATCTCGACGAAACGCCGTGGTATCAGAAGGCAACCCTATTGTGGCTCTGGGTTGCAGTGACGGCGACCACCATCGTCTATCGGATCGGCAGCCGCAAGCATTGCGAACTCGCAGCACTGGTCGGCGATGCCTTCCTGGGTTGGCTGGTCACCGACGGGTATGGCGCCTATCGCGATCATCCGCGCCGCCAGCGTTGCCCGGCGCACTTGATCCGCAAGGCCCGCGCGCTGGCAGTGGGGCATTACGGCGCGGGATCGGGCTTCGGCCGCGATCTGGTGCGCGATCTACGCCGCTTGATCGAGCGCGTGCATGACGGGGATGACCCCGCAGCCATCAAGCGACTGATCGCGGGTATCAAATGGAACTGTCAATGTAACCGCCATGAGGTCGATACCAAGGTGCGCGGGCTGGCCGGCGAAATCCTCAATGACTGGGACGCCGTGATCGCCTTCGTCGCCGATCCGGACCTGCCGCCCACCAACAATGATGCCGAACGCGCGCTCCGCCACGCGGTCACGACCGATTCATACTGCACCTCATCTTCAAATGGCGGAAAACAGCGACATTTGCCCATCGTCCTTGATGCGACACGGGCCCCTGTCACGCGGGAAGCTTGTTACCTGTGCGCTTTCCAGATCGGCTGCCCTGATTTGATGCGGAGCATCGGGCATGACCTGTTCGGTAGGGAGGACGCCTGCCTTGATCAGCCGACGAATACGATGTGGGGAGACCCCGAGCTTCTTCGCCGCTTCGGTCAGTGTAAGCCATTCCCCGCTTTTCTCGGCAGACCGATAGCCTTGGATTTTGTGGACGGTGCGCAACGACCCGACGCGGCGTGCCGTCCACGTTTTACCATGCCCGGTTTGCATACCCATGCGGTTGAGAGTGGCGGCAATGTCGGCGTCGGACCATCGGGTGGCCATAGATCGCATAACGGCGAGAGCGGCTTCCGGAGTGCTTTGACCGTGCTCTCCGGGTTTGGGTCTACGGACACGCAGCTGCGAGTGCTGACCGCCTTTCCAGTGGATGGTCAGAATAACCTCGCGCTGTGCTTCGTCGACGTCAGCGATGATGTCAGTGATGAGCGCACGCAGCAGTTGCTGACGACAGCGCATGTCGACCTTGGGCGCCCGCCATGCGGCTTCGAGGTCGGCTGCGATGCCGACAAAATCAGGAACCGGTGCAGCGAGGTTGAGTTGTCGCGCTTCGACCAGACGTGCCTCGCAGTCGGCCACCCGCCTGAGGGCTCCTTCCCAGCTCTTCTCAAGTTGCGCGGCAATCAGCCTGTTGTCGGGGTCGCAGGCGGCGTAGCGACGCTCGGCAAGAGATGCTTCGTAGCGAGCCTGTTGCAGGTCGAGATCGACCATGCGGCGTCGCTCGTCGCAGTTATTTTTATGCATCCGCTCAGCTTCCATGGCGGCCTCGATCGCCATTGGTGTGACCGCCCTCATTATCTCGCGGCCAATGGCTGGATCGATGCGGGAGGCGCCGAAGGTCATGCATCGCGGTTTAGCCAACATCTGGTTGATGCGTTCACAGCGATAGTAAGGATGTCCTGGTGTTCGCCCAGAATAGACGACGCCCAATCGCCGTCCGCACCGCCCACACGTGAGAAGGCCCGCAAGCAACGCCCGCCCACCGCGGCCCGATTTGACGCCGCCCTTCTGCCCGAAAGCATTGACGGCGATGTGCGCCTGGTTCTTCTCGAACTCGTCCCACTCAATATAGCCTGCATGGTGATCCTTCAGCAGCACATCCCATTTCCCGAAAGGCTTGCTGTGGCCGTAACTCTTGCGAGCCCGGCCATCAACAATCTCTGTTCGCTTCTCGCTTTTACCATAGACGTAAACACCCGCGTAGAACGGGTTCTTGAGGATCGAAATGACGTTGCGATAGCGGACTGGCACCCAATCGAACGAGACAGTCTGGCGCCCGTCGGACGGGCGCGGAAAATCGAAATGTTCCGCAGTCAGCGAGATCAGCACCCGACGCGCACTGCCAAGCTCGCGGAAGCGAGTAAAAATGAGACGGATCGCCTCCTGGACCCGAAGGTCAGGGTCGAGCCCCAAGCCATAATCCCGGTGCCAGACGTAGCCGATCGGAACGCTCAACCGCAATTCGCCACGTCCGGCCTTGGCGCGGGCAGCGTCGAGCATACGGCTCCGCAAAATGCCCAGTTCGAACTCGCTGATACTACCCTTCATGCCCAACAACAGGCGATCGTTGGGTCTGCAGGGGTCGTACACGCCGTCAAGGTCGATGACGCGGGCCTCGACCAGCCCGCACAGCTCCAGAAGATGGTGCCAGTCCCGGCCGTTGCGAGAAAGCCTGGACGCGTCGCAGCAGATGACTGCCCCGAACTTGCCGGTGCACAAATCACCTACCAATCGCTCAAAACCCGGGCGCTCCATCGTACCGCTTGCGGTTCGACCAAGATCATCGTCGATTACTTCAACGTCGCTGAACCCCCAGCGACGAGCTACGTCGACGAGTTCATATTGCCTCCGCTTGCTTTCGAGGTTGTTTTGGACCTGCGCCTGGGTCGATTGGCGAACATACACCACGGCTTTGCGCTTCAGCACCGCGACCGGCAGCAGTTCACTGCTCGTCATCGCTGGTCTCCTCGGTTACGACGCCGGCGGCCGCCATCAGGAGCGTCGCTAGTCGGGCGACCGCGAAACCCCGCTCCGTCAGGCTTAGTCCCCGCAGCTCGGGCATGTCGAGCGACATGCTCAACTGACGGGGCTGCATCATCTGCTTCAAAGGTAGTCGTAGGGCTTTCATCGTGCGCCTCCTGGATGGAATCGAGTCCATCCATGGTAGTTTGCCTGAAACCGAACTGGGTCAGCAGCCTGTGAAGCTCTAAAAGACCCGAAACTGCTACCAGCGGTTCGCCCATCTCCATATTCGCGCAAAGCACTCGGTCCAGCATCCACGCCGGAACCTGGATGACCTCGCCGAGCTTGATCTCGACCCGGACGATCGTCCCATTGGCTCGCTCTTCGTGCCCCTCATGCCGGAATCGCCCACCATAATAGGGGTGCCACCGGTAATGAAACTCTACGAGCTGCCCGACATGGGTAGAATGACCCTGCGATTGCGATCTCCAGGCGCATCAGCTTCGGCACGCGATCCGATGAAGGAAGCCGGTTCTATGCGGCTGCGCTCAGCGTCATTGACACCTGCCGCAAGCGCCGCACGGATCCATGGGCCTATGCCTACGCCCTCATCACCGCCGCTCGCTCTAACAATCTGCTGCCCACCATCCCTGCCCAGGTAGCGATCTGACAGGGGGGTGTGAACGGTTACTGCTGAGGTGAAAATGACGACAGTATTCGGCAACAGCTCACTCGGCCTCCGGCGCAGTCATTAATAACAGCAGCGAGATCTTGTCGCAGCGCCATCAGAGTGGCAATTCTATTGTCGAGTTCGATTAGGCGGACATTTGCAATTGTCGCAACATCGGCGCAATCCTCCCCATCTTTTGCTGCGAGATCCGCTAAATTCCGCACAACTTCGAGGCTGAACCCCAAATCGCGGCAGCGTCGGATGAAACGAAGCCTTGCCAGATGATCGTCACCATAAAGGCGATAATTGTCAGCACTGCGGTTAGGCGCTGGCAGCAAGCCGATTTGTTCATACCAGCGGATAGTCTGGCGGGTTGCGCCAGTCAGCCGCGCCAAGGCGCCAACGGTTAAGAGAGCTTCCATGGCTTGACCTTACAGCAACTATAAAGTGCATCAAGGCTTAGACGTCTAGCGGGTGAGAGCAACAACGGATTAATCCGTTCGCTCAGGCGGCGCGGCGCGGTCAAGACTACTATGAAGAAACTGAGGAAACGCCTAATGACGACAAACTTGCGCCAAGCCGGCTATAGAGCAGGCTGGCTTACCGTGAAGCTCGGCGCTGTCTGCCTGCCAGCCTATGCGCAGTCTGTGACTACTGTCTCGGCACCACCGATCATCATGCCGATCGCGCCCAGTTCGGCCGAATCGCCGTACGCAGTTCACATCAAGAAAATCATCGTCCAGACCTCGCCGCTGAGCAGTTCCGGCATCAACATCGCCAAGGCCGCGCAGGCGGTGCAGATCATCTCCAAGCGCGAGATCTCGCAGAACGGCGCGCCCGATGCCCTGCGTGCCCTTCAACGCAGCGCCACCGGCGTCAATCTCGATAACGCCGCCGGCAATCCCTACCAGCCCAGCCTGTTCTATCACGGATTCGAAATCTCGCCGTTGCAGGGCACCTCACAGGGGCTTGCGGTCTATGTCGATGGCGTGCGCTTCAACGAGGCGTTCGGTGACACGGTGAATTGGGATTTGCTGCCAGAGCCCGCGATCCGCCGCCTGACGGTCGAGGATGCGAACCCGGTGTTCGGTCTGAATGCGCTGGGCGGTGCCGTCGATGTCCAGCTCAAGGATGGTTTTTCCTATCACGGCGGCGAGATCGAAGCCCTGGGCGGTTCGTTCGGTCGCGCCGAACTCGATGCGCAATATGGCGTGCAGAAGGGGGACATATCGGCCTATTTCGCCGCCTCGGAACGCCATGAAGGCGGCTGGCGGCAGGACCAGTCGAGCAATATCCAGAATTTCTACGGCAATCTCGGCTGGCGCGGCGCCCATGCGCAACTGAATATGAGCCTCACCCTGGCACGCTCGGCGCTGAACGGCCCCGGCACCACCCCGGTGCAACTGCTCGCCGTGGGACCCAACGCGCAATACACCTCACCCAACTTTCTGGGCAATCACTACGCCAAGTTCGCCACCGATTTCAGCGACCGGATCAACCGGACCAACGCCATCCAGGCGGTGATCTACTACGATTATTTTCTCCAGAAAGTCTCCAACGGGAACGGCCCTAACGACTTGCCGTGCTTTTCCGGCTCGCCCTATCTGTGCACCAGCCCCGGCGTGCTCAGCACCACGCGCGGCCTGGTGCCGATTCCCAACTTCCTGAACAGCAATTTCTATTCCGAGCTCGACCAGGAGAGCACCAACACCAACGGCTATGGCGGCTCGCTGCAATGGACCAACACCACGCCGATCGCCGGTCATCACAACCACCTGGTCGCCGGCGTCAGTTTCGACGGCTCACAGACCGAATTCGACGCCAACGGACTGCTCGGTGGCATCACTCCGCTCACCCGCGCCTATTATGGGCCGGGTATCGTGATCGACGAACCGGGCATCAACATCCCGGTGCGCGCCGCGTTCCAGAGTGCCTATGAGGGCGTCTATGGCTCCGATACGTTCGATGCCACCAAGAAACTATCGATCACCGCCTCGGCACGGATCAATGCCGCCAACCTCAACGCGTTCGACCAGGGCGGCAATGCCGGCCTGACCGGCCAGCATTTCTACAGCCACCTGAACCCGGCGATCGGCGCGGCATATCAACTCACCCCGCTGGTGACCCTGTATGGCGGCTATTCCGAGGCCAACCGCAACCCGACGCCCGCCGAGCTTTCCTGCGCCGGGCCACAGAATGCGTGCAGCCTCGCCAATTTTTTTGTCAACGACCCCAACCTCAAGCAGGTCACCGCCCGCACCTGGGAGGCCGGCGTCAGAGGTGCGGCGCTGACCGGTGCGCACGGCACGCTGACTTATCAAGCCGATTATTATCATACGGTCCTCAACGACGACATCGGCTTCATCAACGCACCGACCATCGGACGCGCCTATTTCAACAATATCGGTAACGTGCTGCGCACCGGTATCGATTTCGGGCTGCATTATACCAGCGGTCCGTGGCGGGCCTATTTCGATTATAGTTTCACCCGTGCGGTCTATCAGACCGCCTTCGTCGAATCCGGCGGCGGCAATCCGGCGGCGAATGCCAGCGGCACCCTCACCATCGTGCCTGGCGATCATTTCCCCGGCATTCCGGCCAGCCAGATCAAGTTCGGCGCGGGCTACCGGATCACCCCGCAATGGAGTGTCGGCGCCTCGGCCGTCGCCGTCACATCGAGCTATCTGTTCGGCGATGCCGCCAATCTGAACAAGCCGCTGCCCGGCTACATGATCACCGACCTCACGTCGCGGTATCACCTGACCCCGAAACTCGAATTGTTCGCGACCCTGGAAAATGTCCTGAATGCCACCGCCTACAGCTATGGCGGCTTTTCCTCCCTCGGTAATGTGTACGTCGCGCAGGTACCGAACCTGACGAACCCGCGCGCCTACAGCCCAGTGGCACCGGTCGGTGCCTATGGTGGGTTCAAGGTGAAGTTCTGATCATATGCCTCGGAAACCAAGGCAGCCGGGGAGTCCCTCAAGCAGCGGATGGCGAATCAAAGCCAGGCTGGGACGGGCAGATTTCTGCCGCGCAGAAATGCAGGGTTGAACAATTTGGTGTGATAGCGTGCGCCGCTATCACACAGGATAGTCACCACCGTATGTCCGGGACCGAGACCAAGTGCGATGCGGATCGCTGCGGCGACGTTGATCCCCGCCGACCCACCGACTGAAATTCCTTCATGGATCATCAGGTCGAACACCTGTTCCAGCGCCTCTGCGTCAGGTATTCGTAACGCATCGTCGATCGGCGCACCGGCCAGATTTGCGGTGACTCGCGACTGGCCAATTCCCTCAGTAATCGATGATCCACTTGGCGTCAGATTGCCAACCCACCCGTATAGGCCACTGCCCTCCGGGTCGGCCAGCACGATTTGCACTTTGGAGTGCTGCGCTTTCAATGCCAGACCAACGCCGGCCAAGGTTCCACCGGTCCCGCAGGCGCAGGTGAACGCATCGACACAACCGGCGGTTTGCGCCCAGATTTCTGCACCTGTGGTCAGACGGTGGCCCTCCCGGTTCGCAGTGTTGTCGAACTGATTTGCCCAGAAACCCCCAGTATCATCGGCGATCCGCTGGGAGACACGAACGTAATTGTCCGGATCGCGGTAGGGTTTTGCTGGTACCAGCCTGAGATCGGCACCGATCATCCGCAGAAAGTCGATTTTTTCGCGGCTTTGGGTCTCCGCATCACGACCACCGAGCGGTAGCCACGCGCGTTAGCAACGAGAGTCAGTCCAATTCCGGTGTTGCCGGCAGTCCCCTCGACGATGGTACTGCCCGGCTTCAACGCACCCGTCCGCTCCGCGTCCTCGATGATGGCGATGGCGGTACGGTCCTTTACCGACCCGCCGGGATTCATGAACTCCGCCTTGCCGAGGATCTCGCAGCGGGTCGCTGCTGAGGCTCGCTTCAGTCTGATCAGCCGCGTGTTGCCGATCGCGCCGACCAGCCCGTCGGCGATTGTGGTATCGTTTTCCATATCACTGCATTCCTGGTGTTTCGTTAGATTATTTTGATTTGCCATATTGCCAGCATGTTGGGGCGGAGGTTCCAATACGCCAGCTTACGACGTGCTTGAAAATGTGCTTACTGATACTTGTTGGGCTTCCAATGCAGGAAGGGTCAAGACCCCCCTGTTTTCACCCGATGAACCCAGAATTCTAAAAGCCTACCTATGCAGAGCCTCAGGCTTGACATTCCTAGGATGGGAACCTGTAAAGGTATTGTTAGATAAAGAGAAGTAATGCGTAACACAAAAATGGAGAAACCCTTGCTTCACGAAGAACGCAACCCTGTAGCTGTCTCGGTCGCCCGTTGGACATGATTCGTAGATCGAAGCCTCTACCCGATGTTGGCTGGGATACTCCCCGGAGTTATCGATGAGTCACGTGTATCTCTGGCCACATTTCGACCCCATTTTGGTGAAATTTGGCCCGTTCGCCATTCATTATTATGCCCTAGCCTATATCTCAGCGCTGGTAATCGGCTGGCAGTTGATGCGCCGGCTGGTGCGGAAACCCCCGGTGGTGGCGACTCATGAGCAGGTCGATGACTTTCTGTCATGGGCAACGCTGGGCGTCGTTCTTGGCGGCCGGATCGGCTATATTCTGTTCTATCAGCCGGTCTATTTTCTTAACCATCTCGATCGCACCTACGCCGTGTGGGACGGTGGGATGAGTTTTCACGGCGGCTTGATCGGCGTTGCGGTCGCGATCCTGATCTACTGCCACCGGCGTGGTCTAGACCCGTGGCAGTTCGCCGATCGGGTCGCCGTGCCGGTACCGATCGGGCTATTTCTGGGCCGGATCGCCAATTTCATCAATGGAGAGTTGTGGGGCCGCCCGGCACCCGTCTGGTTTCCGTTTCGCATGATCTATCCACAATCGGGTTCGGACGTGCCGCGCTATCCATCGGAGTTGATTGAGGCGACGCTTGAAGGATTGGTCCTGTTTGTCGTGCTCTACACGGTATCGCGCAGCGAGCGGATACGCAGCCAGCCCGGGTATCTCGCGGGATTGTTCGTGCTTGGCTACGGGATTGCACGGACCACGGCTGAGTTTTTCCGCCAGCCGGACTGGTTCCTGGGTTATCTGATGTTTGGCTTGACAATGGGCCAGTTGCTATCGATTCCGATGATCGCGATCGGTGCTGGTATGATCTGGCGGGCGCGCCGCGTCGCGCGAACTCACGCCGCCTTTGCGGCGTGATTGGGTTTCGGGGTTTCGCTCGGCTTCAATGCCCGCGTCCTCGATGATGGCGATGGCGTGCAGTCCTTCAATTAGCCGCCAGGATCCATGAATACGGCCTTGCCGCGAATGTTACAGCCCCTGCCTTCTGCTAAAGGAACCTGGGTTTCCGCAGCGGCCTGAGAGGGTAGTTTTAGGCTTGACATTCCCACCATGGGAGCTTGGTAATATGCCGGTCGATAGGTACCAAACCCGTTGTCGGGTTCCACGAATTATAGAGGCCCCGGCACTACCACGATGCCGTTTGATCGAGAACGAAGCTGAATGACTTCCATGACGATTGGTGAGGCCGCAAAAACCTCCGGTGTTCCAGCCAAGATGATCCGTTACTACGAAAGCATCGGTCTCATTCCGAAGGCGGTCCGTAATGACAGTGGCTATCGCTTCTACGGGGTTGCCGACATCCATGCACTTCGCTTTATTCGCCGTGGCCGCGATCTCGGTTTTTCAATCGACGCGATCATGCAGTTGCTGGCTCTGTGGCGGGACCAGAACCGTGCGAGCGCCGACGTCAAGCGTATCGCGCTAAAACACGCAGCAGAGTTGCGAAGCAAGATCGCTGATCTTCAGGCGATGCTCGGTCCGATCGAACACCTGGCCGATCATTGCCAGGGTGATGATCGGCCAGATTGTCCGATCATGGATGACCTCGCGGATCAGGCCGCGCGCGTCGAGCACGATGTGCGGGAACCGGCCCGCCGCCGCTCCAAGACCACACGGCGCCACAGCCTTACCACGTGATAGTTTCAATCATTCCTGGAGGATTGCGATGGTCAACCTGTTATTCCAACGGACTACAATAGACAGTTTCGCGCACGTCTGAGGCACTTTCATGGCAACATCGCACATCTCTCGCCGAATGATGCTCGGTATTCCGCTCGCCACCGTGGCGGTGGGTGGGATCGGGTCATACGCGCTCTTGGAACGGATGCGCACCGGCGCTTACAACCCGCAGGCATTCAACAATCCGCTGGTAGGCCAAAAGGTTCCCGATTTCACTCTGCCGGGAGAGGATGGCCACAATGGGTTCGATCAGGCGGCCCTGGTTGCACAGAAACGGCCGATCCTGATCAACTTTTTTGCGTCCTGGTGCGTCCCCTGTAAGGTGGAGGCGCCTTATCTCGCGGACATTGCGAAATCAGGACTTGATATCTGGGGTATCGCTTACCAGGACAAGCCCCGACCACTCGCACTCTATCTCGCGGAATTTGGCAATCCGTATCGGCGGATTGCGTCCGATCTGAGCGGGCGGGTGGCGATCAACTGGGGGGTTTATGGGGTGCCGGAAAGTTTCCTGATCGCGCCCGGCGGTATGGTGCGCTGGCATACCGCCGGGCCTTTGTTCCCCGAAATCATCGAAAATCAGCTCAGACCCGCCTTGCGCCTCTTGTCGTAAGTGCCGCTCCATGATGGGAAATGCCATGAACAAAACGGCTCAGCCCTGAAGCCGGTCTCGCGACGATCATTATTCGGCTCCGTCGTGATGCCGGCCGTGATCTGGATGACCCCAAACGCACGGGCCGCTCGGCGTGGGCGACCTCCGGCGTTCTACAGCTACGATGGTCAGTACACCCAGATTGTCCCGCAGCGGCCCGTTCCGATCAAGCCGATCGTGACCGACGGCGGCAGCATCATCGATTTTCAGCGGCTGCGCGGCGAGGTCGTTCTGATCAATTTCTGGGCGACCTGGTGTGTCCCCTGCGTCTATGAGATGCCTCTGCTGGATCGGCTGCAAGCGAAACTGAAGGGGACGAAGGCCACGATCCTGCCGATTGCAGTCGATGACGGCAACAAGGCAAATGTGGAAGCCTTCTATAAGAAGCACGACCTGACTCATCTCAAGGTGATCGTGGACCCCGACCAACAGGTCGGCTATTTCAATGCTGCCAATCCGGGACGTGGGATTTTCCCGCTCTATGCTTTGCCGATCACTTATGTCATCAACCCAAATGGTTTGATCGTCGGGTATGTACCGGGGGCGGCACGTTGGGACTCGCCGCGTGCAATGACGTTGATTTCCTATGTGGCATCTCACCAAATCTAGTCACGGTATTGTTGGGCCGATGGACGGTACAAAGCCGTTGGCCTCATTTGCCATATTCAGGCCCAAGGAGAAGCCACAGCCCCGCCAGGAAGCCCAGGACATAAGCGCTGACGCCCGCGATGCCAAAGTTCCAGCGGGGGGCCAAGATCACGATATCCATCGAGATCGCCATAAGAACCAAACCTGATCCGGCGCGACGGCCACGCGCAAGCGGGATGATACCGATCAATCCGCCGACGCCAAGCACAAGGACCAATAGGTGGGTCAGAAGGCCGGCCACTTGGAACGAATTCAACATTTGTCGGGGAACATTTTCGATGGCCCACATCAAGGCTTATCGGACGGGGGTAGTTTGGACGCCAAACTGACGGTTGGAGCGGACGGACCATTCGGCGTCCTTGCTCTCACCTGAATGAAAGCTGCGGTGTCGACTTGGGGGTTTGTCATGTGATCGTACACGACGGCAGCGATTACAGTGCCAATCAACATGAAACCGACAAATCCGATCAGTCCGAACGCAAGGTTGCGATTTTCTCGTCGTTTCCCGAAACTGTATTGGCTGTCGCGCAATGGCGGGGCACTGGCAAGAGCGATCCTGCGATTGGCAATCCGCTCTTCATGGCTCGCAAGACGATGCAGCGCGATCAGGGCGCCGAGTGTGATCATTGTCGAACCGTCGATCCACATGGTCAGACCACCGAAGCGCTCGTCGCTCAGCGCGGAAATATGCCAGAAAGGTGCCATACGCCCGTAGGCATTGTAGAGGACGATAGATTTGGCGCTGAGGTAGAAGCCGAACAGGATGAAGTTCATCTCCGCTGAAAAACACATCAATATGCGAGCGAGCAGCGGGGCGCCGAGTGGGGCTGGGCGCGGATCGAGAAGACGAAAGAAGAAAATCAGGCCGCTGGCAAAGAGAGTGACATGCCAGACATCGTGGATCAACGGGATGCGCAACGACGCATCGTGGACCCGCGGGATCATCCAGAAGTCACTGGTTCCGATGAATAAAAAACTCGCCGGAATCGGCTGGCTGACCACCGCGAAGCTACGATGGAGCGCGCCGTTACCCACGATGCCGGGGACGAGTTTATGGCGCAGCCACGCCGGCATGCCGCGCAGCAGAGGCGCCTGGGGGGCTGCGAGCATCAACAGCAGTGGCGCGATCATATCGAGCGTCATGTGCTCGACTTGATGGATCGTAAGGAACTGATCGGAAAAACCTTCGATCGGTGACTGTAGAACGAGGAACAACAGCAATATTGCCGCTGTGAAGAATGCGTCCCGCGTCCAGGCTGCCTGCCTCCCCCGGCGCCCAGGGCTGTTCAACGCTTTGGCATAGTAATGAGAGAGAACAAGTTGTCGATCCCTGCGAGAGCAGCGCGATAACGATCCTGGCTGAGCGTGCTGGTCTTGTTGGCCTTGAGGATGTTGAAGGCAAAGCTGCGCAGGCGAGCGAAAATGCCGGGATTCGTGCGGATGCGCGAGAGGTCTTCTCCCATGGTTACGTCGCGGGTGTAATGGGAGGTGTTCTCGACCTTCCAGTGCGCGCGGATGGCTTTTGCCGCGCGCGTGGCGGTGACCGGCGCGTTTGAGACGTAGAAGGCGATTTCGGTGGAATGGCGCAGCAGTCCGGTTGTGGCGCTGCGGATGAAGACATTGCGCTCGACGCGGATGATGGTGGCGACGTAAGGCTGCCAGTCGGTGCCGCTCAGCTTGCCGGCGGGATCGAAGACGGTGACGGTGCGGCTTTCGTCGCGGTTGCGGCCGCGATCGTGGCTGTGGTCAGAGGTGAGCGGCACCACGGCCGCAGAAATTTCTTGGATCTGCTGGCGTAGGGTTGGCTGGTTGTCTTTGACCTGGACGATCAGGGCGATGCTGGCTGCTGCTGCGACCTCAAAATGTTTTTTTGACAGTGCAGCGCATCAAGCGTGACGATGGCGCCGCTGGCAACGCCGAGTTCAGCCAGCAACGTCTGCGCCGCCGGTATCTCGTTGGACTTCTCGGCGATATCGACATGTGCGAGCACGAGCGCAGTGTCGGTGGCGAAGGCGCTGAGTACCTGCGCGGCGGCACGATCATTGAAGTTGTCGAAGCTGCCGCGTAATGTCTTGCCGTCGAGTGCGATGCTGCCCTGTTCAGGCGCCCCACCCGCAGCCTGCAGCAAGGCGGCATGACGGCGGAAGGCTGTCTCCACCGTCGCCGGATCGAGCCCCTGAAGGATGTAGCGGATGGCGGTATGCGCCGGCGCCCGGCGCCATTTCAGCGAGAAGGCGGCGTTCAACCTGTCCCGATGGACGTCGATGAAGGTGACGATACCGCGATACGAGTTGCAGCCGCTGACGATGGCGAGGATCGAAAACAGTAGCACATATGGCAACTTGTAGAGCTTACCCTCCGCCCGCCGCGGATCAGGAACATCCGCCAGTATGTCCAGCAACGGTGAAAATGCAGCCACGGCAACCTCCAATCCAGTTGCCGTCCAAGATTCAGACATCTGCCGGGTTGGGAATCCCTATGCCCATCAGCCGCCTCAAGTCGCCCCGCAGGTGTGGCAGATCAGACTCAGTTCAGCCGATCCGAAGCGTTGAACAGCCCTGCCCCGGCGCCGACCGCGCACGTACCAGACCACGACACAGATCATAGGAATGATAATGATCGGCGTGAACTGCCAGACGAGCCATGGCGTTGCTGCGAGCGCTGCTGGTCCGTTCGCCAAGTGGGAATCGAGGACGTCCAATGCTGTCCAGCCGAGCAGGGTAACGGCCAGCCAGATGAAACCTTCCGATTGTGGGCGATTCAAAGTCACAGCTAACCCGCCATACCTATTTTCGCCATGTCCATCGCCGGTGGGAGTTCCATCAGAATACCCGCAAGCACGACCACCGCGAGGCCGACGGCGGTCTCGATCGCGATGGATCGGTATAGAAAATCCTTGGCATGCTGGCCGTCTGGCGTCACGAGGCGGGATGTCTGGTGTCGGTTCGTGGCTGCAATGGCGATCAGTGATGCAAACAGAACGAGTTTTCCTGCCGCGACCAATCCGTATTCCGTGCCGGTGAATGCCGCGATGGTGCCAATCAGATACCAGGCCTGAATCGCCGCCGTCACCGCAATGGTAACGACGCAGATAATGCCCAGGCGGGAAAACCGAGTTGCCGCCCGAAAGGCGGCGTCCGGCGGGACGGCCTTGATCACGATGAGAAGCGAAACCAGGCCACCGAGCCACAGGCCGGCGGCGAGCAGATGCAGAATCAGGGTTACGAGCAGCAGGTGCCCTTCGGTCCCACCCATCGCAGCACCGTGCCCGAGCCCCGCCTGCAACGCGACCGCGATTGCCGCAAGACAAGCGGCTAGCAGCACCCACCGGTCATTCTGGCCGTGGCCGAACGCCCAGACGGCACCGGCCATCACGATCAGCCGGATGATGAGAAGGTGACCGAAGGTGGTGTCGCGCAGCAACGGCGCAATGGCCATGAAACCGGCGCCGATCTGGCGTGTTCCCGTGGCGTAGATGGCTTCGCAAAGGAGCCAAATCAAACCAGCGACGACGGCCACGGCGAAACTGCCGCGCAAAAACCTGACGATCGCATTGCGGACGTTGCCTGAGGCCGGTGTGTCGTCATGTCGCAAGCCGGCCTGGGCGAACAGGCGATAACCGGCCGTGGTGCCGAGAATGGCGAGCGACGCCGCGACATGAATGCCGCGGGCGACGCCGCGGACGAGCAGGTCGGCCGAGATGCTCACCGCGCGAGTTCGAAGCCGTAGCTGCCGTGCGTCCGGTGACCGTCGGATGCGAGTGCATGCCAGAGCACGGTATAGCGCCCGGTGCGATGCGATTTTCGCAGATGCACGATCAAAGTTTTGGCGTTGCCCGGCGCCAACATTGCCGCGCCAAAGCTGACTTGTCTGCCATTCGGCCCCTTGACCACGATGCCGCTGAAATGCCGGTTGATGGTCTCGGTGAACGCGATCGAAAGCGCGGCGGGAAGCTGTTTCAGCACAGCACCCGAGGGCGGGTTCTCATTCGCGGGGTAAGCATGGGCCAGCGCCGATAGCGGCAGCGCCAGCAAAGCGACCAGACCGAGCGCCGACGTCAGGACTATTTTCATCTTAACCTCAACTCACACGGCAACCGGACAGCCGGGCGACGCGTCTTGCGATGGATCGGGGGAACGTATGCTCGATCACTGCCGATGTGGCAGCTTTGGCTGGGCCACCATCCGAAGATACGGCCGCAAGGTTCTCCAACCTTTCGGAAAGCGCTGCTTGGCATCGTCGTCCGAGAGGCTCGGAACAATGATCACCTCATCGCCATCGTTCCAGTTCACCGGGGTTGCCACCTTGTGTGCGTCGGTGAGCTGTAGGCTGTCGATCACCCGGATGATCTCGTCGAAGTTCCGCCCGGTGCTGGGCGGATAGGTGATCGTGAGCCGAACCTTCTTGTTCGGATCGATGACGAACACGCTGCGCACGGTCAGCGCAGGGTCGGCTTGCGGATGGATCATGCCGTAGAGGGTGGAGACTTTGCGATCGGCGTCGGCCAGCAATGGGAAATTGAGGGTCTGGCCCTGAGTTTCCCGGATGTCGTCTTCCCAGCCCTGGTGGCTGTCGGCCGGATCGACCGAAAGCCCGATCGGCTTGGCGTGCCGTTTGTCCCATTCGGGCTTCAGTCGCGCGACTTCGGCGAGTTCGGTGGTGCAAACCGGGGTGTAATCCTTCGGGTGGCTGAACAGCACCCCCCAGGACGAGCCGAGCCATTCGTGGAATTTGATAGTCCCCTGGGTGCTGATCTGCTCGAAGTCGGGGGCGATCTGGCCGAGTTGGATGCTCATGAGTAGATTCCTTTGCTTGGGATCGAATCAACGACGCTGGTTTCAGGTAACGTTCTGGGGTTGCGGTTGGGCAATCGAAGCGACTGACGACGGCATCGAGTCCCCGCGGCGGATCGTGCCGTCGCCGTTCTGGATGGCGGCGTCGAGCGCCGGCGCGGCGGTGGTTTTCGATTTGTTCATGCCCATCATGCACATCCCCAGGCCGCACATGATAAGACAGGGCGCCAGCGACAGGATGATCGGCGCCAGGCCTGCTGCGACCAACCAACCCCAGCCGCCAAGCGCAAGACCGCCGCCCGCGATGACAACGAGCCCGACGATGATCCCGATGCGCGGGGTGACAAAGCGCCACCAGCCGGATCGGCGGGTGGTGCCGGTAGTATCGCAACATGTATTCATGATTGAAAAATCCTTGGTTCAGGTGGGTGATTTCGTGGACATCACATGGGTCAGGAATTCGACCATGCGTGGGCTATCCCAGACGGCCACGCCGGATTTAAGTCCGATCGCCTTACCATTAGGGTCGATCAGGAACGCCGCGGGGATCGTCTGGAGATTAAGCGTCTGCAAGGCACTGCCGTCGGGATCGAGATAGATGCCGAGATGCTTGATCTTGAAACGGTTGTAGAAATCACGGACAGGAACCAGGCCCCCAGTATCGATCGACACCGGAACGATCTGGAAATGCGGACCGCCGACTTTGACTTGCAAGCGATCCAGCGTGGCCATCTCTTTCTGGCAGGGGACATACCAGGTCGCCCAGATGCTGAGCAGCACGAACTTGCCATGAAACGACGCGAGCGAGAGGTGCCGACCGGCTGCATCCAGAAATTTCAATTCTGGAAACGGTTTTGGTGCGAACATCCGGAGTGGTGGATCGGCGGCCACCGCCGTGGATGCTGCTCGTACTGCCACGGTCGAACCACCAGCGACCAGCACGGACAGGCGGAGCACGCCACGGCGCGACACATGATGTCGATCCTTGATAACACCCTCTTTTCGACTGGCGACCATTGAATGCGTCCTATCGTCGTTCTCAGGTACGCCCGGAGGTCTGCTGCTTTAGAAATCTGACCACCGAGGGCGTGTCCCATACGGCGCCACCGGTTTCGCGACCGATTTGTTTGCCATTCGGGTCGATCAGAAAACTGGTCGGAATACCTTCAAGGCTGAGTGTCTGCATGGCGCTGCCGCTTGGATCGAGAAAGATGCCGAGATGGGCGATTTTGATCTCAGCGTAGAATTTCTTGACCGCCGGGAGACCGGCGGTATCGATCGAAACCGGCACCACCTCGAAATGCGTGCTACTAAGCTTAGTCTGCAACCGATCCAAGGTTGGCATTTCCTTGCGGCAGGGGATGCACCAGGTTGCCCAGATGTTCAGCAGCACGTATTTGCCGTGAAAGCTGGTGAGCGTGAGGGGGTGATCCGAGGCGTCGAAGAATTTGAATACCGGCAGCGGTTTTGGTTCGGTGATGTAGAGCGGCGGTGCGTTCCGAATGGCGGCGGCCGCGGATCGCGGCACGCCGAGTGACGCGCCCGCCGCCGCCAGCGTGAGAAAGTTCCGGCGCGAGGCTGCTGGTAGAGTCATTGTGCGATCATCTTTCTCATGACGTGGACGAGTTGCGGCACGGTGATCGAGACCGGGAACAGATTCTGGAATTTTCCGTTGGGCGCCATCAAGTAAATGTAGGTCGAATGGCCGATGAGGCTTTTCCCGGAGGCTTCGTGATCAGTCGCGGTGAAATAGGCGTCGTATTCCTTCGCCACCTTGGCAATCTCCGGCAGCGGACCAGTCAGGCCGATGATTTTGTTGCTGAACTTGGGCAGATAAGCCCTGAGGACGGCAGGCGTATCGTGGGTGGGATCGACGGTGATAAATAGCGGGGCGACATGTTCGGCCAGCTTCCCGAGCGCGGTCATCATGATCGCCAGCTTTTCGAGCGTGAGAGGGCAGTCGTCCGGGCAGCGTGAGTAACCGAAATACACCAGCATCCAACGCCCCTGGAAACTTGCCGGCGTCATCGTCTGGCCGAACTGGTTGGTCAGGGTGAACGGACCGCCGATCGGCGCACCGGGCGGAATCGCCGAATCGGTCGTGGTTGCCAACTTGCCGTGGTGGTTCCAGCCGAGCAGGCGCGCCAGGGCATCAAGGGCACCGTGCGACGTGACGCCCATGGCGCCGGGGTCCACCGCAACGAAGGCGATCGCCGCCCCAAGCCCGACCGCGCCGCCGAGCGCGATTCGCCGCCCGATCCGGTTGCCGCTCGGGACGGTCATCGCGCTGCCTCCGTATCCTGCGCGGGCCTGCTCGCGCGCAGGAATGCCTGCATGACAACGCCCGGCGTCAGCAAAGACGGCAGCATGATGCCGGATGGCGCGCCGGGACCATACACCACGTCGAGCGGCACGCCCTCGCGCCCGAAACTGCGCAGATAGGCGGTGATCGGCGCGCTCGGCCGGGTCCAGTCGGCGCGCATCGCAATCACGCCCGGCGCGCCCAATCGTCGCGCGACCGGGTTACGATCGAGCACCGCGAGCGCGTTCACCTTGCAGATCAGGCACCAGGCAGCGGTGACATCGACGAAAACGACCTTGTTCCGGCGGACCAGCCTGACGATGCGCGCCTGATCGAAAGTCTGCCACACTGCATTGGCATCGCGTTGCCCGGTCGATGGCAGGCTCGCCGGGAGCACCGACGGTTCGATCACCGCGAGAACGGCAGCGGCGATTACTGCCAAGGCGCCGATACGACGCCAACGGTCGTGGTGGCTGTCGAGACGATGGCGCCAGAACAGAAGTGCAAGCATCGTAACGAGCGTGGCACTGGCGATGAGCGCAGCGGTGGGCGACACCACTGCGGCGATGATCCAGACCAGCCAGATCGCGGTGCCCAGCATCGCGAAACCGAGAATGACACGGAGCACGACCATCCAGCGTCCGGGCTTGGGCATCCGGCGCACCAGACCAGGAAAAACCGCCACCAGCAGGTAAGGCAACGCCATACCGACACCTAGGGCCGCGAAGATCTCCAGTACGACCAGTGGATCGCGGGCGAGCGCGAAACCGACCGCAACGCCGATGAAGTGCGCCGAACAGGAAGTCGCGAGCAGCGTTGCAAAAACGCCGGTGAGGTATGCTGCGGTGATGGCGTTGCTGTCGCGTCCCATGGTCGCGGTGCTCGCCGCGAGCCCAGGGAGGGGAATTGGTAACCAATCCCACAGACTTGCGGCAAATAGCGTAGTGATCGCCGCCATTGCGCCCAGGAACCAGGGTTGCTGAAACTGGATGCCCCAGCCGATGGTGGCGCCCACCGCCTTCAAGGCGATCACCACGCCGGCCAGGATCAGGTACGAGCTAACGATGCCGATCGCGGTTGCCAAAATGGTAATCCGCAGATCGCGCCGTCCGCCGCCCGTCGCGCCGGCGAAGCTCATGAGCTTGAGCGACAGGACCGGAAGCGTGCAGGGCATCACGTTCAGGACCACACCACCGAGCAGCGCAATCGCGAGGATCAGCGTGAGGCTCACATCGGCGCTGTGCGGCGGGATCGGGCCGATCACCGGGGTTGCCGAAAACACGGAGGCCGTCGATCCATTTTCCAGTGTGAAGCGGAGCGTTCTGCCGGCAATGTCGGCGATTTTTTCATGCCTGAGGGTAACGCTCAACACGCCGCGCCGGTGCGCGGTATCGAGCGAGACTTTCGGCGCGCCCGCGGTGGCATGGGTAAAATGGTTCTGGATGAACACGTCGGGATGCAACAGGCGCGCGCCGTTGGCATCGATGACGAGGGAAAGGATCGCCGTGTTCTTGTGCGAGACCGATCGGGACACCACCACCCGCGACAGGCGCAGCCCGGCCTGGACCAGCGTGCCCGGCACATGCGTCCATGCTTTTGTGATCAACGATGCCTGCGGCCCAGGTACGGCCAAGCCGGCCGGCAGGGGTAGCAATAGCTTGGCAGTATAGGGGATGCAGATCGTCTTGCACGCCGAATAATGCACCAGCGCGTGCAGCACCATCGGCGCGCCTGGGTGTTTGGCTACAATCGATAGCGGCAAGATGACGCCGCGCTCGTAACCCTGCGTCACCAGGCCGTACAGCATATAGCGGTGCGGCGCCGGCCAATACATGTGAACCGATTTGACATTTTTCGAGCCGGTCCAGCCGATGGATGGCGGAATACCCGCCGCACCCGGATTGCGCCAATAGGCGTGCCAGCCGCGCTCGAGCCTGATCTGCAAGCCGGCGTCGATCTGCGCGGTGTTGCCGGTCGCCTCGGTCGCGGTGATCAGGCGTGCTGCGGCATGTTTGTTGCCGACCCATGGCGTGCTCGCGGCCAAGACCGCCGTCATCGAAGCCAGCGCGAACATGAACGTCAGGATCAGCGTCCGGCCCGCCTCAACACTTGAACGCCGCCAGAGGCTCATCGTGATGTTCCGACCGCCGAACGGACCGGGCGATACGCGAACAGCAAAGCGAAGCCTGGAACCACCACCCATTGCAGCAGAGGTGAGACACCGGTGCCGATCACTGGTAAGACCGGCATCGCGCTCCTGTAGCCCCAGGTGCCACGCACCACGACGTTGAGCCACTCACTAAAAATTGTGTAAGCGACACCGCTCGCGAGTGTCACAAGTATCGCGCGTCTGACATGGGCGAACGGCCATGACGATCCGGCAGTTCCAGATCCGATAAGCATTGTGATCATGCCGATCACCAGATCGCCGATCCAGCAATGCAGCACGGCAAACACACGATAGCCCACGCTTCCGGTCCTTGAGATCGTGTAGAGCGGCAACTGCGCGGTTTCCCAAACCAGGTTGCCGACCGCCATTATGGCCAGATAGCGGCGCAACACGGCGCACCCTACGGGGTTGATCGGCCGTTCAGGTAAGCGTGAGATCGAGTGAGGGCGCTGCGTCAGCATGTTTGCTCCAGCGTGCCGCGATCCGGTAACGCGCCGAAGCGCGCCACCGGCCGCTGCGATGTTAAGACTTGGTCGTGGTGGAGGTGGAGGGCTTGCCCATCATGGAGCCGTGGTGAGCACCCATTTTGCCATGACCCATGTTGTCGGCCATTTTGTTCATCACGCGGGTGCAGGCTGTCATCATCGCCATCATGCCCATCATGCCTTTCATGCCGCCGCCCCCCATACCGGCCTTGCCTTTGCCGGTCATTTTGCCGCCCGACATCATGCCGCCGCCGTCCATCGATTTGGCCTGCGGCGCCGGCGTGGTTGCGGCATTGGCGATGACTGGTGCGGACAGAACGGCAACCGACAACGTTGCCGCAATGTATGCTGTTTTAGACTTCGACATTTGGATTTCCTTTGGGTGATTGACGAGCGGAATGCTCAATTGACGACCGCGAAAACGGTCGGTTTCGGTGTGCCGACCAGATAGACCGCGACCGGCGACGCTGCCATTCCGGCCATGGCGGGCATCCCCGGCAGGCCGACCGGCATTCCTGGAATCGCCAGTCCTTTTGCGGACGACGGTTCGGCTAGGAATTTCTTGATGAGTGGTGCTGGAATGTGCCCTTCGAACACATGGTCGCCGATCCGGGTCAGATGGCAACCGACCAAAGACTGTGGGATGCCTGATGCCAACGTGATCTGCTCAAGGTTTGGCGACGGAACGACCTTTACCTTGTAGCCGTTCTTATCAAGATACTTTGCGTAGGCTTCGCAGCACGAGCACGACGGATCCTTGTAGAGGGTCGCCTCAATCGGTGCGGCGAAAGCCGTGACGGGTGCCAGCACGGCAAGAGCGATGCCGGTATTAAGCAAGGTGCGTCTTTTCATCGGTCGATCTCCTTGGTTCGGGTTTGGCGTCAAGCGACGTTGATCACGGTCATCAGCCCGTTAGCCTGGTGCTCGATGACGTGGCAGTGAAACATCCAGTTGCCGGGGTTGTTCGCGACGAACGCGATATCGACCATGTCTTTCGGGCGCACGATCACGGTGTCGCGCAGGTGCGGATAGGGCTCCCTGACACCATTGCGCGACAGAACCTGGTAGCTGTAGCCGTGCAGATGCATCGGGTGCCAGAACGAGGTGTGGTTCTCCAGCGTCAGCAGTGCGGTGCGGCCGAACGGAATGCTGAAGATCGGCGCCATGCCGTCGTTCGTCCTGCGCCCGTCCTTGATACCCCAGACCGGCGCTTGTTTGCCGTCGGCAAGCATACCCATGCTCATCATACCGCCGGTGATCGTCAGGTGATGGCGCACCGGATTGGTCAGATTCGGTTTCGGCACGGGATTCGGCGGCAGGCCGAGGGGTGCCGCAGGCAAAGACCGGTGATGGGGCGATTGCCGCGTGTAGGCCAGGGTCGCCAGACGATAGGTAGCGCGGCGGCCATAGAAATCATCGACGACCGGGTAGTCCCGACCCGGCTCGCCGATCGCGTCGAGTTGCAGATCGACCCGCTGGGCCGGGGCGATGATCACGCTGCCGGCCGGCGGCGCGAACGGCTGGCAAGGCTGGCCGTCGAGTGCGATGATCGTTACCCGATGGCCGGGAAAGCGAAGCGCCATGAAGCGCGCGAGACAGGCATTGACCAGCCGGACCCGCAGCCGTTCCCCGGCGCGCACCTTAATCGGTTCGGGCACGATGCCGTTGATGGTGACGACACTGCCGATCCGCCCGCTCATCGCGGCTTCCATCGGCGTGTCGAAGCCGGGTACGAACTGATCGTTCGGCTGAAACGCCCAGTCCTGCAACACCCAGAGCAGGTCTCGATCGAACGGCGGTGGTTCCGCTTCCCGGACGATCAGGGCGCCCGCCATGCCCCGGCCCATCTGGTGCGCGGTATGGTCGTGCGGGTGATACCAGAAGGTGCCGGCATCGGGCGGGGTAAACGCATACTGGAAGGCGGCGCCGGGCCTGATCGGCGGCTGGGTAAGGTCAGGCACGCCGTCCATCGCGTTCGGCAGGCGGATACCGTGCCAGTGGACCGTGGTGTTCTGGTCGATGCCATTGACGACGCGGGACCTGAACGGAACGCCCTGGTGCATCGTGACCACCGGGCCGGATACGGTGCCGTTATAGGCAAGAACCGCGGTTTTTGCCTTGTCCGCGCCAAGAATTGCAGCTTGCGCCGGGATCGGCCGCAAGTTGGTGATGACAGTTTGGCCGGCGACCGCCCGGGCCGGTGACACAAAGGGCAGCACGGCCGCCGCGGCGACACCGGTGCGCCCGATTTTCAGCAGGCTTCGCCTCGGCAAAGCCGACGTATGTTCGATTGTCATTAAATCTGGTCCCTCGCAGGCCGTGGATCTGCTATTTCGCAAACCGGATCACGGTCAGATCTGGCGCGTCAGCGCCCGGACAAAGCAGTCTTACCGCCCGTCCGGGGAAACCCGACGGCGGTCAGCTCAGCGAGAGGGATCGAGGTGGCGGCGCATCCGGTATCGGGCGCAAACCGAGATTCAATGACGCGACCGGCGGATGATATGTCGTCGGTACGTCGATAAATGCTACGATGTCTGGGCCGGTGATTGGTAATGCCACGGTACTGGTGCAGGCCGGGGCGATACAACGCGCACTCTTGGGACGATGTTGCGAATCGCCCGGCGAATGATGGTTTGAACACGCATGAGAGGGACAGACCGACGCTGCTGCCGGTGCGGGTTGCGCCATCGGCATCGCCCGCGCGAACACAGGAACACTCGTGGTGATCACGAGAACAAGGGCCATCAGAAAGCGTATCATTAGTCTAAACACCACTGAATAATATGTCCCGCCTCCAACTCTGGCAAGGGGCGCCCCTGCGAAACGAGGGTAGCAGGCGAGGTTCTGGCAGTCCGTGTTCAAAGAAAGTCGGACAAGCTTGCGTGTTCGATCCTCAGGGTGCCAGCAAGAAGGACCGCACCCAGCAACAGGATCAGCGGTGTGACGCCATACGCAATGACCGGAACGCGCTGACCGCTGCCTTTGGCAAGATTCTGTATCTCACGCCCCCAGAAAACCGCACTTAAGGCCATCAGAATGATCGACCCCCACAACCACCAGCGCTCGTAAGGGCCAACCAGCAACTGCAGGCGCAGCGTCCAGGCACCGGCGAGAGCGGACCCGGCCAGGATGATCGGCAACGCGCAACAGGCCGCACAGCCGAACGACGAGATCACACCGCCAAGGCCGAACCTTGCGGACCATCGATGATGCGGCGCTTTCCTGGCATCATCATCGAAATTGGTTGGGCGGGTCATCGGATCGTCGCGCAGTTGCAATACAGCGCACGTTTTGCATTGCCCTGAAGCCCCCATGCCATCAGCGCGATGGCCGCGAGATAGAATCCGAGTTCGTGGGTAGCGATGAAGCCTTGCAGCGGCGTGGCCGCGGCACCCAATGCCGGGAGGCTTGCTGCGATCGCTGCGATGGCAATGGGCAAAACGGGCGAGCAACACAGTAACGGCGCGATCAGCGCGACGAGCGAACCCGAGGCACTGCGGACGACACCCCCACCCGATCCCATCCGCCAGCCATACACGCCGAGCGGCAGGGTCACGGCAAGCAGACCGGCCATCACGATCGCCAGAATCACGTCCTGGGCGGTCAGAAACGGCAATGCGATCAAGCCGACCGCGCCACCGGTTTCGCTCGCCGGCAGCAGCATGAGGTAGAAGGCAAGCAGAACGAGGAAACTCACCACCGCCAGAGTCCGATAACTTGGCCGTTCGAACACCAGGCGCACCGCCTGCGGGACGATCATGAATTGAGCACCGATAGGCATCGTCGCACTCATTTCGAATTTGACGCCATGAAATGTTCGATCTTTCCAAACGTGACGGACGGCGCCGCGGACGTCGTGACGATCTGGTTCCGAGCGTCGATCAGCTGGTAGATGTCCACATAATGGTGAGGATCGTACGCGGTGGCCAACTCCCGGGTGGCATCGCCAAACACGAAATGCGGGTCCTTGAGGAGTGTTGGCGCTACTTGGGCTGCAAATTTTTCGATCGTGATGCCAGGATAACCGCCGTTCTTGTAGTCGCGGAGCACAATGACTTTCAGATGCGACTTGTCGATCAGCGCCTGGTGATGCGCGAGCGCCTTCAGCCCCGCCTTGCAACTGCCGCACCAGGTCGCGACTTCCCAGATCATCAGCTTGTGGCCTGGATAAGTGGCGAGTTCCACCAGATGCCCCTGCGAGCGGAACGCCGCATCCGGTGCTGTCCTGGCCGACGAAGCCGGCGGATTTTCCGGCCCCATGGTGCCGGAGGGTGCGGCCAGCCCATAGCCCGGGATCAGGACGGCTGCGGCGATGCCGGCCAGTTTCGGCGTGAAGTTGCAGGATCGTTTCATAGCGTTGGTTGCTTTCATGGTGAAGATGGTCATCCGGCGCAGCAGGACAGTTTGGCGACGTCCTTCTGAAACCCGAGCGATGCGAGTTTCAGCCCTTCGACCGTCGTCAGATACGGGAACAGCGTGTCCGCCAGATCGGTGACGGTGAGGTTATGCCTGATCGCGAGCGCCGCCGTCTGGATGCTGTCCGCACCTTCGGGTGCCAGAATATGCGCGCCGAGCAGGCGCAGGTTCCCGGCTTGCGCGACCAGCTTGATCAATCCGCGCGTGTCGCGGGCGGCGAGCGCGCGGGGCAGCAAGGCAAGATCGAGTCGAACCGTGCGCACCTCGTTACCCTGGCGCTTGGCTTCGGCCTCGGTCATGCCGACGCTGGCCATCTGCGGATCGGTGAATACCACCTCGGGCATAGCGCGCGCATCATAGCGCCTGACATTGCCGTTGAGGGCGTTTTCCGCCGCCAGTTTGGCGCCGTAGGCCGCCATGTAAACATACTGATCGCGTCCGGTGACATCGCCGGCCGCATAGGTGCCAGGCCGCCGTGTCGCGAGATACTCGTCGGTTAGGATCGATCCGTTGCGGTCGAGCGCGATGCCTGCCGCCTCGAACCCCATGTCATCGGTATTGGCGCGCCTCCCAGTCGCAACCAGGACACGCGCGGCCTCGATGGTCTCGGTGCGATCCTCGATCATGACATCGAGGGCAATACCGGTCTCGCTGCGCCGGATGGCGTGATATCGGGCGCCATCCCGGATGGTGATGCCCTCATCGCGCAGATATCCGGCAAGGGCGTCGCTGATCTCCGGCTCGCTGCCCGGCAACAACCGGGTGCGGCAGACGATGGTGACCGCGACACCGAACCGCGCAAACATCTGGCCGAGTTCGCAGCCGATAACGCCGCCGCCGATGATCAGCAGGGATGCGGGCAGAGCCTCCAGTGCGAGGGCGGCGGTGCTGGTCAGGTAGGGAACCCCATCCATTCCAGGTATTGTCGGCACGGCGGCCGAAGCACCGGTCGCGATCAACACCCGATCGGCCGGAAACATCGTCCCGGCTGCCTCGATACCAGCCGGGGTGAACCGCGCGCGGCCCGGAAGATACCGTATTGTCTCATATTCCGGCAGCAACGCCTGATACTTTGCGGCGCGGAGATCGGCCACTAGCCGGTCTTTCTGCGCGATCAGGGCCGACCAATCGTCAAGCCTGCCGCCGCCTGAAATGCCGGCGAAGCGCTGGGCCGAATTCGCCCGATGCAGCGCCTCGGCCGCACGGATTAGGGTTTTCGACGGCACGCAGCCAACATTGACGCAGGTGCCCCCGATCGTACCATCACCGATCAGCGCCACCGTCGCACCGAGTTCGCTCGCCCGGATCGCTGCGGAAAATCCCGCCGAGCCGGCGCCGATCACCACCAGATCGGGGGTCGACGATGTTCTGGTTGCGCGGCTATCAAGCCTTGTCACGGCGTCCATGCGTTTGGTCCTTGTCGTTCGTGCCGGGTCGGTCTAGGCGACAAGGTATGGGATCTGTAGTAAGTCCAGATACAAGCGGAAAAGCTTCTCCTGCGTTCACGAAGGCGCGAGACAAGGCGGGACCGATGATCCCGATCGGCGCGTTGGCCCGCCAAGCGCGCTGCAACATCGAGACCATCCGGTTTTACGAAAAAATCGGCGTCCTTGCCAAACCCGGCCGTAGCGCCGGCGGCCACCGGATGTACCGTCCCGCCCACGTCGAACGGTTGAACTTCATCCGCCGCGCCCGGGAACTCGGCTTCACCCTCGATCAGGTGCGTGCCCTGCTGCGCCTCTCAGACGAGCGCGACCGCCCGTGCGCAGAGGTGAAATCCGTTGCGCAGATACATCTCACTGAAGTGCATGCCAAAATCGACGATCTTCTTTCGATGCAAGGAGCGCTCACCGATCTGATAAGCCAATGCGACACCGGTGATGGAACCGACTGCGCGCTCCTCGAAGCCTTGTCGCGTCATCAAGCGCCATAGCGTGAACGCGATCATCTGCTCAAACGCCCAGCCCACGGCCTCGTCCAAGCTGCCATGAAATCCCGTCGTCGGTAACCATTCCAACAACCTCCCGGCCAAGATTGCGCTCGATGACCGGGCGCCAGGGCACGAGGGTGAATTCCCGGGCATTCTCAATCAGCGCGTAGCGACCGGAAGCAAGCTGCACCGTCTCGCGATGGGTGCCGCGGATCGTCTCGCCTCGCGTCGCCAGACGGAATGGCAGGTCCCTGGTTGTAGCGATGTGTTGCCCCACGCGGGTCAGCTCTCGGCGTTCGAGCGTCGCCAACAAATCGCGCCGATAGAGCACACGCCCCATCCCGTCCCGGCTCGCATCACCCTGCCCGATATGGTGCTGACGCCGCTGCTCCAAGGCCGCTTGGATCTCTGTACCGAAGCCGGCCGATGCGATCGGCATGCGATCCCTGCCGATGAGCTGCCGGTCAAGCCAGGTGGCGCCGTCACTGGCGATCTGCGTCTCGAGGTCAAGTGTTGTCAGCACGCTCAGGGTGGCCGGGGGTGTTTGCCTGGCATCATGCTGGGCAGCACGTTGTTCAAACCCAGTTGGAACGCGCCATTGATCTGCATCCAGCCGCTCGACAACTCCCGTGCGTCGTAAGGTTTCGAGCCGACGAATATGCGCCTCGACGTAGGCATCCGGATCAGCGATCCCTTGATCGGCACGCGCCATTATCAGGTGATCTGCGGTCCGATATAGTCCGTCGTGCTCTGCCGCAATGTGTGCGATGTTTCGATCGGCGGCACGTGGTTGCCGACCTGCCGCGCCAATCTCGATGATGGCGCCCATCGATGTCGTTTCGATGTTCGCGATTTGGGTTGGAAGCTCGATGTAATGGGCGCGACCGTCGATGCCATCGACCACCAGATGAACGCGGTCACCCAGTTCGTCGGCACCAAGCCCGCGGCCAAGCAGCCGGCCGATAATGGGAGCTGCTATCGCTTCGTCCTTGCCATGAATGACAATTTGTTCGGCACCCCGTTCTATCCGGTGGCTCGCCATCGCGCGGTGCATGGTTTTGATGATGTCACCCTGCTCGCCGAGTTGGCGGAGGGTCTGCTCCATTTGTGGTTTCAGCGACCAGCGTCCGGTATCGATCTCCTGGGCAACATCAAGCCGCTGCAGCGTTTGCAGTCGCCCTATCCGGAGATGTCGATCGAAATCGCCATGACGCGCCTGTGGGGTGACTCGCGTGTCGATGATATCGGTGGCCGTTTCTCCTGCTTCTCGCAGCAGAGCGCGGTCGATCCGGGTCAGTCTTTCCTGATCGACTTCGCGAGACAGTTTTTGCTGACGCTCGAGGACGGTTTGCGGGCCGAGCTCGATCGTCGCGAGTTCCGACGCGCGTTCACGGATACCGTGCGCAAGGTAAGCGCCGGCGATCACGAGATTCTCGCCCCGTTCATCGACGCCGCGGATCACGATGTGCGTATGAGGATGGCCAGTGTTGAAGTGATCGACAGCAACCCAATCAAGCTTCGTCGCCAGATCCTGCTCGACTTGCCGCATCAGGTCACGCGTGAAGGACGGTAAATCCGAGAGCTGCGGTCCATCCTCGGGCGCGACGATCAACCTGAACTGGCGTGGATCGCCATTTGCGCGATCCAGAAATTCGGAACCATCAGCGCGATCCGATGTCGCCGAATAGAGTTGTCCGGGAGCACCATCGCGGGTCACGCCATCACGCTGGAGATAGCGCAGATGGACGGCGGCGGCGCGGCTACCGGTCCGCATCAGGGTGTAGCGCGCCTTGACCACAACCCTTCGGGCGCCGGGCATGGTATTCGACCATCCACGGGGTGATGCGGCCCTACCGCGCGCGAAGGTGGCGCCACGTCCTCGCTTGGCGGGAAGGCTGGCAATATGACGACCGGCGTCCGTTGTTGGGGATGCAACTGATCGGCCGAGTGCCCCTGCACGAGATATCGCGCGCTTGATTTGCGCCGATGCCAGAGCCGGGCGGTCACCGCCGGTCCGCTTCCGTCCAAGCTGGGGACGGAGGGGCAGATCATCTTGATTGTGAGCCATCGCCCGATCATGCCGATGACCGCTGAAATCGAGAAGGTGCTTTGGTGGCACTGCAAGATTTGAAGCGAAGACGCGCATCTTGGTAGAATGGACGTGCGTCTCGGCAAGTTCTTGGCACGGTGCATGGCCTCGCTAACCCAATGTGCAGACACGAAAATCACGGCGGTCGGGGCCGTGTGGTGCCATGCACCTTTATCTTGCCCTCCCTCAAAAGCGAAATCTTCAATGGCCTTCATGCAATTTTGTCAGCCGCCAGTTGTCGCCGTCTGCCGCTTTTGATACGCCTCGCTACCGTTTTGCTCGCTACGACGCGAAACATCGCTACGCTTTTGTCACAGCGCGGTTGGCGCGCGAATTCATGACAAGAGCACACACATTTTTCGACCTGAACCGCAGGCAGTCCGGACGTTTCATGGAGCCGGATCGGTTGGCAGTTGCGATTTGGTTGACTCAGATCTTGCCAGGAATAGATCATTTTCGGTGCTTGCCGAAGGACGCATAGTCTTCCGCAGATCAGTCGCAGCTCGATAGGCGAACATCGAAACGGGCGCCCGACTTGCGATGACCCGCGGGGTTTCGATCAGTTCGTTGATCCTGGGGATGACCGCCGCAAGATAGCGTTCCGTTTGCGCTGGAAGTGCGCGACCGGTGCGAAGAGTTTGTTCAACCCGGGCAGGACCGGCGTTGTAGGCTGCCAGAAACCATGGCACGCCAAATCGATCGAACATTTCGTGCAGGTATGCAGCACCGGCCATGATGTTGTCGCGCGGTGCATCCGGATTTGCCCCGAGATTGTAGCGGATGCGCAGTTCGGCATAGGTCCGCGGCATTACCTGCATCAGGCCTATTGCGCCGGCCGCTGATCGGATCGGTTGCCCGTTCAGTGTCAGATGGCCGCCGCTCTCGACGCGCATCACGGCCTTGATCCAACGTTCTGGCACGCCGAAGCGACGCGAAGCTGCTGCGATGTCGGGCTGCCAGATGGCTATGCGGGTTCTGCCGTTGTGCGCAAACGTTGCGGGGTTGCGGCAGAGAGGTGACCCATGAAGCGGCACGAACAACGCTGCTTTGGCAGCAAGACCGCACGTTGTGGCCAAGGTTACGAGGGCCACGAATTGCAGCTTCTGGCGGTGAATATGTCCAATAACGCCACAAGACGAAGCGCCGCGAGCATACTCGCTTCAGTCGACGGCAGAGCGTGCCAGACCGCGCCGGTTGAGCCGCCTTTGACGTTCGCTGCGCGCGCCATCGGTTCGATGATCGGCAAGGGCGGCAGTATTGCCCTCCCTGGGCGGAACAACAGGATGGTCCGGGGAGGATGATGGCGGGTCATGGCACGTGACTTCCGGGGATCCAAAGCGGTGTAACCCGACCGATGACGCTGCTGATCGGCGTCGGCCCGAAATACCGTCCGTCGAGCGATGTCGGCACGTTGGGGATCAGCACGAAGATGAACCCGGAAGGGAGGCGGCCGCAGCCGGCCCAAGCAATCAGCCTGCGTCCACGCCCGTCGCGCATGAGCGCATTCGCGACAGGACGCCCGTCAATCGATACCTGTCCGTGCTGCTCGCAAACGGTGCGCCCGGCGATGGCGGCGACGCGCTTGAGTAGCGGCACACCAAGCGGCAGGTAATCCCGCTTCGAGAACAGCGTCGCGCTGCGCCGGGCCGGCCAGAACAGCACGAAGTCCCCGACGCGCAGGTGATCCCGGCTCGATTTTGGCAGAACACGCCATAGACCGATGGGTGTGCTGGCGGTGGAATTCCACACGATTATCGGTCGCGCGTGCAGTGCGGATGCCGCCATCAAGATCAAGCCAGCGATACCGCCGAACAGCACCCTGCGCGTCGGATGATGGAGGTGCATCATGACGCGGCAATGCTGTCGGCTTGCAGCCAGACGTGACCAAAGCGCAGCCAGTGTTCGGGAAGATGACCGCCGCATGTCAGCATCGGGCTGGTCAGAGACTCGCGTTGCCTCATTGCTATTGCCTTCCGCCGGCCGGTGGAAGGCAGGATCTGCAACCGCCCAGCGACAGTAGGGACGCTCGCAAGAAGGCAATGCCCTTCCCAAAGTCCGCTCCTCAATGCCGCTTGCTTTGGATGCGCACGACGACTGGATGGTCGGGTTGAACGGGTTGAACAATCCCGGTCAATCGGGTCGATCCGAGCGCCGATTTTTTGCCCTCGGCCGCCTACTATAACAAGGTAAGACTCAGTACTAGATTCAGTAAGAAAGTAGGGGCGCCGAAATGCCGCGCAATCGATTGAATCGTATCGGGAAAATTTTCCGGCGTCCGTTTGATAGACCGCACAAATACGGGTGATAGGCCGTGAGCCGTCGGGTGATAGGCCGTGGTCGTTCACAGCCGGTCCTCCCGGTTTGGGGACAAAAACCCCGGGTTATCCCCAGGCACCAATGCGGCACTGTGGATGGGCACGGCATATCGACCGATCCGCACCCCCTCCTTTCCACGGTGCCAGACCGGATCGAGCCGATATGTCAGCAGCCGCCCGGAGCGCGACAACCTTCGCAAGGCCGCGACGAAGTCGCAGTGCCGTGCGGCACTTCCGGAACGGGCGTACAGCAGGTCGAATGAAACGATCCAGCCTGTGGATTGTTGGGCGGCATGCTTGCGCGCCAGCAGCCAGAGCCAACGCTCGATGCCGCCCGTCAAGCCGAAATGGTCGGGATCGACGGACAGAACTCGGCGTTGTCGTACCGACGTGAGCAACCAATCCGGAAGTGTCAGCAAGACGCCCGCCGGCGTGGCTTCCCAGGCTTCGATCCAGCGGAACCGGATCGGCGCGTCGGCCGTGGCACCGAGTGTGGTCTCGACGACGGTGCCCGCCAGACGATCGATGGCGGCGGTGAGCCGGACATACTGGCTGCGGCCGGTACCACGCCCCAGGAAGCCCAGAATGCGGCTTGCCGGGGCAATTAGCCGGCGGGAGATTGGTAGCCGCTCATCCTGCGCCTGAACGAGCTGTGCGGTGGCCCAGATCAGGATGTCGGCGTCCCAGATCGTCGCGATGCCTGGGGCACCCGCCACCGGCGCGATGTGAACGGAATGCTTCTTCCCCTGATAACGGATCGGTGCCGTGCGCGGGGTCTTGGCCAAGCTGAACCAGGGCCAGTTCATTAGATCGACCGGTGCGCGCGGACGGGCGTGCTCGAGCATTGCCGGCAAGGGGTGATCGGCGTTCATTGCGAAACACGTCGAGCCGGACGTCCCGGGCCACGGGCAGCGCTGGTGCCGGGATCAGAGGTGGAATGCCGAGCACCGGATTCAGCCCAGTCCTGTAGGTCAACTAGCCGATAGACAACCCGGCCGCCGATCTTGCGATAGGCGGGACCACTGCCGAAGCAGCGATGTTTCTCCAGCGTTCGACCTGACAAGCCAAGGAATCGTGCTGCTTCCGGTGTTCGCAGATAGCGTGGTGGCAGATTAGGGAGTGTGTCCTGTTGCATGACGGCGATTTCCATCGGGCGGCCGGTCATCGGCGCGCATCGCCACGCAGGATCGGCGTTTGGCTAGAGGTTGCTCAGGGCCGTTTCCAGGAGAGTGCCAAAATCGGCCAGGGCACGACCCGCCTGACCGACCCGCGTCGCTGATCGACAGCGTAAACTTTGGCAAAAACCTTGGACGCACGTCCCGGACCTGAATCTGACCACGGCCTTCTCACGTCGGGGACAGCTGTGCTGTTGCGCAATGGCAAGGGGAAATCAGATGGGTCGCAGCGGTTTCAGCAATTTGAAAGCGGCGCCATCGCGCCAGCGGCGCGCGGTGGCAACGAGGGTGCGAACGCGACTGCGAGCGCCGCTGTCCTCCCAGGCCGCCGGCGGCTCGCCGAGCAGGGCGCGGTGGGTGTCGCGTTCGCTCGCGCCAGTACCGGCGAGGTCGAGTGCCCAGGCCATATAGGCAATTTTCAACCCGCGCGGATGTGGTTTCGGCCTCGGGAGGCTGGAAGGGAGCCGAACCCGCGGATGGGCCGCAAACCTCCAGAATGCTTGCGCGGCTTCCAGTCGCTCAGGATGCCAGGCATCCCAGAGAACCACCGGCGTCAGCGGTGCGCTCACGGGCGGTGGGTCACGCGATTGGAATATCAGGTGATGGCGAACGCTGGATGACGGCGCGACGACGAGATGATAGCCATCCGCCGTCGGACGGCCAGCGTAATGCGCGCCCCACTTGTCGGGATCGAACCGCACGAGGGAGTTGCCGATCGATTCGTCGTGGCCGACACGAACATGAACGGCACGCGCGATAGCCTCGGCCGTCCAGAAAAGCATGGCATTGTCACCGGTCGTATCGGGACTTTCCAGGAATTCGTAACCTCCATCGAGCGCAGAGCGACAGTGGCGCTTCTGGCTGCGCCTCGTGCGCGCATTCGACCGCCGCCGCGTAATCCTCGCGGTACGCGGCACTGCGTCTAACCAACTCCCAGACCAGACCGTCCGGCGATAGGCTTTCGATATACCGATACCGGGCGGCCAGCCGCTCTCGCGTGAATGGCCGCATCTCGTGTCTCCAACGCGACAGCGCTCCTGCCTCGTTATCTGAATCGACTTCGGATCGCCCGGCGACTTGACAACGCCACCCGCGACCTAACCACGCATCAACTTTCCGTTACCGTCTCGACATGATCCGGCTTTTGACGCGAATAGCCGAAAACTTAGGGGCTGCGCTGAATGCCGTTGGTCTGAAGTAACTGCCGCCAGCCGGAATTTGCCATCCATCGGGCTCGTGCGAGATGGGTGTCATAAGCCCGGCGCGCACGGTCACGCTCTTTTGCCGGATCGATCAGGAGCGCCTCGCGCGCGACCTCGTCCCACGGCACGTGCTCACGCTCGGCGTCGAGCAGGATCACGTAATGGATCACATGGATTTCGTCATACGGTGTCAGTTGATCGGAGATTGGCGCCTCATCGGCGATTGGCGCATCGAAACTGGGTTTGCGCATCTCGGGGTCCTTCTCGGCGATATTTTCTCGCCATGCCAAGGTTTTCACAATCAGATAAATTGCGGCGGCCACGATCAAGCGCAATGCGGCGCGTCTTGCAACTCGCGTATTATAATACGTAGCGCGGAAATACGCGATTGCGCTCCATCCTCTGGATGGACATTCGGCGACTCTTTGGAGCGAATCTACGGCGCGCGCGACTGGAGGCGAAGCTCAGTCAGGAGGCGGTGGCACTGTTGATGGGTGTCGATCGTGCCCACGTCAGCAGCATGGAGCTGGGCAAACAGAACGTGACACTGCTTACGCTCTGGGCCGTTTGCGACGGGTTGAAGATATCGCCAGCCAGCCTGTTCGATGAAACCGTGGCGGCAATCGCCGAGCAACCCGAGTCGCTGCCGTCGAAACCACTTGCAGCGGCCCCCCGGAAACGACGGCGTCTTGGTCGCAACCCGTCAGATCGCTGATCGCCGACGAAACGCCCCGTTCCCTGCGGGCGGGGCGTCGTGTCGGCTGGCCTCAGCGGGACCAGATCAGATTGTAGCTGCCTTCCGGCTCGACCTCGACCAGGCTGGCGTAGATCGGTTGCGGGAAGCTGGGGTCGTCGAGCTTGACCGAAAGGTATTCACGCCCGGTCTCCTTGGCCTTACGGCGCCAGGCGGCTCCCAGTTCGACATTGCCGGCGGCGAAAACCCTGAAATCAGGGGCTTTGTCGGTGCCGTTTTCGGCGGGAACCAGTCGCGCCTTGGCGTTGATGCTGAGGGTCCGGACGGTGCCGTTGTAGCCGTTCGCGTCCTTGGTGAAGTTGCCGATGATCGCCATGATCGTTCTCCTTCGCTTGGTTGTCGGGCCACCCCGCGCGGCCTCGATGGCGGTCCTGGAGCCGAGAGGCGATCGACCCGCACCGCTTGCGGCCGTAGCGCAGCGGAGGATGGCGCTGCGAGAGTTTCTTGCCTCGCGAGGAATGCCGCCCTTGGGCGGCAGGGGAAGAAAGTCGCGGCAGCACCGTTGCGGGCAGGCGATCGCCTTTCGGCTAGATCCGCCCATGACGAGGCCGAACGGGTGGTCACGCGCCAAGCCTCAAGGACAACGTGGCGAATCTGTCCCGCAACGATCAAGGTGTCACGATGGCACGGCACCGGTCGGTGAGTTGCACCAATTCAGACAGACTGTCTCCCGCTGGGCGACGGTCAAGCCAATGCAGAAGGTTTAGCGATGTGCAGATCGACGTCTTGGCTGGATGCGAGGAAACGGGGCCGAGGTATATGAGCGAGTGCGTCATTCCGGCGGCGGCTGACAGCAGTTTCGTACGTGCGTCGTAATGAACTAGCGCTGCGAGTAGAATGCAGAACGGTTTGGTCTCGCGTAGCCGGCCATCGATTACCGGCCCGTCAAATGTTTGCCAGAACGGCACGGTCGTTGCTGACATGGGGTGGATATGGGTCGAAAGCAGTGGCAGCGCGGCGGCTTGACCAGTTTGCCGCGCCGCAGGCTCGCTCTGTTCGGCACGTTCGACCAGCCCTTCACGGTGCAGAACGGCCTCGCCAACGTATCGGGCGGCGCCATGGTCGGTTTTGTCATCCTGTTCGGCATCGCGCTGCGCAACAGCCTGATGCTGATGATCCATTACGGCCGCCTGGTGCGCGACCACGGCCAGCGCTGGGATGCCACCACGGTGCGCCAGGGCCCGATGGACCGGCTGCCCGCGATCCTGATCACCGCGATCGTCACCGGCCTCGGTCTGCTGCCCCTGGCCCTCAGCGCCGGCACCTCCCTCGTCACTGATTTGTACGAGCGTTGGATGCTGCAGTCGAGCGTGAACAAGTCCCAACTCTGATAGGCACAAAAGCCTTCCAGAGAGCGGTGCGCGATCGCAAGTAGATCGAGATGCTGTTCGACCATTTGAAGCGCAATCTCGGGCTACGCCACCTGCGGCTACGTGGATTGACGGGCGCCTCGGACGAATTCCTGCTCGCCGCGACGATCCAGGACCTGAAGACGCTCGTCCGCCTCTGCGCTCACGGGCCGCCGAGTGAGCTGGCACAGCCCGCATGACCCATCATCAACCCGCGGATCAAACAGCCGGCGACGGAGAAACGACCCCGACCATCGGCAACCATCGCTGGTCACCGCACCATACAAGCCCAATCTCATCGACCTTTTTTTCAACGGTATCCATAATTTTCGATCCATTGATGTAACTTCGCGCGACTTTATCGGCGAGTGTGCTCAATCGGGGAGGTTCAATTTCAAATTTGCTTTCACATTGTCTCTGCCTCTTGACTCCGTACCACTGTACGGACGCCATATTGGCCGGGAGGTGGAAGATGAGAGCAAGCCTGACTATAGGAAACGCCGCACGTGAGGCGGGCGTGGGAGTCGAGACGATCCGGTTCTACGAGCGGCAGCATCTTGTTCGACAACCGCCGAAGCCGGCTGGTTTAGGGATGCGGCACTATCCTGCAGAGACGATCGAACGCATCCGGTTTATCAAGGAAGCCCAAGAGCTCGGGTTTTCGCTACGAGAGATCCACGAACTTCTGGCGTTGCGAGCTGATCCCGACACCGATTGCGCCGAAGTCCAGAAGCAGGCCACCACGAAGCTCGCCGAAGTGCAGCGGAAAATCCAGCGGCTCCATGACATCGGCGCTGCGTTGGAGCGTCTGATTGCGGCTTGCCCTGGGCAGGGTGGTTTGCAGGGGTGCTCGATCATGGACGCGCTGACACCGCCTTGCTGTGGCGGTCGTTCGGAGAAAGAGGTGTCAGCCGACACCAACAGAACCGCCCTCAACAAGGAAAGAAAAGACCAATGAAAAACACGATTTTCAAGATCGAGGGGCTGCGCTGCGACGGCTGCGCCAGCACCGTCAAAGCCCTGATGGAAAAGGAGCCGGGCGTGAAGGCCGCTGCCGCCTCGTTCAAGGATGGCGAAGCGCGGATTCTGTATGATCCGGAGACTGTTACGGAAGATCGGCTTGCGGCGGTCATGGAACGCCCCGGTTACCGAGTAACTGCACGGCTATGAGCCCTGATTTCGTCACCGCGACGATTCTGCTGCCGATCGGTCTCGGGCTGTTTGGCTTTATCGAGCCCTGCACGCTGGGCACCACGCTGGTCTTCATCGGATTTCTGGAAAACAAGAGTCCCAGAAACAAGCTTGTCCAAACGGTCGGGTTTGCCTTGTCGCGCGCCGTGACGATCGGCTTGTTCGGCCTGCTTGCAGCGTTCCTGGGAAGTCTGTTCCTGGGAGTGCAAAAGGACATCTGGATTGCCCTGGGCAGCCTTTATGCCATCCTCGGCTTGCTTGTTCTAACCGGCTACGCCGGCCGTCTGATGGTCTCAGTCGGTCCCAGCTTCTCCCGTCTGTCCAACATGCGCGGATCGGCTGGTCTGGGCGTACTGTTCGGTTTCAATATCCCTGCCTGCGCCGCCCCTCTTATCCTGGCGCTTCTGGGTACCGCCGCAGCGAGCAGTGCGGACGGCAGACCGCTTGTCAAAGGATTTCTCTCGCTCGCGCTATTTGGTGTCGCGCTGTCGCTACCGCTCGTCCTTGCGGTCCTGTTTGCGCCGGCGCGCCGGGCGATCGACTGGCTTGGCCGTTTTTCGCGCCGGATGCCGACGATCGCGGGGTTGGTGCTGATTGCCCTTGGCCTCTGGTCGATCCGTTACGGTTTGTTCGTCTCGATCCGCCAACCGATGCCGGGCATGTGAATGCCGGAATGAAAGGATAGACCATGTCCGAAACAATTGCCGCTGAAGCGTTCTGGACGGAAGAACCGTCCAACCGGCCGGATCGGCGCAAAATCCGCGCCCGCATCGGTGGACTGCATTGTTCGCTCTGCACCGGCACTATCGAGAAGGCGCTTGGGCGACAGCCGGGCGTCGATAAGGTCGCGGTCAGCCTGACCCACGAGCAGGCCCTCATCGAATATGATCCGAGTGTAGCCCGGCCCGGACAACTGCTCCAGATATTGCGCGACATCGGCTACACGATTTCGGACCCGCGCAAATTGCGTCCGTTCGATGAAGAGGAGCGCGATCTGGTTCGCGAAAGCCGGCGTTTCGTGATCGCGGTGGCCTTGAGCGTGGCCGCGATCCCGATCATCGCGAATCCCGCAAGTGGTTGGCTCGGCGCGCTCCCCGCTCTGGTCTGCCTCAGTCTTGGCGGCCTCGTCTTCCTCGTCCTACGATCCAGCGGCCTATGGGCAGCGATCGGCGGAGCCGGTGGCCTCGCTATCATGGCGCTGACTTTGCTTTATCTCAATCTGGAAGGCTATCTCACGCGAGCCGCACCATGGATCGTCGGCGCCCTGGCTTTGATCCTGGTGTTCGGTGTCGCACGGCACATCCTCCTAATGGCCTTCCAGGCATTGCGGCGCGGCATTCTCAATCAGCATGTCCTACTCGAAATCGGCGCCTTTGCGGGCATGGCCGGGGGCGTCATCGGCATGGTCCTGAACCGGCCCGGTTATCCCACAGCGCAGTTTTTCGCCGTGGCGGTGATGGTCACGACCTACCATATTTTCTCCGAGTGGCTATCGCTCATCGTCAAGACGCGTAGTTCGCAGGCGGTGAAGAAGCTGCTCAACCTCCAGCCCGAAACGGCCCGCATCCTGCGCGGCGAGATCGAAATGGACGTTCCACTCGCGGACGTGAAGGTTGGTGACCGAGTCAGGATCCGACCTGGCGAGCGCCTGCCGGTGGACGGTGTCGTCGTGAGCGGCCGTTCCGGGGTTGACCAGTCTCTCGTGACCGGCGAGGCGATCCCTGTCGAGATGACAGAAGGTGCCACCGTCATCGGCGGTTCGGTAAACGGCACCGGCACGTTGCTGGTTTCGGTCACGGCGGTCGGCGAAGGCAGCTTCCTGCAACGGATCGTCCGTGAGGTAGAAGACGCGCGCGCGCTGAAACCCGGTATCCTCCATCTGGTTGACCGGGTCCTGCGCATCTACACGCCGACCGTGCTGCTGATCGCCACGCTCGCCGTTATTTTCTGGCTGGTTGGCTCATGGCTCGCCACCGGGCAGGTCGATATCGAGCGTGCGGTGTTCGCGGGTCTCAGCGTGCTGGTGATGGGGTATCCGTGCGCGCTCGGTATTTCGGCACCGCTCTCCATTGTTCGTGGAGCCGGGGACGCTGCCGGACGGGGCATTCTGATGCGCACCGGCGAAGCGTTCCAGGGTTATCGGCTGGCGACCAAAATCGTGCTCGACAAGACCGGTACTCTCACGGCAGGTCGTCCGGTCCTGCGGGAGGTCGAAGTAATCGAAGAGCGAGAGGATAGCCTGCTTGCCCTGGCCGCGGCGGCCGAAGCGTCATCCGAGCATCCGCTTGCCCAAGCCGTGGTGAACGCAGCGTTCGAGTATGGCGCCCTCCCGCCCGAGGTTGAATCTTTCGAGGCGATCCCCGGCAAGGGCGTGATCGCGCGGATCAAAGGCGATCACGTTCTGGTGGGCAGCCCGCGCTTTCTGAGCGAGCGCGGCGTTGATCTGTCCCGTCTCGCCGAACGGATCGACGCCCTGGAAGCGGTAGGGCGAACCGTGATCGCGGTGAGCCGGAACGGCCGCGCGCTGGGGGCGCTGGCCTTGGGTGACACACTGCGGCCCGATGCGGCCCGCGCGGTCGCTTCCTTGCGCAAGGCGGGGATGGTGCCCGTCATGGTCACCGGCGATAATGAACGCGCGGCACGCCACGTCGCCCAGGAGGTTGGGATCGACGAGGTGCGCGCCGGTGTCCTACCTGATGAAAAGGCGGGAATTGTGCGCCGCCTACAAGCCGATGGCAGCCGGGTTGCGATGGTCGGGGACGGCATCAACGACGCGCCTGCCCTGATGCAAGCCGACATCGGCATCGCGATGGGCGGGGGCACTGATATCGCAATCGAGTCCGCCGACATTATCATCCTGTCGAACCGCTTGGACGCACTTCCAATGGCTCGGAAAATCAGCCGCAACAGCTATGGCAAACTGCTACAGAATGTAGCCCTTGCGTTCATCTTCAACGGAGCCGGCATCCTCCTGGCCGCGACTGGCTTGGTACAGCCGGTGTGGGCAATGGTCGCGATGGCGGTGAGCGTGACCGCGATCTTCATCAACTCGCTCGGAGGAAACCCAAGGTTGTTCTTCGACGCGATTGCGAGCATCGGACATTCCACGGAAACAGCCGTCATGCCGGGCGGGGCGTGAGCAGGACAGGATGAACAGAATACCCCCAGCCGCGGTGTCCGATGTCCGTTCGGGCGCACAGATCGAGCGTGAGCACCTCCTGCGAGTGCTCGCGCTGGCAACCTTCGTTATCTTCTTCCAGGCGTTCATGGTGGCGCCGATCATTCCGCAGCTTGGCCTTGCTTTCGGCGCATCTGCCAGAACCGTCGGCTTGATCGTGCCCGCCTACTTGATCCCCTATGGAATTGCGACGCTGACCTACGGCCTGCTCGCAGACCGGCTTGGTATCCGCCCCATCATGTTCGCGTCGCTCGCCGCTTTCGTCGTGCTCACGGTTCTGAGCGCGACCGCGCACTCCGTTGCGACGCTGGCGACATGGCGCGTGCTGACCGGTCTCGGTGCGAGCGGGGTTGTGCCACTCGCACTCGTTCTCGTGGGTGGCATGTTTCCCTATGAACAACGAGGTCGGCTCCTTGGCTGGCTCTTCGGCGCCATGGCGGGGGGCATGGCCTTCGGTTCGACTTTTGGCGCGGTGCTGGAGCCATATGTCGGATGGCGGGGGTTGTTTCTCCTCGTCGCTGTCGCCGGCGTCGGCGTCCTGCTCCTGCTGCTGCCCTACCGCGGTTTCATCGGAGCGCACCCACGTCAGGCGCCCGCGACCGTGGGCAATCTGTTCCGAGGCTACCGTGATCTGCTCGGCACCCAACGAGGCCGACGCACCTATGGCTATGTCCTGCTCAACTCAGTATTCCAGTCCGGCGTGTTCACCTGGCTCGGGGTGTACTTCGAACGCCGTTACCACCTCGGCGCGATCGGCATTGGTCTGGCACTGCTAGGCTACGGCGTTCCGGGCTTCCTGTTCGGCCCGGTGATCGGGCGCTTGCAGACCGGCTGGGCCGTGGCCGCCTCATCCCGATCGGATTCGCGCTTGGTGCCCTCGCAACGGTAGCGCTAATCCTCGACCTGCCCCTCCTTGCCGCCGCGATTGCGGTCACGATCCTGTCGCTTGGCTACGATATGACGCAGCCGCTGTTTGCTGGCATCGTCACGTCGCTCTGCGGCAAACGTCCGGGTCAGGCGATGGGCCTCAACGTGTTCTTTTTGTTCACTGGCTTTGGCCTTGGCAGCCTCATTTTTGGCGAAGTGCTCCGCCTCGGATTCGGGCACGCGCTGGGGGCTTTTGCCGCGGTAGAGGCGGCCGCAGCCTGGGCATCGATTGCGCTCTTCAGAGCAGAGATTCCGTCCGATTCGGTCGGAATTTCGTAACAAAGCCAGCATACGGGGGGCAGCGCGCTTAATGCTGGCATCTCTTAATTTGAGCACCGTCACCTGATGTCGAGCATAACTCGTTTAGTACAAGCATAGAACCACATAATCCGAGTACGACGTTCGATAGCCTCTCCGCGATTGCCTAATTTAGGCAGGAAGCCGCGATGAAATCGAGCACGGGCGCCGATGAATGCGAGCAGCTACACGTAGGTTGCCGGCGCAGAATTAGGTGCCGCTACCCTTTCCCCGCCGGCACCGTGATCTGGCAATCCTGCGCCTCGTGAAATTCGCCGCCTTGGACTTGTTTGTCGCGATCGCCTTGGCATTAGGACCGTTCGACAACAATCGAACCGAGTTGCGGCGTCGAACGGGCCCTAAGCCTTTGTTTTAAGCGGCAGCTTTGTCGGGGTGCTGACGCACTCATTGGCTGACGCTGCCTTAGTCTCGTTGTCGGTGAGAAGGGTCCAATCGGCGGCCCACGTTTATCAGGCAAAATTGTTGGTCGGCCGGAAACTGGTGGTCGCCAAAACGCTCTCAAAACCTCCGGACAATTTTCGAATTCCGACGCGGGTTCCTTTATACCAAGGGTTTGTGCTCATCGGGTCAGTGTAGGGCGAGGTGAGGCTGTTGGATGTGCCCAGCCAGTGGTACATCAGCGCAAACACCGTCCCTGCCGGCACCGCATCGGTCTCATAGACCGCAAAAGTCTCGTTGCCCTGATCGTTGTGGATCATCACGATGTCACCGTCGCTGACACCGAGTTTTTTCACGTCCGCGGGATTGATCTGCACGAACGGCAATGGCGTCGTTTCGGTTTTTTCCGGCAAATGGCGCATATGGTAGCTGGACTGCCAGAGCGGCTGACTGCGGCCCATGGTGAACCAGAACGGATATTTGGTCCGGTCCGATTTCAGGTAGCCCGCAACCACCGTGGCGGAGGCGTGATCATCCCAGGGACGGGTGCCGTACCAACTGAACTTGCCGTCCTTGGTCATGAAATAGAAGGTCGAATAAAGCCGCTTGGTGCCAACCAACTCGCCAGTGTTCGGGTCGATGCGAACCGGGGTTTGGATACCCTTCTGGCCGACCTTGCGTAGGTAGCCATAGTCAACACCCTTGAAGCTTTCAGGATCGAGCGTGCTGGCCCGCGAGGCCGGAACCTTCGTGTTCATTCCGGCATAAAGGTCGTCCTGGATCGATCTGACGACATCCGCGCCATGTTTCCAATCCATGCCGGCAAACCGCTTGGCGATGTCGGCCTTGCCGTCGGCCTTGTAGAGCGCTTCAAGTTTCTGGCCGACCAAGCCGTGGATTTCCCAATCCGGCTTGGCGTCGCCCGGCGGGTCCATGAACCGGTCATCGAGCCGCATCAGGCGGTCACCGCAATTGAGCGAGATGTTCTCCGCCTCACCCCATTGCGCCGCCGGCAGGATCAGATGCGCGTCACGGGTACTCTCTACCATATAGATGTTCTGCACGGTGACGAACAAACCGTTGGTCTTGTCGAGCCCTTCCAGAATGCGCGCGGCAAGGTGCTCCATCGAAACCGGCTCGCCATCGCCCTGCTTCTGCGCCGACAGGTAGTCGGTCAGCGCCTGCGCCCGCTCGCCGACCCGCTTGCGGAAATAAGCATTGTTCTGAGCCGCCAGATACGGGTTGCAGCCGGTCAACCAGAAGGTTTTGCCCCTGCCGTCCTGAACGTATTTATCGACATCCGGCGGTGGTTTCGGGCCGGGATAATCCGGACGCGCATAGCCCTCCTGATGCCCACCGACCCGCCCGGTGCCGGTGCCGGGCCGGCCGATATTGAAGGTGAGCGCGCCGATCTGGGCGATTGCCGCGACCGCGTCATATTGCCGGTAGTTCCAGATCACACCCTTCTCATAGAGGATCAGGCTGCGCCGCCAATGGCCGCCCGGCTTGGGCTGGGCTATCCAGGCAGCCGCCTGCTCGATCTGCGCCACCGGCACGCCGGAAATCTTCTGCGCGCGGGCCATGAAGTCCTTGTAGGGCATGTGCAGTTCGAGGGATTTCTTTTTGTAGTCCTCGAAACTCGTCATGTCGGTGTGCTGGTTCAGGAAGTCCTTGTTGTAGTATTTTTTCTCCCACACGGCTCTCGCCACCGCGTTCATCAACATGTAGTCGGTGCCGAGATTGGGCCGCAGATGAAGCACCTTCGCGCCGGTTTCCCGCGCCACATTGACCGTCGCGGAAATCCGCGGATCGACGATGACCATGCGCGCGGGAGCGATCGCCTCGCCATTGGCGTAGTGCGCCTTCTTCTCGTCCTTGGTCGCACCTTGCAGGTTGGGCATCATGTGCGCGACGAAAAACACCGTCGCGGTTTCGTAAGCGTTGGAGCCCCACAGCATGATGGTATCGGCGAGGCGCGCGTCATCGTAGCAATAATTCAGTTCATGCACCCCGCGATCACGGGTGCCCCAGGTTTCCGAGCTGTAGCCGGGCCGGTTATGGATGCCGACATGCTTCATCTGCAGGCCGGTGAATAGCAAGCGCCCCGTGCCATAGGTGTTCTCCATACCCCCACCACCACCGCCATGGTCGTAGATTTTGGAACAAAGCTCGTCGGCACCGTATTTGTCGGCGACACCCTTGATCACCCGTGCCTGCAACTCGATCGCGGCGTCCCATGGGATCGCGTTGAACTCCGTGCCGACGCGCAACAGCGGATAGTGCAACCGCGCCTGAGTCGGTCGGCTGTCGGACCAAGTCGTTTTGGCGTTGACCGCGCCGCGGCTCGAATGGTTACCCATCGGGTTGATCGGCGAATCATGCGCCGGCACGATCGCGACGTGATAGGTTCCGCCATCTCGCTTGCGGATCGTTGAATGCATCGACTCAGTGTAGGAAAATCCGACGATCGGTGGCTGTGGGCTGGAGAAATCGACGCCGAACGCGTTGTCGCCAGCTTTTAGGCCGCCAGCAAGCCCGTCCGGCCAGACATAAACCTTGTAGCCGCAGCCGACCGTGCAATACTGGCAGACGGTATTATAGGCTTCCGCATTGCTGGGCGGCAGCGGGACGGATTCTTCACGGCGGTACAAAGCCATTGTCGTTTCCCTCGGATTTTTGTGGTTTTCCCGCTCAGGCGGCGTCGCTGGTGCGGCCCCAGATCAGGCCGGACATGCGCTCGGCATGGATGTCGCCTGCACTGTCGATCCTGAGTTCGATTTGCGGCAGATAATCCGACGCCAATCCCTGATAAGGGACACCGTTCCGTGCCGGATCGAACATCGATAAATGGCACGGGCAGACGAACCGGCCGTCCTTGAATGCTACAGGGCAGCCCATATGCGTGCAGATGCCCGAGAAGGCGACGATATCGCCCGATGAACCCGCACCTTGATACGCCGGCTCCGCAAGCTTCAGCAGCCAGGCGGGTGACGTTGCATCAGGGTATTGAAAGGAAACCGGCATGCCTGCGCTGAGCTGATTGACGTTGCCCACCTTGACCGAAGGCCAGGGTTTGCCATCCGTCATAACCATGTCTGCCGTGGCGAGCATGGGGGTGGCGACAGCGCCTGCCACCGCGGATGTCCGTATGAAGGTTCGACGTGAGACTTTCATTGGCATTTCTCCCCACTCTTTTGATATTACGACTCTTATAGAATCGTAATCTACAAACCGTCAAGAAACTTTCATATTTCAGTCCGCACGATTTGCTTGACGCAATCGGCGTGTCGGCTTTAGGACGATGACCTTACGATAAATGTGGAAATGACGATGCCTCGGACTTCAAAAACAGATCCTGCCTGGATGGTTACTGCGCTAGCTGCTCTCGCTCATGAGCATCGGTTGGCGGCCTATCGGCTCCTTGTCGAGGCCGGTCCTTCGGGTATCGCGGCCGGAAACATCGCTGAAAAACTTGGCCTGGTCCCGTCCTCGCTCACCTTCCATGTTCAGGCACTCCGCAATGCGGGGCTGATCAGCCAGCGGCGGGCGAGCCGGCACGTCATCTATGCTGCGGACTTCACGGCGATGAACACGCTGGTGGGATTTCTCGTCGAGAACTGCTGTGGGCAGGGAATCTCCATCTGCGGCCCGGCCTGCGATCCTGCACTGCCCTCAGCGAAGCAGAAAACGATGCGCGCGAAGGCAAAATCGGCATGAGCGACCAGCCGCTCAACGTGCTGTTTCTCTGCACCGGTAATTCCGCCCGCAGCATCCTGGCCGAAAAGTTGGTCGAACGCTGGGGCGATGGCAAGTTTCGCGGCTTTTCGGCGGGCAGCCATCCGCAACATGGGGTGCATCCGCGCGCGCTTGCGGTCCTGGATGAGGCCGGGCTCCCGACCGCCGGACTACGCTCGAAATCATGGGACGAATTCGCGACACCCAGCGCTCCGGTAATGGATTTCGTGTTCACCGTGTGTGATGATGCCGCGGGTGAGGTCTGCCCAATCTGGCCGGGGCAACCCATGACGGCGCATTGGGGCGTGCCAGATCCGGCGTCCGTTACCGGAAGCGACCTCGAACGCACCGTGGCATTTCGGGCCGCGTTTCGGATGCTCGAAACCCGTATCAAATTGTTCGCCAGCCTGCCTTTCGCCAAGCTGGAAAAGGCGTCGCTCAGGCGCCGCGTGCAAGAGATCGGTCGGATCGGGTCGAGCGCTGATGAGGGTTCGGCGGCATGACCATTACGATCTACCACAATCCCGATTGCGGCACGTCGCGCAACGTGCTCGCTCTGATCCGCAACTCCGGAATCGAACCTACGATTGTCGAATATTTGAAAACCCCGCCATCGCGCGAGACCCTGATCGATCTGATCACCCGGATGGATGTGCCGGTGCGCAGCGTGTTGCGCGAAAAAGACACCCCCTACGCCCCGCTCGGCCTTGCCGACCCAACCTTGTCCGACGCCGCGTTGCTCGACGCCATGATGGCACACCCGATCCTGATCAATCGCCCGATCGTAGTGACGCCGCTTGGCGTCAAACTCTGCCGGCCTTCTGAAACCGTGCTCGACATCCTGCCGACACCGCAACGCGCTGCCTTTGCCAAAGAAGACGGTGAGGCCGTGATCGATGCCGCCGGTCGGCGCGTCCCCTAAACTTTCCAGTCCGAGGCTCTTCATGCTCGCTCTTGCGGTGTTCATCGCAACCCTTGTGTTCGTCATCTGGCAACCACGCGGCCTCGGCATCGGCTGGAGTGCGATGGCCGGCGCGATCGTCGATCTTGCCATTGGGGTGATCCACTGGCGCAATATCCCGACGGTCTGGCACATCGTCTGGAACGCGACCTTCACCTTCGTGGCGCTGATCATTATCTCGCTCCTGCTCGACGAAGCCGGTCTGTTTCGTTGGGCGGCCCTGCATGTCGCGCGCTGGGGCCGCGGCCGGGGCCGGGTGCTCCTGCCGCTGATCGTGCTGCTCGGCGCCGCTATCGCCGCGGTATTTGCCAATGACGGCGCGGCGCTGCTGCTCACCCCGATCGTGATGGCCATTCTGGTCGGTCTCGAATTTCCAGCCGCCGTGGCGCTCGCTTTCGTCATCGCGACCGGCTTCGTTGCCGACACCACCAGCCTGCCGCTGGTGATTTCCAACCTGGTCAACATCGTCAGCGCCAATTATTTCAAGATCGGCTTCGATCGCTACGCGGCCGTCATGGTGCCGATCGATATCGTCGCACTGATTGCGACCCTCGCCGTTCTGGGCATGATGTACGGCCGCACCGCCAACCGAACCTACGCCATCGCAGCACTGGATATCCCCGCATCCGCGATCCGCGATCCTCTGGTGTTTCGGGCCGCCTGGCCGGTTCTGCTGCTGTTGCTGGCCGCCTATTTCATCACTGCTCCGCTCGGTGTGCCGGTATCCTTTGTCACCATCATCGGCGCGCTCGTGCTGCTGGCCCTAGCCGGCCGCATGTTCGGCCGCGGCGCCCCGATCATCGAAATCCGCCGCGTGCTCCGCTCGGCACCCTGGCAGGTGGTGGTGTTCAGCCTCGGGATGTATCTGGTGGTCTATGGCCTGCGCAACGCGGGTCTGACCAACTACATCGCGCAGGCCCTCAGGGTATTTGCCGCCCATGGCATCTGGGCCGCCTCGCTCGGCACCGGCATCCTGGCGGCCGTGCTCTCCTCGATCATGAACAACATGCCGAGCGTTCTGGTAGGCGCGCTGGCGATCGGCCAGCTTGGCCACGTCGCCCCCCGCATTCATGACGCCATGGTCTATGCCAACATCATCGGCTGCGATCTCGGCCCGAAATTCACCCCGATCGGCAGCCTCGCGACCCTGCTCTGGCTGCACGTCCTGGCGCAGAAGGGTACCCGAATTACCTGGGGCCAGTACATGCGTATCGGCCTGATCGTCACACCGCCCGTGCTGCTCGCCTCACTTGCCGCACTTGCGCTATGGCTTCCCGCCGTGGGAGCAATCGGCAATGGATGATCCCGTGGAATTCCCTGCGCTGCGCCCCGGCTTGCTGGCACCACCCGACTTTTCCCGGCTAGAACCGGCGTCACGCGCCACCCACAAACCCCGCGTCCTGCTGCTCTACGGTTCGTTGCGCGAGCGGTCTTATTCGCGGTTGTTGACCCTCGAGGCCGCCCGCCTGCTCGATCTGATGGGTGCCGAAACCCGGATCTACGACCCGCGCGAATTGCCGGTTACCAACACGGTGCCACCCGATCACCTGAAAGTACAGGAGTTGCGCGCGCTATCGATCTGGTCCGAGGCACAGGTCTGGTGCAGCCCGGAACAGCACGGCGCGGTGACCGGGGTGATGAAGAATCAGATCGACTGGATCCCGCTGGCAGTCGGCGCGGTGCGTCCCACCCAAGGCCGGGTGCTGGCGGTGATGCAGGTTTCGGGCGGTTCGCAGAGCTTCAATGCGGTCAACACGCTGCGCCTGCTGGGCCGGTGGATGCGCATGGTGGTGATCCCCAATCAATCCAGTGTCGCCCGCGCCTATGAGCAGTTCGACGAAGCCGGCCGCATGCTGCCTTCCGCTTATTACAACCGCGTGGTGGACGTGATGGAGGAATTACTGCGGTTCACCTGTCTTCTCCGTGATCGCAGCGCCTATCTGGTCGATCGCTACAGCGAACGGGTCTCCGCGTCGCCACACGATATCGACCGGCTGTAAATTCGAGGGTCGGCAAACTGCATCTTCCGGTGATGGCCGAACTCCTGTCGGCCGCGATCTCAGGACATGTATCGTATTGAGAGAGTGCGGCTCTTCACCTATTTCGCAGGAGGACCTCAGCCGCCTCCGCTCTCTCCGAACCGCCACACGGGGATGCCGAGGACACGAGCCTTGTCGGCGAGGTTCTCGCAAATGCCGGAGCCTGGGAAGACGATCACACCGACAGGCATGGTCGCCAGCATCCGGTCGTTGCGCTTGAATGGAGCGGCCTTGTTGTGCCGGGCCCATTCGGGTTTGAAGGCGATCTGGGTGACCTTGCGGTGATCGGCCCAACAGGCGGCGATGCGTTCGGCGCCCCGTGGGCTGCCGCCATGGAGCAGGACCATGTCGGCGTGCTTGCGATGCACCCGGTCGAGCGCTGTCCAGATCCGGTCGTGATCGTTACAATCGATCCCGCCGGTGAAGGCGATGCGGGGGCCGGCGGGGAGCAGAATTTCGGTCTCGGCGCGGCGTTTGGCGGCGATGAAATCCCGGCTGTCGATCATTGCGGCGGTCAGGGTGCGGTGGTTGACCATCGATCCGGCACGCGGGCGCCAGGTTGATCCGGTGTGACGCTCGAAGAGGTCGGCCGCGGCATCGCGGAGGAGTTCGAAGGCGTTGCGTCGTTCGATCAGCGTCAGCCCTTCAGCGAGCAGGCGTTCCAGCTCGACCGAGCGGATTTCCGAGCCATCCTGATTTTGCTGGCTGCGCCGCTGGTGGTCCTCATTGGTGTCGAGCGCGCGTTGCACCCGGTCGGCCGCGCGGTGGAACAAATTGACCTGCGACCAGAGGAGATCGGCAAGATCGGGTTCGAGGCGCGTGTCGGTAAAACTGGCAACCAAGGCGTCGAAAATATCGGCGAGTGCGCCTTCGAGGCGGGTGGCTTCGGGTAGTGGCCGTGGGTCCGGTTCGTCCTGGAAGGGTCGATGGCCATAGAGTTGCAGTTCATCGAGCAAACGGGCGGTCGGGGATGCGGCGTGGGCGGGTTCGTCGTCGTCGTGCCGAGGAAGTGGATAGGTTGCCATGGTCGGTGTCCTTGTTCGGGTGGCCGCGCCCATCGCGGCCTTCACGGCGATGCTTTGGCCGGGGCCGGGCCGGGGCTGCACCGCCTGCGGCCGAAGCGCAGCGAAGGACGGCGGGCGGCGGCTATTTTGTCTCGCGATGCAAAGCGGCTGATGAGAGATGCTACGTTTCGTTCGCGCTGATGCCCGGCCGCGGCGGAAAATAGTTGCCGCCCGCCGTTGCTGCCCCGGCCCGGCTCTGGCCCGATCGCCGCTCTCAGAAGGCCGAGGGCACGGCCCACTCCCGGACGCAGGATCGGCGACCCTGGTGGCCCATTCTTCGCAGGAACGCCGATTGATCAGCCCGGTAACGCTGAAGCCCCGTTTCCGGGTTCATTAGATGCAAAGCGCGCGGCATCCTCGGGGGCGAGTTGGACCCGCAATCGCGCCCGCATGGCCTCCGCACCGAACCGGCGCAGATCAGCGTTGAAGTCGTTGATCACCGGCCAGAGTATCCGAACGTCGATCCCGGCTAATGTGATCCGCTCGCGCAGGCGACTCGTCGCATGACGGCCGGCCTTGTCATTGTCGCGCACGATATAGAGACGACGAGCGCTGGATGGCAGAACCAGGGCGGCGAGATGATTGGCCGACAGGCACGCCACCATCGGCAGTATGGGCAGAACTGATCTGAGCGACAGCATTGTCTCGACGCCTTCACCGGCTGCCAGCACGTCGTTCGTCACACCGAACCTGACGCCATGACCGAGAAGATAGCCCATCGCGCGCCGTGGTGTCACGATAGGCGCCTTGGCGCATCCGGTGGGGTCGAGCCACGTTCGGTGCGCGCCGGTGATCGTGCCGTCGAGGTCGGTGACGGCCGCGATCATCGCCGGCCAAATCTCGGTCGGTGCCTCGTCGTGCGGCCGGTAGTAGCATCGGGGATGAAAGCGGAGGGCGCCGGTATCGTGGAACGTGGTGATACCGCGCCGGCGCAGATATGTCTCTGCGATAGTACCGGCAATCGGCTGGGCCATGCCAAACAAACGCCGTGCCGCTTCGGCTGATCCTTGCATTGCCGGAGATCGTCTGTGCCGAAAGGTCGGTTCCGCGCTGTCACGCGGAAGGCTCAGAAACGATCGCGCCTCGGCGAGCACGTCACCGAACCGGTTGAGGCCACGATTCAGGCCGATCAGATCAAGCAGATCACCATGCTGCGATGTGGCTCCGTCGGTCCATTTGCCCGCAGCACCTTTGCCGCTTTCAGGTCCGGTCATGCGGACGAACAAGCTGCGGCCCGGTGTGTTGGCGACATCGCCGACGAACCAGTAGCGGCCTTCACGATGGCCATTGGAGAGATAGTGGCGGCACACCGCCTCGGCGTTGCGCGCAAGACGGCGCGCCAGTTCGGATGCTGACATCGACATGGCATTGCCATTCAAAAGGAAAGGAACCCGTCACGATCGACGGGTCCCTTTGTGGCTGTCGGTCGTGAGCTTATTCGGCAGCGATCGCGTGATCGTCCGCCGAGGTCATCGCGGCATCGGATTCGCTCTCCACCGGATCGATGGCAATCTCACCGTCCCGAACCACCGAATCTTCTACTGCCATCGTGGTGGCGGCAGCCACTTCGGTGGGTTCGGAATTTTGCGCCGCGATCATGGCGGGCATCTGCCAGCCTGACGTGCGCAGCGGCTCCGGCAGCCAGCCCGTGACGGCCAGAAGCTGTTCCGCCCGAACCGCCATCTCACCCTTCTTCAGGTGATCGATCGACTGCGCAATGGCATCGCCTTTCGCCTCCCGCACAGCTTCCAGGATGCGCGCTTTGGTCACCCGGCCAAGGAAGTTATCGGCGGTGGGTTGCCACCCTCCCGTCGCGACCATGTCGAGCGACACTGCGTCCGCCAGACGATCGGCGTGCGCGATCGCTTTAGGCCGCCGGTTCCACGCCTCATGAACCGCATTGACGGTCAGCGACACGCAATGGGCGAACAGCGCCTCTCGGCTATCGGTATCAAAGTCCAGCAGCGCGTCCCACAGCGTGCCGGCGTCTTCGGGCAGTTGCTCGGCCCAGCCGCGATGCCGCGCGTCGACCCGCGCCGCCAGAGGCGTGTCAACAAGTCCTGGCGCCTGATTGCCGAACATCACGCTCTTGGGCTCGATCTCCAGGCACGAATCCGAGCTGTAGCGGTAGAACAGCTTGAGACAGAGGACGTGCAGCACGGCGAGGAACGCGATTTCCGGATCGGCGCCGATCGTTTCGCGTAACGCAAGCGTGCGATAGGCGGTGAGCTCGGTCAGCAGTCTGTCCGGGATGGGACGGATCCCTTCGTCTTCCTCCGGCGCTTCGGGTTGTGCTGTCGGATCGTCGCCCATTGGCGCCGTATGCGCCGCATCGGAAGACGGTCCATGTTGAGGGCCTGCCACATCATCGTCATCGGCCTCACGCTGGGAGTCGCCAGATGATCCGCTATCACCATCGGGATCGGACAGCTCCGGCTCGGCGACCGGCGGTTCGTCCTCGGCCCGGACATAGCCGCGTTCGACGCGCAGTCGCCCAGACCCGTCGATGCTGACAAAGGCACCAGCCCGCGCGATATCGGCGGTGTCGTAGATCACCGGTCGGCTCTCGATCGCGGTCAGCGCAGCCTCGATTTCGCCCAGGCGCTGCTCGATCGCGTCGGGCAGTTCATCTTCGTGCGCATGGATTTCCTCGAGTTGCTCGGCTTCGGCCCGTAACGCTTCGACGGCTGCGCTCTCCACCTCGGTCAAAGGCGGCTGCTCGCCGGCGATCAGCCGCAGCCCATAGGTGTGGCCATACGAGAAGTCGATTGCCGCCTCGACCCACTTCCAGCCTTCGGCACGGATCACTGCCGCGTCGTGTTCCAGCGCCTCGCAGACCACGCGCTGCAGCAAGCCAGCATCCTGCAGCCAGCCGCCATCGTCCGGCTGGAACAGATCGCGCATGACCGCACCCCCCGCGGCGACGTAGGCGGCCCCGGCATACTGCGCCCGCTTGTCGGAACTGCGCACGGCACCCTCGGTGAGCAGCCGGCGGATCTGATACGGCTCCTTGTTGTAGGATCGCAGGGTCGCCTCCCAGACCTGCTCCTGGCGCTCGTGGTCGGGGCTGACGGTGAAGGCCATCAACTGGTCGAGCGTCATGCCATCCTCGGCATAGACATCGAGCAGCTTGGGCGAGACGGCGGCAAGCCGAAGCCGCTGCTTCACCACGGAAACTGCGACGAAGAACGCCGCAGCGATTTCCTCCTCAGTGAACCCTTTCTCCCGCAGGGTGAGAAACGCGCGGAACTGGTCGAGCGGATGCAGCGGCGCGCGCTGCACGTTCTCGGCGAGACTGTCCTCCTCGGCGATGCCCTCGGTGCGCACCACGCAAGGGATCGGTGCGGTGCGGCCGAGCCGTTTCTGCTTGACCAGCAGTTCCAGCGCCCGGAAGCGGCGCCCGCCGGCAGGGATTTCAAACATTCCGGTCTCGGCGCCATCGGCGTCGAGCACAGCCCGTACTGTCAGGCTTTGCAGCAGGCTGCGCCGGGCGATATCCAAAGCCAGCTCCTCGATCGAAACACCGGCCTTGATCCGCCGGACATTGGCCTGGCTGAGCACCAGCTGGTTGAAGGGGATGTCGCGCGAGGCGCTGAGGGTGATCTTCTGAACGGTTTTAGCCATGTCGGTAACTCCGCGACGGGCGGCCGAAAGCCTCTCTCTCGGCCTGCAACCCATCACGAAATCCCGCGCAGCCCTCTCACTCTCGATGCCGGCCTCAAACCCGGCGATCACCGATCCTCCGCCGGTCCATCCGGACAATTGAACACTTCGGCACCGGCGGCACGATAGGCGGCGGCCACAACGACCAAAGGCGCGTAGCTGAATGGACCATACGGCACCGGATCGGGCGGCATGCCGACAGCGATCATCGGTCCCTGCAACGCCAGCCGCACCACGGCGGCAAAATCGAGACCGCGGCTATCGATCACCAACAGCCCCGCTCCGATGCACGCGGCCTTGATCGTGTCGGCATCAGAGCCCGAGAGCCTGGCGCCATCGTCGTACCAGAGGATAAACCCGCCCCGACCGATCGAGAGATGACCACCCGTGGTCCTCAGTGCCCGGGCGATCAGATCGTCGTAGCGATGATCGTCAGATTTGTTTGATCCGGCTTGCATAATCTGTCTCCATGACCGACCCGCCGGGAGCCACCCTCCCAAATCCATCGATCCGTCACGGAACGCCGGCGGCCCTCTGGCTCTCCGGGCGGCGGGTAAGAGAGCCGGCCGGGCGATCCCGACTGACTGAGGTTTGATCGCACTCACCTTCCCAGTCCGTCTTCCCGTCTTCCCGTCCTATCGCATTATGGCCGAGATCAAGCCGATCAAGTCGTTGCATCCCGACCAGGGATATGAAAGACTATCCCTATCAGGAGAATCGACAATGTCGCACACAGTCGTTGGAAAATGGGGAAAGAACCTTGCCATTCGCGTCCCCGTGGACGTCGCGCGCACGGCCGGTCTGACAGACGGCGAAAAGGTCGAGATTGAAACACAGGACGGCGATATTGTCGTCCGGCGGCGGGCGGCCCACGCTCAAGCGCGCCAGGACGCGGAGGTGGCGGCCGAGGAAATCATCGCCGAGAGCCGCCGCTATTCCCTTGGCACCGTTTCCATCCGAGACTTGCTCGACGATGGACGGCGGGGATGAGCCTCGTGCTCGACGCATCCATGACTGTTGCGTGGCTGTTCGACGATGAGCGGACGCCTGCCGCTCACGCCGTGATGCGCCGTGTGGTCGTCGAAGGCGCGATCGTGCCCTCGCTGTGGCGACTTGAGGTTGCCAACGTGTTGCGCAATGCGGTCCGACGCGGCCGTTGCGATGAAGCCTTTGCCGACCGGTCCCTGACGCGGCTTGGACGCCTCACGATCAAGAGCGACCAGGAAACCGACGACCGTGCGTGGGGTGCAACGCGAACCCTGTCGCGCGAGGAAAATCTGACACTTTACGACGCCGCCTATCTTGAATTGGCGGTCCGCAAAGACGCGCCGCTGGCATCCTGCGATGCCGCATTGCTGGCGGCGGCGGCACGCCGGAAGGTTGAAATCCTCCCGGCCTGATGCTTGCGCCGCCCGCGTGCGGCTATCGATTACGCATCGCCCGACAACTCGCCGTTGTTGACGGATGCGGCTTCCAGTTTCACGTCAGTTGGGCAGCACGCTGCAGCAAGATCCTGGCCTTGCTCTCGAGCTCCAGCCTGGTGTCCTGATGCGGCTTGGCGCGGGCGAGCGCAGTGATGCCCTGCACGAAGTCAAACACGCTCTCGGGAGGGCGCCCTTCCTCGTCAAGAACCGTGGCGATGACCTTCGCCGTTTCGGTCTTGTTAAAACCGAATTTGCGAAGAAAGGCGTCTCGATCCTCGTCTTTGCGGGCGACGATCACCTCGCGTGCCGCCCTGATCCCGGCGACGAAGGGAGCCGGTGACGAGGTGGCGAAGCGCTCCAGCGCAGGCGCGGCCTGATGAGCGAAGCGGTGCGCGGCAAATTTACTGTGCCGGATGCTGATCTCCTCAAAGCCTTCGGCGCCCCAGATATTGCGGTTCATGCAGACTGCCCGGAGATAGAACGACGCGATGCCGAGCGTCTTCGAGCCGACCTCGCTGTTCCAACAATAGAAGCCACGAAAGTAGAGGTCGGGCTCGCCGTTCGGCAATCTCCCAGCCTCGATTGGGTTGGTGTCGTCCACCAGAAACAGGAACACGTCGCGGTCGCTGGCATACAGGGTGGTCGTGTCCTTGGTGACCTCGACATAGGGATTGTGGGTCATGCTCGACCAATCGAGCAGGCCCGGCACCTTCCAACGGGTGTCACCGATCCCGTCGCCAGCGATCCGCATAACGGCCCCAACCAGTTCGTGATCCCAGATGCGGCCGTAATCCGGGCCGGTCAGCGCGCGCAGCTCGATGCGGCCGTCATCGGCCTCCAGTGTCTTCACCAACTCGCCCCGGTGCGACAGCAAACCGTGCTGCATGTTGATGCCGGCCAGTGGCGCCGGCAACTGGCGCAGATACCCGGCGGGTGCGCCGACCAAGCTGCACATCTGGCCGAACGACCAATGGGTGGGCGCCACCGGCTCATCGCGACCGGGCACGATCAGGCACATTCGCTCCGGATTCTCCCGGCTCGCCTCGATGCGCAGGTGTCGGGTCTCGACGGTCCGCGCGGTAGCACGATCTGCCCGCGCGCGAACGGACTCATATAGCGAACCGAGCGAAAGGTACCGCTCATCGTCCGGCCGGGAAAACCATTCGGAGGATACTCGGCCGATGCGCTCGCCCCGATAGATATCGACTTTGAAGGCACCCGTCACGTCCGCGGGGTTAGCCTTATCGGTAATCTGCCCGGGGACGCTAGCGCGGCTCTGGAAACCAATGCTCTGGACCATGGAAATTCTCCGCGACGGGCCAGCCAAGAGCCTCTCTCTCAGCTTACAGGCCCGTCGTAGAAAACCCTCGGGACTTTTCCTCTCAAAAACCGGTAATGGCTATGGTCTTCGCGACTTGCTGTCGTTGCGCCAGAACTCTACTCGATACTGTCGCTCGTGGCGTTGACCAAAACCGCCTCTCAGCACAGGCACTTACCTCTCATCCTCAAGTTGTTGCCTGGCAGAAGCAAACCTAATTGCGAGGCCGGTTACCGGCAGCGTATTTGCATCGCTCATCCCTCGCGGAACGTCCTCTTCTCGGATCAACCCCACTCATTGAAACCGCCTAATTCAAAAAACTCCCCAGCATAAAACCCGTCATAATTTCTGATTAATACGGGGTTTAGAAGCTAACCTATTGAAAATATGGTGCCGACACGCGGGATTGAACCGCGGACCTACTGATTACGAATCAGTTGCTCTACCGCTGAGCTATGTCGGCCACGCGCCCGCTATAGCGATGCCGGGACGCCGTCGCAAGCCGCGTCGTCAGGCCGCCGCAACCGCGCCCTCGCCGGACAGGATCTGTTTCAATGCCGCCACCAGATCATCCATCATCGCCTCGGTATGTTTCGGCCCGGGCGTGAAGCGCAGGCGCTCGGTGCCCGCCGCAACGGTCGGGTAGTTGATCGGCGTGGCATACATGCCGAACTCGCGGATCAGCCGCATCGAAACCTCGGTCGCCCGTGCGGCATTGCCGATCATCAGCGGCACGATATGGCTCTCCGAATGCAGGCGCGGCAGCCCCGCAGCATCGAACTTCGCCTTCAGCAGCGCCGCCCGCGCAAACAGCGTGTCACGGCGGGGCTGGTCGATTTTCAACCGGCGGATCGAGGCCAGCGCCGCCGCCACGGTCGGTGGCGGCAGTGCGGTCGTGAAAATGAACCCCGCTGCGGTCGAGCGGATGAAATCGATCACGCTGGCATCTCCCGCCACATAGCCGCCGTGGCAGCCGTAGGCCTTGGCCAGCGTGCCCTCGATAATGGTCAGCCGGTGCGCGACACCATCCCGCTCGGATACGCCGCCACCATGCGGCCCATACATGCCAACCGCATGCACCTCATCGAGGTAGGTGATCGCATTATATCTGTCGGCCAGATCGCAGATCGCCCCGATCGGCGCGATGTCGCCATCCATCGAATAGACGCTCTCGAACGCGATCATCTTCGGCGCGTCGGCCGGTGCGGCCGCCAGCAGACGCTCCAGATCGGCCAGATCGTTGTGCTTGAATACATGCACGGTCGAGCTTTTGCCGCCCTTGATGCCGACGATCATCGAATTATGATTCTGCGCGTCGGAAAACACATGCCAGTCGGGCAGCGCGTTCAGCACGGCCCCCAGCGTCGCCTGATTCGACACATAGCCCGAGGTGAACAGCAGGGCGGCGTCCTTGCCGTGCAACGCGGCAAGCTCGGCCTCGAGCGCCACATGGATCGGCGACGACCCGGCGATGTTGCGCGTCCCGCCCGCGCCGGCGCCCATGGTCCGCGCCGCCTCGATCGAGGCCTCGATCACCTCGGGGTCGGTGCCCATCGCCAGATAATCGTTCGACGACCAGACCAGAATATCCTGCGTCCGGCCCTCCATCGTCACCCGATAGTACGGAAACCGATCCGCCAGCTTCTCCAGCGCGACAAATCGCCGGTAACGCCCCGCCGCGCGGATCTCAGCGAGCGCCTTGTCGCAATGCGCGATAAACTTATGGTCGCGGTTCATTCCCTGCTCCTGGCCGCCCCGAAATACCGGTGCGGATCGATGTGATACTCTTCAGCCCGAGACGGCATGACGATACTGCGCGGATTCCAGCCGGTGTCGTCAAGCAAATATATTCCAGTCTTCCATTTTTTTACCGCCTTGCCGATCACATCGGAGCCATGCGCGGCTCAAGGGTGCAACACGCTCATCATTTCGCTCCACTCGCGCTTCGACAGGCCAGACCCCGCCTGATCGACCGCCTCGCCGGCCAGCATCCGCCGCAGGATCGCCAGCATCGTCGCTGAAAAACTCACCGCCCCCAGCCGGTACTCCTCGAACGCGCGGCAACTCGCCGGTACCCAGGCGCGCGTCATCGCCAGCATCGCATCGGCATAGACCCGGATTTCATACTGCGCATGCGCGTCCGCCCGCAGCGACAGAAAATGAAACAGATTATGCAGATCAGTCTTCCAATACCACTGCGTATAGGCGTTCAGCGTCAGGTTCATCCGCGCCAGCTCGCGCGCCAGGCCCCGCCGGCCGGGGTCCGCCTCGGCCTCGTTCAACATGAACTCGTAATGCGCATAATTGCGGTCGGCATCCTCGCGCAGCAATGCCAGCACCGCCGCCGCCTCATCGCCCTCCAGCACATCGCCCCGCCCCTGGCGGTTGCTGGCCGATTGCGCCGCCAGATGCTCCGGCGCCGGGATATAAAACTCCCGGTCCATCACGGAATACCGGGCGGAATACTCGTTCACATTCGCGGTCCGATGCCGAATCCACTGCCGCGCCACGAAAATCGGCAGCTTCACATGAAACTTGATCTCGCACATCTCGAACGGCGTCGAATGCCGGTGGCGCATCAGATAGCGGATCAACCCCTCATCCTCGCTCACCTTGCGGGTACCCCGCCCGTACGAGACCCGCGCGGCCTGCACCACGGCCGCATCGTCGCCCATGTAATCGATCACGCGGACAAAGCCATGATCCAGCACCGGCACGGGCGTGAACAGCAGCGCCTCCAGCGCGGGCACGGTGGCGCGCCGGGTCTGAGCGGTGTGGTCGCGCGCCGCGTCAATCTCGGCCTGGTCGGATACGGTAATGTTCATCGGGGTCCCTTTCGCAGGGCGCTCATATCGCCTATATCAGGGGAGCCGGGCAACCGGCTATGGCGATAAACGGTGCGTGGAATAAGTGTTGTGGACCCGGGGGCAGTACCCGGCGCCTCCACCAAACTCTGACCGGAGGCAGCATAGGGCTTCCGGCACAGATCATGGGGGCGAAACAGGCTCGACACGCACGGTAAAGACCCATCTTTCGCTCGGCATTGTACCGCCGTTATCGGGCTATATCACAAGTGCCAACGATAATTTCGAGGCATTCGCTGTCGCTGCATAAGCGATAAGCGCGGTTCGGGGGGCACCGGGCAACAGAAGCCCCCCACTTCCCCCATCGCGCCGTCTCAATCCGCCCCCCCGACCGCGCACGAAAAAAAGGCCGGTCGTTGACCGGCCGGCATCATTCTGATGCAATATAGAGGCTCCCTAAACTTGGCGGCTGGCACCGCAGGGAATTTTGCGGGTCTGTTTCGACCTGCCGAATTCCCGTAAGCGCCACACCCGATAAATGGCGGATTTTTGACAACTGAGCAAGACCCTTTCGTGTCGTACCGGGGGTATTGAAAGAAAAAATGTATTACAAACGAACAGGGCCGCACTAATTTATGATACATCCGCGGTTTACCCGAACCGGCCGAGCACCGCGAACCCCAGAATCAGCACCCCGAGCAGCAGATCGACCGCGGCTAACCGCCTCAACCGCCGCGCCGCACCCGCGATCGCCGGCGGATCACCGGCCGACTCGGCATCGCGCACCAACAGCACGCCGCCGAACCATGCGATCAGCAGCACGATCGCCATGGCCAGCCCCGCTGTCTGCATCGCATTGATCGCCCAGGGCCACGCCGCCGGCCCGCCATATTGCACCCACGCCAACCCCCAGCCCGAGACCAGCGACACCGGCATGATCACCAGGCACCACCGCAACAGCCGCAACGCCGCCGCGCCGATCAGCAGATACCCGGCCAGAAACCCGGTCCACCCGGCAAACGCGAGCAAATGCACCGCGAGCACCGCCGAAACTGTATAAAAACTCACCCGGCCGCACCCAACAGCGCCAGAACCCGCACCGCCAGCGCGGCGATCTCGATCCCCGCAACGCTCGCCGGCGCCGATTCCGCCACGCCCAGCCCCTCGGCGAACGCATTGGCATACCCGGCCCGATTGCCCAGCGCCTCCTCGATCAGCACCAGCTGCCGCGCCGCGATCTCCGCCTCCAGCCGCCGCCGCAGCTTCGATGCCGCGGCCGCCCGGTTGAACACCAGCGCCACCGGCCGCCGCTCCTCGGCCGCCAGTTTCAGCGTCCCCTCCGCCGCCCATAAATCGGGCGGCGTCGGGTTCATCGGGATCAGCACCAGATCCGCCCCCCGGATAGCCCGCCGCGCATCGGAATCGAGCACCGGCGGCGTATCGATCAGCACGATGTCGTGATCGCGCTTCAACCCATCGAGCGCCGCCGCCAGCCGCCAGCCTGAAACGGTCTCGATCGTCACGGCCGCCGCCGCCTTCGGGTTCGCCGCCCGCAGCCGGCCCCAGGCGGTCAGCGAGGCCTGCGGATCGATATCGAGCACCGCCACCCGCCGCCCCGGCGCCAAGGCCACCGCCAGCTGGGCCGCCAGCATGGTCTTGCCCGCGCCGCCCTTTTGCTGCGCCACCGCGATCACTTTCACCATCAGAGCCTCCGCTTTCCCATGATGCCTAGCAAATTCGCCCCCGAATGTCCCACATAACCGCCATGGAACCTCTGTTCACCCCCGCCGAAACGGCCCGGATCGACCAGGCCGCCCCCGCCCACGGCGCGACGCTGCCCGCCCTGATGGAACACGCCGGCCGCGCCGTCGCAGACGCCATCCACCGCCGCTACCGGCCCTGCCGCGTTCTCGTTCTGGCCGGCCCCGGCAACAACGGCGGCGATGGCTACGTCGCCGCCCGCCACCTCGCCGCGCGCGGCTGGCCTGTCATGGTCGCGCCGGTCGGCACGCCCCGCCCGGGCTCGCCGGCGGCCGACGCCGCAGCGCAATGGCGCTTTCCCCTCGTCGACGCCACGACCGCCCGCGTTTCCGCCGCCGATCTGGTCATCGATGCCATCTTCGGCGCCGGCCTTGCACGCGACCTCGCGCCCGATTGCGCGGCCCTGCTCGCCGCCGCCCGCACCCTCGTTGCAATCGACATGCCCAGCGGCGTCGATGGCGCCACCGGCGCCTTGCGCGGCCAGGCCGCCCGCGCCGCCCTCACCATCACGTTCGTCGCCCGCAAACCCGGCCATCTGCTGCTGCCCGGCAAGGCGCAGTGCGGCACCGTTCTCTGCGCCGATATCGCCATGCCGCCGGGCGCGATTGCCACCATCACGCCCAGCGTATGGCGCAACACGCCCGCACTCTGGCAACTCCCCGTCCTCGCCGCCGCCGGCCATAAATTCGATCGCGGCCACCTCACCATCCTCGCGGGCGCAATGTCCGGCGCCGCCATCCTCGCCGCCAACGCCGCCCGCCGCGCCGGCGTCGGCCTGCTCACACTCGCCACCGATACCCCGCTCACCGGCGCCGCCCCCGGCATCATGATCCGCACCGATCCCCTCGCGACCCTGCTCACCGATCCCCGCCGCCAGGTCTGGCTCTGCGGCCCCGGCCTCGGCATCGACCGGGCGGGCCCTCTGCTCGCCACCCTGATCGCGGCCAACCGTACCATCCTCGCCGACGCCGATGCGCTGACCGCCTGCGCCGATCACCCGGAACGCCTGCACGGTGTCGGCGTGATCACCCCGCACGAGGGCGAATTCAGCCGGGTCTTCCCCGACCTTGCCGGCGATAAACTCTCCCGCGCCCGTGCCGCCGCCACCATCACCGGCGCGGTCGTCGTCCTGAAAGGCGAGGATACCGTCATCGCCGCCCCGGATGGCCGCGCCGCGATCAACGACAACGCGCCCCCCAGCCTCGCCACCGCCGGCTCGGGCGACACGCTGTCCGGCATCATCGCCGGCCTGCTCACCCAGGGCATGCCGGCATTCGAAGCCGCCTGCGCCGGCGTCTGGCTGCACGGTGCGGCCGCGCACACCCACGGACCCGGTCTGATCGCCGAAGACCTCGCGGAAGCCCTGCCCGCGGTGCTGGCAACCCTGCAAGCCACGAGGAATACGACTTAAGATCGATGGCGTGATGCGATCTGTTAACTTATTCTTAGGAAATGGTGATTATACTCATGCTCATGATCGCAGCAGCATCCTTCTCGGCCTTCGCCGCCCCGATCGGGTCGTCGAGCCTCAGCACCCCGCCGATGCGCATGGCACCGGTCAACCCCACGCCGCAATCCAGCGCGCCGCAACCCGCCCCCGCGCCGGTCGGCCCCGGCCCGATGCCCCGCGGCTCCCTGCTCAATATGTCGGTCTGATCCGCGTTAATCGAAGGGCGAACGAGCGTCTTCTTTTTATGACCAAAAACGAAGCAAATAGGTCCGCCCACCGAATCCCATGCCGGTAAAGCCGCCCACAGCCCCGGGTCAAAAAGTTTTTTGCTTCTTTTTTACAAAAAAGAAGCCTTTCCTCCCCCCGACATCCCGCTTGCATTTACCCGTCATCTCCGTCATCACCATGTCATTCGAACTCCCACGCGGGAGAGTGTGATGCCAGGGTAACCAACACCCGCCCGGTATCACCGCCGAAGGCGCAACCGGCCCCCGGAAACGCTCAGGCATCAGGGACCGCGCGGAAAAACGAATCTCTGGAAAGCCGGCGCCCTGCGCCGCACCGACGGCGTAAGGACCGGGTCAACCCCGATCCGAATCTCTCAGGTTCCGCGACAGAGGGGGGTCAGTCTGGACGGTTCTGCACCCGTCCGCTGCACACGCGGGAGACACTCGACCTTTGGCTGACCACGAACCCCAAACCGTGCCGCTCGATGCCTGGCACCGCGCCCACGGTGCCCGCATGGTCGATTTCGCCGGCTATCTGATGCCCGTGCAATACGACGGCATCATCACCGAGCATCTCCACTGCCGCAGCAGCGCCGCGCTGTTCGATGTCTCGCACATGGGCCAGGCCACACTCGCCGGTCCCGCCGCCGCCGCCGCCCTCGAACGCGTCGTCACCGGCGATATCGCTGGCCTCAAACCCGGCCGCCAGCGCTACACGCTGCTGATGAACGAGGCAGGCGGCATCGTCGACGATCTGATGGTCGCCAATCTCGGCCACCATCTCCTCCTCGTCCTCAACGCCGGCCGCAAATATGCGGATGTCGCACATATCACCACCCATCTCCCCGCCGGCGTCACCCTCACCCCGGCGTTCGACCGCGCCCTCCTCGCCCTGCAGGGCCCGCAGGCCGCCGCCGTCCTGGCCGAACTCATCCCCGCCACCACCGCCATGCGCTTCATGGACGCGATCGAAACCACCGCCCTCGGCACCGACCTCACCATCACCCGCTCCGGCTACACCGGCGAGGATGGTTTCGAGATCGGCATGCCCGCCGCCCATGCCGCGGATGTCGCCACCGCCCTGCTGGCCGACCCCCGCGTCAAACCCGCCGGTCTCGGCGCCCGCGACTCGCTCCGGCTCGAAGCCGGCCTGCCGCTTTATGGCAACGATATCGATGAATCCCGTACCCCGATCGCCGCCAACCTCGGCTTCGCCATCGGCAAACGCCGCAAAATGACCTGGGATTTCCTCGGCGGCGCCGCTGTCCGTGCCGCGCACGACAACGGTGCCGCCGAACGCCTGGTCGGCCTGCGCGCCGAAGGCCGCGCCCCGGTCCGCGCCGGAGCCACGCTGCACGATGCCGCCGGCGCCGCCGCCGGCCAGATCACCTCCGGCACCTTCGCCCCCAGCCTCGATGCCCCGATCGCGCTGGGCTACGTCCGCGCCGATCTGGCAACCGACGGCACCGCCCTCACCGCCACGCTGCGCGGCCGCGCCATTGCGCTCCACGTCACCCCGCTTCCCTTCGTCCCCCACCGCTACGCCCGATGAAAGGCCCGATCATGACCGAGATCCGCTTCACCAAAGACCATGAATGGGTCAGCCTCGATGGCGACATCGCCACCATCGGCATCACCGATCACGCCCAATCCGCCCTCGGCGACGTCGTCTTCGTCGAACTGCCCGAGCCCGGCCGCACCGTCGCCGAGGCCGAGGCCTGCGCCGTGGTCGAAAGCGTCAAGGCCGCGTCGGACGTCTACGCCCCGCTCGCCGGCACCGTCACCGAACACAACGCCGCCCTCGCGGACGAACCCGGTCTGGTCAACAAGGAGCCCGAAGCCGGCGCCTGGTTCTTCAAACTCCGCCTCGCCGACCCCGCCGCATTCGAGGCGCTGCTCACCGCCGATGCCTATCAGGCCTTCGTCCAATCGCTCTGATCGGAGCCCCGCCATGCCCCATGATTTCGCCGCCTTCGATACCATCCTCGCCGCCGACCGCTTCGCCGATCGCCACATCGGCCCCGGCACCGCCGAGCGCGCGGCCATGCTGCGCGCCCTCGGCGATGCCTCGATCGAGTCGCTGATCACCCGCACCGTCCCCGGCGCCATCCTCACGCAAAACCCGCTCGACCTCGCACCCGCCCTGACCGAAGGCGAAATCCTCGACGATCTCCGCCAGTTCGCCGCGCAGAACCAGGTCAAGCGCAGCCTGATCGGCCTCGGCTATCACGGCACGGTCACGCCGCTGGTCGTCCTGCGCAACGTGCTGGAAAATCCCGGCTGGTACACCGCCTACACCCCGTATCAGGCCGAAATCGCCCAGGGCCGGCTCGAAGCGCTGCTGAATTTCCAGACCATGACGGCCGAACTCGCCGGCATGGCGATCGCCAACGCCTCCCTGCTCGATGAAGCCACCGCCGCCGCCGAGGGCGTCGCCCTCGCCCACGCCGTCCATAAGGGCAAATCCACCACCATCGCCGTCGCGACCGACCTGCACCCGCAGACCCGCGCCGTCATCGCCACCCGCGCCGCCCCGCTCGGCTGGACCCTGAGCGACATCGACCCCGGCGATACCGCGGCAATCGAACGCGCCGCCCCGTTCGCCCTGGTGCTGCAATACCCCGGCACCACCGGCGGCGTGCGCGATCTCACGGCCGAAATCACCGCCGCGCACACCGCGGGCGCCCTCGCCGTCGTCGCGGCCGACCCGCTCTCCCTCGCCCTGCTGAAACCGCCCGGCGAAATGGGGGCCGATATCGTGGTCGGCTCGACCCAGCGCTTCGGCGTGCCGATGGGCTTCGGCGGCCCGCACGCCGCCTATTTCGCCACCCGCGACAGTCTGAAACGCCACATGGCCGGCCGCCTGGTCGGCGTCTCGATCGATGCCGCCGGCGCCCCCGCGCTGCGCCTCGCGCTGCAAACCCGCGAGCAGCACATCCGCCGCGAAAAAGCCACCTCGAACATCTGCACCGCCCAGGTGCTGCTCGCCGTCATCGCCGGCTTCTACGGCGTCTGGCACGGGCCGGACGGTCTCGCGCGCATCGCCACCCGCATCCATCTCGCCACCCGCATCCTCGCCGGCGCCGCGACCGCCGCCGGCTTCACCCTGCGCCATGCGACCTTCTTCGACACGATCGCGATCGAAACCGGCCCGCAGACCGAGGCGCTGATGGCCCGCGCCCTCGCCGCCGGCTTCAACCTGCGCCGGATCGATGCCACCACCATCGGCATCACGCTCGATGAAGCCATCACCCACGCCGAGCTCAAATCCCTCACCACCCTGTTCGCCACCGGCGCCGAAGCCCTCGCCTCGCCGCTCGCCCCGCTCACCCGCCGCAGCGCCTTCATGACCGCGCCGGTGTTCCACGCCCATCGCTCGGAACATGCCATGCTGCGCTACCTCAAACACCTCGAGGACAAGGACGTCGCGCTGAACCGCAGCATGATCCCGCTCGGCTCCTGCACCATGAAACTCAACGCGACCGCCGAAATGATCCCGATCACCTGGCGCGCCTTCGCCGACATCCACCCCTTCGCCCCGGCCGACCAGACCAAAGGCTACCGTGCCCTGATCGCCAGACTCAGCGCCGATCTCGCGCGCATCACCGGCTTCGCCGCCGTCTCCCTGCAACCCAATTCCGGGGCCCAGGGCGAATACGCCGGCCTGCTCAGCATCCGCGCCTACCACGCCGCCCGCGGGGAGGCCGCGCGCGACATCTGCCTGATCCCCTCATCCGCCCACGGCACCAACCCCGCCTCCGCCACCATGGCCGGCTACCGTGTGGTGGTGATCGGCTGCGACAAGGCCGGCAACATCGACCTCGCCGATCTCGATGCGAAAATCAGCCAGCACGCCGAACGCCTCGCCGCGCTCATGATCACCTACCCCTCGACCCACGGCGTGTTCGAATCCACCATCCGCACCATCTGCGAGCGCGTTCACGCCGCCGGCGGCCAGGTCTATATGGATGGCGCGAACATGAACGCCCAGGTCGGCCTGACCAGCCCCGCCGCGATCGGCGCGGATGTCTGCCACCTCAATCTGCACAAAACCTTCTGCATCCCCCACGGCGGCGGCGGCCCCGGCGTCGGCCCGATCGGCGTCGCCGCCCATCTCGCGCCGCATCTGCCCAATCACCCGATGCGCGCGGACGCCGGCCCCGCCACCGGCTACGGCCCGATCGCCGCCGCCCCGTTCGGCAGCGCCTCGATCCTGCCGATCCCCTACGCCTATATCCGCATGATGGGGCCGGAGGGTCTGCGCGAAGCCACCGCCATCGCCATCCTCAACGCCAATTACATCGCCCACCGCCTCGCGCCGCACTACCCCATCCTCTACACCGGCGCCGGCGGCACCGTCGCCCATGAATGCATCATCGACTGCCGGGGCTTTCAGGCCACCAGCGGCATTCAGGTCGAAGACATCGCCAAACGCCTGCAGGACTACGGGTTTCACGCCCCCACCATGTCCTGGCCGGTTCCCGGCACGCTCATGATCGAACCGACCGAAAGCGAATCCAAAGCCGAAATCGACCGGTTCTGCGATGCGATGATCGCGATCAGCGCCGAAATCGCCAGCATCGCCGCCGGCACCTTGCCGCGCGACGACAATCCGCTGAAAAACGCGCCCCACACCGCCGCCGAGCTCACCGCAACCACCTGGAGCCACAGCTACACCCGCGAACAGGCCGCCTTCCCGCTGCCCTACCTCGCCGCCACCAAATACTGGCCACCGGTCAAACGCGTCGATAACGTCTACGGCGACCGCAACCTGGTCTGTTCCTGCGCCCCCATGACCGACTACGCCGCCGCCGCCGAATAATCCCCGGCACGGTTACCCGAAATCGACCAAGCCGCGATCCGTCCCACCAGATGCGGCTGGCGCAGCAGCGCCAGCCGCAAACGGTCAGACGCCTTACTGACCGCCCAGCGATGACGGATAGGCCGAAGCCGACGGCGTGCCGGTCCACATCTCCTGCATCTCCATCATGGCCTTCGCCATTTCCATATTGGCCTTCGCCATATGGCTCATCGCCATCATTTCCATTTTCGGGCCGATGGCGAATTGCGTGCCGTATGATTTATCGATCTCGTTGATCAATTGCTGGGCCTGGCTGAGCTTGGCATGCATCGCCGTCATCTGCGCGGGCGACAAAGCGGGCGCTGGCGCAGCATCGGCACGTGCCAGAAACGATCCGGCCATGACCAGGCCGAGCGCAAGAGCGAAACGTGAGAGTTTCATGATAAGGTCCTTGATGAGGTCAGACACGGCCACAAAACCGGGCCAGACCATGATTTGAATTCTGATGGTATCGAACGCCGCTCCGCCTCAGGCGCCCGGCGTGCAGGTCAGCACGACCATGCCCCGATGGTGCGGCACCGGCTGCATGGTGCACGCGATCTTGGTGGTGCCCGCCACGCTCGGATGCATCATCATATCGGTATGGATCACCTTCATCGCCGGCATGGACATCTGCATCTCCAGCCGAAACGGCTGCGCCGGCGCCATCGGCCCCGGTGAATAGATATGCGTCCCCACCGTGTCAGGAAACGCCGCCCCGCCCTCGGGACCGCCGGCATAGCCAAGCCCCGGCACACCGATAACAGCCGCCAGCAAGCCTGCGGCCATCAATGATTTCAAAGTATTCGTCATGGTATCCTCCTGAGTTTGTCTGTCATATTTCGTCGAATAACAAGTATTGATCCGTGTCAGGTCTATCAACTGACAGGCTTTACATGTATCCAGTAACCGACAAAGTCGAGGTATCAATTCGATGCCCAAACGGCATCACCGCCACCCGCCGTGGCCGCAGATGGCACTATCCGACCCGCGCGCGGCCCAGATAAAGATAATTATGGGTCCGTGGTCCGGGCATCCGATCATGCGCCAGATGCTCGATCCGGAATCCGGCATCGCCGATCAACGCATCGATCCGCCGATTGATATGGCAGCCCCCGGCCACCAGCCCCCACGGCCGATCCAGCCGGTCCTGCCAGCGCGCCACGCCGAGTTCGGGCGCGCGACCGTGTTCGACGAACAGCAGCACCCCGTCCGGTTTCAGCACCCGTCGCGCCTCACGCAGCGCGCGCGCCGCATCGGGAATCGTGCACAGGGTCCAGGTGGTCACCACAGTATCGATACTGACATCAGCAACCGGCAAAGCCTCGGCCGATGCCTCGATCAATTCAACCGGCACGATCGCCGAGGCTGCCCGTTCCCGCGCCATGCGCAGCAGCGCGGCCGAGGGATCGCACCCGGTCACCGCGCTCACCGCCGGCCCATACAGCGCCAGATTCAACCCCGACCCGATCCCGAGTTCCAGCACTGTCCCCCGCGCATCAGAGATCACCCGGCGGCGAAACGGCAGCAAAACCTCCTGGCGCATCGCAAAATTCAGCACCCGCGGCAGCACCACCCGCTCATACCAGTTCATCGCGCGGGCACCACGGCCGAAACCTGCTCGAGCAAGATCGCCCACCGCTCATGATCACGCCACGCACCATCGATGTAGAGATAGGCCGGCGAATACCCTTCGAGCCGAAACCCCAGCCGCTCCACCAGCGCCCGCGAGCGCAGATTGCCCGGCTGGATATTCGCCTCCACCCGGTGCAACCCCACCGCCTCGCGCATATGGATCAACCCGGCCCGCAGGCACAGGCTCATCAACCCCCGCCCGGCGAACGCCGCCATGCCGTAATACCCGAGGTAGCACGACAGAAAATTACCCCGCACGATCTCGCTGAAGTTCAGCACGCCGATCACCGCACCATCCGGCATCGCGCCGAGCATCGACACGGTCCGCCCCGCCGCCACGCTGGCGAACCACCGATCGAACGACGCCCGATCGACCGGCGGCTGCACCCAGGGCGCGTGATAGGCCCGGTTCGCCAGATTGGCCTCGATCACCGCCGCCGCATCGCTCTCGACCATCGGACGCAAGATCATACCGGCAGCACCACCACCACCCGCAGCCCGCCGAGCGGGCTGTCATCGAGCCTGATATCCCCCCCATGTGCCGCGATGATATCCCGCGCAATCGCCAACCCCAACCCGGTGCCCGCCGCGCTGCCGCTCTCGAACGGGCGGAACACCTGCTCGCGCCGCTCGGCCGGAACGCCCGGTCCATCGTCATCGATCAGCACGCGCACACTGCGCTCGCCCTCCGGCGCCGCCGTGAACTCGATCCGCCGCGCATGCCGCGCCGCATTGTCGAGCAGATTGGCCAGCGCCCGCCGCATCGCCTCAGGCCGCAGCGTGATGCCCGGCAGCGGCGCGACATGCAGCGCAATCACCGCCCCGCCGCGCGCCGCCCGCGCCGTGATCTCCTCGATCAGCACGGCAAGATCGGTCAGCTGCGGCTGCTCCGTCCCCTCGCCCCGCGCGAACGCCAGATACAGCCCGATCAACCGCTCCATCTCATCGATGTCGCTGGTCATGCCATCGATATCCGATGTATCGCCCGGCAGCATCGCAATCGCCAGCCGCAACCGCGTCAGCGGCGTGCGCAGATCATGCGAAACCCCAGCCAGCATGGCGGTGCGCTGCGCCAGAAACCGGCGCACCCGGTCCTGCATCCGGTTGAATGCCGCCCCAGCGCGCCGCACCTCGGTCGCCCCTTCCGGCCGGATCGGCCCGGTATCGCGCCCCATGCCGAACGCCTCGGCCGCCAGCGCCAGCCGGCGGATCCCCCGCACCTGGTTGCGCAGAAACAGGATCGCCAGGCTCAGCAGGATCAACGTGACACCGCCCAGCCAGGCGAAGAAAATATAGAGCTCGCCAATATATAACCGCTTGCGCGGCACATCGATCGTCAGCACCCCGTCCGACACCTGGATATCCACCCGCACCATCCCCGGCGGTCCATGCCACACCAGCACGAACGGCCGCCCCAGCCCGACCGCCAGCGCCGATGCCAGATCGGCATCCACCGGCCCGAACGCATGCGGCAGGCCCCGCGGCGTCAGTTTCCGCCCGGGATGAAAATGAAACGCGAACTCGAACCGGTACGCCGCATTGGCAAAAATCTGCGACCGCGCATCGGGAAACGCATCCGCCTGATCCAGCACGAACGCAATCTCCCCCGCCACACTCCCCGCCAGCCGGCGCGACAGCGTATCGAGATGACTGCCATAAAAAATCTGCAGCGCCACCCCCTCCAGCAGGATCAGCGGCAGCACCACGATCAGCAAGGTCCGGCCGAACAGGCTGCGCGGCAGAATCTTGCGCAGCGCGCGGTCGGGTTCCAGACCGCGCGGGACCAGTCTCATGCAATAAAACTCAGCAAAGAAAGCACTTCTTTTTTGTAAAAAAGAAGCAAAAAACTTTCTGTAATTTGGTGCACGGGCGTTTTCGCAGCCGAAGCTCCAGCGAATAAAAGTTTTTTTGCTTCTTTTTTTACAAAAAAAGAAGACCTTCCCTCACCCCGCCCCGTCATGGCCCCGGCTTTAAAATATAACCCCGCCCCCGCACCGTCTGCAAATACCGCGGCTCGCGCGGGTCCGCCTCGATCTTGCGCCGCAACCGCGTCACCTGCACATCGATCGCGCGTTCCCCCGCCTCATCCATGCCCAAAATCTGCGCCAACCCCTCGCGGGACAACACCTCGTTCGCCCGCGACGCGAGCACACCCAGCAGGCTCGCCTCACCCCCGGTCAGCCGGATCGGCCCGCGCTCGGTGATCAACTCCCCCCGATCCGGATCGAAACGCGCCCGCCCCAACTGCACCGGGCCGGACGATGCCACCGGCGTGGTCGTCCGCCGCAGCATCGCGCGGATTCGCAGCAGCAACTCCCGTGGATCGAACGGCTTGCCCAGATAATCATCTGCCCCCGCCTCGAACCCGGCAATCCGGTCCTCCGGCGCCCCCCGCGCCGTCAACAACAGAATAGGCAAGGTCGGCGCCCGCTCCGCCCGCAGCGATTCCGTCAGCGCCAAGCCGGATTCCTCCGGCATCATCACATCCAGCACCAGCATGTCCGGGTCGACAATCCGCAACGTCTCCCGTGCCGCCGCCGCACTCTCCGCCGTCGTCACCCGAAACCCGTGCTCGATCAGATAGCGCGACATCAACCCCCGCAGCCGCGCATCGTCATCGACCAGCAGGATATGCGCCGCCGTGCCGTTCACCGCCGCGTCCCGCTCACCGCTTCGGCGCGCGCGCCGCCTCGGCCCGATCGAGCCACTGCCGTGCCTCCTCCTTCATCATGCCCCGCAACACCTTGCGAAACCCCTCCACCGCCGGCCCGCCGGCCTCGCGAAACGCCGTCGTCAGCCGCTCATGCTGCAATTCGAACAACCGCCGCTCCAGCGCTTCCCCCGTCGGCGTCAACGACAACAGCCGCTGCCGCCGATCCGTCCGCCCCGGCGTCTGGCGCACATATCCCTGCCGGATCAACGGCCCCAGCACCCGTGCGAGGCTCTGCTTGGCAATCCCCAGAATATGCAGCAGCTCCCCCACCGGCAATCCGGGATTCCGCCCGATGAAATGCAGCGTCCGATGATGCGCCCGCCCGAACCCCATCTCCGCCAGCATCGCATCCGCCGTCGCCACCAGATCGCGGTTGGCGAAAAAAATCATGTCCTGCGCCAGACGGATCTCGTCCTCGCGCAAAAACAAAAGCCCGGCGGTCGGCCCGGTCTGGTTCGGTTTGTCATGCATGGCGGGCTCAGCAATACTGGTATGGGTGCTATGTGATAAGACAGGAGCACTTCCTATTTATATTTCGAATGTGGCGCAACCATGACTTTCCCGCCCGCCCCCGCGCCGCCGCCCGCCCGCGCCCCCTTGGCTGCCACGCGCCACCTCTCTAAAGATAAGCCCCAACATCCAGCCAGCCCCAGCCGGCTGCATCCGACCATAGGGGGAACCTGACCAATGAGCCTGATACCATTCGACGACCGGGACGGCATGATCTGGTGGGACGGCGCCCTGCGCCCCTGGCGCGAAGCCAATCTCCACGTCCTCTCCCACGGCCTGCACTACGCCTCCGCCGTGTTCGAGGGCGAACGCGCCTACGCCGGCAACATCTTCCGCCTGCGCGACCACACCAACCGCCTGATCCAGTCCGGCAAACTGCTCGGCTTCGACATCCCCTACACCGCCGATGAAATCGACGCCGCCTGCAACCAGGTCCTCGCAGTCAACGGCTTCACCGATGCCTACATCCGCCCCCTCGCCTGGCGCGGCTCCGAACAACTCTCGGTCTCCGCCCAGCAGACCAAAATCCACCTCGCCATCGCCGCCTGGGCCTGGCCCAACCTGTTCGGCGCCGATCGCATGAAAGGCGTCACCCTCGGCATGGCGAAATGGCGCCGCCCGGACCCGCGCACCGCCCCCACTGCCTCCAAAGCCGCCGGCCTCTACATGATCGGCACCCTCTCCAAACACGCCGCCGAAGCCGAAGGCTTCAACGACGCCCTGATGCTCACCCTCGATGGCAACGTCGCCGAAGCCACCGGCGCCAATATCTTCTTCGCGATCGACGGCGCCCTGCACACCCCCACCCCCGACAGTTTCCTCGACGGCATCACCCGCCGCACCGTCATGGCCCTCGCCCGCGCCCGCCAGATCCCCGTGCACGAACGCCACATCAAACCCGAGGAAATGCCCCGCGCAACCGAAGTCTTCCTCGCCGGCACCGCCGCCGAAGTCACCCCCGTCCGCCAGATCGGCGAGCTGCACTTCACCCCCGGCGCACTCACCCGCACCCTGATCGACGATTACGACGCCCTGGTCCGCATGTCCCCGGCCGAGGTCGCCAAGCGCGCCGCGTGAGCGTCCCGCGCTTCTCCGATCACGCGGCAAACGAACGGACCTTCCTCGCCTGGGTCCGCACCGCCATCGCCGTCATGGCGTTCGGCTTCCTGGTCGAACGCTTCGACATCTTCCTGAAAATCGCCGGCAAATCCCTCGGCAAAACCTTCACCATGTCAGGCCAGGTCGCCGGCAGCCTCGTCGGCCTCGCCCTCATCATCGCCGGCGCCGCCATGGTCGCCGCCTCGATGCTCCGCTTCGTCAAAAACCGCGCCGATATCATCGACGAACAAACCCACCCCGCCGAAAACGACCGCCTCGACCTCATCCTCGCCGGCCTCATCGTCATCCTCGGCATCGGCCTCGCGATCTATCTCGGCATCACCATGCTGCAAGGAAGCAAGTAGCGCTTTTTTGAAAAAAAGCGCGCAAAAAACTTTCCGACTCCGGATGAGCCCACGGTGGGGCGCTCTTCCGCACCCCACCACCTTCACCACCCATCACCCCCGAACCAGCCCAATCGCCCGGATAATCCCCGCGTGCCACAGGCCGCCGAAACGATGAGAACGGCCAATCCCAGGCATTCCCGACCAACCCATGCATCGATCATGAACGGATAAAGCGCGCGCACCCGTGAAACAGACGCGCGCAACGCGGCGACCTCCTTCACCAAGATATCGCCGCGCCGATCCATCAAGGCAACAGTGAAGAAATACGTCCCGCCGCCGACGTAATTTCACCGATATTGTGGCATCTATTTACCAGCTGATTTCACCGTCGCCATTATCGCGCCGAAAGGATGGCGTACGAAAGAGCTTCTCACCCCGCGTGTGCTGGTCCCGAAATTGTTGAACAACAGGTGGTGGACTGCTTACGGCGGACGAACACGGATATTGGACCTTCGCTATATGGCAAAAGTTGGCCGGGAGCGGACTGACGGGTCTGGATGCTCAACCGGCAAATGCGGACACGCGCCAGAAGGTAGGACGCAAGGCAGTTGGGCATTCCGCCTCGACTTGCTAAGATTACGAGTTAATGTCTTCGGGCCATTTTTTTAAAGGGATGCCCGCGTAACGAATGCCGGCCGCTAACCTTGACATTATCAAATGTATAGAGAACGATTTGATATCGCGACGAGGGATGGCGTTGTACATAAAATTCAATCTATCGCCGTGAGTGCCGGTGCGATCCACGATCGTCAAAAGTTCTCTTCCGGCTTTCGTTAAAACGATGCATGGCACCTCAATAGGAGTCGTAGAGTGTGACTCAATCCTCAAAAAAAACTGATCATCGGACCACTCTCCTATATTACTATCCGATACCGGGATTTTTACACATAAGTTCGCCTCAACTCCCGCCAGCAGACCAGCTTGTTCCAATTCCAAGAATTCACTGAACCGTTTGTCTTTTTCTTTCGCGGCAATAAAAATCGCAGAATCAGAGACAAGGGGGGTGATTTTGATAAATAGTCTCGCTATATTCTGATCAATCTCGGAAAGGCACCTTAATGTACTCAGGCCAAAGCTTCCGGGACGCCTAACTTGTCCTGAAAGAATGCGACCCCACAGCTGACGAGTGCGCTCGGAACTAGCCTTCTCAGCGTAAGACGAAAACAGGTTTAGCCAGTCCTCGTCGAGCAGGTCGTCATTAACAGCGTAGTCTTGAGATTTGGCCGCTACATCCTTTAAGCATTCTTCAGCTACCGCATCTTTGTTCTCCTGATTGCGATAAGCCTCACCCATTGTTTCAATCAATGCCCGCTCCAGGCGGTCTGGATCACACGATATCTTCTTTGCGAAATCGGGTACTAATAGCTGCAATACCGCTTCTTGAGCATCTGTCTTATTACTTTTTCGCTTGGCATCATCCGCAAGCCCGGCGTTCTCTTTTTGGTCTGCAACATCCCACTTTCGGGTAAGTCTGCCGGTAAGGCGGTCGTATCCTTGGGCGACTCTCGATTTTACCCCCGAAGGAACGGCGTGCCAAGCCGCTATGGCACCAGTGGTACCGCTGAATGATTGGATTAAAGCATTGAGGTCCATTGTGAAGTTCTTATTTGGTTTCAGCGATCATCGTTGGATTTGTCCTGATTGGCAAGCCGAGCGCACACTATCCAAAGGTGTCAGTCAAGCAAGCCGTAGGGTGGGGTGCTCTTTCGCACCCCACCACTTTAACCACGCATCACCTCTACGGTCTTGCACCAATCCCGCCACCCGTCTCCTCCACGCCACCCCAATCGACCGGACAACCCTACGGCGCGCCATAATAATAAGAACGCGTAGCTTGGGCTGCTCTCCCGCACCCAACCGCTCGCATCCCCTCACCGCAGAAACGCACCCAACTCCACCTCATGGGGCCGCATACAGGCAATGGCCCAATAGCCTATAAAATCGGCCACGAAGCGCAAAGCGGCCGGCTGTGCCGCTGCAAATGATGTTTCAGGTCCAGGAACTCATATTTTTCGGCAGAAAGCCGTAGGGCGGGTTGCCCTTCCGCACCCCACCACCCTCACCACCCATCACCCCTCAGCAAGCCGTAGGGTGGGGTGCTCTTCCGCACCCCACCATTTTCACCACCCATCACCCCTCAGTTCCGTCCCCCCCCCCACTTACCACCCCCGTCCCCCACCCCAATCGCCCGGATAACCCCCGCGCGCCAAAGCCCGCCGGAACGATAAGAACGGCCAGTCCCAAGCCGTCCCAACCAACCCGTACTTCACCGGCTTGAAATGAGACATAACCGACATGACGCCTGAAATCGGCCTCATGCCGGATCGTGCCTCCCCAAAACCCGCGCACCCTCCCGATCGCCCTAAACCACCCCCCCGCCAGCACCCTATCCCCGTCACCCCACCCCGATCCGGTCCAGCGCCGCCCAATCGTCATCCGCCAACTGCACCGCCCCCGCCGCCAGATTTTCCCGCAAATGCGCCACCGAAGACGTCCCCGGGATCAGCAGAATATTCGGCGCCCGCCGCAGCAGCCAGGCCAGTGCCACCTGCATCGGCGTCGCTCCCACCCGCTCGGCCACCGCCGACAGCGTCGCCGATTGCAGCGGGCTGAAGCCACCCAGCGGAAAAAACGGAACATAGGCAATCCCGTCCGCCGCCAGCGCGTCGATCAGCGCGTCGTCCTCCCGATGCACAATATTGTAGCGGTTCTGCACGCAGACGATCTCGGCGATCCCGCGCCCCTCCCGCACCTGCGCCGCCGTCACATTGCTGAGCCCGATGTGACGCACCAGCCCCCGGCGCTGCAGATCGGCAAGCGTCTCGAGCGGTGCCGCGATCGATCCTTCCGCCGGCCCATGCACGTCGAACATGATCCGCAGATTGACCACGTCGAGCGCCTCCAGGCCAAGATGGCGCAGATTGTCATGCACGGCGCGCGTCAGGTCATCCGCGCTGAACGCCGGCCGCCACGATGCGTCCTCGCCCCGCCGCGCCCCAATCTTGGTGACGATGACGAGATCATCGGGATACGGCGAAAGTGCCGCGCGGATGATCTGGTTGGTAACATGCGGCCCATAAAAATCGCTGGTGTCGATATGGTTCACCCCCGCTGCCACCGCCGCGCGCAGAACCGCCACCGCCGCCTCACGGTCGCGCGGCGGCCCGAACACGCCGGGGCCGGCCAGTTGCATCGCGCCATAGCCGAGCCGGTTGACCGTCCGGTCACCCAGCCTGAAACTCTGTGTCTGATCGTTGGTCGGCATCGCTGTCTCCTCTGTCTGCCGCTGAACTAATCCTTGCCTCACGCCGCGATAATCCGTCATGATCGGGACGGGTTGTGCGGATTGGCGAACAATGAAAACGGACCTTGGTGATCTGAATGCCTTTCTCGCGGTCGCAAAATCCCGCGGGTTTCGCGACGCCGCCCGGTCCAGCGGCGCCAGTGCCTCGGCCTTGAGCGAGGCGGTGCGCCGCCTGGAAACCCGGCTCGGCGTGCGACTGCTGCACCGCACCACCCGCAGCGTCGCACCGACCGAGGCGGGCATGCGTCTGCTCGACCGGCTCGGCCCCGCCCTCGGCGAAGTCGCGGCGGCGCTCGAAACATTGAATGGGTTCCGCGATCGTCCGGCAGGCACCCTGCGCCTGAATGTCCCGGTCAGCGCCGCCCGGCTCGTGCTGCCCGCAATCGTGCCGGGTTTCCTCGCCGCCTTCCCCGAGGTCGAACTGGAAATCATCGCCGAAGACAGTTTCGTCGACATGCTCGCATCCGGCTGCGATGCCGGCATCCGTTACGACGACCGGCTGGAGCAGGACATGATCGCGGTGCCCATCGGCCCGCGAACCCAACGCTTCGCCACCGCCGCCTCGCCGCAGTATCTCAACCGTCACGGCCGGCCCGGCCATCCGCGCGATCTGCTGGCCCATGCCTGCATGCGGGGGCGTTTCGCCAGCGGCGCCTCGACCAGCCCGTGGGAGTTCGAGCGCGCGGGCGAGGTCGTGCGCATCGAACCACGGGGCCCCCTGCTGGTCCGCGCCGGTGCCGCGACCGACCTTGCGGTCGCTGCCGCGGTGGCCGGCAGCGGCATCATCCATCTGTTCGAGGATTGGCTGCGTCCGCACCTGAACAGCGGCGCGCTCGAACCGGTGCTCGAAGACTGGTGGCAGACATTTTCAGGCCCGTTCCTCTATTATTCCGGCCGCCGGCTGGTCCCCCCGCCGCTCCGCGCGTTTCTCGATTTCATCAGGACGAGCCAGTCCTGACCGGCCCCCTCTTGACCGATCCCGATCACGCGCAGAACCCCCGCCCCGCGCCTCAGCCGGCCGCGTAATCCATCGCGTCCAGATCGGCGATCAGCCCGGGCCCCACCGGCTCCCAACCCAGCTTCGCGCGCGTGATCGCGCTGGACGATGGCATATCGAGACCCGCGAACGGGCTGAGCCAGCCGAATTGCGCTTGCGACTGTTCGGGCGCGATGCTGATCACCGGCACCTTCAGCCCACGGCCCAGCGCCTCGGCGATCGCCTTCATCGGCACGCCCTCCTCGCCCACCGCGTGATAGATCGCGCCGGCCTCGGCCTTTTCGAATGCCAGCCGATACAACCGCGCCGTGTCGGAAACATGCGCCGCCGGCCAGCGATGGCCGCCATCGCCGATATAGGCCGAAACGCCCGTCTGCCGTGCCACCGCCGTGAAATAGGGCACCAGCCCCTGCCTGCGCGGGTCATGAATTTGCGCCAGCCGCACGATCGAGGCATTCAAACCCCGCTCCGTGAAGGCTTTGATCGTCGTCTCCAGCCCCGCGCGCGGATTCCACGCGGCCGTCGGGCTCTCCTCCGTCGATGGCCTGCCATCGATATTCGCTGCAATCGCCGTGCCCGAGGTCACCACGAGCGGCCGATCCGAACCCAGCAACACCTCGCCCAACGCCGTCACCGCCGCCCGTTCATCCGCCGCGTTTTTCTCGAACCGGGAAAAATCGTGATTGAACGCAAGATGGATGACCCCATCCACCTCGGCCGCCCCCGCCCGCAGACTGTCGAGATCCTCGATATTGCCATGATGAACCGCGGCACCCGCCGCCCGCAGTGCCGCGGCCCCGGCCTCCGAACGGGTCAGGCCAAGCACCTGATGCCCGGCGCTTATCAACGCCGGCACAAGCGCCGAACCAATGAACCCGGTCGCACCGGTCACAAAAATGCGCATGATGGTCTCTCCTCGCTAAAACAATGGTGCGGTTGCCTTGCACCGCCACATGAGGAGATAGACGGTGCATGAAGGACGATCTATAATCGAAAATCCGTATAATTGGTCCAATCGTCCCAATGACCCAGAATATCCCGCCTCACCCGGCCCACACCCAACCCACCCCGCCGGCATTCGGCGCGAGTACGCACATCGACCCGCTTTCGGAGGTCCTCGCCGTGCTGAAACCGCAGAGCCTGGCCTCGGGCGGCTTCATGATCCCCGATGGTCTGGCCTTCCATTTCCCGCGGTATCAGGGCATCAAATGCTACGCCATGCTGGCCGGACAATGCTGGCTCGTCGTCGAAGGCGTCGCCGAGCCCGTCAGCCTCGAAGCGGGCGATTGTTTCATCCTGCCGCACGGCTTGCCGTTTCACCTGACCACGGACCTCGCGCTCGAGCCCATCCATTACACGCTCGCGTGGGATCGCGTTCGAAACATCACCGCCGGGCAGGAGGCGGCGGACGGCGAACGCTACATGGCCGGCGGGTTCTTCGCCTTCACCGGCAGCCATGCCGCGATGCTGCTGCACGCCTTGCCGCCCATCGTGCATATCCAGCGCGAGGCCGATAAAGCCGCCATGCGCTGGTCGCTGGAACGCCTGCGGGAAGAGCTGCGCGACAGGCGGCCCGGCGGCGCGCTGATCGCCCAGCAGCTCGCCTACACCATGCTGATCCAGGCGCTTCGGCTGCACCTGGCGGATGCCGCAACCGCCGGTCGCGGCTGGCTGTCGGCCTTGTCGGATCGGCATATGAGCATCGCCATCGCCAGCATGCATGAACACCCCGAATACGCCTGGACGCTGCAAACCCTCGCCGAACGCGTCGGCATGTCCCGCTCGGTCTTCGCCCTGCGCTTTCGTGAGATCGTCGGCACCACACCCATGGAATACCTCACCCGATGGCGCATGCTGCTCGCCGCCGACCGCCTTGCAAACTCAAGGGAAACCCTCGGCACCATCGCGCGGTCGCTGGGCTATGAATCCGAAAGCGCGTTCGGCAAGGCCTTCCGTCGCGTGACCGGAAGCGCCCCAAGACAATCCGTCCGCCGGCGTCGCGCCACCCCCGCCACACCCCACCACCAAAAATCTAACAAAACCCCCTAACAAACCCCTTTCTCACCCCCCACCGATCATGGTTTACACTTACCCATGATCGCGAACGCGCCGTTCATGCCTGCCGATCCGACCGAGCGCTTCACGGTGATCTTCCGTGCCCTGCAGCGCTCGGTCGCAGACAACGGCTACCGCCTCAAAATCCACGGCCCGCTCATCGTCCTGATCTGGAACTACCTCGCCCGCCAGATCGCCCGCTTCGCCCGCATCGCATCCCGCCCACCCCAATCCCCGCGCACCCGCACCCGCGCTCCCGGACCGGTCGAGCGCGAACCCGCCATCCCCAAACCCAAACCACCCCTCACCCTGCCGCGCGGCTTCGCCTGGCTGATCCGCCTGCTGCCCAACGGCCCCGCCACCGTCGTCGCCGGTGCTGCCGCCCGCGCCGATCTCCAGTGCTTCATGGAAGACCCCATCGTGCTGGACCTGCTGGCCACCCACCCCAGCCTCGGCCGCATCCTCCGCCCCCTCCACACCATGCTCGGCCTGCGTCCCCCCCAGATCATCAAACGCCCCAGAAAACCCCGGAGCGAACCCACAGGCGAACCCACAAACCCCGCCACCCCCCGCCCCAAACGCCCCCGCCCCAGGCGCCAGCCCGACTTCATGGCCCAATACAAAGTCAACCCCGACGGCAGCATCGACTTCACCCCCGAACAACTCCGCGACATCCTCGGCCCACCCCCACCACCCGTCCCGCCCTGGCACCACCCCTTCGTGCCCTCCTTCGATGCCAAAAAAATGTGGCGCAAAGGCCCGCGGGGCTGATGCACGCCCAATTCGTTACGATATCGAAATTAAATACATAAAGAGCCGGGTCGCGTGGCGCTGTTCATGGGGTGATCCACGGTGGGATTTTGCGCGAGCATGGTGAAGCCGCGCGCAACCTCATCGGCCATCCGGGCGATCCGGCACAGATACTTGGCGTAAAACACCGCGACGGACGGCACGGCGGCAGCGCAATCCGTCGCAGGCACGAGTCAGAACGCCCGCAGGCCCGCCGAATTCAGGCGGCCGGGACGGTATGGCGGAACATGACTTTTCGCGCGGTCTCGTCCATCTCGGTCTTGAACGCATGCCGATCCTTGATCGCGACCGCCCGCACCGCCGCAGGGCGCGCGCTGATCTCATCGAGCAGGCGTTTGACGTTGGTGAACCGCGTCCAGATCGCGTCATCACCGGTCACGAACGGTACCATCCGCGCCCAGCCCCAAACCGCCATATCAACGATCGTGTACGTCTCGCCGAGCATATATGGCCGGTCCGCCAGACGCGCATCGACGATGCCCCAATGCCGGTCGGCCTCGAAAGCGTAGCGCGTGACCGCGTAGTCTTTCGGCTCCGGCGCGAAATGCCGGAAGTGCACCGCCTGTCCCGAATACGGGCCGATCCCCGTCGCGACGAACATCAGCCACGACAGCAAGGCACCTCGCGCCTGGGGCGACGTGTCCGGCAGGAACAGGCCGGTCTTCTCGGCGAGGTATAACAGGATCGCGTTGCTGTCGAACACGACGGCATCGCCATCGACGATGCAGGGCACCTTGTTGTTGGGGTTGAGCGCGGCGAATGCGGCGTCGAACTGCTCGCCCTTGCGGGTATCGACCGGTATCGCCTCATAGGGCAATTCTGCCTCCTCGAGGAACAGGGCCACCTTCATCGGATTGGGGGCAAGGCTGTAGTAGAATTTTATCATCGGACATGCTTTCGTGGTAGGGCAACCGTGCGGGATGCCAAGGTCTGCAACAAAAGGTCCGACCCGGCCGCAGTCGCGCGGGAGGTCGTTCCATGCAGCGACCATACGGGCTTTCCGGCACGTTCGCCACAGAAGTGCCGTCGTTGAAAATCAGCAATACATCATGCCGCATCCGTGCCAGCGAGTCCGATGCCCGAACGCCGACAGGCAATCGAACCGCGATGCTGAACCAAATCTCAAAACGCGCCGGAGCAATCTGTGGCGAGCGTTGCCGTCAACTGGTCGAGTGTCTCACGTAGTTTGGTGAATGCATCACCGTCGAGTCCGGTTCGGCAACGCACCGTGTTTTGAATTTCAGCGAGGCGCGCCTCGAGTGCCCGTCCTTGAGGCGTCAATCGCACCACGACCACACGCTCGTCCGCGCGGTTGCGTTCACGTGTGATCCACCCCGCGTCCGCCAGCCGCTTCAACAACGGCGTAACGGTCGCCGCATCCAATTTAAGGGCGTCGGCAATGCCATTCACGGTAGATTCCGTGCGCTCGAGGAGCACGAGGAGCACAATATACTGCGGATAGGTGATGTTGAAATGCGCCAGCATCGGTCGATAGATGCGCGTTATAGCATGGGTCGCCGCGTATAGTGCGAAACAGAGTTGCTCATCCAGTCGCAAACTGTCGGATCTATCGCCCACGCATCACCCGGTTTAAATACGTCTCTGTTTTTTATACGCTTTAATGTAGTGCGTTCAACCCCGCGCAAATTTTGCGCAAATCTCATGCCATTCTTACGGTCATATTCAATGCGCAGCAATAACAAAACGTCGCGATATCTCAAATAACGCCACTCCCGGGTGAACCGAGAGTGGCGGCGGTATCGACGGTGGTGCGCTCAGCGCTTGCTGAACTGGAAGCTACGACGCGCTTTCGCCTTGCCGTATTTCTTGCGCTCCACGGTACGCGGGTCACGGGTCAGGAAACCGGCAATTTTGAGGATGCCGCGCAGATCGGGCTCGTAATATGTCAATGCTCTGGAGATGCCGTGACGGACGGCACCGGCCTGGCCGGACAGACCGCCGCCGGTTACGGTTGCGAAGACGTCGAACTGATTGTAGCGATCGGCCACCAGGAACGGCTGCGTGATCAGCATTCGCAAAACCGGCCGCGCGAAATATTGGGCTGCCTTGCGTCCGTTGATCACGATTTCGCCCTTGCCAGGCTTGATCCAGACCCGTGCGACGGCGTCCTTGCGCCGGCCGGTCGCGTAGGAACGGCCCAACGCATCACGCTTCGGTTCGCGCTTCGGTGTCGCTTCGGTCGCAGCCAGGATCGATCCAGGGGTGACGACAGATTTCAAATCGGCGAGCGTTCCGGTTCCAGACATGCTCAGGCCCTCACATTCTTGCGGTTCATGGCAGCAACATCAAGCGGTTTGGGCTGCTGCCCATCGTGCGGATGGGTCGTCCCCGCATAGATATGCAGGTTTTTCATCTGCTGGCGCTGCAAAGGGCCACGCGTGATCATGCGCTCCACCGCCTTTTCCAGCACGCGCTCCGGGTGCTTGCTTTCGAGCCGTTGACGCAACGTGCGCCCCTTGATGCCGCCCGCAAAGCCCGTGTGATAGTAAAACACGCTCTGGTCGAGCTTGTTGCCCGTGACCTTCACTTTCTCTGCATTGACGACGACGATATGATCGCCGCAATCGACATGCGGTGTGAATTGAGGCTTGTGCTTGCCCCTCAGCCGGGTGGCGATCAGTGCAGCCAGACGGCCGAGCACCAGACCATCGGCATCGATCAACACCCAGTCTCTCTGCACGTCCGCCGGCTTCAGCGAAACGGTCGTTTTCATCATCAAAATCCTTGCGACTACAGGCTTATGTCCGGCCGCCTTATGCAAGACCATGTAGTTAAGGTCAAGCGGATCACTCGGTGGTATTATTATACCGTGTTGCGGCCGCGGTTCTTTGAAGTGCATTTTCCACCGATGTCGAGGCGCGGTATCCCAGGGTTCGCGCGGCCAGCGAAACATCCGCCTGGAACGACCCCGCGAAACTCTGCCAAAGCGACGCCTTGCCGGCGGCCATGGCGCCAGCCCTCAGCATCCCGCCCGGGACCGGCAGCAGGGCACGCCGCCGGTTCAGTCCGCGCATCAGGGCACGGATGAGGTCCGGGGTGGAAATCGGTTGCTCGTGGGCGGCGATCAGAATATCGGGGATGTCCGCCGCCTTGATGGTGCACCCGATCAGCGCTGCTAGGTCATCGACGTCAATGAAACTACGCTGGTTTCGGATACGCCCGAACGGCAGCGGCCAGCGCGATTCGATCAACCGGATCAGGCGGGGAATATTGCCGGCGCAACCCGGCCCGATCACCGCGCAGGGGCGGACGACAAGCAAACCGGTTGCGCTGCCGGCCAAAGCGTCCCGCACCGCCTGTTCTCCCGCCAGCTTGCTGCGGGCATACGGATCATCCGGCCCGGTTGCGCTCGCTTCGGAAAACGGCCCTGCCCGTGACTTCCCATACACCGCCGCCGAGGAGACCAGCACGAATCGGGGCACCCCGCGTGACGCGGCGATCTCAGCGACACGCCGCGCCGCCACGACATTGGCCGAAGCCATCGCCGATGGGTCGACACCGGTACGGTGCGCCAGTCCCGCGGCGTGAACCACCGCGGCGACGCCGCGCATGGCGTTGGCAAGGGCTGGTTCGGGTGCGGCGAGGTCCCCGGCATCGATCTGCCGGCTGGCGCCGGGGATATCGCGCGGACGGCGCAGTGCGACGACGACCTCGTATCCGTTTGCAGCGAGATGGAGCGTCAGTGCACGTCCGATGAATCCCGCCGCGCCGCTGACCAGAACCGATGGTACGCTCACGGCTCAGTGCTTACTCAAACGATGGCGACCGTAAAATTCCGGCCGCGCCAACCGCCTTCGGTCAGGTTCCACGTGAAAATCAGCGAGCGCCCGGCGCCGAGCGCGGCCGACGGTAATTCCGCCGCGTGGAGTCCGAGACCCACGTCGGTCGTCGGCGCTTCGTGGATGGTTGCCCAGTCATCATCGGTCCAGTGAATGACGCCCGGGCCCGAGAGTTCGACGCGGAGGTTCTGACCTGCGGGGATCTTGCTCCGCCGCCAGGCTTCGCGCCAATCACGGCAGCGTGGCGCGACTGCCTCGACCTGGTAGCGTCGGACGGTTTGCGGCGGCAGATCGAACACCGCTCCATCGCGCAAGGAACGCAACAGTTTAACATATTCAGCATGGGCCCATACCAGGGGCATCGCCGATCCGCTGGGGCGGCCGCGGAACAATTCATGCTCGGGCAGATCATCGGCATCCCACACCTGTTCGGGCAACAGGCCGCCTTCGCTGGCGCAGCGCTCCATCGTGATCCGCAGCGCGTCGGCCCCGGCCGGATCATCGGCCGCGATCGCGTAATGGGCGCGTTCACCAGTCAGCAATGGCCAGGCCCTGCCATGGCCCGTACCATCGAACGGTCGCCCGTCGTTGTGCTCGCCATAGCCATCGTTGGTATAGCGATGCCACACTGGCCCCTGTGGCAGATCGACCTTGGTCAGATGATCGATCACGGTGATCGTATCGCGAATCCGAGGATCGTGCGCGGCCCGTAGCCCGAACCGGACCAGCGCGAGCGCGTCCGCACCGACCAACTCGTCGGTTGGGACGCACGCTTCATCCGCCGGGCGGTTCCGCACAGCGATCCGCCCGTGCAGCGCCGCTCCGGCGAGATCGTGATCGCCATCGGCGACGATGCGCAGATAATAGCCGGCCACGCCGCAGCGGAGGGCCAGATCGGTCCCGCTGACATAGATCCAGCTTTCGATGTCGGCATTCCATGCATCGGCGGTATCACGCATGAAAGCCGCTTCCGCCGTTCGACCCAGGCGGTCGGCCAGATCGGCGCCCGCCAGCAGACCGGCGATTTCGACGGCGAGCGTCGCCGGCGTGTAGCCTGCGTTCTCCTCCCAGCGGTCCTGACCGGTGGCCGGCCCGTTCGCGATGATGTAGGCGCAGGCGCTGCGGACCATCGGCCAGTATTCGCCAAGCTCGGTTTCGGCGACAGCACCATGGCGAAATGCCAGATCAAGAAGCAGGATTGGAAACGCCGTCTCATCCAATTGCAATCCGCTCCAATAGGCGGAACCGTCCAGCCACACGTTCTGAGGCCAGTGGCCGTCCGCTTCCTGGATCAGGCGCAGGTAGTCGAGCGTGCGGCGGGCATCGGCATTCGCGCCACAGGCGAGAAAGGCGCCCGCGGTTTCCGCCAGATCGCGCGGCCAGACCAGATGATAACCGCCCAGATCGTCATCACCCTTGCTGGCACCCCATGGGATCGACAGGCTGGCAATTGAGCCACCGGGAAACCGTGGACTTTCGTGGCACCGCATGACCGCCGTGCTGACCCGGTAGAAATTGTGCGGACCGGTCGATTGGGGGGGATCCAGCGGCTCAAGCCCGCGCTGCCAATGGCGCCAGTTGGCGACATATTCATCCTCGGCACGTTGATAGCCGCCGGCAAGACTTGCCGCGGCCTGAAACGCCGCTTCTTCAGGTTTGCGCCCGAAGCCGATGGCAATGAGTGCGGGGGCGGTCGCATCGAATTCGGCGACCAAAGCGATGTTTCCGTCTTCGGCGCGGTCGAACCGTTCCTGCAAGCTGCCTTGACGCTGCAGGATCTGCCATCCGTCGGAGGCGCCGACATAGCCGACGCTTGTTGCCAGAAACCCTGAGGCGCAGGCCATGGCGAGACAGGTGCCATCGCCAGAGGCGAATACCATGGACCGGCCTTTGTAGGCGCCCACCCATCCGGTATTGTGGGATCCGCCGTTGACGAGATGGGGCGCCAGCAGGACAAACAATCGCAAGCCGGTGACACCGGGGTTCGTCGTCAGCGTGATATGCTGCAACACACAGTCAAAATGCGGATCGGCAACGATTTTTTTGTCGATCCTGAAGCCATGCCGTTCACACGTGTTGGTGATGGTGAACAGCGGGACGCCGTCGGCAAGGCGCCGCGTGCGGCTCACCGTGCCTCGCTTTTCCTCGACGAACAGGCCGCCGGGTTTCCCATCGGTCACGATCAGCCCGCAATCGCGCGTGCACGCCTGGTCGACCCGGGGGTAATAGATTTCATCAAGGATGCCGTGGCTGTGGGTAAACCAGACAGCACTGCGGGGCGATAGCGCTGTTCCCACACCGTCCTTGGCGCTTGACGTCCACCGTGGCGCCAGGCCGGGCGCGCCTGGAGCCGTAGTCACGGTTTCTTGCCCTTGCTCGACTTCATAGCGGCGAGTTCGGCCTGTAGCCGATCGATCTCGCCGCGCAGCGTATCGATCTCTTCGGGAATCGCCTCGGGCGTGACATCCGACTTGGTCTCGGCGCGAGAGGCGAAGGGTGCGAACAGGCTCATCGCGCGCTCCATCATGGCGATATTCTGACGGCCGATTTCTTCCATGCCGGGCGGCAGAAAACTGCCCATCGTCTGCTGCATCGCCGCGCGCATCTGCGCCTGCTGGCGGCCGAACTGCGCCATGGCTGATTCGAGATAACGCGGCACCATGCCTTGCATATTGTCACCATAAAGTCCGATCAGCTGCCGTAGGAAGGTGGTCGGCAACATCGACTGACCGACTTTGCTCTCTTCCTCGACGATGATCTGGGTCAGAACAGACCTGGTGATGTCTTCGGATGTTTTCGCATCGTAGACGACAAAATCCCGGCCGGCCCGGACCATCTCGGACAAGGTTTCAAGAGTGATATAAGAGGAAGACTCAGTGTTGTATAAGCGACGATTTGCGTATTTTTTGATGACAACTTGCGTTGCCGCCGTTTCATCCGGTGTTTGAGCCATCAGTCTCGCCCTTCCTGTTCACCCGAAACGAACTTCGCAGATCCATGACGAAGTCGTGGTGCGCTGCGGCAGAATGGCAGAGAAAGGCACTGAATGCTAGCACGGCCAGGCGCCGGGCACAGGGCGTGAGCATCTCGGGCCACCACGGCACGGAACGCCGTGCCGGCTGCGTGGGTGCATGACCGGGTGAACGGATGCACGACGACGCCGGTTCGTCTCACCAGGCCAGTAGCGGCGACGGCGCAACGGGTTTATGCTGGGCGCGGCCAGGACATAAGTGGAGGAAAAATTCGTGGAAGACATCGTGATTGTTGCGGGCGCGCGGACACCGGTCGGGAGTTTCAATGGCGCGTTCGCGAACACGCCGGCTCATCGTCTCGGGGAGGTTGCGATCAAGGCGGTCATCGATCGATCGGGGATCGATGCCGGCGAAATCGACGAGGTGATTCTCGGACAGGTCCTGACTGCAGGCGAAGGCCAGAACCCCGCCCGTCAGGCCGCTCGCAATGCCGGGATACCCGATGCAAAGACGGCATTCGGCATCAATCAGGTCTGCGGCTCGGGCCTCCGGGCCGTTGCCATCGCGGCGCAGCAGATCATGTCCGGCCAGAGCGATATCGTGCTTGCGGGCGGCCAGGAGAGCATGTCGATGAGCCCGCATTGCGCCCACATGCGCACCGGCACCAAAATGGGTGACATGAAATTGGTCGATACGATGATCAAGGATGGTCTGTGGGACGCGTTCAACGGGTATCATATGGGGACGACCGCGGAGAACGTCGCGCGGGCCTATCAGATCAGCCGGGATGATCAGGATGCCCTGGCCCTGGCGTCTCAGCAAAAGGCGTCTGCCGCGCAGAAATCGGGTCGGTTCAAGGACGAGATCGCGCCCGTGACGCTGTCGGGGCGGAAAGGCGATGTCGTCGTGTCCGATGATGAATATATCCGCCATGACTCCTCGGCGGAAGGCATGGCGCGCCTCAAACCAGCGTTCGCGAAGGATGGTACGGTCACGGCCGGCAACGCCTCAGGCCTGAACGATGGGGCCGCGGTGATGATGGTCATGTCGGCGAAGGAGGCTGCACGGCGCGGCATAACCCCGCTCGCCCGCATTGCCAGTTTTGCCACGGCCGGCGTCGATCCGGCGCTGATGGGAACCGGGCCGATCCCGTCATCGCAAAAGGCGCTGGATCGGGCTGGTTGGAAGGCTGCAGACCTTGATCTGATCGAAGCCAATGAGGCGTTTGCCGCCCAGGCTTGCGCGGTGAACAAGGGCCTCAACCTCGATCCCGCGAAGGTCAACGTCAACGGTGGCGCGATCGCGATTGGCCATCCGATCGGGGCCTCCGGGGCGCGCGTGTTGATCACGTTGTTGCACGAGATGCAGAAGCGAAGCGTCCATAAAGGTCTTGCCACGCTCTGTATCGGTGGTGGCATGGGTGTTGCCATGTGCGTCGAGCGCTAGACGAATGCGCAAGGTCTATCAAACGGCTACCGAGGCGCTCGCCGGACTGCTGCGGGATGGCATGACGATCCTGTCCGGTGGGTTTGGCCTCTGCGGCGTGCCGATGGCGCTCATCGAAGCGATTCGGGAAAGCGGCGTCGGCAATCTGACGATCGTTTCCAACAATGCCGGGATCGACGGCGTGGGGCTTGGGATCCTGCTGGAGTCACGGCAGATCCGGAAAATGATTTCCTCCTACGTCGGGGAGAACGCGACCTTCGCCCGTCAGTACCTGGCGGGGGAACTGGAGATTGAGTTCAACCCGCAGGGGACGCTGGCCGAACGCATCCGCGCGGGTGGGGCGGGGATTCCCGCTTTTTTTACCGCGACAGGGTACGGGACCGCCGTGGCCGAGGGCAAGGAGACGCGGGAGTTCGATGGTCGGCATTATATCATGGAACGTGGTATCGTCGGCGATCTTGCGATTATACACGCCTGGAAAGGCGATACGGAAGGTAATCTCGTCTATCGGAAGACGGCGCGGAACTTCAATCCGATCGTGGCGACTGCCGCGAAGACCACGGTCGCCGAAGTTGAGCATCTGGTCGAGACTGGTCGTCTCGATGGTGACAGCATCGTAACGCCTGGAATTTTCGTGAAGCGGATCGTTCAGCTCGATCGAGTGGACAAGCGTATCGAACAGCGCACCGTGCGCAAGCGGGGTTAGGGAGAGCGGAGATGGCATGGACACGAGATCAAATGGCCGCGCGCGCCGCCCAGGAATTGCAGGACGGTTTCTACGTCAATCTTGGCATCGGCATTCCCACCCTGGTCGCCAACCATATACCGGAGGGGATTTCGGTGCAGCTCCATTCTGAAAATGGGATGCTGGGCATCGGACCTTTCCCTTTCGAAGGCGAGGAGGATGCCGACCTGATCAACGCGGGTAAACAGACTGTGACGGCGCTTCCGACCACGAGTTATTTCGACAGTGCCGCATCGTTCGGCATGGTGCGTGGCGGACACATTGATATCTCAATCCTCGGTGCGCTCCAGGTTGCGGAAAACGGCGATCTGGCCAATTGGATGATCCCGGGAAAGATGGTCAAAGGAATGGGCGGCGCGATGGATCTCGTCGCCGGCGTGCCGCGCGTGGTGGTGTTGATGGAGCATACCGCAAAAGGGGCCCCGAAAATCCTGAAATCATGCGATTTGCCGCTGACCGGCAAGGGTGTCGTCAGCATGATCGTGACGGATCTGGCGGTTTTCGAAGTCGATGCCCATAAATCGCCTGCGCTGACCTTGATCGATAAGCCGGACGATGTGACGATTGAACAGATCAGAGCCGCAACCGAGCCCGACTTTGCCATCGCGGGCGCCCTGCATGGCACCGCCGCGGATTGAGGAGAGATCGCATGAACGCAAGCAACGCCAGTCTGCAGGCACGGCGTGAAGCCGCCGTACCCCGTGGCGTCGGTGTCGCCCATCCGGTCTACGCCGCGCGTGCTGAAAATGCCGAGTTGTGGGATGAAGAGGGACGCCGCTACGTCGACTTCGCCGGCGGTATTGCGGTTCTCAATACCGGACACCGGCACCCCAAGGTTATTGCTGCGGTCGAGGCGCAACTGGCACGCTTTACCCATACGTGTTTTCAGGTCACGCCGTACGAGCCGTATATCGAACTGGCTGAACGGCTGAACGCGATCGCACCGATCGAAGGTCCAGCCAAGACGATTTTCCTGACCACCGGCGCTGAAGCCGTTGAAAATGCGATAAAAATCGCCCGCGCCGCCACAGGTCGATCCGGCATCATCACCTTCGCCGGCGGCTATCATGGCCGTACGCTGCTGACCATGGGGATGACTGGCAAAGTTCTGCCCTACAAGCGGCTGTTCGCGCCGATGCCGGCCGAGATCTATCACGCGCCGTTCCCGTTCGAACCGTTCGGCGTGACGGTGTCGGACACGTTACGTGCGATCGAGATGCTGTTCCGGGCCGACATCGAGCCCTCCCGGGTGGCGGCAATCGTGATCGAGCCTGTCCAGGGTGAAGGCGGCTTCATACCCGCGCCGGCCGAACTGCTGCAGGCCTTGCGCAAACTTTGCGACGAGCACGGTATTCTTTTGATCGCCGACGAAGTGCAGACCGGCTTCGGTCGTACTGGACGCATGTTCGGCATCGAGCATTCCGGGATCAGACCGGATATGCTGACCGTTGCGAAATCGCTGGCGGGCGGGTTTCCCCTGTCCGGGGTGATCGGACGTGCCGCAATCATGGATGCGCCGGAACCGGGCGGTCTCGGCGGCACCTATGCCGGTAATCCGATCGCCTGCGCGGCCGCTCTCGCGGTTCTCGACGTCATCGAGACTGAAGACCTGGTCGAGCGCGCGAACGTAATCGGTGCGACGATCAAGGCGGCGCTGCATCGTATCGCATCGCGCAATGACGTCGTGCCGATCGCCGCAATCCGCGGCCCCGGTGCGATGATTGCCTTTGATGTGGTCAAGGACCGCGGCGGATATGAAGCCGCGCCGGACCAAACAAAGCGCGTGTTGGCCCGGGCGCGTGAACACGGGCTTATTCTGCTGTCATGTGGCGTCAATGCGAACGCCATTCGTCTGCTGGTACCTTTGACCGTCAGCGACACAGTGTTGAATGAAGGGCTGGCCGCGTTGGAACTAGCCCTGGCGGCATGACGGTGGGCTAGCGATACCGCGCCACAGGGTCGGCCGCCTTCACGCGGTGCCAGTTGGCATGCAGCAGGGCGATCTTGTCGAACACGACAGTCAGATCGGCCATCTCACGCGCCAGCCGGCCGTCAACCGGCAAGCCGCGGTGGGACGGCTCGCCTGAAATAAGGCGGGCACCGGCTGAGACCCGCAGCCATCCGGTTTGACCACTTTCCGGGTTTGGCAGAGCAACCGGTTGACCGATATGGCAGATCCGCGCGGCCAACGAGCGCTCGCTGGGCGCTGCGAATAGAGCTGAACAATCGGCATTGAGCCAACGATAGAGCTGACGCATCGCTCCGGGGTCGAGCAATCGGTCTGGTTTCCCGGGTTCGCGGACGGCGAATGCGAATATGGTCCGTTGGTTGTCCCACGATGCGCCCTCGCGCTGCAGTGCCGGGACCGGCTGCAGGACGAAAATATCGTGGGTTTTGATTGCCCGAAGGACCGTCTCCTCAAATTGTTGAATGATCGATATTGTCCGGGGACCTCCGACAGCGGCGAACGATTGGAACTCCGCCAGCGCGGCACGCCAGCGCAGCAGCAGTCCATAGTTCGTGCCGGCCGGCAGTCGCTGAGCCGCCGTTGCGCCACGCGGCCATTCGCCTTGGCTGAAATAGGCGTCGAGACCTGCCGGCAGCACACCCTTCGTCAATCGGGCGGCCACTGCCGGTGCCAGCAGGGCCGCGCCCGCGAATGGCGGCCCGGTCAGGAACTTTGATCCGGTGACTTGGACGACAGCGTCCAGAGCGAGATAGTCGCGGATCCGCTGGGGTGCCAACCGAAGCTGACAGGCGTCAACAACGATATCGAGCGTGGCGGCAAAGCGGCTCCGCAAGGTGCGCAGCAGCGCCATGGAGGGTGCCAGCAGGCCAGTCTTCGACACGTCCAGCGCGTGAAGGATGACGCGATGTCCGGCGTCGGCCGCCGAGGTGACCGCAAGGGTAATGTCCGCTTCGACAGAGGCTGCCGGCCTGACCCGCCCTTCTGCGTCGCGCAGAGGGATCGCGACCAACGACGTGTCCGAGCGGAAGCCTTCGATCGGTTCGGAACGGGAAACGTCGTGGCCTTTTGCTGTATCAACCGCGAAATGCCGACCAATCGCTGCCATCGGCACGCCGCTACCGGTCTCCTCAGGTGCTAACAATATCGTTGTGATACGCTGGTCCGCTTGCGGCAGGTGGCTGAGCGCCAGCGCCAGGAGTTCGCTGTCGGTTCCCGATGCCGCCAGCACGACAGCACTGCCTGGCGGAACCCGAAACGCTCTTCCGATCGCCCGCCGAATCGCCAACGCTTCACCGAGAAGTGCCGACCGGTCACCGGATCGGAGCATGTCCGCAGTCAGACGGAGCCGCGCACGGTCGGCCGCCTCGTACCCGCGCTCCGAGGCGGAGGAGGCCGTAGACGAGGCGAAGGTGACTGCCCAGGGTCGGGGGCGATGACTGCACCCGTACCCGTTCAAGTCGGTCTGCGGATCGCGCAGAAGACGAATATCGCCTCCGGTTTCCATGATCGTTTCACATGTTCCGATGAGTGGCCAGAGGTTTATGATTCTGGCGGCCTCGTCGGCCATAAACGTGGGGGAAGCGCCGGTCCAATGGATCGCCAACGAGCGCATGACATCCTGTAAACGCCCCGGTGTGGGCGGCCGGTCATCGGCCATCGCATCGATCCAAGCTAAACTCTGCCCGGTCGCAAGATGCTCTGACTTGGCAAACTGAGCCGCTGCGCGTGCGGCGGCCCAGCACGCCAGGGTGATAGAAAGACCCGTTTTGACGAGAAAAATCCATTCACCGGCGAGCCGTGCGAGGATCAGGATTACATGCGGGTCGCCATTGTTGCCCAAAGCCACCCGCCCTTGTGGATCGACCGCGAGCTCATTCGAAGTGGTCGCGAAACCGACGGGAATTGTCCGCAGCGGCCAGAAGGCGTGATCATTGCTGATCCGCGACTCAATCCATGAGTTCATCTCTATCAAGCGCAGTCTTCCAACCTCGAAATCATGTTGCTCATCGGAGTTCTTGCACGGGAGGTCGTAAATCCGCCACCCCCACCGGGATATTCCAGGCGAAAACAAGAACGCATCACGATCCTGCCACATCCGCCCTGAACGCATCCGCAATTGTAACGACGGCGCCCGCTACGACCAAGACGACATCAAAGCGTGTCATTTCCCGGCTCCATTCAGGATGTTGGGCAAGAAGAACCTCGGCGGCCGCAACCAGGCGTGATTGTTGCCGTCGCGTCACCGCGTCTGCTGCGGCACGCTCGTCAGCGCGTGCCTTTACTTCGACGAAAATGATCGTGTCCGCATTCGCCATGACCAGGTCAATTTCACCGAGGGCCGTTCGGGCGCGCTGTGCCAGCAATTCGAACCCCATTCGCTCGTACCAGTCAGCCGCAAGTCGCTCTGCCGCTCGTCCGGACGCCTCGGCTCGGGATCGTTTTGCATCGCGCTTTTGGCATTTTGACAATCTTTTATTAATCATCTGTGAAATGATTCGTCATTGCATTAAACTCGTCTCACGATTATGTCAGCTCACGAGCAATAGGTACCTGCGGTTGCATATCGAGCAGTGTTTTCTGTTTTTTGGATTTCTCGAAAAAATCTATTGCTCCCGTCGCAGTTAATGAGTATATGTTTAGCCTACTCACTATTTTAAGAACTCTACCTGATTTGAGATACGAACCTTCTATTTAAAACGTCTTGTCGATTCGCCTGCAGCCAGAAACAATACCGGGGTACGGCCCGGTTTACGAGTGGGGGTTAACACTATGATGCACTTCAACGAAATCGGCCAACAATTGCGCGCGTATCGCATGGAATCGGGGCTGAAAGCCGAGGAAATCGCCGCGCGGTTGGGCGTGTCGCGCGCAGCGCTTTATCGTTACGAGAAAGGCGAGGTTATCAAGCTTGATACTGTGAAGCGGCTGGCAGAGTTGCTGAAAATCTCGCCGCTGACCTTACTTGGTATCGGGGTCGAATATTATAGCCGCCCGATCGGGTACCTTGAACGAATTCGGCAGCTTGAGGAGACGGCGGATCAGATACTCCAGCTGTATGGACCCATCTGCTACCTGACGACGTCTGATGAGTACGACTCGATATTAGCAGCGATCTTCGAGGAACATGCGGAACAGATCGGTCTTGATCGCGGCCTGGCAAGAACCGCATCCGAACAGGTCCTGAGTGCGCTCGCGGCGCGCAAGCGAATGTTCGTCGCTCGTCGCCCGTCTGTAATCGCGATCTTTACGGCTGCGGCTGTCCAGAAATTTATTGATGACGGTGTGGCCGGGATTTTGCCGCTATCTGATCGTCTACGTGCTCAAAGCCGGCAAGTCGCGCGCCATGAAGTGGAGCGCATGACGGATTTGATGGAAAGTGAACCGATTGGCTTGCAATTCGGTTTGATTTCCGGAACCGAGCTGAACGGGCCGTTCATGCTGCTTCGGACGCGGGAGCGTGCCTCGCTCGCCATCAATCCATTTCCAACTGATTCGGCCCCGAACGCTCAGTCGGGCGTTGCCATGATCACAAGCGCTGAAGATGCGGTCATGACGCATCAAAGGATCGCCGAGGCGACCTGGCGCGATGCAATCAAGGGTCAGGCAGCGGCGAAGCAAATGCGGGCGCTGTTACAACCGAAGGCTTAGAGGCCACTGCGATATTTGGAGTGCGCGGGCAGACAAGCGTCTGTTCGCGCGCTAAACTTCGGACATGAACACGCTCATTTCAACGGATGAACTCGACGCTCGTCGTAGCGAAGCTGATTTTATCATTTTTGATGCTTCCTATTATCTACCGACCGAGACATTCGATGCTTCGGCCCTGTTTTTAGAGGGCCATATTCCGGGTGCCACGTTCCTCGATCTTGACGTCGTATCCGATCGCTCAAATCCGCTTCCCCATATGGTGCCCTCCGCAGACCAATTCGCCAGAACAATTGCGCAATTTGGTGTCGGAAATCAGAGTGCGGTCATTGTGTACGACCAGCGCGGGATCTTCTCGGCGGCACGCGTCTGGTGGCTCTTCAAATTGTTTGGTCATGATCGCGTCTGGGTTCTCGATGGCGGCCTGCCGAAGTGGCGGACCGAGGGCCGGGCGCTGGAAACGGGAACCGCAAAGCCGAAGCCGGCGCGATCTTTTCGAACGGGTTTCCAGAGAGCCATGGTTCGCCATCGCGTCGACATCGAACGCAACCTGCAAACCAAGGATGAGATTGTTCTGGACGCCCGGTCGAACGCACGATTTACCGGTGAGGCCGCCGAGCCACGCCAGGGTATGCGTGGCGGGCATGTCCCAGGCGCGATCTCATTGCCGTTCAGCGACGTGCTTCGGCCCGACCAGACGATGCATGACCCCGCAACACTGCGGACATTGTTCGAAGCCCGAGGGGTGGGATCGAACGCAAAACCCGTGACGATGTGTGGTTCCGGTGTCACGGGCGCCGTTCTGACACTTGCCCTGGCGCGGGCAGGCCTGCCGATTGGTGCTCTCTACGACGGTTCCTGGGCCGAATGGGGTGGATCAACAGATACGCCGGTAGAGAGGACAGCATGAGCGACGACCGATTTGAGACAAGACTGACACTGGCGTCGCGGCGCCCGGTAAAATCGCATGGCTATGTCAACCCGAAATTGGTCCGGGGTTCGACCGTCCTGTATCCCAGTTGCGCCGACCGGCGCGAGATTGGCAAGCGACGCCTCGAGCAAGAGGAGATCTACGGATTATACGGCAGTGAGACGCATTTTGCCCTGGAATCCATGATCGCCGAAATCGAGGGCGGCACCCATTGCCAGATCGTATCATCCGGCCTGGCTGCAATCACCATTCCTTTGCTCGCATGCCTCAAATCGCACGATCACGTCTTGATGCCCGACTCAGTTTACGGACCGACACGACGTTTCTGCGACAGCGTGCTGCATCGTTATGGCGTGAGGGTGACGTACTACGATCCCATGGCGAGCGAGTGTGACCTGCGCGGTTTGATCGAACCCGGCACCAAGGTTGTGTTTTCCGAAAGCCCGGGAAGTCACACGTTTGAAGTCCAGGATGTGCCCATGTTGGCGCGCGTCGTGCATGAGCACGGCGCCAAGCTGTTTATGGACAACACCTGGGGGATCCATACGTTCAAACCGTTCAACCACGGTGTTGACGTGTCGATCCAGGCTCTGACGAAATATATCGGCGGTCATTCGGATATCATCCTGGGTGCCATCACGGTCGCGTCCGAGTCCGATTGGGCGTGGCTTCGAACGGGCGCGCTCGATCTGGGGCAGTACGCATCACCTGATGATTGCTGGCTCGCCTTGCGCGGCGCGCGGACCCTCAAAGTTCGGCTGGATCAGCAGGCCGCCAGCGCCCTGACCATCGCAAAATGGCTCGCCGACCGGCCCGAGGTTCAGCGTGTGTTGCATCCAGCCTTGCCCTCTTGCCCGGGCCATATGTTCTGGAAACGTGACTTCTCGGGGGCGTGTGGATTGTTCGGCATCGTCTTCGAGCCTCGGTTCGACTACGAGGCCGTCTGTGCCATGGTCGATTCCCTGCGCCTATTCGGCATCGGCGCGTCATGGGGCGGCTATGAAAGCCTGGCGCTGCCCACGAGTTTCACGATCACGCGTAGCGAGGGAACCGGCGTGTTCGGTGGCGAGATGCTGCGGTTACAGATTGGTTTGGAGCATGTGGACGACCTCATCAACGATCTGGAGGCGGGGTTGACCGTGTTGCGTGGGCAGCAGCGGACGTCCTGCGCTTCGTCTCCCTGCCTTGCCGATGAAATGCAGCGTATCGGTGAGGCGAACGGCTGACCATGAAGCACGACATTCTGACCGCCGTGCGCTTCAACGACGCGGGGCTGATCCCGGCGATTGCCCAGCAACACGATACCCATGACGTGTTGATGCTGGCCTGGATGAATGCCGAGTCAATTCTCGAAACGCTAAAAACCGGCGAAGTTTGCTACTACAGTCGCAGTCGCGCCGCTCTCTGGCGTAAGGGCGAAACCTCGGGCAACACGCAGACGCTGGTTGAGATGCGCCTCGATTGTGACGGCGATACCATTCTCCTGCTGGTCGATCAGACCGGTCCTGCCTGTCATACAGGTGAACCCAATTGCTTTTTCCGGACCGTCAGTGCGGACGGCGAACTCGCTCAGATATGAAAGCTTTCGCCGCAACCGCACCGTCCTTTCTCGTTCGGATTTTCGAAGGTAAAGCCTGAGGTAAACCTGTCTTCTTTATAATCCATCACGGTACCGATCAGAAACAAAGTCGCTTTTCGATCAATTAAAATCGTGACGTCCTTATCGGTGATGGCTTCATCGGTCGGTAATTTTTCCTCTACCCAGTCCATTTGGTACGACATGCCGGAACACCCTTTGGTGTTGATGCCGATACGGAGCAGTTTATTGGCCTCACCCCGGCTATACAACTGCCTCAACCGGTTTGCCGCACCATCGGTCAATTGCATCAGCGGAGGCAGGCTCCGCCGTTTCGGGGTTTCAGTCATGTTTGCGCTCATTACAATCACCGTTCAAAACATGTTCAATGCCAAACGAGCTTCATCGCTCATGCGCGATTGATCCCATGGCGGGTCCCATACGGTCTCGACGTCAACCTCCGTCACACCCGGTATGGTTCCAACCGCAAGGCGAACCGATTCGGGCAATTCCTGGGCGCTCGGGCAAGCGGGAGCGGTTAAAGTCATTTCGACCTTCACGTGTCCGCCCTCAATCTCGACAGCGTAGATCAGGCCCAGTTCAAAGATATTGATGGGAATTTCCGGATCATAGACGGTTGCGATGGCCGCGATGACCGCGTCCTCGGTGACGGCTGACGCGGTCTCGCCGTCGGGCGTCCATGTCGTCAAGGGTTCCGATTGCGCCGTATGATCATCCATTCTGATACTCCATCGCTTTACCCAGAGCCGCTCTCAATGCCTGCCAAGGCAATATCGCGCACCGGTGACGGGACCGATACGCATGAATGCCCGCCAATGCGCGCAAATCGGCGAATTCCGAACGATCTGGAATGCGGCCGTCGATCACCATTGCATCGAATGCCTCGGCGAGCTCCGCGATCTCTGGTCCGGACTTTCCGATGACTGCATCGCCCATCAAATCAGCGGACGAGACACAAATCGCGCACCCGCGCGTCTCATGCTGGAACCTGCTGATCAGTTCATGATCGTAGGCCACCCTGATCCGGACCCGATCGCCGCACATCGGGTTGTCGCCTTCGGCCTCCGCATCGAACGGGTCCAACGCACCCGTATGATGCGGGCTGCGCGCCCGTTCCATGATCAGCGCCTGATAGAGATCGTCGGTTTCGCTCATCGGCTGAAAACCTGTTGCACCCTGCGCAATCCGGCGGCCAGGCTGTCGATTTCCGCATGTGTGGTATAAATGCCGAACGACGCCCGCGCCGTACTTTCGAGCCCAAGACGATGGGTCAACGGTTCCGCGCAGTGATGCCCCGCCCGCACGGCGATACCCTGTTTATCAAGCAGCGTCGCGACGTCATGGGCATGCACGCCATCCACCGTAAACGCGACGACACCCCCCCGATCTTGCGCATGACCCAGCGTGTGGACACCTTCGATCGATGCCAGGCTCGCCATGGCGTGATCGGTCAGGCTGCGCTCATGGGCAGCGATGGACTCGAACCCGATCGCCTGGACATAGTCGATTGCCGCCCCAAGCCCGACCGCCTCGACGATCGCCGGCGTTCCCGCCTCGAACCGATACGGCGGCTCCGCCCAGGTCGAGGCTGCATAAGTCACGCTGCGGATCATATCGCCACCGCCGAGAAACGGCGGCATCGCATCGAGGAGTGCGCGCTTGCCGTACAGTACACCTATGCCGGTCGGCCCATATAGCTTGTGTCCCGAGAATACATAGAAATCGGCATCGATCGCGCGCAGATCCACTGCGCGATGCACCACGGCCTGTGCACCATCCAGCAAAATCCTGGCCCCACGGTCGTGCGCGAACTTGGCGAGCCGCTCGACCGGCGTATAGGTACCAAGAACGTTCGACATATGGGTGACAGCGAGCAGACGGACCCGCCCATCGGCGAATTGGCGCTCCAGGTCGTCCCAATCGATCTCGCCGGCATCCGTGATCTTGACGATCCGCAACTCGACGCCCTGCTGGTCACGCAACATCTGCCAGGGCACCAGATTGGCGTGATGCTCCATCTCGCTCACAACGACCGCATCGCCGGGCTTGAGGCTGGTACGACCGAAGGTCTGGGCGACCAGGTTGATCCCTTCGGTCGCATTGCGAACGAATACGATCTCCTCGCGCGCGACGTTCAGGAATGCGGCCACCTTGTCGCGGGCATTTTCGTAGTCGTCAGAACACCGCTCGCTCATCCAATGCAAACCGCGGTGCACATTCGCATACCGCGTCTCCATGGTGCGAACCATTGCGTCGATTACCGCACGCGGCTTCTGCGCCGAAGCGGCGCTGTCGAGAAACACCAGTTTTTTGCCGTGAACCAACTCCGACAGGATCGGAAAATCCGACCGGATCCGTTCGACATCAAAACCGACAGATTTCACCGCGGCGCTCATAGCACACCCTTTTGCCACCAGACGTCGATTGCAGCCTCGAAGATCGATCGCGCCTCCTCATCCGTCACCGGTTCGAGCGCTTCGTCGAGGAACGCCCTGATCAACATGGCGCGCGCGTCGGCCTCAGGGATGCCGCGGCTGCGCAGGTAGAACATCTGTTCCGGATCAATGGCGCCAATCGTCGCGCCATGGCTGCATTTCACGTCGTCCGCAAAGATTTCCAACTCCGGCTTGGTATCGATTTCGGCGTCGGGCGACAGCAGCAAAGCCTGGTTCATCTGGTAGCCATCGGTTTTCTGCGCTTGCTGTGCGACCTCGATCCGTCCCTGAAACACGCCACGCGCAGAGCCTGCCAAGACCGATTTCACGGTCTGCCGCGAAGCACAATGCGGGGCACGATGGGCGACAACCGTGGTGATGTCCCCATGTTGCGTGCCGGCCAACAACTGCGCGGCATTCAAATGCACATCGGCATTCGGACCGGACAGCGTGACATGCGCTTCGTAACGGCTGAGCTTCGCGCCGCAGTTCAGGGTGAAAGCCTCATATCGCGCGCCTTCACGAAGATCGACCAGCGCCGTCGTGACGTTCACGGCATCGATCGATTCGTCCTGCAGCCGATAATGGCGAAGCACGGCACCCTCTGCCAAGGCAATCTCGACCACCACGTTATGCATGTAACGCCCGGCGCCACGAATGACTTCGATCAGCGTCAATGATCCGCCCGCACCGACGGCAATGCGATGGAACGGCGCGAGCATGTCCTGGCTCGGTGTGTCGGTACCCGAGATGAGGAACAAGGTTCCAGCGTCCGTTCCACCAGATACATCGATCTGAATGCCATCGTTTGCGACGGCGGCATTCAGGCTGACCAACGGCAGCGCACGATCGGCACGAGCTGCCGCACGATGGTCGAAACGCCGGACGAAGTGCGGCAGCGCCGACAAGGATTCATCAAAGCGGCCGTTTACGAAAATCACCTTCGGCGTCGCCGTGCGCGGGATCATCCCTCCGATGTCCGGCGCGTCATGCGTGGGCAGAGTGAGATCAAACGACCGCAGCGACGCTCTCAAATCGGTGTAGTGCCAGGCCTCGTCGGCACGCGTCGGCCAGCCGTGGGCGCGAAACACCTCCGCCGCCCTGCCCCGGTTCGGATCCTCCCCGGTACGCGCGGCAAAATCGACCCTGTCGAGAAATGCGGTTTCGCTCATGCTGCTTCCAAACCGGCATAGCCATTCGCTTCGAGTTCCAAGGCCAGCTCAGGGCCGCCCGAGCGCACGATTCGCCCGGAGGCCAGCACATGCACCCGATCCGGCACAATGTGGTCCAGCAACCTTTGGTAATGGGTGATGACAAGCGCGGAGAAGCGGGGGCCACGCAGCGCGTTGACACCATCGGCGACGATTTTCAGCGCGTCGATGTCGAGGCCGGAATCCGTTTCGTCGAGCAGCGCCAGTGCAGGCTTGAGAAGCGCCATCTGCAGGATCTCGTTGCGCTTCTTCTCTCCGCCGGAAAAGCCCACATTCACGTTCCGCTTGAGCATGTCATCAGGCATTTTCAACGCCTTGATGGCGGAGCGGGCTTCTTTGAGGAACGCCACAGCGTCGAGTTCAGGTTCGCCGCGTGCGCGCCGGACCGCGTTCAACGCCGTGCGAATGAAGTTGGCGTTGCCGACACCAGGCAGTTCGACCGGATATTGAAAGGCCAGGAATACCCCGGCCGCGGCACGTTCCTCAGGTTCGATCGCCAGCAGATCGCGGCCATTGAACAGCACGGAACCACCCGTTACCTCATAGCCCTCACGGCCCGAGAGAACATAGGACAACGTCGATTTGCCGGCGCCATTTGGCCCCATGATGGCGTGGACTTCACCATCAGGAACGGTCAGATCGATCCCCCGCAGAATCTCCTTGTCATCGATCTTCGCTGTAAGTCCCTTGATTTCAAGCATATTCAGTCCCTCAACCCACTGAGCCTTCGAGCGACACGGCAAGCAACTTCTGTGCTTCGACCGCAAACTCCATCGGCAATTCCTTCAAGACGTCGCGACAGAAGCCATTGACCAGTAATCCGACGGCATCTTCCTCGGACAGCCCGCGTGACCGGCAGTAAAATAGCTGATCGTCGGCGATTTTTGACGTCGTGGCCTCGTGCTCGACCTTCGCACTCTGATTTCGGCTCTCGATATAGGGCACGGTATGCGCACCGCACTGATCACCGATCAACAGCGAGTCGCACTGGGTGAAGTTGCGCGCGCCATGAGCCTTCGGCATGATGCGCACCAAGCCCCGATACGTGTTGTTGGAATGCCCCGCGGATATCCCTTTTGAAATGATCGTGCTGGTCGTGTTGGGCGCCAAGTGTATCATTTTCGTTCCGGTATCGGCCTGCTGATAGTTATTGGTCAGCGCAACCGAATAAAACTCACCGGATGATCCTTCGCCCTGCAGGATGCAGGACGGATATTTCCAGGTGATCGCAGAGCCTGTCTCGACCTGGGTCCACGAAATTTTGGACTTCCGGCCTCGGCACGCGCCACGCTTGGTCACAAAATTATAGATCCCACCGCGCCCCTGGGCGTCACCTGGATACCAATTTTGGACCGTGGAATATTTGATCGAAGCCTCATCGAGCGCAACGAGTTCAACCACTGCCGCATGCAACTGGTTTTCATCGCGCATCGGCGCGGTGCAGCCCTCGAGGTAGGAAACACTCGCACCTTCCTCGGCGATGATCAGGGTACGCTCGAACTGACCCGTGTTGCGCGCGTTGATCCTGAAGTATGTGGAAAGCTCCATGGGGCATCGAACGCCGCGCGGAATATACACAAAGCTTCCATCGGAAAAGACCGCGCTGTTGAGAGCCGAGAAATAATTGTCACCGGGCGACACCACACTGCCCAGATATTTCCGGACCAGTTCAGGGTGCTCCCGGACCGCCTCACTGATCGATCCAAAAATGACACCGACCTTGGCAAGACTTTCACGGAACGTCGTCGCCACCGAAACGCTGTCGAAAACGGCATCGACCGCTACGCCTGCCAAGGCCGCCCGTTCATTCAACGGAATGCCGAGTTTGTCGTACATGCTGATCAATTCCGGATCGACGTCAGCAAGCGATTTCGGCGCCTCCCGCTTGGGCGCGGCATAATAATACAGGTCCTGATAGTCGATCCTGGGATGCCGAACACGCGCCCAATTCGGTTCCTGCATCGTCAGCCACGCGCGATAGGATTTCAACCGCCATTCGAGCAGCCATTCGGGTTCGTCTTTCTTGGCCGAAATCAGGCGTACGATATCCTCGCTCAGCCCTTTCGGCGCGAACTCCATTTCGATGTTCGTCTCGAAACCATATTTGTAGCCACCATCGGTCAGGCGATCGATGGTTTCAATTGTCTCAGTAACCGCGGGCATGAAATCCTCTATTCTACGATGGATGGCGCGAACCTGCCGGCTTCAACCGGCAGATCGAGACGTAACGACTTCGGCACGGCCGCACTCTGCATGTCGGCAAGGGTAATGGAGGTCAGGGCTTCACTGATCGCGTCGTTGACGACACCCCATCGGCCAGCCATCGGGCAGAGCGACTGACTTTCGCAGCTTCCAACCGACCCCTCGACACACGCGGTCAGCGCGATCGGACCATCGATTGCGACGATCACGTCGGCAACCGGAATTGCCGCAAGCGGACGGCCCAACCGGTAGCCACCATGTGCGCCACGCTGGGATGTGACCAAATCGGCCTGCGCCAGCCCTTTCAGCACCTTCGAAACGGTCGGTTCCGGAATTCCCGTCGCGGCCGCGATACTCGGTGCAGTCTCGACGCCAATAGCGCTCGAGAGCCTGACCAGGACGACGACGGCGTAATCTGTCAAACGCGACAATCTGAGCATGGACCACCTTATTACGGACAACAACGGTCCTGATTACTCAAATGGTCCAAGGAGGCTCAGCCGTCAAGACCAGCCTTCGGCCGATAAACCGGCCCTGCGGGGTTTGGTGGCTGCGATCAGGTCTCTGGCAAGCCACCCCTTGCCCGGCGCCCCTTGATGTCCAGACACCTCCACCTATGCGGTTATCTCGGGGCTCAACATAATGCCCCGCTTCGCGATACCCGTATAGCGTGCCGACGCGACGGTGCCGATCGAGACGCCTGGACATGACCCTGATACCGCCGGCAGTGTCGGTGCGGTCAGGGCATTGTTGCCGCGTACGTGAACCACCGATGTACCTTAACTGAACTGTCCATCACCATAGCACGGGGCGCACCGGCGGCCACACAACGCGCCGGTTCTGCCCACGATCGTGATTTTGCCTGATGTCACGCCGCCCACCGCAGCCGCGCCGACACTATCTTGCATAACGCCATGCCGGCCCCTCGCAAGGATTAACCCCGAAGCCGCGATCAATCGTTTACGAATATACTGTGAACCGCGGGCACCAGCTCGGCAGGATTTTGGATGGTGATCGTGCCCTCTGCCCGGCCGTAGCCCCAGTCGACAAAAATCGTCGCGACACCAAGCCCGGCAGCGGTCGCCATGTCGTTGGCGTGATCACCGATCATGATCGCCCGATCGGTCTGGATCGCCATGGCCGCAAGGACCGCGGCGAGATGACGCGGATCGGGCTTGCGGTAGGGTGTCGCATCGCCGCCGATCACCACCGGAAAAAACCGATCGAGGTCAAGTGCCGCAAGCACCTTGCGCGCAGACACTTCCGGCTTGTTGGTGCAGAGGCCCAGCTGATACCCTTGCGCGGTCAAACGCGCCAAAGCCTCGGGTATGCCGGCATAGGGCTCCGTCAGGTCGGTGACATGCGCTTCGTAATCGGCGAGGAAAATCGCCTCGTCCTCCGCTGTCGGCTTGCTCCCCCGGGCAGCATAGCCCTTCTGCAGCAGGACCTTGGCGCCGTCACCCACCATCGGGCCGACATCGGATCTCGAAAGCGGCGGATAATCGTAGCGCGACAACGACCGGTTCAGCGCAGCCGCCAGATCGGGCAGACTATCGATCAGCGTACCATCCAGATCGAACACGACCGCTTTTGCATCCATGGTACTGACATACTCCGAAACCCGATGTGACACCTAACCCTTTGACATAAACCGCTTGGCAAGGCTACCGCTGCGCTCATGGATAAAGTCGTGATCATCCTCGCCGCAGGCCTCGGCACACGCATGAAGTCGGCGATCCCAAAGGTATTGCACCCGCTCGCCGGCGCACCAATGCTCAGTCATCTCGTTGCCGCCTGCAAACCCGTGTTCGACCGTATCGTTGTGGTCACCGGGCCCGATATGCCCAACGTCGCGGCTGCTGCCGCGCCGCATCCGGTGGTCGTACAGCATGAGCGCCGCGGCACGGCCGATGCGGCCCTGGCCGCGGCGGCGCAGTTTGGGACCGGCATTGTCACCATCATCTACGGCGACAACCCTCTTCTGACGTCCGACACACTCGCCCGGCTCGGCGAACTTCTGTCGCCCGGGACCACCGGGATGTCTTTGCTCGCCACGAGGCCGACCGATCCGGGCACGTTCGGGCGCATCGTCGGTTCAGGCGGCTTTGCCACGAGGATCGTGGAATATGCAGATGCGTCGGAGCAGGAGCGAACGATCGATCTATGCAACGCCGGCGGCTTTACCGCACGTGCCGACGACATGCGCCGATGGCTCCAGCAGATCGGCAACGCCAATACGAAGGGCGAGTATTACCTGACCGATATTGTGCACGTAGCGAACGCCGAGGGCAGCCAGATCGCAACCGTCGAAGCGCCATGGGACGAGTGCCGCGGCGTGAATTCACGCGCTGAACTGGCCGTGGCCGAGGCCGTGATCCAGACCCGGTTGCGTCACGCGGCGCTTGATGCCGGCGTTACCATGATCGCATCGGAAACGGTTTTCCTTTCAGTGGACACTACGCTTGCGCCGGATGTCACAGTCGAGCCGCACGTCATATTCGGCCGGGGCGTTTCCATCGCAGCGGGAGCGGTGATCCGTGCCTTCTCACATCTCGAGGGTTGCACGATCGGTGCGGGGGCAATCATTGGTCCCTATGCGCGTATCCGGCCGGGCAGCGTCGTCGACGAAGCCGCGCACGTCGGCAATTTCGTGGAGCTCAAGGCAACGCACCTCGGTGCCGGCGCGAAAGCCAATCATCTGACCTATCTTGGAGACACCACGATCGGGGCGCGAAGCAACATCGGGGCGGGGACAATCACGTGCAATTACGATGGTCAGAGCAAGCACCGTACGGCGATCGGATCAAATGTCTTTGTCGGCTCGAATGTCGCTCTGGTCGCGCCGGTCTCGGTGGGCGATGGCGCCTTGATCGGCGCCGGAAGCGTGATCACCAGCGCGGTCGAGGCCGGTGCACTCGCGATCGGTCGCGCACGACAGATCGACAAGCCTGGCGGAGCTGCCCGTTACAAACGCACCAAGGATAAATCATAATGTGTGGTATCGTCGGGGTGATCGGCAAAGGTGCCGCGGCACCGCTGCTGTTGGATGGATTATCCCGCCTCGCCTATCGTGGATACGATAGCGCCGGCATAGCGACTTTGGCGGGCGACGTCATCGATCGGCGGCGCGCGGAAGGCAAGCTGCCGAACCTTGCCCAATCCCTGGCGCAGCGACCGCTCGACGGCACGACCGGTATTGGGCACACCCGGTGGGCAACCCATGGCGCGCCGACGATAACCAACGCGCATCCGCACGGCACCGAACGTGTCGCCGTCGTTCATAACGGAATTATTGAGAATCACGCGGCTTTGCGTATGGAGCTGGAAGCCGAGGGTCAGGTCTTCGTCACGGAAACCGATACAGAAACGGTTGCCCAACTGGTCGATCTTCACCTCGCGCGAGGAATGGACCCGGTTACCGCTGCCGCGAACGCGTTTCGTCGACTGGAAGGCGCCTACGCCCTCGCCCTGATTTTCGCAGGTCACCCTGAACTGATCATCGGGGCGCAACGTGGTGCGCCGCTCGCCGTCGGTTTTGGTGACGATGAAATGTTTCTGGGGTCAGACGCCCTGGCTCTGGCGCCGCTGACACGTCGTATCGCCTATCTCACGGACGGCGACTGGGTTGTGGTCACCCGCACGGGTGCTGAGTTTTACGATAGCCTCGATCGGCCGATCGATCGGGAAATCAAATTGACCCGCCTGACCGGTGCAGCGATCGGCAAGGGTAATTTTCGACATTTCATGGAAAAGGAGCTGCACGAAAATCCCGTCGTCATTGGCGACACGCTTCACCGCATGATCGATCCCTCCACGCGTATGCCGGTGCTGCCTGACCTCGCGATCGACCTGCGCGCGATTTCCCGCATTACCGTATCGGCCTGCGGCTCAGCGTTTTATGCGGGCCTGACCGCCCGATATTGGCTGGAACACTATGCGCGGATTCCGGTCGATGCCGATGTCGCAAGCGAGTTCCGTTATCGGGAGCCTCCGCTCAGCCCGGATCAACTCGGCCTTGTGGTCAGCCAATCCGGCGAAACCGCCGACACGATGGCAGCCCTTCGCTACATGAAACAACAGGGCTGCAAGGTTATGGCGGTGGTAAACGTGCCTGAAAGCACCATGGCCCGCGAATCGGACCTGATGCTCGAAACCATTGCCGGACCGGAAATCAGCGTTGCCAGCACCAAGGCGTTTACCGCACAACTTACTGTTTTGGCTGGATTTTCGCTTGCCCTGGCTAAAGCGCGTGGTTCGCTCGGGATGCCGGAGATCGCATCGCTGGTCGAAGCATTGATGGAGTTGCCTGCAAAGGCCGCCCAGGTGTTGAACGACGATGAAACGATCCGCACGCTGGCGACCCAAATCCTTGATGCGCGCGACGTCCTGTTCTTCGGTCGTGGATCGATGATGCCGATCGCGTTGGAAGGCGCGTTAAAGTTAAAGGAGCTCAGCTACATCCACGCCGAAGGATATCCGGCAGGCGAGATGAAACATGGTCCGATCGCCCTGATCGATCCCAGTGTGCCGGTCATTGCGGTGCTGCCCTCTGGACCGCTCTTTGAGAAGACCGCTTCAAATCTACAGGAAGCGGCCGCACGCGGCGGGCGGATCATCTTGTTCAGCGATGCCGCCGGGGCGGCAAAATTGGCGAACATCGCCACACATACCATAATCCTGCCTGAGTGCGATCCGTTCGTCGCACCAATACTCTATGCAATTCCAGTGCAGTTACTGGCCTATCATGTCGCCATTCTGAAGGGCACGGACGTCGATCAACCCCGTAATCTGGCGAAATCCGTCACAGTGGAATAATTGAAAAGACCCCGGAAACGACGTCTCCGGGGTCTTCGACAGCGAGGTGAGCGTTATAAACTCAGTTCCGCCGGTTGCCCATGAACTGTAACAGAAACATGAACAGATTGATGAACGTCAAATACAACTGCAGAGCGTCGTAAACGCTACGCTTCGATGCGACATCAGCACCAAACCTGTATCCGTATTGGACATAGTCAGCTTTGATCCGCTGGGTATCGTACGCCGCCAAGCCGGTGAACACCAGGACGCCGATCGCGCTGATCGCAAACTGCAGAGCCGAAGAATGCAGGAAGATGTTTACGACCATCGCAATCAGCAAGCCGATCACGCCCATGATCAGGAAGCTGCCGAACTTCGCCAGATTTGCCTTCGTCGTGTAGCCGTACAGGCTCATAGCCGCGAACGTTCCAGCCGTGACGAAAAATGTCGCGAGGATCGACGTGCCGGTATAGATGAGAAAAATATTCGTCAAACTTGCACCCATCACCGCGCAAAAAGCCCAGAACAGCCCCTGGGCCTGCGTCGTCGACAGTTTGTTGACGCCGAAGCTCATGATCATGACAAAACCGATCGGCGCGAACATCGTGACATAAGCCAGAATGCCCGGCTCACGAACGACGGCGCCGCTGGCCGTCGTGGCCAACGGATAAAAAATATTAATCAGGCTGGTTTGCGAGATTGCCAGTGAGACGATTGCGGTCAGGAACAGCCCCGACGCCATCCAATTGTAGACCCGCAACATATAGGCGCGCAGGCCTTCGTCCAAAACGCCCGCGCCCGCTGCGACGCTCGCGCCGCGATAGGACCGCATGTCAGGACCAATAGCCATGATTGTTCGTCACTCCTCAAAGGCGGCGGGACTGCCGCTTTTCCGTTCTTATTTTGGCCATTCTGGCACGCCGATCAAGCATAATCAGCGTGCCATGGGCGATATTGGGTAACGTTTACATCAAAATAATGTCGTTATCGTTAACGACGCAGGCCCAATCGACCGATAAGGGCCTCATAACGCTTGTGATCCTGCTTTTTGACATAATCCAGCAACCGCCGCCGGCGGCCAACCAGCATCAGAAGCCCGCGACGCGAATGAAAGTCCTTGGCGTGGGTTTTCAAATGGTCGGTCAAATTGTTGATCCGTTCAGAGAGCAACGCCACCTGAACTTCCGGGCTACCGGTATCGTTTTCACGGTTAGCGTATTCGCCAATCAGAGACTGGCGCCGTTCCGCAGTAATCGACATCGCATAAACTCCTGAAAAATGGGGTTAAATAACGCGTTCCGGTCTCAGCATGCCCTGTTGGAGCTTCCCGAGAACCACGAAACGGCGCCCCGCCAAACCACGAACCAATCCACCATCAGGGTTGGTCGAATTCGGAATTCGCCCCATCAGATCGACCAGGCTTAATGCCATGCCGTTTCGAAGGGCGGTGACTTCGGCTTCCGTCAGGGCCAGCGCCGGGATGTCGGCCAGCGCGGTCTCGACCGGAAGCACGATGTCCGGAACACGTTGGGCGCTATGGAGTGAATCCGACAGATTGTCCAGCGTAACAGCACTGTCGATGTCAAACGGTCCCACTGCAAGCCGGCGTAGCGCGGAGATATGCCCCACTGTACCGAGCGCCCGCGCAAGATCACGCGCGAGCGATCGCATATAAACCCCCTTGCCCGACGCCACCTCGAACAGGGCGTGGTCGACATCAGGCCGTCCGATCAACTCAAAGCGATCGATCTGCGCCGGGCGGGACGGCAAATCCGGCGGGGCCCCGGCACGGGCCAGATCATACGCCCGTTCACCTCCGACCTTGATTGCAGAAAATGCGGGCGGCACTTGCATGATGAGCCCGCGGAAGTTCACCAATGCGGCATCGATGGCACTGTCCTCGGGCCGTATGTTGCTCGTCGAAGTGACCGCACCTTCTGCGTCGTCCGTGTCACGTGCTTCACCAAATTTCAACGTGAAGTGGTATATTTTTGTGCCGTCCATAATATACGGCACCATTTTGGTGGCTGCACCCAGCGCGATCGGCAGAACGCCGGTCGCCAGCGGATCGAGCGTACCGCCGTGGCCAACTTTCGCGGCGTCGAGCAAACGCTTTATCTTCGCGACGGCATGGGCGCTCGTGATACCTTGCGGCTTATCAAGAATAATCCAACCGTCGATCTTGTGTCCGCGCCTGTGCCGTGCCTGAGGGCCTGCCATGAGAAATCCTGACTTGTTTGGAAAGTCGTGCTGATTTGGAACCGTACCGAGCCAAGCAGTCGACCGGTGCGTGGTGATCAGGCCTGATTGATGTCAATCAGCGCCTGGCGGATCTTGCGCCCCCGCATCACTCGATCTTCGATATACGACGCATCACCCCACCGCACGGCGCGGGCCATTGCCTGGGCATCCTCGGTAAAGCGCGCAAGCATCTCGAGCAAGGCCTCGCGATTGTTCAGAAAAACGTCGCGCCACATCACCGGATCGGAAGCGGCGATCCGCGTAAAATCGCGGAACCCGGACGCCGCGAACTGCAAGACCTCCTTGCGCGTCTCATCGGCCAGATCATCCGCGGTGCCGCAAATCGTAAATGCGATGAGGTGAGGAAGGTGGCTGACGATCGCAACCACCCGATCATGATGTACAGGATCCATGATGCTGACACTCGCACCGCACCGCTCCCAAAACGTCTTGATCCGCTGCACTGCGGCAAGGTCGGTGCCAACAGGCGGCGTCAACAAGCACCAGCGGCCCTCGAATAACTCGGGAAAACCGGCATCCGGCCCGGAAAACTCGGTGCCGGCCATCGGATGGCCGGGCACAAAATGAACACCCTGCGGCACATGCGGTCCAACGTCGCGAATGACCGATTGCTTGGTCGATCCCACATCCGTGATGATTGCGCCCGGTGCGAGGTGCGGCCCGATTGCTGCCGCCAACGATGCATAGGCGCCGACCGGCGCACAAAGAACGACGCAATCGGCGCCCTCGACCGCCCGAACCGGATCGATCTCGCAGACATCGGCGATTTCCAGCTCGGCGATCCGCGTGAGTGTCTTTGTTGTTCGGGCATTGGCCACAACAGTGCGCGCGATGTCTCCCCGTGCGCGGGCAATCCGCGCAATGGATGAACCGATCAACCCCACCCCTATCAGGGCTAGCCGTTCAAAGAGCGGTTCAGCCATGCGAAGCCACAAATTCGGCGAAGGCTTCCGCCACGGCGCTGCATTGTTCATCGGAACCAATCGTCACCCGCAGACACTGCGGCAATCCGTAGGCGGCGACATTTCTGACGATGATTCCGCGTTGCCGGAGATGCTCATCGGCAAGTGCCGCGCGGGCAGCAGTGCCCAGATCGACGAGCACGAAATTGGTCTCGCTTGGATGCACAGTCAGACCGGCCTTGACCAGTTTGTCTCGCAGCGTGGCGCGCGCCGATGTATTGTGACTTTTACATTTTTCGATCCAGCCGATCTCCGTCAGCGCGGCGATACCGGCCGCCGCCGCCAAGCTGCTGACATTGAACGGCATCCTGGTTCGATTGAGCACGTCCACGATCGCCTCGGGAGCGTACGCCCACCCTAACCTTGCGCCGCCCAGACCGAACATTTTCGAAAATGTTCGGGTCATCACCGTGTTGTGACCAGCCTCGACCAGTTCGATGCCCGGATCGTAATCTGCCCGATCGACATATTCCGCATAGGCCGCGTCCAACACCAGCAGAATATCCGCCGGCAATGCGCCGCGGAGCCTTTTTACCTCGGCGGCCGGAACCAGACTCCCGGTCGGATTATTCGGATTGGCCAAAAACACCATCCGGGTCGCCGGCGTGACCTGCGCCAACATTGCATCGATATCGGCTGTCAGGTTGCGTTCCGCCGCTTTGCGCACGACCATTCCAGCCAGCTTCGCCGCAATCTCGTAAATGAGGAACCCGTGTGCACTCATGACCAGTTCGGTGCCCGCGCCACCGTATGATTGGATCAGCAATCCGATCAAATCATCCGATCCGTTGCCACAAACAATCCGGGCAGGATCGAGGTCAAACGCCTTGCCGATGGCGCGTCGCAGCGTCGTTGAGGCACCATCCGGATACCGGTAAGCCGAAGCGGCAGCAGCCTGCATCGCCGCGATCGCGCTCGGGGGTGGGCCGAACGCGCCCTCGTTCGATGATAGTTTGATCACCCGGTTGACGCCGTCGATCTTCGACTCGCCGCCGACATACGGGGGGACCGAAAAAATCGATGGGCGCGGCCGCAGCTCCGACCTCACCGCGAGAGGCCCGCCGCGCCGAAGGGTACCGCATAGGCCCCAAGAATGACCGGCGTTGCCAGAAACCCGGTAATGGTGGCGAGCCTCGGATCATCGCGCGCGACCAACCCCTCGACGTCGGCAAGCGCGTAGCCCACTTCGCGCTTGGCCGCCCGGCGCGGCAGGATCGAGCCCACGTCGAACCCCGCTTCCGTCAGCAAGCCTGCAATCCGCGCGGTGCTGGTGTCCGGCGCGATCTCGATTCCGATCAGACTCCGATCCGACCCGCTCGGATCAGGGGTCAGCGAGGCAACGACGTAGGCACCCGCCTGCGGCACTCCTTCGGTGCGGCGCGCCCAAAACGGAAGTTTCGCGACAATCGCAAGGCGGGGCACCCCACCGTGCATCAGCCCAACCCACCAGGCAGCCTGATCGTCATCCTCATCCGATGGTAGTGGAAGTACCGCCGCATGCGCCGCACTGTTGGTTAGATCGGCCAGTGCTTGCGACGATGTCCGATGCCGCCGCAGACTGGTCAGGGGACCGAAATGTTCGCGCGCAACGGCCGGCAGCTCGGCTTGCGCGCCGTCGGCCACCGCGATGGTCAACCCACCCTCGATCATCAGGGCACCGGAAAACAGTTCCCGCCATATCCTTAAAATAGTTTGCGGGGGCAAAGCGCCGTGATGCCGGGCCAGCAGTCGCCGCAGCATGGATGCTTCGCGACCAGGGCGGATCGGCACACCACGCTTACCGCCATCCCGCGTGACACGCTCGATGATTTCAGCCCGATCCATCAGCAGATCATGCAGGCGTTCGTCCAGGGCATCGATCTCCGCACGCAACCGTGCGAGTGCTTCCGGTGCCGCATCATACGGCGGCGACATAGATGACGTGTCAGACATGCGAACCCGAGTTCATGGTGGCGAAGGTCTTTGATACAGGAGGCGTAGCGCACGGCAAGAGCCGCTTCTTGCGACACAGGCCGGTTGAGGGCATAGCGGGCACGCCATGGATCAAACGCCGTTCCCCGAAATATCACATCGGCACGAGGCCTTTGCGGACGGACTGCTGCTCGATTGCGGCGTTCGTATCGCACCGGTTTCGATTGCATACCGGACCTATGGAACCCTCAATGCCGCGCGCACGAACGCTGTTCTTGTGTGCCATGCGTTGACCGGCGATCAATACGTTGCCGAGCCCCATCCGCTGACAGGCAAGCCGGCCTGGTGGGGCACGTTGGTCGGGCCGGGCAGACCGATCGATACCGATCGGTATTTCGTCATTTGTTCGAATGTTCTGGGCGGCTGCATGGGTTCCACCGGACCGCGCAGCCCCCGGGCACCCGGGATGGCGGAACCTTGGGGTATCGAGTTTCCGCCGATAACCGTTCAGGACATGGTTCGGGCACAAAAGATGCTGGTGGATTCACTCCAGATCACGCGGTTATTTGCCGTGGTCGGGGGGTCTATGGGAGGCATGCAGGTTCTGGCGTGGGCCTCAATGTTCCCGGACACGGTGTTTGCCGCCGTACCCGTCGCCACTGCGCCATACCATTCCGCTCAAAACATCGCGTTTCACGAAGTCGGTCGACAGGCCATCTTCGCCGACCCCGATTTTCACGATGGTTTTTACGCGTCGCACGGCGTCATCCCCGCCCGCGGCCTCGCGGTTGCCCGGATGACCGCGCATATCACCTACCTCTCCGAAGCCGCACTCACGCGCAAATTCGGTCGGCGTTTGCAGGGCGGCAACACCAAGACTCCGGTCCTGTTTGGCGAACGGTTCGCCGTCGAGAGTTATCTCGAGCATCAGGGGTCGAGCTTCGTACGGCGTTTTGATGCCAATTCCTACCTTTGTATCACCCGGGCGATGGACTTCTTCGACCTTGCAGCTGACCACGGCGGCTCGTTGGCAACAGCCTTCAGGGGCTCCAAAACGCGTTTTCTCCTGGTCTCATTCAGCTCAGACTGGTTGTTTCCGACCGCCGAAAGTCGCGCGATGGCACGCGCATTGAACCAGGCGGCCGCGAATGTCAGCTTCGTCGAGATCGTGAGTGACAAAGGTCACGACGCGTTCCTGCTTGATGAACCCGATTTTCATCGAACCGTCGCCGGTTTCCTTGCCGGCGCCGCTGAAGCTGCGGGCCTGTCGTGAACGCACCGGCGCCGGTCCGCTTCGTCGCAAAGAATATGCGTGTCGACCTCGAGTTGATTGCCGGCATGATCAGCCCGGGTTCACGGGTGCTCGACATCGGCTGCGGCGACGGCGCATTGATCGAACACCTGTTCCGTACCCTGAATTGTGATGCGCGCGGTGTTGAGATCGACATGGCGGAAGTAACACGGGCCGTCGCCCATGGCCTGCCGGTCATGCAAGGCGACGCCGACACCGACCTGTCTCACTACCCCGATGATGCCTTCGATTATGTCGTACTGTCGCGGACGTTACAGGCCGTCGAGCGACCCCGCGAAGTGCTTCGGCAAATGCTCAGGATCGGTACGCGCGCCATCGTCAGTTTTCCGAATTTCGGACACTGGAGTTTACGCTGGCAGTTGCTCTCGACTGGCAGGATGCCCATGACCAAGACCTGGAACCGGATGTGGTACGAAACGCCCAATATACATCCATGCACGATCCGGGATTTCTTTGATCTTTGTGATAGCGAAGGATACCGCGTCGAACACTGGCTTGCCGCTGACGAGGCCGGACGGCGGGCCCCGTGGCGCCGAGCGCCTTTGCTGGCCAATTTGTTCGGCGAACAGGGCTTGTTCCTTCTGCGCCACGATCGGCGGACGCATGCCAAACCGCCCGAAGTCACTGATCCCGCGCGATGAGCGCCGTGATCGTGCGAAACCTGAGCAAGCGGTTCGGTACGGTCACCGCCGTGGATCGGATCGATTTTACGGTTCCGAACGGTGCGACAATCGGTTTGCTCGGCGGCAATGGTGCCGGCAAAACAACGACGATCTCAATGCTGTTGGGCATTCTGGTTCCTGATCAAGGCGCGATCGAAATACTCGGCCACGACATGGCCCGTGACCGTTTCGCTGCCCTTGCACGCATGAACTACTCGTCGCCCTACGTAGCGCTGCCCATGCGATTGACGGTCGCCGAAAATCTGGCTGTGTACGGCCATTTGTACAATGTGCCCAATCTCAAGACGCGGATCAGGGACCTCGCCCATGAGTTCGATCTGGAATCGCTGCTTGACCGGCGGGCCGGCGCATTGTCGGCCGGTCAGAAAACGCGGGTCGCCCTCGCCAAAGCCCTCATAAACCGTCCCGATCTGTTGCTCCTCGATGAACCGACCGCCAGCCTCGATCCTGATACGGCCGATTATGTTCGAGCCAGACTGGAAGCCTACCGCGCGGAATCAGGTGCGGCGATCCTGCTCGCATCCCATAACATGAGCGAGGTCGAACGATTGTGTTCAAGCGTTCTCATGATGAAACATGGTAAAATTGTCGACCAGGGAACGCCGGACGCCCTGATTGCCCGGTATGGCCGCGACGATCTGGAGCAAGTTTTTCTCACGATTGCGCGCGCGGCGACGCCGGTATGAAGGCCGCGCTCCGACGGATATGGGGGTTGGTTTATCGCCACCTCTGCCTCTATCGCCGCTCCTGGCCGCGGATCGTCGAGCTCGCGTATTGGCCCACCCTCGAACTGTTGATATGGGGGTTCACCGCCCAATTCGTGGCCCATAGCCAAGCCGACATAGCCCTGAAGACCGGTGGCTCGCTGATCGGCGGGGTTCTGCTCTGGGAAGTGGCACTCCGCTCCCAGATGGGTGTCACGATTTCATTTCTCGAGGAAATCTGGTCGCGCAATCTGGGTCATATCTTCGTAAGCCCATTGCGCCCGCGCGAACTCGTGGCCGCGCTCCTTTGTGTTTCGGTAATGCGCACGATGATCGGGTTGGCCCCGGCTGCGCTAATTGCCGCCTTTCTGTACGCTTTCAACATCTTTTCGCTCGGCCTTCCACTGCTGCTCCTGTTGCTGAATTTGATGCTGATGGGCTGGTGGATGTCCCTCGGAGTCATCGCGCTGCTGTTTCGCTACGGCGCATCCGCGGAAGCTCTCGCCTGGACGTTGGCATTCGGCATCACGCCTCTGGCCTGCGTCTTCTATCCGGTGACAGTTTTGCCGGGATGGTTACAGGTGATCGCGAAAATCATTCCCGCGGAACATATATTTTCGGCGATGCGCGAGATTTTGTATCAAAACCAAATAAACTGGACCCAATTTCTGTATGCGCTTGGGCTCAATGGCCTCTGGATGATGATGGCTATCGGCATTTTTTCACTCCAGTTCCGCGTGGCACGGTCCACCGGCGCATTGATTTCCATTGGGGAATAAGGATTTTTCACGCAATGTCCCAAGTCCAACCGCTCACGCGGTTCTGCCTCATTCGTCATGCCATCGTTGCACCTGAATATCTGCCCGTTCTTTATGGGCAGATGGATGTGCCGATCTGCCCATCCCGACTTTCATCCGACAGCCGACGCTATGCATCGCTCGGTGCTATCCTGCCCAAACCTGCCCACTGGGTCGTTACCCCTTTGTCGCGCACCCGAGCAACCGCGGAGGCGATCATGCAAGCGGGCTATGGGCCGGTCCCGTTATACGTTGAGGCCGGCTTGATCGAGCAAGATTTCGGCGCCTGGCAAGGCTCAGCCATGACTGATTTCATCAACCGCCCCACCAAGCATCCGTTCTGGCCCGTGGGCGGTGAAGAAATACCGCCAGACGGCGAGAGTTTCAGCCAGATGCGCGCGCGCGTCGGACCCACGATGGAGAGCTTGGCAAAAATGCACGCCGGGAAAACCGTGATCGTCGTGTCCCATGGCGGCGCGATTCGGGCGGCGATCGCCGAAGCCCTCCAGCTCACCTCAGATCAGGCCCTGAGCTTGGCGGTCGACAATCTTTCGATATCCCGTCTCGAGCACTACGGCCACGCCTGGCGTGTGGTGTCGCTGAATGAACAAATGTCCATTTGAGTTAAATTACCACGACATCCTCTATATCTGCGTGCAGCAACATATCCCGGAGCCCACAAAATGGATCGATCGTCGGCAATGCCACCTCAAACAACGCCCCGGGCCCATGTCTGGCGAGCGGGACAAATCGGCCTCTCCGCCCTTCTGCTGGCGCTGCCGCTGTCCGCATGCGCCAGCGGGTCGAGTGGTTCGAACGGCGCCCAAGAACTGGTCGACCGATCGACGCTTTCGGTCGAGACCATGCTTGGCAACGGTTCCGCCCAGGCCAATCAAGCGACGCAGTTTCTGCGGCGCGCGAAGGCGGTTGTGGTTTGTCCGCGGATCTTCAAAGCTGGATTTTTCATCGGCGGCGAGGGCGGTGACTGCGTGCTGGTTTCGAGGGCCGCAACGGGTTCCTGGTCCGATCCCGCGTTCTACACAATGGGCAGTGGCAGTTTCGGTCTGCAAATCGGCGTTCAAGATGCCGAGGTGATCATGATGCTCATGAACGACACAGCTCTCAACGCCTTCCTGAACAGCCAGTTTAAAATCGGTGCCGATGCGGGAATTTCCGTTGCAACAATCGGGGCGGGTGTCGGCGGCTCGACGGGGACGGCACTGGGCGCCGATATCATCACGTTTGCCAAGGCACGTGGTTTATATGGTGGCATCTCGCTGTCGGGCTCGGTCTTCTCCAACGATTCGGCGTTAGATCAGCAGTATTACGGCCAGTTGATCGATCCGCGGCAGATTGTTGTCACGATGTCGGCCAATAATGCCGGCGCCAATCCGCTCCGCGCGATGTTGGCCAAATTCGGCGGATAAACATTCCCTCACGACGCGATCGGCGCTAGATTGCGAGTATGTCGCAGTCGGGCGCCGAACCGTTTTGGGTAGTCAAACGCCTCGATCAGATGACCGAGGCGGAGTGGGAATCTCTCTGCGACGGGTGCGGTCGCTGTTGTCTGCACAAATTGCGCGACGATGAAACCGGTGAACTGGAATTCACGAACGTCGCGTGCCGACTGCTCGACACGCGAAGCTGCGCATGCACTGATTATGTAAATCGGACACGTGCGGTGCCCGACTGCATTTCCTTGACCCCTGCTGCGTTGACAGAGATCGACTGGCTGCCGCCATCCTGTGCTTATCGCCTGGTCGCGGATGGGCGTCCCCTTCCGGCGTGGCATCCGCTCGTGACCGGCGATGTCGATAGTACCCGCAAAGCGGGCGCATCGGTCTCGGACCGAGTGATCAGCGAGGATGACGCCGGACCCTTGGAACATCATATCGTGGCCTGGCCTGCCCGTTGGCCAAAACAGCGTCGATGACGGCATCGTTCGAGTCAATCGATGAGTCCGTCATCATAGGCGGCAGGCTTGCATCGATTCGGTGGCGGCGCAGCGTTCGGGCCCGACGGGTGGCCTTGAAGATCGACCCGCAACTTGGGGGCGTCGTGATCACTTTGCCTCCGAAGAGCTCGCGGCGTGCCGGGCTCGCCCTACTCCGCGGACATGAAACCTGGGTTGCCGAACGGCTGGCCGCCCTGCCCGCTCCCATGACGATTGTCGCCGGCGGTACCATCCCGGTATCCGGAAAGACCCATCTGATCGTCATCGACCCAAAGCATCGGGGTGCTGCGGTGATCGGCGATTCGCAAATACGCGTATCCGGGCAACCCGAATTTGTAGCCCGGCGCGTCCGGGATGCGTTACAAAGCTTGGCACGTGATAAATTCCGCGCGAGCGCCGCGGCCAAGGCGAGCCTTATCCCTGCCGTTCTCCGCGGCGTGCGGGTGAAGGACACAACATCCCGGTGGGGCAGCTGCACGGCTGACGGAACCCTGATGTTCTCCTGGCGCCTGGTCATGGCACCTGACTTCGTTCAGGACTACGTGATCGCCCACGAGGTCGCCCATCTGCGGCATATGAATCATGCTCCTACGTTCTGGGCCCTCACCGATAGTCTCACCCCTCATCGGCGCGCGGCAACCGCGTGGCTGCATAACCATGGCCCCGGGCTGTTGCGTGTCGGCTGATCGCAGCGCACAAAGGGGCGCGCATTACAGATTTGGATCGCCGCATGAAAGCAGTCGCATTCACTCATTCTTTGCCGATTACGGCCGAAGAGGCCCTGATTGATCTCGATGTGCCGGAGCCGACACCGCGGCGCTTCGATGTTCTTGTCGAGGTCAAGGCGGTCTCGGTAAATCCGGTCGATACCAAGGTTCGCCGACGCAGCGAACCGCTTGGCGAACCGCGGATATTGGGATTTGATGCTGCCGGCATCGTGCGCGCTGTGGGTTCCCACGTCACAAATTTCGGAATCGGCGACGAGATTTACTACGCCGGTGCCATCGACCGGCCTGGCAGCAACGCGGAGTTTCAGCTTGTCGACGAGCGTATCGCCGCGCGAAAACCGAAGACGTTAAGCTTCGCTGAGGCGGCGGCACTCCCGCTCACCAGCCTCACGGCGTGGGAAATGCTGTTCGACAGCTTCAAGATCCCGCGCGACAGAGTAAAGCAAGACACGCTCCTGATCGTCGGTGGTGCGGGTGGCGTGGGATCGATGGCGATCCAACTGGCGCGACGCCTCACGGGCCTCATGGTCGTGGCTACCGCCTCGAGGCCGGAAACGGTTGAGTGGTGCAGTGCGCTCGGCGCGCACCATGTGATCAATCATCACAAAGACCTTGCCGCGCAGTTCGCAACCATTGAAGTACCTGCGCCGGCCTATATTTTTTGCACCAACCAGATCGAGCATCATTGGCGGGCTCTCACCACGCTGCTGGCACCGCATGGGCGGATCGGGCTGATCGAGTCGTCCGCCCCGCTCGATTTAAGCGGCCTATTCAATAAATCCGCCTCGCTTCACACGGAATATATGTTTGCGCGCGCGCTGCATCAGTCCGATCACATGATCGAACAACACAATATTCTGCAGACGGTGAGCCGCCTCGTTGATCAAGGCATCCTGAGGACGACGATGACAAGTTCAATGGGGCGGATCAATGCCGCCAATCTGCGTCGTGCCCATGCCGCCATCGAATCAGGGTCTGCCCGCGGCAAGATCGTCCTCGAGGGTTTCTGACGAAGCCGCCAGTTCGGACCTGTCGCCTGCGGCCCAAGGACGCGCCGGTTGATGAACTGATTTGAAACGGACGCTTAGAGTCTGTCAGGATTTCGGAGGTGGGGTTTGGCGGGGGTGCGTGTTGAAGAGTAGGGAAGGCTTCTTTTTTGTAAAAAAGAAGCAAAAAACTTTCTGACCCTGAGGCACGGGCGTTTTCACAGCCGCAGACCCAAATTAACAAAGTTTTTTTTGCTTCTTTTTTGTTCACAAAAAAGAAGAACTTCCCTTGCTTTTTTGGGTATATTGTTTCGTTATCGTAACGAATTAGGCGTGCATCAGCCCCGCGGGCCTTTGCGCCACATTTTTTTGGCGTCGAACGAGGGCACGAAGGGGTGGTGCCAGGGCGGGACGGGTGGT
>NZ_JAIMBY010000012.1:0-5000 GCF_026191915.1 Acidiphilium sp. PA
CTTATTACAAGATCGAAAATTCAGCATTGCCGGGGCTAGCCCCGGCAATGCTGAACACCAAACTGGCGGCGTGAATGCAACCGGAAAATAGCTTAAACCAGCCGCCAAACCGTCCGATCAACTGGGACCAGCTCAGTCTGGCGCATCGTCACCGGTAGCCGGGCTCCCCAGCTCCGGTAGAGCTCGCAGAACCGGCTGTAGCGATACCCATCCGGGTGCTCGGCAATATACTCGTCCCACAGGATCGACAGCGTCACGTGCTTGCGCTGCAACTCGCGGCGGATACGCCCCCAGTCCGGCTCATCCACACGTCGATGCCCCGGTCGCTTGCCCGCCGCGCCGTCGAACAAGCGCCTTTCCAATGCCGCTTCGGACAGCGCCAGAGCCCCTGGCCCATCGAGCCCAGCCGCCTCCAGTCGCCGCAGCGTCAAGCGCACCGTCGAAGCCGCAACCCCGACCCGGATCCCCACCTGGCGGGTCGAAAGCCCCGCCATCCTCAATCTGACAATCTCGCGCACATCGCGCATCGCAATCCGCTCCACTGGCATTCATCCGCTCCCTCGATCAGCCAAAGGGAGGGAACCTGAACCAGCCAGCAGAGACCTCAATCCGACCCGGCCAACCCCGCCCGCCTGGGCGAATAAAAGTCGGAACAGGTGGGCGAATTAATCTCGGAATAGGTGGGCGAATAATTCCCGGAATCCCGGGCGAATTGAGCCCGGAATCAGCAGGCATTATCCGGAGTTTAATCGAGACTGTGGTGCTGATGCCGGAGAAGGGTGAATTGAAGATCGAGCTCAAGGGCGCGCTTGCGGGTATTTTGCACCTAGCGTCTGGGGCTCGGACACGCAAAAGCCCCGGCGCGGCTGCGTCGGGGCTTGGTTCGAGTGATGGTCTTGCGTCGCAGGTTAAGTTGGTTGCGGGGACCAGATTTGAACTGATGACCTTCAGGTTATGAGCCTGACGAGCTACCGGGCTGCTCCACCCCGCGGGTGTGTATTTTTGAGGATCGATAGGTTGGAGGACCTGGCGGCGACCTACTCTCCCGTGCCTTGAGGCACAGTACCATGGGCGCTGGGGGTTTTCACGGCCGAGTTCGGGATGGGATCGGGTGCGGGCTCCCCGCAATGGCCACCAGGTCGTCCAGCCTATCGAATGTTTCGATGGGTTGGTGTGTTGGATTGGTGCGTGTGTGGAGTTTGAAGGTTGATTGCCTGTGCGTCGACATTTTTTTGTTGATGTCTATGCATGGTGGGGGTGGGTTGTAGATGATTGAAAGTTCTATCGGGTGATTAGTACCGGTTAGCTGAGAGTGTTACCACTCTTACACACCCGGCCTATCGACGTGATGGTCTATCACGACCCTCAGGGAGACCTATTTTCGAGGTGGGTTTCCCGCTTAGATGCTTTCAGCGGTTATCCCGTCCATACTTAGCTACTCGGCTGTGCCACTGGCGTGACAACCGATGCACCAGAGGTATGTTCATCCCGGTCCTCTCGTACTAGGGACAAATCCTCTCAAGTCTCCAACACCCACGGCAGATAGGGACCGAACTGTCTCACGACGTTCTAAACCCAGCTCACGTACCACTTTAATCGGCGAACAGCCGAACCCTTGGGACCTGCTCCAGCCCCAGGATGTGATGAGCCGACATCGAGGTGCCAAACCTCCCCGTCGATGTGGACTCTTGGGGGAGATCAGCCTGTTATCCCTAGAGTACCTTTTATCCGTTGAGCGATGGCCCTTCCACGTGGAACCACCGGATCACTATGGCCGACTTTCGTCTCTGCTCGAACTGTCGTTCTCGCAGTCAGGCGGGCTTATGCCATTGCACTCAGCAGCCGATGTCCGACCGGCTTGAGCCCACCATCGCGCGCCTCCGTTACTCTTTAGGAGGCGACCGCCCCAGTCAAACTGCCCACCATGCAGGGTCCCGGACCGGGATAACCGGCCGCGGTTAGACATCAAAAGCGCGCAGGGCGGTATTTCAAGGTTGGCTCCACACAAGCTAGCGCCCATGCTTCAATGCCTCCCGCCTATCCTACACAGCACTCTTCTGATGCCACTGCAAAGTTGCAGTAAAGGTTCATAGGGTCTTTCCGTCTGACCGCGGGTACCCCGCATCTTCACGGGGAATTCAATTTCGCTGAGCCGATGCTGGAGACAGTGGGGAAGTCGTTACGCCATTCGTGCAGGTCGGAACTTACCCGACAAGGAATTTCGCTACCTTAGGACCGTTATAGTTACGGCCGCCGTTTACCGGGGCTTCAATTCAGTGCTTGCACACCTCCTCTTAACCTTCCGGCACCGGGCAGGCGTCAGACCCTATACGTCGTCTCTCGACTTCGCAGAGCCCTGTGTTTTTACTAAACAGTCGCTACCCCCTCTTTTGTGCCACCCGCACATGGTTGCCCACATACGGGTCTCGCTTATCCCGAAGTTACGCGAGTAATTTGCCTAGTTCCTTCAACATCGTTCTCTCAAGCGCCTTGGTATACTCTACCAGTCCACCTGTGTCGGTTTAGGGTACGGTCTATACGCTGGAGCTATTTCCTGGAATGCTCAAAAAGCCCGGTCAATCCAATAAGACCGAACAACATCTCGCATTCGTCACTTCCAGCAGGCGGAGGAATATTCACCCCCTTCCCATCGACTACGGCTTTCGCCCTCGCCTTAGGGGCCGGCTCACCCTGCGCGGATTAACCTTGCGCAGGAACCCTTGGACTTACGGCGACAGAGTTTCTCACTCTGTTTGTCGCTACTCATGTCAGCATTCGCACTTCCGATACCTCCAGGAGGGGTCACCCCATCTCCCTTCACAGGCCTACGGAACGCTCCGCTACCGCGCGTGACCCCTGACGAGATCACGCACCCACAGCTTCGGTATGTGGCTTTAGCCCCGTTACATCTTCGGCGCAGGATTTCTATTAGACCAGTGAGCTATTACGCTTTCTTTAAAGGATGGCTGCTTCTAAGCCAACCTCCTGGTTGTTATGGAATTCCCACATCCTTTCCCACTTAGCCACAATTTGGGGACCTTAGCTGGTGGTCTGGGCTGTTTCCCTCTCGACGATGGACCTTAGCACCCACCGTCTGTCTGCCGCGCAAGACACTTCGGTATTCGGAGTTTGGTTAGGTTTGGTAAGACTTTGGGTCCCCCTAGCCCATCCAGTGCTCTACCCCCGAAGGCATACACACGACGATCTACCTCAATAGATTTCGCGGAGAACCAGCTATCTCCGAGTTTGATTGGCCTTTCACCCCTAGCCACAGCTCATCCCCGACTTTTTCAACAGGCGTGGGTTCGGCCCTCCAGTGCGTGTTACCGCACCTTCAGCCTGGCCATGGCTAGATCACTCGGTTTCGGGTCTTCTACCTGCAACTAAGCGCCCTATTCAGACTCGCTTTCGCTACGCCTACGCCTATCGGCTTAAGCTCGCTGCAAACAGAAACTCGCTGACCCATTATACAAAAGGTACGCCGTCACCGCAGATGCGGCTCCGACTGCTTGTAGGCATCCGGTTTCAGGTCTCTTTCACTCCCCTCGTCGGGGTGCTTTTCACCTTTCCCTCACGGTACTTGTGCACTATCGGTCACCAGGGAGTATTTAGGCTTAGAGGGTGGTCCCCCTATATTCAGACAGGATTTCACGTGTCCCGCCCTACTCAAGGACTTACAATCTCGCTTCGCATACGGGGCTATCACCCGCTATGGCCGGAGTTTCCAATCCGTTCTGCTGCTAAACCATAAGCCACTGGCCTGTTCCGCGTTCGCTCGCCACTACTAACGGAATCTCATTTGATGTCTTTTCCTCCAGGTACTGAGATGTTTCAGTTCCCCGGGTTCGCCTCCGCAGCCTATGTATTCAGCTACGGATACCCTTGCGGGTGGGTTTCCCCATTCGGATGTCCACGGATCAACGCCTGCTCGCGGCTCCCCGTGGCTTTTCGCAGCGTGCCACGTCCTTCATCGCCTCCTGGTGCCAAGGCATCCACTGAATGCCCTTCATTCACTTACAATCTCAACTCACCATCGCCTCTACCGGCCACTCACGCAGCCCGTAAATTTGACGGCCCACCATGCACAGACATCATTACGAATGTCCGAACACGGCAATCAACACACGTCCTGAACACTCATCCAAAACCATCTTTCGGTCACAGCTTTCACCGCAATCCGGGTCAGACACCCAAGATGATCCGAACGGGTCAACACTCCCCATAATACACACCACGATCCGATCGGGCTCGCACCCCACCGCACCACGGCCCGTATCACGGATGCCAACACACGCATCCAGAAACGCACCAATCCTATTCACCTATCAAAGAACAATCACCCGGCGCGCTTTCGCACACCGAGAGAACAACACAACGATGACCACACGATCATCGTATCTCTTGGCTCCCGCATTAGATCTTCACCACCATACCCCGGCCTTACTCTTACAAGGCCCTCCAAATCGATCATTCATTACCGCGAAGCAGCATTGAATGGAGGTGAACGGGTTCGAACCGATGACCCCCTGCTTGCAAAGCAGGTGCTCTCCCAGCTGAGCTACACCCCCAGAAACCCTCAACAAACTTCATCAGGGTATGGGCCAGGGAGGACTTGAACCTCCGACCCCACGCTTATCAAGCGTGTGCTCTAACCAACTGAGCTACTAGCCCGGTAGTGGTTTGTCGCGCCCGATCCAATCACGCCGCTCACACGGAACAATCAAAGATCAAACACAACTAATGCGGAAGGGATACGTTGGTGGCGGGCAGCGATCCAGCCTGATCAATGCGGGATTAAACCCCTGACCGACGATCCAACATCGACCAAGAACGCCCCTGACATCCGCCAGAGGACTTTTTATGGATGGCTTCAAATGATCGCCCAAAGACAACCATACTCAAAGCCAATCCTTGAAAGGAGGTGATCCAGCCGCAGGTTCCCCTACGGCTACCTTGTTACGACTTCACCCCAGTCTCTGACCCGACCGTGGTTGACTGCC
>NZ_JAIMBY010000012.1:7500-115504 GCF_026191915.1 Acidiphilium sp. PA
CCGTCATCGAGCACCTGGAGCAGCACGTTGAACACGTCCTCGTGCGCCTTCTCGACCTCGTCGAACAGGATCACCTGATACGGCCGCCGTCGCACCGCCTCGGTCAGGACGCCGCCTTCCTCGTAGCCGACATAACCCGGCGGCGCACCGATCAGCCGGGCGACCGCGTGCTTCTCCATGAACTCGCTCATGTCGATCCGCACCATCGCCCGCTCGTCGTCGAACAAAAACTCGGCCAGCGCCTTGCAAGTCTCGGTCTTGCCCACCCCGGTCGGGCCAAGGAACAGGAACGAGCCGATCGGCCGGTTGGGGTCCTGCAGCCCGGCGCGCGCACGCCGCACCGCATCGGAGACCGCGCGTAACGCCGCCTCCTGCCCCACCACGCGCGCACGTAGCTGGTCCTCCATTTTGGTCAGTTTGGCCCGCTCGCCTTCGAGCATCTTATCGACCGGAATGCCGGTCCAGCGCGCCACCACATGGGCGATCTGCTGCTCGGTGACCGCCTCATTGACCATCGCGCCGCCGGCCGCCCCGTCGCCCGCGCCGGCCGCGAGCTTGCGCTCCAGATCGGGGATCACGCCATACATCAGCTCCGATGCCCGGGCCAGATTACCCGCCCGCTGCACCATTTCCATCTCGCTGCGCGCCTGGTCCAGTTTTTCCTTGAGTTTCTGCGTCTCGTTCAGCCGGTCCTTCTCGCCCTTCCAGGCCGCCGACATCGCGTCCGACTTCTCCTCAATCGCCGCAATCTCGCCTTCCAGCCGCCCCAGCCGCTCCTTCGAGGCTGCATCGTCCTCCTTGCGCAGCGCCTCGCGCTCGATTTTCAGCTGCATCAACCGCCGATCGAGCTCATCCAGCGCCTCCGGCTTGCTATCCACCTGCATCCGCAGCCGCGATGCCGCCTCGTCGATCAGATCGATCGCCTTGTCCGGCAGGAACCGGTCCGAAATGTAACGGTTCGACAAGGTGGCCGCCGCCACCAGCGCGGAATCCAGAATCCGCACGCCGTGATGCAGTTCGTATTTCTCCTTGATGCCGCGCAGGATCGAAATCGTGTCCTCTACGCTCGGCTCATCGACGAACACCGGCTGAAACCGCCGCGCGAGCGCCGCATCCTTCTCGATGTATTTCCGATATTCATCGAGCGTCGTCGCACCGATGCAGTGCAACGCCCCCCGCGCCAGTTCGGGCTTGATCAGGTTCGAGGCATCCATCGCGCCATCCGCCCGTCCGGCGCCGACCAGCGTGTGCATCTCATCGATGAACAGAATAATTTCGCCATTGGCGGTCTCGATGTCCTTGAGCACCGCCTTCAGCCGCTCCTCGAACTCGCCGCGGAACTTCGCGCCAGCCACCAGCGCCCCCAGATCGAGCGACATCAGCCGCTTGTTCTTCAACGCCTCCGGCACGTCGCCGTTCACGATGCGCAGCGCCAGGCCTTCGACGATCGCCGTCTTGCCCACCCCGGGCTCGCCGATCAGCACCGGATTGTTCTTGGTCCGCCGCGCCAGCACCTGGATCGCGCGCCTGATCTCCTCATCGCGCCCGATCACCGGGTCGAGCTTCTGGGCCCGCGCCGCCTCGGTCACGTCGCGCGCGTATTTTTTCAGCGCGTCGAAATTCTGTTCGGCATTCGCGCTATCGACCGTGCGGCCCTTGCGAATATCCGCCACCGCCTTCTCCAGGGCCTGCGCCGAAGCGCCGGCTGTCTTCAGGGCACGTCCGGCCGCCGAATCGCTCGCCGCAAGCGCCACCAGCACGCGGTCCTGAGCGGTATATTCATCGCCCGCCTTCTGCGCCATGGTCTGCGCGGCATCCAGCACCCGCACCAGATCGGGCGTGATCTGCGGCTGACCCGCGCCGGACCCCTGCACTTTCGGCAGTTTCGCGACAGCCGCGTCCACCGCGAATTTCACCGCCGCCGGATCACCCCCGGCGGCGCGGATCAACCCGGTCGCAGCACCTTCGTCGTCGTCCAGAAACGCCTTCAGCAGATGTTCGGGCGTGATGAACTGATGATAGTCCCGCACGGCGATCGTCTGTGCGGCTTGAACGAACCCTTTGGCCCGTTCGGTGAATTTTTCAAAATCCATGTCTTGATCCCTTTCAGTCGGCGATCGGGCCGAACCGTCCCTCAAGAGGCAACGGTGCGACCTTGCCGATCACAAATGGTTGTAGCATTGATCTCGCTCAAGAGGGGGATTTGATGCGGATCGACACGATGTATCGCTACCCGGTGAAGGGCCTGACACCCGAGCCGCTGACGCATACCGAACTCCACCCGGGACGCGCGATCGACTGGGATCGCGCCTTCGCCCTCGCCCAGGGCGACAGCGGGTTTGACCCGGCAACCCCGGCATGGCGCCCGAAAACCGAATTCCTCTGCCTCGCCCGCAATCTCGAGGCGGCACAGCTCACCGCGCGATTCGAACCCGCCACCGGCATTCTCACCCTGATCGCGCCCGATGGCGCGGCGCTCGATGCCGAACCGCTCACCACCACGGGCCGCGCCGCCATTACCGCCTTCATCACGGCCGCGGTGCCCGGCGCCATCCGCGGCACCCCGCAATTCGTTCACGTCGACGGTCACAGTTTCTGCGATCATGACGGTCCGGTGATCAGCCTGATCGGCCTGCCAAGCCTGCGATCGCTGAGCGATGCCGCGGGCGCACCACGCCAGCCGATGCGCTTTCGCGCCAATCTCTACCTCACCGGTCTCGAACCTTGGGAGGAACTGAGCTGGATCGGCCGCACCCTTGCAATTGGCGAGGCCCGCCTGCGCGTGAGCGAACGCATCAACCGCTGCGCCGCCACCTGCGTGAACCCCGAAACCCGGCAGCGCGACGCCAACCCGGTCAAGGAATTGATGGACCATTTCGGTCATGTCGATTGCGGCGTGTTCGCCGAAGTGCTGCAGGCCGGCCGCATCGCGGCGGGCGACGCCATCCGGCTGCTCGCATGAGCGCGCCCATCCTGCGTCCGGGCGAGACCGTCTGGCGGCTCGACCATGCGGATCGCATGGCGGTGATCATCGATGGCGCGGCCTATTTCCGCGCGCTCAAGGAAGCGATCCTCTCCGCCCGTCATTCGGTCATGATGATCGGCTGGGATTTCCACACCGGCATCCAGCTCGAACGCGATGGCGAAGCGACGCCGGGCGTGCCCAACCGGCTCGGCGATTTCCTGACCTATGTCGTCCGGCGCAACCCGGCGCTGCACGTCCATGTGCTCCGCTGGGATCTGGCCTTCCTGAAAATGCCGATGCGCGGCACCACCCCGTTGATCCTGCTCAACTGGCTCACCTCGCGCCGCATCCATTTCCGGCTCGACGGCAACCATCCCTCCGGAGGCTGCCACCATCAGAAGATCGTGGTGATCGACGACCGCCTCGCCTTCTGCGGCGGCATCGACACAACGGTGGGTCGATGGGACACCGGCGAGCATATCGACGACGATCCCCGCCGCGACGAACCCGACGGCAAACGGTACGGCCCCTGGCACGACGTGACCACGGCGGTCGACGGCGATGCCGCCCGCGCCCTGGGCGATCTGGCGCGCATGCGCTGGCTGGCCGCAACCGGCCATCGCCTCGCACCGCCACCGGCGCGCGCCGAAATCCCCTGGCCGCGCAGCCTGGAGCCGCGCTTTCGCGATGTCATGGTCGGAATCGCGCGTACCTGGCCAAAAACCGCCGAAATGCCGGAAACCCGCGAGATCGAGGCGCTGTACGTCGCCGCCATCGCCGCGGCGCACTACACGATCTATCTCGAAAGCCAGTATTTCGCCGCCCCGCGCATCGCCGCCGCCATCGCGTCCCGCCTGGCCGAGCCGGACGGCCCCGAGATCATCATCATCAACCCCAAACGCGCCGATGGCTGGCTCGAGGAAGAAGCCATGGGCTCCGCCCGCGCGCTGCTGCTGCGCGACCTCAACCGGCTCGACCATGGCGGGCGCCTCCGCTTCGCCACCCCGGTGAGCGCGGGCGAGGCCGATATCTATGTTCACGCCAAGGTGCTGATCATCGACGATACCTTGCTGCGGGTCGGCTCCTCGAACATCAACAACCGCTCGATGGGTATCGACACCGAATGCGATCTGGCAATCGAAGTGCCGCACGATGGCCCGGAGCGACCCGACCTGCGGGCGGCAATTCTCGATGTGCGGGACACACTGCTCTCCGAGCACCTCGGCACCACCGTCGAACGCGTCCGCGCCGCCATCGCCACGCACGGCTCGCTGGTCCGCGCCTACGATGCGTTGCTGCCAGCCGCCGGGCGCCGACTCGCGCCATTCGAACCGCCACCGATCAACGATCTCGAAGCCAAGCTCGCCAAGAGCGGTGTCCTCGACCCGCACAGCGTTGAAGCCATGGCGCCAAATTTCCTGCGCGCTCTCCGCCTGATCAACAAGCCGCGGCCGAAACACCTGCTCAACCGGCTTACACACCGCACGAAAACGGCTTAATCTCGCGCGATGCTGACCGATCTGCCGAACATCCTGACCCTGTCGCGGATCGCCGCCATTCCGCTGCTCGTGCTCCTCGTCGCGCTGCGCGATCCCACCGCCGATCTGCTCGCCGCGGCCCTGTTCACCCTCGCCGGTATCACGGATTGGCTGGACGGCCGGCTCGCGCGCACCCGCCGGCAACTCTCCGACCTTGGCCGCATGCTCGACCCGATCGCGGATAAACTCCTGGTCGGCGCCACGCTGATGCTGCTGGTCGGCTTCCATCTGCTACCGGCGTTCGGCATCTACCCCGCCATCGTGATCATGTTGCGTGAAATCCTGGTCTCGGGCCTGCGCGAATATCTCGCGGGCATCAGCATCGGCCTGCCGGTGACCAGACTCGCAAAATGGAAAACCGCCGCCCAGATGGGCGCGCTCGGCGTGCTCCTGCTGGGCGATCAGGGTGCCGCGATCCTCGGCATCGGCGGCTTTCCCGCCACCGATATCGGCGGCGTGCTGATCTGGCTGGCCGCGATCCTGACGCTGATTACCGGCTGGGATTACCTGTACGCCGGGCTACGGCATCTCATTCAACCCGATCCTGCGCCCTGATCTTGGACGGACGAGATCAGGCAAAGAAAGTCTTCTTTTTTGTGAACAAAAAAGAAGCAAAAAAACTTCACTCATCTGGGCCCGTGCCGGTGAAAACGCACGTGCCTCAAGGTCAAAAAGTTTTTTGCTTCTTTTTTACAAAAAAGAAGCCTTCCCTTCAGACTGCTCCTGAAAATGTCAAATAACGTAACACCACCACCCGTCCTCGCCCTGGTCGGCTGGTCCGGGAGCGGCAAGACCACCCTGCTGACATCGCTCATCCCGCTCCTCACCGCGCGCGGCCTGATCGTCTCGACGCTGAAACACGCCCATCACAAGGTCGACCCCGACCAGCCAGGCAAGGACAGCCATCGCCACCGCATGGCCGGCGCGACCGAGACCATTCTGGCCACGCGGGACCGTTTCGTGCTGTTTCGCGAGCATCGCAGCGACGACGAACCCGATCTCACCATGCTGCTCGCCCGCATGGCTCCAGCCGATCTCTACCTCGCAGAAGGGTTCAAATCGGCCCCGGTCGACAAACTCGAAATCCACCGCCCCGCGCTCGGCAAGCCGCCGCTCTGGCCCGATTTCGAACACGTTATCGCCGTCGCGAGCGATACGGCGCTCCCCAATTGCCCCCTGCCGGTGCTCGATCTGGCATCGCCCACGGCTGTCGCCTCATTCATCGTCACCCGTCTCGGCTTGAGATCGGGCAGTAATCCGGCGCATAACAGCATCAGCGGCTTCTGAAGGAATCAACACGATGCGGCGTGGCTTTCGATCCATCACGATGAAAACACTCTCCGGACCCCTCACCCTTGCGATTCCCGGCGCCATGGCGCTCCTGCTGTCCGGCTGCGCCGGCGTCGGCAATTACCTCGGCAGCACGCTCAACCCGTTCGGCGATCCCAACGCACCGAAGGGCTACGCGCTGAACATGCAGCGCGCCCGCGGCAACGACGTCGCGGTTGCCCCCATCCTGCCGCAGCCGGGCGATGTCTGGCCCGGCCCGGTCCGCCCGGTGCCGACCCTGAGCGATATCCAGCAGCACATGAACACCCCGCTCGGTCAGGAATTCCAGAACGAGTACGGCCGCAAACCGACCGGCACCAACGCCTATTCCGTGCCGGAGGGCGGCATGGCGACGCCTCAACCCCGCTCCAAAAGCGGCCCGAACGCCGGCACCACCAAATTCGGCGGCTACGGCCACGCCGTGAACGGCAGTTCCACCCCACCCGGCAGCGCCCAGAGCGCGCTCCCCAACGAACCGGCCGCACCCGTGACCACGCCGACCCCGGCCAGGACCATCGGCGGCAAGCAATTCGCGGTCGGCCAGACGCTGATCGGCCCGAACGGCCCGGCCGGCGTCGTCAGCGGATCGAGCAACGGCCGCTATCAGACCGTCGCCCCGATCAACGGTGGTGGCGGCGGCATCCTGATCCCGAACGGCAACGGCACCGCCACGCTGATCCAGCCCAACGGCCAGGTCGTCACCGTGCAGGGGCAATGATCCCGCCGTGAAAATCCTCTATTTCGCCTGGCTGCGCGAGCGGATCGGCCATGCCGAAGCCACGATCGACCCGCCCGCCGGCGTCACCACCATCGCTGAACTGACCGAATATCTCGCCAGCCTCAGCCCTGCCCACCAGCGCGCCTTCGCCAACCGCAGCGCAATCAAGACCGCGCTCGATCAGGTTTTCGCACCCCCCGAAACACCCTTGGGCGATGCGCAGGAACTCGCCTATTTCCCCCCGTTCACGGGCGGCTGATCGTGCCACGCGTCATCGTCGGACCGGCCGATTTCGATCCCGGCACCGCCCTTGCGACGCTGGAGGCCGATGCCGGCGCCATCGCCAGCTTTATCGGCATCGTGCGCGGCACCGCCGATAACCGGCCGCTTGCCGCCCTCACACTCGAACACTACCCCGGCATGACCGAACAGGCGCTGGCGCGCATCGCAGACACCGCGATGACCCGGTGGCGCCTGCTCGACTGCCTGATCATCCACCGCACCGGCCGGCTCGAACCCGGGGCGCGCATCGTGCTCGCCGCCGCCGCCAGCGCCCACCGGGGCGATGCGATCGAAGCGATGACCTTCCTGATCGATTGGCTGAAAACCGACGCTCCGTTCTGGAAACACGAAACGTTCCGCGACGGCACCGCGCGCTGGGTCGCACCGCGCGAGACCGACCAGCACGCGCGCGATCGATGGATCGAGCCATAAAAGGCCACGCCGGCTCGCGCCAGCCTCGCATTCGAACTTAAAGCGCACCCGTCTGAACCCCCAGGGCGATCCCGCCCGCCCGGCGTTACGCCGCGCTTCAGCAGACGCTCCAAGCAGCCCAATCGGGTCCCATAGCCGCAAAAACCCGGTAAATTCGTATCAGAACGCAACGACTAACTCGCTTTTAAGCACTCGTCTCAATTTATATGTATAATAATATTATTTCAACAATTACTATCAAATTAAAATTATTTTGTTGACGAGCACGTCTTTCGGTTGTATTGATTGATCATATTAACCGGGGGTTGTGATGAAAATACTCATTTTTGGGCATATACTCGATAATAAAGACATCATGACGATGTTCTTCAAATCGAAACTCGTCGTCGTCGACGAAACCACGGAGTCCGAGGAAGCGCTCGATCTCGCGCGGTTCTACGATTACGATGCTGTCTTGCTACGTATTGCGGACACGCGATCCACGGAGATCGAACTGATCCGCCGTCTGCGGATCGGCGGCCTCCGCTGCCCCATCGTCGCGGTGGCACACAGCCTCGGTGAATCGAGCCGCCTGCGGGTGCTTGAAGCAGGCGTCGATGATCTGATCGTCAACGCGACGTCACAGGAGGAAATCTTTCTCCGCGTGCAGAACCAGGTTCGTCGCAGCCGCGGCTTTCAAAGCCCGTCCCTCGTGATCGGCAATGTCCAGATCAACATGAATGCGAAAAAGATTTTCGTGGGCGACATCGAGGTCAGCCTCACCAAAAAAGAATATCAGATCGTGGAAATCCTCGCGTTGCGCAAAGGCTGCGTTCTCAGCAAGGAAGCCATCCTCGATCACCTTTACGGCGGGCTCGACGAGCCCAACCCCAAGATCATCGACGTGTTCATCTGCAAGATCCGCAAAAAACTGCTCGCACTCGGCGCGGACGACCTGATCGAGACCAATTGGGGTCGCGGGTATCTGGTCGTCGAAAAACGCAGCCCCGACTATGTCCCTCTGGCCAAACCGGCCGAGCCGGCCGATCAGGACGATGCGCGGCTGCGTACCGGGTTGTTTCTCAGGGTCGGGACCTGATCATGTCCCAACCCTGGCGCAACAACCCTGGAGCAATCAATCTGCGCTGTCGACCGCGGCCGGCTTGGCGTGGATCTCAGCCATCTTCTGCTCGACATGGCGTGAAAACACGTAATCCGCCGGCCGCTGGCGATCGAGCGGAATGTCCGCCGCCATCGCACCCTCTGTCTTGATCCCCTGGATCGCCAGCTTGACCATTTTCCAGGGCCGCTTCACCGAATCGACCACCGCCGTCGCCTCGAAACCGGAATGGACCATGCAATCGGCGCATTTCTCGTAATTGCCGACGCCGTATTTATCCCAATCCGTCGACTCCATCAGCTCTTTATAGGTCTTGGCGTAACCTTCACCGAGCAGATAGCAGGGCCGCTGCCAGCCGAACACGTTGCGCGTCGGATTGCCCCACGGCGTGCATTTATACGTCTGATTACCCGCCAGGAAATCCAGGAACAGCGGTGACTGGTTGAACTTCCACGCCTGACCGCGCGCCTTGCGCTCCTTGCCATGGCGGAAGATCGCGCGAAACAACTCCTTGGTGCGCTGACGATTCAGGAAGTGCTCCTGATCCGGCGCCCGCTCATAGGCATATCCCGGCGATGTCATCACGCCATCGACACCGATTTCATTCACCGTATCCAAAAACCCGGCAACCCGCGCCGGATCGGTCCCATCGAACAGCGTACAGTTGATCGAAACCCGGAAGCCCTTGGCCTTTGCAAGCTTGATCGCGGCAACCGCGCGCTCATAGACGCCTTCCTGGCTCACCGCATTGTCATGCATCTGCTTGTCGCCATCCAGATGAATGTCCCAGCAGAAATTCTTGTGCGGCTTGTACTGCTCGATCTTTTTCTCCAACAGCAGCGCATTCGTGCACAAATAAATGAACTTGCCCCGCGCGAGAATTTTCTCGACGATCTCCGGCATCTCCTTGTGCAGGAGCGGCTCGCCGCCGGCGATCGCAACGACCGGCGCGCCGCACTCATCCACCGCCTCAAGCGCATCCGCCACCGACAGCCGCTGGTTCAGGATCGGCGCCGGATAGTCGATCTTGCCACAGCCCGCGCAGGCCAGATTGCAGCGAAACAACGGCTCGAGCATCAGCACCAGCGGATAACGTTTCCGCCCCGTCAAATGCTGCTTCAGCACGTAAGACCCGACCTTGATCGCCTGATTAAGCGGCACGCCCATAAGATAACTCCTGAAACCTTGAACTCGATAGACGACGTCAAAACCGGACGGTTAGTCGTCGCTTACTTCACTCGGCAGCTTGAACCGCACGTCTTCCGGCGTGCCGGCCAGCATTTCGACCTCGATCGGCCCAAACCGCTTCAACCCTTCCAGCACGCCGCGCACCAGAACCTCCGGTGCCGAAGCCCCCGCGGTCACACCCACCACCGAAATGCCCTCGAACCAGGCGGCATCCAGATGATCAGCATCGTCGATCAGATAGGACGGCCGCCCAAGCTCAGCACCGATTTCGCGCAGCCGGTTCGAGTTCGAAGAATTGCGGCTGCCGACCACCAGAATCAGCTCAACCTGTTCGGCGAGATGCCGCACCGCTTCCTGGCGGTTCTGCGTCGCGTAACAAATATCGCGCACATCCGGCCCGGTAATGGTCGGGAACCGCGCCGTCAGCGCCGCGATGATCCCACGCGTATCATCGACCGACAGCGTCGTCTGCGTGATGTAAGAGAGCATCGCGGGGTTCTCGACCGTCAGCGTCGCCACCTCCTCGACCGTCTGCACCAGATACACACGGCCGTCGATCTGCCCGATCGTGCCCTCCACCTCGGCATGGCCGGCGTGCCCGATCAGAATGATCTCGCGCCCCTGGCCGGCATAGCGCCGCCCCTCGGAATGCACCTTGGCCACCAGCGGGCAGGTCGCGTCGATCACCGGCAGCAGACGGTCACTGGCCGCCTTCTGCACCTTCCGCGCCACGCCATGCGCCGAAAAAACCGTGATCGCACCATCCGGCACCTCACTGATCTCATCGACGAACACGGCGCCCCGCGCGCGCAGATCCTCGACCACATGCCGGTTGTGCACAATTTCGTGACGGACATAAATCGGCGGCCCGAACTTTACCAGGGCACGCTCCACGATCTCGATCGCCCGCTCCACGCCGGCGCAAAACCCGCGCGGCTGCGCCAGAACCACCTTCATGGCCGGCACCACACCCGCCGCAGCGTCGGACCCCGTCTGGGCCAGTTCCGTCGAAGTCAGGGACATATCCATCGAGCTGACGCCCTTTCGTGATCCGTGGGAATATCGGAGTCGCCGCCCGTACCCGGTGCGATCTCAGTGCAAGAGACTACCAGAGTAAGTCATCGCCTGGCGATTCCGCAAGGCCCGCCGCCGCAATGCAGTGTGAACCGCCCCACGCCCGCCATTCCTGTGGCGAATTTGCCATGCTCGCCCGCCAAACCAGCCACCCGGTTTCATTTCGGCGCGGTTCGGCTTATGTCTGTCTCTAATAAGAGCCTGACTCCGGCGCCGGTGCTCTTGCGTTATCCGCCCATCGGTGGTCGGACAAACACCCCGGCCCTGGGCAGACGGATCGTAAAGGACGTAACATGATGGCACATTATTCAAGCGATCGTTCGGAGTTCCATACCGAGGGCCGCGCCTGATGCCGCCCCGTACCCCGCTGCTCGACCGCATCAACATCCCGTCCGACCTGCGGAACCTCTCCGGCGAGCAGCTGCGCCAACTCGCCGATGAACTGCGCGCCGAAACGATCGACACCGTCTCCGTCACCGGCGGCCATCTCGGCGCCTCGCTCGGCGTCGTCGAGCTGACCGTCGCCCTCCATGCCGTGTTCGACACGCCGCGCGACCGGCTGATCTGGGATGTCGGCCATCAGACCTACCCCCATAAAATCCTCACCGGCCGGCGCGACCGCATCCGCACACTGCGCCAGCCCGGCGGTCTGTCCGGCTTCACCCGCCGCTCGGAGAGCGAATACGACCCGTTCGGCGCCGCGCATTCCTCCACCTCCATCTCGGCCGGCCTCGGCATGGCGATCGCGCGTGACCTGAAGGGCGAGACGCCGCAGCGCAACGTCATCGCCGTGATCGGCGATGGCGCGATGTCCGCCGGCATGGCCTACGAGGCGATGAACAACGCCGGCGCCAGCAAATCGCGCCTGATCGTGGTGTTGAACGACAACGACATGTCGATCGCGCCGCCGGTCGGCGCCATGAGCGCCTACCTCTCGCGCCTGATCTCCTCGCGCAGCTTCCTGTCCCTGCGCGACTTCGCCGCCCGCATGGCCAAGCGCTTCCCACGCACCCTGGAACGCACCGCCAAACGCGCCGAGGAATACGCCCGCGGCATCCTCACCGGCGGCACCCTGTTCGAGGAGCTCGGCTTTTACTACGTCGGCCCGATCGACGGTCACAATCTCGACCATCTGCTCCCGGTCCTGCGCAATCTGCGCGATGCCGAGGGCGAGGAGCCGATCCTGCTGCACGTCGTGACCCAGAAAGGCAAAGGCTACGCGCCTGCCGAAGCCTCGGCCGACAAATACCACGGCGTGTCGAAATTCAACGTCGTCACCGGCGAACAGACCAAGGCGCCGCCCGGCCCGCCATCCTATACCAAAGTGTTCGCCACCGCCCTGATCGCCGAGGCCGAGGCAAACCCGAACATCGTCACCGTCACCGCCGCCATGCCCGGCGGCACCGGGCTCGATGCGTTTGGCAAACGCTTTCCCGCCCGCACCTTCGATGTCGGCATCGCCGAGCAACACGCCGTCACCTTCGCCGCCGGCATGGCGACCGAGGGCATGGCCCCGTTCTGCGCCATCTATTCGACGTTTCTCCAGCGCGGCTACGACCAGGTGGTCCACGATGTCGCGCTGCAATCCCTGCCCGTCCGCTTCGCGATGGACCGCGCCGGCATGGTCGGCGCCGATGGCGCGACCCATGCCGGCGTGTACGACCTCGCATACCTCGGCTGCCTGCCGGGCTTCGTCATCATGGCGCCGTCCGACGAGGTCGAACTGATGGATTGCGTCGCCACCGCCGCCGTGATCGACGATCGCCCCTCCGCGTTCCGCTATCCGCGCGGCGAAGGCATCGGGCTCGAGCTGCCGGCCCGCGGCACGCCCTGGGAAATCGGCAAGGGCCGCATGATCCGCGAGGGCAGCAGCGTGGCCATCCTCGCCCTCGGCCCGCGCCTGCACGACGCGCTGAAAGCCGCCGATGAACTCGCCGCCCGCGGCTTCACCACCAGCGTGGCCGATGCCCGGTTCATGAAACCACTCGATACCGCCCTGATCGACCAACTCGCCCGCCACCACGAAGTACTCATCACCATCGAGGACGGCGCCGCCGGCGGCTTCGGCGCGGCGGTCGGGCATCACCTCGCCTGGTCCGGCGCGTTCGACCACGGTTTGCGCTTCCGCCCGATGACCCTGCCCGACCGCTATATCGATCACAACACCCCGGCCGGCCAGCTGATCGACGCCGGGCTGACCGCCAAGGATATCGTGGCGCACGCGCTCGCCGCCCTCGGCCGCAGCGATCATGGCGAAAAAACACATGGCTCGGTCGCAATTCCGGCGCAGTGATCCCACTATCCATGGGCATGAAACGCCGTATCCTGATGGCCGTGCCGCTGCTTGCGGTGCTGCCCTTCGCGGTACCGCCGGCACGCGCTGCTGCCGCGGATTCCGCATCGATCGCCGCCCCGGTCAACGCGCTTGATCGCGCGCTGATCACCACAATGAAGTCCGCGAGCGCGGGGGCCAGCTTCATGGCGCGCTACGCAGCGCTCAAACCGGTGGTCGAAACGAGCTTCAATCTGCCGGCGATCCTTCAAACCTCGGCCGGACTGCTCTGGTCACAAATCCCCCCGGCGCAGCAGACCGAGCTGCTGAAACTGTTCACCCAATATACCGTGGCCAGCTACATCAGCAGCTTCAGCGGCTACGGCGGCCAGAAATTCGAAACCCTGCCCGGCGCGCGCAGCGTCGGAGCAAGCCGCGTCGTAACGACCGATCTGATCGCGCCCAGCGGTCACAAGACGAAACTCGCCTACGTCCTGAGCCCGGCCGGCAGCACCTGGAAAATCACCGACGTCCTGTTCGACGGCACCATCAGCAAGGTGGCCACCCAGCGCTCGGATTTCGGCAGCCTGATCGAGCCCGGCAATGCGGCCAAACTGATCGCCGCCCTCAAACAAAAGGTCACCGCCCTGTCCGGCGGCGCGCTGCATGGCTGAGCAGGGTCAAGCGCCGGGCCGGTTCGCGGTCTGATCGTGGTCGCCGTGCTGCCCGCGCTGGCGGATGCGCTCTGCATCGCGGGCCTCGCCCAGCACGCGATCGGCGCCAGCCTGATCAAGGCCGGCCCCGGCCCCGCGCCGCGCGGCAATCAGCCGGCCATCACGCTGCTGAAACCGCTGTACGGCACCGAGCCGTTGCTCGAACCCGCGCTGGAGTCGTGCTTCCTGCTCGACTACCCGGCGTTTCAGCTGGTGTTCGGCGCTGAAGATCCGGCGGACCCCGCCCTGGCCATCATCGCGGCCCTGCGCCGCCGCTACCCGCAGGTCGATGTCGCCGTGGTCACCGGCCCCACCCCGCCCGGCCGCAACCGCAAGATCGCCAATCTGATCGCAATGCTACCGGCCGCGAAACACGATCTGCTGGTGATCTCGGATGCCGATATCCACGCGCGGCCCGACTACCTCACCGCCATCGCAGCCGCCACCGACCCCGCCGACACCGGCCTGGTCACCTCCTTCTACACCGGCCTGCCGGCGAGCCCTGCCCTGCCCGCCGTGCTGGGCGCGATGCAGATCAACCATCAATTCCTGCCCGGCGCCGCCATCGCGCGTGCGCTCGGCCGGCGCGATTGCCTGGGGGCCACCATGGCCCTCAGCCGCGCGACCCTCACCGCCATTGGCGGCCTGCCGGCCCTGCTCGACCATCTGGCCGACGATAACGTGCTCGGCCAGCGCGTCCGCGCCCTCGGCCAGCCGATCGGCCTCGCCCGCACCATCCCCGCCACCAGCGTCACCGAATCGACGTTCAGGGCGCTGGTCCGCCACGAGTTGCGCTGGGCGCGCACCATCCGTGCGCTGGTGCCCGGCGCCTATTGGGGGCTGATCGCGCAATTCCCGCTGTTCTGGGCACTGGCCGGTCTGATCCTGGCCGATTTCGCAACCTGGGCCTGGATTGTCCTCGCCCTCGCCGCCGGGCTGCGCTATGCGTTCGCCCGCCGTCTCGAGCGTCGTCTCGGCCTCGCCGGCGGTGGCACGAAAGCCCCAACCCTTGCCAAAACCGCCGCACCATGGCTTTTCCTCTTGCGCGACGGTCTTTCGGCAATCATTTTCGTGGCCAGTTTCTGGAGCGATACGGTCGATTGGCGGGGCCAGGTGCTGCATGCCGATTCCGGCCGCAGCAACAGCGCGTTTTCCCCGGCAGCCAGTCCGGTACATGAGTTAGGATCGAAGCGATGATGAAGACCCTGTTCCTGCAACCCCCGTCGTTCGACGGGTTCGATGGCGGCGCCGGCTCGCGCTATCAGGCCAAACGCGAGATCCGCTCGTTCTGGTTTCCCACCTGGCTCGCCCAACCCGCCGCGCTGATCCCCGGCTCGAAACTGATCGATGCGCCGCCCGCCAATCTCGGCATGGCGGATGTGCTGCCCCATTCCAATGCGGCCGATCTGGTCATCATCCACACCTCGACCCCGTCGTTCGCGAACGACGTGAAGGTGGCCGCCGCCATCAAGGCCGCCAACCCGCGCGTCCTCATCGGCATGATCGGCGCGAAGGTCGCCGTGCAGGCGCAGGAAAGCCTCGAGCGCGGCACCCCGGTCGATTTCGTCGCCCGCAACGAGTTCGACTTCACGATCAAGGACATCGCCGAGGGCAAGCCCTTCCCCGAGGTCGACGGTATTTCCTACCGCGATGCCACCGGCACCATCATCCACAACAAGGATCGCGCGATCCTTGAAAACATGGACAGCCTGCCCTTCGTGTCGGATGTCTACAAGCGCGACCTGCGGATGGAAGATTATTTCATCGGCTATCTGCTGCATCCCTACGTCTCGCTCTACACCGGCCGCGGCTGCAAATCGCGCTGCACCTTCTGCCTCTGGCCGCAAACCGTCGGCGGCCACCGCTACCGTACCCGCTCGGTCGAGCACGTCATCGCCGAGGTCAAGCAGATCCAGCGCGACTTTCCGCAGATGAAGGAATTGTTCTTCGACGACGATACCTTCACCGACAATCTGCCCCGCGCCGAAGCGATCGCGCGCGAGCTGGGCAAGCTCGGCGTCACCTGGTCGTGCAACGCGAAGGCCAACGTGCCGCGCGACACGTTGAAAGTCCTGGCCGACAATGGTCTGCGCCTGCTGCTGGTCGGCTACGAATCCGGCAACCAGCAGATCCTGCACAATATCAAAAAAGGCATGCGGATCGAGGTGGCCCGCCAGTTCACCAAGGATTGCCACGACCTCGGCATCAAGATCCACGGCACCTTCATCCTCGGCCTGCCCGGCGAAAGCCAGGAGACCATCCGCGAGACCATCCAGTTCGCCAAGGACATCAACCCCCACACCATCCAGGTGTCACTGGCGGCACCCTATCCCGGTACGTTCCTCTACGATCAGGCGGTGGAAAACGGCTGGCTCGACGTCGCCAATGCCGAGCTGATCGACGACCACGGCATCCAGATCGCGCCGCTGCACTACCCCAACCTCAGCCATACCGAGATTTTCGAGAGCGTCGAGCTGTTCTACCGGAAGTTCTATTTCCGCGCGCCGAAAATCATGTCGATCCTGAACGAAATGGTCCGCAGCCCGCAAATGATGAAGCGCCGCCTGCGCGAAGGCGTCGAGTTCTACCAGTTCCTGCGCGAGCGCCACGCTGCCTGAACCGACATCCATCGTCTACGCGGCCGATGATTTCGGCCTGACCGAAAGCGTCAACGAAGCGGTCGAAATCGCCCATCGGGATGGCTGCCTCACCCAGGCCAGCCTGATGGTCGCGGCGCCGGCGGCCACGGATGCGGTGGCGCGCGCACGGCGACTACCCAATCTTGCGGTCGGCCTGCATCTGGTGCTGGTCGATGGGGATTCCCTGCTTGGCCACGCGGCCCTGCCGCACATAACCGGCGCCGACGGACGGTTCGGCACCGATCAACTGGGCCTGGGCCTTCGCTACTTCGCATCCCCCGCCGCGCGACGGCAGCTGGCGCGCGAAATCCGCGCCCAGTTCGAAGCCTTCCGCGCCACCGGCCTCGCGCTGCACCACGCCGACAGCCACAAGCACATGCACCTGCACCCCACCGTCGCCCGGTTGATGATCACGATCGGCCGCGAATTCGGCCTCACGCGCATGCGCGTCCCGGCCGAGCCGCCCGCCGTCCTGGCTGCCTGTGGCGAGACACCGACCGTGGCGGATCGCGCGCTCTACGCCTGGTCCGGCGTGCTCCGCCACCAGGCCCGCCGCGCCGGCCTTGTCAGCCCGGATCACGTTTTCGGCATCAAATGGTCCGGCCGAATGACAAGGGACAAGCTCGAAATCCTGCGCGCCCACCTGCCCAATGGCTCGAACGAAATCTATTTCCATCCCGCCACGCGACGGGATGCGGCATTGGAGCGGCTGATGCCGGACTACCGGCATACTGAGGAGCTGCAGGCACTTCTCCCTCTGTAAGCCTGCGGCGCAGCCCTTAGAAGCCGACCGCTCACCGTCTGCGATCTCACCGCAATCTCATATATCTGTGATAAAAAGCTAATTTTGAGAAAAATTATCAGAAATATCGTATCGTGTCGTAGATCATAAATTTTTCACTTGAAAACACGCTATAGTTGCAATATGGCTGGCGAATGAGCGGCATGAGAACACTTACCTCCTGTTAAGTGTTTCGATCTACAATCTGCAACTGCCAGTTAGAATACAACTTCAAGGAGAGCTTTGTGTCCATGTCACAATCTGCAACCGGTATCGTTTCGGTCACACCATCGTATCTCGCCGCACCATTCAGTTTCGATGTCGCTGCGGGAATGGTCGTGGCGATCCAGAACGGGCTGACGCAAATCACGCAGCTGGTGGACGCGAACTCGACCTACGCGCCTATCACCGCCACGACCATCACCCTCAACGCCGATGGCACCACGAGTTCTTCGATTCCGGCCCCGGTGACCTCCAACTCGATCGGCGAGTTCATCTACATGGGGGGCAGCGTGAGCGGCGCTGGCGGCACGATCAGCCTGCCAGGCCAAGGCAGTAATCGCGGCTTCGCCGGTCTCATCTTCACCTTCGCCGGCAGTGAGACCGTAACCGGCGGCGCCGGCAAGAACGAAATCATCGTCACGGGTGCCAACACCAACCTCACCTACGACCCGCTCGGCGGCGCGGGCGGCGTCAGCACCATCTACGCCGGAGGTGGCAACAATAATTTCACACTCGACGGCATCAACTATACAGTTGAAGTCGCAAGCGGAAACAACACCATCACGGCAGCGCTGAACAACGGCGTCTCCAACAGCTACAACACAATCTCCACCAGTGGCGGCAATAATCTTATCCAGCTCGACGCCGGCTCCTCCACCGTAATGTCCGGCGGCAACGACCACATTACCGTCGCAGATGCGGGCAACCTTATTACCGTCTCTGGAAACTCCGTCATTGGAATGACCACGGCCTCTTCCAGCAATTCGGTATTGGTTACAGGCAACGCCAGTGTCGTCATGAACGGTACCGAAGATTCCGTCACCGCCGGCGGCTCCGCGAAAGTGCTCGTGTTCAGTAACCTGAATTCGGTCGACATGTCCGCAGGTTTACAGGCCGAGGTACTCGGAAATGCCAACACCATCACCAGCAGCAGCAACGCAGCGATTGCCGTTTTCGGCCAGGCCAATGTGGTCGACGCGGGACCGACCGGCATCTTCTACGCCTATGGCAGCGGTAACACGATCAATGCCGTCGGGTCGGACACCGTCATGGGGAACGGCATCAACAACACGATCAACGTCGCGGGCGGCGGCGTCGTCTTCGCCGCAGGAACCGGCGACTCGATCATCGCATCGTCGTCCAGCAGCGCCTTCGTCGTGCTGGGCGGCTCCGGCGCCACCGATTTCGCGACCCTCGCCGGCTCCTCGTTCGGCTACGCCCAAGGCGGCGCGGCCATCGATGCGACGAATGGCACCTACATGATCCTCGCCTCCGGCGACAACACCGCAACCCTCGGCGGCGGTTCACTGGCATTGGTCGCCGCCGGCGCGGACACGATCGTCGCAACCGGTGCAGCCTACGTCTATGGCGGCGCCGGCACGATCGATTTCGTCGGCGGCGCTGGTCACAGCCTGATCGAACAGGGCAGCGGCGCGGTCACCGCGACGGGCGGTTCCGGGGGAATTACCGCCTATGGCGGGACCAGCGGCAACAACTCCCTGGTTGGCGGTGGCAGCAGCAATACGCTCTACGCCGAAGGCAGCGGCAGCACCCTGACCGGCGGCTCCGGCACCAACAATCTGTTCGCCGCCGCCGGTGCCACCACAATGGTCGGCGGTACCAACGCGACGCTGAACAATTTCGAGTTCACCGCCAATACCGCCGCAAGCACGGATGTCATCAGCGGCTTCAACACCGCCACCGATAAAATCACCCTCGGCTCCGGCGTCACCGTCACCACCCAGACCGTCACCACCGGCGGCTTGAACCTCACCCTCAGCGACGGCACCAAAGTCTCGGTCCTCGGCCTCACCAACGCACTCACGTCCAACACCAGCGGCTCCAGCACGATCCTCACCTGATCGCGCGATCAAGACCTGCAAAAACCGTTCGGCCCCCCCCCGGCCGAACGGTTTTTTCTTGTCCGTAGCCCAACGCACCAGCACGCTTGAACACCATCGCCATCCCAGCCTAGTCACCGGCATGACCAAGGTCGCGCACCGCTTCGGCCGTTCCGGATTCGGGACCACCCCGGCCGCTTACGCCTATGCGCGCCCAAACTACCCGCAAGACCTCTACGACACGCTGGCAACCCGCTGTGGCCTTGGCCCCGGCACAAGCGTGTTCGAAATCGGTCCCGGCACCGGCACCGCCACTGCGGCGATCCTCGCCGCCGGGGTTGCCCATATCCGCGCGATCGAACCCGACCCCCGCCTCGCCGCGCATCTCCGCCAAACCCTGCCCAATCCCACCCTGAGCATCGATCAGGCCACGTTCGAACACGCCAGCCTCCCCGCCGCCACGTTCGACCTCGGCCTCTCCGCCACCGCGTTCCACTGGGTCCGCCAGCAGCCCGGCCTGCGCAAAGCCCGCACCGCTCTCAAACCGGGCGGCTGGTGGGCTATGTGGTGGACCCACTTCGGCAGCGGCACCAACGATGCGTTCCAGACCGCCACCGCCCATCTGTTCGCGCGCATCCAGCCCCAAGCCGGCCGATCCAGCCGCCGCCCGCCCTTCGACCTCGATCACGCCGCCCGGCTGCACGACCTCGTCCGCGCCGGCTTCACCAACCCGCAGGCCGACGCGTTCACCTCAACCGTGCTTTACGACACGGCAAGGCTCGTCACCCTCTATCGCGATTTCTCGGTCATCCAGGCCCTGGCCCCCGCCGCCCAAGCCGAATTCCTCGCCGAAATCGCCCGCATCGCCGACCACGCCTTCGCCGGCCGCATCGAACGCCGCTTCACGACAACGCTCTACACAGCCCAGCGACCACATCGCCAATCACCACCAGATCCTCTGGCCGCGACAGCCGGTGCCCGCCATCCTTGATCAAAATCACCTGCACATCGCGCGCCGTCAGGCACGCGGCGAGCCGCAGACTGGTCTGCCACGGCACATCGTCATCCATCTGCCCCTGCACCAGCCGCACCGCGCCCTCGAACGCGATCGGCGCACGCAGTACAAGCTGGCGCGCCCCGTCCTCGAGCATGCCCGCGCTCATCATGGTCGGCGGCCCGTAGGCGCTCGGCAGCGCGAGTACACCATCACGCGCCAATGTTTGCCGCGCCGCCTCGCTCAGCGCCGGGCGGATCAGATCCTCCGTGAAATCCGGCGCCGCCGCAATTCCGACCATGCCGCGCACCCGCGCCCCCAGCCATCGCAACAGCAACAGCATGATCCAGCCGCCCATCGATGAGCCGACCAGCACGATCTCGCCCTCCGGCACCACCGCCGCGATCACCGCATGCGCATCCGCCGCCCACCGGCCGATCGAGCCCGCCTCGAACCGCCCGCCCGATGCGCCATGCCCCGAATAATCCAGCCGCAACATCGCCTGGCCACGCCCCGCACATGCATCGCGCAGAAACAACGCCTTGCTGCCCTGCATGTCGGACGCAAATCCCGGCAGAAACACCACGGTCGGTCCCGCCCCCGGCAGATGCGCATAGGCCAGCGCCACCCCATCCCGATCGATCCTGCCCAAGACGTCCGTCATCGCACTCTCCCCTTGCCGCGCCCGCCATGGTAACGCCGCCGTCTCACAGCAGGTGACATATGGCCAAACCGTCCGACTACGCGATTCTACAGGTTCTGCCCCAACTGGAAACCGGCGGCGTCGAGCAGGTCGTCGTCGAACTGACCGAGGCGGTCGCCCGCACCGGTGCCCGCGCCCTGGTCGCGAGCCTGCCCGGCAAACTCGTCCCCGCCATCGAACGCGCCGGCGGCACCCATATCCCGCTCGACCTCAAATCCCGCAATCCCTTCCGCATGAGCTGGAACGGCGATCAACTGGCCAAATTGATCAAATCCCAGCGCGTCTCGCTCATCCACGCCCATTCCCGCGCCCCTGCCTTCGCCGCCCGCGCCGCCAGCATGCGCCGCAGCATCCCCTTCGTGACCACCTATCACGGCGCCTACAACCAGACCGGCCCGCTCAAAAGCCGCTACAACGCCGTCATGGCCGGTGGCGACCGCGTCATCGCCATCTCGACCTTCATCGCCGATCTGGTCCGCGCCCGTCACCACATCGGCGATGACAAACTCCGCATCGTCCCCGGCGGCGTCGATCCTGCCCGGTTCGACCCCGATGCGATCAACGGCGGCCGCGTCGAACGCCTCGCCCGCGCCTGGCGCCTGCCGGACGGCGCCCCCACCATCATGCTGCCCGCCCGCCTCACCGCCTGGAAAGGCCAGCAGGTGATGATCGCCGCCCTCGCCAAACTCCGCCACCGCGATGCCATCCTGATCCTGGTTGGCAGCGCCCAGGGCCGCGATGCCTATCTGAAATCGCTCTCCCAGCTTGCCCAGAGCCTCGATGTCGCCCAACGGGTCCTGTTCGCGGGCGATTGCGCCGACATGCCGGCCGCCTACAAACTGGCCGATGTCGTGGTGAATGCCTCGACCGACCCGGAAGCCTTCGGCCGCACCATCGTCGAAGCCCAGGCGATGCGCCGCCTGGTCATCGCCACCGACCACGGCGCCGCCAGGGAGACCATCCGCGCCAACGAAACCGGCTGGCGCGTTCCCCCCAACGACCCCGCCGCCCTCGCCGCCGCGATCGATCAGGCGCTCGATCTCGCGGTCGAGTCCCGCATCGCGATCGGCGCCGCCGCGCGTGCCTTCGTCGCTGCAAACTATTCCGTCAGCGCCATGCAGGCCGGCAACCTCGCCGTCTATCACGAGTTGCTCGGGTGAAAATCCTGGTGATCCGCCACGGCGCGCTAGGGGATGTCATTCTCAGCTTTCCCGCCTTCGCCGGCATCCGCGCCCACCACCCCGAAGCCGCCATCACCCTGCTCACCACCGCCCCCTTCGCAGCACTCCTCGCGACCTCGCCCTGGTTCGATCACGTCACGATCGATCCCAAACCCGCACCCTGGAACCTCCCTGGCCTGCTCGCCCTGCGCCGCGCGCTCACCGGCTTCGATTTCGTTTACGATTTGCAAACCTCCTCGCGCTCCTCGCGGTACCACCGCCTCGCCGGCGCACCGAAATGGTCCGGCATCGCGCCCGGCAGCACGCACCGCCACGCCAATCCGGCCCGCAACACGATGCACAGCCGCGAACGCATCGCCGAACAACTCGCCATCGCCGGCATCCCGACCCTGCCCACCCCGGATCTCACCTGGCTCGCCACGCAACCACCCCCCGGCCTGCCACCGCGCTTCACCGCCCTCATCCCCGGCGCGTCCCCCCACCGGCCGGAAAAACGCTGGCCCGCCGCGCGCTTCGGCGCCCTCGCCACCACACTCACCACACCCTCCATCATCCTCGGCACCAGCGCCGAACAACCAATCGCTGCCGAAATCCGCCACCTCTGCCCCACCGCCATCGACCTGACCGGCCGCACCACCCTGCCCCAACTCGCCGCCAGCCTCGCCCGCGCCACCATCGCCATCGGCAACGACACCGGCCCCATGCACCTCGCCGCCGCCCTCAACACCCGATGCATCGTGCTGTTCGGCGGCGCCAGCGACCCGGCATTGACCGCACCCCGCATGCCGGATGGCGCCTGGCCGACCATCATCCGCGCGCGCGATCTTGCGGATTTGCCGGTCTCGGACGTGGTTGCGGCGCTCGGGGACAGGTAAGCAAGAAAGCTCTGCTTTTTTGTAAAAAAGCAGCAAAAAACTTTTTTTAATTTGGTGCACGGCGCCCCGCTGGTATGGACCAGATTAGCGAAGTTTTTTTTGCTTCTTTTTTGTTCACAAAAAAGAAGACCTTCCCTTACCTCACGCTTGGCTTTGCCTCCCCAGCCCGGCATAACCCTGCCTCACCCCTGCCCCAAAGGAGCAAAGCCATGCCTGCGATCACCTTGCCTGACGGTTCCGTCCGCGACTATCCGGGCGCCGTCACAGGCACCACGATCGCGGCATCGATCGGCCCGGGCCTCGCGAAAGCCGCCATCGCCATGGAGGTGGATGGCGCGCTGATGGACATCGCCCGCGAAATCGCCACCGATTGCCGGGTCCGGTTCATCACCCGCAAGGACCCCGAAGCCCTGACCATGATCCGTCACGATGCGGCGCATGTCATGGCCGAAGCCGTGCAATCGCTCTATCCCGGCACCCAGGTCACCATCGGCCCGGCGATCGAGGGCGGCTTCTACTACGATTTCTTCCGCAACGAGGCCTTCACCCCGGATGACCTGCCGGCAATCGAAGCCCGCATGCGCGCCATCATCGCCGCCAACGCGCCGTTCACCCGCGAAGTCTGGCCGCGCGACACGGCGATCGACTTCTTCGAATCCCGCGGCGAACGCTTCAAGGCCGAGCTGATCCGCGACCTGCCGGAAGCCGAGACCATCACAATCTACCGCCAGGGCGACTGGCTCGACCTCTGCCGCGGCCCACACATGCGCGGCACAGGCGATATCGGCGGCGCCTTCAAACTCACCAAGGTGGCGGGCGCCTATTGGCGCGGCGATCACCGCAACCCCATGCTCAGCCGCATCTACGGCACCGCCTGGCGCGATCAGAAAGAGCTCGACGCGCACCTCCACCAGCTGGAAGAAGCCGAGCGCCGCGACCACCGCAAAATCGGCCGCCAGATGGATCTGTTCCACATGCAGGAAGAAGCCGCCGGCTCGGTCTTCTGGCATGAAAAAGGCTGGCGCCTCTACCGCACCGTCGAATCCTACATGCGCCGCCGCCAGGAGCAGTTCGGCTACTCCGAAGTCCGCACCCCGCAACTGCTCGACCGATCGCTGTGGGAAAAATCCGGCCATTGGGACAATTACCACGCCCACATGTTCATCGCCGAAGTCGAGGACGAAAACAAAATCCTCGCGGTCAAACCGATGAACTGCCCCTGCCACGTCCAAATCTTCAACCACGGCCTGCGCAGCTACCGCGAACTGCCGCTGCGCATGGCCGAATTCGGTGCCTGCCATCGCTACGAACCCTCCGGCGCGCTGCACGGCATCATGCGCGTGCGCGCCTTCGCGCAGGATGACGCCCATATCTTCTGCACCGAAGACCAGATCGCGAGCGAAACCGTCCGCTTCGTCGAAATGCTCCGCACCGTTTACGCCGATTTCGGCTTCGAGGATTTCACCGTCAAATTCGCCGACCGCCCCACCCCCCGCGCCGGCAGCGACGACGTCTGGGACAAAGCCGAATCCGCCCTGAAATCCGCCTGCGCCGAAGCCGGCGTCAGCTACACGCTCAACCCCGGCGAAGGCGCGTTCTACGGCCCGAAACTCGAATTCGTCCTGCGCGACGCCATCGGCCGTGACTGGCAATGCGGCACGCTGCAGGTCGATTTCGTGATGCCCGAACGGCTCGACGCCAGCTACATCACCGCCTCATCCACCCGCGCTCACCCGGTCATGCTCCACCGCGCGATCGTCGGCTCCTTCGAACGCTTCATCGGCATCCTGATCGAAAGCTTCGCCGGCCGCTTCCCGCTCTGGCTCGCCCCCACCCAGGTTGCCGTCGCCAGTATCGTGACCGACGCCAACGACTACGCCGAAACCGTCGCCGCCACGCTCAAGGCCGCCGGACTCTCGGTCGTCACCGATACCCGCAACGAAAAAATCAACGCGAAAATCCGCGACCTCAGCCTCGCCCTGATCCCCAACATCCTGGTCGTCGGCCGCCGCGAAGCCGAACAGAACACCGTCGCCCTCCGCCGCCTCGGCAGCGATGCCTCGCAATCGATGACGCTCGACGACATGATCACCGCACTGAAAACCGAGGCCACGCCGCCGGACTTGCGATAGGTTAAGGGTAAGACTGCTTTTTTGTAAAAAAGCAGCAAAAAACTTTTGGTAATCGGTGCCCGGGGCACGGTCTCGGGCATCGGACCAACTGATCACAATGCTCCACGGGCCGCTTTACAACGACGAGGTCACCGCCACCCCAACGCCCGCATCACACCAGGATCGAGCCGCGCCACGCCATGCGCCATCGGCGACACGTTCAGACCCATCGGATCATCATACGCCCAAAGCGCCCAGCCAAACCCGTTCGCGGTGAACGCACCCCGCGCCGCCGTCAGCCATCGTTGCCGCGCCCGCGCATTGAGCGCCGCCACCGCGCCGAATTCACCGACCAGAACATTGGCATGATGGCGCGCCGCCCACGCCCCGACCGCGCCGACCCGCTGCGCCAACGCCGCCGCATCCCAGCGCCCGGCGCAATAATAGCGCACCACCGCCGCCGTCCGCCCATCGCCGCCGATCGCATCGCACGCCGCCACCGAACGCACCGGAAACGGCAACTGCGCCAGCACGCCACGCTCGAGCCCCGGGTCGAACGCCGCCAGCGCGGTCAGCACCGCCGGCTCATAGAAATGAAAACTATAGATCACCCGCCGATCGGCAATCGGCGGCAGTTTCAACAGCCCGTCGATCCCCCCCCAATCGGCCCCGGTCACGATCACGGTTGAATCCGGCAGGCTGCGCCGGATCACGGCAAGCACACCCAATTGCATCGCCGGCCACGCAGCGGGATCGGTCAACACCGGTTCGTTCATTACCTCGGGAAACACGCGGGAGGACCCAAAACCAGCCAGAGCCGGCGCAACCCGCCGCCAGAACGCCACCAACCGGGCGCGATCGCGCGCGGCATCGCCAGCATTCCACCGCAACGGCGTCGGCACCACCACCACAGCCAACCCGGCCGCGAGCACCCGCCGCACCGCCGCCTGCAACGCCGGCAAGGCACCCGGTTGCCGCAACACCGCCGGTTGCACCGGCAACCGCAGAAACCGCACCCCGTCCGCGCGCAACTGCCGCAGCGTCGCCGGCGACAGATCGCAGCACAGATCCGCCGCCCCCGCGCGCGCCGGATAGCGAAACCAATGCGCCACGTTCAAACCATCGCGCAGCACCGGCGGCAGTTGCGCCGTCGCGATGCCACATCCCAACAGCACCATCGCCAGAAAACCGCACAGCCGGATCATGGAATCAACCTAGAGTGGATAGTTCACTATACCTTGAGTTTTACCGCCCGCACCGCATTTCTGAAAAACCGCCGAAAAAACTTCCACGCCCGCCGCGGCATCGCCATGTCCACCCGATCGGCATAGAGGATGTCCCATGAAAACCATCGTTTTCGGCGCAACCGGCGGCACCGGTGCCGCTGTCACCCGCCTGCTCCGTGCCGAGGGTGACACCGTCACCGTCTTCGTGCGCAACCCCGCCCGCCTGACCGGCCAGACGGGCGTTACCGTCGCCACCGGCGATGTCATGAACCCCGCCGATGTCGCCGCCGCCATGCCGGGGCATGACCGGGTGGTGATCAGCCTCGGCAATGCGCAGAATCCGTTCGCCCTGCTCCTCGGCGCAAAGCGCACCACGCCGCGCGACGTCTGCGAAACCGGCACCATCAACATCATCGCCGCGATGCAGGCGGCCGGCGTCCGGCGCGTCGTCTGCGTCACCGCGTTCGGCATCGGCGCGACGCGCACGAAATCGCCGCTGATGTTCAAAATCTTCTACAGCCTGGTCCTGCGCGAACACATGGCGGACAAGGAGCGCCAGGAGGCCGCCTTGCGCGCATCCGGCCTCGACTGGACCCTGGTGCAGCCGGTCGGCCTGACCGACCAGCCAGCCACCGGAACCTATACCGCAAGCCCGGCCGGCGCGCTCGGCAAACAAACCATGAGCCGGGTGGATGTCGCGCGCTACATCGTCACTGCCCTGGCCGACCCCGCCACCATCGGCCAGTCGATCGCGCTGTCCGGCTGAGCCCGCGCCCTTACGGCCGGCTCGGGCCCATCGTTGCGAACATTGCCACCTGCCGGTTGCTGGCGTCAGGGCGCGGCGTGTCGCCGCGTGCCGACGGCGCAACCGGCCCGCGCAGTTCGCCGCCGAACCCGACCAGCAGCGCCTCGATCAGGCGTTTGTGCTCGTCATCGGCAATGCTGTAGATCATCGCCCGCGAATCCCGCCGCGCCACCACCAGCCCGGCATCGCGCAATTCAGCCAGTTGCTGCGACAGATTGGGCTGGCGGATATCGAGCGCGGTCTCCAGATCCCCCACCGCCTGTTCGCCGCCCAGCAGATGCAGCACGATGCGCAGCCGCACCGCATTGGCGAGCGAGCGCAGCACCAAGGCCGCCTTCGCCACATTGATCGTCGCCGCACCCGCGCCGCTCATACCGGCTTCGCCTTCGGCGTGCGCGCATCGGGCAACGGCCCGGTGCGGTAATACCAATCCTCGCCGGCAAAGCCGGGCTCATCCAGCGCCGCCGCCAGTTGCGGCGCCGGCAGAATCACGTCCTCGCCGGGCACCCAGTTGGCCGGCGTCGAAACATGATGCGCATCGCTGGTCCGCAGCGCCGCCACCAGGCGCAGCAATTCTTCGACATTGCGGCCCGTCGTCATCGGGTACCACAAAATTGCCCGCACGATCCCGATCGGATCGATCACGAACACCGCGCGCACCAGCGCGGTATCCGGCGCCTGCGGCGGCACCATGCCGAAACTCCGCGCAATCACCATCGAAGGGTCCTCGATGATCGGAAACCCGATGTCCACGCCGAATTGCACGCGAATACTGCGCAGCCACGCCAGATGCGAATAAAGACTGTCCACCGAGAGCGCGAGCAACGCACAATCGAGCGCCGCAAACCGCTCCGCCGCCCGCGCCAGGGCGACGAATTCGCTGGTGCACACCGGCGTGAAATCCGCCGGATGCGAAAAAAACAACACCCATTTCCCGCGATAATCCGAAAGCGATCGCATCCCCATCGTGGTGCGCGCCCGAAAATCCGGTGCAACATCATGCAGTTGCGGCGGATGGACCGCATCGGATGCAATCGGCAGTATCATGCTGTTTCCTTATCGACCGGCCCGCGAGACCGTGAACATCCCCACAACAGGAGATCGAGGGCTAACACTTAGAATATCGCTAAATTATCGTTTTGCCAATATATCACGTGCCGCAGGTCGCGGCCTATCCCTGCGCCTGTGCCAGCGCCGCCAGCACGTCATCGCCGTAGCGGTCGATCTTGCTGCGCCCCATGCCGGGAATCGCCTCCAGCTCCGCCCGGCTGCGCGGCCGTCTGGTCGCCAGCGCCATCAGCGTGCTGTCATGAAAAATCACATAGGCCGGCACGCCCTGCGCCGTCGCCAGTTGCTTGCGCGTCGCCCGCAGCGCCTCGAACACCGGCTCAGCACCGGCATCCAGCGTCGCGCGCGCCGCCGGCCGGCTCCGCGCGCCGGCCGATTTCGCACTCGCCTGATCCCGCCGGAACTGCACCACCTCCGCCCCACGCAAAATCGGGCCGGACAGCGCCGTGGTGCACAGCGCGCCGAACTGCTCGTGATCGACCGCGACAATGCCGTGCACCACCATCTGGCGGAACACCGAAGCCCAGCCCTTCCGGTCAAGCTCGGTGCCAACCCCGAACGTCGGCAGCTTGTCATGCCCGAACCGCACGATCTTCTCGGTGGCAACCCCCAGCAGCACGTCGGTCAGATGCCCGACGCCGAACCGCTGCCCGGTCCGCAGAATGGCCGACAGCGCCTTGCGCGCGGCCAATGTGCCATCCCAGGTTTCCACCGCCGTCGCGCAATTATCGCAATGCCCGCACGTCAGTGCCGGCGTTTCACCGAAATGCGCCAGAATCGCCCGCCGCCGGCAGGCCGCGGTTTCGCACACGCCGAGCAGCGCATCGAGCTTGCTGCGCTCGACCCGCTTGACCTCGTCCGGCGCGTCGCCCTGATCGATCATCCGGCGCCGCAGCGTCACATCCTGCAGCCCATACAGCAGCAGCGTCTCGGCCGGCATGCCGTCGCGCCCGGCCCGCCCGGTCTCCTGATAAAACGCCTCCAGGCTCGACGGCAGATCGAGATGCGCGACAAACCGCACATCCGGCTTGTCGATCCCCATGCCGAACGCAATCGTCGCCACCAGCACCAGCCCGTCTTCGGCCAGAAACGCATCCTGATGCCGGTTGCGCGTCCCGGCATCGAGCCCGGCATGATAGGCCAGCGCGTTGATCCCCTGCGCCCGCAGCCAGGCGGCCGTTTCCTCCACCGTCGCGCGGCTGAGGCAGTAGACAATGCCACTCTCGCCGGGATGGGTCTTCAAAAACGCCAGCAACTGCTTCTTCGGCTCGGTCTTGAGCGCGATGTTATAGAAAATATTGGGCCGGTCGAAACTCGCCAGAAACAGCCGTGCCGCACCCAGGTCGAGCCGGCGGCGAATATCCTCACGCGTCTGCGGATCGGCCGTGGCGGTGAGAGCGATGCGCGGCACGCCGGGAAACCGCGTGCCCAGCGTTGCCAGTTGCAGATATTCCGGCCGGAAATCATGCCCCCACTGGCTGATGCAATGCGCCTCGTCGATCGCGAACAGCGCAATCGGCACCGCATCCAGCATGTCCATGAAATCGGCCGAAACCAGCCGTTCAGGTGCGACATACAGCAGATCGAGCCGCCCGGCGCGCAGATCCGCCCGCACCCGGCTGCGCTCCGCCGCATCGAGGCTGGAATTCAGCGCCGCCGCCCGCACACCCAACTGGCGCAACGCCTCGACCTGATTGCGCATCAGCGCGATCAGCGGCGACACCACGATACCCACGCCCGGCCGGCACAGCGCAGGCAATTGATAACAGACCGATTTACCCCCGCCGGTCGGCATCAGCACGATCGCATCCGCCCCGTCGATCACATGCGAGACAATCTCGGCCTGCTGGCCCCGAAACCCGCCGTGGCCAAAAATCGTGTGCAGAATCTGCTCAGGCGTCTGGCTCAGCGCCGTATCATGGGCTTCACTCGAAATGACGGGGACTCCAGCAGAAGATCGTGTGGCTCATGGTGTCTGCCCTCGGTCCTTGCATGTCAATCGGAGCCAAACAGGCAAGGTAAGGTCTTCTTTTTTGTGAACAAAAAAGAAGCAAAAAAAACTTTGTTAATCTGGGCCCGTACCCGTGAAACCGCCCGTGCCTTAGTGTCAAAAAGTTTTTTGCTTCTTTTTTACAAAAAAGCAGCGCTCGCTACCCTACCCTACAAGCCAAAAAAAAGCGCCGCACAAGGCGACGCTTTTTCAATACCTTCGGACCGGATTAGGCGGCCTTGAGGTTCTCAGCGGACATCTTGCCCTGCTGGCCGCGCTGAACTTCGTACTGGACCTTCTGGCCCTCGTTCAAACGGCCGAGACCCGAGCGCTCGACGGCCGAAATATGCACGAACACATCTTTCGAACCATCATCGGGCTGAATGAAACCGTAGCCCTTGGTCGCATTGAACCACTTAACCGTACCTGTCGACATAACAACTCTCCAACTAAACCAACGAACGGCGACTCACACTGTGTGAGCCAGGAAACTCTTCAACGTGGGGAGGTGTCGAATGCGAAAATCGCACAAAGGCACGCAGCAACCCGGACCGAAAAAAAGCGCCGTAAAACTTCTATAGTCGGTTTCGCCAGCAATGACCAGTGCGCATCCTGCATGACTTGGCAGGGCGATGCATGGCACCCCACCGCGTCGCATCCGGCCTGCGGTCCGCCCGGTCTATTCGCGTTCCAGCGTGCACTGCAGCGGATGCTGGTTCTCGCGCGCCAGATCCATCACCTGCGTCACCTTGGTCTCGGCGATGTCGTAGGTGAACACGCCGCACACGCCCACGCCGCGGCGGTGGATATGCACCGTGATCTCCGCCGCCTCGTCGCGACTCTTGCCGAAAAACCGCTCGAGCGCGTGGACCACGAACTCCATCGGCGTATAATCATCGTTCAGCATCATCACTTTATAGAGCGGCGGCCGCTGTGGCCTGATCCGCGTATCGGTGCCAAGGCCGAACCCGGCATCGTCGTTCCGTCCAGAATCACTCATGATGTTCCAATCCCATCGCGTCGTGCGCCGCTGTCCTAGTCCGGCACGAACCGGATGTCACGCATCCCGCCCGTGTCGATCGCGGTCCGCATCCGACCCATCCGAACAACAACGGGCGAACCGTCGCCGGTTCGCCCGCCTTATCGTCAAATCGCGGGGCGCCACGCCAACGCGCCGCGCCCTCGACCGATGATCAGAGAACGGCGCCGAACTTCTCGACCGCGAGCGTCATCCGCGCCGTCAGCGGCGCAATCGCCTGTTCGGTCAGCTTCATCGAAGCGTCGGTCAGCTTGCTGGTGTCGGCCATCGCCTTTTCCATCATCGAGCGCGTGAACTCGGACTGCAGATCGACCGCTTCCTTGATCGACTTCACGCCCGCAATCGCCTTCGTCACCGCCACGGTCTCTTCAACCGAAGCCTGCGTGCTGCTGGCAATGTGCTTCGACAGACCCTGCAGACCGGCCGTGAAGATCTGGCTGGCCTTGATGAAGGCTTCCATGTTGCCCTTGCTGAACGCAACCATGTCCTCGGTCGTCTTCATCGCCTTGGCCATGCTTTCCTTCATTTTGGTCTGCTGGGCCTCGAAGCCCTTCGCTGCGTTTTCCATGCCGTCCTTCATTGTGCTGAGGGTCTTCTCGAACCCTGCGGTTACCTGCGCCTTGGTCTCGCTCATCGCCTCGGTGGCGGCGCCATGGACCAGGTCGGCTGTTTTCGTCTTGGCAGTCATGATCATGTCCTTCTCAATCGGTTGCGGTTCCTGCGGACCCCGGATGGTTCCGTCGGCGGTGCGTCCGTTGCTCAGGTCAAAGCACGACCGCCGAATTCATCGTCGCCCGATGCCAGGCCGCCCAACGGGCCGGCCGAAGCACCGACATCTCGTCACACCGCGTCTACCGCAGTGCAGCATGATCGAGATAGGCCGATAATAAGCCCGCGTCAATCGTTTTTTGTGCGCCGCAACATGAATTATCCGCCCCGCCCCAACCGCCGCGGCGCCATTATGCCGGTCCCGCACGGCCGCCCACCCCTTCCGACATCGCAACACTATTCGTTAACCACTTGGTTTTTTTATTAAATCTGCGCATTTCGGGTGGACATTTCCGGCGGTTTTATCCTACCAGTTTGTCAGGGATTGTTCACGAGCAGGAGCGTACGGAATGTCAGGTGGCGGTTTGCAGCTCTGGGTTGCGTCGAAAGCCAAGCGTTTCATGGCGATGGCGCTGGGGCTCGGCGTCCTCGCCGCCCAATCCATAACGCCCGCCCATGCCTTCCCGGTCGGCTATGGCCCGGTCTCCCCCGGCACCGACTGGATCGTGATGGATGCCACAACCGGCCAGATCCTGTCGCAAAACAATCCCTACACCGAGCGTTTCCCCGCCAGCCTGACCAAATTGATGACGCTCGATCTCGCCTTTAACGCCCTGCGCGCCGGCCGGCTCTCGGTCGATACCGCCATCCCCGTCACCGCCGCCGCCGCCCATGTGCAGCCGGTCAAGCTCAACCTTGTGCCCGGCCAGACCATCACCGTCCGCCAGGCCATGCTCGGCATGACCACCCTGTCCGCCAACGACGCCGCAACCGCGCTCGGCCAATACCTCGGCGACGGCAGCATCAGCCGCGCGGCCGCCGCCATGACCGCCAAGGCCCATGCCCTCGGCATGCTGCACACCCAGTTCTACAACCCCTCCGGCCTGCCCAACCCCGGCCAGGTGACGGATGCCTACGACATGGCAATCCTCGCGCGCCACATCCTGCTCACCTATCCGCAATACCGCTACCTGTTCTCGGTCTCGAGCTTCATGTTCGAGGGCCGGCCGATCCCCAATATCGACGGCATGCTGAAACTCTACCCCGGCGCCATCGGCATGAAGACCGGCTATACCGACCTCGCCCGCTTCAACCTCGTCACCGCCGCCGTGCGCGATGGCCATATGCTGATCGGCGTCGAACTCCACGCCCGCAGCTGGAGCGTCGCCTACCGCACCATGGCCCACCTGCTCGACCAGGGCTTCGCGGCCGAAGGAGCGGGCACCGGCCCGATCATCGCCCTGCGCAAGGCCATCCCCTCGATCATCCCGACCGCGGATGCCGCCACCCTGCGTCAGACCGCTCCCGCCAACCACCCCACCCTCGCCGCCGCCGCCCCCGTGCGCCAGCCGGCGGCCCGCCGCGTGCTGGTCACCGTCGCCCAGCGCCATGTCACCATCCGCAACATCGTGATGCGCTCCGGCCGCGTCACGCAGGATATGGTCCCCGGCTGGACCGCCCAGATCGGCGCCTACGACAATTACGCGATGGCCAGGCGCCAGGCCCTGCTGATCCGCGCCGAACGCCATGTCGGCACCGCACGGGTCAGCAGCGTGCTGATCCGCCACCACCGCGTCTGGCGCGCCCAGCTCGCCGGCCTCAACGAAGCCGCCGCCCATGCAACCTGCGTCCTGCTGCAACGCCGCCACCAATCCTGCTTCCTGATCGGGCCCCGCCAGGAAAACCTCGCGATGCGCTGATCCCCGGTTCGCCGGATCACCCAGGACCGCAACCAGCCGTCTCACGCACCATCGGGATAGCGGATACTGCGGATTTCAACCCGCTGCGGCCCGTTCGGCGTCTGAACAATCACCTCATCGCCGCAGCGGGCGCGCAGCAACGCGCGGGCCACCGGCGAGGCAATGCTCACGGTCGATTGGCTCATATCCGCCTCATCGACCCCCACGATGCGAACGGTCACATCCCGCTCATCCTCGGTCGTGTAGGTCACCGTCGCACCGAAAAACACGCGCTCACGCTGGGTCTGCGCCGCCGGATCGACGATTTCCGCATCATCCAGCCGCTGCGCGATAAAGCCGAGCCGCCGGTCGATCTCCCGCAGCCGGCGCTTGCCTTCCTTGTAATCGGCGTTCTCGCTGCGATCGCCGTTGCTCGCCGCCCAGGCGACGATGGCGACAACCCGGTGCCGGTCTTCCCGCAAGGCCGCGCGTTCGGCCTCGAGGCGCCGATGCCCCTCGGGCGTCATATGCACCTTCGCACCGTGCGCCCTATCCCCCGGCATAACCGGCGTCGCGGCCCGGCGCGTCAGCCGCTCACCGCCACCATTTGACCGGCGTCGGCTCCTCGGCGTCGACCGAAGCCGCCGGCTTGCCCCGGCGCGACCGGCTCCGCCGCCGCGCCCCCCCCTGCGTCTCGACCGCCTGCGTCTCGACCGGCTGCGCACTCACCGCCGGCGCGATGATCTCAGGCACCACCGGCGCGGGCTCTGGCGCGGGCTCTGGCGCTGGCTCAGGCGCGGGTCGCGCCGCCTCGGTCACCGCCGTCTCCGCCAGAGCGGTTTCGGATTTGGCGATCTCGGCGTGAGCGATCCGGGTCTGAAGCGTCTGGATCATCACCTGCGCCTCATGCAGCGCCTGCTCGGCACGCAACCGCGCGGCGCGTTCGGCATCGCGTTGCCGCGTCATCTCGGCCAGCGCGGCGGCATGGCGATTTTCAGCCTCCGACTTCGGGTGCAGAATCGTCACCGGCACTTCGCCATCGCGCACGAAACGGCGCCGCTGGATCGCGCCACCCGCATGAGCGCCGCCGGAACCATGGGTCTGGCCGCCGGAATTCGAATGATTGTTCGCAGGGGTCGGCGCTGACATGAGGCCGAGTGAACGGCGGATGCGGGCTTCGGTGACCTCGTCGGAAACTTCAGCCTCGTCGGGCTCGTTGAGCAAAGAAATACCTCGTTAAGATCGGGAATAGAATGCGGACCGGCGACAATAATGAACGACGGCCGTTCGGTTTGGGCCCGGTCGATGACTGTAACGCATCGACACTGCCTGACCTAAACCACACGATTATGCGCCGATGAACCTGGCCGCGCAAGCCGCGCCCGATCCATCAGCCCCCGTCTATACAAAAAACATCCGTCGAACCCGGATTTCCATCCATCGAACCGCAGACCAATCCCCGTCTGACCCGCCCGGTACTGGTCAAACCCCCACCGCCCCGGATAACGACCCCTATCCGCGTGCGCTTTCATGAACACAGCCCCCCACACAATGCCCGCGCCCCATCATTCCGCTTGTCACCCATGCTGCATTGCGCAATAAACGGTCGTGTAAGCCGTTCGGACCACTTCGCCAGCAAGGGCGCCATGCCGCCATCCGAGACCGACAGCGACAAGCTCACCCTCCCTGGCAATCGCGCCGGCCCCGCCGCGCCCAGCATCGCCCGCCGCCCCGCCTGGCAGCATGTCTCGCGCTTCACCACGATCATCGCCGTTCTCGCCGGCCTGCTGCTCTGGCAGATCGCCAGCATCCTGCACGTCTTTCCGCCCATCGCCCTGCCCGCCCCGCTCGCCGTCTGGCACGCGCTGGTCCGGCTCCTGCTCAACGGCTACGGCGGCCACTCGCTGTTCGACGATATCTGGATCAGCTCCGCCCGCATCGCGGTCGGCTTCATCGCGGCAATCCTGATCGGCGTGCCGATCGGTCTGTTGATGGCCCGCAACGAAATCGTCTTCCGCATGATCGACCCGTTCCTGCAATTCGCCCGGCCGGTGCCGCCCCTCGCCTATATCCCCCTGCTGGTGGTCTGGTTCGGCATCGGCGAACTGCCGAAAGTGCTGCTCATCCTGTTCGGCACCATTCCCGTCATCATCATCGGCACGATGTCCGGCGTGAAGGCAACGCCCCCGCTGCGCATCGCGGTCGCGAAAACGCTCGGCGCCACCGAACGGCAGATCTTCCGCCACGTCATCCTGCCCTCGGCCCTGCCCGAAATCTTCACCGCCATGCGCGTCGGCATCGGCGTCGCCTGGACCTGCCTCGTCGCCGCCGAACTGATCGCGGCGGACCAGGGCCTCGGCTGGCTGGTGCAATACGCCGGCCAGGCCCTGCAAGTCTCGATCGTCATCGTCGGCATCATCGTCATCGGCATTCTCGGCTATGCGATGGAACTCGTCATCCGCCTGATCGAGCGCCGTTTCGTGCCCTGGCGCGGCCATTCATAACCCCAACGGAGATCGTGCATGCGCAGAAAAATCCTCGCCGCCGCCCTGCTCGCCGCCACTGTCGGATCGGGCACCGCCGCCGCCAAGCCAACCGTGGTGATCGGCTATGAAAACAACGGCGCCGATCCGTGGATGGTCAGCCAGGCGCAAAAATTGTTCCAGAAAATGCTCCCCGCCGATGTCCAGTTGAAATTCTTCGATTCCGGACCCGCCGCCATGAGCGCGCTCGCCTCCAACGCGCTGCAATTCATGTGCGGCCTCGGCGTGCCGCCGTTCGTCGCCGCCGTCTCCCAGGGCGTGCCGCTCGGCATCATCTACAACCAGGAACGCTACACCAGCGCCGCCGGCCTGATCGTGCGCCCCGGCAGCGGCATCAAGACGCTGGCCGATCTCAAAGGCAAGAAAATCGCCATCGTCGAAGGCTCGCAATCTTCGTTCGAGCTCGCAACCTTCCTGCAACAGGCGCACATTCCCTTCGATGCGGTGCACCAGCTCAACATGTCGCCGCCGGAAATGCGCGTCGCCTGGACCACCAAAAGCATCAACGCCGCCATCGTCTGGGACCCCGTGTTCGATGCCCTGCGCGGCCTCGGCGGCGTCGTCCTGAAGACCGATGCCGACCTGCCGCCCGATGCCTCATCCTATAACATCTGCATCGCCGACACGGCCTGGGCCAAAACCCACCCCGCCCTGGTCACCGACTTCATCCGCGCCCTGAACGCCGGCGTCACCTACACCCGAACCCACCCCAAACAGGCGATCGCCCTGATGGCGAAACAGGCCGGCATTACCAAAAGCGTCGCGAAAACCGAACTCGCCGGCTATCAGATCTTCTCGGCAAAAGATCAGACCAAACACAGCGTGCTCGGCACCACCGCCACCGTGGCAACCTCAGCCACCACAAAGACACTGGAAAACACCGGCAAAGTGCTGCTGAAAATCGGCCGGATCGACAAGCTCCCGCCCGATGCGGCTGCCGCCGTGCTGCCGCAATATGCGGCGGCGGTGCATTAGCGTCCGCACGTGAATTGCAGGGGAAGACTTCTTTTTGTGAACAAAAAGAAGCAAAAAAACTTTTTTAATCTGGGTCTGGGGCTTTGAAAACGCCCGTGCCCCAGTTGAAAGAAGTTTTTTGCTTCTTTTTTACAAAAAAGAAGGCCTTGCTTCCCCCATGCCCATAACCCTCACCCAGGTCGCCCGCGACTTCGGCACCATCCGCGCGCTCGACCGGATTTCCCTCACCATCGAGGACCGCAGCTTCCTTACCATTCTCGGCGCCTCGGGCTGCGGCAAATCGACCCTGCTCAATCTGATCGCCGGGCTCGACATACCCACCGCCGGCCACCTCGCGATCGATGGCGTCCCCATCACCGGTCCCGGACCGGACCGCGTCGTGGTGTTCCAGCAGCCCGGCCTCTACCCCTGGCTCACCCTGCGCGACAACATCGCCTTCGGCCTGCGCATGCAGGGCCCCATCGACTGGCCACGGATCGACGACATGATCGCCACCATGGGCCTGCGCGGCTTCGAAGCCCACCGCCCCTACGAACTGTCCGGCGGCATGCAGCAACGCGCCGCCCTGGCGCGCGCCCTCGTGATGAACCCGCGCGTGCTCCTGATGGACGAACCCTTCGCCGCGCTCGACGCCCAAACCCGCCACCGGATGCAAAGCTTCCTGCTCGAACTCTGGGACAAAATCGGCGCCACCATCGTGTTCATCACCCACGATATCGATGAAGCCATCATGCTCGGCGACCGCCTGGTCGTCATGCAGGCCCGCCCCGGCCGCATCGCCATCGACCAGAAAATCCCTCTGCCCCGGCCACGCCATTGGGACATGAGCCTGGAGCCGGATTACCTGCACCTCAAGCGGACTATCATGGCCGTGCTGGCCGCGTAGGGCAAGGAAAGATAAGATAAGGAAGGATAAGACAAGGAAAGACAAGACTTCTTTTTGTGAACAAAAAGAAGCAAAAAAACTTTTTTAATCTTGGCCCGTGCCGTCAAAAACGCCCGTGCCCCAGCTCATAAAAAGTTTTTTGCTTCTTTTTTACAAAAAAGAAGCGCTTCCTACCTTCCCTTGCCTTCTCTCGCCTTTCCCTGCCATCCCGTCCCTCAGGCCTCAACCTCACCCTCCTCGATCGCGCCCCCATCCGTCCGTACTGGTTGCCGGCCCAGCAGCACCACGGCGAGGGCGGCGGCGAACAGCGCCATCAGCATCGCGAACACGCCGGAATAGCCGAGCACCGCCATTGCGCCGGCCGCGATCAGCGGTCCGGTGCATGCACCGGAGGCCCAGGCGAACAGCACGCCTGAGCTTACGCCCACCAATTGTGCCTGTGCCGCGCCATCGGCCGTCAGCCCGACGCCGAGACCGTAGAGCACGCCTGCCGTTGCGCCGTACAGCGTACCGAATGCCGCGAACCAGAGCAGCGTATGGCTCAGCCACAATCCCGCGCAGGCGGCGATCGCGATGCCGAGTGCGAGCCGGATGATCGGGATACGCCCGATCCGGTCCGCCAGCAGCCCGACCGGAAACTGCATCAGCATGCCGGCAAACAGGCACAGCGAAACAGCGATCGACACGCCATCCTGGTGCAGCCCGGCGCGCTCCATCGCCACCGGAAACATCCCGTAGAACATGCCGCTCGACATGCCGGCGGCAAAGCACGTCACCACCCCTGCCGGCGACAGGCGCAGCAGTTCGGCGAGCGACAAGCGCGCCAGCACCGGCAGCGCGGGCCCGACGCGCGTCAGGATCGTGATCGGCAACAGCGCGGTCGTGAACGCGCCGACCCCGATCATCAGCAGCGACGAGGCGGATTTGAACGCCGACAGCAGCGAGGCGCCGACGACGCTGCCGGTCCAGCTTGCAAACATGTAGAACCCGAACACCCGCCCCCGCACCGACCGGCGCGATGATGCATTGAGCCAGCTTTCCACCACGGTGAACACACCGATGCTGCACATCCCCACCACGAAGCGGATCGCGATCCACGGTATCACCGTGGCAACACCGCGGGTCAGCAGTGTCGCGTCCGCCGCCACCACGCAAAAAATCACCAGCGCCCGGATATGCCCGATCCGCATCAGCACGAAGGGCACCAGGAGGCTGCCGGCCAGCGTACCGCCGTAATAGCCCGAGGCGACAAGACCGATGGCGAACGTGCCGATCCCATGCGACAACAGCAAAATCGGTGTTAGCGGTGTCAGCAGGCCCAACGAGATCTGGGCAAACAGCACGGTCGCGTATAACGGGGCGAATTTTATCATTGCGCTCTCTGCCTGGACTGCACGACTATCGCAGATCGCGCGCCGACCGGGCAAGCGCCGCACCCGCCGCGCGATATGACGAAATCAGATGGGCAAATCTAATTTATGCGCTGGCCCGGCTTTATAAAATAGCTGCAATGTGTTTATTGCAGGTAAGCTTCAAAAAAAGGGCGGGACATTGTAATGATGCCGAATATCGCGCATGGCCTAACGTGGCGTTATTTCATGGCCATGCGCCTGATCTGTCCGGCCGCCGCCGGTCATCGTGCCACGGCGCCCGCCGGTGCGGTCAGCCGCGGGCAAAAAATGATTTGATCTGACCGGCAATCCACATCACACTACCGGGGCGACACACCGCAATTTGCCGAGGCTTCGGCCGCTCCGGGTTCAGGCCTGCCTATCCATCAGCATCGGGAGACCATCGGGTGACGAAACAATACGACGAGTTCGAACAAGCGCGCCGTGCGGCGAACGACATGCAGAACCATGTCATCGATGAATTCATCGCCGGGCGGATCGACCGGCGCGGCCTGCTGCGTCACGGCACCGCCTATGGCCTGTCCGCGGCGCTGATCGGCGGCGCACTCGGCGCCCCCCGCCGCGCGCGCGCCGCCGGCAAACCAGACGCCACCATCCGCGTCGCCATCACCGCCCCCTCGACCGCGATCAACCCCGTCACCGCCGGCGACACCGGCAGCCTCTGCATGCTGCAGCAAACCGGCGAATTCCTGCTGTTCGACACGCCCGATCTGCATCTGCAACCCGCGCTCGCCACCGCCTGGTCGGCCAATCCGGCCGGCACGGTCTGGACCTTCAAGCTCCGCCGCGGCGTGAAATTCCACAGCGGCGGCACCATGACCGCCGATGACGTGGTCTATTCCCTCGCCCGCCTCGCCGATCCCAAAAACGGCTCCAACGCGCTCTCCACCTTCAAGGGTGTGCTCAGCCCGAGCGGCATCGTCAAACAAGACGATTACACCGTCGTCTTCCATCTCGACGCGCCGAACGGCAACTTCCCCTATCTCGTCTCGTCGGACAATTACAACGCCATCATCCTGCCCAAGGGCTCGGATGCCGCGACCTTCGAAAAAACCTTCGACGGCACCGGCCCGTTCAAATTCGACAGCTACACCCCCGGCCGCGGCGCATCCTTCGTCCGCAACCCCGATTACTGGGGCAAGCCCGCCCTGCCGGCGCGCACCGAATTCGGCTTCTACGCCAACCAGCAATCGCAGATCCTCGCCCTGCAGGGCGGCCAGGTCGATCTGCTCCAGCAAATCGTGGTGCAGGGCGCGCAGGGCCTGCTGAACGACCCGAGCGTGAAAATCATCAAGCTCCGCTCGTCCAACCATCGCGAAGTGCACATGCGCTGCGACATGGCGCCCTTCACCGACAAGCGCGTCCGCCAGGCCGTCGCGCTGACCCTCAACCGCCCCGGCATCGTGCAGGGCCTGTTCCGCGGCCTGTCCGATCTCGGCAACGACAGCCCGTTCGCACCGGTCTACCCCTCGACCAACAAATCCGTCCCCCAGCGCGCCATGAACATCGCCAAGGCCAAGCACCTACTGGCGGCAGCCGGTGTCAAACCGGGCACCCAGATCACCCTGACCACCGAACAGGTCCAGGAAATCCCCGACTACGCCGTGCTGATCCAGAACGCCGCCGCCGAAATCGGCCTCAAGATCAACCTGAAAATCGAAACCAGCTCCGCCTATTACGGCAAGGCGACCTTCGGCAATTCCGACTGGCTGGATTCCCAGATGGGCATCACCGATTACGGCCATCGCGGCGTGCCCAACGTGTTCCTCACCGCGCCGCTGGAAAGCAACGGCCCCTGGAATGCCGCCCATTTCAAGAACAAAACATACGACTCCCTGGTCGCCGACTACATCGCAACCGTCGATCTGCAGAAACAGCGCGTCGTCTCCGGCAAGATCGAGCGCCTCCTGCTCGACGAAACCCCGATCATCTTCGCCTATTTCTACGACTATCTGGCAGCCTCCGTCCCGCACATGAGCGGCGTGCAGGTCAGCGGCCTCGGCCAGGTGTTCCTGCAGAACGCAACGATCGCGTAACCCAATGCGCGCCCGCCTCATCCCCATGCTGGCACAGCGCCTCGGCCTCGCTCTGGTCACGCTACTGCTGCTCAGCATGGTGGTGTTCGCGGGCGCGCAACTCCTGCCCGGCAACGTCGGCCGCGCCATCCTCGGCCCCCTCGCCGACCCCGTCGCGGTCGCCGCACTGAACCACAAACTCGGCACCGATCTGCCGGTCCCCGAGCAATACTGGATCTGGATCAGCCATTTCGTCACCGGCAACATGGGCATCTCCTACACCTACCGCACCCCGGTCGCCCCTTTCGTCATCGCCGCCCTGCTCAACTCCCTGAAACTCGCCGCGGTCGCCTTCGTCATCGTCGTCCCGCTCTCCATCGCCGGCGGCGTCTACGCCGCCATGCACGCCCGCACCTGGATCGATAAAACCATCAGCATCGCCGGCCTCTCCATGACGGTGATCCCCGAATTCGTCTCCTCGATCATCCTGATCCTGATCCTCGGCATCTGGCTCCGCTGGCTGCCCATCACCGCCACCGCCCCGCGCCACGCCGGCGTGCTCGATCAGATCGACCACCTGATCCTCCCCGCCCTGCCGCTCGTATTCATCCTGTTCGGCTACATCGCCCGCATGGCCCGCGCCGGCACCATCGAGGCTCTGGACGCCGACTACACCCGCACCGCCATCCTCAAAGGCCTGCCGCCCGGCGTCGTCATCCGCCGCCACGTCCTGCGCAACGCCCTGCTGCCCACCATCACCGTCGTCGCCACACAGGTCGGCTACCTGGTCGGCGGCCTCGTCATCGTCGAAACCCTGTTCCGCTACCAGGGCATCGGCAGCCTCATCCTCACCGCCGCCCGCGCCAAGGATTTCCCCATGCTCGAAGGCGGCATCCTCACCATCGGCATCGTCTATGTCCTGGTCACCATGCTGGCCGACATCGCCCTCGTCATGCTCAACCCCCGCCTGCGCGATGGCCGCCGCTGACCATGAGCGAAGCCGCCCTCCCCGTCCTGATCGAACCTACCGCCAAACCCAACGAACGCCTGCGCGCCGCCCTCACCGCGCCGATGTTCATCATCGGCGCCACCATCCTCAGCTTCTGGGTTGCCTGCGCCCTCTTCGGCCCCGCGCTCGTCCCCTACAACCCCTACGCCGACGATCTGATGAACACCCTCGCCCCGCCCGGCGCCGCCCACTGGTTCGGCACCGACCAGATCGGGCGCGACATCTTCTCCCGCGTCGTCGTCGGCGCCCGCTCCATTCTCTCCGTCGCCCCGCTCGCCACCCTGCTCGGCACCCTCGTCGGCACCACCCTCGGCCTCGTCACCGGCTATTTCGGCGGCATCATCGATACCGCGATCAGCCGCCTCATCGAGGTTCTCCTCGCCCTGCCCCTCATCATCGTCGCCCTGCTCGCCCTCGTCGCCCTCGGCCCATCCAACATCACCGTCATCGTCGTGATCGGCCTGATCTTCGCCCCGCTGATCGCCCGCACCGTCCGCGCCGCCGTGCTCACCGAACGCGAGCTCGACTACGTCGCCGCCGCCCAGCTCCGCGGTGAATCCGCACTCCACATCATGTTCGTCGAAATCCTGCCCAACGTCATGGGCCCCATCCTGGTCGAAACCACCGTCCGCCTCGGCTACGCCATCTTCACCGTCGCCTCGCTCAGCTTCCTTGGCTTCGGCATTCAACCCCCCTCCGCCGACTGGGGCCTCGCCATCTCCGAAAACTACGAACTCATCACCGGCGGCTATTGGTGGACCGTCACCTTCGATGCCGTCGCCATCGCCTCGCTGGTCGTCGCGGTCAACCTGATCGCCGATGGCATCCAGGGGGCGATCGAATGAGCAACACCGCCCTGCGCCACCCGGTCGAACCCGCCCCGCTCGAACAACCCACCCCCGCCCTCGCCGTCGAAAACCTCGATGTCGTCTACCGCACCCGCGGGCGCGACATGCAGGTCCTCCGCAGCGTCTCCTTCAGCATCGCCCCCGGTGAATCCTTCGGCCTGGTCGGTGAATCCGGCTGCGGCAAATCCACCGCCGCTCTCGCCGCCCTCGCCGCCCTGCCCCGCAACGGCTTCGTCCGCGGCGGCGCCGTCCGCGTCGCCGGCCAACCCCTCGCCAGCCTCGACCCCGCCGCCCTCCGCCGCCTGCGCGCCGAACAAATCTCGATGGTCTATCAGGACGCCGGCCGCGCCCTGAACCCCTCCCTCACCATCTTCCGCCAGATGGCCGAAGTCTTCGAACTCCTCGGCCAACCCGCCGACCTGCGCGCCCTCTGCACCACCATGCTCAACCGCGTGCAGATCGCTGCACCCGGCCGCGTGCTCGACTCCTACCCCCACCAGCTCTCCGGCGGCATGCTCCAGCGCGTCATCATCGCGATGGCCCTCGCAAAAGAACCCAGCCTCCTCGTCCTCGACGAACCAACCACCGCGCTCGATGCCACGGTCGAAGCCGAAGTGCTCGACCTCGTGGCCACCCTCCGCCGCGAATTCTCCACCGCCATCCTCTTCATCAGCCACAACATCGGCGTCATCGAACGCATGTGCGACCGCGTCGGCGTGCTCTACGCCGGCAGCCTGGTCGAAACCGGCCCCACCGCCGCCCTCCTCCGCCGGCCGATGCACCCCTACACCATGCGCCTGCTCCGCTGCCTGCCCATGCCCGGCCGCAGCAAGGCCACCGCCCGGCTCGATACCATCAAAGGCTTCCTTCCCCCGCCCGGCTCCATCATCCCCGGCTGCGTCTTCGCCGATCGCTGCGACCTCGCCGATGCAATCTGCCACACCACCCCGCCGCCCGAACACACCATCGCCACCCACACCAGCCGCTGCCACCACTGGCAGCGCGCCACCGAACAACCGCTCACCGCCACCGAAACACCCATCCCCCCCGCCACCCACAGCCACCAGACCGTCCTGCGCGGCACCAACATCTCCAAAACCTTCCAGATCGGCACCCGCAGCCTCCACGCCGTCACCAATGTCTCCTTCACCCTCCGCGAAGGCGAAACCCTCGGCATCGTCGGTGAATCCGGCTCCGGCAAAACCACCCTCGCCCGCCTCCTGCTCGGCCTGCTCGAACCCGACCCCGGCAGCCTCATCGAACTCGCCGGCCAACCCGCCGCCGGCCAGGCCGCGTCGCGCACCCAGGATCAGCAAAAAGCCCTGCAAATCGTCTTCCAGAACCCCGATTCCGCCCTCAACCGCTCCCACACCGTCCGCCACCTGATCGGCCGCGCCCTCGCCCGCCTCGCCAGCCTCTCCGGCACCGCCCGCACCACGCGCCTCACCGAACTCATCCACGCCGTCCGCCTGACCGACCGCCACCTCGGCATGCGCCCCCGCCAACTCTCGGGCGGCCTCAAACAACGGGTCGCCATCGCCCGCGCCTTCGCGGGCTCCCCCCGCGTCGTCATCTGCGACGAACCTACCTCCGCCCTCGATGTCTCGGTCCAGGCCGCCATCCTCAACCTCCTCGCCGACCTCCAGGCCCGCGAAAACACCAGCTACGTCTTCATCTCCCACGACCTCGGCGTGGTGCGCTACCTGTCCGACCGCATCGCCGTCCTCTACCTCGGCCGCATCATGGAAATCGGCCCCGCCGAAGCCGTGTTCGAAGGCCCCCACCACCCCTACACCGAAGCCCTGCTCTCCTCGATCCCAACCCCCTTCAACGAATCCACCACCCCCGAAACCACCCGCATCCGCCTCCACGGCGACATCCCCAGCCCGCTGACCCCCCCCACCGGCTGCGTCTTCCACACCCGCTGCCCCCGCAAACTCGGCCCCATCTGCGAAACCACCGAACCCACCTCCGAAACCATCAACGACCACACCATCGCCTGCCACATCCCCCGCGACCAACTTGGCAAACGACCGTAGGGTGGGGTGCACTTCCGCACCCCACCACCCGAGCAAAAGATCGCAAAGCAAAAGCAAGACTTCTTTTTTGCAAAAAAGAAGCAAAAAACTCCTATGAATCTGGCCGAACGCCGCTAAAGCGACGCAGCCCCCACCAAACCGCCCCCGCTACAAAAAACCCGCCATTCCGAGCGCAGCGCGGCAATCCAGCCCAGCAACGCCCCGGTCCATCACAATCACGCACCGGCCTGCAATGGTGACGTACTCTTGGGCTGTCAGCTAAGTGACAACTTGGCGCAACCTGGTACGTCGGCCCGATTCCCATGCTGGCATGAAAGCGGCCACCGTAATGGAACGGCACGGTTGTGGCGCGTCGTCGAGCCGATGTAGTATTCGGATATGGGGCGGAGACCGACCACAACTTGGCACCGGATTTTCGATTTTTCGAATAACCCGCTCGCCCATCCGGCTATGGCGCAAACGGCATGAGCGACGTTCAAGGAATTTACCGGCAGAGCCAGCCCACACCGTCACCGTTCCCGCCCTATCCATATTTTGAACTGACGGCCAGGGATGCCGTCTACCTGCTGGTGCCGCATTCGGTTGCGAACCGCGGTGTAAAACGCTTCGCGATGTTCGGTGACGGCAATGGCATGCCGCAGGATTTCATCGGCAAGCTCCGCTTCGAGCACCTGCTTGATGATCTGAAGAAACTATCACGGCTGCGGAACGATGAGTTTTCATCGGAACCCGTCAGTCAAACACGTGATCCAGGACCACAAATTGACCGATATGGATCAAACTTTGGCAAGTTTCTTTCACCGAAAGGCGCGTCTTTCGGGGCCAGAGCGCTTCCCTACGACGAAAGTGCGATGCCATATCATGCGTTTGAGGTGTTAAAGCCTCTGACGGTGCCGTCTGGGCGTGCTGCAGCTTGGTTTGGCGAAGAAGGCGGCGCTACCCAGTATATGACGTCCAGTTCGGTCAGCGATTTGATTAAAAATGGCTTTCTTAAGGAAATTGATCCATGAACAAGCATGATATGAAAAAAATATTAGATGAAAACGGTATAAAAGAAAATGTAATATACGAGATGCAGGATACCAACATTGGTGATCTTTTGGGTATTGAGGAAACTATACAAGGCTGGACTGTTTATTATAGCGAGCGCGGAAAAAAAGAAATATTGGAAATATTTGATAACGAGGATTCAGCTTGCCGGGCGATGCTACAGAAGGTTTCACAAAGGATGCTGGAAGATTATGGAGAAGTAGTTGATTTTTCAGAATATCAAGAATCCTGAGTGTCCATCCGGGAACACCTTGAATCTTTGGAGTCACTTGTGATTCCATCTCGACGGCCTCGTGAAAGCGCGTGGCATCGCGCTTACCGGTGATGAAATCGCGGAGCTGGAAGCCCTGGCCGACGCCGCCCAGGTGAACACCCGCGACTAGTGGGAAAAAGAAATGTGATGGAAGCGCCGATGCTTCGAGCTGTCTGAGCGTCCCAGGCCGACCCAAGTCAACCGCCAGAATCCCGGTTGGGCAATCCCAAAAGCTGACACTCGTGACGCAGTCGCAGTTCTCTTGGTAACCCGCGGGAGGCAACTGCAGGATTGAGCGAAGGCACCAACTGTGAAACACAACTTCAAGAAACGCGGAAGCATCGATGGCAGCTTTGTTCATCGAGGACATCGTCGGCAAACCGAAGCCGGGTGAACTGAAAATTCCTGCCGGTCCGAGCCCAAACCGCACGACCCACCCACCCCACCGCATCGACCAGCGTCAGCAGCTTCGCGCTCAAATGAGACACTGTAAGCAGCCGCGATGACACGTAAAAGCGGACATTATGTGGTGCAACTCCAGAGGCATTGCACCCTACGCTCACTTCAGGGGTAAGTGGCTAACACATCAACGACTAGCCAGCGTAGCCCTTCGAAATTGCAATTTTTGGCCGCTCTGAAAGTAAGGGAATCGAACGTAACGCTACCGAGTCTGTATTTTGACTTAATATAGTGAAACAGCATTGATAGCCAGAATTTTCCACTTATAATTTGGCTCTCGGATGCACGATAAAATCCCAATAAACGTGTATCGCTCGAAAGAGGTTCTGCAGGCTTTGGAATACCTCGTTGATCGCAGATAGCATTGATATCGTCCAAATATTTGGACATCAGGATAGGACAAATCTCCCATAGCTGCTTTGATTTACAAAAACTTTCTGGTTTTAGGCGACAGTTGGCGATTCCCAAATCTTCTAGCTGGGCGAAGTAGAAGAGCGAAAAAAGAGTTCTAAGATCGTTCCCAATCTCGGAAATCGTTTTTTCAAGACGCAAATTTCTTCGAACCTCTTCCCTTCCGATCTTTGGATCCGATTCAACAACAATTTCAACCATTGCTTCTTCCTGTAGGAAAAAGTTTTCAATGCAGAATCTGTCTAGATAAAATAAGCCCTTGATGTCTTCCTTCTTGTTGAGTAGATCATCGAAATCCTTGTCGAGAATGTAAACACGTTTCTGTAATGAGTTGGCTCCACATTCTTTTGCATGAGCAAGAACACTTGGCTTCCCACCAAGAGGAAAGATTTTCTCAAAAATTAGCTCTGGAAATATTGCCTTTAAAATAACAAAATAGAGATTCTCCTGGTCAGCATCCTCAACATAAAAATAAAACTCATTATAACTTCGATAGAAAATGTCCGTAGCAGCCAAGCCACCTTCGCTTCTCTGAGGAAGAGCAATCATCTTATCTGTCACGTCATTGGCCTCAGAAGAGTACGCAAGAAGATTTTCGGCCCGCCACAATTTCCGGTGAGTGAGTTGCTACAAGAACTTGCGTCTTGTTAGGGCGAAGCCTCAAAAATGAATCCATAAAATCTGTTTGCCATTTCGGGTGAAGAGACAATTCGGGTTCATCAACGATGAAGATCGAACTTTCAGTTGCTTCAAAGGCCATGAGCGCAAATAAGATAATGATTTGGGTCTCCCCCGATGACAATTTTTGAATAGGTCGGTAATTACCGACCGAATTACCGTTCTTCAACTCAGTGAAGACAAGCCTTCCAGTGTTGTCGTCAGCTACAACTGACTTTCCACTATCCTTTAAAAATAAATTGACGGATTTTAAATATTCGCTCAGTCGGTTGAATGCCGCCGCGTTACTTTCTTCAAATTCTTTAAAAGCACGGGCTAATTGATCGACTCTAGAAAACTGGGATTGGATTAAATCTACAACCTTACCAGATGTTTGTGAACTTTTATCAACCTCCTGGCCTAAGCTCCTAAAATAACTAAAGTATTGCTCTACGCGTTGTCTCACATTCTCCAACGGGATTGATGCTGACAGATACTCTTTGACCTTTTTTTCCAGTTGTTCTGTACTCTCCTTGGGAATTTGGAAGCCGGTTGAAGATAGATCCTCACTGTCTGGACTATGCAAAGCCGTCAAGATTATTCGAGATTTAAGTTGAGTATCATTTTCTCGCGCCGCTTTTCGGTATTCTGCGTATTGCTCACCGAAAATTTTTTGAACGTGCTGTAGCGGGGTAATTTGCTTCCTGAGACGATTCCGAACCATCGCTTGCGGCGATTCGTTATAAATGACTTCTTCGATCTCAGCCGTAATTGTTCTTTCGAGAGAGATAACAGTAGGTTTTTTCAAACTTCTTAAAAAAATCCAGATTTTTTTCTCATGCTCTTCTGGGGTCAAACCTCTATATCGTTCTTCATCTGCCCCCCCGGGCTCTTTAGGCTCGACTTTGATCGAAATGGGCGAAAATTGATCATGCGCGCATTCGACCTTGATCAAAACTTCAACTGCGGATCGTTCTGCAATAATTGTATAATCTTTATCGTTAATCTCTAGATTGAGCCGCAACTGACAGTAATCTTGGGTGGCAAGCTTGGGAACGTTGGGCGTAAGTAGCCAATCAATAACACTAAGGGCACTTGTCTTGCCGCTTCCGTTAATACCCACGAGAAGGTTTAGGTCATTAAAGAACCTCAAGCTCAGGTTCAATGTACCATACAGGTCTTGGATACTTAGGGAAATAAGTCGCATTCTAGATCACTCTCGCAATTCATATTTCTTATAGAGGCATTTACAACGTTATACGATCTAGAATAGTCCATCCTCAAGCGGCCATCTACCTTTCGGTCCGCCAGCCCCGATAAGATTTAGACTACCAATGTTCGCTCGGAGATGTAAAGCGGGCTATCGAGGTTTCTTGGACGACGGCAAGCCTAGCCGTGCTGCCCTGGGTCTGCAACCCGGGGTAGGACATCCCTCGCGGAACACGGGCTTTATATCAGGGTTGTGGCGCGACAAACACGGTGGGAAAGGGAATCAACGCGCTTGGCGTGCAGATCGTGGGCATAAAGCTCGTCAATGAATGCGCGGATATCCCTCAGCCGCCCACCATCACGTAATTTCGATTCTGCAATTCCCATAATCCACCCTCATCCATGGATTCCAACGCTCGGTAGAGAATCGCAGCGACTTGGCGCAACACCTGGACCTATGGAAAACGGGGGGTTCATGAGCCAAACCGGTCAATCCGCTTTCGGCCATTGTAAGACATTGGCTGTCGCGTTGAATACGGCCAATCCGCCGCCCCGCACACAAGCCCATACTTCACGGGGTTGAAATGAACATAATCGACATGCGCCCCATAGTCCGCATCGTCACGGATCGTATGCTCCCAGATCCCGTGCCGCCGAAACCGCCGATGCCCCAGATAAAACTTTGTCACCCTGAGTCCGTGCCGCCAAAACCACCCATGCCCCAGAGTCAAAAAGTTTTTTGCTTCTTTTTTACAAAAAAGAAGCGCTTCCCTCCCTGACTTTTTCCTTTCTCACCCCCCACCGATCATGGTCTAACCCTCCCCATGATCGCAAACGCGCCGTTCATGCCTGCCGACCCGACCGAGCGCTTCACGGTGATCTTCCGCGCCCTGCAGCGCTCGGTCGCGGACAACGGCTACCGCCTCAAAATCCACGGCCCGCTCATCGTCCTGATCTGGAACTACCTCGCCGGCCAGATCGCCCGCTTCGCCCGCATCGCATCCCGCCCACCCCAATCCCCCCGCACCCGCGCTCCCGGACCGGTCGAGCGCGAACCCGCCAATCCCAATCCCAATCCCAAACCACCCGTCACCCTGCCGCGCGGCTTCGCCTGGCTCATCCGCCTGCTCCCCAACGGCCCCGCCACCGTCGTCGCCGGTGCCGCCGCCCGCGCCGATCTCCAGCTTTTCATGGAAGACCCCATCGTGCTGGAGCTGCTGGCCACCCACCCCAGCCTCGGCCGCATCCTCCGCCCCCTCCACACCATGCTCGGCCTGCGTCCCCCCCAAATCATCAAACGCCCCAGAAAACCCCGGAGCGAACCCACAAACCCCGCCACCCCCCGCCCCAAACGCCCCCGCCCCAGGCGCCAGCCCGACTTCATGGCCCAATACAAAGTCAACCCCGACGGCAGCATCGACTTCACGCCCGAACAACTCCGCGACATCCTCGGCCCACCCCCACCACCCGTCCCGCCCTGGCACCACCCCTTCGTGCCCTCCTTCGATGCCAAAAAAATGTGGCGCAAAGGCCCACGGGGCTGATGCACGCCTATTTCATTACGGTATCGTATTGAAAAAGGATACGCGAGGCGTGGAAAAGCCCCAATCGGTGACCCCCTCGTCCTTCACCCCTTGCCATTGCCGCCAACCCCGACAAAACTCGCCGGAATGCCCGCGAAACCCATCATCAACCGCAGCTGGATTCCCCTCAACGCCCTGCGCGCCTTCGAGGCGGTAGGTCGCCACCTCAGCTTCACCGCCGGCGGTCAGGCGCTGAATGTCTCCCAAAGCGCCCTGAGCCGGCATGTGCAGACGCTCGAATCCCTGCTCGGCTCGCCCTTGCTCATCCGCCGCCCGCACGGTCTCGAACTCACCGCCTCGGGTCAGGCGCTCCTCCCGGCCATCAGCCGCTCGTTCGATGCCATCGAGCGCGAAATGAACGAGATTATCCGCAACCGCGGCCGCCCCAGCCACCAGCGCACGCTGCGGGTCCACATGCCGCCCAGCTTCCTGCAGCAAATCGCCATCCCGGCGCTGAAATACTTCCACCGCCAATACCCCGACATCCTGATCGACGTGTTCTCCTCCAACGGCACCGGCATGCCCAACGAAGAGCCCGACGTCGCCGTGGTCTACGACCGTCCGCAGGTCAGCCAGACCGTGACCGACCTGCTCTGGATGATCGACGTCGCCCCCGTCTGCGCCCCCGAGATCGCCGAAGCCCACAAGGGCAAATCGCTCGAACAATTCCTGCGCGACAACGAGCTTCTGCACGTCAAACTCGAAGGCCAGGCCCGCGGCATCAAATGGGCCAGCTACGCCCAGCAACTCGGGCTCGACGTCAATACCGACCGCGGCCTCGCCTTCGATACCGCCAGCTACGCCACCAGCTACGCCATCTCCGGCGCCGGCGTCGCCCTCACCGACCTCAATCTCTTCGCCCCGGAACTCGCCGCCGGCCGCCTCGTCGTGCCCTATGATGCCGTCATCGACGAAGGCTACGGCTACTTCCTCATCCTCCGCCCCGAAGACCTCGCCGACCCGGTCGTCGCCCTCTTCCGCAGCTGGATGATCGAACACTGCGCCCGCCCACCCGCCGCTGATCGGCCGATTTGAACATGGCAACAGTGCGCGGCCTTTTCGCGCCCGCGCCACACACTCATATACCGGGCCAATCAATCAGGAGCAGCGCATGAAAACCCGCCAACTCGGCACCCTTACCGTCTCCGCCCTCGGCCTCGGCTGCATGGGCATGTCCGATTTCTACGCCGGCCGCGATGAAGCCGAAGCGCGCGCCACGCTCGACCGCGCGCTCGACGCCGGCATCACCTTCTTCGATACCGCCGACATGTACGGCATGGGCGATAACGAAATCCTGCTGAGCCCCTTCGTCAAAGCCAATCGCAGCAAAATCGTCATCGCCACCAAGTTCGGCAACGAATTCACCGCCGACCGCAAACGCCTCGGCGTCAACGGCAAGCCCGCCTACGTCAAATCCGCCTGCGATGCCTCGCTCAAACGCCTCGGCATCGACACGATCGACCTTTACTACCAGCACCGCGTCGATCCGACCGTGCCGATCGAAGAGACCGTGGGCGCCATGGCCGACCTGGTCAAAGCCGGCAAAGTCAAACACCTCGGCCTCTCCGAAGCCTCGCCCGCGACCATCCGCCGCGCCCATAAGGTCCACACCATCACCGCATTGCAGACCGAATACTCGCTCTGGTCGCGCGACCCCGAGGGCGAATTACTCGAAACCGTGCGCGAGCTCGGCATCGGCTTCGTGCCCTACTCACCACTCGGACGCGGCTTCCTCGCCGGCGCCATCACCAAACCCGAAGACCTCGCCGCCGATGACTGGCGCCACAACAACCCGCGCTTCCAGGGCGAAAATTTCGCGAAAAACCTGAAACTGGTCGAGCAGGTCAAACAACGCGCCACCGAAAAATCCTGCACCCCCAGCCAGCTCGCGCTCGCCTGGGTGCTCGCGCAAGGCGAGGACATCGTGCCGATCCCCGGCACCAAGCGCCGCAAATACCTCGATGAAAATATCGGCGCGCTCGACGTCACCCTGACCCGCAACGACCTCGCCGCGATCGACCGCATCATGCCGCCCGGCGCGGTCGCCGGCACCCGCTACCCCGAGGCCGGCCTCAAAGCCGTCAACCTCTGAGCCCAAACGCCGGGGCGTCAACCGCCCCGGCGACCTTGCATCCAAACCGCCTCCGCGTTATGCGACCCGCTTCATGACCGGTCGGCATCGGTCAGCCCCCAGGAGATCCGCGATGAAGGCCAATATCCACCCCGAATACCACGAGATCAACATCATCATGACCGATGGTACCGCCTACACGACCCGGTCATGCTACGGCAAAGCCGGCGATACGCTGCGCCTCGATATCGATCCGAAATCCCACCCCGCCTGGACCGGTCAGCACCGCGTCATGGACACCGGCGGCCAGGTCGCAAAGTTCAACAAACGCTTCGCCACCATCGGCGCCCGCACGAAGTAATCCCGATGGGGCTTGGGTTAAGGAAGGCGGGGGGCTTTGCCCCCTCGACCCCCACTAAGGGCATCTCGGCGCTTACGCGGCCTTCGGCCACGGTCGCCTCGATCCCTTAGAACCCGCTAGTTTTCGGCAAGGGGAGGGCGCGGCCTCGGATTTTCCGTCGATCTGGCCTGGGTCGCCCTCCCCTTGCCGAAGACTAATGGATTTTAAAGGCTCCGCCTTTAACGGGGTCCAGGGGCAGAGCCCCTGGCCTTCTTGGCGCCCGAGCACCCGCCGGAAAATTTCGGGCCGGGATGTCGAATCCTCTTGAACACCTCCCCTCCTAGTGACTAAATTGATCATGAAGGATGCCATTGGGTCCTTCGTTCGACTGCGGATTGGTCACATTGACGGTCCGAATCTCAACCTTGCTATTGCAGGAGGTTTGTTATGACTCTTGATTTCTCGCCCTTGTTCCGTTCCGCCATCGGCTTCGACCGTTTGCAGCATTTGCTGGATAGCGTGCCGGATGCCAGCGTGACCTCGTATCCCCCGTACAACATCGAGAAGCTCAGTGCGGAAGACTATCGCCTGACCATGGCGGTAGCTGGTTTCCGGGCTGACGACATCGAAATGACGGTCAAGGAGAATACGCTGGTCATTGCCGGCAAGATCGCGAACGAAACGCAGAAGGGTGAAACCCTGTACCGTGGCATTGCGGCCCGCGCGTTCGAGCGCCGGTTTGCGCTGGCCGACCACATGGTGGTCGACGGTGCGACGCTGGAAAATGGTCTGCTGCATGTTGCCTTGAAGCGTGTCATCCCCGAGGCGTTGAAGCCCCGCCGGATCACGATCGAGGCGGCGGCACCGGCCTCCGTGCGCACGATCGAGCAGGACACCGCCAAGCTCGCGGCCTGATCTATCAAACTAATGACGCCCCGCATCGCAAGATGCGGGGTTTTTTATCGCCCGTGGCCCGGGACGATCCGCACCGTGGCGCTCATTCCCGCGGCGAGGAACAATCCCGGCGGCACATGATCGAGCGCGATATGGACCGGGATGCGCTGTGACAGCCGCACCCACGAATACACGGGATTGACGACCGGCAGCCCGCCGGCCGATGTCTGGGCGTCGCTCACCGCGATGCCCCGCCCGATCCCTTGTACCACGCCGGTCAACACCTGCCCCGGATCGGCCAGCAACTGGATTTTCGCCGCTTCTCCCGGCCTGATCCGGCCGAGTTCGGTCTCCTCGAAATAGGCCGTCACCCAGATATCGCGGGCATCGACCAGGGTGAGCGCCGCGCTGCCCGCATGGGCATAATCGCCGGCGTGCAGCGTGAGGTTGGTGATCGTGCCGGTGACCGGCGCCTTCACCACCGTTCGCCGCAGATTGAGTAACGCTTGTGCCACCCGGGCCTTGTCGCCCATCACGGCGGCCGCGGCGGCCTGCGCGGCGGCGGCGGCGTTCTGTTGCGCCTCGGCCGATACCGCCATCGAGGGCAGGCGTGCCCGGCGCGAGGCATCGGCCGCTTTCATCCGTGCGGTCGCCTCATCAGCGGCGAGCGCCGCCTGGGCGGCGGCCAGCGCGTTCTCGAAATCGGAGGGGTCGATCCGCATCAGCACCTGACCGCGCCGCACCGTCTGGTTGGCATGAACATCGACCGACACGATCCGCCCGGATATTTCCGGTGTGATCGCGATCGCATAGGCCCGCACCCGGGCATCGCGGGTCCACGGCGTGGCATCGTAGCGGGTCCAGGCCAGCGCGCCGAGCCAGAGCGCGCCCATCACCACGATCACCGTTGCCAGAATGGAAAACACCGGCTTGTAAGGCCGCGCGGCCGCCGGCGTGGGCGGCTTGGCCACCGGCGTCATGAGATCTCGCTGCACCGAATCGAACATCGCACCCTCTCAAATCGAGGGCATCGCAAGGATCAATCCCCCCGCGATGCACCCGAACAACGACAACATGAACAAAGGCCAGTTCCAGACCAATCGATCGACCCCGGCGCGCGCCAGCAGGCGGCGCAGCACGTCGGTCAGCAGCACCGCGAGCAGCAGCATCGGCACCGCCGGCTCGATCGCGATGCCGAAGAGTGATATCTCGGCAAGATGCGGCAAAAAGCTCATGCCGTCCGCCGGATCAGATCGCGGATCGGCACGAACCCCAGGAAGGTCGCCACCGAGACCAGCACCCCCGCGATCATTGCGGTATCGGTATTCAGCGCGGCGTCAAGGTCGAAATTCAGGACATTGGCCGGATCGGCCGCCAGCATGAACGCCAGATTATAGCCGGTTGCCGGCCCCTGCGTGCGCGGATCGGCGACGCCCAACCCGCCCAGGATCAGGCAGGGCAGCAGGATCAGCGCCTCGGTTTCGAACCCGGCGCCCTGCGTGAACAACGCGAAGCGCACGAACAGCCCGAGCACGGTGCCGAGCAGAAAGCCGCGCAGCAGGCCGAGCGTCGCGGCGAGCTTGTGCGGGTGGGCGGCGAACAGCATCACCGCGGCCCCTGACATCAACACGAAATCCGGTCCGTTCTCCCATTGCGACACGTACCAGAACAGGCTTGCCAGTCCGATCGCGAGCAAGGCCCGCACGGCATTGCGATTGGCCTGGCCAGGCACCGGCGATTGCGCGTGATCCAGCCCCCCACTTCGATGCCCGGCGAACACCGCTGCCGCCAGCCCGGCGCAGACCACGCCCAAAGTGACCTCGGCGGTGCGCGTGATGGCGACGGTGAACGCCCCGGCCGGATCGGCGATGCTGCCATAGGCCACGATGCCGGTGGTGAGCCAGGTGAGCGCGAATGCATAGGTGGCGAACTGGCGGGCCTTGGTGCCGAAATACACACAGACCGCCGCCCAGATCGCCATTGCCGCGTCGAACACCAAAGGCGCCTGCGCGAACAAGGCGACGAAGGCCACACCCATCGCCGCGCCCACGAGCGTGCCGACCATGCGGTAGAACGATTTGGCAAAGGCATGATCCGGGGATGGCAGGCTTACGGTCAACACCGTCCAGGCCGCCCAGTGCGGGGTATCGAGGTCGAGCCGCATCGCCAGATAGAGCGCAAGCAGCGCGGCGAGCGCGGTCCGCACCGCGAACCCCAGATCGCGCGGCAGATCGGCGGCTAGGGCCGCAGCCGAGGAGCGCAACTGTGTGAAACCGGGAACCGCCATGACGAGAATGATATATTCATATTTGTTCGGTTAAGTTAAACCAAAATCTGATTTATCTCATGCGGAATTCACCATAAATCGCCAAGGCACCCCCCGATGGACCAGTTAAGCCTGCTCAATACCTTTGTCCGCGTTGCCGAGCGCGGTTCGTTTTCGGCGGTGGCGCGGGATTTCAATACCTCACAGCCGGTGATCTCCCGCCAGATCGCGGCGCTGGAGGACCAGCTCGGCGTGCGGCTGATCCAGCGCACCACCCGTCGCCTGTCCTTGACCGAGGACGGCCAGGTCTATCTGGATCACGCGCGCGCCGTGGTCGAGGCGATGGAAGCGGCGCAGGCGAGCGTCGGCGTTGCCCAGAAAACCCCGACCGGGCAGGTCCGCCTGGGCGTGCCGACCTCGGTGGGCATGTATCTCGCGGCGAGGCTCCCCGAATTTTTCGCGCGCTACCCGGAAATGTCGATCGATCTGAAAATGCGCGATGGCGCGTTCGATCTGGTCGAGGAAGGGCTCGACCTGGTGATCTCGGTCGCGGAGGCGACGCAGGCGAGCGTGATCACCCGCACCATCGGCAGTGCCGCCTCGGTGCTGGTGGCATCGCCGGCCTACCTTGCCGCCCGCGGCAAGCCGGCGACCCCGCAGGAGCTGCTCGATCATGAGTGCATTGTCTACACCCGCCCGGGGATCGACCGGAACTGGCGCTTCTTCGGCAAGGGGGTCGATGAAACCGTGACGGTGCACGGCCGGTTCCACGCCGATTCGAGCGAGGCGGTCCGCCGGGCCGCGCGCGCCGGATTGGGAATCGCGATGTTGCCGCGCCTGACCACGATCGATGACGTCAACACCGGCCGGCTGGTCACGTTGCTCGATGCGTTCTGTCCGATGAAGGTCAAGGTCTACGCCGTCCTGCCGTCAAGGCGCTACATTCCGGCGCGCACACGCGCGATCCTTGAGTTTCTGGTCGCCGAATTCGAGACCACGCCGTTCCTGCAATCCACCACGGGTGTCGCGGGCGTGCCGCAGGCGCCGATCTTCGACTGAGCATCCAGGGCGCCGCTGCGTACGGCGCGCCAGGATCGACGGCGGCCGACTGTCGCTAATTTTGATATCCATATATTATTGTTGGACAGTCTTATTTTGAAACTATTTTTGTCAAGACTCTGATACTAGGGATAGAGTAAAAATATAATTCAACGAAAATACAGAAATGACTTGCTTTCCCAGATCGAAATCTATGATCCTCGGAAACGGAACAGCAAAAAATCGGTTTATTCACCTTCTGGTTGTACTGTTCTGTATAAATATCAGCTTGAGATTTCAAAAGCTGATCTGTTGGTCATGTTGCGGTATTTTCCGCGTTCACACTGGGGTCAACGAATGAAAAACAATCGATTGAATCAATGCAGTTCTCCCGCGCGCCGGCGTCTCCGGCCTGAACTTGTCGCATCCTCGGTCCTCGTCATTCTTGCTGCAATGAAACTGGCCGCCGCGGCGCCATTGGCGCTTAATCTCTACCAGGTCGATCAGTTTCAGGGAGCCAGTATCGATAGCAGCGGCAACCTGACCGGCTTCGGGTTCATCCCGCCGGACATGGGCGGTGCGGTGGCGAACGGCTATGTCGCGCAGATGGTCAATGACGAGTTCGCCATCTACACCCCGTCCGGCGCGCTCGCGACGCCTGCGGTGTCGCTCGATGCATTCTATGCCGGGCTTGGTGTGAATACATACAAGCAGGGCGGCAACCCGGATATTTCCGATCCGCGAATTATTTATGATCCGACATCGAAACGATGGTACGCAAGTGCAATCACCGTCGCAAACGCGGTCAACAACACGATCCTGCTGGCCGTCTCCAAGGACAGCAACCCGCTCGATGGCTTTACCGGTTATGCGATCGCTTCGAAGAAGAACCAGTTCGCCGATTTTCCGACACTCGGCGTCGATCATGGTGCCGTCACGATCTCGTCGAACAATTTCAATCGCAAAGGTAATTACACCGGCTCTTCGGTCTTTTCGATCCCGAAGGCACAGTTGATCAAGGGTGTCACCAATCTTTCCAATGTCAAAGAGTTCAACAGCATCAGTAAAATCGGCTTTACGCCCGAAGCCGTCACATCGGATGGCTCAGGCAACAAGACGACGATCCTGAGCAACAACTACGGCGCGAGCGGTCTGCTGGTCTCGACCATTTCGAACAATGCAGGCAAGAATGCAAACCTGAAACTCACCAGGACGATCAATCATTTCTCGGGCACGTTGACCAACGCGCCCACCCAACCGGGCGGCACGACCTACGATCCCGGCGATAACCGGATCAGTTCCGGCAGCTATCAGGCCGGCAACTACATCTATTTCGCCAACTCGGTGCTGCACGGCGGGTCGGACCAGATCCAGTGGGGCGTGCTCAATGCCAAGACCGATTCCCTGATCAAGTCGGGCTTTGTCTCGCTCGCCAACGAAGACCTGACCTATGGCTCGATTTCCGGCAACGCCGCGGGGACTTTCGTGATCGGCTTCAACGGTTCGGGATCGACCACGAACATCAGCGACTATGGGACGGTCTGCTCGGTGATGAGCGGCGCATGCAATTCACCCTCGCTGCTCTACAGCGGTCTCGCCAGCAACTATAACGTGACCTTCGGCGGTCCCTCGAACCGCTGGGGCGACTATTCCTGGACTGCACCGGACACCGCCAACCCGAATAATTTCTGGTTCTTCGAGGAATATCCGACCACCAACGGATCGTGGGGCACCATCATCACCGAGGTGGAAACCACGGTGCCCGAACCCGGCAGCCTGGCGCTGCTGCTGACCGGCGTTGTCGGGCTGATCGGCCTGACCCGCGGCCGGCGGAACCGCACGACACGGCTTGGTGCCTGACGGAACCGACGCCTGAAATGAAGCAGGCGGCACCATCCGCGGTGCCGCCTGCTGCTCATGCCGGACCGGTGAAACGCCGGCTCAGCGTATCAACCGCGATCGCTGTTCGGCACCGCGTTGAACGCGGTCGCGAAGCCCGGCTGGACCAGACCGATCTGCGACTGCGCCAGCTTTGCGGGGCTCCTGGGCGTCGCAAAGGTCGGATAGGTCTGCGCACCGTTGCCAGGATTGGCAGGCTCGGAAATCACCGGTACCCCGGCAACCCGAAACGACGGATACGCCTCACCCGCCACACCATTGGCGGCCGATGACACCAGCGGTTGAGCCGGCACCACGGGAATGCCCTGGTCGGCCAGGGCAGTGCCGGCACCGGCCAAACTCATCAGGACGAACGCGGCGGCGAGAGAAACATGTTTCATAACGAACTCCAATTCAGTGCGGAGCGCGGCCGGCCTCACCATGGGGTCGTTACCGCGTCCTCGTCTGCTGCAACGCAACATAGGGCTGGGACGCTGTCATGGTGATGTCACAAATCGGCATAACATTCATTGATGCGCCGACATGAATATGCGTCAGCCCGGATCGCCCCGCCGCGCGGCCAGGACCAGCGCCTCGGCCTCCGGCCGATCCAGCGCCAGGGCTCGCTCGGCCGTCCCGCGGTCAAATCCCTGCCGCGCCAGGCTGCCGAGCGCGCGCATCCGGTCGCCATCGCCGAACGGAGGCAGGCGGCGGCGGCGCAGATAGAGGCAGGCGGCGGCGAGGTCGCGCGTCGCATCATCCGGCACCAGCCGCGCCGCGACCTCGGTATCGATGCCTTTGGTCGCGAGATGGGCGATGGTGGCCCGGCGGGACTTGCCTTCGCGCGCGAGGCGGCGGGCGCGCGACGCGGCGAACTCGGCATCGTTGACGGCACCGAGCGCGCGCAGCGAGGCGATGATGCCGGGGATTGCGGCGCGCGCGGCGGTGCGGGCGGCGGCGATGGTTGCGGGTTCGGCGCCATCGGCTTCGGCGGCGCGCACCCAGCGATCGACCCGGCGGGTCAGCACGCGGGCGAGGCCGGCTTCGGTCGCGGCAAAGCGGGCGAGGTGGGCGATGGCGGCTTCGCGCAGGCGATGATCGGTGGGCGGTGGGCCCGGCTTGCGTTCCGCGCGTTTCATCGCTTCAGTGTGGCATGGCGCATGGGTTGACCGGAAGCCCCGGCGGGCGATAGTGCGGCGCATCAAATCAGGAGCAAGTCCCATGGCCAAATCCCCCGTCCGCATCGCTGTCACCGGCGCCGCCGGTCAGATTGCGTATGCGCTGGTGTTTCGCATCGCGAGCGGCGCGCTGCTCGGGCCGGATCAACCGGTCGTCCTCACGCTGCTCGACCTGCCGCCAATGCAGGGCGCGCTCAAGGGCGTGATGATGGAGCTCGAGGATTGCGCTTTCCCGATGCTGGCGGGCATGGAGGCGACCGATGATCCGAAAGTGGCGTTCCGTGATGCCGACATCGCCTTTCTGGTCGGCGCCCGGCCGCGCGGCAAGGGCATGGAGCGCAAGGATCTGCTCGGCGCCAATGCCGAGATTTTCACCGTGCAGGGCCGCGCGCTGAACGAGGCGGCGTCACGCGATGTGCGGGTGCTGGTGGTGGGCAACCCGGCCAACACCAATGCCTATATCGCGATGAAATCCGCCCCCGACCTGTCGCCTGCCTGTTTTTCCGCGATGATCCGGCTCGATCACAACCGTGCCGCCTCCATGCTGGCGGGCAAGGCCGGCATCGATGTCGGCACGATCGAGAAACTGGTGGTCTGGGGCAACCACTCGCCGACAATGTATCCCGACTACCGCTTCGCCGAGGCGGGTGGGCGCAAGCTCGCCGCGATTATCAATGACGAGACGTGGAACCGCGAAGTCTTCATCCCCACCGTCGGCAAGCGCGGTGCGGCGGTGATCGAGGCGCGCGGAGCCTCTTCCGCGGCGTCGGCCGCCAATGCCGCGATCGATCAGATGCGCGACTGGGTGGTGGGCTCGCATGGCAAATGGGTGTCGATGGCGATTGCCTCGGACGGCAGCTACGGCGTGCCCGAGGGCATCATGTTCGGTGTGCCGGTGACCGCGGAGCGCGGCGTCGTGACGCGCATTCCAGGGCTCGCGATGGATGAATTCGCGAAGGAGCGGTTCGCGATCACGTTGAACGAGTTGAAGGAAGAACGCGACGCGGTGGCGCATCTGCTGGCCTGACACGTTGCCCGACCCGGCGCCGCCCGTTAGACTCTGCTGGTACAGGGGGAGACCGGGCGATGTCGGAATCGGAGACGATGGTGAATTTCGAGGATCTGGTCGAGTTCCCCGACCCGGCGACCCTGCCGCCGCTCGATCGGCCCGGGGTCGATGAGGCGGGTCTGACCGCGGATCAGGCTGCGTGGCGGCGGGATGGCGTGGTGATCAAGCGCGGTTTCATCCCCGATGCCCTGCTCGATCCCTATATCGAGCGGCGTGCCGCCTATCGCGCGGGCGCAAAAGGCCATCTGGCGGGATGGCAATACGGGCATTGCTATGTCGGCCTGCCGAGCCTGCGCGATGTCGCGTTGTATCCGCCGCTGATGGATCTGCTGGGCGCGCTGATCGGTGAAGAAATGCTGTTTCATCTGGCGCTGACCGCTTGGGTGACCACCGGGCGCGAATGGCATCAGGACGATTATCTGAACCCGGATTTCGTCAACACCTGGTACGCGGCGGCGTGGATCGCGCTGGATGATATCGCGCCCGACAGCGGGCCGTTCGAATACGTGCCGGGTTCGCATCGCTGGGGTTTGATGCGCGGCGCACGCGTGCGGGCGCATCTGACCGAAGAAGAACTCACGCGGATCGAGCCGGCGCATGGCATGAACCAATGGCCGAAATACGCTGAGCGGTTCGTAACCCCCGCGATCGAGGCGAAGATCGCGGGCTGCGGCATTCCCGTCGTACCGTTTCTGGGCAGGAAGGGCGATGTGTTGATCTGGCATAGCCGGCTGATCCACCGCGGTTCGCCCAGCCAGCCGGGCCGGCTCCGCAAATCGCTGATCACGCATTACTCGGGCATTCACCACCGGCCGGACATGGTGATAAAGGCGCGCGATGCGAACGGCCGCGCCTATGCGGTGTTCGACGAACCGGATCTGAACTGACCGTCGATCAAATGAAAATCCATCGCCGGTCTTGCGGCCGGCGATGGATTCCGAGGCGCGGCGTTTGAATTACTGATTGACCTGTTCGGTTTCCGAATGGGTCGTCGTCACCGTCGCCGGCGGTGCCATGGGGGCGGCGAGCACCGGTTTGGTCGTGGTCTCCCGGGTCGTCGTTGTTGTCGTGGTGGGCGTATGGTCGGCGCAGCCGGCCAGCCCGATCCCGACAGCGGCCATGCCGGCGACCATCGCCAGCCTCATCGTTCGCGTGCGTGTCATCATCGCTCCTGTCTGATTTTTCGGGTCGCGCTTAATTCGAGGGTGTCGTTGTCGTTGTCGTGGTACGCTCGCTGCGCTCGATTGCGACGGGCGGCTGCACCACTTTGGTCTGTGTGCTCTGCGACACCGCGGCCTCGCCGTTGCCGTAGGTGGTTTTGCGCGAATAGGTCCGGTCGCCCATGCCATCATTGGTCTTGGAGATGGTGGTGCGGCTCAGAACCCCCGGGGCGGGCGGATCGATCGGCGCGGGCGCGGGCGCTGCCTGCGCCGGGGCGACCTCGGTCGTGGTGGTGCTCGACTGATAGGTGGCGCTTTGCGCCATGGCGGTGGCGCCGGTCATTGCCAGGGCGGCAATCGAGGCCAGTACGTACTTGTTCATGCGATGTCTCCTCAATAGTATTTAGATGCAATCCGTAACCATGAAGGAACATTTGGGGAGGGATCGTCGATCATTCCATTTAAAACTCGATTACAGTGTCGAGAGGCGTTTAAATTTTTACTATAGGGGTCAACGCCTTTATTTTGCCTCATCCCGGTATGGTTGCGCGTATGTTTGCCGGGAGTGACATGAAAAAGCCCGAATTGACATCAAGCCGGCATTACGGCGCGGACAGGAACTTCGCGCCGGGCGTGCACCAGGACACCGATGCGGGTTACACCGTGAATTGTTCGCGGATGATGCGTTCGGACAGCGCGCGATCGGGGTCGGATAATATCCGCGCGCAGACCGAGCGGTCTTCGCTGGCGGCGACCGAGATGACGCGGCGCACCTCGGTCGAGTCGGCGACGGCGGAGACCGGGCGTTTTTCCGGCTCCAGAATCTCGAACACGACCTCCGACGACGATGGCAGCAAAGCGCCGCGCCAGTGCCGGGGGCGGAACGCGGCGATCGCCGTGAGCGGCAGCAGATTGGCGCTGAGCGGCACGATCGGGCCATAGGCCGACAAATTATAGGCGGTCGAGCCGGCCGGCGTGGAGATCAGCACGCCATCGCCGATCAATTCGGGCATGCGGATCTTGCCATCGACCAGAATGCGGATTTTCGCGGCCTGGCGGAGCTGGCGGAGCAGGCTGACCTCGTTGAACGCCAGCGCTTCCTCGACCGCGCCGGTCATGGTGACGGCGTGCATCCGCAGCGGGTGCAGCTCGTTGCTCATGGCGCGCGCGATGCGGGCGGGCAGATCGGCTTCGGCAAAATCGTTCATCAGAAAACCGACCGAGCCGCAGTTCATGCCATAGACCGGCAGTTTGTGGTCGAGCATGCGGTGGATGGTTTCCAGCATCAGCCCGTCGCCGCCGAGGGCGACCACCACCTCGGCCTCCTGCGGCGCGACGGTGCCGTAGGCGGCGACCAGTTTTTCCCGCGCCGCGCGCGCCTGTCCGGTCGCGGCGGCGGCGAAGTGGATTTTGGTCACACCAGTTTTCGGTGTTCGAGAACCGGCATGTCAGCACGATGTTTGGCGGATTTCGCGAGATCGATCCGCGCCGTCACGAAGCCCGGACCATCCGAGCAACGGGCGGTGACGATGCCCCAGGGGTCGGCGATCAGAGAGTTGCCATAGGTGACGCGGGGTTCGTTCGACCCGTCGAAATGCGTGCCGGTGCAGGCGGGGGCGGCGACCCAGCACTGGGTTTCGATCGCGCGGGCGCGCAGCAGCACCTCCCAATGGTCCTTGCCGGTCTGCAGGGTGAAGGCGGCGGGAACCAGAATGATGTCCGCACCCGCGCGGCGCAGCGCGAGATAGAGTTCGGGGAAGCGCATGTCGTAGCAGATGGTCAAGCCGATGGTGGCGGTGCCGAGCTTGAAGGTCACGATCTGGTCGCCCGCGCCGTAGATGGCGCTTTCGCGGTAGCCCTGGCCGTCCGGCGTGACGATGTCGAACAGGTGGATCTTGCGGTAGCGCGCGATCTCGGTGCCGGAGGGGTCGAACACCAGCGTGGTGTTGAACAACTTGTCGCCGCCCGATTCACCAATCGAGCCGCCGTGGACGTGGATTTGGTGGGTGCGCGCCATCTCGCGCAGAAACTCATAGGCCGGACCGCCGATGCCGCCCGGTTGCGGCAGGGTTTCGGCGGCGGCGAATTTGGTCGCGCGGTCACCGCCGAGGCAGGTCCAGATTTCCGGCAGGGCGATCAACTGCGGCCGGTCCTGCGCCACCGCGGCTTCGATCAGGCCGCGCGCCTGGGCGATGTTTTTAGCCTTGTCGGCGCCGGGCGCGAGCTGAACGACGGTAATACGCAACGGTTCCTGCATGGCTGCCATGGTGCGCCAAGTACCGCCCGCAAGCAAGATCGGGCGATGTGATCCGCGCCGGTCGGTTGCAAACGGCCCGCGGTTGGGGCTTGGTAAGCCGGCGGGATCTGGGATGTGGAGAGGTGCGGACGGCGATGGCGGGGCTGATCCAGGAAGCGGTGGCGGCACAGCCGGTTCTGGCGTTCCTGTTCACCGATATCGAAGGCTCGACCCGGCGCTGGGAGCGGTTCCGCGATGCCATGGGTGAAGCGGTCGCCCTGCATGACCGGCTGATCGCCGCCGTGATCGCAGAGGCGGGCGGCACCTTGATCAAGCGCACCGGCGATGGCGCGTGCGCGGCCTTTGCGACCGCGGCGGATGCGTTGCGCGCGGCGGCTTCGATCCAGCATCGTATGGCGGCGGCGGATTTCAGCGCGGTCGATGGGCTGCGGGTCAGGATCGGCGTGCATATCGGGCCGGCCGAGGCGCGGGATGGCGATTTTTTTGGCCCGACCCTTAACCGCTGCGCCCGGATCATGGCGATCGGGCATGGCGGGCAGGTGCTGATGTCCGCCGCGGCCGCCGAAGCGGCGGATGATGCGCTGCACGCCACCGGGTTCGGCCTGCGCGGCCTGGGCGCGCATCGGTTGAAGGACCTGACCGAGGCGGAAGAGCTTTATCAGTTGACCGGTCCCGCGCTCGATGATCTGTTCCCGGCGCTGCGCTCGCTCGATGCGCGGCCGAACAACCTGCCGATCCATGCCAGCAGCTTCATCGGGCGCGAGCGGGATCTGGCGGTGTTGCAGGATATGCTGGCAGGCCACCGGCTGGTGACGCTGCTCGGTCCCGGCGGCATCGGCAAGACCAGGCTTTCGTTGCAGATCGGCGCCGACCGGCTCGACCGGTTTGCTGATGGCGTTTGGTTTCTGGAACTGGCACCGCTCAGCGAGGCCGCCCAGATCGGCGAGGCGCTGGCAAGGCTGTTCGGCATCCGCGCCGAGGGCGGGCGGCCGGTGATCGAGACGGTGGCGGCAACGCTGCGCCAGCGCACGCTGCTGCTGATCATTGATAATTGCGAACACCTGATCGAAGGCGCGGCGCAGGTGGTCGCGACGCTGTTGCGGGCGTGCCGTGGCGTCGTGGTGCTCGCTTCGAGCCGGATGAAGCTGGGCGTGGCGGGCGAGCAATGCTATCCGGTACCGCCGCTCGATGCGCCACCGCCGGTGCGGCCCGGCCGCACACCGGTCACCGCCGCGGCGGCGCGCGACTACCCGGCGATGCGCCTGTTCGTTGCACGGGCGCAGAATGCCCACCCCGGGTTCGTGCTCGACGACGCGAATGCGCCGGTGGTCGCCACGATCTGCCGGCGGCTGGATGGCATTGCGCTCGCGATCGAGCTGGCGGCGGCACGGGTGCGGCTGCTCGACCCCGCGGCGTTGCTGGCCCGGCTCGATGATCGGTTTCGTCTGCTCACCGGCGGCGCACGATCCGGCCTGCCGCATCAGCAGACGTTGCGGGCGCTGATCGGTTGGAGCCATGATCTGCTGAACCATCAGGAACAGATCGCGTTTCGGCGCCTGGCGGTGTTCGCCGGCAGCATCACCCTCGCCTCCGCCGAGGCGGTGATCGCCGGTGGCCCGATCGAGGCGTTCGCCACGCTCGATCTGGTGACCGGGCTGCTCGACAAATCACTGATCGCGCGGGTGCCGCAACTCGCCCATGACACAAGGCTGCGGCTGCTGGAATCGACGCGCGCCTTTGCGCTGGAACAGCTCGAAGCCTCGGGCGAGGCCGATGCGGTGCAGCGCGTGCTGGCGGCGCATCTGGTCGCGGTGTTCGCCGAGGCCGAAGCCCGCTGGGCCTTGTGCGACACGCCGAGCTGGCGCGCCGAATATCAGCCCGATATCGACAATCTACGCTCGGCGATCGCCTGGGCGTTCGGCCCGCACGGCGACCCGGCGCTGGGGGTGGCGCTGGTCGCCCGCACCACGGAGGCCGCGCGGGACGGGCTGGTGGGCCGGGAGCACGCGGGCTGGGTGGACCAGGCGATCGCGGCGATGGGCCCTGATACGGCACCGGAGAGTGTGGCGCGGCTGCGTTTCATTGCCTCGGGCGGCTACACGATCGGCGATGCGCGCGATATCGAGGGATGCCGCGCGGCTCATGCGCTGTTCGTCGGGCTGGGCGACACCGTGCGCGGCTGCCGGGCCGCGATGTCGCTGGCCTGGGCGCTGGCGCGGCCGGGCGATGTGGCGCCGGCGCAACCCTATATCGATTATGTGATGTCCTGCCTGCCGAGCCTGCCGATCGACAAGCATCGGGGGATCATTCTGCACCGGCTGGCGACGCTTGCGTGCTACGCCGGCGATCAGGCGCAGCCGCGCCTGCTGTGGCAGGAGGCGATCAGCATCGCCGAGCGGTTCCAGGATACGATCACGGTGCGGCTGGCAGCCCTCAACCTCGCGGATTTCGAGGCCTCGCTCGGCCAATACGCCGAGGCCGCCCGCGCGACGGCGGAGGTGGTGCAGACCTGCCGCGACAGCGAGGATCAGGCCCTGCTGTCGAGCGCGCTGACCAACCTCACGACCTATTCTCTGATGATCGGCGAGACCGCAACCGCGCGGAGCGCCGGCCGCGAGGCGATCGGGCTGCTGCTGGAACAGAGCGACGAGGTGTTTCTGGCGATCTGCTGCGAGAGCATGGCGTATCTGGCGGCCCTGTCGGGTGCGTCCGCCACGGCGCTCGCCATCGCGGCCTGCACGGATGAGTTTTTCGCGTCACGCGGCATGGTCCGCGATGTCGCGGAGCAGACGGTCTGGGCAGCGATGATCGCAATTTTGGGTGATCTGCGAACGGACGCGGCGCCGCTCAATCTGCGCGAGGCGGCCGTGCTGGCCTGCGCGGTCTGAGGGCCGCGATGCCTCAATTGGTGGGTGTCGTGATTTTCGCCTGGTTGGCGGGCCCGTGATGCAGTTTGGCCAGTTCCTTCTTGTTGAGCTGATCGGCCTTGTTTGTAGTCTTTTTCGATCCACTGGCGCTTTGCGACGGGGTAGTGGCGTGCGCCACCGTGGCAACCCCGAGCATGGTGAGAACCAGTATCGCTGTGGTCAGATTCGAGCGCTTCATTGCCATCCCTTTATTATGATATCGTTTCTGTTAGGCGTTTTTATTCGATCTGTCATCAAGATGAAAAACGCCCGAAACGGACCGAGCCGATCGGCCAATAGCCATTCGAAGGGCCCGGCACGCGATTCCGAAAAGTTTTTTGCTACTTTTTTCAAAAAAAGTAGCGATTTCTTGCGTCTCCTACCCTACTCCGCCGCCTGTCGCGCAGCAAAATGCCGGCGGAGGCGATCGATCGCATCCCGCAGCACGCTTTCGCGTTTGCAGAAGGCGAAGCGGGCGTAGTGGGTCGGCGCGTCAGCCGGATAGAAGGCGGAGACCGGAATGGCGGCAACGCCCGCGTGTTCGGTGATGTGCCGGCAGAAGGCGACATCATCGCCCTCGAAGCCGAGCGGGGTGAAATCGGTCGTGATGAAGTAGGAGCCGGAACTCGGCAGCACGATGAACCCGATGTCGCGGAGGCCGGCGGCGAGGATGTCGCGCTTGGCGGCGAGGTCGGTGCTGAGGCCCGCGAAATAGGCATCGTCCTTGGCGAGGCCGAGGGCGACGGCGCGTTGCAGATTGGGCGGCGTGGTGAAGGTGAGGTTCTGGTGCGCGCGGGCGACCAGCGTGGCGAGACGGGCAGGGGCGGTGACGTAGCCGATTTTCCACCCGGTCAGGCTGAAGGTCTTGCCGGCGCTGCCGATGCGCAGGCAGCGTTCGCGCATCCCGGGCAGGCTCATCAGGGGCGTGTGTTTCAGACCATCGAAAATCAGATGTTCGTAGACCTCGTCGCATACGGCGTAGCAATCGTGCCGGGCCAGCAGGTCTGCGATGAAGGCGAGATCGTCGGCGGAGAAGACCTTGCCGGTCGGGTTCATCGGTGAATTGAGCAGCAGCAGTTTGGTTTTGGGGCCGAACGCGGCTTCGAGCGCGGCGCGCGGCAGTTGCCAGTCCGGCGGATCGAGGCGGACCAGCCTGGCGGTGGCGCCGAGCATCCGCACGACGGGCAGATAGGTATCGTAGAGCGGCTCGATCAGCACGGCCTCGTCGCCGGGGTTAAGCAGCGCCATCAGGCAGGCGGTGATCGCCTCGGTGGCGCCGGAGGTGACGACCACTTCGGTCGCGGGGTCAACGGTAATGCCGTAGAAACGCTGGTTGGCGGCGGCGACGGCTTCGCGCAGTTCGGCAACGCCGGTCAGCGGCGGGTACTGGTTGCGGCCATCGCGCAGGGCAGCGGCGGCGGCATCGATCACGTCCTGCGGCCCATCGGTATCGGGGAAGCCCTGGCCGAGGTTGATCGCGCCATGCCGGGTCGCGAGCGCGGACATCACGGTGAAGATTGTGGTGCCGATGGCGTCGAGCATGAGGTTGGGCGATTTCACGGCTTGGCTCCCGATGTGGTGGTGGTGGGCATGGCGCTGACCGCGCTGAGGGTGCAGTATCGTGGCGAAGAGCGGAAGGGCAAGGGGTTTGGCATGGGGCGTTCGTTAACTAGGCATGAATTGCCCTTGTTTTGAGCATTCATCATGCCAACGCCGTGAGCAACGCAACGATCCATGGCGTCACATGCGGTTGGCACGGCATATGCATCATTGTGTCGCCGGTCGGGCAAGGGCCGGTGCGTGCATTTGCCCGCCGAGATAAACCAGCAACAAGGAGGGTGCCCGTCTCGGATCGGGCGTGAACCGGATGAAAAAAATCGAAGCGATTATCAAACCGTTCAAGCTGGACGAGGTGAAGGAAGCCTTGCACGAGGTTGGGCTTCAGGGCATCACCGTGATGGAAGCCAAGGGATTCGGCCGCCAGAAGGGTCATACCGAATTGTATCGCGGCGCTGAATATGTGGTGGATTTTCTGCCCAAGGTGAAGATCGAAGTGATCTGCGAGGATGGCGTCGCCGAGCGCGCGATCGAGGCGATCACCAATGCCGCCCGCACCGGGCGGATTGGCGATGGCAAGATTTTCGTCTCCACCATCGAAGACGTCATCCGCATTCGGACCGGCGAAAAGGGCGAAGCCGCGATTTGACAGTTTCCGTAACGGTGCCGCATCGTGCGGCATCTTAAATCTGACCAGCAGTGAGGACCAAGATGGCGAAGAAGCCAGCCGGCAGCGGCGATGCAGTAGCAAAAGCGATCGCGATGATGAAGGAGAACGGGGCCGACTACGTCGACCTGCGGTTCACCGATCCGCGTGGCAAGTGGCAGCATACGTCCCAGCATATTTCAACGATGGACGAGGATGCATTCCGCGACGGCATCATGTTCGACGGGTCTTCGATCGCCGGTTGGAAGGCGATCAATGAATCCGACATGATCCTGATGCCGGATGCCGAGACCGCGGTGATGGACCCGTTCTCGGCCAAGCCAAGCATGATCCTGTTCTGCGACATTATCGAACCCTCGACCGGTCTGGGCTATGCGCGCGACCCGCGCGGCACGGCCAAGCGCGTCGAGGCATACCTGAAGTCGACCGGCATCGGTGATACCATCGTGGTCGGCGCCGAGGCTGAGTTTTTCGTGTTCGATTCAGTGAAATTCGGCACCGGCGGCAATTTCGGCATGTATCAGATCGACAGCATGGAAGGCCCCGGCTCGTCGCTGAAGGATTATCCCGAAGGCAACATGGGCCACCGGCCGAGCGTGAAGGGCGGATATTTCCCGGTTCCGCCGGTCGATTCCGAAAGCGATCTGCGTGCGGAAATGCTGGCGACCATGGGCGAAATGGGCCTGCCGATCGAGAAACATCACCACGAGGTGGCACAGAGCCAGCACGAGCTGGGCACCCGGTTCGGCTCGCTGACCAAAATGGCCGACCAGATGCAGATCTATAAATACTGCGTCCACAACGTCGCCCATTCCTACGGCAAGACCGCGACCTTCATGCCCAAGCCGATCTATGGCGACAATGGATCGGGCATGCATACCCATCAGTCGATCTGGAAGAACGGCAAGCCGCTGTTCGCCGGCAACGGCTATGCCGACCTGTCGGAACTGTGCCTGTATTTCATCGGCGGCATCATCAAACACGCCAAGGCGATCAACGCGTTCACCAACCCCTCGACCAACAGCTACAAACGGCTGATCCCCGGGTTCGAGGCGCCGGTGCTGCTGGCGTATTCGGCACGCAACCGCTCGGCCTCATGCCGGATTCCCTACACCACCAATCCGAAGGCCAAACGCGTCGAAGTGCGGTTCCCGGATGCCTCGGCCAACCCGTATCTGGCCTATTCGGCCATCGCGATGGCCGGACTCGACGGCATCAAGAACAAGATTCACCCGGGCGACCCGATGGACAAGGACCTCTACGACCTGCCGCCGGAAGAGCTGAAAGGCATCCCCACCGTCTGCGGTTCGCTGCGTGAAGCCCTGGGCGCGCTCGCCGCCGACCACGAGTTCCTGCTGGCCGGCGACGTGTTCAGCAAGGAACAGATCGAAAGCTATATCGAGCTGAAATGGTCGGAAGTGTACCGGTTCGAGCATACGCCGCATCCGGTTGAGTTTGAGATGTACTACTCGGCTTGAGGTTTAGGTCAGACAAGACGTCTTTTTTGTAAAAAAGAAACAAAAAACTTTTATTCGTTGGGTCGTCGTTGGTTTTATCTTCGGCGGCCTGATGGATAAAAGTTTTTTTTGCTTCTTTTTTTTCAAAAAAAGAAGGCCTTGCTTTCTAACATTTGCGCTCAGTGCTCAACGATGCGGCTTGTCAAATTTTGTCAAATTGATATCGTGTGCTGATGACCACGATGAACATATCCCTGCCCGACGATTTGAAGCGCTTCGTCGATGAGCGGCAGGATCACGGCTATGGCACATCGAGCGAATATATCCGCGAATTGATCAGGCGAGACCGTGATCGGTTGGCGTTGAGGGCTTTGATCGTCGAGGGACTGGAGTCGGGCAGTGCAGGCCTAGCCGATGCGCGTTTCATTCAATCCCTGCGGGGTTATGCCGAATCCGCGAGCGAACCAGCCGGACCGAAGTCCGGAAATTGACGGAAGTCAGGCGATCTCGGCGCGCGGACGCGGATATTCGGAAAGCACTCGACTACCTTTTGGCCGAAGCGCCTGAACAGGTCTCCGCCATGATCGATGCGATCGAGACCGCAATCGGCCGAATGGCCGCCCACCCTGGTATCGGGTCGCCGCGCTACGCCGCCCTGCTGGAGATACCGGGGCTACGGCACTGGACGCTGCCAAAATTTCCCTATGGATTGTTCTATCTGGAATATGAAGATCGCGTGGAGATCCTGCGGTTTCTGCACATGAAGCGCGATATCGCGGACAGCCTTGCTCACGATCCGATTGGTTTGAAGCCGTTCGAGATCACTGCCGAAGCCTCGATCGGTCCGGTCCTACGCCGCGCGACCGCAGCCGATGCCGACGCGATTGCCGCGGTGACCGACGCGCCCTATGCGAAATGGGTGCCGATCATCGGGCGCAAGCCGGTGCCGATGATGGTGGATTATGCCGTCGCGGTGCGCGATCACCTGATCGACGTGCTTGAATCGGATGGCACGATCATCGCGCTGATCGAACTGGTGCCGGAGCCTCGCTGTCTTGTTATCGAGAATATCGCGGTGCTGCCGGCACATGCCGGTCGTGGCCACGGCAGGCGGTTGATGGCGCATGCGGATCGTGTGGCCGCGGACCATCGGCTCGGCCGGGTGCGGCTTTATACCAACCGGAAAATGACCCGTAACATTTCGCTGTACCAACAACTTGGCTTTGCGATCGATCATGAGGAGGTCAAGGACGATGGCCGCACGATCGTTCATATGAGCCGATCGGTCGCCGCGATCGACCGATAATGCCGCGCGTCTATGTCCTGGGTGCTTCGGGGTCCGGCATGACGACGCAGGGAGACGCGCTGGCGGCGGCGCTTGGCGTGCCTCATGCGGATTCGGATGATTTTTTATGGTTGCCGACCAATCCGCCGTTCACCACCAAGCGCGATACCGTTGACCGGCGGGCTTTGCTGCGGGCGCCGCTGCCGGTTTCGGGGTCATGGGTTTTTTCGGGATCGGCCCTGTCATGGGACGATGAAATTGCCCCGTTCTACGATCTGATCGTGTTTCTGCGGCTTGATCCGGTCGAGCGCATGGCGCGGTTGCGCCGGCGTGAGGTGGCCCGGTATGGTGACCGCATCGCGGCGGGCGGCGACATGGCGGCAATTCACACCGCGTTCATGGAATGGGCGGCATCGTATGACGACGGTGGCCTCGGGCACCGCAGCCTGCTCAGCCACGAAACATGGCTGGCAACGCAGACCACCCCCATCCTGAGGCTGACCACCACTGATTCAGTGCCAAGTATGATCAGAACAGTAAAAACACTACTCTATACTGACGAATAAAAGTTTTTTGCTACTTTTTTACAAAAAAGTAGGCCTTGCTTCCCCGCCTTACCGCCCGCCAAACAAGGCGGACCCGATCCGCACCTGCGTCGCCCCGCAGGCGATCGCGATTTCGAAATCATCCGACATGCCGATCGAGCGAACCGGCAGGCCGTGGTGATCGGCCATCGCCACGAGATCACGGAAATAGGGTGCCGGGTCCTGCCCGACCGGCGGGATGGCCATGAGCCCGCGCAGCGCGGTGCCGAAGCGGGCGCGCATCGCGCGGATGAACGCATCGGCCTCCGCGCGCGCGACGCCGGCTTTTTGTGGTTCATCGCCGATGTTGACCTGCACCAGCAGGTTCGGCATCGACCCCTCACGCTCGGCGGCGGCGGCGAGCGCGTCGGCGAGTTTGGGGCGGTCGAGCGTTTCGATCTGGTCGAACAGCAGAACTGCGTCGCGTGCCTTGTTGGTTTGCAGCGGGCCGATCAGGTGCAGGTCGATATCCGGGTGGGTCACCCGCAGCGGCGGGAATTTCAGCGCGGCTTCCTGGACGCGGTTTTCGCCGAACACCAACTGGCCAGCGGCCAGCGCCGCCTCGATCGCGGCGGCGGGTTTGGTTTTCGAAACGGCGATCAGCGTGACCGCGCGCCCGGCGGCGGCCTGGGTGAGGCGGCGGTTGAGGGCAGCGATGGTTGCGGCGATAGGGGGAATCGGATGATCATCGGTCATGGATCAACACCTGATCAGCCTGGCCCGCGCGGTCAAGCGCCGGCGGCGGGCGCGGCATCCGACTTTATGGCTGTTTACCGATGAACGTCGCCAGCCTGATCTGCTGGCGACGATCGCGGCGCTGCCGCGCGGGATCAGCGGCGTGGTGTTCCGTCATGACGGTGCGCCCGGCCGGCCGGCGCTGGCCCGACAGGTGGCGGCGCTGTGCCGGAGCCGGCGGATCACGCTGGTGATTGCCGGCGATTGGCGGCTGGCGGCCGCGTTGGGGGCGGGGGTGCATCTGCGCGGTGGCGTGCCACCGCAGTCGCGTTATCGCGGCACGGTAAACACCGCTTCGGCGCATGATCGTGGGCAGATGATCGCGGCGCGGCGGGCGGATGCATCGCTCCTGTTCCTGTCCCCAGCCTGTGCAACCCGGAGCCATCAGGGCGCCAGCGCTCTCGGCCCGGTGCGCTGGGCCGCGCTGGCCCATCGCTGCCGCGTACCGGTCCTGGCACTGGGCGGCATCACCGGCGCGGTCGGGCGGCACTTCCGGGCTGGTTGCGCCGGATTCGGCGCCATCGATGCTCTGTCATCCTGTTGACATATACTGTGGCCCCGAAACAACAGGCCATCGAAATAGCCGGAAACACCGGCTCAGCATGTTGCTTCCGTCTCGGTAAATGCGTTTTATCTGTGGGTCAGCCGTTCGCGCCGGTGTTGGGGCGCGCCAGCCAAGAGGTCGATGCCAAGCACCGGCCCGATCGAAAACAGGGTTAAACGCCGCTAGGTCGGCAACATGGAGGTTTATATGCGCAAATTCCTACTGGCCTCGGTGGCCACGTTGGGCATGGTAGCCGGAGCAACCGGTGCCGCGCACGCACAGGCGGCCACGCCGCCGAAGCCGGGCACGCTGGTCGTTCATTTGAACGGTTTGTTCACCTATCAGCTCGATGCCGTTGGCTCCTCGGTCAACAGCTATGGCGGTTACAAGCTCAACCCGATCGCAAACGAAGGGTTCCTGCGCCTGTACCCCGGTTTTGACGCGATGACGACAAACGGGTTCGAATACGGCGTTGCATCGGAAATCCGCGATGCCTACACCAATCCTGGTCAGGGCGAACAGGAAAACGCTGTCGCAAACGGTGCCGCGAACGGAACGGAATCGCTCGTGATCCGCCGTGCGTACGCCTATTTGGGCACCAAAGAAGCCGGCATCGTGCGGATCGGCCAGGGCGATGGTCCGTGGACGCTGATGCAGGACGGCGTGTTCGAAAACTTCGGTGACGGCAATCAGTGGAACTCGGACGGCGGCATCGGCTCGATCGTGCCGAGCGCTGCGCACCCGACCTGGCTGTTCTCTGACACCGGCGCGCTCTATACCAGCCTCAAGATCGTCTACCTCACCCCGACCTTTGCCGGCTTCAATGCAGGAATCGGCTTCGAGCCGAATTCGAACGGCATCAAGGAAGGCCTCGCGGCCTGCACCGTGGCGCAGAGCACCTGCGCGGCCCTCGCCAGCGCGCCTGGCGGCGCGGGCAATGCCCGCCGCAAGAACACGCTCGATGCGATGGTGCAGTATACCGGTGCATTCAGCGGCGTCGGCGTGAAGGTCTCGGCCGGCTACATCAAGGCCTCGCCGATCGGCAACAGCTCGGGCGCCTCGCTTGAGACGATCGTCTCGCCGGAAACCGGCGCGATCACGCATGAAACCGGCTACAAGGGTCTGGGCATTGCCACGGTCGGCGGCCAGGTTTCCTACGCAGGCTTCATGCTCGGTGCGAACATGAAGGACGGCCAGGTCAACAATGGCTACACCTTCCTGCTTCCCGGCCAGCGCAACGCCTTCGATTGGCTGGTCAGCGCCGAATACACTGCCGGCCCGGTCACCCTCGGCGGCTACTACTTCAACAACCAGAGCGCCGGTGCGCATCTGCCGGGCAATGGCGTCGGCCGGACCGAGCAGGACAATGGTGTTGCGATCGGCGCCAATTACGCCGTCAGCCCGAACCTCGGCCTGTTCGTCACCTATCTGTATGGCCAGCGCAAGCAGTACGGCTTCGATTTTGCCAACAGCAAAACCGACACCACGGTGGGCAACCGCATGCACAGCCAGGCGATCGGCGCGGGTGCCGCGCTCAAGTGGTAATCTGACGATCGGCTGAAACGCCGGGACCATAAAGGGGGCGACGGTACGAGCCGTCGCCCCCTTTTTTCATGCCGGCCAGCCCCGGGGCGCGGCGGCACGGGTTATTTCCAAAAAAACACATGCTGCCTGCCCGTGCCGCGCTTGCCCTTGGCGTGAACCGGCAGCAAGGCTAAACACCCCACAGTGTCGCGCAGACTTCCTGCTGCGACTGAGCGGAGATGAACGTGCGGCTTCACAGCAAACTGGTCACAAAGCGTTTCAACCAAGGCCCGGCGCTGGCATGTCTGGCGGTCGCGGCCCTCGGTCTTGCGTCATGCAGCAGCAGCAAACCATTGACGGCGGCACAGATCAACAATCCGCAGACGCAATACACCCCGCCCGCGATGAACCATCCCGGCGGCGGGCTCGGCAATCTGCTCACGCTCGGTGGCGGTGGTCACGCCGCGCCGGGTGGCTCAGCAACCGGTGTCGCGGTGAACGCCTATCTGTGGCGCGCCTCGCTCGATACGTTGAGCTTCATGCCCCTCGCCTCGGCCGATCCGTTCGCCGGCGTCATCATCACCGATTGGTATTCCCCGCCCGCCACCCCCAACGAACGCTTCAAGGCGACCGCCTACGTGCTGGGCAGCATGCTCTCGGCCAACGACGTGAAAGTGTCGATTTTCCGCCAGGTCCGCCAGGGCGGCGGCTGGGTCGATCAACCGGTCGATCCCGCAACCGCCAACGGCATCGAGGATCGCATCCTGGCGCGCGCCGCGCAACTCAAGGCGGCCGGGCAGTTGAACGGCTGATCGGATGGACCAGAACAAGCCCGATCTCGCGCCCGATCAAGGCTCCGACCACGCCTACGACTTCCGGGCGGCCGAGCCGCGCTGGCAGGCGGCATGGGCTGCGGCCGGATGTTTCATCACGACCGACCAGCCGGGCGGCACGCGGCCGAAATGCTACGTTCTGGAAATGTTTCCCTATCCGTCGGGCAAGATCCACATCGGTCATGTGCGGAACTACGCGATCGGCGATGTCATCGCGCGCACCCGCCGCGCCCAGGGGTTCGATGTGCTGCACCCGATGGGGTGGGACGCCTTCGGCCTGCCGGCGGAAAACGCGGCGCGTGAGCGCGGCGTCGATCCCGCGCAATGGACGCATCAGAACATCGCGGCGATGCGCGACGACCTCAAACTGGTCGGCCTGTCGATCGACTGGTCCCGCGAATTCGCCACCTGCGATCCCGCATATTACGGCCAGCAGCAAAAGATCTTTCTGGATTTCTGGCGCGCGGGCCTCGCCTACCGGCGGGAATCGGCGGTCAACTGGGACCCGGTCGATCTCACCGTGCTGGCGAATGAACAGGTGATCGACGGGCGCGGCTGGAAATCCGGCGCACTGGTCGAAAAGCGCAAGCTGCGCCAATGGTTTTTCAAGATCACCGAATTCGCGGAAGATCTCCTCGCCGGGCTCGACACGCTCGACCGCTGGCCGGAACGGGTGCGTACCATGCAGCGCAACTGGATCGGCCGGAGCGAAGGGGCGAATGTGTCCTTCGCCCTCGCCAACCCGCTCGACGGCATCGATCACGTCAAGGTCTACACGACGCGGCCGGATACGCTGTTCGGCATGAGCTTCCTCGCGATTGCGCCGGATCATTCGCTGGCAACCGCGGTTGCCGCCCAAAACGCCGAGGCCGCTGCCTTCATCGCCGAGTGCCAGAGCAACGGCACCTCCGAAGCCGCGATCGAAGCCGCGGAAAAGCGCGGGTTCGATACCGGCCTGCGTGTGAAACACCCGTTCACCGCCGCGACCTATCCGGTGTGGATCGCCAATTTCGTCCTGATGGAATACGGCACTGGCGCGATTTTCGGCTGCCCGGCGCATGACCAGCGCGACCTCGATTTCGCCCGCAAATACGGGCTCGACGTGACCGTGGTCGTCGCGGCCAAAGGCGAAGCGGCACCCACAGTCGGCACGACCGCCCTGACCGGCGATGGCGTGATCGTCGCCTCGGATTTCCTCGATGGGCTCGATGTCGCTGCCGCCAAAACCCGCGTGATCGCCGAGCTGGAACAGCGCGGCATCGGCCAGGGCGTGGTCAACTGGCGCCTGCGCGACTGGGGCGTCTCGCGCCAGCGCGCCTGGGGCTGCCCGATCCCGGTGATCCATTGCGAAATCTGCGGCACGGTACCGGTGCCGGCCAAGGACCTGCCGGTGCGCCTGCCCGACGACCTGCCGTTCGACCGGCCGGGCAACGCGCTCGATCACCACCCGACCTGGAAGCACGTCGCCTGCCCGCAATGCGGCGCCGCTGCCCTGCGCGAGACCGATACGTTCGACACTTTCGTCGACAGCTCGTGGTATTTCGCCCGGTTCTGCGCCCCCCATGCCGAAACCCCGACCGATGTGGCGGCGACGAAACATTGGATGCCGGTCGATCAATATATCGGCGGCATCGAACACGCGATCCTGCACCTGCTCTATGCGCGGTTCTTCACCCGGGCGATGCACCGGCTCGGCCATGTCGGGGTCGATGAACCCTTCGCCGGACTGTTCACCCAGGGCATGGTCACCCACGAGAGCTATAAATCCGAAGACGGGCGCTGGCTCTATCCCGATGAGGTGATCAAGCACAGCGATGGCACGGCGACCAGCAACGGCAGGCCCGTGATCGTCGGCCCGATCGAGAAAATGTCGAAATCCAAGCGCAACACGGTCGATCCCGGCGTGGTGATCGAGCGGTTCGGCGCGGATGCGGCCCGCTGGTTCACCCTGTCGGACAATCCGCCGGAACGCGATGTCGAATGGACCGAGGCCGGCGCCCAGGGCGCGTTCCGCTTCGTGCAGCGCGTCTATCGCCTCGCGCGCGGCCTGACGCAGGACGCACCCGATGCCACGCCGCTCGATCAGGCAGAGGGTCCCGCCCGCGCGCTGCGCCAGGCCACCCACCGGGCGATCGCCGGCGTCACCGAGGCGATTGATGCCTTCGCCTTCAACGTCGCGATTGCGCGGCTGTATGAATTGAGCAACGCGATCACCGATGCCGAGGCCAGGACCGCACCCGGCATGGCGGCGGCACAGCGCGAAGCCGTAACGGCGCTGATCCGCCTCGCGGCGCCAATCATTCCCCACGTCGCCGAGGAAGCCCACGCGCTGATCGAACCGGGCGCACCGCTGGTGGCGGACCTGCCCTGGCTCACCGCCGAGCCCGACCTGCTGCGGCGCGACCGGGTGACGCTCGCGGTCCAGATCATGGGTAAGCTGCGCGGCACCATCGAACTCGCGCCGGGAGCGGATGCCGCAACCGCGATCGCCGCCGCGATGGCCGAGCCGAAAATCGCGCAGGCGCTCGCGGGCGTCACCATCGTCAAGCGCATCCACGTGCCGGACCGGATTTTGAATTTCGTGATCCGTGCGTAGGTACCTCGCCCTCTCCTGCGCGCTGGCCCTGTCGGCCTGCGGTTTTCATCCGCTGTACGGCCCCGAGGCCGGACAGCCCGCGCGCATCGCTTCACGCATGGATGAAATCGACATCGCACCGCTGGCCGATCGTCAGGGTCAGGTGATGCACCAGGCGCTGGAAGCGGCGTTGCAGCGCGATGGCGCGCCCAGCTTCTACCGCTATCATCTGACCGTGCAGTACGGCATTTCAGTGCAGATCATCGGCGTGCAGCAGGACACCTCGAACACGCGCAACCGCTTCCTCGCCACCGCGCACTGGGAACTCACGCCCGAAGGCAATCTGACCACGAAACTCGCCGAAGGCAATGCCCAGGCGATGGACGCGGAGAACATCATCGACAACCAGTATTTCGCCAACACGCTCGATGGCGGCGTCATGCGCCACCAGCTGGCGCGCGAACTGGCCAATCAGATCGCGATGCAGTTGGCACTCTATTTCCGCGCTCACCCCGATCATGGGGCGTAGTGCCGGGCCGTTGGGGTGGTGCCGTTTGGGAAGGAAGATCAGGGGGCTTTTCCCCCCGAACCCCCCACTAACGGCGGAGCCCTTGGAACCCGCCGGTTTCAGGCAAGGGGAGGGCGCTGCCTCGATGGTTCGACTGATCTGGCCTTCCTTCCCAAACGGCACCACCCCATGAAACTGGACGCGCGCCAGGCCGATCGGTTTCTGGCCGACCCCGGCGCCACCCGTTTCGTACTGATCTACGGCCCGGATACCTCCCTGGTTACCGACCGGGCCCGCGCGCTCGCCCGGCGCATTGCCGGCTCGCTCGACGATCCGTTCCGCCTCGCCGAGCTCGATGCGGAGCAGGCGGATCGGCTGCCCGAGGAAGCGACGGCGCAGGCATTCGGGGGCGGTCGCAAAGTGATTTTGATCCGCGATGTCGGCGACAAGCAGGCACCCTCGGTCGAGGCCGCACTCGCCACAAAGGGCGATGCGCTGGTCATCGCGACCGGCGGCGACCTCAACGGCCGCTCGAAACTGCGCACACTCGCCGAAAAGCACAGCGACGCCGCCGCGATCGCCTGCTACATCCCCGATGCCGCGGCGCGTGGCCCGATGCTGGAGGCCGCCTTGCGCGCCGCGGGTGTCGGCATCGCGCGCGATGCGCTGACCCTCGCCGCCGGCCGGCTGGGCGGTGAATCCGGCGCCCTGGCCGATGCCGCCGAACGCCTCATTCTCTACGCCGGCCCCGGCGGCACGATCACCCTCGCCGATGTCGATACCGTGCTCGACGACCAAGGTACCGCCTCGATGCATGATGCGATCGACGCAGCCCTCGCCGGCAACCCAAGCGCCGCGGACCACGCGATCAGCCTCGCGATCGATGAGGGCGCGGCGGCCGTGGCGATCCTTCGCGTCCTGCTCGCCGAGCTGTCCGGCCTGCGCCTGATGGCGGAAGCCATCGCACGCGGCGCCAACCCGCGCGATGCGCTCGCCGCCCGCCGGCCGCCGGTGTTCTTTCGCCGCCAGGGCGCGGTGATCAAGGCCGCCGGCCTCTGGCGCGAACCCGCGATCATTGCCGCGATCGACCGCGCTCTTCGTGCCGAAGCCGATTGCAAACGCACCGGCAGCGTCCCGGAAGCCATCGCGCGGCAGACGCTGCTGGGGTTGGCGCAGCGGGCGCGGGGGTAGAAGGCGAAGGCAAGGGCAGAGTCTTCTTTTTTGTGAACAAAAAAGAAGCAAAAAAACCTCGTTAATCTGTGCCCGTGCCTTTGAAAACGCCCGTGCTCCGGAGTCGGAAAGTTTTTTGCTTCTTTTTTACAAAAAAGAAGCCTTCCCTTCCCTCACTTCCAACCTCGCCTCCCGGCCCAAAACCCGATACTCTTCCACCCATGCTGCTTCCCGACGAACCGCCACCCTGCCGCCGCCTCTACCCCGACGCCACCAGCGCCTTCCTGCTCACCGCCGATCATGCGGGGCGCCGCATTCCCCACGCGCTCGGCGACCTCGGCGTGAGCGAGGCAGACCGCCAGCGGCATATCGGCTGGGATATCGGCATCGCCGGCGTGACCGAACAACTCGCGCTACAGCTTGATGCCACCGCGATTTTGCAGACTTATTCGCGCCTGGTGATCGATTGCAACCGCCCGCCCGCGGTACCAAGCGCCTTTCCAGAGGTTTCCGAAGCGACACGGATCCCCGGCAATCGCGGGCTGGACGACGCGGCGAAACAGGCGCGGATACAGGCGATCTTCGCGCCCTATCACAGCATGATCGCCGGCGAGATCGCGGCCCGCAGCGCGCGCGGCCAACGAACGATCTACCTTGCCATGCATAGTTTCACACCGGTCTTTCACGGCCACGCCCGGCCGATGCACGCCGCCGTGCTGTTCAACCGCAACCCCCGCCTCTCGCTGATCCTGGCCGATCTGCTGCGTGCGGAGGGCGATCTGATCGTCACCGAAAACGACCCCTATGCCGTCTCTGATGCCACCGATTACGGTGTGCCGGTGCACGCCGAACGCAACGGGCTCGATTACGCCGAACTCGAAATCCGCCAGGACCTTATCGCGACCCAGGCCGGCGAGGCTGCCTGGGCAGCCCGGCTCGCCCGCCTGCTGCCGCGCGCGCTCGCACAGCTCGAATCATCCGCGCCTCAGCCCGGCGGGTGAACCGCACGCCAATGCCGCGCGATATCAATCCGCCGCGCGATCCACACATCGGGCTGCGCCGCGACATGGTCGATGAAGCGGGCCAGCGCGGCTGCCCGCCCCGGCCGGCCGGCCAGACGGCAATGCAGGCCGACGCTCAGCATTTTCGGACTGCCCGCGCGTCCCTCATGCAGCAGCCAATCGAAACTATCGCGCAGATAAGCAAAAAAATCATTGCCGGAGCCAAAACCCGGGCTGGTCGAAAACCGCATGTCATTGGCATCGAGCGTGTAGGGAATGATCAGATGGCTACCGTTCGCCGCCGCTACCCAATAGGGCAAGTCATCGGCATAGCTGTCCGATGAATAGACGAAACACGCCTCCGCCATCACCAGCTCGCGCGTGTTCATCGAGCAACGGCCGAGGTAAAATCCGCTTGGCGCCGCGCCGGTAACCCGCGTGTGCAGCGCAATGGCCTCGTGCAGATGCGCCGCCTCGACCGCGCGCGGCACATCGCGATAATCGATCCATTTGAGCCCGTGGGACGCGATTTCCCACCCTGCCTCCTGCATCGCCGCAACCTGTTCGGGCCCGCGCATCAGGGCGGTGGCGACGCCATACACCGTAACCGGAATCTGCCGGCCGCTGAACAGCCGCCAGAGCCGCCAGAACCCCGCACGCGCGCCATATTCATACACCGATTCCATGTTCCAGTGCCGCGCATGCGGCCAGGGCGCCGCACCGGGAATCTCCGACAGAAACGCCTCGGACGCAGCATCCCCATGCAGAATATTGTTCTCGCCGCCTTCCTCGTAATTGACCACGAACTGCACGCATAACCTGGCCCCGCCCGGCCATTGCGGATCGGGCGGCGTGCGCCCGTATCCTGCCAGATCGCGCGGATAAGGCGCCGGACCGCTCATGGCGTCGCGCCGAACAACTCCACAAGTGTCAGCGCCACGACCTCAGTCGCCTTGTACAGATCGCTCAACGGCAGTTTTTCATCCGCCCGATGCGCGTTCGCCTCTTCGATCGTGTGCGGCCCGGCGCCATACAGCACGATCGGCACGCCGGCGGCCGCGTAGTGCCGTGCATCGGTATAGAGCGGCACGCCCTTGGCGGTCACGGTTTCGCCCATGATCCGCGAGGCGTGGCGGCACAGCAGCGTGGTCAGCGCCGCCGCCCCGGCCGCGGGCACCAGCGGCTCGGCGAGCAGAATGCGGCGAACCGTCACGGTCGCGCCCGGCACCGCCCGCACCGCCTGCTCGATGATCGCGCGCAAGTCCGCCTCAACCGCTGCGGGATTTTCCTCGGGGATCATGCGCCGGTCGAGCCGGAACGTGACGCGATCGGGCACCACATTGGTATTGATGCCCCCCTTGATCAGCCCCACCGTGAGCTGCGGACTGCCGATGCCGCCGATCGCCGATGTGGTCCCGGCCAGCACCGGGCGCTCGGCATACAGCGCCGCGAGCACGGCGGTACCCGCTTCCAACGCATCGATGCCGGTGAACGGCATGGCGGCATGCGCCGAGCGGCCTTCGACCTGCACTTCAAGATGCAGGCAACCGTTATGCGCGTTGACCACGGCATAGGAAAATCCGGCGCCGATCGCGAGATCGGGCTTCGAAATCCCCTCCTCCAGCAACAACCCCGGCCCGATCGCGCCGCCGGCTTCCTCGTCGTAGGTGAAATGCAGTTCGATGGCGCCCCGCAGCGGTATATCGAGCGCGATCAACGCGAGCAGCGCCCAGGTATAGGTCGCGAAATCCGATTTCGACACCGCGACACCGCGCCCGAACATCCAGCCATCCTTGATCGTCGCGCCATACGGATCATGCGTCCAGCCGTCACCCGGCGGCACCACGTCGCCATGGGCATTCAGCGCCACCACCGGCCCCGGGCCGAAGCGATGGCGCACCACCAGATTGGTCGCGCTGATCATGCCGGTTGCGCCGGCGCGCGCCGCGGGCACTACATGGCGTTCGACGGTCAGGCCCAACCCTTCCAGCAATTGTGCCGCAACCTCGGCATGGCCCGCGCAATCGCCCGGCGGATTGTCGGACGGCGCACGGACCAGCGCGGCCAGAAATTCGGTCTGGCGCGCGCGCTCGCCGTGCAGAAAGGTCGCGATCGTGGTGGCAACTTGCTGGGTCACTGGGATGGTCCTTGCTCGGTAAGGCGGGGATCGAAACGGGTCAGAAAATCGGTCAGTACGGCAACGGCCAGCGCCGCATCCCCGGCCATGATCGACTCGGCGGGGTTGTGACTGATGCCCAATTTGCAGCGGACGAACAACATCGCGATCGGGCACAGATCGATCATGGCGAGCCCGTCGTGGCCGGCCCCGCTCGGCAGGTGCCGCGGCGTCACGCCGCAGCGGGCGACACTCTCGGCAAGGGCGCCAACCAGCGGCGGCGCGCAGGGCGCGGCCTTCGCCTCGTATAGATCGGCGATCGCCACCGCCACACCGCGCCGTGCCGCAATCGCCGCAATTTCGGCGCGAAGCGCGGCGGTCGCCGCATGGCGCACCGCATCGTCACCACTGCGGATATCGAGCGAAAGCCGCGCACCCCCCGCAATCACGTTGATCGCGCCCGGCTCTGCCGCGACGATGCCGGTGGTGATCACCAGGCCCGCGGTCTCGCGCGCGATCCGCTCGGCGGCGAGAACCATCTCGGCGGCGGCGCAGACCGGATCATGCCGCAGCGCCATCGGCACCGTACCGGCATGCCCCGCCACGCCGGTGATCTCGACCATGTGGCGCGCGGCACCGGCAATGGCGGTCACGATGCCGACCGGCAGCCCCGCCGCCTCCAGCACCGGCCCCTGTTCGATATGCACCTCGCAATAGCCAAGCACCGCGTCCCGGCGGTAGCCGAGCGCCGCCGCAGCGCCAATCGCCGGCGCGCCGAACGCCACCAGCGCGCTCCGCATCGCAACACCGGCGGCGTCGCACGCATCGAGCGAAGCGGGGTCGAGCGTGCCGGCCAGCGCGCGCGAGCCGGTCAGCGTCACCGGAAAACGGACGCCCTCCTCATCGCCGAACGCGATCACCTCGATCGCATACGGCATCCGGCGATCCCCCAGCGCGGCGACCGCCTCGATCGCGGCGACCACCCCGAGCGCGCCATCGTATTTCCCGGCGTCGCGCACGGTATCGATATGCGAGCCCAACAGCAGCGCGGGCAAGCCCGGTCGGTCCCCTTCGCGCCGGCCGATCACCGAACCCACCGCATCGATCCGCACCGCCAGCCCCGCTTCGCGCATCCACGCCGCTACCTGATCGGCCGCCGCACGGTGTTCCGGCGTCAGATACAACCGCGTCAGCGCGCCCGGTGTCGCGGAATGGCGCGCCAGTTGATCGAGCCGCGCCATCACACGGGCACCGCGTTCCGCGCCACTCATGTGAGCTCGCCCGCCGCATCATCCCGATCGTGGCGCTTGTGCCCGGCGACATAGGTCGCCCGCACCACCCGATCGCTCCCAAGCGTCATCAACACGAACAAAAGCGCCTCCAGCGAATCAACAAACCCCTGCCGCGCCGCCAGCAGCGGCGTCGCCCTGGGGTCGAGCACGACCAGATCGGCGTCCTGCCCCGGCGCAATCTGGCCGATATGCGCCGCCTGGTCGATCGCGTGGGCGGAACCGCGTGTGGCGAGGTAGAACGCCTGATGCGGGCTCAACGCATCGCCGCGCAACTGGGCGATCTTGTAGGCCTCGGCGAGGGTCGCCAGCGGTGAAAAACTCGTCCCCGCCCCCAGGTCGGAGCCCAGCGCGGTGCGGACCGGATTGGCCGAAACCAGCGCACGCTTCAGATTGAACAGCCCCGAGCCGAGAAACAGATTGGAGGTCGGGCAATGCACCACCGTCGCCTCCGCCTGGGCGAGCCGCGCCCATTCGCGCTCGCTCAGATGAACAGCATGCCCGAACAGGCAGCGGCGGCCGACCAGTCCGAACCGGTCGTACACATCGAGATAATCGCGGCACCCGGGGAACAATTCTGCGACCCACGCGAGTTCCGCCCGATTTTCCGAAAGATGGGTCTGCAGATAGAGCCCATCGATCTCGTGGCGCAATGTCCCCGCCAGCGCGAGCTGCGCCTCGGTACTGGTCGGTGCGAAGCGCGGTGTCACCGCGTAGAACAACCGCCCCTGGCCGTGCCAGCGCGCGGCGAGACGCTTTGATTGGTCATAGCCCGTCTGTGCTGTATCGCGCAGGCCCGCCGGCGCGTTGCGATCCATCAACACCTTGCCGGCACCGGTCCGCAGCCCGAGTTTCGATGCTTCCTCGAAATAGGCATCGACCGATTCGGGATGCACCGTGCAATAGGTAATCGGCGTCGTGACGCCCGCGCGCAACGATTCCCGCAAAAACGCCTTCGCTACCAGGCGCGCGAAATCGATATCGCCATAGCGCTGTTCGGTTTCGAATACGTAGTGATTTAGCCATTCGAGCAACTGCCGCCCATGCGCGCCGATCATCGGCATCTGCGGATAATGCACATGGGCATCTATGAATCCCGGCATGATCAGATGATCGGGATAATGCACCGGCACCACGCCCGCCGGCAGCACGGCCGGATCATACGCCCCCGCACTCAGGATACGACCGTGGTCGATCAGGATCAGCCCATCGGATTCATAATGAAAGCATGAAGCATCATCCACCTCGAACGGATTGCCGGTATAGCTCAAAAACGGACCGCGCAGCGCAGACAGCATGGTGATCAGCCGGGTTCAGATGTTGGACGGCACGTCGGACCGCGCCAGCGCATAGCGTGGCGCCGTCAAGGCTAGATAAGCGAGCGTCGTCGCGCCAGCACCGACGAAGAACGAGATGTCGCCCCACTGCGGCCAGGCGCGCGCAAACGCGCCGACATACAACGGATATTGATTGAAAAACGGCACGCTGCACGCGACCCCGATCAACCACGCAACGAAGCCGAGATGACCGACCGAAACACCATTCCAGCGCGCCCGGCGCGGCCAGAAATGCGCAATAATCATCACCGGAAAGCGCGGAATGATCACATACCCCAGAAAGAACAGCAGCAACTCGTAATGCTTGTAGAAATTGTTGTGCCCGAACAAAGCGAGTGCCAGCCCGACCACGCCGGTCAGCAACGCCGCCTGGTATTGTTTGAGCCGAATACCCGCCGCCAGCGCGGAGAGCGAGGCTGAATAGATGTTCAGAATGTTGGGGCTGACGGTGCCAACAATGATCGCAAGGATCAACAGCGGGCGAAACCATTCGGGTATCCAGGCCGTGAACAGATCGGACGGTGCATTCAACTGCACGGTCGCCCCGATGAGCGCACCCAGACATTCCAGCCAGACACAGGAGATGAACGAACCCAGAAACGTGTTCACGAACACCCGCCGCTTCATCGCCGGGCGACCCTCGCGATAACACAGGTAGCGGGTATAATCCGATGAATACAATATCCAGCCGCCCAGCCAGGACAGCATGATCGATACCGTCAATAAAAACGCGCCGGAAACGCCGCCGACTTGCGCAAGACTCTTCGGATTGGCGAGCGGCAGATGCGTAATATTCAAAGCCGACAGAACCGTCAAAATTACGAACACGGAGGCCAGGAAATAGAAGAACCACCGTTCTGCCGCCACAATGAAATCATGTCCGATCAGCGCGATGAAGACCTGCGCAATCGTCAAGCCCATGATGGCCGCATCGATCCCAATGCCGACGGTCGCATGCAGCGCGTAGCTGCCGATCACGGTATTGATCGCGAACCAGGAAAATCCATTGAGAAAATTGAGGAACGACAGGAACCGGTTGCCCGGCGCCCCGAACCAGTTCACGCATTGCACCATCTGCGGCAGGCCGTATTCGACGCCGTAGGTCGAAAACAATCCAAGCATTGTGCAGCCGATCAAATTGGCGAGCACGATCGCCGCCACCGCATCGAGCGCGGGCAAACCGAACACGCCGGTCGCAATCGCGCCCGTGGTGATCGTCGCGAATTCCACATTGGCCGCCGCCCACAAGCGGAACAGTGCGCGCGGCGTACCGTGCGCCTCTTCAGGCTCGATCCGGGCAATTCCCTTGCTTTCCACCGTCAGAATATCGTTCGACTTCATGATGACGTTTCCTTGATTTTTGCCGGCGCCGTTGGTTCAGCGCACAAGCTCACGCAACTGTTGCAGGCGAAACCACGCAATACGGCCAATCTCCTCGACCGCGATGGTCGTTTCGGTGGAGGCATCGTTACCGAGCCGCTGTTCGAGCCGTTCGATGATTGCGGGTGCATCCTTCTGCCCCCGGACCGCGATGATGAAGGGAAACCCGAAACGCTCCCGATAGCGGCGATTGAGGCAGGCAAGCTCCGCCGCCCGCGCCGGCGTGAGCCGATCGAACCCGGCAAAACTCTGCTCGCGCGATGAATGATCGGTCAGGCATCCGGCCTGCCCAAGTTCCGGATGCGCGCACAACAGCCCCAACACCTGTTGCCGGTCGGCTTCATGCACAACCCGCTGCATCGTCTCGGCCAAAGCCTCGATCGTTGCAAATGGCCGGTACCGTGCCGCCTCCGCGGCAACCCAGGGCGAATGCTCGTAAACAGCCGCCAGCGTCGCTGAAAATCCGGCCGCACTCATCCGGTTGAGCGCCTCGATCATGTCTGCATCCGGGCTCATTTCGCACCGGCCCGAAACCATGCACCGATCTCACCGCGCTCCGCCTTGGTCATATGCGTCACGTTGCCCGGTGGCATCGACTTCGCCTGCACCGCCTGCTGATCGATCAAGGCAGCGTGCCGGCGCACCTCCACCGCCGTGTCGAACATCAACCCGGCCGGCGCACTCGCCATCAGGCGCGGGTGCGCCGCATGGCAGGCCGCACAGCGCTGGCGCACGATGGGCATGATCGCTGCGGTTTTCACGATCGGTGCCGTCCCCGCCTGGGCCGGACCGGTCAGGCCGAGCCCGCCGGTCGGCGCCACCAGAACGATCAACGCAACGAACAGCACTCCGGCCACCGCAGGCAGTTTCCAGTCCTGGCGCCCCGTGTGGCGCAGGACGAAATACTGGCGGATCAGCGCACCGCCGATCATCGCCAGCCACAAATTCAGCCAATTCGCCGCACCACCATACAGCATGCTGAAATGGCTGCTCAGCATGGCGAACACCACCGGCAGGGTGAAATACGTGTTGTGGACCGAACGTTGCTTGCCGCGCCTGCCCGGCGTCGGGTCCGGCGTCTCACCGCGCGACAGCGCATCGACCATCTTGCGCTGGCCGGGAATGATCAGAAAGAACACATTAGCCGTCATGATGGTGCCCAGCATGGCGCCCACGATCAGAAACGCGGCCTGCGCCGAGAAAAGATGCGTCGAAACATAGCAGGCCGCACCGACGAACAAGGCAATCACGATACCGAGCAGCCTGTCGTTCGCGCCCAGCAGGCGGCACGCCGCATCATACACCACCCAGCCGGCCAGCAGAAAACCGAGCACGGCAATCGCCGCGGTCAGCGGGGTCAGCGCCGCCACCGCGGGGTCGATCAGATAGGTGCCGGGCTGGAGCAGATACATCACCGTCAGCAACGAAAAACCCGACAGCCAGGTGGCGTAGGATTTCCATTTCGACCAATGCAGATCGGCCGGCATCTGCGGCGGCGAGACCAGATATTTCTGCGAATGATAAAACCCGCCGCCATGCACCGCCCAAAGCTCGCCGAACACGCCGCGCTGCCGCGCCGCCGCGTCACCCGGTTTGTGCAGGCTGTTATCGAGCATCACGAAGTAGAACGATTCCCCGATCCACGCGATCGCCGCGATCACATGGAGCCAGATCAACAGGGCCATCGCCCAGCCGGTCAGGTACGTCATCATCTGGGTTCAGCTTCCCCGGTAGGTGGTGTAGCTCCACGGCGATGCCAGGAGCGGAATATGATAATGCGACTGTGCGGCATCGATCCCGACCCGAATGATGATGTCACCGAAAAATGCGGGTGCCGCCGGTGGGTTTGCGAAATAAGGCCCCATCGCGAACACCAGATCGTACACGCCGCTCGCCAGATCGCCGCTCACCAATAGGGCACGGCCGTCGGCGTCCGTCACCGCACAGGCGACCGGCGTTGCCGGTGCGGCCGCGCTGTGCAGCCGTACCGTAACGCCACCCGCCGGGCGGCCGGTCGCAGTGTCGAGAACATGGGTCGTCAAACGGGTCATGCGGGTCTCCAATGGTCGCGGGTCCTGCGGTTATCACGCCGGCGGACCGCACGATGAGCGCAAATGCCGGTCATAAGCGCCTTCGTATGATCATTCCGTCCGCGCTCCGCACGCTGCCGTCGTGCCGCACCGCCCGCACGCGGCATCGGCCGGCAGCGCAGCGATCGATCGAACGCCAGATCGCGCCGAACATGTCTGGAGCAGTTGTGCGGCGATCCCCAAAGCCAACACCGCCGGCTGCTTACCCGCAATCCCGGCCACCCCGATCGGGCATGTCAGACGCTCGATCGTATGGTCCGAAAAGCCCTGTCGCCGCCAGCGATGTTCAAATCGCGCCCGCTTGGTCGCCGAGCCGATCAACCCGACATACGCCGCATCGCCGCGCTGCAACGCCGCGGCGGTAATCGCCGCATCCAGCGCATGGCTATGCGTCATCACCAGAAACAAACTCCCCGCCGGCGCGCAGGCGACAGCACAAGCCGGGTCCGCGACGTGCCGCCGGCCGATCCGCGCTACGCCCCCCACTTCATCCCCCGGCATCGCCCCGGCGCGGCTATCGATCCAGTCGATCGAACACGGCAAAGCCGCCAGCACCGCCACCAGCGCCCGCCCGACATGCCCCGCGCCGTGCAATTGCAAATGAAACAACGCAGGCTCCGGCGGCAGATGCGCCGCAAACCAGGGCAGATAGCGCAGGCTCACCACCCCGCCGCAGCACTGGCCAAGCTGCGGCCCGAGCGCGGCGGTTTCGGCAAATACCGTGGCACGCGCCGGATCATCCCGCCACGCCGCAAGCAGCCGCCGCGCCGTCGCCACCGCGCCATATTCGAGCTGACCACCGCCGATGCTGCCTTCGGTGTCGCCCGGCCGCACCAGCATCCGCGCCCCCGGCTCGCGCGGTGCCGAACCCAGCACCGTCGATATTTCGATGCACACACCCAACGGTGTCATGGCTGCCTCGCCTCGATCGAAGCGATCGCATCGAGCACCGCCTCGGGCGTCGCCGGCGCGCGCAAATCCGGATCGGCCCCCACCCCGCCGGTTGCCGCAATCGCATCGCGAATTGCGAGCAACACCGAAAACGCCAGCAACATCGGCGGCTCACCCACCGCCTTCGAACGGTGGATCGTCGGCTCGGCGTTCGGATTGTCAAACAATCTGGTATGCAGTGCCGCCGGGCAATCATTCGCGGTCGGTATCTTGTAGGTGCTCGGCGCATGGGTCAGCAGCCGCCCATCGGTTGCGTGCCACACCAGCTCCTCGGTCGTCAGCCACCCCATGCTCTGGATGAAACCGCCCTCGATCTGGCCGATATCGATCGCCGGGTTCAGCGAGCGCCCGGCATCATGCAGAATATCCGCCCGCAGCAGCGACACCTCGCCGGTCAGCGTGTCGATCATCACCTCGCTCACCGCGGCGCCATAGGCGAAGTAATAAAACGGCCGCCCATGCAAACTCTTCGGATTCCAGTGCACTTTCGGCGTTGCGTAGAACCCGTCGCTCCACAGCTGCACCCGCGCCTCATAGGCCTGGCGCACCAGGGTCGCGAAGGAAACCGCAGTGCCGCCGACCCGGACAACATCATTGGCGAATTTCACTTCGCCCGCCTCGCCACCATGACGAGCCGCCGCGAAATCCGCCAGCCGGTTGCGAATCGTGATCGCCGCGTCCCGCGCCGCCATGCCGTTCAGATCGGCGCCGGTCGACGCGGCGGTCGCCGAAGTATTGGCGATCTTCGAGGTATCTGCCGCACTGCACCGCACCGCCGCAAACCCGATACCCAGCGCATCCGCGACCACCTGCGCCACCTTGGTGTTCAGCCCCTGCCCCATCTCGGTGCCGCCATGATTGACCAGCACGCTGCCGTCGGCATACACATGCACCAGCGCGCCGGCCTGGTTGAGATGCGGCACGTTGAACGAAATGCCGAATTTCACCGGCGTCAGCGCAATACCCTTTTTCAATACGACATTCGAACGATTGAACGCCGCCACCGCCGCAACCCGCCCCGGGTAATCCGCCTGTGCCACCAGCTCATCGACCAGTGCCGCACTCACATTATCCTCGATCGTCTGGCGATATGGCGTCACGTTGCGATCCGCCACCCCGTAGAAATTCGCCCGCCGCACCGCGAGCGGATCGCGCCCGAGATGCCGCGCAATCCGGTCCATCACGATCTCGATCAGCAATGCCCCCTGCGGCCCGCCGAACCCGCGAAACGCCGTGTTGCTCTGGGTATTGGTGCGCGCGACAAACCCGTGGATCGCGACCTCCGGCAGGTAATAAGCGTTATCCAGATGGCACAGCGCACGCGTCATCACCGCACCCGACAGATCGGCCGAATGCCCGCCATTGGCGATCAGCGTCGCCTCGATGCCGGTGATCCGCCCCTCGTCATCGAATGCGACATCGTAATCATATTCGAACGGATGCCGCCGCCCGGTCATGATGAAATCATCGTCCCGATCGAGCCGCAATTTTACCGGCCGGCCCAGCCGTGCCGCGGCAATCCCCGCGCAGCACGCGAACAACGCCGATTGCGATTCCTTGCCCCCGAACCCGCCGCCCATCCGCCGGCATTCGACCAGCACCTGATGGCTGCGCCACCCCAGCGCATGCGCGATCAGATGCTGCATCTCGCTCGGATGCTGCGTGGAACACAGCACACGCAGCCCCTCGTTCTCGGCGGGCAGCGCGTAGGTGATCTGCCCCTCCAGATAAAACTGCTCCTGCCCACCCAAACTGAACTGCCCGCCAAGCCGGTGCGGCCCCGCCGCCAGCGCGGCCGCCAGCGCGCCGGGCGCCGATTCGCGGACCAGAAGCGCCGGCGGCACCAACGCATCGCCCCGCGCATAGGCTTCGCGCGCGCTCAGCACCGGCGTCATCTCTTCGATGTCCAGGCACGGGCCGCTCCGCGCCGCGGCCTGGCGCGCCCGATCACGCCCGGTCGCAACAATCAACGCCACCGGCTGCCCCCGATAGCGCAGCGTGCCCTCGGCCAGAATCGGATCGTCATGGACCACCGGGCCGCAATCATTCGCCCCTGGAATATCCGCAGCGGTCAGCACCGCAACCACCCCCGGCATCGCCAGCAGCGCGGCCCGATCGATCGCGCGCAGCACACCCGAAGCCACCGGCGAGGGCGCCAGCGCCGCATGCAGCGTGCCGGCCGCTTCCGGCACGTCATCGACATAGGGTGCCGCCCCGGCGACATGCAGATGCGCCGATTCATGCGCGGCACTGATCCCCACCCGCGCGCCCGCGCGCAGCGCCGCCGCCTCACTGTCATCGAGCCGCAGCGGAATATCGCGCGCAAACCCGCACGCCGCACGATCCGGGCTGAAATCCTGGTTCATGCCGCCCCCGCCGTCGCGAACGGGCGCACCCGCACCGAAGCCGAAGGCAGCGGTGCCGCCCTGCGCGTCTCCAGCCAGAACCGCCACAGCAGGTTCCGCGCCACCACGCGCCGATACGCCCGGCTCGCCCGCAAATCCGAAAGCGGTGCGAAATCCTCATCCAGCGCAACCATCGCCGCCCGCACCGCCGCCTCGTCCCACACCGCACCCTGCAGTGCCGCCTCGGCATGGCGCGCCCGCCGCACCGTCGCGGCCATGCCGCCGAACGCCAGCCGAACCCGGCTGATCGTCTCGCCCGCGAGCGTCACGGCCAGGCCGCAACTCAGCGCGGAAATATCGCAATCGAACCGCTTCGATATCTTGTAGGCCCGCATCCGGGTGTCAGGGTCCGGCAGCGGCACCAGAATCGCGCGCAGAAACTCGCCCGGCGCCAGATCGTTGCGCATATAGTCATGATAAAACGCATCGAGCGGCACTTCCCGGCACCGCGTGCCATGCTGCAGCACCAGTCGCGCATCCATCGCCATCAGAACGGGTGCCGCATCGCCGATCGGCGAGCCATTGGCGACATTGCCGCCCATCGTGCCCGCATGGCGCACCGGCGGCCCGGCAAACCGCAGCGCCATCTCACCCAAGGCCGGTTCCAGCCCGACCAGCGCCGCCCAGGCGGCTTCCAGCGTCGCCCCGGCGCCGATCCGCAGCAGGTCGCCCTCGGGTTCAATGCAGCGCAGTGCAGCAACATCGCCGAGATAGACCAGATCCCCGACATCACGGAACTGCTTGTTCACCCACAACCCGATGTCGGTCGCCCCGGCCAGCAAGGTCGCCTCCGGCCGCCCGGCGTACCAGGATGCCAGCGCCTCAACCGTGCGCGGCGCATAAAACCGCGCCCCCGCCTCGCGCGCCGCGGCATACCGCAACCCCGCGCCGGTCTCCGCCGCGATCGCCCGCAGCGCCGCCTCGATCGGCGCGGTATCCAGCATCGCCGGCGGCAGCGTGAACATCCGCGCCCCGGCATCCAGAATCGGGCGATACCCGGTGCAGCGGCATAAATTCCCCGCCAGATCATGCGCAAGCGCCGTGCGGTCCGGCGTCGTCCGCGCCGCCTGATGCCGCAGATACGTCGCGAACAGCGACATCACGATGCCCGGCGTGCAGAAACCGCACTGCGACCCGTGGCAATCCACCATCGCCTGCTGCACCGGGTGCAGCACCCGATCGGTCATCCCCGCCAGATCCTCGATGGTCAACAGCGCCTTGCCATGCAGCGTCGGCAGAAACCGGATGCACGCATTGACCGGCCGCAACACCAGATCGCCCGCCCGGATGCCGCCCGCATCGCCCGCCTCATCGGCAAGCGCCGCGACAATCACCGTGCACGCGCCGCAATCGCCCTCGGCGCAACCTTCCTTGGTGCCGGTCCGCCGCGCCACGCCGCGCAGCCACGCCAGCACTGTCGCGGTGATCGGTTGATCATCGATTTTGACGATCCGGTTGTCGAAGTAAAAACTGATCGGCTGCTGCATCATGTCCCGATTCCGCTGACGATTGGACCCTGCGAGCCCATGATTGGGACACATCGCCGCCGGTCTAATCAAGCGAAATCGGCCCCGTGAGGCCAAATCGACCTCATAAGCGCAGGCTTATGGCATCCGCCCGCCGAACAGCGCGGTAATCGCCTCCGCCTTGCGCTTCACCTGCTGGCCGAGCAGGGGGATGCGCGCATCGCTGATCCGCGCCATCGGGCCGGACACCGAAACCGCCGCCACCGCCTCGGCACTCTCATTGAAGATCACCGCGGCAATGCACCGCAGGCCGATCGCGTGCTCCTCGTCATCGATCGCGTAGCCCCGCGCCCGCGCCGCGGCCAGATCGGCGCGCAAGCCCGCCGTGGTGTTGATCGTCTTCACCGTCATCCGCGCCATGCCGCGCTGGTGCAGCACCCGCCCGATCTCGGCATCGCTCATCGCCGACAGCAACGCCTTGCCCACACCCGAACAATGCAACGGCACCCGCCCGCCCGGCCGGGCGAACGCGCGCATCATCTGCCGGCATTCGACCTGCGCGAGATACACCGCCTCATGCTGATCCTCGACCGCAAGGTTCACGGTCTCCTCGGATTCCTCCATCAGCGCGCGCATATGCGGCCGTGCCAGCCCCGCGACATTGCGGGTTTTCAGAAACGCATTGCCCGCCACGAACGCCTGCACCCCAACCGACCACAACCGCCGCTCGGCATCGAAATGCACATAGCGCTCCTGTTCCAGCGTGGTGAGCAGCCGATGCGCGGTGGAGGGCGACAGACCCACGAGCCGGGCGATCTCCGTCAACGTCACACCCTCATCCGCCGCGGCCAGCCGGTTCAGGATCGCCAGCGATCGCACCAGCGATTGCACCTGCATCGACCGCTCCACCGGTGCCGCCGTCCGCGCCCGCGTCGCCGCCGGGGGTCTCTCAGCCGAAACGCGCGCCCGCATGGAACCTCGCAACCTGTTGTTAAAAAAGCCTATTCCAATGACATTTTCACATCGTGAAAACATTATTGCAAACGACATCAGCGGGCGCAATGCTCAGCCACCAAACAAAAACAATCCGACGGAGGGGTAAAATGGCCAAAATGAAAGCAATCGAGGCGGCGGTGCGCGTGCTGCGGCGCGAGGGGGTCAACACTGCGTTCGGCGTGCCCGGTGCCGCGATCAACCCGCTCTATGCCGCCCTCAGGGCGGATGGCGGCATCCGCCACATCCTGGCGCGCCATGTCGAAGGGGCGTCCCACATGGCGGATGGCTATTCCCGCGCCGCCGCCGGCAACATCGGTGTCTGCATCGGCACCTCCGGCCCGGCCGGCACCGACATGATCACCGGCCTCTACGCCGCCCAGGCGGATTCCATCCCCATGCTGTGCATCACGGGCCAGGCGCCGCGCGCGCGTCTGTACAAGGAGGATTTCCAGGCCGTCGATATCGAATCGATCGCCCGCCCCGTCACCAAATGGGCGGTCTGCGTGCGCGAACCCGCCCTGGTGCCAATGGTGTTCCAGCAGGCGTTCCACACCATGCGCACCGGCCGCCCCGGTCCGGTGCTGATCGACCTGCCGATCGACGTGCAGATGGCCGAAATCGAATTCGACGACGACACCTACGAACCCCTGCCGGTCCACAAACCCGCCGCCACGCGCCGCCAGGCCGAAAAAGCGATTGCCATGCTCAACGCCGCCGAGCGCCCGGTCATCATCGCCGGCGGCGGCATCCTGAACGCCGACGCCGCCGACCGTCTGGTCGCCTTCGCCGAGCTCGCCGGCATCCCGGTGATCCCGACGCTGATGGGCTGGGGTGCCATCCCGGACGATCATCCGCTGATGGCCGGCATGGTCGGCCTGCAGACCAGCCACCGCTACGGCAACGCCAATTTCCTCGCCGCCGATTTCGCGCTGGGCATCGGCAACCGCTGGGCCAACCGCCACACCGGCTCGATCGAGACCTACACGCGGGGCCGCACTTTCGTGCATGTCGATATCGAACCGACCCAGATCGGCCGCGTGTTCGGGCCCGATTTCGGCATCGTCTCCGATGCCGGCGCGGCGCTCGACCAGTTCATCGCCGTCGCCGCCGATCTGAAACAGCAAGGCCGGCTGCGCGACCGGTCCGAATGGGCCGCCGCCTGCGGCCATCGCAAGGCGGTGATGCTGCGCAAGACGCATTTCGATCAGGTGCCCCTCAAGCCGCAGCGCGTCTATCAGGAAATGAACGAGAGTCTGCCGCGCGACACCTGCTACGTCACCACCATCGGCCTGTCGCAGATCGCGGGCGCGCAATTCCTGCGCGTCTACCAGCCGCGCAACTGGGTCAATTGCGGCCAGGCCGGCCCGCTCGGCTGGACCCTGCCGGCCGCACTCGGCGTGCGCGCCGCCTGCCCGGACAAAACCATCGTCGCCCTCTCCGGCGACTACGATTTCCAGTTCATGATCGAGGAACTCGCGGTCGGCGCCCAGCACAAACTGCCTTACCTGCATGTGGTGGTGAACAATTCCTACCTCGGCCTGATCCGTCAGGCGCAACGCGGCTTCAGCATGGATTTCGAGGTCAGCCTCGCCTTCGACAACATCAACGCCGATCCCGATCAGGACGACGTCCGCGGCTACGGCGTCGATCACGTCGCGGTCGCCGAGGGGCTCGGCTGCAAGGCGATACGGGTAAAAAGCCCCAATGAATTCAAGGATGCCTTCGCCCGCGCCCATGCGCTGATGGCCGAGTTCCAGGTCCCCGTGGTGATCGAATTCATCCTCGAACGCGTCACCAACATCGCCATGGGCACCGAGATCGACGCGGTCAACGAATTCGAGGACATCCTCTGCCTCGATCCCAACCTCGCGCTTTAGGACAGGAGCCGACCATGCCGCGTTTCGCCGCCAACCTGACCATGCTGTTCACCGACCTGCCGTTCCTCGACCGCTTCGCCGCCGCGCGCGGCGCCGGGTTCGACGCCGTCGAGTTCCTGTTCCCCTACGCCTTCCCCAAAGCCGCCGTGCAGGACGCGCTCGGCCAGCACGGTCTCCGCCTCGTGCTCCACAACCTGCCCGCTGGCAATTGGGAGGCGGGCGAACGCGGCATCGCCTGCGATCCGGCCCGCACCAGCGAATTTCGCGACGGCGTCGGCCGCGCGATCGACTACGCCACCACCCTCGGCTGCCCCGCGCTCAACTGCCTCGCCGGCATCGTCGCCGCCGGGCACCACGCCATCGCCCGCGACACCTTGATCGAAAACCTCGCCTTCGCGGCCGACGCCCTGCAACAGGCCGGCCTCACCTTGCTGCTCGAACCGGTCAACACCCGCGACATTCCCGGCTTCTTCGTCAACCGCACCGATCAGGCGCTCGGTATCATCGATGCGGTCGCATCCCCCAGCCTGAAACTTCAGTACGATATCTATCACGCCCAGGTGATGGAGGGCGATCTGAGCCGCACCATCGAGGCGCATTTCCCGCGCATCGGCCATATCCAGCTCGCCGACAATCCCGGCCGCCACGAACCCGGCACCGGTGAAATCAACTACGCCCACCTGTTTCATCTGATCGACGATCTGGGCTACCAGGGATGGATCGGCTGCGAATACAAACCCGCGACCACGACCACCGCCGGCCTCGGCTGGCTGAACACCTATCGCACGGAGAACGTCCTATGAGTAAAATCGGATTTATCGGCCTCGGCATCATGGGCCGGCCGATGGCGGGCCATCTGCTCGCCGGCGGCCACGAGGTATTCGTGCTCGCGGCCAGCCGTCAGAGTGCCGCCCTGGTCGAAGCCGGCGCCAGATCCTGCGCCGATGCCGCCAGCCTCGCCGCCGCCAGCGATATCATCATCACCATGGTGCCCGACACGCCCGATGTCGAGGCCGTGCTGTTCGGCCCGCAGGGCGTCGCCGCCGGCCTCGCGCCCGGCAAGATCGTGGTCGACATGAGCTCGATCTCGCCGATCGCGACCAAAACCTTCGCCGAACGCATCAACGCGCTCGGCTGCGATTATCTCGACGCTCCGGTCTCCGGCGGCGAGGTCGGCGCCAAGGCCGCCAGCCTGACCATCATGGTCGGCGGACCGGATGCCGCCTTCGCCAAAGTCAAACCCGTCTTCGAGCTGATGGGCAAGAACATCACCCTGATCGGCGGCAACGGCGCGGGCCAGACCACCAAGGTCGCCAACCAGATCATCGTCGCCCTCACCATCGAGGCGGTCGGCGAAGCCCTCGTGTTCGCCTCCAAGGCCGGCGCCGATCCCGCCCGCGTCCGCGCCGCGCTGATGGGCGGTTTCGCCAGCTCGCGCGTGCTCGAAGTCCACGGCGAACGCATGATCGCGCACAACGTCACCCCTGGTTTCCGTATCGAACTGCACCAGAAAGACCTCAACCTCGCGCTCGATGGCGCCCGCGCCCTCGGCGTCAGCCTGCCCAACACCGCGACCTGCCAGGAATTGTTCAACGCGGCCAGCGCCGCTGGCGGTGCCGGGTGGGATCACTCCGGCATGGTCCGCGTGCTCGAACGCCTCGCCAACCACGAGATCGGCGCGGCCTGAGCCCGGACCGCCCGCCCCGATGAGCGAACCCGCCACCGCGCTGCTGGAACGCATGTTCCACGCCGCCGTCGCCGCCGCGCTGCCCGCCCACTGCATGGCGCCGCACCTGCCGCCGCCGCCCAGGGGCCGCACCATCGTCGTCGGCGCCGGCAAGGCCGCCGCCGCGATGGCCGCGGTGGTCGAGGCCGCGTGGCCCGCGGACCGGCCGCTCACGGGTCTGGTGGTCACCCGCTACGGCCACGGCGTCGATCACCTCGCCCGGATCGAAGTGGTCGAAGCCTCACACCCCGTACCCGACGATGCGGGCCAGCGCGCCGCCGCCCGCATGCTCACCCTGGTCCAGGGCCTCACCGCGGACGATCTCGTCCTGTGCCTGATGTCCGGCGGCGCCTCCGCCCTGCTCGCCCTGCCCGCGCCGGGGATCGATCTCGCCGCCAAACAGGCGATCAACCGCGCCCTCCTGCGCAGCGGGGCGCCCATTCACGACATGAACTGCGTGCGCAAACATCTCTCCGCCATCAAGGGCGGCCGCCTCGCCGCCGCAAGCGCGCCGGCCCGCATCGTCACGCTGATGATCTCGGACGTTCCGGGCGACGATCCCTCGGTGATCGGCTCCGGCCCGACCGTGCCGGACGCCTCGACCAGCGCCGAGGCCGTCGCCATCCTCGCCCGCTACGGCATCGAACCGCCGGCCGCGGTCGCCGCATGGCTGCGCCGCCCCGAAGCCGAAACCCCCAAACCCGGCGACCCCGCGTTCGGGCGTGCCACCAGCGTCATGATCGCGACCCCCTGGCACGCGCTCGAAGCCGCCGCCGGCATCGCCCGCGCCGCCGGCATCACGCCGCTCATCCTGGGCGATGCCATCGAAGGCGAAGCGAACGACGTCGCCCGCGTCATGGCCGCGATGGCGCAGAGCAGCGCGGGCCACGGCCAACCCGCCGCCCCGCCCTGCGTGCTGATCTCGGGCGGGGAGACCACCGTCACCGTGCGCGGCAGGGGCCGTGGCGGCCGCAACGCGGAATTCCTGCTCGCCCTCGCCATCGCGCTGGCCGGCCATCCGCGCATCCACGCCATCGCCTGCGATACCGATGGCATCGACGGCACCGAGGACAACGCCGGCGCCCGGCTCGCGCCCGACACCATCGCCCGCGCCCGCGCCGCCGGCATCGACCCCGCCGCCGCGCTCGCCGATAACGATGGCTACACGGTGTTCCGCCGGCTCGGCGATCTGATCACCACCGGCCCCACCCGCACCAATGTCAACGATTTCCGCGCGATCCTGATCACCTGACCGTGCGCCGATCGCCTTACACCGCGCCTGCGATCAGCGCGATCAGCCACTGGATCTCAGCCGACAGATGCGAGCGTGCGTGCCACAGGACATAATAGTGCACCGGCGGAAAATCGATCGGTGATTCCAGTATCGCCAGCGGCAGGATGCGCGCGTGGTAGGTGGCGAAGCGTCGGGTGGTGGTGAACATCAGATCGGTCTTCGCCACCAGCGACGGAGCCAGGCTGAAATACGGCACCATCACCGCGACGTGCCGCTTGAGCCGGGCCCGGCCCAGATGCGTGTCGATCGGCCCGCGCTGCATCGAAGAATAGGGCGTCGGCGCGACATGGGCGGCCGCCAGATAATCCGCCTCGGTCAACGCGCGCCCCGCCAGCTTGTGCGCGCGCCCGACCAGGCAGACGACGTCGTCGGTGAACAGGTCGCGCCGGTGCAACCGCGCCGGCGGATCGGGCCAGTTGCCGATCACCAGATCGAACTGGCCCTCTTCCAACCCGGCCTCGAAATGCGAATCCGGCGACAGCGGATGCAATTCGAGTGCCGCATTCGGTGCCGCACGGCGAAACCGTTCGACCAGCGTCGGCACGAGCAGGATGTTCAGATAATCCGGCGATCCCACCCGAAACCGCCGCAGGCTCGATGCCGGGTCGAACGGCGTCTGCTGCATCGCGATCCGGCTGATCTCATGCAGCGCAATCATGGTCGGCTCCAGCAGCGCCGCCCCGCGCTCGGTCGGCACCATGCCGGACCGGCTTCGCACCAGCAATGGATCACCGATGATATCGCGCAACCGTTTCAGCGCCGCGCTGATCGCCGGCTGCGACTGGTTGAGCCGCACCGCCGTGCGCGTCACGCTGCCTTCCACCAGCAGCGTATGCAGCACCCGCAGCAGATAGATGTCGATCGGATCGCGATACCCCGTCACCACACACCGCCCCGCGCCAGGGTCTGCCCAAAAATTGCCATCGGCGCGTCGTTGGTCATGATCACCGGCACCTGGTATCGAGGGAGATTGTCATGACCATCGTCAAATACCGCCTGTTCGAACCCCGCCTCGCGCCCCGGCGGACCAAACTCATTGTGCCGGGCTGGGGCGGCGTTGCGCAACCCCGCAAGGACGGTTCGCTGGAACAGGCCTGGCACTGCATGCCCTTCGTCGAAGGCGCGCAGTACGGCATCGAGCTGTTCTACCCCTACGACACCGAATTACGGGTAACGCGCCGCAATGGCCGCGTCGCGCTCGAGGGCGATTTCGGCGCACCGCCCGATCCCGACCTGCAATGGCCGCCGTTCCGCTCGTTCGGCGACGGGTATTACACCTATCAACTCCTCCTCGACCTGATGGTCGATGACGATATCGCCGTCCGCACCGAGCCGCATCCACGCTACTACACGAGTGCGGCGGACGACGTGCCGCTCGCCGTCCCCGCGTTGCTCCGCACCAGCTGGTGGCCGATGATTTCCTTCGTGGTGTTCAAGGCGCCACCGGCGGGCGTCACCCACATCTTCCGCCCCGGCGAGCCGTTCATGCAGATGCTGTTCCTGCCGACCACGCCCGATTTCACCCTGGTCCCGATGAACGACGACGAAGCCGCCGAACGCGAACTGCGCGGCCGGCGCATCCACGCCAGCCGCGACACGCTGGGTGCCGACTCCCGCTGGCTTTCCGCCAGCGACACGGTGTTCGATGCCACCTACCGCCGGCTGCTTCGCGCCGCGCTCGAAAAATCCCGCACCGAACATTCAGCCAGCGACCCCGCCTGACCGTCGCGCGCCTCAGCCGCGGCCATACCCGTGGTGATGGTGGTGGTGATGATGATGAAACTGCGGCCGGTAATACCGGTGGTGGTGATGATGATGGTGATAATACGGGCCCGGATACCCGTAATACGGCGGCGGCGGCGGCAGCGGCGGCCCATACTGGAACTGCAGATAAGCCTGCGCCAGCTCGATGTGCGGCGCCGCCCGCATCGCCTCGTCCTCCGCTTTGAGCACGGCAGCGGCATTGGGAATTGGCGCCAGCAGATCAGCATAGGACGAAACCCCCGCCGGGGCCTGCGCCCCGCCGCCATCCGTCCCCGTGCCCGCCTGCGCCGAACCCGCCACCGCCACACCGGCAATCGCGCCCAGCACACCCATCGTCAACTTATCCATGATCGGTCTCCGCTCCAGTCAGGCTGCCATAGCGCCCCTGGAGCGCGGCAATTTTATGGCCCGATCGGGTCAGCCCTATGGCACCGCAGGGTCGGTGTTGCGCCCCGCCAGATCGGCCATCGCCGCGGCCACCCCGCCCGGCCGATGCGGCACCCCGGCCGCGGCGAGCCCCAGTTCGACCCCGGTCAGCGCGCCGAGCAGCGTCAGCTCATTGCATTCACCCAGATGCCCGATGCGGAACACCTTGCCCGCCACCCGGCTCAGCCCGGAGCCGAGCGACATGTTGTAGCGCTCCAGCACAATCTTGCGGAACGCATCGGCGTCGTGCCCGGCGGGCATGATCACCGCGGTCAGCACCGGCGAATACTCGGACGGCTCCAGACATAAAATCTCCAGCCCCCAGGCGTTCACCGCCGCCCGCGTCGCGGCGGCCAGCCGCTCATGGCGGGCAAACACCCGCGCCAACCCCTCCTCCAGCAGCATGGCAATCGATTCCCGCAGCCCATACAACAGGCTGGTCGCCGGCGTGGACGGAAAAAACCCGCTCGCATTGGGTTTCAGCATCTCCTGCCAATCCCAGTACGAGCGCGGCATCGTGTTGCGCCGCGACGCTTCCAGCGCCTTCTCCGAAATCGCGTTGAACCCAAGCCCGGGCGGCAGCATCAACCCCTTCTGCGAGCAGCTCACCGTCACATCGACGCCCCATTCATCATGCCGGTAATCCGCCGAACCGAGCGATGAAATCGTATCGACCATCAGCAACGCCGGATGCCCCGCCCGGTCGATCGCCGCACGGATATCCGGTATCCGGCTCAGCACCCCGGTCGAGGTCTCGTTATGCACCACCATCACCGCCCTGATCGAGCGCGTCGCATCCGCCGCCAGCTTCGCCTCGATCGCCGCGGGATCGACGCCATGCCGCCAATCCCCCCTGATGAAATCCACCTCCAGCCCGAACCGCGCCGCCATGCGCTGCCACAGCGTCGCGAAATGCCCGGTCTCGGCCATCAGCACCCGGACGCCCGGCGACAGCGTATTCACGATCGCCGCCTCCCACGCCCCCGTGCCCGACGACGGATAGATGATCACCGGACCGGCGGTCTGGAAAATCGCCTGGCACCCCTCGAGCACCTCACGGCCCAGCCGCGCGAACGCCGGGCCCCGATGATCGATGATCTGCCTGTGCATCGCCTGCAACACCCGCTCGGGCACCGGACTCGGCCCGGGGATCTGCAGAAAATGATGACCTTGCGGCACTGACATGGTGCTCCTCCTCCCGCCGGACTCGACGATCCGCTTTTCACGAATGATATCGCATTTTATTCGATATAAAACAAGTTATTTTTGAATGCAATTACCGGTCGACGCCCCGCAGGCAATGGATTACCATCCCCGCAATGAATAGCGCCTCCCTGCAGCATCGGCCCACCGACCCGGCCCAGCCCGAACTCGCCGCCGCACCGCAGGCGGCCCAGTCCCTGCACGGCGAAGTGCTGGTCCGTCTGCGCGACTACATCGTCGAAGGCAATCTGGAAGACGGCGCCCGCGTGCCCGAACGCCAGCTCTGTGACATGCTCGGCATCTCCCGCACCCCCCTGCGCGAAGCCCTCAAGGTCCTCGCCGCCGAAGGTCTGATCGACCTGCTGCCCAACCGCGGCGCCCGCGTCCGCCGCCTGACCGCCCAGGACATCGCCGAACTGCTCGACCTGATGGGCGGCCTCGAAGCCCTCGCCGGCCGCCTCGCCTGCGAACGCATCACCGATGACGAAGTCGCCGCCATCGAACACCTCCACCACCAGATGTACGGCTGCTACCTCCGGCGCGACCTGCACGGCTACTTCCAGTGCAACCAGGCCATCCACCACCACATCGTCGCCGCCGCCCGCAACGAAACCCTCACCACCAGCTACGCCAGCTTCGCCAACCGCATCCGCCGCATCCGCTACGCCGCCAACCTCGATCGCAAGCGCGACCGCTGGAGCGAAGCCATGCGCGAACACGAAGCGATCCTCGACGCCTTGCACCGCCGCGCCGGCGCCGAACTCAGCGACCTGCTGTTCCAGCACCTCCGCAACAAACAGCGCGCCGTCATCAGCCACCTCACGGACGCCCCGGCCTCACCCCAGGCCTGACCAACCTCCGCAAATTTCTGCATTCATTTTTCGGCTCGAAATATCACGCTTCCTTGAGGATTGACGGCAAACAGCGGCGGGCCAAGCACACACGCCCAACCGCCCGCCGCGTCACCCCTCACCGGCAGCGATACGGATGCCAGTAACACCACCCGCCCGGCCGCCCAGGATAAACCACGCAGCCCGACAGCGACAATCCAAGACCCGCAATCAACAAAGCCGCCCCCAATTTGCGGAGCCGCACACGAACGGGAGAGCGTGAAGCAAGTTTCAACATAATAGCCCCTTTCCAGAAATGGATGATCGGTCGCAACCCGGCCGGCATGATCCGCCAACCCCCGATGCGCCCGATATAGGGCAACCCTCCCACACAATTTCGCGCCGGAATGTGCAATACTGTAACACCGCCGGTGCCCCCCGGCACCGCCGCCGCTACACCGCCAGCGTCTTGCCGAACACCGTCCGGCCCCGCACGTCAATAAAATCCAGCCGCACCGCAGCCGCACCCACCGCCACCGCCAGAAACCCATGGTCGCCCGAACAATACCCCGCCCGGCTCGCCGGCCCCGGCTGATACGTGTGCGACCCCGCCCCCGTCGTCACATACGCAATCCCGCCCATCTCGACATACTGCATCGAATGGTCATGCCCGTTGATATACAGCGCAACCTTGTGCCGCCGCAGCACCGGCTCGAACGCCGCAATCATGTCCGGCTGGTCATGCCCATGCCCGCCCAGCGCCGTGTACAGCGGATGATGCCCGATCACGATCTTCCACCGCGCCCCCGACGCCGCCAACCCCCGCTCCAGCCACGCCAGCTGCGCCCGCGGGTCCTGCCCCGCCGTGTTCGTCACCGTGCCTGCATATTTCCGAATGAACGGCGATGTATCGAGATAGAAAATCTCCGCCCCACCCCCCGGCGCCGCCAGCTTGCGCGCATAATACCGCGCCGGCATCTCCCACCGGCGCGACAGGGTCGAATACGCCAGCTGCGCCTCGACATCGCCCCGGTAATCATGATTGCCCAGAATCACATGCCACGGCCGCTGCAACGAATCCTGTGAATACACATCCTCGAAACTCGTCCGCCACTGCGGATCATGCAGACCCGTCACCCCGGATTCATAGAAATTATCGCCCGCCGAAACAATGAACGCCGGATCGGCCGCCACCGCCGCCGCCGCCATCGCACCCGCCACCGCACGCTGATGGTGCTTCCCGTCCCGCCCCCAATCGCCGATCACGAAAAACCGCGCCTCACCGCCCGCGGCCGCCAGCGCCGGCGCCCCCGCCAGCATCGAAATCGCGCCGAGCTCGGCACCCGACTCCAGAAAACGGCGGCGTGATATCGTCATGATGCGTCCCTGCTCGGTTCAGCTCCCGCCATATCCCGCACAGGGACGCTTGTCATATGACAGTTCGGTGTCAGCCCAGACCCTACGCCGCCAGCTTCGCCGCAATCAACGCGACATGCTTGCCCTGCGCCCGCGCAATCGCCAGCTCATTCGCGCTCGGCATCCGCGACCCGTCACTCTTCGACATCGTCGAAGCCCCATACGGCGTGCCACCGGTAATCTCATCCATATTGCCCAGCTCCGGCACCGAATACGGCACGCCCACCACCACCATGCCATGATGGAACAACGTCGTGTGGAACGAGGTAATCGTCGTCTCCTGCCCGCCATGCTGGCTGCCAGTCGAAATGAACACCGACCCCACCTTGCCGACCAAAGCCCCCTTGGCCCACAAAGCCCCCGTCTGATCCAGAAAATTCCTCATCTGGCCACACATATTGCCAAACCGCGTCGGCGTGCCAAAAATAATCGCATCATAATCCGCCAACTCGCCAGGCTCAGCCACCGGCGCCGCCTGGTCCGTCTTGGCATGAATCGAAGCCGCAACCGCAGCCGGCATCGTCTCCGGCACCCGCTTGACCGTCACATCAGCCCCAGCCCCGGCAGCCCCCTCAGCCACCGCATTCGCCATCGCCTCCACATGCCCCCACGTGCTGTAATAAAGCACCAAAACCTTCGCCATGATCACACTCCTATGGATGTTGCCGAACCCTGCACATAAACCCACATTCATTCGACATCAAACGATATTTTCGTGACCGCCCTGTTACCGCTTCGAAGTGCGAGCAGGAGGCAGGCAAGCGCAGGAAGACTTCTTTTTTGAAAAAAAGAAGCAAAAAATTTTTGTTAGCGTAGAGTGAGCTACGCTCCGGACCGCGCCCATTCAGCGTAACAACAACGCAAGCAAAAATGGAGAAAATCTCAGCGGCAAACTAGAGGCGAAATCACGCTGAAAGCGGCAGCCTGCGGTGGTGCCGGTAGGTTGGACAGGTTCCTGTGGAGAATAAGCTAAAGCTGGTTTCCCGGTTTGTGGTGAACATGATCCCCGGAAACAAATTCAGAATCAATCCTTCGGTTGCTGTGGCGCTGTGAAGCTTGT